>CAVPQM010000015.1:0-61013 GCA_963707555.1 uncultured Actinomycetota bacterium
ACCACGTCGACGTCTCGCTGTGCTTCCCGACGTTCCCCCGGTTCTGCGGCCAGACCTTCACCGAGGCCAAGGACCGGGCGCTCGGCGAGGCCTGCGTCTACGCCTACAACGACTGGATGGTCGAGGAGTGGTGCGGCGACTCCGACGGCCACCTGGTGCCGCTGTGCATCATCCCGCTGTGGGACGCCGAGCTCGCCGCCGCCGAGGTGCGCCGCAACGCCGCGCGCGGCTGCCACGCCGTCTGCTTCAGCGAGATCCCGCCGCACCTGGGCCTGCCGAGCATCCACTCCGGCTACTGGGACCCGCTGTTCGCCGCGTGCTCCGACACCCAGACCGTGGTGTGCATGCACATCGGGTCGTCGTCACGCATGCCCGCCACGTCGCCCGACGCGCCGGTCGCGGTGGCCGCCTCGCTGAGCTTCAACAACTCGATGGCGAGCCTGTCGGACTTCCTGTTCTCGGGGGTGCTCGTGCGCTTCCCGGAGCTGCGCCTCGCGTACTCCGAGGGCCAGATCGGCTGGCTGCCGTACATCCTCGAGCGTGTCGACGACGTGTGGAGCGAGCACCGCGCCTGGGGCGGGGTCGCCGACATCATCCCTGAGCCGCCGTCGAGCTACTACTACAAGCAGGTCTACGGCTGCTTCTTCCGCGACCAGCACGGACTGAACTCGCTCGACGTGATCGGCCTGGACAACGTCACCTTCGAGACGGACTACCCGCACACCGACACGACCTGGCCCCACACCAAGGCCGTGGCGCAGAAGATGATGGCGCACCTCGACAAGGAGCAGCAGTACAAGATCCTGCGGGGCAACGCGATCAAGATGCTGGGCCTCGACATCACCTGAGCTGACAGACGCCCCCGTGCACGCCAGTCTGTACCGATGAGCAGCGACGACGACCTGCGGCCCTCGGCGGCCCGACGCCTGCTGGTCTCGGTGCCCGACGTCGGCGACGACAACTTCGAGCAGTCGGTGGTGTTCGTGTTCGAGCACGACGACGGTGGCGCGTTCGGCATCGTCGTGAACCGGCCCTCCGCGACCGACGTCAGCGACCACCTTCCGGACTCTGAGCGTGCCGGTCGTCGGACCGGACGTGTTCTTCGTCGGCGGACCCGTCTCGATCGGCGGTCTGTTGGCACTCGGCCGACGACGCATCGGCGCCGAACTCGAGCACGCCACGATCGTCGAGGGGCCCCTCGTCGTGGTCGACGCACAGTCGCTGGTGAACGACGAGGTGAGCGGCGTCGAGCTCGTCCGCCTCTTCACGGGTTATTCGGGCTGGTCCGCCGGCCAGCTCGACGCCGAGCTCGCGGCAGGCGCCTGGTACGTGGTCGAGGCCACACCCGACGACGTGTTCTGCAGCGATCCCGATCAGCTGTGGCGCCGTGTCATGCGTCGCCAGGGCGGCCGCATCGCCAGCCAAGGCCTGTTCCCCGACGATGTGAGCGTGAACTGAGCGCTCGAGCGCTCGGGCGGCCAACGTTGGCCAGCATCCGACCGAATCGGTCGTTCTCCGTCCAACGTTCGAGTCCCGGATGTACGCCGACCTCTCGGCGGAGCAGATTCGGGGAGGGGAGCGGGGTCGTAGAGTGGGGCCGTGGAGCTGATTCGTGCAGAGCTCGCCGGCGGGCCGGGACGATCGATGGTCGCACCGGGATCGCCCGGCGGACGCGACGGTGTGATGGGCGTCGACATCTCGCCACGTGACGTCGACGGCGTCGCGCACGTCGTGGTGCAGCTGCTGCTCGACGATGACGTGGTGGGCTTCGACCGCTCGCTGCTCGACACCCCGATGGTGGCCGAGCTGAGCGACGGCGACCGGGTCGTCGCCCGTGAGGCCTTCGACCACGACGTCTTCCGCCGCCGCCTGGTCGCGGAACGAGCCGCGGGTACCTCGACGACCCGGGGGATCCTGGTGCTCACCGAGGGCGAGCCCCCGCCGCCGTGGGTGCGCCTCGCGTTCCTGCCGGTGCCGATCACCTCGACGGCGGGACGGACGCTGCGGATCGTGACGACGACCGTGCCGGAGCTGCTCGCCGGGGTCGACGAGGCCTACGGCAGGGGAGAGGTCACCGACGACGAGCGCCGCTCGCTGATCGTCTCGATCGAACAGCGCCACCCGATCGGCGAGTAGCGCCAGCCGTCACCTCAGCCCTGCAGCACGCCCGCCCCGCAACAGGTCAGCCCTGCAGCACCACGAGGCGGCGTTCGGTCATCTCCTCGATGGCGTAGGCCGGTCCTTCTCGGGTGTTGCCCGAGTCGCGCACGCCGCCGTAGGGCATCTGATCCGCCCGGAACGTCGGCACCTCGTTGACGAGCACGCCGCCGAAGTCGAGTCGGCGCACGGCGTCGAGCAGCGGTCGCGACCTCGGCGGTGAAGATGCCGGCCTGGAGCCCGTAGCGGGTGTCGTTCGCGAGCTCGATCGCCTGGTCGAGATCGTCGTAGGTCGCGAGGCCGACGAGCGGGCCGAAGACCTCGTTGCGGCTGACCTCCATGTCGGGGGCGAGGCGGTCGAGCACCGTCGGCACGAGCACTCCGGCGTCATCGCGGGTCGCACCGGTGAGCACGACACCGCCCTGGCTGACCGCGTCGCCGATCCACGTCTCGACGCGGCTCGTCTCCTTCGGAGCGATCAGCGCGCTGACGTCGGTGGCGGGGTCCATCGGGTCGCCGACGGTGAGGTTCGACACCTCGTCGAGCAACGCCTCGACGAAGCGCTCCTTGACCGACCGTGCGACGTAGACCCGCTGCACCGAGATGCACGACTGGCCGGCGAAGGAGTAGCCGCCCGCCGCGATGCGAGCCGCCGCGCGTGCCAGGTCGGCCGACGGCTCGATGATCACCGGCGCGTTGTTGCCGAGCTCGAGCCCGACGCGCTTGTGGGGCACCGCGGCGCGGATGCCCCAGCCGACCGTCGGTGAACCGGTGAAGCTGACCATCGCCACGTCTCGGTGCTGCACCAGGTGGTTCGCCGCCGCGCCCGAGCAGGTCACGACGTTCAACCAGCCCGGCGGCAGGCCGGCCTCGTGGAACAGTCGTGCGATCGCAAGGGCGGTGAGCGGCGTGGCGGACGCCGGCTTGAGCACCACGGGGCAGCCAGCGGCGATGGCCGGGGCGATCTTGTGGCACACCAGGTTGAGCGGGAAGTTGAACGGCGAGATCGCGGCGAGCACGCCCACGGGTACCCGCATGACGTAGCCGACCTTGCCGACGCCCGCGGAGCTCGCGTCGAACGCGACGGTCTCGCCGGTGGTGGTGCGGGCGGCCGCGGCCGAGAAGCGCAGCGTGTCGAGGGCCCGTTCGGTCTCGGCCCGGGCAGTCTTCAGCGGCTTGGCGGACTCGGCTGCGATCGACCGGGCGAAGTCCTCCAGGCGCTCCGAGAGCAGCACGGCGGCGCGGTCGAGCACCTCGGCGCGCTCGTAGGCGTGCAGCGCTCCTTCGCGGTGACGGGCCCGGGCCACGGCGACGGCTCGGTCGATCTCGGCGGCGCCGCACACGGGCACGCTGCCGACCAGCGACCGGTCGTAGGGCGAGTGGACCTCGTGGGTGTCGTCGGTGAGGACGTCCTCGCCGTCGATCAGGGCGGGCGTCACATCGGTCATGAGGTCGACCCTAACGGTTCGACCCGCTGCGTCGTCGGCGTCAGTCGACGATCTCCGCGTCGACGATCTCGGCGTCGATCACGTCGTCGTCGAGGTCGTCCGGGCGCCAGGTCGACTCCGTCGGCGACTCCGGGTCGAGCACCTCTGCGTCGCCCGCGTCCTCGATGATCGGGTCGTGCAGCGGCGCTGCACCGGCTGACGCGAAGTACTCCTTGGCGGCCTTACCGACCGCCCGGGCGAGCAGCCCGTTGCCGGCCGCGCCCACACCGGCACCGATGCCGTACGGCACGAGCGCGGCAAGGCTCCACGGACCGGACTTCGCGCCCAGCTTGGTGACCGTGCGGCGAGCGACGCCGCCGGTGACGGCACCCTTGGCGGGGGAGGGGACCCGGGACAGCACCCTGGCGCCGCCTCGGACTCCCGCCTTGGCCGCGAGTCCGCTGACGCCGACCGCGGCGCCGTCGACCAGGCCGATGACCGCGAGCACGGCCGTGCGGCGCTCGTCGTGGGAGTCGATGCCGTGGCCGTAGATCTCGCCGATGCCCATGATCAGCTCGCCCAGGCGGTTCATCGAGAACGCCGAGTCGACTCCCGCGGAGGCCGCAGCGACCGCCATGCCCGCGACCGGCGCAGCCGCGGCACCGCCGCTGACGGCGCCCGCGATCGACATGTCCTTCGCGCAGCGACGGATCAGGCGGTTCGCGAGCTCCTCGGGGGAGTCGTCGGGGTGGTCGGCACGCAGCCGGGCCACCGACTCGGCCGCGTGGGCCGCCCGCTGTTCGACCATGCGGTCGACCATCGGCAGCACCGAGTGCTCGAGCGCCTTGGACGGCCGATCCTCACGTCGTCGTGCCACGCCCGGAACGGTAGCGGGCGCAGATCGCGAGCGATGGTCAGGCTGCGCGAGAGGCGGTCACGCCGGGGTGACCCCGGCGGACCGCTCTCGGAGACTGCTCGTGGACTCAGCCGGTGCGGGTCCAGACGTAGAGCGCACGCCGGTCGTCGGGACCGGCGCCGACGACTGCGGGTTCGTTGCTCTCGATCAGCACCTTCTCGGCTCCTGCGCCGATGCCGACGGGCCTGGTGCGGTAGCTCACCGTGCCGAGTCGGGCACGGCCGCTGGGCTCGATGATGTCGACGTACCCGGCGCCTTCGCTGGACGGCAAGCCCGACTGGACCGCCGAGAAGCCCACCGCGTTCGCGTCGGGTGAGACGGCCCTGGGCCACACCTGGTTGGTGGACAGACGCACGAGCCCCTCGAACTGGCTCCACTTGCGGATCCCGAGGTCCACCTGGCCGATCACGACCTCGCCGAGATCGGTGGTCGTGAAGATCGGCGTCCTGATGGCTCGAGTGCCGGGCCACGGGATGGCGAGCTTGTCGATGCAGGGGCTCAGCGCGACGCTGCCCTGCTCGAGGTCGTACAGCTCGATGTGCCGGCACAGCGCCTCGTACTCGGCGTCCATCGCTGGCAGGAGCGCCACGACGCCCACGTAGCGGCCGTCGTCGGACACCGGCGCTCCGACCGCCGAGAAGGAGTAGACCGAGCCGTCGTCGATGCGTGACGGATCGGTGAGCTCACTGAACCCCTCGTCGGCGGTCCAGGTCAGGACCTTGTCGCCGTAGCTGATGACGACCAAGGACCCGTCGCCCGAGGTCGACGCGCCGTCGATCGGGCCCTCGCCGAAGGACGCCGGCACCTCGAGCTGCTGGGTGACGCCGGTGTCGGGCGAGTACAGGAAGACGCTGTTCCCGGTGTTCGCCTGGCCGGCCACGAAGGGAACCGTCGAGGTGAACACGACGGTGGAGCCGTCGTTCGAGACGAACGGCGGGTCGGTGACCGAGCCGCGAGGAGCGCCGTTGTTGGCGCCGTCGGTCAACGCCACCGTCGAGCCGTCCGAGGCGTCCCACAGGAATGCGTCGCTGACGCTCTCGGGCGACTCGAGCATGGGGCGGGTGTAGGCGACCCGACGACCGTCAGCCGACATCGGCCGGACCGATGTCAGCCCGCCGCCCGTGGTGACCCGCACCACGGCATCAGGTGTCGGCGGCGGCAGATCTGCTGGCGGTTCGCTCCCGCCACCGCCACCCGGTTGCGGTCCGCACGCCGTGATGAGCGCGATCGCTGCAGCGATCATGAACGAGGACGCGACACGACGTCGCACTTGTGGCCCCATTGGAAATCCCCCCGGATCCTCGTGGATGCAGGTGACCCTACGGTTTCAGGAAGATCCGTGAGGGCGAAAACATTTACATCATTTGGTCCGGTGGGTCAGCTCGTGACAGCGCCCGGACGCGGTTCGGCGCCGGGGAACCCGCTCGCACGGGTTCCCCGGCGCCGTCACCGGAGTCGTGGTCGTTGCCACGACGTTCTGATGGGGCAGCGGTGCCTACGCCTGGCGCAGGGTCGATTCGTAGGCCAGCGCTCGGCGCCGACGCTGCAGGGTGCGCCGCTTCCAGAAGGACTGCTTCCAGTGCCGCATCCGCTTCTTCGGGTCACTGGCCGCATGGGGGAGGGCCGGTTCGTGCTCGTCGGTGTACCCGTGGGTTGGGTGCGGGTGCTCGAGCACGAGGCCGTCGTGGTCCTCTTCGAGCGACGCCACATGGAGGGACTGGTTCACGGTTCGGCGAACACGTCGGTGTTCCGCCTTCCGCCGATCGCGTTCCTCTTGGAGCGCTGAACTCGGTCCGGCTTGCCGGGCACGGTGACGGGTTGACATCGGCACCTCCTCAATTGTGGGTGGAACGACGACCGGTCGGGCCGTCGGGACACTGCACTCATGAGACACCTTCGGCGCGGCGAAGTAAAGGACCTGAACAACGAGGCGGCCCTGGGCTCGGTCCCGACTGGGAGGAACGTCAGGTGCAACGAGAAGGACCGTGGCAAACGCTCGTTCGCCGGGCATAGGGGTGGGTTGGTCGCTCCTCGGACACGCAGACGGCGAGGAGCTGCTCGACGCGGCCGGGACGACCGGACGGTCACCGCCATGGCCGACACGACGACGACGCCCTCGTCGCTGATGAGGGAAGTCCGTTCTCAGCGCAACGACGAACCGGTGTGTGCTATCACTGGCCGCAGGGTGTGAGCGACAGGACCGATCGGGTCCCATCGCCGAGAGGGGAGCTCATGTCGGACACGGTGAACTCGCAGGCCATGGTCACTGTCGAGGAGGTTCAACAGCGCTACATCACGTTGCTCAAGGCGGCGCTGCGAAACTCGCTGTACATCCGCCACAAGGCGCCGACCAAGCTGGACCTGGCCAAGATGTGGGCGTTCAAGCAGGAGCTGAAGTACAAGTTCCGGAGGAACAAGAACCTCCTTGCCCTCACCCTGTCGCCCAGGGACATGTTCTACACGGTCCAGGGCAATCTGCTCCCGGCCCACACGCTCGGGTCCGAGGCCAACGTCGACAACGTGCAGTTCTGCGTCGAGGAGGTCCTCAACGACGAGGTGCCGGGCGATCTGCTCGAGGCGGGCGTCTTCCTCGGCGGCCAGGCCATCCTGATGAAGGGCATCCTCGACATCTACGGAGTGACCGACCGCAAGGTGATTCTCGCCGACTCGTTCGAGGGACTACCGGAGCCGGACGCCGACTCCAACATGGACGACGTGATCGCTCACGAGCTGCTCAAGAAGGTGGGCCTCTTCGCCGCCGGCGAAGACGTCGTCCAGGACAACTTCCAACGCTACGGGCTCTGGGACGACCGGGTCGTGTTCATCAAGGGCTGGTTCAGCGACTCGCTACCCACGGCTCCGATCGACAAGCTGGCAATCATGCGGCTGGACGCTGACTACTACCAGTCGACCATGGACGCCCTCACCAACTTGTATCCCAAGCTTTCGGTCGGTGGCTGGGTCATTCTGGACGACTACGGGCACCCGCTCGGTTGTCGCCAGGCCGTTCACGAGTTCCGCGAGGCGAACGACATCACCGATCCGATCCAGATGGCCGACGCCCATGTCGGTTACTGGCAGCGCACTGGCTGACCGCCCGCTCGCCGTCCCGTCCGTGCTTCACCCGGCCGGGACCCTTTGGCTTCTCCTCGGCTGCATCGAGCGGCCAACAGTCGCCCGGCCCGGATGAGGCTTCACGGTGCTGGTCGCCACTCGGGGTCGGGTCGGGCCACCCCTCCGATGTCAACCGCCACGCTCGCGGTGCTGACTGGGCCGCCGGGACGACTGCCTCCCTGGCCTGCGTCCTACGCGGTGCCGAAGCCCTCCATGACCCAGGCCAGACCGCTCGACGAGGCGATGATCTTGGCCAGTTCGTCCTGGTGGGCGGCGACGTAGGCGGCGTTCGATGCGGCGAGCTCCGGGCTCGGGGTCGGCTCGTCGGCCTGCTGGACCAGTTCGTCGTCGGCGGGCAGACCGGCCAGCCGGAGTCGGTTCGGGAGCGTGTCGGCCCAGGCGACGGCCTCGGCGAAACCACGGCCGATGTCGGTGCCGGCGGGGTCGGTGATGATGACCGCGCCTTCGCAGATCTGGTAGCCGTGGGCGAAGAACGCCGACTGACCACCGTCGACGATCGGGGTCATCGTGAAGCTCGTGATGTCCTCGGGCAGGTCGTCGAACTCGAAGCGGTAGTGGTTCGGGAACCACGTGTGGGTCGCCGGGTAGCGGTCCGGGCGGGGAGTGTGCTCCACCTTGACCCAGTCGTCGACGTGCATCGTTCCCCACGTCAGACGCGAGACACCGTGTTCGTCCATGTAGGTGCCGCCGACGCGGCGGGTCATCGCTGCGGGCGGGGTGTCGCCGTCGTTGAAGTACAGGTCGCGGAACTCGTTGCGGTGCTGGGCGAACATCGTGACCTGGCGGTCGCCGTCGAGCTGCGCCATGAACCAGTCCCAACCAGCCGGATCGGGCCGGTCGATGGCGCCGGAGGCACGCAGGACCTCGTGCTCGGACTCGCCGCTGAGGAAGCCCCACTGGTGGTCGAACCAGAGCTGGCCACGGGTGATGTTCACGGTGCGGTCGCCGAGGCGGATCGTGCTGCAGCTCGGATCGATCGTGATGTTCGGGATCGAGTAGTAGTACGTGCCGATGCCGCCGACGGATGGCATCGCGCCGTTCTCGCCCTGCAGCAGCGGGGTCTTGCCGGCCGCGAGGGTGATGTCGCAGGCGAGCTCGAGCGGCTCGTCGCCGCCGCTGTCGAGACCCCAGCTGCGCACGCGGAGGGGGAAGAGGTCGTCCTTCGACGCCGAGGTCATCGAGTTGGCGCCGACGCTGAACCCGAAGGGCGAGTCGTTGGTGTGGATCAGGCCGCTGGTGCCGAGAGCGACGAGCGGTTCGCCCTGGTGGTGGCGCACGCCTCGTTCGCTGATCGCGAACTGCACCTCGACGGCCAGGTTGTCGATGGGGGAGAGGCCGAGCTCCTTGGCGAACTCGGCGGGGTACATCGCGATGCCGAACAGCATCATCTCGATGCCGTACTCGTTGCCGTCCTCGTCCCACAGCGAGCCGACCAGGAAGTGCCAGCCGCACTGCGCGTCGGTCTTGACCCGGTGGTCACGCGGGAACTCGAGCTCGATCTTGTCCGGCAGCGACGGATAGCCGGCGTTCGAGGCGCTGCCCATGAGCTGGCGCATCGTGTAGGCCTGCAGCGGCGAGAGCTGGTCGCAGTGCTCGAGCATCGAACGCCACAGGTCGCTGCGATCCGGGACGCAGCTGACGGGGTTCTCGATGAGGTGCTGCAGGTAGCGGCGCAGACGTGCCGCGGTGTCGGTGGGACTGTTCCGCTTGCTCAGCAGCGTGGTGAGCACACCGGGGTCGATCGCGGACTCGTCGAACTCCTTGAAGCCGAGCAGGCGTGCGGCATCGGAGCGCAGCTCGGTCTCCGGGTTGATCGCGGTGGCCTCGGCGGAGCGTGCGGTCATCGGTGGTTCCCTTCTCGAAGGCGGCGGTGTCTGCGCGACCGTCATGTCGCGGCAGTCCTTCACCACACGGATCGGTTCAGTGCAGCGCGAGCTGAGAGTCCGTGGAACTTCAGTGGCTGCCGAGTGAGCCCTGCTCCGAAGCCCGCACTTACGCGGCATTCGCGTCGGTGCCCCCGTCGCAGTCCGCGGGTGCGGTCATCGATGCTGCATGCCGGCGATGCAGCCGGCGTGGGGGTTCGCATCGGTCCTCCGACATCCTGCAACAACGACGTTGCGTTCGACTCCACCTGACCCGTACAATTGTACGTACACGCCAAGGAGACCGCTGATGGCCGTCAAGACCGATCGACTCGAGACGCGTCTGTCGCCTGACGAACGTGACCGCATCGAGCGGGCGGCATCCGTCGCCGGTGTCTCGGTGTCGGCGTTCATGGTCGGAGCGGCGGTCGACCATGCCGACGAGGTCATCGCTGCGGCGACCACGACGATCGTGCCGGCGGACTACTTCGACGGCCTTCTGGGTGCCCTTGACGAGGTGGAGCCCGCACCGCAGCTGGCGAAGGCCGCGAAGCGATCTCGCCGCACGGCACGCATCGCCGCTCGGTGACCTACAGGGTCGAGCCTCTTGATGACCAGGACCTCGGTGAGTTCTCGTGCGGCAACGCCGAGCTCGACGAGTGGCTGCGCCATCACGCCGACACGGCGACCGGCCAGGGCACCCGAACCTACGTCCTCGTCGACGATGCCGGATCCGTGGTCGGCTACTTCGCGGTGGCCCCGCACCTCATCGAGCGCGATGAGGCGCCGCGCCGACTGTCCCGAGGAACGCCCCACCAGATCCCTGCGATCCTCTTGGCCAAGCTCGCGCTCCAGAGGTCCCTCCAAGGGCAGGGTCTCGGGTCTGAACTGCTGGTGCACGCACTCGACACCGTGATCGCCGCTGCCCGCCGTGCCGGTGGGCGAGTCGTCCTGGTCGACGCGATCGACGAGAACGCCCAGCGGTTTTACGAACATCACGACTTCCAGACGCTGCCCGGACGGGACCAGCGTCTGGTGATGAAGCTGAGCACCGCGGCGAAGGCGCTCGGGGTGCCGTGGCCGTGACGGCAAGAGCGTTCCGGAAGCCTGCGGGTCGACGGTCCCTGTTCTGCGCAACAAGCCCGACCGCCACCCTGCTCATGTGCCTGGACGAAGCGTCTGCGGCGCACCTGAGAACAGGGCAGGGGAGCGAGGGCGGTATCGGCACCATCGAGGCGACGAAGCTCTGAACGCCCGGAGACCCCCAATCCGTCAGCGGGCCGTCGTCCTGCGTTGAGTCAGCAAGGTTCGCTGGGCACCGGGACCTCCACATCGGCCGTCACCGGCACGGCCCCGAGCGTCGAGGTCGACACGACGAGTTCGACGCCGGGCCACAGCCCGGTCAATGGGGGTGGCGGCATGTTCTCGATCTGCCAACGGTCCCTGTAGATCTCGGTCTCGCCGGCGCGAACGACGATCTCGTAGACGCGGAAGATCGAGCCGTCCTTCGGGTAGACGAGCACTCCGGTGTAGCCGCCGCTTGGAACGGGACAACTGAAGGTGATGCCCGCCTCGGCGGGCAGCGTCGTGGGCGTGGCCGGCACGATCTGTTTCGCCGCGGCCTCGCCGACCGACTTGGTGATCGTCGGAAGGAATGGCAACAGCATCGCGAGAGCAGCGAGCGTGAGAAGGGGGAGGACAACGCTGGCCTTCTTCTTCCGACGCCCGGGACGTGATGTTCCTTTCGCCTTGGGTCCTGCTCGATTCGGCGGGGTCGTCGAACCTTGGGAGTCGCCCTGGGCAGCGTTCTGTCGCGGCGGCTGTTGGCGGGGGAGGGGCGTCGGCTCGACGAGCTCGCTCGAGAGTCGGGAGAGCCACTCGATCATGGCATCGCTGTGGACGGTTGGCCCGGCTGTGATCACGGAGCACACCGCGTCGAGCGTCACCGCCATCGTCCCGCCCAACTCGGTGACCGGTCGGGGGAGCACCGCTTCGGTGAAGCAGAGCACCGACTGAACGTCGGTACCGAGGTGTGCGGCGACCTGCCCGCTGATGAACTCGGCAGTGTCGACCTCGCGGCGCATCGGACGACCGCCCTGCCACAGCGTCCCGGAGCCGTCCGTGAACTCGCCGCTGTAGGCCTTGGAATCGACCATGAAGACGCCGGTCGGCCCGATCACCAGGTGGTCCACGTTCGCGGACGAGCCGGGTACATGAAGGTCGTGGAACACCACGTACCGCGCGGGGAGCGCAGCAAGCCTCTGGGCGGTGATCCGCTCACCCTCGGCCCCCTTGGCCCAGTTCATCGCCTCTGCATGGAGTCGCTCGGACTCGGCCGATGCTCCGGCGCCTGCTCGACCTGGACCGGTGCCCGGATGCTTCGAGTGCCCGTGCTCGGGCGCACCACCGGCACTGTCGGGGTGGAGTTCAGGGGGATACCAGTTGCCGTCGCTCGCCAACCACCATCCCGGTCCGGGCGCGCTGCCGCCTGCTTCCTCTCCCATGGGTGAGATCGTAACCACGCCGTCGGTGCGATGGCCGCTGACGGTGCCCATCGACCGTTGTGGGCATAGACGATCCGCTATACCGTATCGGACATGGTCGACAACGCCGCTGCAGTGATCCGTCAGGCGCGGCGTCGCTCGGGCTTGTCGCAAGCGGAGCTCGGCCGTCGGGCGGGCATGACCCAGCCGGTCATCAGCGCCTACGAGAGCGGCCGTCGCGAGCCAGGCCTGTCGATGCTGACCAAGCTCGTTGAATCGGCTGGCTACGAGCTGCGTGTGGACCTCGTCCCGAACGGTGACGTGCCGCCGGGGTTGCCCGACACGCCCGTCGGCCGAACTTTGCGGCGCCGACGTAAGGCGATCCTCCAGGCTGCTGAGCGGCGAGGCGCGACCAACGTCCGTGTGTTCGGCAGCGTGGCCCGGGGTACCGACACCGAGTCGAGCGATGTCGACGTCCTGGTCGACTTGTCGTCGGACGTCGGACTCGTCGGCATCATCGGCCTCGAGCGAGAGATCTCCGAGATCCTCGGGCGAGAGGTCGACGTCGTGCCTGCGGCCAACCTGAAGCCCAGCGTCGCAGCACGGGCCCTTGCCGAAGCGATCCCGCTGTGAGGTCCGACGAGCAGCGGCTGGACGACATCCTCGTCGCCGCTCGGGCGATCGAATCGCATCTGGACCGCGGAACGTTGGACGACGGTCTCGTCTACGACGCAGTCCGAGTTCGTCTCATCGAGATCGGCGAGGCCGTCAAAGACATCAACACGTCATTGACGGCGCTCGAGCCAGACATCCCTTGGGTCGACATCGCACGTATGCGGGACCACTTGGCGCATCGGTACTTCGACACCGACCATTCGATCGTGGCAGCAACCGTGGAACACGACGTGCCCCCGCTGGTGGCCGCCGTCGAGCGTCTGAAGGTCGCACGGGAACGCTGAGCGAAGCCGCCGCGCGAACTCCGTCGCTACCCGACGCATGTCGGCGGAGTGCCGGGCACGTTGGGGACGAAGGTCCCTGTTCTGCGCAACAACAACCTGGGATCGTCGCGAGTGGGTCCGTTCGATCGAGCGGAGCGACGTCCGATGCCGACGAGCCGAGGCGACGCCGGCCGAAGGGGGAGTGGCGCGATGACCACATCAACAACACCCGAGCGGCGACGAGAACGTGGCCGGCGTTCCACCCGGAGCCTGTTGGCCATGGGTGCCGTCGTCACGCTTCTCGCAGCAGGCATCGCCGGCTGCTCGTCATCACCGCGTGCCGTGCTGAACGTTCCCGGCACCTACGTCGCCGATCTCTGGGCGCCCACCCTCGACCGACCGAGCGGCGGACCGAGTGCGACCGTGCTCATGTGCCTGGACGAGGCATCAGCGGTGCACCTGAAGACCGGGCAGGGGAGCGAAGGCGGCATCGGCAGCATCCGACTCGAATGGGCGGGGACCGTCTACAACGCACCATCGGTCGGGGACACGATCACCTACACGACACCGGTCCTGCAGGCCGGGTGCGGGTGGCTGACCTTCGGTGTCGACTGCTGCCACGTCGACCACTACCTGGCCATCGAGGCGACCAAGGTGTGAGGTCAGCCACGACCATCCATCATTGCGTCACAGTGACGTTATGCTGGTGGGGTGGGCGAGCAGGGGCGTTCCGTGGTCGAGGCGAATTGTCCGAACTGTGGCCGCGGCTTCATGGCGAACCGTGGCGTGGGCCGCCCGGGGAAGTACTGCAGGCGCAGTTGCCGTCAACGGGCCTACGAGCAGCGTCGCCATGAAGGCGACCAGTCGTGGAACGAGGCGCGGATCGTGGCCCTGGGGCGACACCTCGCAGATCTCGAGGACGTCGTCGACCAACTGGCCGAGGTCCTCGAGGAGCTCCGGAGCAATGCGGACGACGAGGCGCCGGTCGACGCACACGAACTCGTCGAACGCATGGAAGCAGCGTTCGTGCGTCCATCGGACGGTCGTAGTGCCGTACCGGAGCGCACCGCCCGCTGATGCCGCGTAGGTCTGCCGGACAGGGCTGAAGTGGCCCTCTCGGCCCACTTGCCGAGAACCCGATCCTCACTTTACATAATGGGGATTTCCGGCGGTTCGCACCCGGAGTCCGAGTTCCGGACTGATGGCCACCGCCGATATGACAGCGGCGTGCTGTGTGGCGAGCAGCTAGTTCGGGACGGTGTTCAGCGCTCGCTGCGCCACCGTCGCGATGGCTGCGTTCGACGGCGTGGAGCTGTCCTGTCGAGCGAAGTCCGTCAGCGCCTCACGGGCGCTCGAGCGGAGCAGCCGGTGCTGCCTGCCGAGTTCGGCGATGAGCCAGATCGCCGAGAGCTGCTCGACGCTGCCGACCTCGGACCGTCCGTCCCGGGGGCGTCCGTGAACGATCGCCACGAGATCCAGGAACGCGTCGAGGGAGTCGGTCTGCCGTTTGAGCACGAGCGCCCTCGTGGCGACCCACGTCGCTGCAACGAGGCCGAGCGCAACGATCGCCGCTTCGAGAGGTCCCACGTCCACGCTGGAAGGCTAACCCCGCGGGCCCTCGCCCGGTCGGCCGGAGCCGCCGGGCTGCTCGGGCGGCTCGCCCGGGTGATGACAGACTCGGGCCATGACGGGCGGTGCGGAGCTGATCATCACGCTGATGGCGTTGTTCGCGCTCGGCGTCCTGGCGTGTTCGGCCATCGTCGGAATCCTGACCCGATTGGTCCGCGGCGCCGAACCGGAGCCCCCTCCGACGCGTCGCTGGTGGCGTCGTCGAGGTGGACGCCGGTCCAGCTGAGCGTCTGCTGAGAGAGTGACCTGAGCGACACCGATCGCGATGAGGCGCCCGACCGCCACAGGGTTACAGTCGGGTGACGATCACTTGTCGACTCAAGCGCACATGGGTCGACAGCAACGATTTCGGACGCACAGGGAGGGGGACCCCCGACATGTTCACCGTCGTGCACGAGGCACTCCCCTCGCGCCGGTGAGTCGGCTACGACACGCGCTGGACCGCCTCGGAGAGATCGCGGCCCTCGGGCGTCGCCGCTACCGGACGGTGCCCGCAGCAGTGCTCGAGGGCTCCGAGCTGATCCAACTCGGCGGTGGGGAGTCGGTGCCGTGCCCGGGCATCGGGTCACTGCCGATCGCCGAGGTCGCCCGACGGTCCGGACTGGGCTCCGCATCGCTCGCGCTGCCGCCGGCGAAGGTGCACGTCCTTCGCGATGTCCGGATCGGCCCGGGTTCGAGGGTCGTGACCGCAGGTGACCGGATCGTCGCCGAGTCGCTCACGGTCGACATGGTCGACCATGTCGACGTCGTGCACTCCGAGGTGCGGGGCCGTCCCGCCGAGATCGAGGGGACCGTCGCGCTGTACCGCTCCCCCTGGCGCCCCTACTTCCACACCCTGATCGACCACTTGCCGCGTGCAGCGCTCCTCGCCCAGCCAGCGGTCCGCCGTCTGGGGCCCATCACGGTGGTGCACGACGGACCCCTGACCTCGGTCGAGCAGGCCCTGCTCCCCCACCTCCTCGGCTCGGCGGTCACCCTGCTCCAGGTCGACCCGGGGGTCGGCATCGAGGCCGACCAGGTGCTGCTGCCCGGCTACGTCACCCGTCCGTGGTCGGGTGCGATCCCGAGCTGGTACCGACGCTGGATCGACCGCGAAGCGGCCTCGGAACGCTTCCGGGTCGAGCACGGTCGGTCACGGCGCCGCTTGTACATCGACCGGACCGGCGTGCGGCGTCGAGTGCTGAACCGAGAAGCACTCGACCAGGTGCTCGAGCGCCACGACATCGAGACGGTCGACCCCATGACGATGTCGATCGAGGAGCAGGTGAGCAGCTTCCGCGACGCGGACCTGGTGGTCGGCGTCACCGGTAGCGGGCTCGTGAACACGATCTTCAGTCGCTCGGCGCATGTGGTCGAGCTGCAGACAGGCGTCGACATGCTGCCGGCCTTCTACTACCTGGCCGCGGCCAAGGGACTCCCCTACGACTACGTCGCAGCCCTACCGGACCAGCGGTCGCTGTCGACCGAGGAGCGTCTGCACGAGGACCTGGTGGTCGACGTGCGAGCGCTCGATCGCCTGCTCGGGACGATCAGCGCCTGATCAGGCCTGATGAGCGCACAGATCGCCGTACCGGGTGTGTTCGTGCCGGTCGGGACCGGCATCGACGCACCCAGAACGCAGCTGGGGTGTCCGTGATCGAGCGTGGGGCCCGGCAGGTCAGACGGTCTGCGACGCGAGCAGCGAGCCCAGCGACAGCAGCTGGCGTGAGGTGCCGCCGAGCTGCAGTTCGAGCTCCTTGGCGCTCAGGAAGCAGCGGTGCAGCGGGTAGTCACGGTCGACGCCCACACCACCGTGGATGTGCTGGCCGGTGTGCACCACACGCTGACCGGCGAAGGCCACCCAGTACTTGGCGACGGCCACCTCGGCCGATGCCTCCATGCCCACCGACAGACGCCACAGCGCCTGCTTCGAGGTGAGGCGGATGGCCTCGACGTCGACGAACGCGTCGGCAGCCCGGTGAGCGACGGCCTGGAACGACGCGATCGGCACGTCGAACTGCTTGCGCTCCTTGGCGTACTCGGCGGTGAGCCGCAGCGCCTCGGCGAACACGCCGGTCGCGACCGCGCACTGCGTGGCGAGCGCACGCTCGTAGGCCCACTCGAGGGACTCACGCCCTTCGGCGACGAGCTGGGCCGGCGTCTCGGCCAGCAACAGGGCGGCCTGGGGGTCGCCGAGCGTCGTCACCAACGGTTCGATGCCCACGCCGTCAGCGTCGGTGCGCACCAGGAACAGTCCGACCGAGCCGTTCTCGATCGCAGCGGGCACGAGGATCGCGTCCGCGATCGCGCCGGCCGGGACGCACACCTTCAACCCGGTGAGCGTGAAACCGTCGTCGGTGCGGGTCGCAGCGGTCGTCGGCAGCAACGCCTCGCCCGCACGTTCGTGCCAGGCCGCGGTCAGCACGGCGGAACCGTCGGCGACCTTCGGCAGCCACTCGGCCTGCAACGCCTCGGGTGCGAACTCCGCGATCGCCGGGACGGCCATGCCGAGGGTCTCCCACAGCGGCACCGCGGCCGAGGTCCGACCTGCGTGTTCGAGCGCTGCGCCGAGCGCGATCAGGTCCAGGCCGGCGCCTCCGTGTGCCTCGGGCAGGAACGCGCCCAGCACGCCGGTCTCGGCCAGCGACGCCCACAGGTCGCGGTCGAAGCGCGGCTCGTCGGAGCGCTCGAGCTCGCGGAGGCGGTCATGGGTCGACGCATCGCCGATCACCTGACCGGCGAGCTCGCCGATCGCCTGCTGTTCCTCGTTCAGACTGAAATCCATCGTGGTCCCCTCGTGCTCTTCGTTCGCTGCGTCGTGCGGTCGTTCGTGCTGCGGTTCGTCAGGCTGCGCCGGCGTCAGCCGCGCAGCGCCCTGGGTAGACCGAGGCCGAACATGCCGATGAGATCCCGCTGGATCTCGTTGGTGCCGCCGCCGAAGGTCAGGATCAGCAGGCTGCGGTAGTTCATCTCGAGGCGACCCTTGGCAACGTTCCCGACGGACTCCCGGTCGAGGTACGCCTCCGGGCCGATGATCTCCATGAGCAGGCGGAAGGCCTCGAGGTAGAACTCGGTGCCGAAGATCTTGGTGGTGGACGCGTCCGAGATGTCGAGCGGCGCGTGGGTGGCGGTCCAGGCGACCTTCCAGTTGATGAGACGCAGGAACTCCAGGCCCGCGTGGACCTTGGCGAAGTTGAGCTGCACCCACTCGTGGTCGATGACCCGCTTGCCGTCGCCGGCGAGGGTGTCCTGCGCCCAGCGACGCACCTCGAGGTAGCTCTGCTCCAGCAGACCCGACGAGCACAGGGTGACCCGCTCGTGGTTGAGCTGGTTCATGATCAGACCCCAGCCGTTGTTCTCGCCGCCGACGATGTTCTCGGCCGGGACCCGCACGTCGTCGAAGAACGTCGCGTTGATGTCGTGGCTGGAGAGCAGGTGCAGCGGGTCGACGGTGATGCCCGGTGTCTTCATGTCGACGATGATCATCGAGATGCCCTTGTGCTTCGCAGCGTCGGGGTCGGTGCGCACCGCGAGCCAGCAGTAGTCGGCGTCCGAGGCGAGGCTCGTCCACATCTTCTGGCCGTTGATGACGTACTCGTCGCCGTCGCGCACCGCACGGGTCTTCAACGCGGCCAGGTCGGTGCCCGCCTGGTTCTCGGAGTAGCCGATGCAGAAGTGCAGGTCGCCGGCGAGGATCTTCGGCAGGAAGAAGTCCTTCTGCTCCTGGGAGCCGTACTGCATGATCGTCGGGCCGACGGTGTTGATGGTGAGCATCGGCACCGGCGCACCGGAGCGCATCGACTCGTCGAAGAAGATGAACTGCTCGATCTGCGAGCGCCCCTGTCCCCCGTACTCGGTGGGCCAGCCGATGCCGAGCCAGCCGTCGGAGGCCATCTGCTTGACCATCTCACGGGTGACCGGGCCGCAGCCGACCTCGCGGTGCAGCGCATCGCGGATCTCCGGTGTGAGCAACTTGTCGTAGTAGGCGCGCAGCTCGTCGCGAAGCTGCTCCTGCTCGTCTGTGTACGCGATCTGCATCAGGGCCCCCGGGGTCGAGCGAACCGAAGAACTGTAACGCGTTCTACTGACCTTCATGTAGTGGTCCCTGCCGAGTGTCCGCAGGGTCCTTGACCGTGGGTCCCCCCGGGGCGGACGTACCCTCGACGCATGTCGAACTTCGATCTCGTGATCATCGGTACCGGCTCGGGCAACACGATCCTCACCAAGGAGTTCGAGGACTGGAACGTCGCCATCGTCGAGCGGGGCGTCTTCGGTGGGACCTGCCTGAACGTCGGCTGCATCCCGTCGAAGATGCTCGTGCTGCCCGCCGACCGGGTCGCCGAGGCAGCCGAGGCGACCGAGCTGCTCGACGTCGACATCGAGGTCCGGGGCGTCGACTGGCCGGCGCTGCGTGACCGCATCTTCGGTCGCATCGACGCGATCGCCGAGGGCGGGCGTGACTACCGGAAGGGCCAGGACCACGTCACCGTGTTCGAGGGCGACGCCCGGTTCGTGGGCGACCACGAGCTGCTCGTCACCGCGGCGGACGGCTCGACGTCGACGATCCGTTCGGAGCGCTTCGTGCTCGCCGCGGGTGCACGGCCGCGGCTGCCGGACATCGCCGGCCTGGAGTCCACCCCGTTCCACACCTCGGACTCGATCATGCGGATCGACCGGTTGCCCGAGCACCTGATCATCCTCGGCGGCGGGTTCATCGCTGCCGAGATGGGCCACGTGTTCTCGTCGTTGGGCTGTCGCGTCTCGGTGGTGCACCGCGGGGCGCAGATGCTGCGTCACGAGGACGCCGAGGTCTCGGCGCGCTTCACCGAGCTGTTCGCCCGTCGCGTCGAGCTGCACACCAACACGACGTCGTGCGGCGTCGAGTACGTGGACGGCGAGTTCCGCCTGGAGCTGGTCGGATCGGGCGAGGGTCCGGCGTCGCCCCACGACGACCAGCACGAGGTCCTGCGCGGCGACGCGCTGCTGGTCACGACCGGCCGCGACCCCAACGGCGCGCAGCTCGGTGTCGAGGCGACGGGCGTGCGGCTCGACGACGCCGGCTACGTCGTCACCGACGACACGCTCGCCACGGGCGTGCCCGGCATCTGGGCGCTGGGCGACATCCGGAACCCGCAGCAGCTGAAGCACCTGGCCAACGGCGAGGCCCGAGTGGTCCGCCACAACCTGCTGCACCCCGACTCCCCCATCTCGATCGACGAGCGCGTCGTTCCGCACGCGGTGTTCTCGCACCCGCAGGTCGGCTCGGTCGGCCTCACCGAAGCCGACCTGGCCCAGGACGGGCGCCCCTACGTCGTCGGCCACTGCGACTACGCGGCGGTCGCCTACGGGTGGGCGCTCGCCGACACCACGGGGTTCGCCAAGGTCCTGATCGACCGCGACACCCTGCAGATCCTCGGCGGGCACGTGATCGGCCCCCAGGCAGCGACGATCGCCCAGCAGATCACCCAGGCGATGACCTTCGAGATCCCGGCGGACCGCCTGGCCCGCGAGCAGATCTGGTGCCACCCGGCGTTGCCGGAGCTGCTCGAGAACGCACTGCTGGACGGTCTGAAGCAGCTCGGCCGCTGAGCCACCTGATCGTCGGGACATAGGGGTCGTCGTCGACATCCCTTGTCGATGACGACCCCACTCCCGCGGTGCTGCGGTGGGAGTGGGGTCCTCCTCGACATCCCTTGTCGACGACGACCCCTATTTCTCCAGCACGCGGGTGGCGAGGTGTGCGTCGGCGAGACGGGCGAAGCCGTCACGCCACGACACCGACGTCGGCCCGCACAACTCGGTCAGGCGAGCCGTGTCGACGGTGACCCCACCGATGGTCGAGACCGTCGTCTCGAAGCTGACCGAGAGCCCGGCACGTTCGGCGAGGAACTCGCACCACTGCTCGAGCGACACCTGCTCGCTGCCCGCCCAGTTCACGATCGTCGCCGGCACCGTCGCCGCCTCGAGCAGCCCGGGCACCGTCGCGGCGATGTCGTCCAGGTCGATCGGGTTGAACAGGTTCGGCCGGTCGTGGTCGACCGGGATCGGCATGCCCGCCTCCATCATCGCCAGGTGGAACGCGGGCCAACCGCGGGGTGAGCCGTCGGGACCGACGCCGTAGGGCACGTTCAGCCGGGCGATGGTCGTGGGCACGCCCAGGTGCCGGCACATCGTGCGCACGACCTCTTCGGCCGCGATCTTCGAGATCGAGTAGGTCGGCATGATCGGCCGGTGGTTGTCGCCGAGCGGCGCGGACTCGTCGAGCACGGTCGGCCCCGCAGGGTCGTACACACCCGTCGACGAGCAGTGCAGGAACCGATCGGGCCGTACGTGCGCCATGAGCAGACCTGCGGACTGGGCGTTGGCCCGCAGGTCGAGGTCCCAGCGCTGGGTCTTGACCACGGCGAAGTTGACCACCGCGTCGACCTCGGTCGGGACCCCGTCGAAGTCGGCGGCGACCAGATCGACGGGTACGCACCGCACCCCCGCAGCCTCGAGCCGGTCGCGTGCGGCCGTGTCGGTGAACCGGGCCAGGCCGATCACGTCGTGCTGCTCGGCGAGTCTCGTGGCCACGTTCTCGGCGACCTGTCCGGTGACTCCGGTGATGACGATGCTCGACATCGCCCGAACCTAGCGGCGCGGTCCGCCATCGCGAGCGGCACCCGATCGCGCTGCGGTGCAGTGCTGCGTCGTCGTGTCGTCAGCAGCGCCGGGCCGTCGGTTTCGGCGTTGGCGGACCGTTCGGTAGTTTGGGCCACCTATGTCTCGTCGCATTGAGATCGAGCTCACCAGTGAGCGCCCTGACGGAATCTGGACCTGGCGTGCCGCCGGTGCCAAACAGCCCAAGGGGGAGCTCCAAGGTTCGCTGTTGCCCGCCGGTTCGAAGGTCGGTGAAGTCCTGCGCGCCGACGCGGACTTCGCCATGGACGGCATCGACATCGTCGCCGTCCTTCCTCCCAAGGCCGCCCGCAAGGAACCCGAGCGTCTGGTCGTCGTCGGCACCCGTCAGGACGAGCCGCTGATCACCACGCAGCTCGCGCCCAAGGGTCGTGGCGGCGGCGGACGACGTGATCGTGGTGACCGCGGCGATCGCGGCGACCGCGGTGACCGTCCCCGTGGCGATCGTCGTGACCGCTCCCGTGACGACCGTGGTGGCGACCGCCCGCGTGGCGATCGGCCCCGCGGCCCGCGTCCCGACCCGGTGCCCGAGCGGCCGAAGCCGAAGCGTCTGCGTCCCGGCCGTGCCAACCGCTCCGCCGTGCTCGACGAGCTGCCCGTGGAGCACCGTCCGATCGCCGAGCAGGTGCTGCGCGGCGGAGTGCCCGCCGTGCGTGAGGCCATCGCGAAGCAGAACGAGCAGGCCAAGAAGGAGAACCGTCCCGAGATCCCGAGCGATCAGCTCGTGGCCCTCGCCGAGGAGCTCCTCCCCCGCCTCCGTGCCGCCGAGTGGCTCGACAAGGCGCAGTCCGCTCTGGCCGACATCGACGAGCTGGATCTGCGCGACCTGCGTTCCGTGGTCGTCGCCGCGGACCGCAACACCCGCGACGACGAGTCCAAGGCGCTGCTCGAGCAGCTCCAGAGCGGGCTGACCCGTCGGATCGACGAGGAGCAGACCAACTGGGTCTCGGACATCTCCGCGAACCTCGACGCCGGCCGCTTCGTGCGGGCGCTGCGGCTCAGCTCGCGTCCGCCCAAGGCGGGTGCTCCGCTGCCGCCCGAGCTCGCCACGCAGCTCATCAACGCGGTCTCCGAGGGACTCACGCCGACGGTGAACCAGGATCTCTGGGCCGCGGCGGTCGACGCGCTGGCGTTCTCGCCGGTGCGCAACCAGGTCCAGCCGGCGGGACGCCCCGCCGAGCCCTCCGAGGCGCTCATCGAGGCCGTGACCCGCGTGGGTGACCGACTGCCGAAGATGGTCGAGCTGTTCGGTCTCGACCCCGCCGTCATCGCCGCTGCGGCGAAGAAGCGTGGTCGCGGCGGTCCCCGCGGCGGCCGCGACAAGGCGAAGGGTCGCGGCAAGGGCGACGCGCCCAAGTCGTCCAAGGGTGACGGCCCGAAGGGTGATGGCCCGAAGGGTGAGTCGCCGAAGGGTGACGGCCCCAAGGACGAGGCTCCGAAGGACGATGCCGCCCCGGCGGACCAGGTCGTCCAGGTCGAGGAGACCGTCGAGGTCGAGGTCGCCGGCGACGCCGGTCCCGACAGCGTCGTGGTGCCCGTCGACGCCGAGATCGCGGTCGAGGCCGAGATCGATGCGGATGAGCCCACGCCGGAGGCAGCGGAGTCTGCTGAGGCAGCGCCCGAGCCCGAGGCCGCTGCTGAGCCCGAGGCAGACGTAGCTCCCGAGGCTGAGGCAGCGCCCGAGCCCGAGGCCGCTGCTGACCCCGAGGCAGCGCCCGCGGCCGACGACAGCGACGACGCTCAGGCGTAGAGGTCGAGCAGCTGGGCAGGCCGGTCGAGCACGATGCCGACCGGCCGCTCAGCCGCGACCCGTGGGTTCCACCCGGCCCACACCATGTCGCAGCCGACCTCGTCGGCACAGCGCGCATCGCCCTGGCTGTCGCCCACCATCGCGACCCGTGTGGCGTCCAGACCCATCATCTCGATCACCGGCTCGAGCCGCTTGTGCGCCCAGTCGAAGTGGTCGGCGAACACCGCCACCTCGGGGCTCCACCCCAGGCGGGCCAGCTCGGCGATGCCTGAGCGGGGGTGCTTGTTCGAGCACAGCGCCCAGCGACCCAGCCGGGCGACGACCTCTTCGACGCCGGGGAACGGCATCACGACGGACTCGTCGTAGGCGTCCGCGTACGCATCGAGGGTGAGGCCGAGCCGGTCGAGCTCCTCGCCGATCGCGTGGCCGAACGTGATGCCCTCACGGGCGACGCCGAGCTGGACGAAGGCGTCCACCAGGGCCTCGTCGGAGTCGACCAGGGTGCCGTCGAAGTCGAAGATCAGTGCGTCGTAGGTGCGTGCGGTCACGGCCCCACCTTGCCACGCCGTCACCGTCGCTCTGTTCCGTCGGGTCGCTGTCGAGGGCGCCCTCTGAGGTGTCCGACCCGTCGAACCGCTCAGTCCGTCGGTGCGTCGAGCAGCGCCAGCAGCTTCGAGATCGTGCTCCAGCTGCGGATCGTCATGAGCGCGTACTCGGGGTGCGCCGAGATGCGGTTCATGCGGCTCGCAGTCCTCCGGGAGCTCAACCGCTCGAAGTAGATCACGCCCTTGCCGGGCCAGACCCGGTCGACGCCGTCCCTCAGCTCCACGATCGCCAGCGCCTTGGCCGCGGTGAGGGGCGAGCGCAGGAACACGACGTCGGAGTGGTGCAGGTCGGGTCGGTCGCCGAACCCCTCGGGGGCCTGTTCGACGGTCGTGCGGAACTGCCGCTCGGAACGCACCACGACCACGAGCGCCGTGCCGACGTGACGCTCCAGCATCGTCTCGACCGCTGCCTCGACCTCCTTCGCGGGCAAGGTCGACGAGAAGATCACGTTGCCGGACTGTATGTAGGTGCGGACGTCGGTGAAGCCGTGCTCGGTGAAGGCCTCTCGCAGCGCCGCCATCGGCACCGGGTTCTTGCCGCCGACGTTGATGCCGCGGATGAAGGCGAGGTACCGGTTGCGGGCCATCGAAGGAACGTATCGGGGTGGCTGGGCAGCCGGTGCGATCCACTCCGCCGAGTAACTAGACCGGGCGGTCAAGTGATCCGCTACATTCCACTGCATGACAGTCGAGTACGAGAAGCAGGGCAACGTCGCCGTCATCACGATCAATCGTCCCGATGCCCGCAACGCCGTCAACAGCGAGGTGGCGCAGGGCATCGAGGCCGCGATCGACCAGCTCGAGGCCGACGACGAGGCCTGGGTCGGCATCCTCACCGGGGCCCAGACCGAGAAGGGCTACATCTTCTGCGCCGGCGCCGACCTGAAGCAGATGGCGGTCGATCCCGGCGGCATGTCGACCAAGAACGGCGGCTTCGGCGGCTTCGTGCAGCGCGAGCGCTCCAAGCCGATCATCGCCGCGGTCGACGGACCGGCCCTCGCCGGCGGCACCGAGATCGTGCTCGCCGGCGACCTGGTCGTCGCCTCGCGCACCGCCGTGTTCGGCGTGCCCGAGGTGAAGCGCAACCTGGTCGCCGCGGCCGGCGGCCTCTTCCGCCTCCCCCGCAAGCTCCCCCGCAACATCGCCATGGAGCTCGTCCTCACCGGCCGACTCGACTTCCCCGCCGAGCGGGCCTACCACTTCGGTCTGGTCAACCGGCTCTGCGAAGAGGGCGAGGCGCTCGAGACCGCGAAGGGTCTGGCCGCCGAGATCACGGCGAACGCCCCGCTCGCCGTGCGCGAGAGCCGCAAGATCGTGCTCGAGGCCACCGACCAGCCCGACGACATCGGCTGGAAGCTCTCGGGCGAGGGCATCATGAAGATGTTCGGCACCGAGGACTTCTCCGAGGGCCTCACCGCCTTCGTCGAGAAGCGTGCGCCGCAGTGGAAGGGCCGCTGAGCCCGACCGTTCAGACGACGGTGTCGACGATGCCCTGATCCGAGAGGAACTCGGCCAGTCCATCGGCGAGCCGCAGCTCGCACACGTCCCACGTGGGAACCGACCGTTGCTCGGCGACGGTCGGTTCCGCGTCCGGGCCGCTCTCGCCCGGCGCACCGGTGTCGGCGAGCTGCAGCAGGGCCGGCGTCCATCACGATCGCCTCGAAGTACATGGTGAGCTCGTGGGCGTCGTCGTCGAGCGATTCGGTCCAGCCGATGAACGGTCCGCAGAGCGCTCCCAGGCCGCCCTGGTCCCCCATCACCCGCACGACGGCCTCGGCGAGCAGCTCGCCCGTCCGGACCGGCCCGCCGGGCACGTCCCAGATCCCGTCGGCCGGTCCCCGACCGCGTCGCACCAGCAGCAGCTCGTCGCCGCGGAGGCACACCGCGCCGACCCGGACCGACGGCGGCGCGCTCATGTCGAGCGCAGGTCCCGGTGCACCGTGATGGCCCTGGCGACCAGACCGAAGGACTCGAAGAAGTTCTTCGTGTGTCGATCGCCCGGCAGGGCGTGCGCATCGATGCCGACGCAGCTCCTGGCCCGGGCCCAGTCGACGGCGTCGTCCATGAGCGCACCGCCGACCCCGACGTCCCGAGCCGCGGGTTCGACGAAGATGTCGGTCACTTCGGCGACGGTGGAGCCGTCGCCGAGCTCGACGATCCGGGTGACGGCGTAGCCGACGGGCGCGTCGCCGATGCAGCCGAGCGCGACCCGGGTGCTGTCGTCGGAGAGGTCGGCGGCGAAGCTGTCGTGCGGTGGCTGCGGGCGAGCCGAGCGCAGCAGGTACACCGGTCCGCCACGGTGCTGATGCAGATGCTCCCTCGCAGCGCCGTCCAGTCGCACGAGCTCGTCGACGTCGTCGGGGCCTGCGGCGCGGACCGCTGTCGCGAGGGGTGACGGTCCGGGATCGGAGCCGGAGACCATGCCCGTGCGCCGATCAGCCGGCGAGGAGCTGCGCGACGCGGTTGAGGATCGTCTGGCGGTTCCGGTGCGCCAGCTCGTAGGCCTGCACCGCGAGCAGCTCGTCGGTGGCGAGCGTCGCGAGTCGCGGCACCACCTGCGAGGCCGCCAGGCTGTCGTAGTCCTGCACCGGCAACTCGGCCTCGGTCGGCGCTGCTCGTACGAGCGTCGGCTCGGCGGCGCTCTCGAGGTCTGCGACGCTGGCGAGGTCTGCGACGCTGGCGAGGTCGGCGGTGCCGGCGAGGCCTGCAGCGTCCGCAGGGGCGTCGGGCGCCTCGGCGACCAGCGTGAGGTCGGGTACGTCCTCGCCGAGCACGGTCAGCACGTCGACCTGCTCGGGCTTGGGAGCGCCCGCAGGCGTCTCGTCGGCGCGGGGAGCAAGGAAGGAGAGACACGGCGCCATGCCGGCGAGCGAGCGGGCCAGGGCGGCCTGCTGGCGGGTGCGCTGGAGGAGCTTGGGAACCGCACCGACCAGGCCCCCGACGACGTCGAGCGGCAGCGGCGGTCGCTGGTCGGTCCGGGCGGTGGTCGTCTCAGTCATGTCCATCCAGCATGCCTCGCCCGGAGCGGTCCGGGCTCCTCGGATGTGTCGGGTCCGGTCCGTCGCATCGACGGTCCGGACCGCGGACTCACTTCTTGGCGGCGATCTTCAACCGTTGCTCGACGACCTTGATCGAGGGGCACGGGTCGTAGCCCTCCGGGCACTCCAGGCGGCCGACCCGGCCGAACTGGCGGGGGTGCACGATCATGAAGCACCCGGTGCAGGTGAACTCCTCGGCGGACTTCGCCGCCACGCGCTCGCCGACGTCGGGATCGGTGGTCCCCTCGGGGACCTCGTCCTCTTCCTCGTCGTCGTCGGTGCCTGCAGCGATGCGGTCCTTCAGGATCGCATCGAGGTCGGCCTCGACGTCGTCGGGATCGTCGTCCTCTTCCTCGTCGTCCTCGTCGTCGCCGGCGGCTGCGGCGCTTGCGGCGAGCGGTGGGGACGTCGTCCTCGTCCTCGTCGTCGTCGTCGTCACCGACGACTGCGTCCTCGTCGGCGCCGGGGATCTCGACGACCTCGTCGAGGTCCTCGTCGAGGTCGTCCTCGGAGAGTTCTTCCTCGTCTGCGGTCGTCGACGTCGTCGGCCTCGATGTCGATGTCTTCGTCCAAGGTCTGTCCGTCCATTCGCACGGTCTGCGCCGGTTTCCGGCTGAAAGTCGGGCCGCATCATAGACGGGACACACCGCGTGCCGGCGCCGCGTCAGGCGGATGCTGGTCCTACGCTCCTCGGCCCGCCGCTCGGCCTCGAGGCGCTCCAGGTCGGGTTCGGCGCTGTGGTCGACGAAGGTCATCATCTCGGCGATCGCGTGGTGGCCCGCCTGCTCGGCGATCAGCCGATGCATCTCCTGGCCGACGGATCGGTAGCTCGGATGGCCCTGCGACGGAGGTCCGCAGCTCGATGAGGTGCATCGCCTCTCGTGCGTTGAACTGCATGACGTAGCGGATCCGGTAGGCCAGCGACACGGCGTAGGCGGCGCGCTCCGGGAAGCGCTCCGACAGGTCGCTCCACAGGCTCGCCGAGGTGTCCATCGCCTCGTCGAAGCGGTCGGCCAGTCCGGCGTCGTCGATCGCCACCGGCCGCGTGTAGCCGTGGCGTGGCGTGAGCTCCTGCCACTCGATCGGTCATCAGACGGTGGCGTTGCAGGTCACGGAACGCGCCGTAGTCGGACACGACGTCGAAGCGGTAGTCGGTCCGTTCGAGCGCCCGACCCGGCTTGTGGCGGCGGTTGGTCCGCTCCCCCACGTACGAGCGGACGATCGAGAGTCGGTCCTCGACCGACATCTGGCGCACGCGGTCGAGCAGCTGGCGTCTCGGCGAGGCCGGTGTACGGGTAGAGCATCGCGGCGATGGCCTTGACCTCGCCCTCGGGGTCGAAGTCGACGAGCGTGACCGTCGGCGCGGACGGCGACGTCACCTCGTCGCCCGCCAACAGCTCGTAGGCCGATCGTCTCCATGGCCTTGCGGTTGCCCGCCATGTACTCGGACCAGGCCTGTCCACGGTCGGGCAGGTCGACCCGCTTGCAGGAAGCTCGGGATGACCTTGCGGAGCTCGGTGAGCATGAGGTCGGCGTACTGGCGGGCCTCTGGCAGCGGGTGGGCCCGCATGCGCAGCAGCAACGACTCGAAGCCCTGACCCGAGCCGTAGATACCGACGTTCGACAACGACGCGGCGGGCAGGATGCCTCGCGAGGCGTCGAGCGCCTTGGCGCGGATGGCCTGGCGGTAGACGAAGTCGGAGTCGTTCTCGCTCTTGGGGTGGCGCTCGCGGAAGTGGTCCTGCAACGTCCGGGCCAGCTCGGCGTAGGTGTCGAAGAGCCGATCCATGTCGCCGACGTAGCGGGCGCCCAGGTTCGACGCGAGGACCTCGGGGTCGCGGTGGTAGCGGTACCGGCCGCCCAGACGCTCGTCGTAGGGGATGTAGCGGGTCGACTGCTCGAGGTACGACATGAGCCGACCCCACTCGAGCACCTTCGTCAGCAGGTTCGAGGCCTGCTCACAGGCCAGGTGCACGCCGCCGAGCTGGGCCACGCTGTCGTCGCCGTACTCGAAGAAGACGCGGTCGTAGAGCTGCTCGGCACGCTCGAGGCCGACGGTGGCATCGATCGCTCTCGTCGCCGGTGATGTCGAGCTCGCCGACGAACTCGTCGAGGAACAGTCGGCGCAGCGACTTCGCGGATCGGGAGTACCGGGCGAACAGCGCTCCCTTGACCACCTCGGGGAGGTTCACCAGGGCGAAGACCGGCCCGTCGAGGTTGGTGAAGTACCGACGCAGCACGGCTCGTTCGTCGTCGGTGAACTGCTCGGTCACATACGTCGGGACGGGCGCATTCACGGGGCCGACACTAGGGCGCGACCGTTCGCCCGCCGGTGATCCCCACGCTCCCCCGCGGTGGCCCTCAGGGCGCTCCAGGACCGCCGTGGAGCGCCCGGAAGCTGCGGTGCGAGGTGTCAGGGCAGTCGGGTCGAGCCAGCAGGTCGACGACGGTCGCTGCGAGCGCCTTGGCGCCGTCGATGACGGCACGGTCGCCGGCGGGGCCGCGGGCGTGCTCGGCGAACTCCGGCGTGTGGATCGACGATGCCCGGCGGCGCGACCGCGATCATCGGGTGGATCGAGGGCACCACGTGGCTCACGTTGCCCATGTCGGTGCTGCCGACGACGTGACCGACGACCGCGGGGTCGGCGAACGGACGGCCCAGCGCGGCGGCGTTGCGGTGGTACCGCTCGAGCAGGCGCGGGTCCGGGACCATGTCGTCGTAGGGCGGGTCGATCCAGCGCACGTCCATCGTGCAGCCCGCGGCACGGGCGCCCGCCTCGAGGCAGTCCAGCACCCGCTCCTTGAGCGCCTCGAGGCCCGCGACCGTCGCGGACCGCACGTACCACTCCGCAGCGGCGCGGCGGGGCACGACGTTGGGCTGCTCGCCCGCGTCGGTGAAGATGCCGTGCACCCGTTCGTCCGTCGCGGATGTGCTGGCGCAGCGCGGCGACGTTGACGTAGCCGAGCACCGCCGCGTCGAGCGCGTTGCGGCCCAGGTGCGGTGCTGCGGCGGCGTGCGACGAGACACCGTGGTACTCGACGACCAGGCGCTGGATCGCCAGGGTGGTGAGCGTCGGCAGGTCGTGGTCCGCCGGATGGATCATCATCGCCACGTCGACGTCGTCGAAGGCGCCGTCGCGCGAGCATGAACACCTTGCCGCCACCGCCCTCCTCGGCCGGCGTGCCCAGGATCCGCAGGCGCCCACCGAGTCGAGGTGCGAGCGCTGCCGCGGCCAGACCGGCGCCCAGGCCCGCTGCGGCGATGACGTTGTGGCCGCAGGCGTGGCCGATCCCGGGCAACGCGTCGTACTCGCAGATCACCGCGACGACGGGTCCCTCGGTGCCGACGTGCGCGCTCGAAGGCCGTCTCGAGCCCGTGGGCGTGGCGGGTGGTGGTGATGCCCTCGGACTCGAGCACGTCGCAGAGCAGGTCGTGTGCGTGGTGCTCGGCGAAGCAGAGCTCCGGGTCGTCGAAGATCCGGTGCGAGACGTCGAGGAGGGCCTCGGCGTGCCGGTCGACCTCGGCGAGCACCGCCGCCTTCGCCTCGTCGGGGTCCATCTCGGCGATCGCGTCCGAGGTCGTCACCGGGTCACTCACCCGGCCAGCGTACGCCCGGGTTCACGTCGGATGCTCGAGCACGATCTTGCCGAGCTGCGACGCCGAGTCCAGCCGTTCGAGCGCCCGGGGGTACTCCGAGAGCGGCAGCACCTCGTCGATGACGACGGGGAGTCCGTCGGACATGAGCTCGGTCACGTGGCGGAACTCGGTCTGGCTGCCGCAGCTCGCGCCGATGATGTCGAGCTGCTTGAAGAACAGGCGCGGCAGGTTGAGCTCGACCTTCGGCCCGGACGTACCGCCGCAGACGCACATGCGTCCGCCGTGGCGCAGGGTCCGCACCGAGTGCTCCCAGGTCGCCGGGCCGACGCTGTCGACCACGATGTCCGCGGTCACGGGGTACGGCTTCGAGGAGTCGAACCAGTCGGTCGCGCCGAGCTCGACCGCTCTGCGTCCCTTGTCGGCGTCGCGTGAGGTCACATAGACGGTGCAGCCCAGCTGCCGGGCGAGGACGAGCGACCAGGTGGCGACGCCGCCCCCGATCCCGGTGATCAGCACCGTGTCGGACGGCTGGATGCGGGCACGTCGCAGCAGGCGCCACGCGGTGGTGCCACAGACCGGGTACGAGGCCGCCTCGGCCCAGCTGCGGTGCGGCGGCTTGCGTTCGAGTTGGTGGGCGCCGACCACGCAGAACTCGCCGTGTCCGCCCCAGCAGTGCTCGCCGAGCAGTCGCATGCCGGGGTCGAGCACCGAGTCGTCACCCCGCTCGAGTGCCTGCTCCGGCACGAGCGCGGTGTTGACGACGACCTCGTCGCCGATCTCCCAGCCCGTCACTCCTTCGCCGATCGACTCGACGACCCCGGCGACGTCGTTGCCCGGCACGTGCGGGAAGGCCGGCGGCTTGGGCAGCCCTGTCGTGAGCCACAGGTCCATGTGGTTCAGCGCCGAGGCCCGGACCGCCACGCGGACCTCGCCGGGCCCGGCGACGGGGTCGGGGACCTCGCCCCATACGTACTGGCCGGGTGACTCGGGCAGGTGCCATGCATACATGCGGTCGAGGGTATCGACCTGCACCTCGATCCCGGTACCGACCTCACCCGTGAGGGTGGTGGGTCCGCTCGGGCCGAGGGGTTCAGACCACCACGGTGACCGCGTCCGGACGGCAGGTGACGCGCAGGTCGTCGACCTGGCCGACGTGGTGGCCGTCGAGCCACACGTGGAGCGGTCGGCCGCGACCGACCTGTGTGCTCACGACGTGCAGCGACCGGACCTGCCGGGCTCGCAGGTCGGGGTGCGGCAGGTGCGTGCCGGTGAGTGCGCGCCGGCGGCCCGTGCGCCGTTGACCCGGCGGCAGCGTCCCCTCGGTCAGGTCGAGTCGCCCGTCGTTGGGGTGTGCCTTCGGGCCGAGGTCGAGCGGTCCCATGAACGAGCCGTTGACCAGGATCACGGTGTGTCCCCGCCAGAGCCGACCGGAGCGGTGCTCGGTGGCGACCAGGTGCGCCACGAACACGTCCGGGCGCCCGTCGAGCTCGACGACGCCGACGTCGATGGGGAACCGGGTGCCCTCGCCGGCGCGCAGTGCGTCGGCCGAGTGCTGCGGTGCGCCGAGGGACCGGTGGAGGTCCCCGCCGAGCAGGCCGAGCTCCCCCGGTGGTTCGCCGGCCGCCAGCGCCGCGGCCACCACCACGGCGGCTGCTCGGTCCTCGCTGACGACGGGCGCGTCGTCAGCGAGCGGTCCGGGCGCACCCCACGAGCGCCCCTTCTCGATCGTCACGTCGGGTCCGGGCTCTCGTCGGTCGTGCCCTCGTCCTCGCCGACACCGTCCTCGCCGTCCTCGTCCCCCTCGTCAGGTGCGGTCGAGGCGGCGATCACGCCGCGGACGAGCGCGTTCGAGGCGACTCGCGCCGCGGTCCGCGTCTCGGCGACGGGTGCCACCAACGCCACCTGGCTCAGCAGGTCGACCAGCTGGCGGACGTTGCGCACGAAGTCGCCGCCGGTCAGGTCCTCGTCGAGGATGTGGTCGAGCTCCTGGCCCGCCGCCCACGACCACGCCGCCGCGGCGAACCCGCCCTCGGGTTCCCTGGTCGGCCCCACCCGGTGCGCACGCTCGATGCGCTGCAGGTCCTTGGACATCGCCCCGAGCGAGCGGTAGCGGTCGCGGACGGCGATCGTCGGCAGGACCGGCTCCGGCGGCGGGTCGGCGCTGCGGTGCTCGTAGGTGAGGAAGCTGAGCGTCGCTGCCAGCTCCGCGGGTTCCAGCCCGTCGAAGACGCCACCCTCGAGCGCCAGCGAGATCAGCAGGTCGCACTCGTGGTAGATCCGCCGCAGGCGCTGCCCCGCCGGGGTGAGCCGCCATCCCCCATCGGGATCGGTCTCGACGTGACCGGTCCGGCCGAGCACCTCGATGACCGCGTCGAAGCGGTCGACCAGCCCGGCGCCCCGTCGGTCGATCTCCTTGGCGATGTCGGCGATGTCGCGTTCGATCCGGGCGGTCTCGGCGTGGGCGGCGAGCAGCGCCTTGCGGTCGGGGTGGTGGTGCAGCGGGTGCGCTTCGAGCGCGCCCCTCGGATCCTCGAGCTCCCCGTCGTCCGCGTGCTCCTGCTCCGCTCCCCCGCCGGCTCCCTCGCCCGCGCCCCGCGGTCCGGCCGGCGCAGCGACGAGCGGTCGACGGTGCGCAGGGTCGTGGCGGCGCTACGGCGGTACTTCGGGTCCTGCGGCTTGTTGGGCCGTGGCAGGTCCACCCTGCCGACGGCGACGACCGGTTCGCTGAGGCTGCCCGCATCGAGGGTCACCAGGTTCGCCCGCTGGTTCGTCGCCCGGACCCGCACCGCTCCCCCGCGTCGGTGCGACACGGCGAGCACCACCAGCAGCTTGTGGCCCTGCGGTGTGCGCCGTTCGATCACGTCACCGGGTCGCAGCGAGCGCAGCGAGGACTCGACCGCCGCTCGACCGCCGCTGCGTCGACGACGGCGCTGCTCCCGCACGGCGTCCTCGATGGCCACGTAACCGGCGATGTCGAACACCTGGTGCGAGACACGTTCGGGTTCGGCGCGCAGCGCGGCGAGCTCTCCGGCCAGGCGGTCCTGGCGCGCCCGCAGCCGGACGACCGCCTTGTCCGCCTGGAACTGGGCGAAGGACCGTGAGAGCACCTCGTGTGCCTCGTCGCGGTCGTAGCGCTCCACGAGGTTCGCCGACATGTTGTACGTCGGGCGGAACGACGACGACAGGGGGAACTCGCGACTCGCCGCGAGGGTCGCGACCTGGTCGAAGGGAGCGAACGGGTTCCACAGCGTGACCGCCGCGCCGGTCTCGTCGATCCCCCGGCGACCCGCCCGACCGGTGAGCTGCGTGAACTGCCCCGGGCTGAGGAACTCGTGGCGCTCGCCGTTGAACTTGCTCAGGCGCTCGATGACGACGGCGCGGGCCGGCATGTTGATGCCCACCGCGAGCGTCTCGGTGGCGAACACGGCCTTGAGCAGGCCCAGGTTGAAGCACTCCTCGACGGTTTCACGGAACGCCGGGATCATGCCCGCGTGGTGGGCGGCGACGCCCGCTTCGAGGGTCGCCAGCCAGCGGTCGTAGCCGAGCACGTCCAGGTCGTCGTCGCTCGAGCGCGACGGTGCGCCGCTCGGCGATCGCACGGATGCGGGTGCGTTCCTCGGCGCTCGTCAGGCGGACGCCCGCGTCGAGCAGCCCCCGCGCCGCCTCGTCGCAGCCGTTCCGGCTGAAGATGAAGTAGATGGCGGGCAGCAGCCCCTCGTCGTCGAGTCGCTCGATCGTCTCGAGGCGCCGCGGCGTGACGAACCGCGACCTGCGGCGCCGACCGTCGGCCTGTCGCTGGCGGTGCTGGTCGGCGTCGAAGCGGTGGCCCTCGGGGTTCGTGCGTCCGTCGACGAGCAGCGGGATCAGGTGGTCGCGCTCGGCGCTGCGGTCGCCGATGAGCATCAACGGGTCGAGGCGGATCGGGCGTGTGTGCTCGACGACGATCTCGGTCGGTCCACGCAGCGCGGTGATCCACTCGCCGAGCTCCACCGCGTTCGACACCGTCGCGGAGAGGCAGACGAAGCCGGCGTGGCGGGGCGCGTGGATCAGCACCTCTTCCCAGACCGGACCGCGGTACGCGTCCTGGAGGAAGTGGACCTCGTCGAGCACGATCCAGCGCAGACCCTGCAGCGCCGGGGACTCGGCGTAGACCATGTTGCGGAGCACCTCGGTGGTCATCACGACCACCGGGGCGTCACCGTTGATCGCGTGGTCGCCGGTGAGCAGACCGACGCGGTCGTCGCCCAGGACCGCACGCAGGTCGTTGAACTTCTGGTTCGACAGCGCCTTGATCGGCGCCGTGTAGAAGCACTTGGCGCCCTCGCCCAGTGCGAGCTCGACGGCGTGTTCGGCGACGACGGTCTTGCCGGAACCGGTCGGTGCGGCGACGAGCACGTTCAGACCGGCGTCGAGCGCGTCGAAGGCCGACCGCTGGAAGTCGTCGAGGCGGAAGTCGTGGTCGAACACCGGTCTCAGGTGGTGGCGTCGGACGAGGATCCCGACGACGAGTCGCTCGAGCCCGACGACGGTGCCGCGGCCGTGGCCTCGGCCTTCTTCCTGCGGCGGAGGAACAGGCGTCCGAGCAGGATCGACAGCTCGTAGAAGAGGTACATCGGGACCGACAGGGCGGCGAGCGACACCGGGTCCCCCGAGGGGGTGATGGCCGCGGCGAGCACGACGATGACGAGCACGGTCGGTCGCCGCCAGCTGGAGAGCTGCTGGGGGGTCACGACGCCGATCAGCTGCAGGCTGACGAGCAGGATCGGGAACTCGAAGCCGACCCCGAACGCCGTCATCATGAACAGCGAGAGTCGCACGAACTCGGTCGGGCCGGACCGGATGTCGATGTCGTCGCCACCGATCCGAACCAGGAACTCGACCGCCTGGGTCAGCGTGAAGTAGGCGACGACCGCGCCCAGGACGAACAGCAGGAAGGCCGACGCCGTGAAGGCGATCGCGTAGCGGCGTTCACGCTTGTAGAGGCCCGGGCGCGATGAACCTCCAGAGCTGCCACAGGATGACCGGCATGGCGAGGAACACTCCCCCGTAGCCGGCCACCTTGAGGCGCAGGCTGAACGGGTCGAGCAGGTTCGTCACCAGGAAGTTGCAGTCCGCAGTGCCGCTGACATCTCGCAGCGCGTCGCAGTACGGCTGGTTGAGCGTGTCGATCAACACCGGGTAGAGGAACCACGCCGGGATCATCAGCACGAACACCGCGCCGGCGGAGATCACCAGGCGACGCCGGAGCTCGCGCAGGTGGTCCGCGAGCGACATGTCGCCGCCTTCGCGTTCGGCCCCCGTGAGGATCGTCGGTCGCTTCATCGCTCCGCGGCGGTTCCGGAGCCGGGGTCGCGCCGGGTTCTGCGCCGGGTGACTCGTCGGTGGTCAGCCCTGCTCCATCGGTCGGTGTCGCTGCGCCCGCGTCTGCATCGGGTGTGCGGTCCGCATCGCTCGCACCAACGGTCGCGCCTGCCGCCTCGGCTGCATCGGCTGCGGCGGTCTCGCCGTTTCGGCTGCGTCGGCCGCGGCGTCGGCTGCGTCGGCGGCGACCTGGGCAGCGGCCTCCTTGCGGGCGCGTTCCTCGGCCTCGGCCTCGAGGGCGTACTCGGCCAGCTTCTGGCGCGGTCGGGCGGCGAGCTCGCCGAGCTCCTTGAGCGGCTGCATCGATGGGTCGTCCATGACGCCCTTGACGTCGGCGCCCATGCCGTCGGCCATGGTCTTCAGCTTGTGGATCATCTTCCCGGCGCTGCGCGCCATCTCGGGCAGACGCTCCGGGCCGAGCACGACGAGCGCGACGATGAGGATGATGATGAACTCACCGCCGGTGAAGTTGCCCATCGAGGTCGCTACTGCCCGAGCCGGTCCCGGATCTCTCGGCGGAGTCCGTCGGTTGACTGATCGATGACGTCGGCGGCACGGTGCAGCTCCCCGGTGTCGATCGACACGAGGAGGGCGGAGGACCGCTCGAGCGTGCGGACGGCCCTGAGCGCGAGCGCACCGGCGATGCCAGCAACACCAGGGTCGTCACGACGAATGCCATGGACGAACGCTACCTCGCCGTCGGCGGCCCGAACGCGCAGGACGCCCCGGCAAGAGTTGCGGCAGGGCGTCCCAGGAGCGGTTGCATCGGATCGGGCGGTGACGCCCGAGGAGTGGTCGGACGACGTCAGCGGTCCGTCATGGTGGCGAGCGTCACGAACCAGTCGGGCGTGGTGAGCAGGTCGTGGAAGTCGAGCACGTCGTCGTGCGAGATCGAGGCCCCGCCCTTCTGCTCGGCCAGCTCGGCCGGCAGGCGCCACTCCTCGGAGGCGACACCTGCAGCGAGCAGGACGTCGACCACGTGGCTCTCGGCCGGGCGCACCTCGATCATCCGGCACACCGGGCAGCGGAAGAGGTAGGTGGCCTCGTCGTTGTCGACGCAGGTGCGGACCCGGAGATCACGGGATCGCAGTTCCACATCACCACAGTCGCTACAGGTCGCACGGATGAGCGCCATCAGAGTTCTCCTCGTTTCACGTACCACCTCTACTTCGGCCCGGATGGTGTGATGGTTGACCTTTCGCGGCGAATCCGGGCCGTTCGGCCTGCTCCGGCCGGGTCGCAACGCCCACGAGTCCGGGCGGTGTTCCGGAGCTGGCAACATGTGCGGTGATGTCCCCGGCCTACGAGTCCCTCGACGGTCCTGCAGTGCTGTTCGCCCACCGGGGTGCGCGCGCCCATGCCCCGGAGAACACGATCGAGGCGTTCACGCTGGGGCTCCGTCTGGGAGCCACCGGATTGGAGAGCGACGTCTGGCTCACCGCCGACGGGGTGGCCGTGCTCGACCACGACGGGGTCGTGGGAGGGCTGCTGCGTCGCAAGCAGATCGCGCAGCTCGACCGGGCCGATCTCCCGGAGCACATCCCCTCGCTGGCCGAGCTCTACGAGGCCTGCGGCACCGACTTCGAGCTGTCGCTGGACGTGAAGGATCCGGCGGTGGCCGACGAGGTCCTGAGGGTGGCGGCCGACGCCGGAGCGTCCGAGCGTCTGTGGCTCTGCCATCCCGACATCGAGCTGCTCGGCGAGTGGCGTGCGCGGGACCGGGCGATCAAGCTCGTCAACTCGACCCGCCTGGCGGCACTGGAACACGGTGCGGAACGGCGGGCGGCGCAGTTGCGCGAGCGCGACATCGATGCGCTCAACCTGCACCACTCCGAGTGGAGCGCCGGCACGGTGGCGCTGCTGCACCGCTTCCGGCGGCGCTGCTTCGGGTGGGACGCCCAGCACCTGCGGGTGATCTCCGCCCTGCTCGACATGGGCATCGACGGGGTCTACAGCGACCACGTCGACCGCCTCGTCGACGCCGCCGCGGTCTGACTCAGTTGCGGTCTGACTCAGCCGCGGTCTGACTCAGCTGCGGTCTGACGACGGCACGCCGAGGTCGGTCGCTTCGCTGCCCGGACGGGGCTGCACGGGCGCGGCGGAGCGCCTCCCGTCGCAGGGAGGTGCCGTCGCAAGGAGGTGCCGTCGCAGGGAGGGCCTGTCGGAGGCCGGCGTCGCCGTGGCTGCTTTCGTCAGGCGCTGCAAGATGCCGCCGGTCCTGTGGTCGGTGGGGCTCTCACCGCCAGATCCCGTGATCAGTCGGCGTGTCCGCCCCCGCCCCGTCCCCGTTGCTCAGTCGTCGTCGAGGCCGAGGGTGAGCGGGCGGGCCACGCCGTGGCGTTGTGAGTGGAGCACGTCGCCGTCGGGGTTGGTGATGATGAACCCCTGGTCCAGGTGATGGGTGTCGGGATCCGGTTGCACGGACCAGCCGTCGGAGTGCCACAGGTCGTGGTGGAAGCTGCAGGCCGGCAACCCGTTGACCAGGTCGGTCGGTCCGTCGTGTTCCCAGTGCTCGACGTGATGGATCTCACACCACTCCCAGGGGAGCGGACACCCGGGATGACCACAGCCGCCATCGCGGACCATGATCGCCCGCTTCTGGCCGGGCGTGTACAAGCGCTTGCCCAGCCCCATGTCGAGGGGCACGCCGAGGTTGTCGACCACCACCGGCGTGAAGATCGCAGTGCACAGCAGTCGCCGGATGGTGCCGTCCTGCAACCGCACCCCGTCCGGAGTCCACGCTTCCAGCGGCCCGGACGCCGGGACGATCAAGGTCACGTCGGTGACCGGCATCTTCGGGTTCGCGCGAGCGACCATCCCCTTGCCGATCAACTCAACCATCGCGTCGGCGAGCAGCAGGCTGCGCTGCGGGTACTCGGCGAAGGTCTGATCGTGCTCACACGCCGACCCGCCGTCAGCGCCTGCGTCGCCGTCGGTGGCGCCATCGGCTGAGCCGTGCTCGGTGCCGCTGCCCTCGGCGTCGGGGTGTGGTCGGCGGGTCTGGTGACGCCACTGACGCTCACCCTCACGCAGCAGCGACGCCCGCACCTTCGCCGCGGAGGCTCCGTAGAGGTCGATGTCCAAGTGCAGGGCGCCGTCGAGGCCGTCGGTCATCCGCAACCGGTTCTGCGGCTCACCCAAGGGCCCAGGCCCGGGGCCGTCCTGATCGGCGAGCGAGATCAGGCCGCGCACCGTCGTGTGCCCACGCCTCGAAACGCTCGACCAGCGCGAGCTCGATGAAGCGTGGCTGCAGCTCGACCATGATCGATTCGACACGAGGCACACACAGCCGAACCAACAACGCCGCGTGATCGAAGGAGATCACCCCCAACTCGAGTGCCTCGGCGATCTCGGGCAGGACACGTAGCTTCTTCGCCGTCGCGACCTGTTCGGCCGCCGTCGCAGCAGCGACGTGATGCGTGTGGCCGAGGTAGGCCTTCAACCGGAGCCCGGCCTTGCGTTCGGTGACCGCCCGATGATGCGTTTCGGCGAGCAACGCCATGCGCTGCGCGTCGAGCGCCCGTTGGGATGCTTCGAGGTCGTCCAGAGCGGACAACAACTCGTCGTCGGACGCCAACAGCGGGTCGAGCGGCGGTGCACCCGACAACGGAGCACCGGAGACGCGGTGACCCGGGTGGACCGGGTGGTGGATGATCGAGCAGCGACACGAGCGCGCCTCCCCCAGGAGATGACCAATCAGCAGTGTCACGGCGAGTCGGTGACACGACGACCGGACGCTCAACACCACCGAACGAGTCGGCAGTCTGGAGAAGTGAACGACCTGGAGCCCACCCTACGAAGGGCGTGTGACAGCGAAGCCAGGCCGGTCCGCGCTGGGCCGAACTGTCCCGGCCGTCACAGGGAGCTGTGGTCGCTACGGCGCGCCGGTCGCTACAGCGCGCCGATGCGGCTGAAGGGCCACATGATCATGAACGCGCGGCCGATCACGGTGTCGACGTCGACGGGCCCGAAGACGCGGCTGTCGCTGGAGTGGTTCCGGTTGTCGCCCATGAGGAACACGTGGCCCTCGGGCACGACGAGGGGCCGGTCGATGTCGTAGGTCATCGTCCCCTCGGGCAGGTACGGCTCTTCGAGACGGCGGTCGTTGACGTAGATGGAGCCGTCGCGGGTCAGGAGGGTGTCACCGGGCAGTCCGATGACACGCTTGATCAGGTCCTTCGGGTCGTTCGGGCCGGCGGGCAACCCCGGCGGGCGTGAGAAGACCACCACGTCGCCGCGATTGAGGTCGTGGGCGTCGTAGCTGAGCTTGTTGACGACGACCCGATCACCGTCGAGCAGCGTCGGTGCCATCGACTCCGAAGGGATCTTGAAGGCCTGCACGACGAACGTCTTGATGACGAGCGCCACCAGCACGGCGCCGACCACGACCGCGATCCACTCCAGGATGTTGCGGGTCGAGGAGTGCTGTCGACGACCGGAGCGACGACTCCGCGAGATCCGAGGGCTGGGGACCGCTGCGGGGTCCGGAGCGTCCGACTCGACCCCTGCCGACGCTGCAGCATCCGGTCGCTCTGCGTCGCTGCTCGAGAGGTCGGTCATCGACCGCCACGCTACAGGCGCGGTGCGCGAACCGCGGTCACCTCGAGGTGGCGTACCGGGCTGCGACGCGTGCTGCCGCAGCGACACCCAGCGGGCGGAGATCCTCGCCGGTGTGCAGGTCGGTCACCTCGACCTCCGGGCCGAGTCGCAGCAGGAGCCGCTCCAACCAGGGCAGCGCGGTGACCGGCAACACGATGCGGAGCCGGCCGTCCGGGAGCTCCTCGAGCTCGTCGTAGGGGTACGTCTCGGTGACCCAGCGCGCCGAGGCTGGCGTGATCAGCTCGACGCTCCGAGGGCTGCTCGAGAGATCGATGATGCCGTCGCCGGCGCCGTCGGGTGCCTCGAAGCGCTCGTCGGTGGCCGTCGCCGAGGTGATCCGGTCGATGCGGAACAACCGCTCCCCCTCGGCGGTCTGGCAGCGGCCGAACAGGTACCAACGACCCTCGCGGGACACGACTCGGTACGGGTCGACGGTCCGGCGCGTCGACTCGTCGCGGGCGTAGGAGTAGTACTCGATGTCGAGCCGGCGGCTGCCGGCCAGGGCCTCCTGCACCACCGCGAACACCTCGGCGTCCGCGTCGCCGAGGGCCACCTCGACGGCACCGTCAGCGGCGGTCCCGAGTGCGGCGGACAACTTGGCCACGGCCCGGTGCAGCGTGCCGTCGGGGTCGGTGCCCGGACGGTCCTCGAGGGCGCGGCCCGCGGCGAGCAGGGTCAGCGCCTCGGCGTGCGTCAGGCGCAGCGGACGGGTGAAGTAGTCGCCCAGGCGGACGTGGACCCGGTCGTCCTCGATGCTGACGTCGGCGAGCATGTCGGGTGTGAAGGGGTGCAGGCCCACGTTCACGAACACGAAGTCGAGGTCGGCGACCAGGTCGTCGCGTCGCATGCCGAAGCGATCGCAGATCTCGTCGACCGTGGCGCCCTGGTGCTGCACGATCCAGGGCAGCACGGCGAGGATGCGCTGCACCCGGTCGGTGGCGGTCACGCGGCTCATCGTGCTGCTCCGGTGCTGGTGAACCCGTCGAGCCAGTGCAACAGGTCGTCGCGGAGCTCCGGTGGTTCGAGGATCTCGGCCCGGTCGAGCTGCGTCAGCACGAAGTTGCGCAGCGACGTCCGGCTGCGGGCGGCGAGGGCGATCACGACGTCGCCGTTCTCACGTCGCTCGGCGACCTCGATCCCGGGGTCCTCGGCGAGCACCGACCGGGCGATCTCGGCGTCGAGCAGGACCAGGACCCGGGTCGGCTCGTCGTCGCCGAGTTCCCAGGGGCGCAGACGCACGGCCGGCACCTCGTCGGGGCGGTCGAACGCCTCGGCTGGGCCCGTCACGACCGGGCCGGCGATGCGGTCGAGGCGGAAGCTGCGCTGGTCCTCGCGCATGGTGTCGTAGCCGCTCAGGTACCAGCGACCGCGTTCGAACTGCAGTCGGTGCGGCTGCAGCGTGCGGCGGGTCTCGCCGTAGTCGAAGGTCGCCTCGCGCCGCTCGAGTACCGCCACGAACAGCTCGAGCAGCGAGTCGGGGGCCGGCAGCGCCCCGACCGGTCCCTGTCCTGCATCGGGGCCCGGGCCGCCCGGGACCAGGCCGCCGAGCTTGCGGAGCCCGTCGGTGGCGTCGTCCGCATCGAGGCCCTCGAGCTGCACCGCGGCCGTCGCCAGGTGCAGCGCGGCGAGCTCGTCCGCGTCGAAGCCGGGGTCGGGCAGCTCGTAGCGGTCGCGCTCGATCGTGTACGCCGATCTCGGCTGCTCGTGGTGGCCGACCATGACCGTCTCGACCGGGACACCGAGCTCGCGCAGGTCGTCCTTGTCGCGCTCGAAGGCACGGTGGAACGCGTCGTCGGAGTCGGCCGAGTAGCCGGGGATCCGATCGCGGATCTCCTCGGCCGTCATGGGCACCGTCGTCTCGATCAGCGCGGCGACGAGGTTCAGCAGGCGGTCGAGTTTCGCCACCGCAGGATCCTACCGGTGGCCGTCGTCGGCCCTGCGCGCCACGAGCTGCGCGGTCAGGTGTCCGGCGGCCGCGGCGGCGGCGAAGAACAGCGGGTCCTCGTCGACGGTGCGGCCCATCGTGGTGACCTGCAGCGAGTGGGCATCGAGCACCGCTGCGGCGTCGGGCCAGTCGGTGTCGGACCAGGGGGCGCCATGGGCGACCCGCACTCCGGGCAGCTCGGCCGCCTCGGCCGGGACGGGAGCGACCCACGGCGAACACGACATCAGGTCCACGACGCTGCGGGTGTGGTGCGAGATGCCGTGGTGCCGGGGACGAGGGTCACCGTCGGAGGCTCGACGCACAGCACGGGGGTGCCGCCGCGCTTGGCGACGGTGTCGAGGATGGGTGCGACCTCGAGCCCGGTGTTGCCCATGGCGGTGCCGGTGCCGACGACGCCGGGACCCATGCCGACGACCACTGCGTCGGCGCCGAGCGTGTGGACCGCGAGGCCGAGCGCCGAGGCGACCGTGACCGCTTCGAGATCTCCGCCGAAGGCGTGCCCGGCGGTCACGGTGCCGGCGAGCAGCCCCCGCTCCCCCATGGTCGCGACCAGGTCCGACATCGCCAGCGGCAGGCTCGCTCCGTCGGTCATCACGTACACCAGTCGTTCGGCGCCCGCCGCGGCGTAGGCGGCAGCGACGGTCGCCACCTGGCTGTGCACCGTGCAGACGACGACCGGTACGCCGCCGAGCGGCTCGTCGACCTCGGGATGGGTGAGCTCGTCGGTGCCGGCGTCGAACTGCAGGCTGGTGTAGCGCAGCTTCATGATGTGCTCGGGGCCCGGGCTGACGAGCTCGTCACGCGCCAGGTTCCAGTGCACGAAGTGCCAGCCGCCGGTGCCCAGTCCGAGCTCGACCGCGGTGGTGTTCACGATCACGGCGTCGCCGACGGCACAGGTGCCGGTGAGCTGGGTCAGGACGTACGCACGTGCGTCGCTGCCGTCCGGCATCCGTACCCGCACCCGCTGCAGGCCGCGGCGTTCGGAGATGACCTCGGTGAGCTGGGCGGTCCGGAAGGTGGGCACCCCGGAGGTCTAGTCGACCGCTGCGCACGCCGGTGGCCGCTCGGCGGTCACCATCGGGGCCGGACCGGGGATCGTCAGAGTGAGGCGATGAGTCGCTCGACGCGCTCGTCGGTCGACTTGAACGGGTCCTTGCACAACACGGTGCGCTGGGCCTGGTCGTTGAGCTTCAGGTGCACCCAGTCGACGGTGTAGTCGCGCTTGCGCTCCTTGGCTCGACGGATGAAGTCGCCGCGCAGTCGGGCTCGGGTGGTCTGCGGTGGGACCTCCATCGCCTCGGCGATGTCGTGGTCGCTGACGATCCGCTCGACCAGCCCGGCGTTCTGGAGCTTGTAGAACACCGACCGATTGCGGTCGATGTCGTGGTACTGCAGGTCGAGCAGGGCGACCCGGGGGTCGCCGAGCTCGAGGCCGTGGCGTTCGCGGTAGCGCTCGATCAGGTTGTGCTTCATGACCCAGTCGACCTCACGGTCGAGCGACAGCGGGTCGCTCTCGAGTCCGGCCATCACGTGCTCCCACATGCCGAGCGCCTGCTTCTCCTGCGGGCTCATGTCGTGGGTCTCGGCGTAGCGCACTGCTCGGCTGAGGTACTCGTTCTGGATGTCGAGCGCCGACGCCTCCCGGCCGTTCGCCAGGCGCACCCGGCGCTGACAGGTCGGATCGTGGCTGATCTCACGGATCGCCCGGATCGGGTTCTCGAGCGTCAGGTCACGCAGGATGACCGTCGGGTCCTCGAGCATCCGCAGGATCAGCGAGCACGCACCGAGCTTCAGGAACGTGGCGTACTCGCTCATGTTCGAGTCGCCGACGATCACGTGCAGCCGGCGGTAGCTCTCGGAGTCCGCGTGGGGCTCGTCGCGGGTGTTGATGATCGGCCGTGAACGGGTGGTCGCGGACGACACGCCCTCCCAGATGTGCTCGGCGCGCTGCGAGATCGAGAACTGCGCGCCCCGGGCGGTCTGCAGCAGCTTGCCGGCACCTGCGTAGATCTGGCGGCTCACCAGGAACGGGATGAGGACCTCGGTGTAGTGGTTGAGGTCGTCGTTGCGGCTGGTCAGGTAGTTCTCGTGGCAGCCGTAGCTGTTGCCGGCCGAGTCGGTGTTGTTGCGGAACAGGTAGATGTCGCCGTGGATGCCCTCCTCGGCGAGTCGCTGCTCGGCCGACTCGACGAGCTGACCCAGGATCCACTCCCCTGCCTTGTCGTGCGCGACCAGGTCGTGCAGCGAGTCGCACTCCGGGGTGGCGTACTCGGGGTGCGAGCCGACGTCGAGGTAGAGCCGGGCGCCGTTGGCCAGGAAGACGTTCGAGGAACGGCCCCAGGACACGACCCGGCGGAACAGGTACCGGGCGACCTCGTCGGGACTGAGGCGCCGTTGGCCGCGAAGGGTGCAGGTGACGCCGTACTCGTTCTCGAGGCCGTAGATCCGGCGTTCCATCGCGGTCAAGCTAGCGGCCGCCGCCGCGAATCGGGTGTAGCCCCGACTCCGCGCCCACGGGCTCACTCAGGGGCGAACGTCGTGGAGGTCCTCGCGAACTCCACGCCCGAGATGTTGCCGTCGTCGTCGTGGATCTGCTCCCAGTCCCGCAGGACAAGTCGGCCCCGGAAGCCTGCGTAGGGGCCGTCGGTGATCGTCGTCCAGACGACGATCACCGGGTAGTCCAACTGCACCTCGATCACCGTGGGCGACGCCGGCGGCGCCTGACCCGGCAACTCGTGACCGGGACCGAGCTCGCTCCAGTCGATCGAGCCGGTGCCCGACGCGACCCCACGCAGCATGTTGAGCGAGTCGAAGGTCGCGTCGAGTCCGACGGTGCCCGACGACCGACCCGTGCCGTCCTCGCACTCGAAGCGGGCGCCGGGCTCGAGCGCCATGCGGTGTGTGCTGCCACCGAAGAAGCTGCCGGTGGCGAGCGGCGGATCGAGCGTCGACGTGCCCGAGAACATGCACTCGAGCTCCTCGAACCGCTGCTCGGAGCGCGCCGCGGCGGTGCGACGATCGGCGTCGGTCACCACGCGGGGCACCGTGGTCGTCGGCGCAGCACCTCGCTCCGAGGGTGGCAGCGCCTCGGTCGCGGCGTCACCCCGGCTGAGGAACGCACCGTCGAAGAGCAGGAGCGCGACGACGGCGAGCGAGACCAGGACGATGGCGAGGACGACGAGTCCGACTCGGACGCCCGGCCGACCCGACGGCGCCGGTTGCGGTTGGTCGGACACGGCCGTCAGCCGAGCAGGGCGGCGGTCTCCGCGTCGTCGATGCGGCGGAAGGTGCGCCCGGTCGGGACCCGGTCGAGCACGGCGACCTCGAGCTCGGCCGGGGTCAGCTCCCGGTCGGGTCCGGCGAGCGCGGCGACCGCGACACGCAGGGCGTCGACGACGGTGCCGCCCTCGTTCCAGGTGTCGCCCATGCGGGTACCGATCGCCTCGGCCTCGCCGCCGAGGACGCACCAGCCGGTCTCGTCGATGAGGGTGCCGTCGTAGAGGATGTGGAAGAGGTGGTCGTCGGCCGGTTCGTGGCCGACCTCGGCGACGAGGATCTCGACCTCCATCGGCTTCATCTCGTGGGTGAACACCTGCCCGAGCATCTGGGCGTACTGGTTGGCCAGGCTCCGGGCGTCGACGTCCTCACGGCTGAACGAGAAGCCCTTGAGGTCCGCATGGCGGACACCGGCGATGCGCAGCTGGTCGAACTCGTTGTACTTGCCCACGCCGGCGAAGCCGATGCGGTCGTAGATCTCGGAGATCTTGCGGAGCATGCGGGAGGGGTTCTCGGCGCACAGCAGGATGCCGTCGTCGAAGGTGCAGGCGAGCAGCGCTCGACCCCTGGCGATGCCCTTCCGCGCGTAGTCGGCGCGGTCCTTCATCATCTGCTCGGGGGCCACATAGAACGGTGCGGTCATGACCGGGCCTCCCGCTCTGCGGCGATCTGCTCCAACAGCGCTGCGTAGCGGATGCCGAGATCCTCGTCGGGCACACGCACGAATCCGGCCCGGCTGATCGTGGCGATCACCGGGAAGATGCCGCGCAGCATGTCGGGCCCTCCGGTGGCGGAATCCTCGTCGGCTGCTTCGTGCAGCGCACGCAGCGCAAGGTCGACCGCTGCGGTGGCGTCGAGGCTCTGGCGCCAGCCGAGCTTGACCACGGTGGTGGCGTGAAGGCTGCCCGAGCCGGTCGCGGCGTGGTCGTACTCCTCGTAGCGGCCGCCGGTGACGTCGTACTGGAAGAGACGCCCGCTGTCGCGGGCGAGGTCGAAGCCGGCGAAGATCGGCACCACGGCCAGACCCTGCATGGCGGCGGGCAGGTGGTTGCGCACCATCTGCGAGAGCTGGTTCGCCTTGCCCTCCAGGCTCAGCGGCGCACCCTCGACCTTCTCGTAGTGCTCGAGCTGCAGCTGGAAGAGCTTGACCATCTCGACCGCGGGCCCGGCGGCACCGGCGATGGCGACACCGCTGTGGCGGTCGGCGGCGAAGACCTTCTCGATCGTGCGGTGGCTGATCAGGTTGCCCGACGTGGCGCGACGATCGCCCGCCATGACGACGCCCTCCGCGTAGCGGATCGCGACGCACGTGGTCCCGTGGGTCACCTGGAAGCGGGCATCGACCGGGCCGTCGGGCACGACCGGGGAGAGCCCGGCGCGGCGCACGAGGGCGGCGAAGTCAGGTCCCGGGTCGTCGCCGGGTCCGAAGTTCAAGAATGTCACGGGTCGCAGGCTACAAGGGCCGTCTCTCGGGCGGTGGCACACGGATCATGCCGTGTGCTCACTCACCACCCTTCTGGATGTAGGACTTCACGAAGTCCTCGGCGTTCGTCTCGAGCACGTCGTCGATCTCGTCGAGCAGCTCGTCGAGCTCGGCCTTGATCTTCGTGCCGGACTCGCTCGCCGCAGGCTCCTCGACGACCTCTTCGGTGTCGCGACGCTGCGGCGCTGGCTTCTTCTTCAGTTCACGTTCTGGCATCTCGAACCTCCGCGTCGTGGTCACCGTACCCCGACATCACCCGGTTGCCGCGCCGCCTTTCGCAGCGCCGGAGGCGGGGGCGCGTTCAGCTGCCGAGACGCCGCAGGAGGTCGGCTGCCGACGCCGAGGACTCGATCAGCTCGCCCACGGCGTCGCGGGTGCCCTTCGCCGGATCGAGCATCGGGACCCGCTGCAACGAGGCACCACCGGTGTCGAAGACGATGGAGTCCCAGTTGGCCGCGACGATCTCGTCGGAGAAGCGGGCCAGGCAGCGTCCACGGAAGTACGCCCTGGTGTCGGGCGGTGGCTGGCTGACGGCGTCCCGGACCGTGTCGTCGTCGGTGAGGCGTTCGAGGCCGACACGACGGGCGAGCGACGATCCAGGACGCAGGTCGTGGTACTGCAGGTCCATCGCCGCCAGACGGGCGTCGCTCCACTCGAGGCCGTGGCGCTCGCGGTAGGCGTCGAAGAGCCGGTACTTCGCGACCCAGTCGAGTTGGTCGGCCAGACGCATGGGGTCGGACTCGAGGGCGGAGAGCACCGCCTCCCAGCGTGTCAGCGTCTCTTCGCCGACCGTCTCGCCGACCGCGTCCAGCCCGCGCTCGTCCGCGTAGCGGCGGGCGTGCTCCAACAGGTGCCACTGCACCTCGAGCGCGGTCATCGTGGAGCCGTCGGCCATCTGCAGCGATGACCCGAGCGACAGGTCGCGGGAGACCTGGTGCATCGCCGGCACCGGCCGGGCCAGGCGCAGCGGCTCACCGAGTGCGTCGTCGTCGATCATCGCGAGGACCAGCGCGGTGGTGCCCAGCTTCAGGAAGGTCGCGACCTCGCTCATGTTGGCGTCGCCGGCGATCACGTGGAGCCGGCGGTACTTCTGGGCGTCTGCGTGCGGCTCGTCGCGGGTGTTGATGATCGGACGCTTCAGCGTCGTCTCCAGGCCGACCTCTTCCTCGAAGAAGTCGGCGCGCTGGGTGATCTGGAACGGCACCTCGTCGCGACGCCGGCCCTGGTGCTCGGCGCCGACCTTGCCGGAACCGGTGAAGATCTGGCGGGTCACCATGTGCGCGGTCGCGTGCGACACGATCCGCGAGAACGGCGTCGCCCGGTCCATCAGGTAGTTCTCGTGGCACCCGTAGCTGTTGCCCTTGCCGTCGGAGTTGTTCTTGTAGACGACGAGCTCCTGGCCCTCGGGCAGCATCCGCCGCGCCGCGGTCATGGAGCGCAGCAGGATCTCCTCACCCGCGCGGTCGTAGAGCAGCGCCTGGCGGGCATCGAGGCACTCGGGCGCCGAGTACTCGGGGTGCGCGTGGTCGACGTAGTACCGGGCGCCGTTGGTCAGCACCGCGTTGACCAGGTGGGTCTCGATCTCGGGTGCGGCCGACAGTCGGAGCGAGTCACCCCGGGCGTCGTTGCCCGGGGACTCGTCCTCGAAGTCCCAACCCACCGCCGGCGGGTGCGGGTCGGCGGGGTCGTCGTCGAGCGACGACAGATAGGCGTTGATCAGGAGCGACGACGCGGAGATGGGGTTCGACTCCGAGGTGCCCCGGATGACGATTCCGTACTCGGTCTCGATCCCGCAGATCTTCGTGACGGCCACACGGTGACGCTAGTGGCTGCCACGCGCCTCACTTGGTGACGTTGCCGAGCCCCACCGCGGGCTGGATCTGCAGCGGCATGATCGACGCCGAACGACCGCCGTTCTGTGTCTCGAAGCCGGCAGCGAACGTCGAGAAGATGCCCTGGGTCTGGCCGGTGGTGTCGGTGAAGAAGCTGAGGCCTCCGGGGCCGGTGCGTCCGGCCCCCGAGGAGACCCACGGCCCGGACGGGTCCGAGGTGCACGGGCCGGTCGGGGTCGAGCACCGGGCGATGCCGGTGGAGTACCGGCCTTCCCACCAACGACCCGCCGAGTAGGTCAGCAGGTAGTTGTCGCGGGTCCAGTCGTAGACCATCGCCGGGTTCTCGATGAAGTGGTACTCCCAGTTGTGCTGGCGACGCAGGAGCGCCGTCGCACCGCCCACGATGCGCCCGTTGCCGTCGAGGGAGAGGTGGTGGATGGGGCTCTCGGTGTCGCCGAACGCAGCGAGCAGGCCGGCGCGGCCCGCCTTGTCGACGTAGATCTGCGGGTCGAGGGCTCCGCCGGTGCCGCGCAGGCCGCAGTGCGCCGGTGAGGGGTCGGGGGTGAAGGGTCCCATCGGGCTGGACGCCGTGGCACGGCCGAGGCACTGCGGGTTGTTGGGCTGCGGTGGGTTCCGGCGGTCCATCGAGAAGTACATGACCCACGTGCTGCCGAACCGGTGGACCGTCGGTGCCCACAGCTGCTTCTGGTTCGACGAACCGGCCCACGCCGGTCGGTTCGGCATGGCTTCGCTGGTGATCTGGTTCTTCGCCTGCAACGAGTACGAGCGGCCGATGTCGGTCGTGCGGGTGACGGGGGCCCGCAGGTGGTTGTTCGACCCGTAGACGTAGTAGGTCCGGTCCACCCGGACGACCGACGGGTCGGAGAGCTCCGGCACCCTCGGCGCGGCGATGCTCGTGAGCTTGCGGACGGGACCGAGCTCGGGACCACACCCGCTGAGCACGACCGCTGCCACCGCCAGGCCGAGCGCCGCCCACCGGGTCGCTGCCCGACCTGGAGCGCGTCGAGGCGCGTCCGAGTCGCGGCGTACGGGTGTGATCATGGGCATGGCGAACCTCCGTGTGTGAGCGGCGTTGCCCGCCGCAGGCGCCCCATTACCCTTCCCAGCCGTTCACATCACCTCGGCGGCGTGCCGCGTCGGTGATGGTCCACCTCAGAGGTACTGGCCCGTGGCGACCCGCTCGATCGAGCGGCCACCCGTTGAGTCCTCATCGATGTGGTGGACGAGTGTACGCACATACACGATCCGCTCGCCCTTCTTGCCCGAGATCTTCGCCCAGTCGTCGGGGTTGGTCGTGTTGGGCAGGTCCTCGTGCTCCTTGTACTCCTGGTGGATGGAGTCGATGAGGTCGGACACACGGATGCCCCGACCGGTGCCGGCCAGCTGGCGCTTGATCGCGAGCTTCTTCGCACGGCGCACGATGTTCTCGATCATGGCGCCCGACGAGAAGTCCTTGAAGTACATGACCTCCTTGTCGCCGTTCTGGTAGGTCACCTCGAGGAACTGGTTCTGCTCGTCGGTGCGGTACATCTCCTCGACGGTCTGCTCGATCATCGCGGCGGTCGCCTTGGCCGGATCGCCGCCACCGAGCCGGGTGACCTCGTCGGTGTCGAGCGGCAGGTCCGGCGTCAGGTAGCGGCCGAAGATCTGCGCCGCCGCCGACTCGTCGGGGCGGTGGATCTTGATCTTCACGTCGAGTCGCCCGGGGCGCAGGATCGCCGGGTCGATCAGGTCCTCACGGTTCGAGGCGCCGATCACGATGACGTTGCGCAGCGTCTCGACCCCGTCGATCTCGGCGAGCAGCTGCGGCACGATCGTGGCCTCCATGTCGGAGGAGATGCCGGTGCCACGGGTGCGGAACAGCGACTCCATCTCGTCGAAGAACACGATGACGGGGGTGCCGTCCTCGGCCTTCTCACGGGCCCGCTGGAACACCAGGCGGATGTGGCGCTCGGTCTCACCGACGTACTTGTTGAGCAGCTCGGGGCCCTTGATGTTGAGGAAGAAGCTGCGGGCCTCGACGCCGGTCGACTCGCTCACCTTCTTCGAGAGGCTGTTCGCCACCGCCTTGGCGATCAGCGTCTTGCCGCAACCCGGGGGTCCGTAGAGCAGGATGCCCTTCGGGGCCGGCAGGAGGTACTCGCGGAACAGGTCCTGGTGCAGGAACGGCAGCTCGACCGCATCGGTGATCTGCTCGATCTGCTCGTCGAGGCCGCCGATGTCCTCGTAGGAGATGTCGGGCACCTCCTCGAGCACGAGCTCCTCGACCTCGGCCTTCGGGAGCCGCTCCAGGAGCAGGCCCGAGCGGGAGTCCATCAGCACGATGTCGCCGGCACGGAGGCGGGTGCCGACGAGCTGCTCGGCGATCTCCGCCACCCGCTCCTCGTCGGCCCGGCCGACGACGAGCGCCCGCCGTCCGTCGTCGAAGAGCTCCTTGAAGGTCACGATCTCGCCGGAGGACTCCGGCGAGCGGACCATCACGACGTTGTACGCCTCGTTCAACACGACCTCGGCGCCCCGACGCAGCTCGTCGGGTGTGATCGAGGGCGACACCTCGACGCGCATCTTGCGGCCCGCTGCCTGGACGTCGACGGTCTCGTCGTCGTTCACGCCGAGCAGCGTGGCGTAGGCCGCTGGCGGCTGCGTGAGCTTGTCGACCTCGTCGCGCAGCGCCGAGATGTGGTCCCTGGCCTCTCGCAGCGTGTACGACAGCTTCTCGTTCTGGCTCACGGCCTGGGCGAGCTGCCCCTTGGTCTCGAGCAGACGCTCCTCGAGCGTGCGCACCCGCTTGGGTGCGTCCTGCAGACGACGCACGAGGGACGAGACCTCGTTCTCGAGCTCCTGGACCTGGTCCCGGAGCGACTCGACGTCGTCCGGGGTGTCGTTGATCTCCTGATCGCCCACGGTTGCCTCCCTGGGTTCGCTCAGCACTCGTTCTACCCCGTGTTCGCCCCGGATCCGCGCCACCGGCGACGATGCGTCCCGGCGCGCCGGCGGGGACCGTTGCGGACGTGACCGATTTCCACCGGAACGACCGTGAAAAGTCGGTGGTGTGGCTAGGATGGAGCCCATCTCCCGGGTTCCGAACCGACTCCCGCCCGGAGTCACCACGAAGGTAGGTCAGCAATGGGTTTGAAGGTCTGGATCGATCAGGATCTCTGCACCGGTGACGGGTTGTGCGAGGAGATCTCGCCGGCAGTGTTCACCCTGCTCGACGACGGCCTCGCCTACGTGAAGGACGCCAACAAGGTCTACAGCGACCCGGGCGGCGCCGAGGGTCTCGCCGAGATCCCCGACAACGAGCTCGAGGGCGTCATCGAATCCGCAGAAGAGTGCCCCGGGGAGTGCATCTTCATCGAGGCCGAGTGACCTGACGGACGAACGCGACACAGCCCGCACCGTTCGGTGCGGGCTGTGTCGCGTGTCGGGCACGTTCACTCCGCGGGCACGTTCAGGCCGCGGGCACGTTCACTCCTCGGGCGGAGCGGGTGCCTCGGTCGTGGTGGCCGGTGCCTCGGTGGTGGTCGTCGGCGGTTCGGTCGTCGTCGTGGTGGTCGGTGCCATCGTGGTGGTCGGCACCCGGGTCGTGGTCGGGGCGCGGGTGGTGCTCGGTGCGGACGACGTGGTGGTCACCTCGCTCGTCGTTGTCGACGACGAAGTCGTGGTCTCCGCGGGGTCCTTCGAGTCGTCGCGCATCACCAGGAACACGATGAGCCCGACGGCGATCACCAGGAGCACGATGATGCCGACCGCCCAGCCCGGCACCCCGGAGCTCGCCGGCTGCTGCGGCGGTGGCCCGGGCGGCACGGCCGCTCCGACCGGCGCGACACCTGCCCGGTCGTCCAGCTCGGTCGGGTGCTGCACCGGGTACTGCTGGGTCGACGGTGGCATCATCGTGGTCGGCTCGCCGTCGGGTCCGCCCGCGTAGGGGTCGCTCCCGTACGGGTCGGGCGCGTCGGATCGGGCGCCCACTGCTCCCCGGTCGGCTCGCCGGCGTCACCGTCGGGTGGGTACTGGTCGGACATCGCACTGCCTCCTCGTCGAACTGCCTCGACGGTAACCAGCGCGTGCCCCGGACACGGGGATGACGGTCGTCAGTGGATGCAGGGCCCGGTGTCGACCGCGGAACCGTCGGCGCCCGCACCGAGGGAGGCGAGCTCGTCGGCGTCGAGGGCGTAGGCGACCAGGGGGCGGTCGGGTGCCACCGCGACGGCGACTCCGATGACCGAACCGTCGTCGCGCAGCACTGCGCTGCCGGAGTCGCCGGGTTCGAGCTCGCTGGACAGGGCGAGCAGGTCGCGTTCGACGAGCGCGGAGTCGTAGATGTCGTAGCCGGTCGCGCCGAGTCGTTCCGCGACCTCGAACGGCGAGGGTGCGAACGGTCCGCCGCCGGGGAAGCCGAGGACCAGCCCCTGGTCCCCCACCGTGGGTGCGCTCACCGGCAGCGGCTCGCCGGTCCAGGTCGGTCGCGACGAGGGCGAGGTCGGTGCCCGGGTCGAACGACACGACCACACCTCGTGCCTGCGCGCGCCGTCGGGTGTCTCGAGCGTCAGGTCGTCGGTGCCGGCGACGACGTGCGCGTTGGTGACGACCAGTCCCGGGTCGATGACGAAACCGCTGCCCGACTGCACGCGGTCGCAGGCCTCACCCTGGATGCGCACCACGCTGCGCGCCGATCGGTCGAGCAGCTCGGCGCTCACCGTGCTGCCCGACGGCGGGGGCGGCGTGTCGGGCGCGGGTCGCAGCCCGGTGAAGAGCTGCGGGTACTGACCGCCCGCGAGCTGTCGCTCGAGCTCGGCGATCTGCGGCGGCGGATCCGGGAGGTGCTCGTCGACCAGCCGACTGATCACCGAGCCGCGGGCGCTGGCCGCCGCCCAGCCGGCGGTGTCGGCCATCACGGGCACGACCAACCAGGCGATCACACCGACGCCGAGCACGCCGAGGAGCGCGCCGCCGACCGAGTCCAGGCTGCGGGCACCGGCGGTGTCGACCTCCTGGCGCATCCGGGCGCCGATCGACGCACCGATCGCCTGGCCGATCGACGCGAACAGCACCAGGACCGCCGTGCAGACCAGGAAGATCGTCGTGTCGTTGTCGAGGCCGAGACGCTCGACGACCGACGGGAGCAGCACGATCGCGAGCGCCAGCCCCATCCCGGCGCCGATCCACCCGGCGAGCCGATGCAGGAACCCGAGACGCCAGCCACCGATCGCCGCGATCACGGCGAGCATGACCAGGACCAGGTCGAGCCCGTTCACGGGGACGGCGGGTGGAGCTGCTCAGGCCGCGCCGAGGCGGGCGTGGGTGAGGAACCCGGTGTGGCCGACCATCCGGTGGTCGGGGCGCACCGCGTGCCCTTCGACGTACCAGCCGCGCTGCATGACCTCGACGGTCTCGGCGCCGAAGAACGCCGACTTGGCGAGCGCCTCGCGCAGCTGGCTGACCTGGATCGACGCTCGGGGTGTAGGCGACGATGATGCCGCCGGGGCGCATCGCTGCAGCGGCGTGCGGCACGACCTGCCACGGCTCGGGCAGGTCGAGCACGACGCGGTCGATCTCCTCGGCGTCGATGCCGTCGTAGCAGTCACGCAGCTCGACGTGGTAGCGCTCGAGGGCCTCGGGACCGAGGAACTGCGAGACGTTCGATCGGGCACGGTTCGCGAAGTCCTCGCGGAGCTCGTAGCCGACGATCTCGGCGCCCGCACGCAGCATCGCGGTCGACAGCGCGCCGGACCCGACGCCGGACTCGAGGATCCGCATGCCGGGGCTGATGTCGGCGAGCATCAGGATCGGTCCGATGTCCTTCGGGTAGATCACCTGGGCGCCGCGGGGCATCTTCAGGATGAAGTCCGACAGCGTCGGGCGCAGCACGATGTAGCCCTGCCCGCGGGTCGTGCGGACCGTCGAGCCCTCGGGGCAGCCGATGACCTCGTCGTGGGGCACGAAGCCGGAGTGCGAGTGGAACTCCTTGCCGTGCTCCAGGACCACCTGGTAGCGGCGGCCCTTCGAGTCGAGGAACTGAACGAGCTCGCCGTCGGCGAGGAGACTGGTCATGCGGGGCGCTCTCCGGAGCTGGTGGGTGATCTCGTGATCGAGACCGGTCGGGTGTCGGGTCGGGTGGCCTGCTCCACCAGCCGGCAGAACGCGCAGATCTCCGAGGAGCTCGGCGCGTCGCAGCGCGTGCAGCGACCGAGGGTGGACTGGTCGTCGACGCCGGCGAGCGGGTCGCGGAACCGCTCCGCGGCACGGCGCAGGAACCCGAAGTAGAACTCGGACTTCGAGCCGGGCGACATCAGTTCGATCTCGTTGAGCGCTTCCTTGTAGCCGATGTGCTTGTTGCCGGCGGCCATCGGGCACTCGTCGACGAGGTAGTCGATGCCGTTGACGATGCAGTACGCGGCGGTCTCGCGCTCGGCGAGACGCACCAGCGGCTTGACCTTGCGGGGGAACCCCTCACGGGCCGGGAGGACCGGCATCTGCCGCGCCAGGTACTCGGTCTGCCACCGCAGCACGTTGCCGAACAGGACCGCGGCCTCGTCGTCGAGGTTGTGGCCGGTGACCAGCACGTCGTAGCCGCCCTCGATCGCCGCGGCGTCGAAGAGGTGGCGCTTGCTGGTGCCGCACGCCGAACACGGGGCGCGTCGAGCGGCCCGTGACCCGGTGGGCACGTCGAAGCCGTAGCGCTCGACCAGGTCGACCTCGATGAGTCGCAGGCCGCGCTCCTGAGCGAACGAACGGGCGTAGACCGCCGAGGTGTCGCTGTAGTCGCCGATGCCCAGGCCCACGTAGAAGCCGTCCGCGGCGTAGCCGAGCCCGACGAGCATGTCCCACACGGCGAGGGAGTCCTTGCCGCCCGACACCGCGACGAGCAGCCGGTCATCCGGCTGGATCATGTCGAAGTCGGCGATCGCCCGAGCGACCTGGTCCCGGCAGAACTTGGTGAAGTGCTCGGGGCAGAAGTTGGAGTTGCCCCGCCGCACGTCGATGACCGCGGGCCCCTTGCAGACTCGGCACTTCACGTGGCGCCGCCGGAGATCACGGGACGCACCTCGACGGTGTCGTCGTCCTCGAGCATCGTGTCGCCGGGGACCAGGGTGCCGTTGCGGATCACGAGCACCGATTCGCGGTTGATCTCGAGGCGTTCGAGCAGCACCGAGACCAGTGCCGGACCTGGTTGGGTCACCTCTCGGGTCGGGTTCCTCAGACGGACGATCACGCCCCCATGATGCTCCGGTTGCGACCGGCGCGGCACGTCGTGGCGCCGGAGCCCTGCGGAGCGGGCACCCTCAGTCGTAGACGGCGGTGCGGGTGCGCCGCGAGCCATGGCGCCGCGCACGGGCCTGCTCGAAGCTGGTGGCGCGTGCGACGTCGAGCTGCGCGTCGGCGACGGCGAGCTCGGCGGTGAGGCGGGCCTGGCGGCGGGTCGGCGTCGTCACGCGGTCGAAGCGCTCGGCACGACGGTGCTCGACGGCGCGACGACGCCGCTCCTTGCGAGTGCCGGGCCGGGCCCGGTCCAGGCGCCGCTGCGCGCGTGAGAGTCGGCGCGCCGCCTTGAGCTGCTTGCGGGTCGGGCGGGTCGCCTTGCGCTGCCGCTGCGAGAGCTGCCGCTGGCGGGCGGCCAGCCTGCGTTCCCTGCGGGTGGCGGGCGGCCGGGCGATGATCGTGTAGCGCTCGCCGGGCTGCAGGCGGACGTGCGTCAGCTGCTCGTCGTCCTTGTCGAGCGCTTCACGGACGTTGTCCGCGAGGTACACCACGCCGCGGCCGGCGACATCGGCGCCGAGTCCGTCACCGAAGACCCTCGACAGGGCGACGGCCGAGAGCCACTTCCAGAAGGAGGCCACGTCAGGAACGCCGGACCTCGATGACGGCCGAGGCGCGTCGGCCACCGCGACGGCCCAGCAGGAACGCGGCGATCAACAGGAGCAGCCCGACGCCGGCCCCGACGGCCAGCAGCTGGTTCTTCGTGCCCTCGACCTGCTCGAGTGCGTCGCCCTGGATCTCTCCGAGCTTGGACTTGATGTCGTCCCGCGAGATGCGGTCACCGGTGTGCTGGGTCATCGACTTCCCTTGTCGTTGAGCATCATGAAGAGCTTCCGCAGGAACAGCCCGGCGATCACCAGACCGACGGCCGCGGTGATCGCGTACGGGGTCCACGACCAGCGGCTGTCGCCGGTCGGTGACGGGTCGTTGAAGACCGAGATCTCCTGGAGGCCGCGCAGCAGCGCCAGCAGCAGCAGCACCACTCCCCCGCCGATCGCCACGGATCCGGCGATGCCGTAGCCCATGTACCGACCGAGCGTCTTGAGCGGATCGACCGTCTCCTGCTTGGCGTAGCCGACGACCAGGTCCTTGAGGTCGCCGACGTGTGCACCGACCCCCTTGGGCTCGGACTGCTTCTTCCACGGGAGTCCTGAGGACGGTGCTGACACGGGGGAACCCTCCTGCGACGAGTCCCCACTTTGTAGCACCGCTGGTTCAGTCGTCCGGCGAGCCCCCACCACCCAGGTCGCGACGTGCCCGCAGCAGGAGCTGCTGTTCGTCGACCAGCTCGGTCAACAGCTCGACCCGTTCGGGCAGTCCGGGGCTGTTGAGCAACCGGTGTCGGTCGTGGGCGCCGAGCGGGCAGATCGTGGCGAACTGGTACACCCGGGTGGTCGGATCCTCGTCGAAGTCGCCGTCGAGGTCCGGTCGCGGCAGACCCAGCTCACCGGCGAGCGCCAGCAGCTCGAGCACCTCGAGCTCGAGGTGGTCGATGCGGTCCTCGACGGCGCCGTCGAGCATCGGTGGATCGGGCCACGGCTCGACGACCGCACGAGGGTACGGAGCGTCCTCGAGCCACCGCTCGATGCGTACCCGTTCGACCCCGACGGCGAGCACCGACCAGCGATGGTCGGGGTGCTCGGCGGCCTGCACGACCCGGGCGATGCAGCCGACGTCGGAGCGTTCCTCGCCGCTGCCGGCGCCCCCTCCGACCTCGTGGCCCCGCGTGATGAGCGCCACGACGAAGGACGGGTCGTCGCTGCTGAGCAGCTCGGAGAACATGGCCACGTAGCGCGGCTCGAAGATCTGCAGGGGCAGGGCCATGCCGGGCAGCAGCGGCGAGTTCAGCGGGAACGCCGGAGTCGCACGCGCTGCCATCGTCAGGCCCCTGTCGGTGGCGCCGGTGACAGCGCGGCCAGGTCCGGGGACGCCGGGTAGTCGAGCATCGCGGTCAACAGGCGGCTCTGGAGCGAGATGTCCTCGGCGGTGATCTGGCGGTTCGGGGTGTTGGTGAGGATCGAGAACGCCAGCGGCACCGACGGGCGCGTCGTCAACCAGCCCGACAGACCGGTCGCGTCGCGCAGCGTGCCGGTCTTCGCCCGGACACGGTCCCGTAGGTCGTCGCCGGTCATCCGGTCGTCGAGGGTGCCGGGTTGACCGGGTACCGCGAGCCCGTTGGCGACCACGCCGTCGGGGCCGCCCGAGGACAGCAACGTCGCCAGGAACGAACAGGTGGCGCGGTCGGCGCCGGAGAGCCCGGAGGCGTCGTCGAAGGTGACGCCCTCGGCCGGGATGCCAGCGCTCTCGATCCACGTCCGGAGCACGTCGAGCCCCGCTGCGGTCGACCCGCCCGCGCCCTGCTGCGCGCCCAGCTCCTTGACGAGCAGCTCGGCGGTCGTGTTGTCGGAGAAGCGCAGCAGCTCCGCCACGAGCTCTGCGATCGTGAGCGACGGCACCTCGGTGAGCAGCGGTGCGCCGGCCGGTGCGACGCCGCTGGTGGGCGCTCCGCCGATCTGGATGCCCCGCGCCTCGAGCAGCTCGGTCAGCACCGCCGCCGCGTGCACGTCGGGGTCCTCGGCCGGTCCGCCGCTCGACTGCCAACCGTCGTCGACGAGCAGCGCGGACAGCGGTGCGACCTGACCCTGGCCGAAGAAGCGGTCGGGCCACGACGGGGTGGTGCGCACCGCGTCGTAGCGGGAGCCGTCGCCCACGACCGAGCCGGTGATCTCCTTGATGCCGGTCGCGGCGATCTGGTCAGCGACGTCGTCCATGTCGGTGACGGGCTGCTTCCCGTTGGGCAGGCGGGAGTTGTACGGCCCGGTCGTGAGGAGCGGGTCGCCACCGCCGACCATGTACAGGTTGCCGCGCACGACCGAACCGTCGGTCGGCGCGCCGTCGGTCACGAAGCGGGTGGAGAGCCGGGTGTCGGCACCGAGCAGGTCGAGCGCCACGTCCGCGACCAGCAGCTTCATGTTCGACGCCGGGATGAGCGGCTGCGATGCGTTGTGCGACACCACGACGTTGCCGCCGTCACGCACCTCGAGGCAGGTATCGGGAGGTGCCGTCGCGAGCACCGGGGCGACCGCCTCGCGCAGGTTCCGTGCGGCCACCGGACGGGCGAGCGCCTCGGGTGCCCGACGTGCGGACAGCACCGGCGTCGACGCCGACGATGCGGGCGGCGCACCGGCGGCGAGCTCGGTGTCGGGCCGCTTCATGACGACGAGGACCCCGGCGGCCAGCGCGATCACGGCGAGCACGGCGGCACCCACGAACCAGGGTGCGGCGGCGCGGGGCCGGCGGCGGGTGCTCGACGCGGCGCGCCGCTCACGACGCACCACCGTGGGCTCGTCGCCGGACGCTTCGGGTTCGACGATGTCGGCGCCCTCTGCTCGGTGGCGGCGCACGACGGGCATCCCGGCGTTCGCCTTGAAGCGGTCGGGGTCGAGCGGCGTGGCCCCGGCGCGTTCCGCCGGCGTGCGTCCCTCGCCGCCCGTGGGTGGGTCCTCGTCGCTCATCGGCGCCCTTCTGGAGAGGTCGCGTCGAGGGGCAGGCCGCGTCGCTGCAGGTACCGACTGCGACGCCACAGGTGACCGAGCGCCGTGACCGCACGGTCGGCCGACGGGTAGCAGAGCCGCCCGGTGGCGCGCACCGTGGCCGGACCGGGGTTGTCGGGGAAGGCGGCGACCAGTTCGGTCGCGGTGAGGATCGGCTTGCCGGTCGACACCGACACGTCGTGGGCGGCCTGGGCGAACCGGGCGTCCTGTCGCTCGTGGTAGGCGACGATCCGCTCGATGTCGGGCTCGTGTGCGAAGGGGCCCTCACGCAGCATGCGTGCCTGGTTCGACTGGATGCCGAGCCCCAGGTAGACGATCGCGTCGACGTCCGGATGGGACGCGATGAGCTCCATGACCGTCGGGATGGTGTCCCTGGTCTCGCCGCCGGCCAGGTCGACGGGGTTGTTGCGGGACCACCTGGGCGGCAGGTGCTCGTCGATCTGGGCGAGCAGGTCGTCGGGCAGCTCGACCAGCTGCAGGTCGCGGTCCCGGGTGATCGCGTCGGCGGTCACCACCCCCCAACCGCCGGCCGTCGTCATGACGACGACCCGGTTGCCCGTGGGCAGCGGCTGGGTCGCGAAGGTCGCGGCGGCCTCGAAGGCCTCCTCGACGTTCGCGGCGCGGGTCACGCCGGCCTGGCGGCAGGCGCCGTCGAAGGTCGTGTCGTCGGTGGCGAGCGAACCGGTGTGGCTCGCCGCGGCACGGGCACCACCCGAGGTGGCGCCGCCCTTCACCACGACCACGGGCATCGTCGCAGCGACGCTGCGCAGCGACTCGTAGAACCGTCGGCCCTCGCTGATGCCCTCGACGTAGGCCAACGCGACCGACGTGCCGGGGTCCGCGGCGTAGTGCTCCAGGAAGTCGGCGACCCCGGTCGCCGCGGCGTTGCCCGCGGAGACGGCTCGGGAGATGCCCACGCCGGTGGCGCAGGACCAGTTCATGAAGCTGGAGACGAAGTTGCCGGACTGCGACGCGACGCCGATGCGACCGGCGGGCGGGTACGGGGCCACGATCTGTGCGCACATCGACGACGACGTCGACACGACGCCCTGCCCGTTGGGGCCGACCAGGAGGATGCCCAGCTCGGCGCAGCGCTCGATGAGCTCGTCCTCGTCGCGGCGACCCTCGGGACCCGCTTCGCCGTAGCCGGCCGAGGTCAGGAACGCCGCCTTCACGCCCTTCGCGGCAGCGGTCGTGAGCAGGTCGAGGTTCGCGCCCTTCGGGGTGCACACGAAGATGAGGTCGGCGGCGCCCTCGGGGAGCTCGTCGAGGGAGCGGAGCGTCTCGATGCCGAGCACCGTCTGGCCCTCGAGGTTCGTCGCGAAGACCCGCCCCTGGTAGCCGGCCGCGATGATGTTGTGAAGGCTGACGAAGCCGAACTTCCCGGGGTGCGTCGACGCGCCGGCGATCACGATGCCGGCGGGGTCGAACAGGGCGGCGAAGTGCTCGGGGGTGTGGGTCGACGCGCTCATCGGGACACCTCGCGG
>CAVPQM010000016.1:0-240184 GCA_963707555.1 uncultured Actinomycetota bacterium
GCGTTGGCCCGTCTCGCCGTGTGTCAGCGCAGAGATAGCGCGCTGCTCGTCGTGCTCCTCATCGACGAGTCGGGGAGTCTCAAGAAGACCGACCCAGATGCACACCGCATCGATGCAGCGCTCGTTGCGGCGAACGGGCTTCGGTCCTTGGTGGATCGCAGCGAAGGGTCGTTGACGACGGAGCTTCAGGTTGCTCGCTTCGGAACGGACTACTTCGAGGTCAGTCCATGGATCGACCTGGCCAGCGACGCCAGCGGAGCGGTCCACGCCGCAATCGAGTCCCTCCGTCCCAACAACACTTCACTCTCTACGACTACGTCAACGCGCTCGAGGGGGCCCAGCGCCGCATCAAGGAACGGACCCGCGCCCTCCAGTCAGCTGATGCGGATTCCAACCCGTGTACCGCGGTGCTCTGGTTCACCGACGGCAAGCTCGACATCGAGGACCGGACGAGCGGCTCGCGGATCAAGCGAGGCGCGGACGAGTCCGGTGAGAGCCGATTCAAGGACTACGCGGCCGGAGATCGATCTCACCGTCGTGGGCGGCGGCGAAGCCGCCAGGGCACGGGGCATCGACGTGCTGTGCCGCCCCGGCGGGATCGCCGATCAGCTCCGGGCATCGGAGACGACGCTCCTGGCCGTTGCGCTCACGACCGAGCTCGACCCGGCAGACGAGGACCAGCTCCGGAAGATCGCAGCCGGCACACCGGGCGAATGCGGCCAGACGGACGGACGGAGCAACGGCGCCTGGCCGCTTCCCGCAGGCGACCTCTCCGAATTGATCGGCTTCTTCGACTCGGTCGTCCAGACGATCTCCAATCCCGCCGACGCGGACAAGCTTCGACACGGGCGTCTGTCCGGGTCGATCAAACTGCATGCCCAGAGGGGACCCGCACGTTCGATGTCGATGCGTCGTTGCAACGCTTCCATGTGCTCGCCCAATTCGGGACGCCTGACATCGCAGTACGAATCACCGCTCCCGGCGCAGATCCTCTCGACGTGCCCCGAACCGGATCAGGCCCGCTCGAGGCCGGCGAGACACCGTTGAACTTCGTGAACCTCTCGGCGGGTGCGTTGACCATCGACGCCGAGAGCGCCCCGTCGGGAGGAAACTGGGCCGGGACCTGGTCCGTCACCTTCATCGACACGACAGGACAGAACCCCCGGGCGACCAACCGGGCGACGGTCTATCTGTTCGGCGATGTCGTTCCATCGCTGAGCGAGGCGACCTTCCGGGTGGGCGAGGAGTCTCCCTTGTCGGTCGCACTCACCCGAGAGTGGGACTCCGATTCCGCCCGAGGGTTTCACCGGCGATGTGAAGGTGTTCGCCAGCGTCACCGACCCATCCTCCGGAGAGTCCCAGGATCTCGGGCAGCTCGATCGCGCCACAGACGGAACCTGGACCGGCACCTACCGGGTGCCTGACGATCTCGAGGCCACTGCGGTCAACCTCGATCTGCGTTCTGAGGTGACCACGGCCAACGGGATCGCGCTGCCACCCTCGGCATCGACGGTATCGGTCGAGGTGCTTCCTCCCGCCGGCTTCCCGACGGCTCTGACGGAAGCGCGTCCTGGTCGGGCCGATCCTCGGCACCGAGTCCCAGGAGACTGCACGCACCTCGATCGAGTTCGAGGGCTCCGACAAGTCGGACACGTGTGTGTGGCTCGACTCGGTGACGCTCGACCAGTCGCCGATCGAGGGTCTCGAGATGGTCCCCCTGGTCGATGGTGCGGGCGGCACCGAAAGGACTGCCTCCGGATCCCGACAGGTGAGGCCGGCTCGCTCGCAGTCGAGCTGTTGCCGTCGGAGGATGCCCGGAGGGCACGCGCAGGGCCGTGTGGTGCTCACCAGTCGGTCGATCAACAGCAACCAGATCCGCACCACGGAACTCGAGTTGGACGCGGAGCTGGCTCGTCCGGCGAAGTCGCTCGCGGCGGGCTTGTTCGCCTTGCTCATGATCTTGGGAGTCGGCGTGCCGATCGCCTTCTCTACCTGGCCAACTGTCGGTCGCGAAGTTTGCGCCACGCAAGGTGATGAAGAGCTGTCGAGTTCCGGTGAGGGTCGACCACCGCACGGTGGAGCGCCTCGAACCAACGTCCGCGTCGGCCGCTCTACTCGTCAGCGACGACTTCACGCCGGTCGGCGGGGCCGAGTCCCGATCGTTCGATCTCCACGGACTCCACTTCCAGTCGCAGGTCTCCCCGAACCCGTTCCAACCACCCTCCGGCACCGCCTCAGCGTCGTTCGAGGCACCGCTCTTCGGAAGCGACCGCATCCGTCGGTCCAAGGGTCGTGCTCGGCTCGGACTCTCATTGGCCGGTGAATGGGTGTTCGTCGCAGATTCGACCAGAACGGCAGAGCTGCGTGAACGGGACAACTCGCTCGGAGACGAAGCGGTGGCCGGCGAGCTGATCGGGTTCGTGCCCGCCACCAGCCAGGAGCGCGGGCTTGCTCGACTCAACCAGTCGGTCGAGCAGAACCTTCCGAACCTGACGCATCAGATCAACGACGCACTGTCTGAGCCCGCTGTGAAGCAGCGTCGTCCCGATCCGGTGAGCGTCGTCCGACAGCCCGAGGATGAGGACACGGTCTGGGGAGGTCGGTCCGGTCGTTCGTCGACTCCGCGCCCTGCGCTGGCGGCGGCACGGCATCGCCGGACGTTTCGCCAGAACCTGACGACATCTGGGGCTGACACACCGTCGTGCGGTTCACGCCGAGCGTCGCGATCGCACACAAGTACTTGAGAGAGGGAGAGATCACATGCTGAGGCCGATGTTGCTCGTCGGAGTCGGGGGTTCGGGGGGCAAGACGTTGCAGCTGCTGCATCGTGAGCTGCGCTGGAGGTTGCGCGACGCAGGTTGGGAAGCCGGCGTCCCCTCTGGTTGGCAGTTCGTGCACATCGACGCTCCGCTCCAGCCGGACACCGGGTTGGGCAACGACGCGGTGCTGATCAACTCGGTCACTGTCGGCGGCACATACGCACCGATGTCGGTCAGCGGCGTGAATTACCGCAGCGTCGACCACGTGTGGCTCGACGGGGCCGACGAGGGCGAACTCGCAGCGACCGCCTCCTGGCGCCCGCGGCCCGACGACGTGGGGATCGCCCTCGAGACCGGAGCGGGCCAGTTCCGCACGATCGGGCGAGTGATGGCGCTGTCGCAGGCGCACCGCATCAGAGATGCCGTTGGCACCGCCATGTCGCGTCTCACGGCTCCGAACGTGCAGCCGGAGCTCCACCGTCTCACCGAGCACCTCGGCGGAGAATCTGCGGGTGTCGACCAAACGCCGCAGGTCATCCTGATCTCGTCGATCGCAGGCGGCTCGGGTGCCGGCATGTATCTCGACATCGCCGACATCATCCGATCCTCCGGGCGGGCGGTTGGCAGGACACCTCCATGGGGATCCTCTACACCGCCGACGTCTTCGCCGACATCCCGCCGGCGTCGCGGATCGGGGTGATGCCCAATTCGTTGGCGGCCCTCTGCGAGCTCATGGCGGGATACTGGAACGCTGATCAGCCGGGCGACGAATTCGGCGCCCTGACCCGCAAGGGCATAGCAACCGGGGCGGCTTCACCCGTCGTGGCGTGCGCTTTCCCATGCTCGTGGGGCGCTCGAACAACAAGGTCGACTACCCGTCGCAGCGCAGTGTCTACGAAGCGTCAGCCAAGACACTTGCGGGCTACATGACGTCACCCGCCGCCCAGACGTCCATCACTGCGTACCTGACCGGCAACTGGACGGCGTCGGCCTCGGGCATGTCGGACAACAGCGGTCTGAAGGACGGTGTGAAGGAGACCGTCGTCTCGGCCATGGGCATGGGGTCGCTCAGTCTCGGGCGAGACCGGTTCGCTCGCTACACCGCACGTCGCCTGGCCCGAGCATCGGTCGACTATCTCCTGCGCCACCACACCGAGGGTCTCAAGGTCCCTGAAGAGGTCACCCCGGAGGCAGCGCTCGAACAGGCGGTGCTGAGCAACCTCGAGTGGTTCATCGGTGCATGCGGACTCGACGAGATCGGTGAGCACCGCAACCAGGTGCTCGACGCTCTTCGGCCGACGAAACACGAGGTCGACGACGGCGTCAGGCGACACATCAGCTCGCAGCTCTCGCAGTACAGCGACGCGCTCCACGCCGCCCGAGTGGGCTCGGATCATCCTGACCGAGGCCGATGAGCAGGAACGCCAGTACGTCTCGACCACCGACACCGCCATTCGGGAGAAAGCCGCCCAATGGGTCCCGCTGATCACCGAGCAGATCGAATCTGCCTATCTCGAGACCGTGGCCCGAACGGGCCTCGACGTCGCCACGCACCTGCTCGAAGCGGCTCGTCGCTCATACCGGCGAGGTGATCAACGATCTCACCGGCGAGATCCAACCACTGCTCAACAACGCTGGTCGACGTGACGAGGGGGTGTACGGGGCGTTCAAGGAGTGGGGTGAGGCTCCGATGACGCGTGAGAACGACCTCCTGAACGAGGCTGTCAAACGTGTCGGTCTGGCGCTCGACTGGGACTTTCGAAGCGCGACTAGGCGCGTGGCGTGCGAGCTGCTCCGAGATCTCTCCCTCAACTACCTGGTGCCGCTACAACGGGCGTCGAACGAGGCGTTGGGCCAGCTCCGGATCGACGAGCACCCGCCCGCCGGGGCCGCATCGATCGGCATCGAGAACTGGCCAACCGAGTCGATCATCCCCCAGTCGCTGCACCCAGCGCTGAACGAGCGGCTGGTCGAACCTGTCGATGGGTTCCCCCTCGCGTACAAGGACAACCTGATCGCGACGACGCGTCACCAGGGCGAGTCGATCGGAGCCAGAGCAGCTGAGCGGCGAGCCATCGGCGAGATCGCCACAGGACGGGTCAAAGGGCTCGAGTCGGCCGAAGTGCTGGAACATCTCAGCAACTGGTGGCCGAACATGTTGAGCACCCAAGAGGCAGCGTCGATGGCAGCGTTCAGCATCCACCTGGCAGGCGGCGACCTACTCGAACGATCCGAGGCCTGGACCCATCGTCGAGACACAGCGATCGGTGACTACGTCCACGAGTCGCTTCGCAGCTACGTGCTCGAATGCGATGACCCCGCCATGCGAGCGAACCGGCGCCAGCGGGTGTTGAGCGCGTTCAGTGAGGTGCTGGCGGTGTCGCCGCCGTTGGTGAAGGTCAACAACGCCCTGCTCGGCAAGGTGCATCCGGACCCGCTGGAGACGCAGTACCACTTCACAGCGATCCCGTTCGACCAGAGCGACATGCGAGCCGAGTTCGAGGCGATCGCGGCGAACGCCGGCCTCAACGTCGATCGCTCAGCGTCGCTCGAGGCGGCATTCGGCGTCGGCGACGAACAACGCATCGAGATCATCACCACCCTGTCGGCGCCGGTGCAGCCACTCGTGCTCGACTCGGTGTTGAGGCCGATCGCAGATCAGTGGATCAAGTCGAAATCCAACGCCGGCGATCGGGCTGCGTTCTGGCGGTGGCGTCGAGCTCGGCCACTCACCGACTTCGTCCCGATGTCGCCCGACGTCCGTCGATGGGTCGAGCGAGGTTGGTTCCTCGGGCGGTTGCTCGGCGAAGTTCGCTGGGACAGCGAGGACCTCAACAGCGGAGCGGTTCGGGTCTGGGACACTGAGTTCCAACGAGAAGTCGACCTGCCGTTCCCGCTCATCGGAGCCCAACTCCTCAACGACACCGACCTGTTGCCGGCCGTGCTCGAGTCCGTCGGGCTGGCGATGGTGGAGTGTCACGTGCAAGGGACGACCGAACCACTCCGGCCGTACAACCTGCTGCGCTCGGCCGGAGAGCAGTCGGCCCAGACACTCACACGCTGGATCCGATTCGGCACCACCAGTGCAGGGACCGATCCGATGGTTCGTGCATGGCGCCCACCCAACAGCGACATGACATCACGAGCCGAGTCCTCACCTGCGGATCGCCAGGAGGCGGTGGTGGCGTACTTCCGGGGGCGACTCCGTAACTACGTCGAGGTCTTCGATGATCATCCGGTCGGGAGAGCGAACCTGCTCGAGCAGCCTCGCCACCTGGATCTGAAGCGGGACCTCGAGTCGGTGTTCGGAGCACTCATCGCAGAGGCAATCGCCGTGCAGACGGTGATCGACGACGACGGGGGCGACTGAGGTGCGCGCACACACCGTGGTCGTGCTGGATCAGCAGGACCCGATGGCAGTGCTCATCGGCGAGCAGCTGACCGCCTGGTCGAAAGCGGGTCTGCTTCGGCGCTTGGGGTTCGTCGACCACCACGCCCTACTCGGAGACGGCCGAATTGAGCGAATGCCGCAGACGATCCTCGAGAACGGCGAGGTCCACGCCGTCGACCTGTTCGACTGGCTCGCGGGGAACTACTGCGACCTCACCCGAATCCTGGCGGTTCACACGGATCCGACAAGGAACGAGTCCGTCAACGTGTGCAAGGCAGCGGAGCGCTGTCAGCACGAGGTCCGCCGCGCGCCAGGGCCCCCAACAGCGACTCGTTCAGATCGCCTGCTATCTCGGCGCGCCCGGTCATGGCGAGTACGACACCCGGGCGGTGGCGCCTGCGTTCCAGAACCTGGTGATCGTCCCGGTTGATCAAGCCATGCCGGGCTCTGGTGCGTCTCCCTCGCGCCGCGCGATGGTGAGCATCCGGCATCGCGCTTCGCATCGGTCGCGGCACAGACGCTCGCCACCTTGAGCGGTGCATGGTTGTTCCAACAGGAGGGGGCACTCGACGATTCCACGAGTGGCAGCGCGCAGACGGGCGTTCGGGTGGTCCGTAGCTATGTCCGCACCCTCGATGTTCCGGACCCCGTACCGGAGCTGACCGACCGCACACTGAACCGCGAGCTCGTCGATCGCGGGTCCGGGTGGCCGTTGCCCACTGGCGCATCGAGTGTGGTTCCGGCGAATCCCCCTGAGCACTTCGCTCGGACCGCGGCGAAAGATCTGGCCAACCGGCATCGCGACGCGATCGATCTACGTCGGGTGCCGCCGCCACCTGTGATCGAACGGACGTCGGTTCGTCTTCTCGCGGCCATCCGAATGTTCGGTTCGTACCTGCTCACCGGACTTCGAGCTGCGCCGAGGCTGGCGGTGCACCGAATGACCACCGCCGCCTCGGTCGCTGCGACGAGCGCGATGTTCGGGCGGAACTCACAGTTCCAGATCGTGGTCGGGCGGAGCAGCATCCGACAGCCGCCGAGCGATCTCGAGACGATCGAACGAACGGTCTCCCTTGCGCTCCGCGACGCGGAACCCGCTGCGAACTACCTGCCACCGCCGTGTGTGGACCTCTGGCGCGAGTATGCGTTGGTCGGCACTGCGTTGATCGACGGTTCCGACCTCCCTCCGGGTCTGACCCGACCGTCCGTCGGTGACAGTCGCGCTGTGATCCAACAGCCGGGTTTGGTCGTGGCCGACCCCGCATACCTGCCGTTCGAGATCTCTCCATCGGCCTTCGGCTCGAGCCACGGTCCGACGACGGTGATCGACGTGTTCGACCCCCGTGCGGTTCTCGTGGTCCGGCGGGATCTCGTTCGGATCGTCGGACAGGTGGTCGAGGATCCGAGCAGCGATTCGGACGTCGACGACGACGACGTCTTCGGTGACGAGGCTGGTGGCGATCTGCCCGCGGACGACGCATCGCCCGTCGCCGCGGCAGGGGAGGGGCGGGCTGAGGAGGGCTCTTCAGCGACAGATCGGCAACGCAGGCTGGCCGCTCGAGCGCTGAGCGAACTGGGCGAGTGGGTCGCCGAGATCGAGTCGACCTTTGCCTGGAAGCTTGGCGAGTCGATCGCAGCGGCTCTCGTCGAAGCCGAGGAGGCAACCGCTGCTGCGGCTGCCGTGTTGGGCGAAGGTGCGCCTGAGCAACCGAGCAGTGACCTTGATGTCCGTACGAAGGTGCTGAGCTCGATCGGCATGAGCCTTCTGTTCGGCATCGTCGTGGGTGGATGGATGTACCTCACCGAGTCGCGCTGGCAGGACTGCGTCGCTGCCGGAGTGATCTGCGTGCTGGTGGGACTCGTCATCGGCTTCATGTCGTACCTCCGTGCGCTTCGCCGACAGTTCCAGGCGGTGCACCGCTACAACCAGCGGATCGAGGACCTGAACCATGCGTACGAGGCGTTCACGAAGTACTCACGAGAGGTGCTGCGCCTGAGTTCGCTCTACTGGCAGTACCAACGATGGACCCGGGTGCTCGCCGGGCTGCTGCATCGGCCGTTCGGACAGCCCCTTCCCTCGAGCGACCAAGGTTCCGCATTGATGATCTCCAGTGAGGCCCTGGCAGTACGGTCCGCGGTCGCCCAGCTGGATCGAAGTGGTCTGGACTCCAAGGTCCACGGCCTGCGACGCGCCGACATTCACCATCGGGTGGCTGCAGCGAGCGTGGAGTGAGGCCGAGGGCGGGATCACCAACCAGTTCTGCAGGGACCGAGCGCTGGATGAGCCGCCGGATCCCCTCGACGACACTCTCCGGCGACGGTCTGGTCTGCTCGACCATCTGGTCGACGCGGTGCAGGCAGACGAACACGGCCGCTTGAGTCGCCAGAACAGAATCACGCGGATTCGCGAGCTCGTCAGCGCCTACTCGCTCGAACGGATCGTCCGAGATGTCGCGATCGATGGATCCGACCCCTACCCAGACGCGATCGCGCCGACCAATGCGCGAGGGCGACGGGCTCTTCGGTGAGCTGATCGACTTCGACGCCGAAGGCCCACAGCGATATCACCACGAGCTCTGGGCGAGTCACGGTCTCGACAGTTCGGCGACTGTTGCCGAGTCCATGGTGCAGACCACTCCGTTCCTTGCGGAAGAGGTCGAGCAGGTCGAACGCGTGGAAGAAGTCGGACGGGAGTTGCATCAGAGCGTCCGGGTCGCCGCCACGTCGCCGCTCCAACATGCGGGGAGGACGCTGTATGGCTCCAGCCGGGTCGACCTGAGCGAGACCTGTCAGGCGAAGGACCTGGTGCTGTTTCGAGAATCCGTCGACGTGCCGGAGAAGGGTTGGTTCGAGCCACTTGGCGAAGGGGACTGAAGCGTCGAAGTGGCCGGGGTGCCCGGTGCCCTCGCTCACCCCCTTGCTGCTCGAGCGAAGGGCCCGAAGTTCATTCCATGGTGACTCGTGCCGTACGCTGCGTGCTTCACAGGGAGAGGGAACATCATGATGAGATCAGTGCGGCGCTTTGCCGCCTCAATCGCGCTCGCGGGCGCGGCAGTTGTCGGAGTCAGTGCGGTCGACGCGTCGTTCGTCGCGGCCGCGCCGTCGGCATCGACCGTTCACGCAGTCGTGACGCCAGGCGCCTTCTGCTCTGGCGGTGACGCTGCATCGGGTCGAATCGACTACTCGAAGAACGGCGTGAAGATGAAGTGCGGAACGACCGCAACTGACTCCAGGAATCGCTGGCGTGAGGTCGTGAAGTAGCTGATCGGATCGGCTCCGTCAGGCGGTGAGGGACTCTTTCCGAGTCTTCCCGACCCGATCGAGCTGGTTCGTATCGACGGACCGGCGACCGGGGATTCTCCTCAAAGAGCCCCGAGTCACGGTCAGCTGAGGCGCCATTGGTCGGGGCGCGCACCGGTTTCCTAGAGTCCTAGCCCGGAGAGGGAGGGTCGATGGAACACGGGGAAGCGGGTGCTGCCGCGCGTCAGGAGGCAGCACGTTCGGCGAAGTCGGCGCGAGCGTCACCAGCAGCGCGCTGACCGGGCCGCAGCGCGAGCCGCGAACTTCGAGGCGGGCGCCGTCGGTGAGGAAGCGGTCGCTGCGGCCATCGCTCCGCTGTCGGCCGAGGGCTGGAACCTGCTGCACGACCGGACCATGCCGTCCGGCGGCAACATCGATCACATCGTCGTCGGCCCCGGCTCGGTCATCGTGCTCGACGCGAAAGCGTGGAACGGCGAACTGAAGGTCCGGAACGGCCGCCTCTACAACGGCGGCTGGCACCAGGACCGGGCGCTGGAGAAGCTCAGGGCGCAGCGCGACGCCGTGGAGACGGCCCTCGGCGACACGGTCGCACACGGCGATCCGATCGATGCGGCGCTTGTGATCACGACCCAGCCCGACTTCGGGCCGGTCGAGATCGATGGCGCCCTCGTGCTCGGCATCGGACAGCTGCTGGACGGCGTCCGGTCGAGCCGGACGAGCTATTCGCCGCTGCAGGTCGAGGCGATGACCGCTGCGCTCATGGCGGCGTTGCCGATCATGGGGGAGTCCCCTCCGGTGTCCGGCGGTCTGCAACAGGTCGACGGCGTCGAGGTCGGCGGGCTGTTCGACCGGGCGAACCGCTTCCTCTACATCACGCAGTGGGCGAACTACGGCCATCGTCGTGCGTACATCTGCGACGAGGACGGCGAGCAGTACGGCTACCGCGACCTCAAGTCCGGCGCAGCTGCACCTCGACCACGTCGGCGACGTCATGGTCGAGGCAGTGCTCGCCGCTGCGACCGGCAAGGGCGTCGACACCACTCAACTGCAGGTCCCGAAGCTGCCGATCCGTGTGCCGGGCGGACGACTCCTGTCGATGTTCGGTCGCATCAACACCACGGTGATCGTCGGGTCGCAGTGGAAGGGGCGCAACGGCATGCGGCGCCTCTACGGGACGCTGGCGAACCCGACCGAGGGCACCTTCGACCTCGGCTACGTCGACATGACCACCGGTGCCCTGACGCCTGCATCAGAGGGGCCGCTGTCTCGCGACCGAGGGCCGGCGGAGCGCTACCTGGCGCTGCTCCGCGACCGGTGCCCCCTGGACAACGATCCCGGCGCCGCGGCCGGATCCTGACCCGGCGGTCGACGTGCACGCCCCTCCGCCGGGTCGATGGTGGGCCTCCGATGAGCAGTGGTACGCCGCTGCGACGACACCGTCTGCAGCGACCTGGGTGTCGGTCGAGGAATCGTCCTCGTGCGGCCGTTGCCGCAGAGGTGTGCACTCAGGTGTGCGCTGGTGGACGCCGACGGTCGGAGTGATGTGCCGCGTGTGTCAGGTCCGCGAGGCGCCCGAGGTGGTGCCTCCAGCTCCACCGGTCGCTGCTGACCGACCCGGCGCGGCCGCATCGAACACCCCGCCATCGGCCGTGACCCGGCGGCATCCGGTCATCGACCCGACAGCAGTGCGGACGTTGCGGCTGAGCCGTGACGACACCTGCGCGAACTGCGGGGTGCCGACACCGGCAGGGACATGGGCCGGCTGGGACTCGTCGACGAGGTCCGTGTTCTGTGAGTCGTGCCTCGATGTCGTCGACTCGGTCGACCGCGGTCTCGCCGGCTTGTCCGCAGCGATGGAGTCCTTGGAGCGACGTGAGCAGCTCCGGCAGGACGCGCTGAGCAACTGGAGCTCCTCGTCGGTGTACCACCGCTCGGGAGATCGGCAGGCACGGGCGTTCGAACGGGGCGCCCAGGGGGAGGAGCGCATCGGGCGCCGTCTCGACCAGATCTGCTCGGGTCGGGCGGTCGTGCTCCACGATCGCGCTGCGTCGCGCAACGCGAACATCGATCACATCGTGGTCGCCGCAACCGGTGTGTGGATCGTCGACTCGAAGAACTACCGGGGAAGGGTCCGTCCAGCGACCGGCCGATACTTCGGGACTCCGGCAGGCCTGCGGGTGAACGGGCGGGACCAGGCGCATCTGCCCTCGATGGCGAGCTGGCAGATCGAGACCGTCGCGTCGGCGGTGGACGATCCCGGCATCCCGGTCAGACTCATCCTCGCGTTCCCGAGCGACGCGGCGTTCGGTTGGTTGCGGAAGCGCTTCGAGATCGATGGCATCTGGATCTGCGCTCCCGGCCAGCTCGACCATGTGATCTTCGCGAGCGCACCGCAATCGGTCGGCTTCGATCAGCTGGAGAGCATCGCCGGTCGGCTCGGTCGCCGGCTGCCGGTGAAGCGCTGAGCGCCCCGCCGGGCCGCCGATTCCTGGCGGCCCTGGCGGTCGCTGCGGGCTCAGGTGATCGAGGTCAGGTGGCCGGACTCAGCAGATCGGGCTCAGGCGATCGGGCTCGGTGACCCGACGCCGCGCAGCAAGAGCCCGTCGGACAGCGAGTCATCGGGCCGAAACACGGCGAGTCGCCCGACGATCGACCCGGGCGGGAGCTTGGCCGCCGCTCCGAGGTCGAACGAGACCAACTCGTCGATGAACCCGGCCAGGTCGTCGGCCGGCATCGCCGCGGCCCAACCGGTGTCGAGCAGCGTCTGATGCAGCCGCGCCCGCCACTGCGCCTCGGTCAGGTCGGACGCGACCACCATCGCCGAGGTCGTGGACCGGTGACTCGTGAAGCCCCCGAACGCACGGCCGCAACCGCAACCCGGCATCCCTGGCCGTTCGCTGTCGCACACCATGCCGTAGCGGGCGACCAGTTCACCCTCCGGCACCCAGCAGAAGTCGTCAGGGCGGTCACCCTGGGACTGCGTCGTCGAGATCAGTACGTTCACCATGCGTGCCAGGCTGCTTCGCTGCTGTGACAGCGAAGCGGTGGTCCCGTCGAATTCGTCGCAACTCGGTTCTGGAGCACCCCCCAAGGTCCCGGCGGCGATGCGGACAACCCGCTGCCGCGCTTCCGCGGAAGCGCGGCCAACGAATCAGCCGGCAGCGCCGCCGCCCTCGCTCCTCATCCGCTCGACCAGTGCCGCGACCGCGTCGGGATCGTCCAGGTCCACGTCCTCATCGATCGCCCGCATCGCCAGCCGCTTCGCCGGATCGCGCACCTCGTCCGACGCGACGAGCTCCATGAACTCCGGCGTCACGCGTTCGATCATCGACAACGTGAACTCGACATGCCGATCCTCCCACCCGGCCAACCGCTGCGCGGCGGGCACCAGGGCTGCGAGCTCCGCGGGCAACGACGCCAGCGCCTCGGGCGGCACCGGCACCTTCCGCGGCACGAAGTCGCACAGCAGGACCTCGAGCCGAGCCGGCGACCACGCCACCGGCGACCGCCCCATCTCACGACTCATGAACCGCGTCACCAGACGCGCCGTGTCACGCAACCGCTCGGGCGTGAGCTCGTCGTCGAACACCTCGGCCGAACCCTCGACGATCGACTCGACCACCGCGTCCAACTCCTCGTCGGTCGGCGGCTCCACCCCCGGCAGCCGAGAGGGCTCCGGCAACGACCGCATCACCGACTCGAGCAGCGGCCGCAGCAGCGGGAAGTCCTCCTCGACCGGCGCCATCATCGTCATGTCGGTCCGCTGCAGCGCCTGCTGCAACCGGGCGTGTGCCTCGGCCGGCTCGAGCGGCGACGCCACCAGGCCCTGCGACGCGGCCTCGGCCTGCACCCCGTCGACGTCGGCGGAGACCAGGATGTCGCTCGCCATGCCACCGAGGTTCGAGTCGATGAACGCCATGACCAGGTGCGCCTCGGCCGCGTCCGGGTACCGAGCGACCAGCCCGACGTGGTGCCCGTCGTCGGTCTCGTGGTCCAACAGGAACGCCTCCTCGACCACGGCCCGACCCACGGGAGCAGCGAAGGCGACCACCGACGGGTCCACCGCTTCGAGGTCCAACGCCGCCTTCGACTGCGCCGCCGCATCCAGGAACGGCGCGATCGCGGCGAGCAGCTGCGCCCACTCCGGCTCAGCATCGACGATCCGACGCGACAACCCGCCGGCGAAGTCGTAGAAGAACTCCGCCTCGGAGGGCAGGTCGTCGTCGCCGGTGTCCCACGGCGTGTCGTCGCGCAGCTCGGCCTGGAACGCCCCGACGAGATCCGACGCCCACAGCTCCACCTGCAGCGGATCACCCAGGTCGAGCTCGCGGAAGCTCTCGACCATCGGCCCGAACGGGTCGCCTGCCGCCCGCTCGTCGGGAGCGTCGAACCCGAGATCGAAGCCTTCCGGCATGCCGAGCCCGAGATCGAAGCCCGTGCCGGCGAACTGCTGATCGCCGGCCCCGCCAGCTCCGCCGGATCCGCCGGCCATCCCTCCGAGGCCGCCTCGCCGAGCGCCGCCCAGCCCGTCGGCTCGCCGGGTCGGTCGCCCGGTCGGGTGCCCTTCGCGGTCACTCGACCGCCCCCGGTGCGGCCCTTGTTCGGCGACTTCTTGCGCTTCGACATCCCTCCAGCATCCCATCCGCTCCGCACGCGGCGAACTCCGGCGATCCATCGACACATCCGGTCGACGGATCACCGGAGATCGCCGGCGGCGACAGCCCTCAGACCGCCAGCGGCGACGACACCGCAAGGGGAGAGGGAGATCCACCGACAACCCGCTGCGACCCACAACGATGTGCGGGTGAGCGACGTGATCACCGGGAAGCGCCCGAAGGACGAGAACACCTCGTCGAGCCTCCGCCATTACGTGGCGAGGACGCAGGCCGCCCTCGACCTGATCGCGCTGCTCACCCTGTGGATCGTCGTGATCCCGGTCCGTCAGCTCGGCATGGGTGAGGAGCTGACCATCGGCGGGATCGTCATCCGCCTCACGGTCTCGTTCATCTACGGCGTCGACCTGTTGATCCGAGCGCGTCTCGCGCCCCGCCACCTGGAGTACGTGCGCACCCACCCGATCGCGTTGCTCGCCGTCGTCTTCCCGCCGATCCGCGTGATCTTCAGCCTGCGCCTCATCACGTCGCTGTTCCGCCGCGGCAACATCACCCGCTTCCTGATGGCCGCGGGCATCCTGATGATCAACGGGGCGATCATCGTCTACTACTACGAGTACAACGCACCGAACGCGAACATCACGACGCCGTGGGTGTCGATCTGGTGGGCGATCGTGACCGTCGCGACGGTCGGCTACGGCGACAACTACCCGGTCACCGTCGCGGGCAGGGTCGTGGCGAGCTTCATCATGGCGATCGGCATCCTGACCCTCGCCGTGGTCACCGCGCAGGTCAGCTCGAGCTTCGTCGACCAGGGCCGGCGCCGGCAGCAGCCATCGGACGACTCACCCGATGAGAGCGCGGCCGAGCTGCCGCCCGAGCGGGACGACGTGCGGCTCGACGGCACCCACCTCCGCGAGCTGCACGAACGCCTCGCCCGCATCGAGGAGCACCTCGCCACGCTGGTCCGGTCCAGCGACGACGAGGCCGACGACGCCCTGGACAGCGACGCGGCCCGGAGCAGCGACGCCACCCGGACCGATGAGGACGGGAGCCCGTCGCACTGATTCGACATCCGATCTCGTTTCGGGGTGATCGATTCGAAACGGAGTCGGATTTCCGGAGGGGGCGAGCAGCAGCTCAGGACGCCCCGGCCTCGGACGCGTAGCCGGCGATCAGGCGCTGCTCCTCCTCGTGCTTCGGGAAGCAGAAGAACACCACCGCGGCGCCCAGCACGATCGCGATCGATCCCGCCAGGTACGCCCAGTGCTGCCCCTTCGTGAAGGCGTCACGCGCGGCGTCGGTGATCTGCGTCGCGTACTGCGGGTACTGCGAGGCGGTCGCCTCGGCGCTGGCGAACGAGCGCAGCAGCTGGTTCTCGGTCGACTCGGACACCGACGACGCCTGGGGTGACGCGGCGATCGTCGCGGCGAACGCCTTGGCGTAGCCGGCGGTGAGCAACGCACCGAGGATCGACTGCATGATGGCGCCGCCCAGGTCGCGCTGCAGGTCCGCGGTGCCCGAGGCCATGCCCGCCCGCGACACCGGCACCGAACTGGTGAGCGACCGTGACGCCGGAGTGCCGGCGAACCCGACGCCGATGCCCACCAACGCATACGCGACGGCCACGTGCCAGTAGTGAGCGGTCTCGGTCCACAGGATGAGCATCGCGAGGAACCCGAGCAGGCAGAACACGTAGCCGAGCAGCAGCGTGAAGCGGGCACCCTTCGCCTCGACGAGCTTCGCCGAGCGCGGCGCGACGATCACCATGCACACCGCCGCGGCCAGGATCGACGAACCGGCTTCGAGCGCCGAGTAGCCCAACACGTTCTGCAGGTACTGCTGGCCGACGAACATGGCGCCCATCAGGGAACCGAACACGATGATGCCGCCGACCGCCGCGACCCAGAACGTCGGCCGCGCCGCGACGTGCAGGTCGTAGAGCGGCTCGGGTGCCCGCCGCTGGCGCAGCACGAACAGCACCAGCACCACCAGCGCGACGCCGCCGAGCACCAACGCGGCGGTGCCCTTGCCGGGAGCCGGCGCGAAGTTGATCGCCAGCACGAGCCCGGCGACGAACAGCACCGACAGCACGCCGCCGAGGTTGTCGACCGGCTTCGTCGTCTCGTTGACGTGGGCGGGCACGAGCCGGATCGCGAGCACCAGTGCGACGAGCGCGAGCGGCAGCGTCAGCACGAACACCGATCCCCACCAGAAGTGCCCGAGCAGCCAGCCCGAGGCGAGCGGGCCCATCGCGGACATCGCCCCGCCGAGCGCCGACCAGAGTGCGATCGACTTCGTGCGCTGCGGACCCGCCCACAGCGCCGTGATCAACGCGAGCGTCGTCGGGTACGCCATGCCTGCGGCCAGGCCGCCGAGCAGGCGGGCGAGCACCAGCACCTCGACCGACGGTGCCCAGGCGGCGAGCAGGCAGGCCGGGATCGACAGCCCCACACCCAACAGCAGCATCAGCTTGCGGCCGTAGCGGTCGCCGAGCGCGCCCAGGTACAGCACCGACGCAGCCAGGCCCAGCGAGTAGCCGATCGCGACCAGGTTCAGCTGGGTCTGCGACGCGTCGAACGCCTTGCCGATGTCGGGCAGGGCGACGTTCGCGACCGCCAGGTTCAGGTTGGCGACCGTCGCGACGAGGATCAGCGTCAGTAGCACCAGACCCGCTCGCTGCGGTGCGCGTGCCTCCTGCACGTCGCTCGGAGCTGCCGGATCGACCACTGCGTCCCTCCCTGCACGGCCACCGGTGGCCGCCGTCACACGTGACCTTATCGATGGCGTTCCGCGCTTGGCGCGACCGCCGGGCTGGGTACGCTGACGCCATGACGGCGCAGGACCTGGTCAACTCGATCATCGGGCCGCCAGGTCCGTACGGCCACCGTCCGACCTGGCGTGGTTGGCTGCACTTCGCCGCCTTCCTGATCGTGCTGCCCGCCGGGCTGTACCTGCTCGCCTCGGCCGAATCGGTCGCCGCCCGGGTCGCGGTCGCCATCTACTGGGCGAGCCTGGCCGGCCTGTTCGCCACCAGCGCGTCGTACCACCGCCTGGCCCGCACCCACCGGGCGGTGCTGTGGTTCCGGCGTGCCGACCACTCGATGATCTACCTGCTCATCGCGGGTACCTACACCCCGATCTGCCTGATCGCGCTGCCGGCCATCTGGGGCATCCCGATGCTCGTGGTGGCGTGGGTGACCGCCCTGGCCGGCGTCATCATGAAGATGGTCCGCCTGCGTCTCGAGGGCGGAAAGTCCGGCTCATGGCTCTACATCGTGATGGGCTGGGGTGCGGTCATCACGCTCCCGGTGCTCGTCACCAATCTGAACGCCGTGCAGCTCGTGCTGCTCGGCGTGGGCGGTGTGCTGTACACCGTCGGCGCAGTGGTGCTCGGCAAGAGGCGCCCCGACCCGGTGCCGGCCAAGTTCGGCTACCACGAGGTCTGGCACGGCTTCACGATCGCCGCGGGTGCCTGCCACTTCGCCCTGGTCGCCACTCTGATCTGAGCCGCCCCGCCGAGTCGAAAGGTGCTGTGAGGGCGCTGCTCCTGCCGCGATCTGACGGCACATTCCGGCGGCATCGGCCCCGTCAGATGAGGGCTCGTCAGATGAGATCGGCGTCAGATGGGATCGGCCTTCGGGCCGAACGCGTCCCAACCGCCGCCCGGCGTGTCGGAATCACCAGGTGACGTCGGCGCGACCGGCGCTGCCACGCCGTGGCCGTGGTCGTGGCCGGCGTGGATCTCCTCCCGGCCGGTCAGCACCGCGGCGGCCAGCGCCGTGGTGATCGGCACCGCCACGATCAGGCCGATCGAGCCGACGAGCATCCGGACGACCTCGGTCGCGACGATCTCGCTGGTCACGATCCGCCCGGTCGAGCGTGCGCCCTGGCTGAAGAGCAGCACCAGCGGCAGCGACGCACCGGCGTAGGCGAGCATCAGCGTGTTGACCGTCGACGCCACGTGGTCGCGACCCACCCGCATCGCCTCGCGGTAGAGCTCGATCTTGCCGAAGCGAGGGTTCGCCCGCTTGAGGGCTGCGACCGCTGAGACCTGGGTGACGGTGACGTCGTCGAGCACGCCCAGGGCGCCGACGACGATGCCCGCGACGAGCAGTCCGCGCAGATCGAGCGCCGACGCGGTGACTCGCAGCGCCTGGGCGTCCTCGGACGCCAGACCCGACAGGCTCATCACGTCGGTCGCGACCAGGGCCATCAGCGTGATGAGCGCCAGCGACAGCAACGTGCCCGCGAGCGCGACGGTCGTGGCCGGATTGATGCCGTGGGCCAGGTAGAGCGCCAGGAACGCGATCGCCGCGCTCGCCACGAGCGCCACCATCACCGCCGACTCGTTGCGGATCAGCGCCGGCACCAGGAACACGATCAGGACCGCACCGCTGCCGACCAGTCCGGCGAGTGCCCGCACCCCCTGCCAGCGGCCCACCGCGATCACCGCCGCGACGAACAGGCCGAGCAGCCACCACATGGGCGCCGAGCGCTGCACGTCGCTGTAGCTGTAGCGGTACGGCGGGGGACTGGTCGGCACGTCGAGCAGCACGACCCGGTCGCCGACGTGCTGCTCGGGGATCCCGAAGTCGGTGTCGCGGATGAGGAACTCGCCGTCGTCGCCCGCGTCGGCGCCCGAGGTGATGCGCACGTCGACCCGTGCGCAGCCGGCGAGCGCGTCGGCCTCGACCGCGTCGCACTCGGTCCGCTCGACGCTGGTCACCGTCGCGTCGACATAGCTGCCCGGCTGGGCGACCACCTCCGGGGCGGGTCCGCGGGGCCAGAAGACCCCGAGGCCGATGATGCACAGCACGGCGACGACGAGCACCGCCCGGGTCAACCAGACCCGGATCAGCTCGTTCGGGTCGCGTCCGTCGATGCCGCCGTCGGGTTCGGCGCCGCCGCCGGGTTCGCCCCCACCGTCAGGGGTGGCGGTGGCTTCGTGGTGGTGGTCGTGGTCGTGGCTCACGATGCTCTGCTCATGATGGCGCTGCTCACGATCGCATGAGCTCGACCCGGTTCCCGTCGGGGTCGGCCACGAAGACCAGGTCGACCCCGAGCGTCGCCCGGGTGCCCTCGAGCACCGTGCCGCCGTGCTCGACGAGTCGGGCGACGGACCCCTCGAGGTCCTTCGTCCGGAACGCGACGTGGGTCATGCCCAGCTGGTTGCGGTGCGCCGACGGCGCACCGAACGCGTCGGGACTCGAGTAGTGCAGCAGCTCGATCGCGAACCCGCCGGACCGGATGAACTGCGACACGACCTTCACCCCGCTGTCGACCTCGAGTGCACGGTCCAGGCCCGGCAGCATCGAGTCGTCGAGGTCGTAGCGCTCGTCGGCCCGGAAGCCGAGCCCGTCGCACCAGAACCGCAGGGCCCGGTCCATGTCGGACACGCACAGCCCGATGTGTGACACGCCGGCGACCGGCGGCGAGGACGCTGCGGCGCCCGCTTCGGTGGGGTCGTTCATGGCCACCGGTTCTACACGAGCCGGAGCAGCCCGCGAGTGTCGGCGGCGTGCGCTGGGCGAGCCGGGTCAGCCCGTGGTCGACGAGCGCGTTGCGCCGAGCATCTGCGCGGCGAGCAGCTCGTAGGAGCGTGCCCGTGCGTCGGCGCTGTGCGCCATCGTGAGGATCATCACCTCGTCGACGGCGGCCTCGTCGGCCAGCACCCGCAGACGCGCGGCGACGTTCGAGGCCGAACCGATCGTGTGGCGTGCACGGTTCGCCAGCCGCTGCGCCTCTTCGGCGGGGGAGTACTCGTAGGCGAGCGCCTCCTCGAAGGTCGGCGACGGCCGGTCCCCGCCCTGTCCGATGTGCAGCCACGCCAGATCGAGGCTGGCGGCCAGGTGTTCGGCTTCGTCGTCGGTCTCGGCGGCGAGGGCCGACAGTCCGAGGATCGAGTACGGCTCGGCGAAGTACTCACTCGGGCGGAACTCGGCGCGGTAGTGGCGCAGCACCGAGGCCGCAGCTCCGGGGTTGATGTGCGAGGCGAACGCGAAGCCCAGCCCGAGCGCCGCGGCGAGCTGCGCCGAGTAGCCGCTCGATCCGAGCAGGAAGAGCTGCGGGGCGTCGCCGCCCCTGGGTGACGCGGTGACGCTGGCGAACGGGTGCGTCGGGTCGAGACCGTCGGTCAGGAAGCCGAGCAGGTCCTCGAGCTCCTCGGGGAAGTTCTCGGCTCGCAGGGCGGCGGGGGTGCGGCGCAGTGCGAGCGCGGTGCGGCCGTCGGTGCCCGGCGCTCGCCCGATGCCCAGGTCGATGCGGCCCGGGTGCATCGCTTCGAGCAGTCGGAACGACTCGGCCACGTGCAGCGGTGCATGGTTCGGCAGCATCACCCCGCCGGAGCCGACCCGCAGCGTCGAGGTCGCCGCCGCGACGTGAGCGATCAGGATCGCCGGCACCGACGACGCGATCGTCTGCGTGTTGTGGTGCTCCGCGAGCCAGTAGCGCTCGTAGCCGAGGGCTTCGACCCGCCGGGCGAGCTCGACGGAGTCGGCCACCGCGCCGCCGGCCGAACCACCGGCCGGCACCGGACAGACATCGAGCACCGAGAGGCGCAGGGGCTGATGGGTGGCGGACCGTGCGGGGGAGGGAGTCGACATCACGGGTGCCAACGACGCGAGCGGGTGCGGTATTCCTGCCGTCCTACACCCGACCGCCCTACATCCGACCGTCCTACACCCGACCGTCGAGCGCCCGGTGGTCGGCTGCTGGTTCGGCGTCGGCGGCGTTCATGTCGGTGCCGCTGGCGGGGAGGAAGATCATCGCCGAGATCGAGCCGATGGCCGCCGCTGCCGCGGCGATGCGGACACCGCCGGACAGGCCGTCGAGGAAGGCGGTGCGGGTGGCGTCGAGGATGATCTCGCGCCCTTCCGGGGGTGCCATCTCCGCGACGGCGACCGCCGCCTGCACCGAGCTCGTCGCCGCGTCGAGCGCAGGGGCGGGGATCGGCAGTCCGGCGAGCAGCTCGATCAGCTTCGGTCCGTAGAGCGAGCTGAACACCGAGCCCACGACGGCGACGCCGAGCGTGCCGCCGAGCTCGCGGGTCGTGTCGTTGACCGCGGAGCCGACCCCGGCCTTGTGGCGTGGCAACGACCCGAGGATCGCCTCGGTCGCCGGCGCGGTGGTGAGGGTCATGCCGGCGGCGATGAACATCATCTGCGCCACGATGGGCCCCCAGTAGGGGGTGTCGGCCTGGAGCGTCGAGGCCCAGGCGAACCCGATCGCCATCGAGGCGAGTCCGGTCGCGACGACTCTGGTCGACCCGAAGCGCAGCGCCAATCGGGCGGCGATCGGGGCGGTGACAGCAGCGGTGATCGCGAACGGCAGGGTGTGCAGACCAGCGGAGAGCGTCGAGTAGCCGCGGATGACCTGGAAGTACTGGGTGATGAGGAAGATGAACCCGAAGAGGCCGAAGAACGCGACGGCCACCGCGAAGCTGGCTGCCGAGAACCGGGGGTTGGCGAAGACGGTGACGTCGAGCATCGGGTCCCGGCGGCGGCGTTCCCACACGACGAACGTGGTGAAGAGCACGGCGAACACGGCGAAGCTGCCGAGGGTGACGACGTCGGTCCAACCCCGGTGCGGGGCCTCGATCACGGTGTAGACGAGCAGTGCGATGGCGCTGATCGACAGCACCAGGCCGAACGGGTCGAGCCGACCGGCGTCGGGGTCCTTCGAGCTCGGCACGAGACGGTGGCCGAAGGCGAGCGCAGCGAGCACGATCGGCACGTTGACCAGGAAGATCGAGCCCCACCAGAAGTGCTCGAGCAGGTAGCCGCCGGTGAGCGGGCCGAGCGCGACGGCGAGACCGGTGATGGCCGACCAGGCGCCGATCGCCTTGGCGCGTTCGGTCGGGTCGGTGAAGACGTTGGTCAGGATGGCGAGTGTGGCGGGGAAGACGAGTGCGGCGCCCACGCCCATGGCGGCGCGGGCGGTGATCAGGCCGGTGGCGCTGCCCGAGAAGGCGGCGGCGATGGAGGTGAGGCCGAACAGCACCAGGCCGACCTGCAGGGCGCCCTTGCGGCCGTAGCGGTCACCGAGGCTGCCGAACGCGAGCAGCAGCCCGGCGAACACCAGGCTGTAGGAGTCGACGATCCATTGCAGCTGGCTGGTGCTGGCGTCGAGCTCGCGGCTCAGGGTGGGCAGCGCCACGTTGACGATGGTGTTGTCGACGACGACGAGGAAGACGCTCATGCCGAGTACGGCGAGGATCGCCCACCGCCGTCGATGGATCAGTTCAGGAGTCATGGGGGAGGGCCTTCCGTCGAGGAGCCACAGCGCTTGTAGAACGCTGTTCTGCAGTTATAGAACGACGTGCTATTGCATGTAAAGGGGCCTACGATGAACGGCATGGCCAGGTCCGGGAAGTTCGCCCCGATCTCGAAGGCAGTCGGACGCCGGCAGGGTGCCGCTCGCACGCCGAGCGCCGAGGTCGAGCGCTCGGTGATCGACGCCGCGGAGCGGCTGCTCGTGACCGACGGCCCGAGCGCACTCACGGTCCGGGGGATCGCGAGCGCTGCGGGTGTGGCGCCGATGAGCGTGTACAACCACCTCGGTGGCAAGGAGGGCGTGCTCGACGCGCTGCTGGAGCGTGGTTTCGACGCGTTGCACGAGGCGATGTCGGACCTCGAGACCGACGACCCGTACGAGGATCTGGCCGAGGCCGGGCGGCGGTATCGGGCGTTCGCCCGTGAGCAGCCGCAGCGCTACCTCTTGATGTTCGAGCGGTCGGTGCCGGACTACGAGCCCTCGGCCATGACGCTGGGTCATGCGTTCGCGACGTTCAAGCAGCTCGAGATGCTGGTGCTGCGGGCGATGGCCGCCGGGGTGATCGTCGAGGGTGACGCGGGTGACGTCGCGCAGCGGTTGTGGAGCAGCTGCCATGGAATGGCATCGCTCGAGCTGCACGGCTTCGGGTTCTGCGAGGACCTTCCAGGTCACCAGGAGGAGGCCGCGGCGACGATGCTGCGCGGGCTCACTGTCGCTGCACCGGGCGCGGCGGGGGCGTAGCCCCGCACGCCGCACGCCGGGGGCGCTCAGCAGCCGTGATGGTGCCCAGCGCCGAGTTGCGACGAAAGCGGCCGGTGGACCGGGTCTCTGGGTGTGTCCCAGGACCGAGTTGCGACGAAAGCGGCGGATCGGCCGGGTCTGCTGGGTGTGTCCCAGGACCGAGTTGCGACGAAATCGATCGGCGGTCGGCCCCGGGCCGGGCCGTGAGCGGGTGCTCCGAAGCCGAGTTGCGACGAAACGGCTCGGTGGCTGGTGGCGCAGCATCAGACCTGCCGTCGCGCCGAGTTGCGACGAAACGGATCGGTGCCGGGGTGCGATCCCCGCTGACACCCGTGCACGGCAGCGGGATGCTCCGAGGATGCAGCCCGACTTCCGTACCATGCCCCGCTCAGCGCTCCGGCCCCACGACCTGCGCGGCAAGAACCTGCGCTACAGCCTGCTGACACTCCTGTGGCGGCACGGCCCGGCGACGATCGCCGAGCTCCGCGGCCGGCTCGAGTCGCTCGGCCTGGTGGTGGGCGGCCGTGACCCGAACAAGACCATCGGCGACGTGCTCTGTTGGGAGCTCGAGAAGGGGCGGGTGCGCCGCCTGTCGAGGGGGCGCTACGCAGCGCTGCCGAGGCCCGACACCACGACCCGACGACACCGGGACCGCCTGCGGGACCTGGTGGCCGAAGCCCAGGTGCGAGCTCACCGGGACGGTGGCCTCGGCCGGGCTGCCTGAGCGCGGACGATTCGTCGCAACTCGGTTCTGGAGCACCACCGGGCTCGGCGCCGGTGCTGGCCGGCTTTCGTCGCTACTCGGTTCTGGAGCACCACCGGGCTCGGGCCGGTGCTGGCCGGCTTTCGTCGCTACTCGGTTCTGGAGCACCACCGGGCTCCGGCGCCGGAGGGCCTGGCCCTCCGCGTCAGCCGCCGAGCGGTAGGTCAGCTCTCCTGCATCGCCTCGAGCATGTCGAGCCTGGTGGCACGCCGCGCCGGCACGAGCGACGCGAACACTCCGACGAGGATGCCGGTCAGGAAGATCAACCCCACTCGTGCCCAGTTGAACGAGAGCCCGATGTCGATGCTCGAGATCAGCACCCAGCTCAACAAGATGCCCGAGCCCATCCCGACGATCGTGCCGAGCAGGCCGATCAGCACCGCCTCGGTGCGCACCATGCGCCCGACCTGCTGGCGCGTCATGCCCAGCGCCCGCACCATGCCCAGCTCACGCCGACGCTCGAAGATCGACAGTGTCATCGTGTTCACGATGCCCACCAACGCCACGACGATGCTCATCGCCAGCAACCCGTTCACGGCACCGATCAGGAAGTCGAAGATCTGCGAGAAGATCTGCCCGAAGAAGTTGCCGGGCAGCACCTCGATGCCGGTGTAGTCGCCGATGGCCTTCTCGATGTTGCGCCCGGCCTCGGTCGCCTTCCCGGGCTCGGCCCGCACGAAGATCATGTTGACCGGCTGATCACCCAGCACCTGTTCGAAGGTCGCTTCGCTGATGTAGGACCCGATGAAGATGGTGTCCATCTCGCCGTCGAGCACCGCAGTGATCGACAGGTCGACCGCGGAGCCGTCGACCCCCACGACCGGGATCACGTCGCCCATCAGCTCGTTGTTGATGCCGATCACCCCGGACACGTCGGCCTGCTCGCCCTCCGACGACGATCCTGCCGACGACGATCCGGGCGCGGCGGTCGCCTCGCTCGAGCCGCCGAACAGCGACGACGCGTCGGCGATCGCCACGCCCTGACCGTTCACCACCGACTCGACGTCGCCGATCAACGAGATGCCGGCGGTCTCGCGGATCAGGTCCAGGTCACCGGTCGACACGGCGTACGGACTGCCGGTCATCTCGTTCGTGACCACCGACGAACGGATGGGCGCGGTCGCGCTCACGTCGCCCGCGTCGCCGATCCGCTCGACCAGATCGTCCGGGATCGCCCCCGTCGAGGCGACGATGAAGTCCGAGCTCGACAGCTGGTTGAACTCACCCACGACGTAGGACTTGAACGCCTCGCCGGACACCGTCACCAGCGTCACGAGGAACAGTCCGATGACCAGCGCGTTCGCGGTGGTGGCGGTGCGCCGGGGGTTGCGCACGGAGTTGTCCGCGGCGAGGCGACCGGTGAGACCGAACGCGCCGAGCAACGGCCGGGTGCCCATAGCGAACACGCGGGCCAGCAGCGGCCCGCCGATGAAGGTGCCGATGAAGAGGAACAGCGCTCCGGGCGCCAGGTAGAACCACTGCGGACCGACGGTCTGGTTCAGCACCAGGAAGAACGCCGCGCCGATCAGGAAGAAGGCGCCGAACACGGCGCGCACCTTCGAGGTGCCCGAGGTGTCGACGGCGCTCGATCGCATCGCCTCGACGGGCTTCGTCCGACCCGCCCGGAACGCCGGGATGATCACCGACAGCACCGTCACGACGGTGCCCGTCAGCATGCAGACCACGATGGTGCCGAGGGTGACCTTCACCCCGGAGCCGGGCAGCGTGATGTCGAACAGTCCCAGCCCCCACTGCATCGCCTTCGACAACAGGGCGCCGGCGGCGATGCCGACGGCGCTGGCGATCACACCGATGCCCAGACCCTCGAGGATCAGCGACCGCCTGACCTGTGCCGGTGTGCCGCCGATCGCTCGGATCAACGCGAGCTCGCGGAAGCGCTGGGTCACGACCACCGAGAACGTGTTGAAGATCACGAACGCCGCGACGAACATCGCCAGGTAGGCGAAGCCCGAGAGGATCGGCCGCAGGATGGCGAGGAACTGCGACGCCATCTCGGTGCTGGACTCGATCAGCTCGTCGCGGGTCTCGACACGCAGGTTGCCGCCCAGCTCGGTGCGGAGCCGATCGGCGACCTCGTCGACCTGCTCCGGCGAGTCGCCGTCGGTCCGCACGAGGACCGACTGGTAGCCCTTGCCGTCGGCGAGCACCTCGAGCGCGGTGGCGTCGTCGAAGGACACGGTGCCGCCGTCGTCGATGGCGTCGTCGTCGCCGAACGCGGTGATGCCGACGACCTTCGCCTCGAGACGCCCGACGGGTGTGTCGAGCTCGACGGTGTCGCCGAGCGAGACCTCGGCCTCGCGTAGCAGCTTGGCGTCGAGCGCGATCTCGTCCTTCGCCTCGGGCGCACGCCCGTCGACCAGGTCGAGCGGGTTCATCTCCTCGTCGGTGATCCAGTTCCGCCCGATGGTCCGCAGGTTCGCGCTGGAGCCGTCCTCGCGCTTGACCCGCACGTTCTGGGCGATCTCGCCGGAGGCCGCAGCGACGCCGTCGGTCGCGGTGACCGTGTCGAGGGTCTCGAGTGGCACGACCTGGAGGAACCCCATGTCCTCGCCGCTCACGCCGGTCGAGACCATGAGGTCGACCTCGGCGTACTGCTGCGAGACCGTGCCGGTCAGGCCGTCGCGCATGGCGTCGGTCAGCATGAGGCCGGCCGCCAGGAAGCCGATGCCGACGATGACGGCGAGGGCGGTCGCGATCAGGCGCGTGAAGTTGGCCCGGAGGCTCTTGAGTGCGTATCGGAACATGGGTGCCTCAGTCGCCGAACTGGCGCATCCGGTCGAGCACCGAGTCGCGTGTCGGTGCCATGAGCTCATCGACGATCTGGCCGTCAGCGAGGAACAGCACGCGGCTGGCGTAGGCCGCCGCGACCGGGTCGTGGGTGACCATGACGACGGTCTGGCCGAACTGTGCGACCGCTCCGGCGAGGAACGACAGGATCTCGGCAGAGGATCGCGAGTCCAGGTTGCCGGTCGGCTCATCGGCGAAGATGATCTCGGGCCGCTCGACGAGCGCCCGTGCCACGGCGACCCGCTGCTGCTGGCCGCCGGAGAGCTCCGAGGGCTTGTGGTGCAGGCGGTCCTTGAGCCCCACGGTCGACACGACGTGCTCCATCCACGCAGCGTCCGGCTGACGGCCCGCCAGGGTCAGCGGGAAGGTGATGTTCTCCTCGGCCGAGAGCGTCGGCAGCAGGTTGAACTGCTGGAAGATGAAGCCGATCTTGTCGCGGCGCAGCAGCGTCAGCGCCTTCTCGTTCAGCGTGCTGATGTCGACGTCACCGATGAACGCCTGACCGCCGGTGAGTCGGTCGAGCCCCGCGGCGCACTGCATCAGGGTCGACTTGCCCGAGCCCGACGGCCCCATGATGGCGGTGAACCGGGCGGCCTCGAAGCCGACGGTCACGCCGTTGAGCGCTCTCACCTCGGACTCGCCCGACCCGTAGATCTTGTAGGCGCCGTGCACCTGCGCGGCCCAAGCCGTTGGCTGCGGTGCCGCTCCGGGCGGTGGCTGGGTGGGTGTGTCCAATGACATGGGGGCGCGTGCCTTCCTGGGTCGTGGGCCCGACCAACCTACGACGCGTCGAGCAGCCGGCGCTGTCACCTTTTCGAGCAGGTCGCTCGTGCGCCCGCCGCTCGGACGAGCTGAGGCGCCCGACCTGAGGCCCCGACCGGAGACTCAGGCGGGGGAGCGGGTCCAGCTGATCTCGACGTTCTCGAAGCCGGCTGCGCCGAGGAAGGTCCGCAACCAGCGCTCGGTGTTGTCCCGGGCCTCTTCGAGCAGGTCCGACTCCTTCGCCGCCGCCTCGACCTTCTGCTCGGCCGCCTCGTACAGCGCGCCGTCGTCGACGGGGTTCGCGGCGAAGAAGTCGTCGACCCGGTCGACGAGCCCGCGCTCGCGGCTGATGATGCGCGCGGAGGACTCGTCGATGTCGGCGTCGCTCAGGACCGGGTCGGGCAACGTGAGGCGGATGGTCGTGCCGTCGTCGCTCACCTCGATCGAGTCCTCGTCGAGCTGACCGAAGTCGACCGTGGCCCGGACCGTGCCCGTCACCAGCGCGACGACACGCTGACCGCTGAGGAAGCCGGGCAGGAACTTCGCGTCCTCCTCCAGGTCGACGTCCTGGGTGAACGAGCCCTCGGCCGCGGTGAACTCCTCGAGGCGACGGATCTCCTGGAGCACCGTCGGACCCGATCGGTCGACGGTGTCGCTGCCGAAGGGGTCGAACGCGGCGATCCCGACCACGACCAACACGATGACCAACAGCACCGCCGACAGCGCGAGCGACACCACCGCTGCCAGGCCGAGTCCCGCCGAGCGCTGCTTCTTGAGAGTTCCCACGGCGGGCACGCTAATGGTGCCCGCGCGCCCCTAGCCTGATGCCGTGGCAGCGGACCTGAGCACCCTCACCGACGACGATCCCGACGGCAGCGACGGTCGATGGCGAGGACGACGCGCAGGAGTGGTTCGGTTCGGGGTGGACGACCTGGAAGGTCGTCGTCCTGGCCCTCGCGGTCGCCTTCGTCGCAGGTGTCGGTGCGCTCCTGGTCGCCGACATGTTCGACGCCCCGGCCGAGGACTCCGTCGACGTCGGCTTCCTGCGCGACATGATCGACCACCACGGTCAGGCCATCCAGCTCGGTGTGGTGGCCTCCGACAACGCGACGGACCACTCGGTGCGCCACTTCGGTCAGGAGGCGCTGATCGCGCAGCAGTACGAGGTCGGCTACATGACCGCGCTGCTCGAGGAGTGGGGCGTCGGCAACGGGGCGACCGACCGCGACGCCATGGCCTGGATGGACATGCCGACCAGCGTCGCGAACATGCCCGGCATGGCCTCCGAGGAGGAACTGGACGCGTTCCGCCAGATGGAGGGGACCGACGTCGACCGCGAGTTCTTCCGGCTGATGACCGATCACCACCGCGGCGGGCTGCACATGGCCGAAGAGGCGGCGCAGAACGCGTCGGACCCTCGGGTGAAGGCCCTGGCCGAGCGCATGGCCCACAACCAGCGCGCCGAGATCGCCGAGTACCAGGCCCGAGCCGACGCCATCGGCATCGACTTCTGAGACGGCCCCCGGATATAGGGGTCCTCGGCGACATCCCTTGTCGATGACGACCCCACTCCCGCGCCGTGTGCGGCAGGTGGCGGTGGGAGTGGGGTCCTCGTCGACATCCCTTGTCGATGACGACCCCTATATCCCGGGCGCAGCTGCACCACGGTTAGCGTCGCCGCAGTGAAGGATGAGGCGGTGAGCGACGAGGCAGCGACCGATGAAGCGTCGAGCGAGACATCGCCCGACGCGGAGGCGGTCGACGACAGCTCCGGCGAGGAGGCGCCGCAGCGCAACCTCTTCGACCGGGCCGGGGACCGCATCGACGCCTTCCACCGGAAGATCCCCCCGCTCGCCGTGGCGCACGCGGTGCTCAAGAAGCACAGCGAGGACCGCTGCGACCAGCTCTCGATGCTGCTCGCCTACAAGGGCTTCTTCTGCCTGTTCCCGTTGATGCTGGCGTTCGTCAACGTGCTCGGGCTGGTGCTCCAGGACAACGACGAGCTGCGAGAGGACCTGATCGACTCGACGCTCAGCTCGGTGCCGATCATCGGCACCGAGATCGCGAACAACGCCGAGGCGCTCGGCGGCAGCGTCTGGGTGCTGATCGGCTCGATCCTGGTGTCGCTGTGGGCAGGGTTCGGGCTGCTCGACATGATCCAGGAGGCGCTCAACACGGCGTGGCAGGTCCCCATGTACGACCGACCGCCGTATCTGCTGCGTCGGCTCAAGGACCTGCCGGGTGCGCTGATCGTGGGCTTCGGCGCGGTGCTCACCGGCGCGTCGCAGTGGATCCTCGCGGACGGCACGGACGCCTGGGTCCGCAACCTGCTGGGAGCACTGCTGCCGATCCTGGCCGGCGCCATCAGCTACCTGGGTCTGCACTGGCTGCTGTGCGCCCGCAAGGTGCCCTTCACCGCACACCTGCCGGCCATGGCGACCGTCGGGCTCGGCTGGTGGGGCCTGCAGACGTTGGGACTGGTCTACGTGCGGCGCATCCTGGAGCAGTCGTCGGACACCTACGGGGTGTTCGTCATCGTGTTCGGTCTGCTGACGTGGGTGTACCTGACGGGCGCGCTGTACCTCTACAGCATCGAGCTCGCTGCGGTCCTCTACGAGCGGCTCTGGCCCCGGAGCTTCTCGGGGCGTGATCTGACCGAGGTCGACCAGCGGGCGATCACCGCAGTGGTGGAGCGCGAGTCCCGGGTCCGGGGCACCGAGATCACCGTGGACGTGCCGAGGGACCCGGCCTGACGGCACGGGTCCCTCGAATCACACGGATCACCCGCGGGTCACGCGGGGCTGATGTCGAGCCGCTCGGCTCAGAACGCCTTCTGCGTCGGACCCTGGTAGCGGGCCGAACCGAACCCGAGCATCGTCAGGAAGATGAACGGGAGGAAGATCAGGCCGATGGTGTAGGCGACGGTCTTGCCGAACAGCTTCGACAGCTCGTTGAGCAGGATGACCCCGAAGATCCAGCCGATGCACGGGACGATGGTCAGCAGGCCCCACCACCAGTCCTTGCCGGACAGCTTCGCGATCACGCAGAAGTTGAAGATCGGGATGATGCCGTACCAGCCGGGCTGGCCCATCTTCACGAACACCTTCCACATCGCCACGATGTAGATGACGAAGATCGCCAACCACACCAGGGAGAGGATGGCGACGGTGCCGCCCGAGGCGGAGCTGTCGGATTGAGCGAACAGGGTCGCGAGCATGTGTCGTGCCTTTCGTACCGGGAACCGGGACTTCGCACGCTATCTGTGCAAACGCTCAGAGCGGCGCATGTAGTGGTTGCAACTTCACGCGCCGTGAACATGCGGTGTCGCCCGGCGAGCGCGACAGAGGCCGCGACCGGCAGCGATGCGCTGCTGTCGGTCGCGGCCTCTGCCGGTACTGCTCGGCGGTTGGTCAGTGCTGCTCGGCGTACGCCTTCTTGGAGTTCTCGATCGCTGCGAGCGCATCGGCGTGGCCGGTCCACTCGCCCACGTTGGACTCCTTGCCGGGCTCGAGGTCCTTGTAGACCTCGAAGAAGTGCTTGATCTCGGCGAGCACGTGCGCCGGCACGTCGGTGACGTCCTGCAGGTGGTCCCAGCGCACGTCACCCGAAGCCACGCAGAGGACCTTGAGGTCACGGCCGGCCTCGTCGCTCATCTCGAGCACGGCGACGGGCCGCACGCGCACGTGGCAGCCCGGGAAGGTCGGATCCTCGAGCAGGATCAGGGCGTCGAGGGGGTCGCCGTCCTCGGCGTGGGTGTCGGGGAAGAACCCGTAGTCGGTGGGATAGACGGTCGTCGAGAACAGGTGGCGGTCGTACCAGACGGCACCCGTCTCGTGGTCCACCTCGTACTTGTTGCGCGATCCCTGCGGGATCTCCACGATCACTTCGAACCAGTCGTCTCCGTCACTCATGGACGGAAAATCTACGGTGCGCGGCAGGCTCGGAGCCAGACGGGGCCCGACGCTCCGACCCGCTCAGACGGCGGTGCGGATGCCGCGCAGACCGGACCAGGCCAGCTGCGAGAGCTGCGACGCGAGCGTGTCGACATCGGGTTCGCGATCGTGCGCGAGCCAGTAGCGAGAGGCGGCCTCGGTCATGCCGACGATGCTGTGCGCCAGCGTCAGGCCGTGCGACACCGGCTCACCGCCGATGACGATCAGCTCGGCGATGGCCTCGGCGATCGACTCCTCGACGTTGCGGGCGAACGACGCGAACTCCGGGTCGCGCCGGGCACCGGAACCGAAGAGCACCTTGAAGGAGTCGGTCTGCTCGTCGACGAAGCGGAAGTACGCGCGGAAGCCGTCCTCGATCTGGTGGCGAGGGCCCGCCGCGTCGGCGGTGGCCTTGGCGATGGTCTCGCGCAGCTCGGCACCGATGTCGGCGAGCAGTTCGATGAACAGCTCCCGCTTCGAGGAGAAGTGCTGGTAGAGCACCGGCTTCGTGACGCCCGCGGCCTCGGCCACGTCGTTCATCGACGTGGCATGGAAGCCGTGCTCGGCGAACACGCCGACCGCGGTGTGCAGGAGTTGTTCTCGACGTTCCGCCGCTGGGAGACGCATGACGACATCCTATGTTACCGGTGGGTAACCGCCCTGATCGAACGCACGTAGCATCGGTCACCCATGTCGCCGTCGACCCCCGATACGCCCCCCGCCACGTCGCCTCCCGCCACGTCGCCCGTCGCCGGGCCGCCAGCGCTCGAGCTGCCGCGGGTCCGGTGCTCGGCCTTCCACGAGGCGCTCCAGGTGGATCCCGCCGGAACGGCTGCCCACAGCGACGCGTTCCTCTGCGTCGAGGTCCCGCTGCCGTGGGAGCGCGACATCGGGCTGCACGAACCGTTCGCCTCGCTGGTGACCGACGGCGGCCGCCACCGCTGGCGGGCCCTGGGACTCGTGCCGCCCGCCGGCGCGGGCGACCGGCGCCGCGTGATCGCGTTCGTGCCGGCGACCGCCGCCGACCCCGCCGACCCCGCCGACGCAGACCCTGGCGACCCCGCCGACGCAGGGGCCCACGATCCAGCCCCTGCCGGGAGCATCGGGTCGCTCGTGCGCCGCGAATGGGTCGTCACGCTCGAGCGTCTGGCGACGCTGTGCTCGGCGATCGTCGAGGACGACCCGGACGCGCTGGGAGCCTTCGAGTCGTCGCAGGTGCACCACGACGGCGACGTGGTCGACGTGCTGGTGTGCACCCACGGTCGTCGCGACACGTGCTGCGGTGGACCGGGCACGACGCTGTTCGAGGCGCTGGCCGCGAGGGATCGGTCGCTGCCCGGTCGCACCGTGCGCACCTGGCGGACATCGCATCTCGGCGGCCACCGGTTCGCGCCGACGATGGTCTCGTTCCCCGACGCGTATGCGTGGGCGCACCTGGACGTGGGTGCCGCGGTGCGCATCGCGCTGCGCGACGGCGACGCCTCCGAGCTCGCGGGGCGCTGCCGTGGTCGCTCGACGGTGACCGGAGGCCCGGCGCAGGTCGCCGAGCGTGAGGGCCTGGTCCGTCACGGCTGGGGCTGGCTCGACGCTCGGGTCACGAGCCAGGTCGTCGGCTTCGACCGGGCGCACGTCGTCACGACGGTGCGCATCACCGCAGCGTGGCCCGACGGTCGGGCCGACCGCTTCGAGGTGGACGTCGCGCTCGTCGACCACGTGCCCCAACCCACCTGCGGCGTGATCACCGGCCCCGAGTTCGGTGTCGAACCGGTCTGGTCGGTGACCGGCGTGCGCCAGTTGACAGAGGAACCACGATGACCACCCGTTCCCGCACATCCCGTGGGCCGTCGACCGGTCGGTGCAGGTCGCTCGCACTGTTCGTGATCGCCGCAGCGGCACTCGCCGGCTGCACCTCCGGCGGTGAGGACGGCTCGGCGTCGTCCAGCGACGATGCCTCGACGAGCGTCTCCTCGACCGCGCCGACCTCGACGATCGCGGGCACCGACCCGCTGCCGGCGCTGCCCGACGATCTCGCGCTGCCGATCGTGTTCGTGCACGGCTTCGCCGGGTCGGCGCAGCAGTACGAGTCCCAGGCCATGCGGTTCGTCGCCAACGGCTACCCGCAGGAACGGATCGTCGCGTACGACCATGACGGCGCCGGACTCGACATCGCCGCGTACACCGACGGCCTCACCGGCGTCATCGACGAGACGCTGGCCCGCTTCGGCGTCGAGCAGGTGTATCTCGTCGGTCATTCGCGTGGCACGTTCGTGTCGAGCACCCTGCTCGAGGATCCGGCGCAGGCGGCGAAGGTGGCCAAGTACGTCGCGATCGACGGTCGGCCGTGCCCCGCCGCCGTGCCGTGCGTGGCCCCCACGCAGGCCGAGTTCCCCGGTCAGTCCCACGTCGAGGTGGCGACGTCGAAGGAGTCCTTCGCGATGCAGTACGAGTTCCTGGTCGGCGAACCACCAGCGGTCGTCGACATCGTCGAGCAGCGCGAGCCCGTCGAGATCTCCGGTCGAGCGGTCAACTTCCCGGCCAACACCGGACGCGACGCGACCCTCGAGATCTGGGCGATCGACACCGACACCGGAGCGCGCCGTGGCGACGAACCGCACGTCACCGTCGAGCTCGGACCGGACGGCGAGTTCGGTCCGGTCGAGCTCGAGACCGGCGGGCACTACGAGTACGCGCTGAGCACCGACGCGTCGCCGGTCACCCACCACCTGTACCTGCAGCCGTACCTGCGCAGCAGCGACCTGGTGCGACTGCTGTCGTCGCCGCCCGATGGCGCGACTCGTGCGAACACCCACACCGGTGCGGAGCACAGCGCGCTCATCGTCATGCGGATGCGCGAGTGGCACGCCGAGGGGGACCGCGACGTGCTGCAGGTCGGCGTCGATGGCGGTTCCGGCCCGTCGGCCGAGCCGGTCGACGCGATCGTCGAGGGCGTGGGCAACGCAGGCATCGGGCTGCACCTGCACGACGACGCGGCGACGCCGGGCGTCAGCTCGCTCGGTCCGCTGCCGTACTTCTCCGAGCAGCCGTTCCAGTACGGCGTGGACGTGTTCCTGCCGGCCTCACCGGATGCCAGCGGCACGATCACGGTGACCAACCTGCCCCGTGGGGACTCGGCACGGCCTCAGACGCTGCGCATGCCGAACTGGCCCTCGGACGAGCACTCGATCAGCGTCGTGTTCGGCGACTGGGCGGTCGACGCCCCGGCCGGTCAGTAGCCGAACTTCTCGCCGCGGTCGTCCGCGTCGGCGGCCTTGACGGCGTAGCCGAGCACGATGGCGGGCAGCAGCGTGACCGAGCCGACGACCATCGCCCCGATGATCACGGTCACCATCCACGACGGGAACTGGGCGATGAACGCCACGACGAACAGCACCATGGCGGCACCGAAGCACGAGTAGCCGATCCGTGATCCCCACTCGCAGAGTCGCCGGATCTTCTCCCGCCGGATGATCACGGGGTCCGTCGGGTCGAGCGGCTGGGTCATGGCAACCAGCCTGCCGCATCCAGCAGGGAGCGCAACTCGGCGTGCACCCGCTCGACGGTGAAGTGCTCGAGTGCGATCGCCTGGTCGTGGTCCAGGTCGGTGACGACGGAGTCGGGGTCGCTCACCGCGCCACGGATCGCGTCGACGTCGTCGGGGGTGTACCAGCGGAAGCCGAACTGCTGCAGCTCGTGGGCGACGGGGTAGTCGCCGACGCTGACGGTGCGGCGGTGCAGCGCCGCCTCGATCGGCGGGTTGCCGAAGCCCTCCCAGGTGGACGGGAACGTGATGTGGTCGGCCGCCGCGTAGATCCCGGCGGTGTCGTGCCACGGACGGTGCACCACCGGGCAGCGCGCCGCGGCGAGCAGCTCGTGGAGTCGGGGCCCGTAGCCCTCCTCGGCGGGGCCGAGCAGCCAGTAGGTGGCACCGAGGCGCTCGCACAGCTCGATCGCCGCGGGCACGTTCTTGCGTTCGATCGCCCGCACGGGGTGGGCGACGACCAGGTCGTCGACGCCGAGGCCGACCGCCGCTCGCACCTCGGCGCGCAGCGCTGCCCGCGCTGCGTCGTCGAGCGGTCGGGGCACCTCGAACCCGTTGTAGATGACGGTGGACTCGATGGCGCGTCCGGCGAGCTCGCCCTGCAACGCCCGGTTGATCGAGACGTGACGCCACGCCGGATCCGTCGCGGGCAGCTCGTCGATGTGGGCGAAGCGCTCACGGTGCCACGGCGGATCGTGGTGGTGCACCAGGGCCGGCCGATCGCGCAGCACCCGGGCGAGCGCGCGTGACGCCGGCAGGTTCAGCGGGATGGTCAGCAGGTTCTCGACGACGACCAGATCGGCATCCGCGAGCGCTGCGTCGAGCCGGGCGACCAGGTCGTCGTGGTCGACGTCGACGTCGTCCGGCGCGATGCCGATGCCCTCGACTCTGCGGTCCGCGGGGCCCTCGCCGGTCACCGTGACGACGTCGTAGCCGGCGTCGCGGAACGCGGACATCCACGTGCGGGCGACGACGGACACGCCATCGGTGTCACCGAAGCGGAACGAGACGAAAGCGGCGCAGGGGCTCATCGGGGCACGACAGTAGGGTGACGCCGTGACCCCCGACGATGCGACGACACCCGGGGGTGCGCCACCTGCACGGCGCGCCGAACATGCACGGCGCGAGTCGGCCCGTGCGGTGCTCGACGAGCAGTGGCGCGAACCCGGCTTCACGTGCCCCAACTCGACGACCTATCCGTGGCTGTGGCTCTGGGACTCGTGCTTCCACTCGATCGTGTGGGCCGAGCTCGGCGACTCGGAGCGTGCCGTCGCCGAGCTGACCACCGCGCTGTCGGGTCAGTACGCCGACGGGTTCGTGCCACACCTGCTGTACCTCGACGGGTGCCGGGACTTCGACACCTTCTGGGGTGCCGAGGGCACGTCGTCGATCACGCAGCCGCCGATCTACGGTCACACCGTCGCCGAACTGCGCCGCCGGGGTGTGCACCTGGAACGCGACCTGGTCGACCGAGCCGTCGCAGGTGTCTGGTTCCTGCTCGAACGTCGACGTCGCAGCGCCGGCGGGCTCGTCGAGCTGGTCCATCCGTGGGAGTCGGGGTGCGATCACAGCCCCCGGTGGGACGACCTGATCGTGGCGCCGCCAGCCGCGCTGCTCGCCGGGTCGCCTGCCGGGTCGCCTGCCGCGTCGGCGGCCGGGTCGGCGGCCGGCGCGCACGCCGGGCCGGTGCGTCACGGCGCCGTCGACCGCTACGACGAGACCGTCTGGTTCGACCGCAAGGGGGAGCTGCTCGACTCGGTGCACCGCGCCGCGACGGGGTCGCCGTTGTGGAACGACGCCTTCGCGGTGGGCTCCGTGATGTTCACCTCGGTGCTCGCGTTCTGCGCCGGCGAGCTCGCCGACACCCTCGACGACTCGGCGTTGCGTCGAGAGGTCGATGACCTGACCGACGCGCTGAGCGCACGTTGGGATCCGGGTCGGCGCACCTGGATCGACGACGGATCGACCGCGACGGGCTCGGGGCGCATCCGGACCGTCGAGGCGCTGTTGCCGTTGCTCGTCGAACGCGACGAGGAGATCGTCGACGAGGCCGTCACCGAGCTCGTCGACCCGGCGGCCTTCGGCGGCGAGTTCGGACCTGCCCAGGTGCATCGTGACGAACCGACCCACCGGCGCGGCAGCTACTGGCGAGGACCGAGCTGGCCGCAGCTCGACTACCTGCTGTGGGTCGCGCTGCGCCGGGTCGGTCGGGGTGACGCCGCCCGCTCGATCGCGGCAGCCGCCGGCGAGGGTGCCTGGCGTTCGGGCTGGGCGGAGTACTGGGACCCCGACGACGCGGCGCCCGGCGGGGCCGCACCGCAGTCGTGGTCGACGCTGCCGATCTGCATGCTCTGAGCCCCGCGTTGGTCCCGCTGGTTCCGGGTGCACCGATGCCGGCTCCGACCGGCATGATCGCACCCGGTTCCCGGTGGCTGGTGATCAGGGCGTGATCGGGTGTCGTCAGGCCTTGGCGTAGAGCTTCGCGGCGCGGCCTCGGTCGCCGGGGCGCTCGCCGACCTCCTTGAGCTCCTTCGACGACAGCAGCTCGCCGATCACGTTGCGCACGGTCGCCGCGGTCGCCCCCGACGCGTCCGCGAGCTCGGACACGGTGAACTCGCCGGCGGGGATCGCCGCCTTCACGGTCTCGGCCGACACCCGGGTGCGCCGCGTCGTCGACGGCGCCGCCTGGCCGTAGCCGGTGATCCTCGCCTGGGCGAGCACGTCGTCGGGCACGTTGAGGGCCTTCCACGCGCCCACGGTCACGTTGTTCTCGCGACCCCACTGGCGAGCGACGCGCACGAACTCGGCGATCAACTCCGAGGGGTCGCCCTCCTGCAGGCGCTCGAGCTCGGACAGGGCGATCAGCTTGTCGGCGGCCGTCGTGGCGTCGTCGACCCGGGCCTCTGCCGCAGCGATCGCCTTCTCGTCGCGGATGCTCGACTCGTCCTCGAGGTACTGGAGGTACTGGTTCACGATGGTGCGGGCATCGGTGCTCATACGTCGACCCTAACGCCGCAGTCAGCCGACACCTCCAGGTGTGGTGCTGCGAAAAGACATGAAAGTGCATGAAGCGCTATGTTGGCCGCCATGTCGCCACGCCTGTACCTGGAGTTCTGCGGCGAGGACTGGACGCTCGCCGACGGAGCCTCGCTGAGCTTCGGTCGCTGCGCCGACCTCGTCATCGACGACAACCCGTACCTGCACCGAGTCGTCGGTCGCTTCGCCTGGCGCGACGGCGCGTGGTGGATCGACAACCTCGGCGCCAGGGTGTCACTCGCGGTCCGTGACCTCGGTGGTGCGAGTGCGGCGACGATCGCGCCGGGCACGTCGCTGGCGGTCACCTTCGGCGAGTTCAGCTGCACCTTCACTGCCGGCCGCACCAGCTACGAACTGCTCGGCGGGCTCGACAGCTACGAGTGGGAGGACGACCTGCTCGGTGACATGGTCGAGGCCGAGGAGACCCTCGAGTGGGGACGGGTCGAGCTCAACGACGACCAGCGGCTGCTGCTCGTGGCGATGTGCGAGCACCGGTTGGTCGACCCCGGTGCGACACGCGACCAGATGCCGACCAACCGCCAGTGCGCGGCTCGGCTCGGGTGGACGCTCACGAAGCTCAACAGGAAGCTCGACCACCTCTGCGACAAGCTGCACCGCGCCGGGGTCGCCGGAGTGCACGGCGACCTGGGTGCGAGCGCGGGAAGTCGGCGACAGCGCCTGGTCGACCATGCGGTGTTGGCCCGACTGGTGACCGTCGACGACCTGGCGCTGCTCGACGCCGAGCGCGCCGCCTGAGCTCGAGGTGGACCGAGCGCCCGGTCGACGCTCAGCGGACCCGTCGCGCTACTTGATGACCCACCGGTTGCGTCCGCCCTGCTCCTTGCAGATGACGGTCTTGCCGTTGTCGGCCGTGACGATCTTTCCGACGTCGGTGTTCTTGCAGAACTGTCCGGCGAGCACCGTCGGCGCGGTGGCGACGACGGGTGCGGCCTGCACCTCACCCGCTCCGACGATGATCGAACCTGTTGCCACGGACAGCGCGACGAGCGCAGCGCCGAGCGCCTTGCGAACCCTCATGGTCCCTCCCTCTCACGAAGAGCAGGGAAAGTATCCCGCGCGACAGGTGCGACGAAAATTCGGCACCGCACCGCACCGCACCGCACCGCACCGTCGACACGGGCGACCGCAGGTCGGGGTGTCAGCAACTGACTCATGACGAACCGTCCCGAAAAACCGAACGTCTGACCCGGTGTCACCGAGAACGTCCAGTTGTTCGGGACGGGTTGGGTGCGGAGCGGCCGAAACGTCCAGCTTTTCGGGACGGTGTGGCAGGGGTGGTTGGGAGGGTCTCGAGGGAGGCGGCGTCGAGATCGACCAGTCGTCGATGCGCTCAGACGACGGCGACCTGCACGGGCCGTGCGCCACCGGGGCCGACCAGCCAGCCTCGCCCCGGTCCCGGCGGCAGGTCGTCCCGCGCGGCCAGCGTGGCGTGCAGCAGCCCGCCGTGCAGATCCGGGTCCGGGCGCAGCAGCACTCCGGTTCGACCCGACCGGAGCCGGGCCATCAGGTCGCCGTAACACCGCGTCATCGCATCGATCTCGCCGCTCACCACCACCCTGATCGGGAGCGTCCGGGAACGTTCGAGCACACCCAGCAGCAGCGACTCGACGAATGCCTCGTCCGGTCCGTCGAGCAGGTCGGGCAGGTCGTCGATCGCCACGAGTGTGCGGCGTCCTTCACCCGCCGCGACGACGGCGGCGTCGATCACGTCGTCGAGGGTGAGCCCCGAGTCGAGCGGACCCCAGGACTGCGACCAAGGAGAGGCCGAGCGGGCCGAGCGGGCCGAGCCAACAGGACCCGCCGCTGCGTCGGTGGGCTGTGCCCGTGCGCGGATGAGGAACGACGACTCGAACGACGCAGCGATGGTCGCGAGCGTGCTGGAGCGGCCCGAACGGGACGGGCCCGCCACGATCGCGTGGTGGTGCTCGAGGTCGAGCTCGACCGGCTCGAGGGTGTCGGCATCGATGCCGACCACCGGCGACCATCCGTCGCCGGGCTGCTGCTCGTCAGGGCGCAGATCGCCCAGCGCGACGACCTCCGGCAGCGCAGGCACCGGTGGCGGACCCGGCAGCGGTGTCGGACCCGGCACCGGTCCGCCCTCGGCCGCACAGGGCCGAGGGAGCGTGCACATCGCGACCTGCGCCTCGACGCCGTCGACGACACAGCGACCGGGTGGTCGGTCCCGGTCAGCGGCAGCGGGACCACAGCCCGCCATGGCGGCGTCGTCCTCGGTCGGGAACCGCAGGTCGATGCGACACCCGAGCGCGGCCGCCAGGCTCGGCGGCACCTCGGATCGTCGATGAGCGGCGAGCACCACGTGCACGCCGACGGTCCGCCCGTCGCGGGCGATCTGCACGAGCTGCTCGACCAACACACCCCGGTTGATCCGCTCGTGCAGCTCTTCGAGCGACGCGATGTCGTCGACGACCAGCACCAGTCGCGGGCCCGAGGCGCCACCGCGGCGGCGCCGCACCTCGGTGTGCACCGCTCGCACCAGACGTGACGCTCGCTCGACCTCGTCCGCCCGCACCACGTCGCCCACCCCCGAGAGCGACGCCAGTCCGTCGAGTCCGTCGTCCGCAGCGATCGCGTAGACGTGCGCGGCGTCGACCGCATGTCCGACCGCTGCGGTCGCGATGCCGGCCAGCGTCGTGGTGCGGCCGGACCGGTTCGCACCCAGCACCAGCACCCCGCCGTCGCGGTCGAGGTCGACCGCCAGTGCGTCCTGGCGCTGCTGCTCGGGCAGGTCGCGGCGGCCGATGTGCAGCACCCCGGGCAGCGTCGGCGCCTCGGGCAACGCGGAGACTTCGAGTCGTGCGGGCAGCGGCGCGAGCCACGGTCGACGCGGGCCGCGGCGGCCCGTCGCCGCGGCACCGATGGTCCGCACCGCCCGGTCGAGGGTCGTCTCGCCGTGGTGCAGGCCAGCGGTCGCCGCGACCGCGACCCGCGGCTCGTGCAGCGGATGGCACTGCAGCACCTCGTCGTCACCTTCGCCGCCGCCCGACCAGGCGATCTGGACGGGGAACGGCCGGTCCGCCCCGATGCGCACGATCGCCCGACCCGGCACACCACGGTCGATGCGCCCCGCGTCGGCCACGCCGATGACGTCACGGCTCTCGTCGTCGTCCGCCACGCGCAGGCAGATGCGCAGGCTGGTGTTCGCCCTGATGTGGTCGGTGACCACCCCCGCCGGGCGCTGGGTGGCGAGCAGCAGGTGGATGCCCAGGCTGCGGCCGCGCTGCGCGACGTCGACCAATCCGTCGACGAACCCGGGCACCTCGTTCGCGAGCGCCGCGAACTCGTCGACCGCGACGACCAGCGACGGCGGCGCGCCGCCGACGCGAGGCCGGATCCGCTCGCAGACCGGCCAGGTCGCTCGCGCCGTGCTGCTCGAGCAGTCGTTCGCGACGGGTGACCTCGGCGCGCAGCGACACCAGCGCACGCGCCGCGAGCGCGCCGGACAGGTCGGTCACCAGACCCACGGTGTGGGGGAGTGCCACGAGGGATCGGAACGCGGCGCCGCCCTTGTAGTCGACGAGCAGGAACGTGAGTCGTTCCGGGGGGTGGTGCAGCGCGAGCGAGCCGAGCAGCGTGCGGAGCAGCTCGCTCTTGCCCGCCCCCGTCGTGCCGGCGACGAGTGCGTGCGGACCGTCGAGCTCGAGGTCGACCGACACCACGCCGGCGCCCGCCCGGCCGATCGGCGCGGCGAGCCCGCTCGGCGATCCGGCTGCGTGCGTCGCCCAGCGCCGGGTGACCTGTTCGGGATCGTCGACGAGCCCTGCGCAGGCGAGCACCTCGTCGAAGCGGGCGGAGCTCGGCGCGGTCCCGGCCGAGCGGCGCCCGCCTGCTGCGTCGGCACCGCCGCGCAGATCGAGCGTCGAGCCACCCGGACGCAGCGCGGCGAGACGGCGGGCCCGGGGCAGCACCTCGTCCTCGTGCAGCACGTCGGGTTCGATCGCCCGCACGACGTCGTCGCGGCCGGCCGACCGGTGCAGCGTCGCCTCGCCGTCGCTCACTTCGATGCGTTGTTCGAGGTGCACCGGCAGGCCCTCGGCCGTCGCGGAGAGCCACAGCAACGCGGTCGCAGGCCCGGCGCTGCCGGCAGCGCCGGCGCCGAGCGCGGCCGTCCCGCCGGCGAGCGCGGCCGCGACCTGGTCGTCCGGAGCGCCGTCGACCACCAGCAGTCGGACGCGGCCCGCCGGGAGCGCAACGTCGTGCGCTGCGTGGGGGAGCCAGGCGGTCCACGCCCAGCGCCCCAGACGCGTCGGTCCGGCCAGCACCTCGACCGCGAGACGGTCCGGCCCGGCGGCGGTGACCGCCTGGGCCACCAACGACGTGGCCAGGTCGGTCGCCGCTTCGCCGGCGCCGATCACGGCCAGACCACCCCGGTCGAGCAGGTCGACACGCACCGACGACCGGTGCGTACCCCGCTCGGCGATCAAGCGGTCGAGCTCGCGTCGCAGGTCACGGCGGCCCTGGCCGGGGCCGACCAGCCGATGACGCCCGACCTGTTCGGCGCTGCCGACCGACACGAGCAGCCGGGGTGTGTCGCCGTCGGTCGGACGGGACGACCACAGCCGCGGGTCCAGGCGGTCGATGCGGGCGAGCGACCCGTGTCCACCGGGGGTGCCGTCGCCGACCTGCTCCCGTTCGCCACGTCGTAACCGGTCGTGTCGATCGAGCACGTCGGCCAGGTCGTCGCGGAACTCCTGTTCGCGGAAGCGCTGCTCGGCACGGGACTCGCGCCGGGCCTCGATGCCCGACGCGACGACGAACACGAAGCTGAAGAACACGAACGCGGCAGCGGCGATCGACCGCGTGGCGAACCACAGCCCGACGCCCATGAGCAGCGGGACCATGGCCGACAGGACCGGGAATCCGGGAGTACGGGCCGCACCCGGTGGTTCGGGCAGCTCGACCGGCAGCGGTTCGTCGGCGACGTCGGGCGGCACGGCCGACGCGTGCGGGATGGTCGTGCCGGCGCCGGGCGGCGGCGTGAGCTCGCCGTCGAGATGCACGACCGCGAGCAGATCGCCCGCCCCGACGAGATCACGCGGTGACAGGCGAACGCTGCCGCGGACCCGCTCGCCGTTGCGGGTGCCCGTGCGCGTGCCGGTCGAGCAGAGCTCGATCGACGACCCGACGTCGATGCGGACGCCGTGCACGTCGTTCTCGCCGTAGTCGAGGCGGTGCCGGACGCCGCCGGCGCCGACGAGCACGACCGGTGACGCGTCGAGCGTCGAGGCGTCGCAGCCCTCGGCGGGGACCGGAACGACCCGGACGCTCGACCCCGACGGTGGACCGGCGGTGCGCACCGGCCGGTCGGGGTCGAGCGGGCCTGCCGCGTGCTCAGGTGGCCATGTGACCTGGAGCGTCGCCCGTGGTGGCGGATCGACAGCAGCGGCGCCGGCCACTGGTTCGGCGGTGCCGCTCAGGAGCTCGGCGAGCGCACCGACGGTCGTCGTGTCGGGCAGGTCGACCGACAGGTCGAGAGGTGGGGCGCCGGCGTCGCGGACGACCCGGATGAGCAGTCGTTCCACGACGCCGACGCCCGCTGACCGGGGAGGGTGAAGGAGGGGCCGACCCGGTCAGGCCTGGGACGCTTGTGTCTGTTGCGCGACGTTCGTGGCGATGACCTTGCCGGCGGCCTCGAGCGCCGCGGCAGACCTTCTCGAGGTTCGCCCGGTGGTTGCCGTTCCACTCGGCGCGGAACTTCTCGGCATCGGCGCCCTTCCACCAGGCGCCCGAGAGCTGACCGTCGAGCTTCTTCGAGAGGGTGCGGATCGCGCCGGCGTCTCGCAGCATCGCCTTCTGCAGGGTGCCCATCTGTTCCGGATCGAGACCGAGCTGTGCCATCTGTGTCCTCCTGGTCGAGCGCCGAGGTGTTTCGGCACGGATCAGGAGACCCGATCAGGGCGCAGCTGTCATCGGGGACCGGTCCCCGGCAGCCGTGCGCTCAGCGAGGTGGGCGTCGGCGGGTGGTGCCCTTCATGCGCGACGGGTGCAGCCCCGGACCACGACGAGGCGCCGGTCCGCGGCCGAGCGCGTCCAGCGCGTTGCGGTAGTCGTTCGGACCGCCGCGGCGTCGAGCGCTCGGTCGGCCGCCGCCCACCTCGTAGCGGCGCGTCACGCTGGCAGTGGCGAGGGCGATGCCGATCAGCACGAGCAGGTCGCCGATCGAGACCACGACTCCCCACGGCAGCGGGATGGTGTGGCCCAGGAACCCGAGGAGGGCTCCGTCGCCGAGCGTCCGGCCGCCGTGGAGCACCACGCGCTCGAGGTCGCCGCGCTCGACGATGCCGGCGCTCACCAGCGCCGACCCGCTCACCGGCATGCCCCAGTTCACCAGGCCGACGAGCAGGTTCAACCCCAGACCGGCGACGACGAGCACCATGCCGCCGATCCGCACGTTCAGGACGGCGAAGGCCAGCAGCGCGGCGGTCGCGAGGAGCCGGAGCAGCGTGACGACTCCGCCGCCCACGGGGATGACATCGAGCAGCAGCAACACGACGGTGCCGCCGAGCAGCGCCTCCCACAGCGGCGGCCGCCAGTCGGCCACGTTCGAGATCTGCCCGCCCCAGTGCACCCCGAGGCCCAGGCCGATCCCGATCGCCAGGAGTGTCGGAACCAGGGCCATTGCCCGAAGTTAGTCGTGAGGTCGGCCGCTAACGTGCCTGCCCATGGCAGAGCTGCGCTACGAGGTCGGCGACGGTGTCGCCCGACTGACGATCGACCGGCCCGGACGGCGCAACGCCCTGAGCTGGACCGTGATCCAGGGCCTGCGAGACCGGGTCGCCGACGCGAAGGCCGACCCGGAGGTCAAGGTGCTGGTGCTGACCGGCGCCGGCGACAAGGCGTTCTGCGCGGGCGCGGACCTGACCGGCATGCGCGCCGAGGCCGGCTACGCCGCGGTGCACGACGACCGCGGTGAGCTCGCCCGGCTCTTCGACGACCTGTGGAACCTGGGCAAGCCGACGATCGCCCGCGTGCGGGGCTACTGCCTGGCCGGCGGGCTCGGTCTGGCGCTGTCGTGCGACCTGGTCGTCGCGGCCGACGACGCGGTGTTCGGCACGCCCGAGATCGACGTCGGACTGTGGCCGTACATGATCACGGTGCCGCTGTGCCGCTCGATGCCGCCCAAACGAGCGCTGGAGCTGATGATGACCGGCCGTCGCATCGACGCGGCCGAGGCGGACCACCTCGGCTTCGTCACCCGCGTGGTGCCCGTCGACGAGCTCGACGCCTCGGTCGACGAGCTCGCGGCGACGCTCGCGTCGAAGTCGCCGTCGGTGATGAAGCTCGGCCGTGACAGCTTCTACGCCGTCTGGGACCAGTCCGCGGCCGACGCGCTGCGCCTGCTGCACCCGCTGCTGACCGTGACGACCGAGCTCGAGGACGCCCAGGAGGGGATCGCGGCGTTCATCGAGAAGCGGCCTCCACGTTGGACCGGTCGGTGAACTAGACACTCTGCCCATGCAGCAGTTCTGGCTCTTCCTCCACGTACTCGCCGCGATCATGGCCTTCGGCGTCGACTTCGCACGACCGATGGTCCAGCGGGCGGTGGGATCCGACGCAGCGGGCAAGGCGTACTCGAGGGCCGCGACGTTCATCCAGGCCCCGGCGCTCGCCGTGCTGCTGGTGACCGGCATCCTGCAGGCCTACGGCATGGAGCCGCGAGAGGTCTTCAAGGAGACCTGGATCTCGATCGCCTTCACGCTCTGGATCGCCATGGCCGTCGTGCTGTTCTTCCTGATCCGGGCGGAGCGTTCCGACTCCAGCGCGGTCGCACCGCTCAGCGGCGTCATGCACGTGCTGCTGGTGATCGCCCTCTGGGCGATGATCTGGCAGCCCGGCGCCCCCGGGTGATCGGGGTCGGCTGATGACCGCCGTCACGTACGCCGCGTCCGACGGCGTCGGGCACATCGTGATCTCGCGGCCCGATCGTCGCAACGCGTTGAACCACGCGGCGCTCGACGCCCTGCACGACGCGATCGGTCGTGCCGCACGCGACGAACTGAGGTCGTTGGTGCTCTCGGGCAGCGACGACCAGTTCTGCAGCGGCGCCGACCTGAAGGAGCTCGAGGACCTCGAGTTCACCAACGCGCTGCGCCGCATGCTCGACGACCTCGCCGGGCTCTCCTTCCCGACCATCGCGGCGATCTCGGGAGCGTGCATGGGGCTGGGCGCCCAGCTCGCCCTGGCGTGTGACCTCCGCATCGCGACCGGCGAGGCGCGCTTCGCGGTGCCGGTCGCCAAGTTGGGGCTCATGGTCGACCACTGGACGATCCAGCGTCTGGCGATGCAGGTCGGCCACTCGACCGCTCGCTGGATGGTGCTGACCGCTGCCCAGATCGACGCCACCCGCGCGCACGAGGTCGGGTTCGTGCAGGACCTCGTCCCTGACGGCGACGAACCGGCCGGGGTCAGATCGCTCGCCGCAGGCACCGAGCTCGCCGCGTCGATCGCCCGGCTCGCGCCGCTCACGCTCGCGGGGTCGAAGCTCGGGTTCAACCTGCTCGAGCGCGGCGACGCGGACCAGGCCGGGACCTATCGAGCGGCGTTCGAGGCGGCGTGGGGCTCCGACGACCTGGTCGAGGGCCGGCTCGCCTTCACCGAGCGTCGATCACCCGAGTTCCGCGGTCGCTAGCGCGCCGGCCGAGGGCCAGCCGTCGAGAGCGGGGTGCCGATCAGCGCGCGGCGCCGCGGAGGGTGCCGGTCACACGCTCGCCGCTGTCCTCGAGCACCGCACAGATGACGGTGTCGTCGCCGCGGTCCCAGCTCTCCTCCGAGGGCCACCAGAGCTGGATCTCGAGCTCGGAGACGGTCCACCGCTTGCCGACGAAGGCTTCGAACCGGTCGTGGCAGGCGCGCTCGGACCACTCCTGGACGACGTCGATGCCGGGGTAGGCGCCGTCCTCGCCCTGTTCGCCGTCGTAGTCGAACTGGTCGAAGACCTCGAAGGTGTGCGGCGTTGCGCAGTCGAGTGCCCAGACGGCGAGCTCGCCGACGACGATGTCGTCGATCGTGTCGAAGCACTGCCCGACCTCGAGGTCACCGAAGCCGAGCTCGACGGCGCCGGGCGGGACACCCGGCGGCGCGGTGGTGACGGGTGCCTCGGTGCTGGCGGTCACCTCCGGGTCGTCGCCCGACGGCGGGCTGTCCGCGTCGCCCCCCGAACAGGCGGCGGCGAACACGAGTGTGGTGGCGAGGCACGACGTCAGGAACGTCGGGCGGAGGAGTCGGCGGATCACAGGGCGGGCAGGTAGCGGTCCATGTACACGTACCCGAACCAGACGAGCACGAGCACACCCGGCGCGGCGACCAGGTAGACCGCCCAGGGACGGAAGTGCCGGCCGAGGAACCAGGCCAGCGCGACCAGCGCGATCGCCGCGGCACCGAACAGCAGGACCTTCGGCAGCGCCGAGGAGTCGCCTTGCATGCCCTCGTCGAACTCCTCGGCGGTGACGGCCGCCGGCTCGACCGGATCGGCGCGGTCGACGGGGACCTCGGCGGCCGCGGCGGGTGTGGTGGAGAGCACGGCGTGCACGATGATGCGCTGGCGGGCCGAGTACTTCGGATGGCACGCCGTGAGCGTGATCCGGTTGTCGCCGACATCCGCGAGCACGCCGACCTCGCTCGGCGCGACGGCGTACCACGCCTGCGTCGTCTGCCCGGGGGCGGGGATGACCTCGTAGGTGAACTCGCCCTGGGAGGTCGCGATCTTGATCTCGTCGCCCGGGACGAGCTCGTCGATCCGGTTGAACGGCGCGCCGTAGGTGGTGCGGTGCCCCGCGATGCCGGAGTTGCCCTTCTGCCCCGGCAACGGCGTCCCTGGGTAGTGCCCCGGCCCCTTCTTCAGGTCGGCCTTCGAGACACCCTCGACGATGACGTTCGCGACGCCGATCTTCGGGATCGAGATGATGCCGACCGGTTCGCCCTCGGGCGGGGGAGCGGTCGGGGGTGCGGTCTCGGAGTCGACCTTCGCGAGCTGCTCGGCCAGCTGGTCCAGGTCGACGGTGCCGTCGTCGACGGCGGGATCGCCCACGTCGACCGCGAGCTGCTCGGTCAGGTCGGACTGACCGCGGGAGGTCTCGAGCCCGGTGCCCCACAGCTGGTAGCCGACGAATCCGAGTACGAGCAGGCCAGCGGCGATGAGGACCTTGCCCAGCCCTCCCAGGATCTTTCCGAGCACCCGGTCACCGTATCGGCGTCTCGGGTGGGGTTGCACCCTCCGGCACGGCGGGCCCGGCCTTTGGTGCCGGTCACGACGGTGCCGGTACCGTTGCCGCATCGGCGCGCCACTCGTCCACCTCCGCCATGCGGTCGCGCTGATCGGCCGGTTCCCCGCACTCGCGGGGGTCGATCTCGACGTCCATCACGGCGAGATCGTCCTGCTGCGTGGCCCCAACGGCGCCGGCAAGACCACGCTGCTGAAGGTATGTGCCGGGCTGCTGCCCGTCACCTCGGGCACGGTCGAAGTGCTCGGGCGCGACCTGACCCGGCATCGGGCGGCGGTGCGGCGACGTGTCGGCATGCTCGGCCACGCCACGTTCCTCTACGAGGACCTGACGGTGACCGAGAACCTGGACTTCTGGTCGCGCGCCGCGGGCGCGACCCGCGACGACGGCCGAGCCGCGCTCGTCCGGCTGGGCGTCGCCGAGCGACTGTGGGGCCTGCCGGTCCGTGCCCTGTCGACGGGGCAACGGCGACGGGTGTCGTTCGCCTCGATGGTCTGTCGTCGCCCGGAGCTGTGGCTGCTCGACGAACCCCACGCCGGGCTCGACGCGGACGGACGTGACGTGATCGACGAGCTGATGATCGAGGCGGCGTCGGTCGGCGCGACGGTGCTGTTCGCGTCCCACGAGGCGGACCGGGCGGACCGCATCGCACAGCGGACCGTCACGATCTCGGGCGGCGTGATCAGCTGATGGCCGACTACCTCGCACAGATCCGCCTGGTCCTGGTCAAGGACCTCCGCCTCGAGCTGCGGTCGCGCGTCGGACTCGCCCAGGTGCTGCCCTTCGCCGTGCTGGTGCTGTTCCTCTTCGCCTTCGCGCTGGACCCCGACGGTGACGTGCTCGAGATCGCCACACCCGGCCTGTTCTGGGTGACGGTGCTGTTCTCGGCGGTCCTGATCCTGCAGCGCACGTTCGCGCTCGAGGCCGACGACGGCGTGCTCGACGCCCTGCGGCTCTCCGGCCTGGCGCCCTCGGCGATCTTCCTGGGCAAGGTCTCAGCGTTGGTGGTGCAGCTGCTGGTGCTCGAAGCGGTGCTCGCCGTCGGTGTCGCCGTGCTCTACGACGTGACGTTCAGCGGGATCGGGCTGCTGGCGCTGGTGTCCGTGTCGGCCACGCTCGGCATCGCCGCCTCCGGGGCGATCTACGGCGCCCTGTCCGCCCGGCTGAAGAGCCGCGACACGCTACTTCCCGTACTCTTGTTGCCGCTCCTGGCACCTGTGTTGATCTCAGCAACGCGGGGGTTCGAGATTGGCCTCCGACACGTTGCTGGGGGAGGGTGGTCGTGGATCGGCCTGCTCTCGGTGTTCGCCCTCGCTTACCTCGCGCTCGGTGCCGTGCTGTTCCGGCCGCTCCTGGAGGACGCATGACCAACACGACCACACCTGACGGCACCGCACCCGCCACGTCGGCGCCCCTCGGCACCGGCTCGACCGGCACCAAGGTGCTGGGTGCGGCATCGATCGTGCTCGTCGCGCTGACCGCGCTCTACGGCTTGGTCATCAGCCCGCCGGACCGCCTGCTCGGCGAGACCATCCGCATCATCTACATGCACGTGCCGACGGTCACCGTCGCGTACGTCGCCTTCATCATCACGGCGATCGCCTCGGCGATGTACCTGTGGAAGCGCACCGAGTTCTGGGACCTGCTCGGCGCGAGCTCCGCCGAGCTGGGCGTGCTGTTCTTCGCCCTGACCATCCTCGAGGGCGCCCTGTGGGGCAAGACGACCTGGGGCACCTTCTGGGAGTGGGAGCCCCGGCTCACCACGTCGGCGGTGCTGCTGCTCGTCTACATCGGCTACCTCGCGGTGCGGGCGATCCCGGCCGATGCCCGCACCCGGGCGACGCGCAGCGCCATCATCGGGCTGGTCGCCGTGGTCAACATCCCGATCGTGCACAAGGCGGTCGACTGGTGGCGGGGCCTGCACCAGGGCCGCACCGTCATGTCGACGATCGACCCCGAGATGGGGGGCAACCAGCTGGTCGCCATGTACCTCTCGCTGCTCGCCGGTGTCGTCGTGTTCGCCTGGTTGCTGATCCACCGCTTCCGGGTCGCCTTCCTGACCGAGCGCGCCGCCGACTCCGGACTGGAGCACGCCATCGAGCAGCGTCGCGTCGAAGGAGCAACGTCATGACCGAAGCCTGGTGGTACATCACTGCGGCGTGGGCCGCGACCTTCGGGGCGGTCGGCATCTACGCCGGACTGCTGCTGCGCAAGGGCCGTCGCCTGTCCCGGGTGGTGCCACCCGAGGACCGGAGGTGGATGTGAGCGACCGCGGCGTCGGCTACGACGACGAGGAGTCAGCAGACGCCCGCGGTGGACTCGACGTCACCCCGAGGACCGGCGAGGCCCACGACGTCGATGCCGGCAGCGGACGCCGCCGCCTGGCCGTGGCGGGCGTCGTCGTGCTGGTCGCAGCGCTCGGAGTCGTGCTGTTCAACGGCCTGACCGACGCGTCGACCTTCTACTACAACGTCGACGAAGCCGTCGCGCAGCGCGAGGACCTGGGCACCGACCGGTTCCGGATGCAGGGCAACGTGATCGACGGCACCATCGCCGAGACCGAGCAGGGTGTCAGCTTCGTGATCGCGTTCGGCGACACCGAGCTGGACGTCGTGCACCGGGGTGACCCGCCCGAGCTGTTCGACGCCGAGATCCCCGTCATCATCGAGGGCTCCTTCGAGGGCGACGAGTTCCGCAGCGACAAGATCCTCATCAAGCACGACAGCACCTACGAAGAGGAGAACGACGCCCGCCTGCGTGAAGCAGAGCAGGACGCGGAGCGCCGTTCCGAGGCCTCCGGGTGATCCGGGCCACACGATGAACCGGACAGAGCGGTGAACCGAGCACTCGGTCTGGCCGGTGTCATCGTCGCGTTCAGCGGCTCGATCGTCGGGATCTGCGTGTTGCTCAGCGGGCTGCGCAACCACAGCGCCCGCCAGCTCCGCACGGGGCGTGCGTACGCGCTGATCGTGCTGATCGGCGCGATCACGTCGGTCGTCGCGATGCAGCTGGCGCTCGCCCAGCGTGACTACTCGCTGCGGTACGTCGCCGAGCACGGATCGTCCGCCACGCCGTTCCTGTTCAACGTCGCCACCATGTGGTCGGCGCTCGAGGGATCGATCCTGCTCTGGGGCCTGATCCTCGCGGGGTACCTCGCGGTCGTCGCCAACAAGTTCCGCAAGCGTCTCGACGACCCGCTCGTCGCCTGGGCGCTGATCACGATGTTCGTGGTGTGCGTGTTCTTCTTCGGGCTGATGCTCACCGCGTCGAACCCGTTCGTGGCGAACAGCCCGCCGCCGGGCTTCGACGGTCCGGGTCCGAACCCGCTGCTGCAGAACCACATCCTGATGGCGTTCCACCCGCCGATGCTCTACCTGGGCTACGTCGGCTTCACCGTGCCCTTCGCGTTCGCGATCGCTGCGCTCGTCACCGGACGGGTCGGCGAGGGCTGGCTCGTCGAGACGCGCCGCTGGACCCTCTTCGCCTGGGGTTTCCTGACCGCCGGCATCATCCTCGGCGCCTGGTGGAGCTACGAGGTGCTCGGCTGGGGTGGCTACTGGGGCTGGGACCCCGTCGAGAACGCGTCGCTGCTGCCGTGGCTCACCGGCACCGCCTACCTGCACTCGGTGATGGTCCAGGAGCGTCGGGGCATGCTGCGGGTCTGGAACCTGTCGCTGCTGTGCGCCACGTTCTCGCTGACGATCCTCGGCACGTTCCTGACGCGCTCCGGGGTCGTCGAGTCGGTGCACGCCTTCTCCGACGGGACCATCGGTCCGCTGCTGCTCGGCTTCTTCGCGGTGATCGTCATCGTGTCGGTCGGACTGATCGGCTGGCGCGGTGACCGGCTGCGCTCCGTCGGTCGGATCGACTCACCGCTGTCGCGCGAAGGCGCCTTCCTGGCGAACAACGTGATCTTCGCCGCGTTCGCGTTCGTGGTCCTGCTGGGCACCGTGTTCCCGCTCATCATGGAGGCGACCCGCGGCGACACGCTGTCGGTCGGCCCGCCGTACTTCAACCGCATGACCATGCCGATCGGCCTCACGCTGCTGCTGCTCATGGCGATCGCCCCGGTGTTGCCGTGGCGCAAGGCCAGCGGCGAGCTGCTGCGGGATCGTCTGTGGTGGCCGGCGTGGACGGGCCTGGCGGCGCTGGCGCTCGCCGTGGCGATCGGCGCCACCGGGGTCGCGCCGCTGGTCGCGTTCGGCCTGGGCGGGTTCGCCGCCGGTTCCGCGATCCGTCAGATCGCCCTCGCGACACGTCGCCAGGGCTGGCGCGGATTCGTGGGTCGCGCCAACGGCGGCATGGTGGTGCACCTCGGCACGATCATGGTCGCCGTCGCACTCGCCGCGTCGATGAGCTTCCTCAAGCAGGGCGAGTTCTCGCTCGCCGAAGGTGAGACCGCCCGTGTCGCCGGGCACGAGCTCGAGTTCATCGAATCGCGCACCGTCGAGTACGACAACCGGGTCGCCCTCGTGGCCGACGTGCGTGTCGACGGCGGGCAGATCTACCAGCCGAGCCTCAACCGCTACCGCTCCGGCATGACCGTCGGCACGCCGTCGGTCCGCACCGGCCCGACCCAGGACGTGATGCTCTCGGTCGTGCGGGCACCGAGTGAGGAGAACCCGACGCTCGGCCTCCGCATCATGGTGCAGCCGATGGTGGTGTGGCTCTGGATCGGCGGACTGGTCATGGTGGTCGGCACGGCGTTGTCGCTGTTCCCGGGCCGTCGCCGCAACCCGCTCGATCCCGTGTCGGCACCGGCACCGATCGAGCACGTGGACCCGGCCGACCCCGACACGGCCGTCGCCGAGGTGCCCTCCTCGGACGGCGACGACGCGGTCGACTCCGACGAGACGGTGGGAGCGGACCGATGACCGGCACCCGCCGAGCCCCGATCATCGCCGCCATCGTCGGTGTCGCCGTGATGGCGCTCGTGCTCCTGTTCGCGACCGCCCCCGGCGGCGGCGAGCGCGAGTCGTCGAGCCCACTGCTCGGCAAGTTGGCGCCGGCGCTCGTCGGCCCGACGATCTCGGGCGAGGAGTTCGACATCGACGACCACCGCGGCCAGTGGGTGCTGGTCAACTTCTTCGCCACGTGGTGCGTGGAGTGCGTGGTCGAGCACCCGGAGCTCATCGAGTTCTCGGAGCGCCACCCGGGCGAGGTGCAGGTCGTCAGCGTCGTCTACGACGAGCCGGTCGAGAAGGTCGAGGCGTTCTTCGCGGAGAACGGCGGTGACTGGCCGGTGGTCACCCGCGGTCAGTCCGCGTCGATGGAGTACGGCGTGAAGAAGCTGCCGGAGTCGTTCCTGGTGAACCCGTCGGGCACCGTCGTGGTGAAGATCAACGGCGGGGTGAAGGCCGAGGCGCTGACCGAGCTGCTGGACGAGCAGGACGCCGCCGCACGCAGCGGAGGCGAGGGCTCGTGACCCGGCACCCGCAGCGCCAGAAGTGGTGGTGGTGGGCACTCATGGGCGTGATCGCCGTGGGGTTCGTCGCATCGGCCGTCGGCCGCCCGCCGACCGAGGGCACCAGCGACGAGCGTCTCTTCGCGCTCGCCGCGCAGCTGAAGTGCCAGCAGTGCGTCGGCGAGTCCGTCGCCCAGTCGCAGTCGCCGGGAGCGGTGCAGTTCCGTGAGGAGATCTCCTCGCAGATGGCCCGGGGCCGCACCGACGACGAGATCCTGTCGTTCTTCGCCGACGCGTACCCCGGCGTGCTGCTCAACCCGCCGTCGACCGGCGTGGGCGCGCTCGTGTGGGTCATCCCGGTGGTCGTCGCTGCGCTCGCGGTGTTCGTGCTGTCGCTCACCTTCCGTCGTTGGCGTGGTGAGCAGTCGACCCGTGAGGTGACCGACGCGGACGCCGCACGGGTCGCCGAGGCGCTCGCGGAGCGCCGCGGCGACGGCGCGTCGTGACGTCGCCGCGGTCCTCGCGCCTCGACCTCGACGAGCTCGCCCTGCTCGAGGAGGAGCGCGACCACCTGCTCGCGTCGCTCGAGGACCTCGAGCGTGAGTACGCGGCGGGCGACATGGACGAGCTCGACCACCGGACGCTCAAGGACGACTACACCGCCCGCGCGGCCGCGGTGCTCGAGGCGCTCGACGAGCGCCACGTCGCACTCCGCTCCGCGGCACCGGCGCGCCGGCCGGCGGTCACCGCTGCGGTCGCGGTCGTGGTCGTCGTCGCCGCCGTGGCCGTCGGACTCTTCGTCGCACGCTCCTCGGGGCAGCGCGGCGACGGACCGATCACCGGCGCGGTGAACAGCCAGCGTGCCGAGCTGGCCCACTGCCAGACCGTCTCGTTCCAGGAGCCCGAGGAGGGCATCGACTGCTACGCCTCGATCCTCGAGCGCGCGCCCGACCAGATCGAGGCGCTCACCTACCAGGGCTGGGCGATGGTCCGCAGCGACGACGTCGAGGGCGGAGCCGCCAACTTCGAGCGCGTCGTCGAGATCGATCCGACCTACCCGGACGTGCGGGTGTTCCGCGCCGTCGTCGCCGCGAGGGCGGGGGACCACGAGCGCGCCGCCGAGGAGATCGACGTCTTCTTCCGGAACGACCCCTCACCCGCCGCGCAGCAGGTGCTCGCGTCGCAGGGGCTCGAGCGAGAGATCTTCGTGCTGACCCTGGACGAGTCGACCCAGGCGTGCTGGCAGGGCGCGGCAACGGGTTCCGACGGCGAGGCCAGCGATGCCGCCGAGTTCGTGACGGCGCTCGGAGAGTGCCTCGACACGGTGCTCGCCGCCCAGCCGGACCAGGTCGACGCGTTGGTGTCGCGTGCCTACGTCACCGCCAGCGCGGGTGATGTCGCGGCTGCACTCGCGCTGGCCGAGCGTGCGGTCGCTGCCGAGCCCGACGATCCCAACGCCCGGCTCATCAGGGCCTCGTTGGCTGCGGCGCAGGGCGCCCCCGCCACGGCCCAGGCCGATCTCGAGGCGCTCGCCGACATGCCTCGGCCGACGGCGTCGTTCCTGCTCGGATCGCCGGCGGAGCTCGCCCGGGCGATCGACGAGGGACTGGCGACGACCACGACCTCGGCGCCCGGAGCGAGCTCGACGGGCGGCGACTCACCGATCCCCAACCCCGACGGCGGTTGACCGTCGAGGTCGGGGAACCGGACGAGCAGACCTGTCAGCCTCGGGCGACCTCGCTGCGGTACGTGTAGTCCGCTGCGTCGGTCGCGAGCCGGAAGCTGGCCGAGGACTCGGTCAGCGTGCCGACCCGGATGAGCAGCCCGCTGGGCAGGTCCTCGAGCGGGATGAAGCCCTGCTCGAGGCCCGGGGCGAAGATGCCGCCGATCGCGAAGGCGGTGTTGACCAGGTCGGTCAGTGCGCCGCGGGTCGGGAGGTGGATCTGTGCGGCGACGCCGATGACGTCGTCCGGATTGCCGAGACCCTCGATGACCGCACCGATCAGCGAGGCCGCTGCGCTGATGAAGTCGCCGATGTGGCTGACCACCAGGTTGACGAGGTCTTCGGTGGAGGGCGGCGTCGGCGAGTTCGCGATGAGCAGGTTGAGCGCATCGCGCAACGTGCCCACGAGGGCGCTGCGCAGCGCGTCACTGACCGCACAGCTCTCGAAGATGCCGTCGCGCTCCATCACGAACGTCAGCGTGCCGATGACCTCGAACGGCGCGGTGCCGGCGGCCAGATCGGACAGGTCGAGGTTGTTGACGTCCGCGAAGCGGCTGTCGGCCGACCCGGCGGGGATCTGGTAGGTGGAGCCGCTCGGCACAGAGTCGGGCGCAGGCAGGCGCTGCGCGTAGCACTGCGACGACAGCGACACGTCGGACGAGCCGGCGACGCCCAGCTTGGAGCGGAAGCCGATCTGGATGATGTACGGCTCGTCGCCGGCGTCGTTGTCCTCGCTGTCGTGGACGGTGATCGACTTCGGCGACACCCTCCATTCGACCGGTGTCGGTGGCGGCGAACACGCTGCCAGGACCGCGACCGTCACGAGCGACGCGGCAAGCGCCGCGACCCTTCGGTGATGCATCTGAACTTCCCCCCGTTCCCGACCTGAACTACAGGTCCCTTCTTTGACCGCGAAGCTAACCCGTCGGGGTGGCCCCGTGCAGCCATTGTGCACGGGGGCGGCCACGCAGCGGGATGGCCGGGCGCTGGTCGGTGCGGCAGACTCGTTGCGATGAGCGACGCGCAGTACGTGGCGACCGGGGTGCGACGGACGGGCCGCCCGGTGGTGCGGATCGGCGGCGGTCAGGGCTACTACGGCGACGGTCACGGCGGTGTCGGGCCGCTGTTGGCGGCGGGGGTCGACTACCTGGTCTGCGAGGCGCTCGCCGAGCTCACCCTGGCCATCCTGCAGAAGGACCGGCAGCGCGACGAGAGCCTCGGATACACCCGCGACCTCCCCGCGTACGTCGCTGCGGCCCTGCCGCAGATCGCCGCGGGGACCACGCGGTTCATCACCAACGCCGGCGGTATCAACCCGATCGCCGCGGGTCGGGCCGTGATCGACGGTCTCCGGGCCGAGGGCGTGTCGGGCCTGACGGTCGCGACGGTGGTGGGCGACGACCTCCGGCCGCATGCCGACGAGCTCTCGCTGGGCGACGACACGCTCTTCGCCTCGGCCTACCTGGGTGCTCGTCCGATCGTCGATGCGCTCGAGGCCGGTGCCGACATCGTCATCACCGGCCGGGTCGCGGACGCCTCGCTCTTCCTCGCGCCGCTCGTCCACGAGTTCGGGTGGTCGTTCGAGGACTGGGACCGGCTCGCCGCCGGTGTCACGGTCGGCCACCTGCTCGAGTGCTCCGCACAGGTGTGCGGCGGGAACTACTCGGGGCAGTGGTGGACGAACGGCGACTTCTCCCGGATCGGGTTCCCGATCGCCGAGTGCTCCGCCGACGGGACCGCCGTCGTCACCAAGCCCGAGGGCACCGACGGCGCGGTCACCTTCGACACCGTGCGCGAACAGCTGCTCTACGAGGTGCACGACCCGCGCGCCTACCTGAACCCCGACGTCACCGCGGACTTCACCTCGGTGCACCTCGACGACCTGGGCGACGACCGGGTGCGGGTGCACGGCGTGAAGGGAGCGCCGCCGCCCGAGACGTACAAGGGGCTCGTGTGCACCCCGTCCGGCTACTCGGGTGAAGCTCGCATGGCCTACTCGTGGCCCGACGCCGAGGCGAAGGCGCGTGCGGCCGCCAGGTTCATGGCGGCACGAGCCGAACAGCTCGGCGTGCCGGTGCTGGAGTGGCACGAGGAGTACTTCGGGGTGAACGCGTTCGGCGGACCGACCGTGCCGCTGGGCGACGCGGACGCGACCGAGGGCGCATCGCTCGACCCGCCCGAGGTGCTCGGTCGCCTGGTGTGGCGCTGCGAACGCCGGGCAGACGCCGCCAGGCTGGCGCGTGAGGTCGGACAGCTCGGCCTGGGTGGGCCACCGATGGTGACGTCGTTCGGACGGATCCGTGACACCGGTCCGACCCAGTTGCTGTCGCTCGAGGCGATCGGCGTCGACCGTCGACTCGTCGACCCCGGCGTCCGCGTCTCGCTCGAGACGGTCTGACGCAGGAGCCCAGGAGCCCAGGAGCGCAGCCGGCGGGTCGCGCTCAGCGCGGGATCGGCGTGTAGATCCCCGTCGCGAACGCGTCGTCCTGCCAGTGCTGCAGCGTCCACACCGATCCCTTGGCGCTGCCCGACTTGCCGGGCACGTGCATGCCCCGCAGCTGCGCCCGGCGGATCAGGTCCGGGATGACGTCGCCGTGGCTGCACAGCACCGCGGTGCCGTCGGCCACCGACGCCAGCAGCTTCCAGCTGCGTTCGATCGGCGTGCCCTCGGCGAGCGCGTCGCTGATCGTCACCTCGATGCCCAGCGCGTCGGCGAGCGGCGCGACGGTCTGGCGGCAGCGCAGGAAGGGGCTGGACACGATGGTGTCGATCGGCTCGTGTCGCAGCCACGAGGTCAACTTCGAGGCCTGCACGATCCCGGTGTCGTCGAGTGGTCGGTCCTCGTCGCTCGGGTCGGCGTCGTTGCGCAGCCCCGCCGAGGCATGCCGCACCAGGTAGGTCGTCACGCCCCGAGGGTAACCCCGCCGCAGGGTGGCTCCGGTCCATCGGGCCGACGTGCCGGTGGTCGTCCGGCACGCGGCTCGACCGCGACACCTAGCCTCTGGGGGTGACCACGACGACCATGCTCCGCGACCTGTGCGGCGTGCGCTCCGGCGACAAGGGCGATCGCTCCGACCTCACGCTGTTCGCCGACGACCGCGAGACCTATGACGCGCTGCTCCGGGTGGTCACCCCGGAGCGCGTCGCAGCGCACTTCGCCGGGTTGGTCGACGGTCCTGTCGAGCGGTTCGAGGTGCCGAACGTGTGGGCGATCAAGTTCGTGATGCACGGTGCACTCGCCGGCGGTGGACCGCGCTCACTGCGTTCGGACAACCTGGGCAAGACGCTCGGTGGGGCACTGCTGCGACTCCGCGTCGACGTGCCCGACGAGATCGCCGAGCGGTCCACCCGTGGGGGTCGCGCGCCGATCGACCGGACCCCCATCACCTGACACGGCCGACGGGTGCCCGGCCAGCAGAGCGCCGTGCCGGCTCAGAGGTCGATGCCGCAGGACCGGAGGAAGTCGACGGTGCCGTCACGGTCGACGTGCTGGTGCGCGGTGATGCCCACCGAACGAGCGCCCTCGACGTTGACGGCGAGGTCGTCGATGAACAGCGCCTGCTCCGCGGCGATGCCGAGCTCGCCGAGGACGTGGTGGAACACCTCGGGGTCCGGCTTGGCGACGCCGATCTCGGCGGTGTTGAAGATGACGTCGAGCTCGTCGGTCAGGTCGAGCTTGTGCAGGTCGCTGCGCAGTCGGGTCGTCGCGTTCGACAGCAGCGCGACGGTGCTGCGACGCCGCACCGTGCGCACGACGTCGAGCATCTCGGTGTCGACCAGTCCGACGTTGGCCTCCCACTCGTCGAGCGCGCCGGCGACGGAACCACCGTGTTCGCCGATCACCCGGCGGCGGATCTCGTCCATCCACTCGCGGTAGGTGAGCCGGCCCGTCATCGACGCCGGACCGAGGTCGTCGCTGAAACCGACGGCCAGGATCGTGCCGGGAACGAGACCGAAGGCCGTCTCGACGTCGGACATCTCGGTGTCGTTCCAGTCCCGGATGACGCCGTCGAGGTCGAAGATCACGGCGAGCGGGGCGGACGGCATCGGAGCATTCTGCCATCCGTGACCCGCACCCCGGAGCGGGTCAGCTGTGTCAGGTGCGATACGCCCGCAGGGTGTCGAGCACCGCTGGCAGCTCCGCGAGCAGCCGGTCGATGTCGGCGTCGGTGGTGTTCCAACCGGTCGACACCCTCAGCGACCGCTCGGCGTCGACACCCATCGCCTCGAGCACCGGTGACGGCTCGAGCGACTCGCTGCTGCACGAGCTGCCCGAGTGCACGGCGATCCCGGCGCGGTCGAGGCCCATCAGCACCGGTTGCGGCTCGATGCCCTCGATGCCCAGGCAGACCAGGTGGGGGAGACGACCGAGGGGATCGCCGAGCACGACGACGCCGTCGGTGGTCGCCGCCCAGTCGACGATGCGTGCGGTGAGCCGGCGGGCCTCGGACTGCTCGGCATCGAGCGAGGTGAGCAGCTCGGTCGCCGCAGCGCCGAGTCCGACCGCTGCCGGCACGTTCTCCATGCCCGCCCGGCGCGCCCGCTCCTGGTCGCCGCCGACGAGCAAGGGTGCGAGGCGCACCCCGCGCCGGACGAGCAGCGCGCCCGATCCCGGAGGTGCCCCGAACTTGTGGCCCGACAGCGACAACAGGTCGGCGCCCAGCTCGGCGAAGTCGACCGGGACGTGTCCGACCGCCTGGGCCGCATCGACGTGCACCAACACGCCCCGCTCCCGGCAGCGCTGCACGATCTCGGCAACGGGTTGCAGGGTCCCGACCTCGTGGTTGCCCCACTGGACGTCGACGATCGCCGTGCGGTCGTCGACGTGGTCCATCAGCTCGTCGGGGTCGATGCGCCCCAGGTGGTCGACGCCCGGCGAGTGCGGCTCCGCTCCGCTCCGCTCCGCCCAGCTACGGACCGAAGAGTGCTCGACCACCGATGCGACGACGCCGCTGCCCGCGCCGCCACGTTCGAGGGCGCCGAAGTGGGCAGCAGCGATCGACTCGGTCGCACCCGAGGTGAACACGACCTCCCTGGGCCGGGCACCGACCAACGCGGCGAGCTGCTCGCGGGCGGTCTCGAGCGCGACCCGCGACATCATCCCCTCGTGGTGGATCCGGCCCGGATCGGCACCGGTCGAGCCGTCGACGGGACCCAGTTGCGCCACCATCGCGTCGAGCGCGGTGGGTCGCACCGGAGAGGTGGACGCATGATCGAGGTACGAGCGGATCATCGGTCGGGGTACGGGCGGATCATCGGTCGGGGTGCGAGCGGTGCATCGGTCCTGGGCTGAACGATTCGCCGGGGCGTCGGATGGCTCAGGCCTGGTCGTCGAACGCGGTCACGCAGTGACCGTCGCCGCCGACGCTCGCACTGGTGAGGTCGACGCGGGTCTCGCCGTAGAGCGTGCCGAGCATGCCCTTGACCATGCCGCGGTCGACCGCGCAGATGACGGGGTGCTCGACCGCCGCCTCGCCGAAGGGGCAGTGGTCGGTGACGAGCCGCAGGGAGTTGCCCTCTCGCTCTGCGTGTGCGGCGAAGCCGTGCGCCGACAGTGCGTCGGCCACCGCGTGCAGCGCCGCTCGGAACGACCGGGTGCTCTGGTCGCCCATGGCTCCGGCCATGGTCCGGCCGTAGTCGATGCCGACCTCTTCCGCGAGCGCCGCGGCGCGGTCGGGACCGAGCTCGGCGAGCGCCCGCCCGAGCAGCGCGACCAGCACGTCGTCCTGCCGGACCGGCACGTTCAGGGTCACCTGCTCGTCGAGGGCCTGGTAGCGCTTCGAGGGGCGTCCCGCTCCGCCGGCCGGGCGGGCCATGGTGATCTCGAGGTATCCGCCGGCGGCGAGCTTGTCGAGGTGGTGTCGAGCGACGTTCGCGTGCAGCTCGAAGTGCTCGGCCACCGCGGATGCGGTGACGCCGGTCGGGCTGCTGTGCGCGAACAGGTAGATCTCGCGGCGGGTCGGGTCGCCGAACGCCGAGGTGATCGCGGTGACCGCCGAGTTGAACTCGGTCGGGCTGAGCTGGTCCACGGATCCAGTCTACCGGTGCGGTCGTCGCCCACTCCTGCGGCGCGCCACGGGGCACAGCACCGGCCGGTGTGACCTCGGCGCAGCCTGCTGCGCGCTTTGACCCTCGGTGCGGGGGTTGGGAAGCTCGCGGGGTGCGACGGAGTTCACCCGTCGACCCCCGAACCACCTCCCGACACGTACCGCTGAGGATCCCACGCATGGCGCTCACCGAACAGGACATCATCGAGGCCCTCCGCCCGGTGCAGGACCCGGAGCTCCACCGCTCCATCGTCGACCTGGACATGGTCCGCTCGGTGCAGCTCGCGCTCCCGCAGCGTCGACGTCCAGATCGCCCTGACGATCCCCGGCTGCCCGCTCAAGGCCGAGATCCAGTCACGGGTGACCACGGCGGTGACCGCCCTCGAGGGCGTGGAGCAGGTCAACCTGGACTTCACCTCGATGACCGACGCCGAGCGAGAGGTGCTGCGCACCAAGCTGCACGGCAACCCCGGTGCCACCGCCGGCTCGCAGCCCTCGCACGGTCATGCCGAGGGCCGAGAGATTCCCTTCGCCGATCCGGCGTCCAGGACACGGGTCCTGTTGATCGCGTCGGGCAAGGGTGGCGTCGGCAAGTCGTCGGTGACCACGAACCTGGCGATCGCCCTGGCCGAGCGCGGCAAGCGCGTCTCGGTCGTCGACGCCGACGTGTGGGGCTTCTCGATCCCCCGCATGCTGGGCATCGAACGGCCGCCGGTCCTGATCGACCAGATGATCGTGCCGCCCGAGGCCCACGGCGTGAACTGCATCTCGATGGGCTTCTTCGTCGAGGAGGACCAGCCGGTCATCTGGCGTGGCCCGATGCTCCACAAGGCACTCGAGCAGTTCCTGACCGACGTCTACTGGGACGAGCCCGACTACCTCGTGGTCGACCTGCCCCCGGGCACCGGCGACATCTCGCTGTCGCTCGCGCAGTTCCTGCCCCGCGCCGAGCTCTACGTCGTGACCACCCCGCAGCCCGCCGCGCAGAAGGTCGCTCAACGGGCCGCCTTCATGGGCCACAAGGTGCATCTGGACGTGAAGGGCGTCATCGAGAACATGTCCTGGTTCACCGGTGACGACGGGAAGCGCTACGAGATCTTCGGTGCCGGCGGCGGCCAGGCCCTCGCCGACAAGATCGACGTGCCGCTGCTCGGCCAGATCCCGCTGGTGCCCGCGCTGCGCGAGGGCGGCGACACCGGCAAGCCGATCACCGTCACCGAGCCCGACTCCGAGGCCGCGCAGACCTTCAGGGCGATCGCCGAACGGGTCGACGTCGAGCTCGCCCCGACCCGTCGCTACAACCCCGAGCTCACGATCATCTGACGTCGATCAGGACCTGACGAGCAGTAGCTGCAGCTCCATGGTCCCGACGTCGGCGACGGACAGCACGATCGGGCTCTCGGGCACCTCGACGCCGTAGTCCGAGAACGTGATCTCGGTCGACGCGGTCATGACGATCGTGTCGCCGACGAGCTTCGCCTCGATCGGGATCTCGACCGGCTTCGTGACGCCGTGCACGGTCAGCTCACCCACGCCGGTCACGCTGACGGCGTCGCCGTCGGTCGCGTCGGCGCCCAGCTCGATGGGCTGGGTGAGCGAGAACGTCGCGGTCGGGAACTGCGACGTCTCGAGCGCCTGCTGCACCTTGTCGTCGCGACGCGACTCGTTGGTCGTGATCGTGGTGACGTCGACCTCGATGTCCGCCGAGGTGACCGTGGTGCCGTCGATGACGACGGTGCCGCTCACGTCGCCGGTGCGGCCCACCGCGGTGGTCGAGCCGATCGAGGCCAACTCCTCCTCGATGCGGATACCGGCGAAGGTGCCGGTGGCCGACTCGTCGTCGAACTCGCCGCTCTCGGCATCGACGGTCCAGGTGCCCGACACGTCGCCGGGGTCGGCGGCGACGCCTCCACCCACGCCCGTCGTCGTGGACCGCTCCGCGACGCCTTCGGCCGCGGCGTCGATGTCGACCTCGTCGGGGGAGTCGTCACGGAGGAACCAGACGACCCCTGCCGCGCCCGCCACGAGCACCACGACGAGTGCGATCAGTCCGTACTTCGCTGCTGGTTTCATCCGCCCGACCCTAGGGAGTGGAACTGGGAGTTCGGTGGCAGCCACCTGAGTGAAGGCCCGTGTCGCGACGCCGCGTGCGGTGCCTACGCTGGGGATCACTACGATCAGAGGCCCGCTCGGAATCCGACCGTCGGGTCGACACCAGGAGACATCCCGTGGACATGCGAATCGGCGTCACGTACTCGCCGCGAGAGATCGAGATCCAGCTCGGCGACGACGTGGATCGGGCCGAGCTCAAGTCCCGCGTCGAGTCGGTGCTCGGCGTCGACGGCACCGTCCTGTGGGTCACCGACCGCAAGGGTCGTGAGGTCGGCGTGCCGTCCGACAAGATCACCTACGTCGAGCTGGGCAGCGCCGCTGATGCCCGGCCGATGGGATTCTCGAGCTGAACGTGCCCGATCGTCGGGCGACGCTCGGACTGCTCGACCGCAAGCTGCTGTTCGTCACCGGCAAGGGTGGCGTCGGCAAGACCTCCGTCGCCTCGGCGCTGGCGCTGCTCGCAGCACAGCACGGCAAGCGGACCCTCGTCTGCGAGGTCGACTCCAAGGGGGACCTGGGCGACTTCTACGGCCTGGGTCCGCTCACGTTCCAGCCCACCGAGGTGCGGCCGGGGCTGCATGCCATGGCGATGGACACCGAGGAGTCGTTGAAGGAGTACCTGCGGCTCCACCTCAAGGTGCCGCTGCTCGCCAAGGTCGGCCCGTTGGCCCGCACGTTCGACTTCATCGCCAACGCTGCGCCGGGGGTCAAGGAGATCCTGACCGTCGGCAAGCTCACCTACGAGGTGCGGGAGCGCAACTTCGACCTGGTCGTCGTCGACGCCTCGGCGACGGGTCACGTCGTCGGCCAACTCGGTTCGCCGGTGGCGATCAACGACCTGGTCAAGGTCGGTCTGGTCCGCAACCAGACCGACTGGATGATCGAGATCCTCACCGATCCGCGCCAGACCGGCGTGGTGGTCGTGACCGTCCCGGAGGAGATGCCCGTCTCCGAGACGCTCGAGCTGATCGAGCGCCTCGGTGACGAGACCGACATCGACGTCGCGTCGGTCGTCGTGAACCGGGTGCTGCCCGAGCTCTTCGGCCGGGGCGAGGAGGCGCTCTTCGACCACCTGCGCGAGCCGGCTGCACTCGCGGCGCTCGAGTCCGAGGTCGGCGCCGGAGTCGGCGCGGTGCTCGACGGGGCCGATCTGGCGGTCAGCCTGCGCCGCAGCCGCGTGCCGCACATGGCCAGGCTGCGAGACGGTCTGCCGAAGGGTCTGCCCGTGATCAACCTGCCCTACCTGTTCACCCGTTCCCACGGTGTGCGCGCCACCGCCCAGATCGCGGAGTCGCTGGGCGAGGAGCTCGGGTACTGATGGCCCGTCGGTCCGCTCCGGTCGCCCCGGACACGCTCGAGCAGCTCTGCACGTCGAAGGAGATCGTCGTGTCGACCGGCTCCGGTGGTGTGGGCAAGACCACCACTGCGGCCGCCGTCGCCGCGACCGCGGCGTCGCAGCTCGGGGTGAAGGCGCTCGTGCTCACCGTCGACCCTGCGAAGCGGCTGGCCAACGCGCTCGGCATGGAGTCCTTCGGCAACGTCGAGACGCGTGTGCCCGACGAGGCGTTCACCGAGGCCGGCGTCGACCCCCAGGGTGAGCTGTGGGCCGCGATGCTCGACACGAAGCAGTCGTGGGACGACCTGATCCGGCTGCACGCTCCCGACGCACCGACGCGCGACGCGATCCTCGCGAACCCGCTGTACCAGAACATCACCGGCAAGTTCGTCCAGAGCCACGACTACGTCGCGATGGAACGGCTCTACGAGATCCACCAGTCGGGTCGCTACGACCTGATCGTCGTGGACACCCCGCCGACCAGGAATGCGGTCGACTTCCTCGACGCGCCGGAGCGCATGGCGGAGTTCTTCTCGTCACGACTGCTGCGGTGGCTGATCGCCCCGTACAAGTCCCGGGTCGTCGGCTTCGCGTCGAAGCCCTTCTACTCGGTGGCGGACCGCATCCTCGGCACGCAGTTCCTCGAGGACATCGCCGAGTTCTTCATCCTGTTCCAGACGATGTACGACGGCTTCGTCGAACGGGCCCACGCCGTGACCGAGCTGCTCGGCAGCCCGCAGACCAGCTTCCTGGTCGTGTCGACCCTCGAGGTCGCACCGGCGAGGGAGGCCGAGTACTTCCTCGAACTGCTGCACGAGCGTGAGTACCACGTCGGCGCGCTCGTGCTGAACAAGACGCTGCCGGAGTTCCTCCTCGAACGCACGGCGGCCGATGCAGCGAAGGTCCTGACCAAGCGGGCAGCCGAGGTCGCGACGGCCGTCGCGCCCGTGGTCGCCGGCGCCGACCCGGGGCACCTGACCCACGTGCTCGGCGAGGTCGGGTCGAGCTTCCTCGACTACCAGGTGGTCGCCCGGCGCGAGGCCGAGCAGCGCAAGGGCCTGGCGTCGATCCCGGACCTGTGCCTCACCGTCCCGTACTTCGACGAGGACATCCACAGCCTCGAGGGGCTGCTGCGACTCGGACGGACGATCTGGCGATGAGCGCACCGTCGGACCCCGGTGATGCCGCGGATGCAGCCCGGCCGCCTGCCGCGCCCCAGCCACCTGCCGAGCCCCTGCCCCCTGCCGACATCGACACCTTCGGCATGTCGAGCTACACCGACCCCGACTACGGAGCGCCGGACATCGACGACGACGATGACGACGACCGCGACTTCACCGCGGAGCACGTCGGCATGGTGGTGCCACCCGTCGAGCAGGCGGCCTCGCGGCACCTGAAGCGGTTGGTCGCGACCTGGGGCACGCTGTCGGACCTGTCCTTCAGCGACCTGCTGCTCTACGTCCCCGTCGCGTCGCCCGACGGCGGCGGCGACCGGTTCCTCGTGGTCAACCAGATGCGGCCGAACACCGGCCAGACGCTGTTCCTCGACGACGTCGTCGGACGCGCGATGGATGCCACCCAGCGCCCCGTCATCGCGCAGGCCGCCGCCACCGGTGAGATCGTCGAGACCGTCGTCGAATCCGCGTGGCTGGGGGAGCGGATCCGGGTGACCGCCATCCCGGTCCGGTACAAGGACCACGTCGTCGCCGTGGTCGCCCGTGAGTCGGCGCTGTCCATGACACGCCGAGCGCGGCGTGCTCGAGCGGGTCTACCTCGAGGTCTTCGACCGCCTGGCCCGCATGGTCGCGGCAGGGGAGTTCCCCTTCGCCGAGGAAGAGGTCCTGGCGGCGGGCGGGCCCCGTGTCGGCGACGGCGTGATCCTGCTCGACGACCAGGGCCGCGTGGTGTTCACCTCGCCGAACGCGATCTCGGCGCTGCGCCGCCTGGGTGTGGCGGGACGGGTCCAGGGCCAGAACCTGACCGACCTCGGGGCCGAGTCCGCCGCGACCTACCGGGCGTTCTTCACCGCCCGACCTGCCGCCGAAGAGGTCCAGCGCGACGACGCCTGCATCGTCCTGCGCTGCGTGCCGCTGCTCGACGACGGCCGCGTCGACGGCGCCGTGGTGCTGCTGCGCGACATCTCCGAGCTGCGCAGCAGGGACCGGCTGCTCGTGTCGAAGGACGCGACCATCAAGGAGATCCACCACCGGGTCAAGAACAACCTGCAGACGATCTCGTCGCTGCTGCGCCTGCAGGGACGGCGTCTGACCGAACCCTCGGCGAAGGCCGCGATCGAGGAGTCGGTGCGTCGCATCCGATCGATCGCGCTGGTGCACGAGACGCTGTCACGTGAGGACGGCGACGAGGTCGACTTCGGCGAGGTCGTCCGACCCCTGGTCCGCATGGTCGAGGAGGGGCTCACCTCGCCCGACCGTCCGGTGCACTTCTCGATCACGGGCGACCCCGGCAAGCTGCCGTCGCCCGCGGCGACGTCGCTGGCGGTCGTGCTCACCGAGCTGCTCCAGAACGTCGTCGACCACGCCTATCCCGCCGGCACGCTCGGCGCCGACGAGCAGGCGCAGGTCGGCATCGAGCTGTCGCAGCGCGGTGGTGTGCTGCGCGTCGCCGTCGTCGACGACGGCATCGGGATCCGTGAGGAGTTCGACCCCGCGTCGACCTCCAGCCTCGGACTGTCCATCGTTCGGGGCCTCGTCGCCGAGCTCGAGGCCACCATCACCTTCTCGCCGGCGGTCACCGCCGAGGAGCTCGCCGCCGATCGACCCGTCCCGCGCCGCCATCACCGCTCGGGCACGCGCGTCGACCTCACGATCCCCGTGGTGAGGGCCCCGGACGCGAAACGACCTCCCGGTACGGGAGGTCGTTCGGTCGGTCTCTGACCCGTCCGGGTCGGCCGATGAGATCTGTCCGGTCGCTGCTGAGGAGGCAGTGCCGTCGTTGCTCAGGAAGCAGCGGCAGCGGCACGACGCTGCTGTGCGACCCACGCACGACGCAGCTTGCGGCGCTCCTCTTCCGAGGTGCCGCCCCAGACGCCCGAGTCCTGGTTGGTGGTCAGGGCGAACTCCAGGCACGGGGCCTTGGCCTCGCAGGAGTCGCAGACGGCCTTGGCCGCAGCGATCTGCTCGAGCGCCGGGCCGGTGGTGCCGACCGGGAAGAACAGGTCCGGGTCGGTGTCACGACAGGACGAGTGCTCTCGCCAGGTGTCGGTCGCTGTGTTCAGGCTTCGGCTCGAGGTCAGCGCCACGGTTCCTCCGTAGAGTGCGGGACGCGCAGTCGCCGCGTCCGAGACATGTGCATGGTGAATGTGAAAGCAGCGTTCGGAGACCTAGGTTTCCCGCCTGGTTCCGGGTCCGACCTCGTCAGCGGAGCTGGACGGTCAGGTGGAGAGCCGGAACGCGCTCTGGCTGGGAACTTGTGAATCCGTGAACAAAGTCCAAAGTACTGCTGGCCACCCATCGTGTAAAGGGAAAGTTTCGGGAAGATGTCCACACTCCGAATGCCGAACATCGTCGCTCACAGGGGTGCCTCTGCGGCCCATCCCGAGAACACTCTCGAGGCGTTCGTCGGGGCCCTCGCCGAGGGCGCGAACTGGGTCGAACTCGACGTCCGGCTGAGTGGCGACGGACAACTCGTCGTGCACCATGATGCCTGGTATTCCAGCGGTCTGGGCATCGCGACGTCGTCCGCGGACGTCCGACCGGCGTCGGTTCCGCTGCTCGCCGAGGCGCTGGACGCGTGCGCCGGGATGGGGGTCAACGTCGAGATCAAGAACAGCCCCGGCGACCTCGGCGACGACGACGTCCCACACGATCTCGCGGTCGCCGAGCGGGTGGTGTCATTGGTCACTCAGCGTGGTCCGGGGCAACCGATCCAGGTCTCGAGCTTCGACGAGCCCACGCTGGCGCGGGTCAAGGAGCTCGCTCCGGAGCTCCCGACCGCGCAGCTGCTCTTCGACCTGCACGCCGATCCGCGCGCCGTCGAGCGCGCCGCCGCCGCCGGCCACGACGCGATCAACCCGTGGGACCCGTTCGTCGACGAGGCGCTCATCGCCCGGTGCGACGCGTTGGGCCTCGAGGTCAACCCGTGGACCGTCGACGACCCGGATCGGATCCGCACCCTGGCCGCGCTGGGTGTCACCGGGATCATCACCAACACCCCTGCTGCGGCCCGAGCCGCGTTGCAGTAGTCGTCGCGTCCTCAGCGAGTCGGTACGACCACGTCGAGCACGTCACCCAGATGGCGGACGTCGATCGTGTCCGTCGCCTCCATGAGGTCGCCGTCGACCTGGTGGCGGAGGCGATGCCCACCCGGACCCGAGGCTGACCCGAGGGCTCGGAACTCGGCGTGCTCGACCCCGGTGCGGATGCGGAGCCACGGACGTTCCCTCACGCCGCGACGGTCTCGCAGCGCGTCGACGAGCAGCGGCAGGAAGTGGCGCACCGCCATGGATCGCAGCACGACGACGGTCAGCGGGCCGTCGAGCCTCGTCGACGGTGCGACGGTGAAGGGGCGACGCCCGAGGAAGGTGTACGGGTCGCTGTTCATCACGATCGAGAAGTAGCCGTCGTCGATGTGCTCTCCGTCGTCGAAGCGCACCGAGAAGTGCGGCCGTGTCCGGTCGTAGCCGCCGAAGAACGTGCGGAGGCCGGCATAGACGAAGAGCCCGTGTCCGACGCGGCGCTTCCACGAGGCGTTCGCCTCGACCACCGAGACCAACTCGGCGTCCCAGCCGATGCCGGCGTGGAACAGCGACACCCGGCTGTTGGTCGACCCGCTGCCGATCGACCCGACGCCGATGCGCTCGATCGAGCCGGCGTCGAGCGCGGCGAGCAACGCTCGTATGGCGCGTTCCAGTCCGTGGGGCACGCCGAGGGTCCGGGCGAACACGTTGGTGCCCCCGCCCGGCAACGGTGCCAGCCACGGCGCCGGCCCGGCGCCCTGGCGGTCGAGGATCCCGGCGGCCACCTCGTTGGTGGTGCCGTCGCCGCCGAGCACCACGATGCCGTCGACGTCGGCCGCGTCACGTGCGATGACCGTGGCGTGGCCCCGGTGCATCGTCGCAGCGACGGTCACCTCGTGGCTCTCGCCGAGCAGCTGCTCGGCGGTCGCGAGGCGTCGCCCGGTGACCTTCGTCGCCCACGGGTTGACGATCAGCAGCAGTCGCACGGGGTGCAGTGTCCTCTTCGGCGGACCCTCGTGAGAAATTCCGTGGGAATCGCCGTCCGAGGTTTGTTACTCGGCGGTAATCGCGGCAGACTCCCCGGCATGAATGTCGTCGTTTGCGTGAAGCAGATCCCGGACCCGGCCGACCCGGGTGCGTTGGATCCCTCAACCAAGACCCTCAAGCGTGACGGGAAGCTCATCCTGGACGAGTCCGACAGCTACGGCGTCGAGATGGCACTCCAGCTCGTCGACGCGGCCGGCGGCGGCGAGGTCACCCTCGTCTCCATGGCCCCGAACAACGAGGTCAGCGGTCTGCGCACCGCCCTCGCCATGGGCGCTGCCAAGGCCGTGCTCGTCAGCGATGACGCGCTCGCCGGCACCGATGCCCTCGGCACCGCCAAGGTGCTCGCCAAGGCCATCGAGCGGGCCGGCGAGGCCGACCTGATCCTCGCCGCCACCGAGTCGTCCGACGGCTACACGGGCGTCGTGCCCGAGCAGATCGCCGAGCTCCTCTCACTGCCGTCGGTCACCTTCGCCAAGGAGATCGTCGTCGACGGCTCCACCGTCAAGGTCCAGCGTCAGACCGAGGCCGGCTACGACGAGGTCGAGAGCCCGCTGCCCGCCGTGGTCTCCGTGACCGCCGGTGTGGTCGAGCCCCGCTACCCGTCGTTCAAGGGCATCATGGCCGCCAAGTCCAAGCCCGTCGACGAGGTCACCGTCGCCGACCTCGGCATCGACGCCGGTTCCGTCGGCTGGGCCGGTGGCGGCCAGGAGATCGTCGAGGTCGCACAGGCCGAGGCCCGCGAGGCCGGCACGATCATCGAGGACGACGGCGAGAGCTTCGCCAAGATCGTCGACTTCCTCGCCGAGCTCAAGGTCATCTGAGCCGAGCACCCGAGAACGAAGGAGCAACACATGGGAATTTCCAAGATCTGGGTGTTCGCCGAAGCCGCTGACGGCAAGGTGTCCAATACCACCCTCGAGATCCTCACCAAGGCCCGCGAGCTCGCCGACACCGTCGAGGTCGTCACGGCCGCCGGTGGCGACATCGCCGCCGACGGTCGGGGCCAACGGCGCCACCAAGGTGTACACCGTCGCCGCCGACGGCAAGCTGCTCGGCGCACCGGTCGCCGGTGCGATCGCCGCGGCGATCGAAGCGGGCAACGGCCCCGACGCCATCCTGCTGGCCACCAGCTACGACGGCCGCGACGTCGCCGGGCGTCTGTCGGTCAAGGTCGACGCCCCCGTCATCACGAACATCGTGAACCTGGTCGAGCGTGACGGCGGCCTCGCCGGCGTCGAGCCGATCTTCGGTGGCACCACCGACGTGATCACCAAGTTCACGACCGACAAGGTGGGCATCTTCCTGATCCGCCCGAAGTCGTTCGCTGCCGAGGAGACCGGTGGCGGCGCCGCCGCCGTCGAGGAGCTCACCGTTCCCGATCTGGGTGCAACGGGCGCCCCGACGGTCACGAACCGGTTCGTCGAGGAGAAGACCGGCCCGAGCCTCGACGACGCAGCCGTCGTCGTCGCCGGTGGTCGTGGTCTGGGCGAGAAGGACAACTTCCAGCTCGTCGAGGACCTCGCCAAGCTGCTCAGCGCTGCGCCGGGTGCGTCCCGTGCCATCGTCGACGCCGGCTGGGTGCCCTACTCCTACCAGGTCGGTCAGACCGGCAAGGTCGTCAAGCCGACGGTCTACATCGCGGCGGGCATCTCCGGCGCGACGCAGCACCTGGTCGGCATGAAGGGCTCCAAGAACATCATCGCGATCAACAAGGACCCCGAGGCCCCGATCTTCTCGGTGGCCGACCTGGGCATCGTCGGTGACGTGCACAAGGTCCTGCCGAAGCTCATCGAGGCCCTCCAGGCCCGCTGAGTCCCCGCTGCTGCGGCAGCGACCGGCACTCCGATACTCCGGTACTCCGGTACTCACGAAGGCCCCCGGCGCATGCCGGGGGCCTTCGTCGTTCCCGTGCCGACGATCGTTTCCGTGCCGACGATCGGGTCCGTGCCGATCGAGCGCGCTGGCCGGCGATCGGGTCGCTGGGCGGCCAGGTCCCCACGCCGACCGGCGACTCGGTGGCACCGGCCCCCGTATCGAGAATTCTTCGATCATGTCGCCGCAACTATTTCTGTATAGGGCCAACTTTCTCGAACCCATTTTCGGCATTGAACAGCAACAGCGGGGCACTCGGAATGAGTGATCCAAATGTGACCCCGGCTCGGGGCGACCTCGGCCGGCCCGGCACACCCCGGGTGGATCGCTGCTGCTGCAGGGATCTGAGGCCCACTGGCCCCCGCTCGTCGGTCGGGACCACGATGTGTCGGGCGCACACCGCCATAACAAATGGCGAGAAAAGCTCTGTTATCGGTCAATCGGATGCAATGAGATTCTGAAGTAACTACTGTTCAGCGAACAGCCCGGAGGGGGCGTTCGCAATGGTTGCGAGCGTTACGGGCTGTCGACAGAAGGGCGAAGAAGAATGAACGCACTCAAGAAGCGCGCGCGCACGTCGCGCGCCCTCGTGGTCGGCGCAGTGGCAACGATGGGCCTGGCGGCCTGCGCGCCGCTGCCCGAAGAGCCGGCACCGGTGACCCAGATCGACTTCGAGTCGGCGGCGACCTCCGACGTCATGATCTTCATCGAGGGTGACGAAGAGACCCCGGGCATCGAGGTCACGCCGCAGTTCACCGGGTCGGCCGCTGGTTCGTGGTCGACGACCGGCAGCGGCGAACTCGTCGCCGATCTCGAGTACGACGACGGCTCGTTCCAGGTGGATGCGCTCGGCACGGTCGTGACGATCTCGTACTCCGCCACGCAGACGGCGCAGGCCGTCGGTGCGTTCGACCCGACCACCGGTCAGGGTGGGCTCACGACCTCGGTCGACCTGCAGGTCAACAACATCGACCTGCTCGGTGACGTGGCGCAGCCCTGTGTCGTGAGCATCGACCTCGCCCTCGAGGGCCAGATCGACCAGGCGACCGGCGTGCTCGAGGCGGGCCAGGAGAGCTTCTCCGTCACCCCGCCGGCGGAAGAGGACTGCGGCGGCCTCGGCGGCATCATGGGCTCGCTGCTCGGCGGCCCGATCAACTCGTGGGACCTCAGCTTCGAGGTCGGCACGCTCTGATCCAGCCCGACCGAGCCACTCGGTCGAACGCTGACATCAACTGACAGGTCCCCGGTCGATCCGTTCGGCCGGGGACCTGCCGCGTCCGGGCCCAGTGCTCAGTGCTCAGGCGTCTCGCCGAGCAGTTCGCCCAAGCGGGCGAGCGCCCTGTGCAGGCGCGACTTCACGGTGCCCTCGGGTGTGTCGACGATCGCCGCGATCTCCGGGACCGTGTGGCCCAGGTAGTACCGGAGCACGACCAACTCGCGCAGCCGCAGGTCGAGCTGCTGCAGCGCGTCGATCAGGTAGTCGCCCCCCACGGGCTCCTCGCGCACGCGCAGTCTGCGCAGCGCCCGATCACGCACCGATCGCCGCCGGCCGATGTCGCGGCAGCGATTGACCGCCACGGTGCGCACGAAGCCCTCCGGGTTGTCGATGCGGCCCCACCGGACCAGCAGCTCGGTGAACGCCTCCTGCGCGACCTCCTCGGCCTCGCCGGTGCGACCCAGCATCAGGTACGCCATGCGGACCACCATCGGGTGCTCACGCTCGAAGAGCTGCTCGAACGTGAGGGTCCGGGTGATGGCGTCGTCGTGCTCCGCCCGCCGGACCAGCGACAGGGGCAGTACCGGCTCGCCGGACGCGCCGCTCATCGAAGGGCCGCTCACCGAAGCGCCGCTCACCGGGGCACCATCGTGGTGGTGGCGCCGTACGCATCGGCACCGGGAGCGATGGTGGTCGTCGTGGTGCTGGGCGCGTTCGGCGTGCCGCGACCCGGGATGAGCATGTCGGCTGCACGGACCCGGGTGACCGCCACGTACTCGACAGTGCTCTCCGGGGCGCTGTCCCATCCACTGCGACGCGGTGCTCCGGTCGACGGGTCGAACTGGACCCAGGTGTCGCTGTACGACTCCGAGATCGTGACGGTGCCGTCGGCCTCGTCCCGGACGGACGTCCCGTCGAGCGATTCGAGGAGCCGACGCACCTGGCGCCGCCTCGTGACCGTCCGCTCCACCTGACATCAGGAGTCCCATGAGGACCGCCGTCGCCCGCATCGAATCCGGCTGCTCCGGAGCGACGGTCGGCATGGGGCCGTTGGCGTGCTCCATGCTCAGCAGCTCCGCGATCAGCAGCGCGGCATCGACCTGCTCGGCGGGGCCGATGAGGTCGAGCGCACGACGCACGTCGGACGGCTCCCACGGCGAGTCGGCGCCGAGCTCCTCGAGCGGCCCGTTCGCGTGGTAGCGGCGGTCGGCGGTCAGCAGGGTCGCCCACTCGCCGCCCACCTTCGGCTCGTGGGCGATCATCTCGGGCGTGGCGTTCGGGTAGCGGTAGATGACGAGCGTGGCGTCGGGCTGATCGGCGGGCACCGGCGGGGTCGTCGTGGTGGGTGCGCCGCCGTCCGCCGGCCCGGCGGTGAGGCCGGTCGACGGCTCGTCGCCGGTCGCGGCGACCACCCCGGCAGCGATGACCGCGACCGCCGCAGCGCTGGTCGCCACCATCGCGATGCGGCCGCGTCGGCGTCGCCCAGCGGCACGGGCTCGCACCTCCGTCAGGGCGTCCGGGGCCAGCGTCACCGCGTCCGCACTGCGTCGCAGGCGGTCCGGGAGGCTCCGTTCGAGCTCGGTCTGATCGTGGTCCTGGATCTGGCTCATGCTTCCATGACGAAGCAACCGCCCGGATCGTTCTCGCTGTCTGAGGGATCTTCCGTTCAGGCCGGGACGGGACCGAGTCGCCGTGACCGGCCTCCGAAGGTCATCAGCGCACCGCCTGCGACGACGGCGACCGCACCGAGTGTCGCGACGGCCAGCGTCGCGGCACGACGAACCGTGGTTGCGTCGTGGCACGCCCGCTCGAGCTCCTCGGCCGACGAGTCGGCGCTGGCGGAGGTCCGGAAGACCGTCCGGCACTCGAGGCGCCACGCCGACGCATCGCTCGGCGGCTGGCTGGTGACCACCTCGGTCGTGATGGTGGCGCCGCCGAGCAGCGCGGCCAGCGGCAGGGCGACCAACAGCCCGAGCGCCGCGAGCGACGCGCCGAGCCGGCGGCGGCCGATCGACCGCAGCGCGACGATCACCATGGCGAGCCCGACCAGCAGCGCCACGCTGCCGCGACCGATCGCGGCGGTCGTCCACCACTCCGGTGAGTCGACCGAGACGCAGTACGAGCAGGCGAGCACGGGCCGAGACTACGGGCACGGGTCGCCCGCTCGTCGCTGGACGGGTGACGGAACCGCGATCGGCGTCCGTAGCCTGATCGGGTGAGCACCGACATCATCGACGACCGACTGATCGGTGCGCTGCACCTGCGGTCGCTCGACCGCGCAGGCTTCGAGCACGATCCGGCCGTCGAGCATGTGGCGTTCCAGGCCGGCACGCTCGACGCGCTCATGCGCGGCGGGTACGACGGCGATGCGACCGTCGGCGAGCTGCTCGCCCACGGCGACCTGGGCGTCGGGACGGTGCAGTCACTCGGCGGTGAGCTCGTGGTGCTCGACGGCGAGGCGTTCCTGGTCGACGGCGACGGAGTGGTTCGCCCGGTCGATCCCTCGGAGCGGACGCCGTTCGCGGTCGTCTGCCGGTTCGCGCCGCTCGTCACGGTCCGGGTCGCCGCGCCGTTGCCGTTGCGCGGGCTGCACGAGCTGATCGACGTCCACCGTCCCGTGCTCGACGGCCGACCGGCCGAGGTGCTGGCACTACGCGTCGATGGCCACTTCGACGGACTCCGGCTGCGCAGCGTGCACGCCCAGCAGCCGCCGTACCCGCCCCTGGCCGAGGTCACGGCGCACCAGAGCGAGTGGACGCTCGGGCCGACCATCGGGTCGCTCGTCGGCTTCCGCTTCCCGGACGGCACCGCTGGTGTCGAGGTGCCCGGTGACCACCTGCACTTCATCTCCGAGGACCGTCGCCACGGCGGCCACGTGCTCGATGCGACGCTGCTCGAGGGGGTCGTGGCGATCGACGGCGCGGACGAGCTCCACGTCGAGTTGCCCGACGGTGTCACGCTCGGCGTGCCGGGCGCCGCGGACCGTGACCAGATCCGCGCGGTCGAAGGCGGCTGAGCAGCCGGCTCGTTGTCAGGGCGCTTGACTGTCACACGCCCTTCGTAGGGTGGGCTCCAGGTCGTTCACTTCTCCAGACTGCCGACTCGTTCGGTGGTGTTGAGCGTCCGGTCGTCGTGTCACCGACTCGCCGTGACACTGCTGATTGGTCATCTCCTGGGGGAGGCGCGCTCGTGTCGCTGCTCGATCATCCACCACCCGGTCCACCCGGGTCATCGTCGTTGGGTCCGAACGGGTCTCCGTTGTCGGGTGCACCGCCGCTCGACCCGCTGTTGGCGTCCGACGACGAGTTGTTGTCCGCTCTGGACGACCTCGAAGCATCCCAACGGGCGCTCGACGCGCAGCGCATGGCGTTGCTCGCCGAAACGCATCATCGGGCGGTCACCGAACGCAAGGCCGGGCTCCGGTTGAAGGCCTACCTCGGCCACACGCATCACGTCGCTGCTGCGACGGCGGCCAAACAGGTCGCGACGGCGAAGAAGCTACGTGTCCTGCCCGAGATCGCCGAGGCACTCGAGTTGGGGGTGATCTCCTTCGATCACGCGGCGTTGTTGGTTCGGCTGTGTGTGCCTCGGGTCGAATCGATCATGGTCGAGCTGCAGCCACGCTTCATCGAGCTCGCGCTGGTCGAGCGTTTCGAGGCGTGGGCACACACGGTGCGCGGCCTGATCTCGCTCGCCGATCAGGACGGCCCCGGGCCTGGGCCCTTGGGTGAGCCGCAGAACCGGTTGCGGATGACCGACGGCCTCGACGGCGCCCTGCACTTGGACATCGACCTCTACGGAGCCTCCGCGGCGAAGGTGCGGGCGTCGCTGCTGCGTGAGGGTGAGCGTCAGTGGCGTCACCAGACCCGCCGACCACACCCCGACACCGAGGGCAGCGGCACCGACGCACGGTTCAGCCGACGGCGCCACCGACGGCGACGCAGGCGCTGACGGCGGGTCGGCGTGTGAGCACGATCAGACCTTCGCCGAGTACCCGCAGCGCAGCCTGCTGCTCGCCGACGCGATGGTTGAGTTGATCGGCAAGGGGATGGTCGCTCGCGCGAACCCGAAGATGCCGGTCACCGACGTGACCTTGATCGTCCCGGCGTCCGGGCCGCTGGAAGCGTGGACTCCGGACGGGGTGCGGTTGCAGGACGGCACCATCCGGCGTCTCCTGTGCACTGCGATCTTCACGCCGGTGGTGGTCGACAACCTCGGCGTGCCCCTCGACATGGGGCTGGGCAAGCGCTTGTACACGCCCGGCCAGAAGCGGGCGATCATGGTCCGCGATGGCGGCTGTGGTCATCCCGGGTGTCCGCTCCCCTGGGAGTGGTGTGAGATCCATCACGTCGAGCACTGGGAACACGACGGACCGACCGACCTGGTCAACGGGTTGCCGGCCTGCAGCTTCCACCACGACCTGTGGCACTCCGACGGCTGGTCCGTGCAACCGGATCCCGACACCCATCACCTGGACCAGGGGTTCATCATCACCAACCCCGACGGCGACGTGCTCCGCTCACAACGCCACGGCGTGGCCCGCCCGCTCACCCTCGGCCTCGACGACGACTGAGCCGACCGCTCGAGGTCGGCTCAGACGAGCGGCCAGGGGTAGCGGCGGCCCGTCTCGTCGTGGGGGAACACGCCGTTCGACAGCAGCCGGCGGGTCCGGTTCATCACTGCCTCGCGCTCGCCGGGTGTGAGCAGTCGATCGAGCGCGCCCGGGAGCCCGGCGTCGAGCAGGCGCATCAGCGCCTCGGCGACCGCGAGCGGCAGCGGATCACCTGCCCAGTCCCAGATGACCGTGCGGACCTTGAACTCCTCGTGGAAGGTGAGGCCGTTGTCGATCGCCCAGACCCGGTCCTCGGCGTCGATCAGGCAGTGCCCGCCCTTGCGGTCCGCGGAGTTCACGACCAGATCGAACGCGCAGAGCGTCGTGAGCACCCCACGCAGCTCGGGTCGCTCCCGCAGCGTGAAGTAGTGCTCGGCGAAGCGCGCGGGCACGAACGCCTGCAGCGAGCCACAGCCGATCGGCGCGTCGTCGTCGGAGCGTTCGACCGTCGGCGGCACCAGACCGACGCCCATCGCATCCGACAGCACCGACGCCGCCACCTCGCGCCGCCACAGCCCGCCGGGGAAGTCCCACAACGGCCGCTCGCCACGTTCCGGCTTGTAGATCGCCGGCGCATGGTCATCGCCGTCGCGCACGTCGACCAGGTAGGTGCCGTTGCTCGACCACGGCATCAGGCCCAGCACCTCGATCCGGCCCCGGGCGAGCAGGTCCCGCATCGCCGGATCACCGGGAGCGAGCGTCGCGTCGTACACGAACGGCTCCGGCTGCTCGTCGTCGGTTGCATCGTCGGGGTCGAGCTCGCCACCGTCGTGCGCGTCGTCCACCTCGAGCTCCCAGCGCTCGTACTGGTCGTCGCCGTCGGTCGGTCCGTCGATGATCTCGACGCCGACCCACTCCGGTTCGGCGGTCCCGTCGCCGGGCTCTGCGCCGCTCACGGCCAGACGCTCAGTTCCAGCGAGGGCAGTCGTGACCCTCGGGCCCGATCGGGCGGCCACAGAGCCGACACGGGGGGCGTCCCGCCGACATGAGCTCCTCGGCGGCCTCGGCGAACGCCGCCGCCTGCCCGATCCGCAGGGTGAACTGCGCCCGAGCGCCCAGGGCGTCCTCTTCGTCGAGCAGCTTCTCGATGTCGGCCTCGGTGAAGTCGTCGTCGACCTCGAACTCGACCTCGTCGGGGACGAGCTCCTCGGTCGTCACCGAGATGACGCCGCTGGCCTCGTCGACACCGACCGAGATGGTGCCCACCACCCACTCCGGCACCACCGGCTCGATGAGCCCGGCGATGTCGCGCTCCGGGTCGGGCGCGCCCATCGCCCCGGCGAGCTGGCCCAGGTAGCGGCCGAGCATGCCGACCTGCTCCTTCTCGAGCCGGAACGACATCACCCGGTTGCCGTGGCGGGCCTGCAGGTAGAAGACACGAGCGCCCGGTTCGCCCAGGGCGCCGGGGATGAAGGCATCGACCTCGTCGAAGTCGTACGCGCTCAACGGGAACCACCGGCCCAACGGCCGCGAGAAGAGAGTTGGATCACTGCACTCAACACTACGAGGGGGTCAGGGTGCTCAGGTCATCACCCGTGGAGTTCACGGCGAGCACGACGGGTCCACCGGCGGTGAACAGCAGCGGAGTGATCGAACACGGGGAGATCACGATCCGCTGGAACAGGTCGAGGTGGATGCCACCCGCCATCGCGACTGCGGCCTTGATGGGGTCGGCGTGCGACACCGCGACGACCGTGCCGCCGGGATGCGCCGCGGCGAGGCGTTCGAGCTCGTTCCAGATGCGCTGCTGCATCTCGGCGAAGGACTCGCCACCGGGGAACCGGAAGCCCGACGGGTTCCGCTGCACGGTGCTCCACTCCGGGAGCTTGCGCAGATCGGCCAGCTTCGCGCCGGTCCAGTCGCCGAAGTCGCACTCCAGCAGTCCCTTCGCGGTCCGCACCCGCAGCCCTGTCGCCTTGGCGATCGGCGCGGCGGTCTGGCGGGTCCGTTCCAGGGGTGAGGCGTAGACGGCGTCGACCTTCTTCAGCCCGGCGATGCGTCGCGCGGCGGTCGCAGCCTGCTCGGTCCCCAGTGGCGCCAGGTCGAGGCCCTTGGCCCGCCCCGGCAGCGTGGTGCCGGTGGTCGCTGTCTGGCCGTGGCGCACGAGCAGCACCGTGGTGGGAGCCGGTCCCTCCGGGGTCGGGTCCTCGGGGGCGGGCTTCTTCTGGGCCGGGCGTCGTGCCATCGCGACGATCCTATGCTCGCCGTCGTGGTGGACCGGACGGCGGCGATGGCGGCACTCGACGAGGAGATCATCAACTGCCGACGCTGCCCGCGCCTGGTCGAGTGGCGTGAGCAGGTCGCGGTCGAGAAGCGGGCGGCGTTCGCCGACGAGGAGTACTGGGGGCGCCCGGTGCCCGGCTTCGGCGACCTGGACGCCGGCCTGCTCGTCGTCGGACTGGCGCCAGCGGCGCACGGCGCCAACCGCACGGGCCGAATGTTCACCGGCGACCGCTCGGGGGAGTGGCTCTACCGGGCGCTGTTCCGCGCGGGTTTCTCGAACAAGGCCGAGTCCGTCGCCCGAGACGACGGACTCGAGCTCGACGGCGCCTACATCACGTCGCCCGTGCGCTGTGCCCCACCGTCGAACCGACCGACGACGACCGAGCGGGATCACTGCCGCCCGTTCCTCGACCGGGAGCTCGAGCTGCTCGAGCGGGTGCGAGTGGTGATCGCACTCGGCGGGTTCGGGTTCGGGGAGGCCGCGCGGGTGCTGGGCATGCGCCCCCGACCGACCTTCGGGCACGGGGTCGAGTACGTCGCACCGAACGGCGTGACGTTGCTGGGCTGCTACCACGTGAGCCAGCAGAACACCTTCACCGGACGTCTGACCGAGCCGATGCTCGACGACGTGTTCGCACGCGCCAGGGCGATCGTCGAGGCCTGACCGGGCACGGCCGCGATCGGACGGCAGTCGGGCCGGGTCGCCCGGTACGATGCGCGGCCATGCCGGTGACGCCCCGCCTCGACGCCCCTGACCTGTACGACCCGGGCACCTACGAGGCCGGACCGCCGCACGCCGCGTTCGAGGCGCTGCGACGCAGCGACCCGGTGTACTGGCAGGACATGCCCGACGGCACCGGGTACTGGGCGGTGCTGCGTCACGCGGACGTGATCGAGGTGGCCCGCTCGCCGCTGGTGTACTCCGCGGCGCGTGGCGGCGTGATGCTCGAGGACCTCGAGCCCGAGTCGTTGGCGATGATGCAGGACATGTTGCTGGCGATGGACCCACCGCGCCACGCACATCATCGCACCGCGCTGGCCGACCACTTCCGTGCCCGCGTCATCGGTCGTCTCGAGGACAGCATCCGTGGCATCTGCCGAGAGATCCTCACCTCGACGGGCCACGGTCGGATCGAGGCGGTGCACGAGGTGTGCGCCCGGGTGCCCTCGCAGGTGATCGGCGAGCTGGTCGGCATCGACCCCGAGGACCGCATGCGGATCCACGAGTGGGGTGAGCGCATCGCCGGCGGTCAGGACCCCGACGTCGCCGACGCGGCCGAGGACTCGCTCACCGCGAGCATCGACATGGCGATGTTCGCGATCGCGCTCGCCGGGCAGCGCATCGACGAACCGCAGGACGACCTGGTCACGCTGCTGCTGCAGACCGACTTCGACGGCGAACCGATGAGCGACGTCGCGTTCGGCAGCTTCTTCGTGCAGCTGGTCGTGGCCGGCAACGACACCAGCCGCACGTTGCTGTCGTCCGCGATCCTGGCGCTGCTCGAGCACCCCGAGCAGCTCGCCGAGCTCCGCCGTGATCCGTCGCTCCTGCCCGGGGCCGTCGAAGAGGTGCTGCGTTGGTCGAACCCGCTGCACTACTTCCGGCGCACCGCCTCCGAGGACGTCGTGCTGGGCGACACGCAGATCGCGGCGGGCGACAAGGTGGCGATGATCTACACCTCGGCGAACCGTGACGACGCGGTCTTCGCCGACCCGCACACCTTCGACATCCACCGCAGCCCGAACCCGCACCTGTCGTTCGGGATCGGCGAGCACTTCTGCCTCGGCGTGCACCTCGCCCGCCTCGAGGCGCGGGTGTTCCTCGAGGAGATGCTCGCCGCCTGGGGCACGATCGAGCTCGTCGGTGAGCCGCAGCGGCAGCGCTCCAACCTGAACAACACGTTGAAGTCGCTGCCGATCGAGGTGGCACCGTGACCGGCTCCCAGGGCGCGCGTTCCGACGCGTCGGGCGCCGACGCATCGGGTGCCGGCATCCTCCGTCCGGAGCGCCGCGGCGACGTCGTCGTGCTGCACTGGATCGACGGCGAGAATCGCTTCAACCGGCGCTCGATCGACCGGTGGCACGAGGTGCTCGACGAGCTCGAGTCGATCGACGGTCCGCTCGCGGTGGTCGTGGTCGGCGAGGGCAAGTTCTTCTCGAACGGCCTCGACCTGGACTGGATGGGTGCGAACCCCGACGAGGCCGTGCCGATGCTCGACGACGTGCACCGGCTCTTCGGGCGCCTGCTGCTGTTCCCCGGCTACGTGGTCGCCGCGCTCAACGGCCACACCTTCGCCGGCGGGGCGATGCTGAGTTGCGCCGCTGACGCCAGGGTGATGCGCTCGGATCGGGGCTTCTGGTGCCTGCCCGAGGTCGACCTGGGCCTCGCGGTGACGGTGCCGATGTACGAGGTCGTGACCGCACGACTTCCGGCGCCTGCCGCGGCCGACGCGTTGCTGACGGGGCGCCGCTATGGCGCGGACGAGGCGCTGCGCCGAGGGATCGTCGACCACATCGCCGCCGAGGACCAGGTGCTCGACACGGCGGTCGCGTTGGCCGCCGAGATCGCCGGAAAGCACCGGGGTGTGATCGCCGAGCACAAGCGCATGCTCTACGGGGAGTCAGCCCGTCGCTGCGGCTGGCCGACATGAGCGACCCGCCCGCTGGCTCGAGGGCGTCGAGCACGAGGCGTGGCGCGGCTGGGTCGAGATGGGCTCGCGGCTCGACGAGCGGTTGAACCGGCAGCTGCAGCGCGACTCGGGGCTGTCCTCCGCGGACTACGAGGTGCTCGTCAACCTGTCCGAGGCCGACGAGGGCCGCCTGCGCGCCTTCCAGCTCGGCGCCCTGATCCGCTGGGAGAAGAGCCGCGTGTCGCACCACCTGACGCGCATGGAGAAGCGGGGGCTCATCGCCCGTGAGGAGTGCCCGACCGACGGGCGTGGCGCCTACGTGGTGCTCACGCCCGCGGGTCGTGCGGCGATCGACACCGCCGCGCCGCTCCACGTCGAGGAGGTCCGACGGCTGTTCGTCGACCTGCTCAGCGAGGAGCAGCTGCAGCAGCTCGTCGCGATCACCGGTGTGGTGCTCGAGGTGCTCAGGGCCCAGCCGGATCGCTGACAGCCGAATCGCTGACAGCCGGAGCGCTGACAGCCGCAGGGATCGTGCCCATGCGCCCGGCGTTGAAGTCGTCGATCGCGTCGAGGATCTCCTGTCGGGTGTTCATCAGGAACGGTCCGTACTGCACGATCGGCTCACGGATGGGCAACCCGCCGAGCAGCAGGACCTCGAGCTGCGGGGAGTCCTCGGGCTGCTGGTCCGCTGCGGCCACGGTGAGGGTGTCGCCCTCGCCGAACACGACGAGCTGGTGTGCGCCGACGGGGCGCCGCTCGGTGCCGGCGAAGCCGTTGCCGCTGAGCACGTAGGCGAGGCCGCTGAAGTGTCGGGTTCCACGGCACGACGACCTGCGCCCCGGGGCTCACGCTCGCGTGCGCATAGGTGATCGGCGTGTGGGTCGACCCGGGACCGGCGTGCCCGTCGAGGTCACCCGCGATGAGGCGGATCAGCGCGCCGCCGTCGTGGGTGCTCAACAGGGACAGGTCGTCGCCGGTGATCGCCTGGTAGCGGGGCGGGCTGAACTTGAGTGCGGCGGGCAGGTTGACCCAGAGCTGCACGCCGTGGGTGCGTCCGCCGTTGCGGATCTGCGCCTCGGTCGGCACCTCGTCGTGCAGGATGCCCGACCCCGCCGTCATCCACTGCGTGTCGCCCTCGCCGATGGTGCCCCCGCCGCCGTGGGAGTCGTGGTGCTCGATGGCGCCGTCGATCACGTAGGTGACGGTCTCGAAGCCACGGTGGGGGTGCCACGGCGCGCCGACCGCCTCGTTCGGCGCGTAGTCGACCGGCCCGAGCTGATCGAGCAGGTAGAACGGGTCGGCGACGTGGGGATCGACCACCCCGGGGAACGGTCGCCACACCTCGAATCCTGCGCCCTCGATCGCGTGGTGTGCCGCGACGACTGACGTGACGGGTCGGTCGACGGCGTCGGGCGCGGCGGTGATCCTCGGCAGCACCAGCGGGTTCTCGACGGTGACGGCAGGCATGGTGGCTCCTCGGGGTCCGCGACCGACGGGCGTCCGTCGACCAGTTAGATGATATGTCAACAATGGAACCCGCGTCCCCGGGCGGGCATTCCCCGCGGCACCGCACGGGAAACGATCGTTGACGTGGCCGTTTCCGTACGGGAGCATGCGGTATGCAGCGAGTCTCCGGGGTGCTCCGCCGTCATCCGTACCGTGCCGCCTCTGCGCTGGTGCTCCTCGTGGTCGTCGGCGCGGGGTTGTTCGTCGCACGGGACGTGGTCCGGGTCGCGGTCACCGCGGACTCGCCCCACGACCTCACGCTGCCGATGACGGTCCCGATGTCCGCCGGCGACGGCGAGACCGTCTACCGCATCGACGCCGCACGCTCCGAGGCGACGGTCACCGTCGAGGAGATCCTCGCCGGCTCCGAGCAGCAGGTGGACCTGCGCACCCAGGTGATGGCCGGCGACGTCGCCGTGTCCGACGCCGGCTCGGGGGAGCAGCGCCTCCGCTTCGGTGACCTGGTCGTGCGGGTGCACGAGCTGCGCAGCGACAACTCGCTGCGCGACAAGATGCTGCGCCACGAGTACCTGGAGTCGCACGAGCACCCCGACGTGCGCCTGCACGACGTGCGTGTCGAGCTGCCCGCCGACTCCTCGGCGTCCGACGTCGAGGACGCGACCCTCACCGGCGAGCTCGAGGTCAAGGGCGAGCGACACCCGACCACCTGGTCGGTCGACGCCCGGGTCGTCGGCGACGAACTGCTGGTGACCGCGACGACCGGCGTGACCATGTCGGAGCTGGGCGTGGGGCCGATCAACAAGGTGGGCCTGGTCCGCACCTCGGACGACGTGTCGATCACCGTCGAGCTGGTCGCGGTCGACGCCGAGACGTTCACGCCCCCGGTGAAGCTGGCCGTCGACCGCGAGGCGGCGCGGCAGGCCGGCACGGGGCCGAGCTTCGCGGACGACATCTCGCCGATCCTCGAGTCGAACTGCGCCTCGTGCCACCAGACGGGTGCCATCGGGGCGATGATGTGGACCCTCGACGACGCAGGCGACGCCGCCGAGGTCGCCGACGGCCTGGCCGTCGTGACCGGGGCGGGCTTCATGCCGCCCTGGCCGGCGTCGGACGACGGGGTGCCGCTGCGCCACGTACGCGGGCTCGACGACGCCGAGATCGCCGCGATCGCCGAGTGGGCCTCGGCGGGCGGACAGCTCGACGTCGACCCCGACACGCCGATCGACCCGCCGGCCGCTCCCGAGGTGCGCGAACCCAGACCCGACCGGGTCGTGACGATGGCAGAGCCCTACAAGGGCAGCCCGGACGAGCGCGACGACTACCGCTGCTTCATCCTCGACCCGGGGATCACCGAACCGACGTTCCTCACCGCGTACACCTTCGACCCGGACCGCCTCGAGGTCGTGCACCACGCGATCGTCACCCGGGTGCGCGCGGGGGAGCAGCGCGCCGCGGCCGAGGCGCGCGACGTCGCCGACGACGGACCGGGTTGGTCGTGCTTCGCCGGCATGGGCGGCGACGGCGGGGACCGCATCGCCGGATGGGTGCCCGGGCAGCGTCCGTACTCGTTCCCGGAGGGCGAGGGCTACGAGCTGCAACCCGGCGACGTGCTCGTCGCACAGATCCACTACCACTACGACGACGCGGCGCCGCCGGACCGCTCGGGCATGACCCTCGAGCTCGCGGACGACCCGGCGGGCATGACGGCGCTGTACACCCGCACGTTGATCGGCCCCGTCGAGATCCCGTGCCCGCCGGGCAGCACCGGCGTCCTGTGCGACCGCGCCGCCTCGTTGGCCGACGTCGGCGAGCGGTTCGGCCCGGGAGGTGCTGTCATCGCGAACGTGCTGCACCGGGCGTGCGGCACGACCCCCGAGCAGGTCGCGGCGAACTCGGACGGCACGACCGCGACGACGACGTGCGACTACGCGGTCCGTCAGCCGGGCGACATCATCGGCATGCTCGGCCACATGCACGAGATGGGTGCCTCGTACCGGCTCGAGCTCAACCCGGACACCTCCGACGCCCGGGTCCTGCTCGACATCCCCGTGTGGAACTTCGCGTGGCAGCTCGCGTACTCCCCGGTCGACGACATCGCCGTCGGTCCCGGCGACGTGCTGCGGGTGACCTGCCGGTGGGATCGCCGCACGCGGGTCGACCCCGAGCCCCGCTACGTCGTGTTCGCCGAGGGCACCCAGGACGAGATGTGCTTCTCGAGCCTCACGATCCGGCCCACGGACGGGTCGTCATGAGTCGCGCCGCCGCCAGCACAGGCGCCGTTCCGGCGGGTCGCAGGCGCACCGGACACGAGGGTCACGCCGGCGCGTCGGCCCGCCGGCGCGCGCACGACGGCGACGACCGCTCCAGCGATGACCGCGCGGGCCGGATCCTCGACGCGATGGAGGCCCACCTCTGCCGGGGCGGGATCCGTGCCGTCGTGATGAGCGAGCTGGCCACCGAGCTCGGCATGAGCACCAAGACGCTGTACCGGGTGTTCCCGTCGAAGGACGCGCTGGTCACCGCGGTCGTCGGTCGTTGGGCGGAGCGACTGCTCGCGGCGCAGCAGCGTCGCCAGGACTCCGACATGTCCGCCGCGGAGCGCGTGCGCACCGGCGCGCGGTTCCAGGTGCGCCGCCGTGAGCGTCTGAGCGCCGACTTCTGGGCCGAGCTCGTGGCCGACCACCCCGCGGCGTGGGACCGGTACCGGCAGATGCTCGACGACGGGCGGCGCAGCAGCGACGCATGGATGGCTCGCGCCATGCGCGACGGCATCGACGTGACCGTCGCCCGAGCGCTGCTCGTCGCATCGATCGAGCGGGCGGTCGACCCCGAGCTGCGACGGCCCTCCGGGCTCAGCCGGGACCAGGCGATCGACCTCGCCTGCGACATCTGGTCGCGCGGCGTGTTCGTCGATGCCGACGCACCGCCACCGCCCGCCGGAGCCTGACGGACCGACCTGACGACCCAGGACCCGACGGCCTGACGTCGGGAGACGGGCCGACCCGACCCGTCCGTCACTCCGCGGGCGTCGAGCTCACGGTCGGCACGTTCGAGCAGCGGCCGGGCGCCGGAGCCGGGCGCCCTCGTCCAAGCGGAAGCGGGCGACTCGCCATCGACCCCGAGGTTGCGCGGTCCTGGGGAATCCGGTCCCGTGTCGGGGCCGTGGGCGTGTCGGGACCCGGCCGTCAGGCGGTGGGCGAGTCCCAGTAGGGGTCGCGCAGCGCCCGCTTGGTGAGCTTGCCGGCCTCGCTGCGGGGCAGCTCGGCCAGGAAGTCCCACCGGCGGGGTCGCTTGTAGCCCGCCAAGTGCTCCCGGCAGTGGGCGTCGAGCTCGTCGATCAGGCCGTCGGGGACGGGGAGCCCGTCGGTGGGCTCGATGACGGCCATCACCGTCTGGCCCATCTCGTCGTCGGGGACCCCGAACACCGCGACATCGGCCACGGCGGCGTGGGTGTTCAGCACCCGCTCGATCTCGGCCGGATAGATGTTCACGCCGCCGGAGATGATCAGGTCGGTGCGTCGATCGGACAGGTAGACGTACCCGTCCTCGTCGACGCTGCCCAGGTCGCCCAGCGTGGCAGTGCCGGTGCCGCGGTGCGCCGCCGCAGTCTTCTCAGGTGCCTTGTGGTACTCGAACGACGTGCCCAGGATGCTGCGGAAGCAGAGGTCACCCACTTCGCCCGGGCCCAGCAGCTCACCGTCGGGGCCGCGCACCTCGACCTCCATGATCGACACGGGCCGCCCGACGCTCGTGGGTCGTTCCAGCCACTCCTCGGGCGAGATCATCGTGAGGAAGCCACCCTCGGTCCCGCCGTAGTACTCCCAGATCACGGGGCCCCACCACTCCAGCATGGCCCGCTTGACCTTCTCGGGGCACGGTGCGGCGCCGTGCTGCACGTTCCGGAGGCTCGAGCCGTCGAAGGCGGAGCGGGTCTGCTCCGGAAGGTGCAACAGGCGTGACATCTGTGCGGGCACCAGGTGCACGTTGGTCACGGCGTGGGAGTCGATCGCGTCGAGCACGGCGGCGGCGTCGAAGCGGTGCTGCATCACCACGGCGGTCCCGTTCAGCAGTGCGGCGAAGGTGAAGACCCACTGGGCCGAGTGGTAGATCGGTCCGCAGAGCAACAGGACCGGGTCGTCGTGCCCGGACTCCTCGGCGCCGACGCCGCCCTCGATGCCGATGGTCGAAGCGATCGAGGGGATGAGCAGCTGCCAGATGGCGACGTCGCCCCCGGTCTGGCCCAGCGCACCCTTGACGCCCTTGGGGAACCCGGTGGTGCCCGAGGTGTAGAACATCGGGCCGCCGCGGACCTGGTCGGCCGGTTCGTCGGGTGACGCAGCGTCGAGGACCTGGTCGAGCGATTCGGCGCCGGCCGCGGCCAGTCCGTCGTGGCGGCCGATGCAGATGACCGACGACGGCGCAGCGCCGCCTCGTTCCGCGACGAGTCGCAACGCGCGCTCGGCCACGTCCGCCCAGGGCTCGGCGACGACCAGCGCGGCGACGTCCGCGTCGTCGAGCACGTACGCGAGCTCCTCGGCCACCCAGTGCCAGTTCACGGGCACCACGAGCCATCCGCCGTGCAGGCAGGCCACCGTGACCACCGCCGCCTCACGTTGGTTGCCGGTCATCAGCGCGACGGTGTCGCCCTCGACCAGGCCGCGGTCGCGCAACGCGTGCACGAGTCGGTTCACCTGCTCGTCGAGCGTCGCCCAGGTGAGGGTCCCGACGTCGTCGGTGATCGCGGTGCGGTCGCCTCCGGCGCTCGCGAGTTCTCTGGTGAGCAGAGCCATGAGGTCCCCCCGGATCCTGTGGGCATGTGGCTGCTTGTGCGGCGTGTGCCCCGCACGGTACCCCGTGGTCATCGGTTCGCTGACTACCGTCGCGCTCATGGCAGCGTCACCCGCGATCGAGGTGCCGGTGGGGGAGCGGACGGTCCGGATCTCGAACCCGGACCGCGTCTACTTCCCCTCGCTGGGGGCCACGAAGCGCGACCTGGTCGACTACTACCTGGCGGTCGGCCCGGGCATCGTGCACGCGCTGCGGGAGCGCCCGTGCATGCTGCACCGCTTCCCGAAGGGGCTCGACGGCAAGAAGGTCCACCAGAAGCGGATCCCGGCCGGCGCGCCGCCATGGGTCGAGACGGTTCGACTGCACTTCCCCCGCTACGACCAGCACGCCGACGAGCTGTGCGTGACCGAGCTCGCCCAGGTGATCTGGGCGGTGCAGATGTCGACCGTCGAGTTCCATCCCTGGAACTCCCGTCGCGCCGACACCGAGCGACCTGACGAGTGGCGCATCGACCTCGACCCCATGCCCGACAGCGACTGGGCCCGTGTCCGACGCGTCGCCGGGGTGGTGCACGAGGTGCTCGACGAGCTCGGGGCGGTCGGCTGGCCCAAGACCTCGGGCGGCGCCGGGTTGCACGTGTACGTGCGCATCTCGCCCGACCACGAGTTCGGCACCCTGCGACGAGCGGCGCTCGCGTTCGCCCGGGAGGTGGAACGACGCGCCCCCGATGACGTCACGACCGCATGGTGGCGCAAGGACCGCGATCCGTCCGCCGTCTTCGTGGACTACAACCAGAACGCCCGTGATCACACCATCGCCGCTGCGTACTCGGTTCGGGGCGTGCCCACCGCGACGGTGTCGACGCCGGTGCGCTGGGACGAGGTCGAGTCGGTCGAGCCCGACGACTTCACGATCCGGACGGTGCCGGCCCGCTTCGCCGAGCTCGGCGACCTGCACGCCGGCATCGACGACGAGGTGTTCCGGATCGAACCGCTGATCGAGTGGGCCGACCGCGACGCACTTCCTGCGGAGTGAACGAACTTCGGGTCGAATCACTGGAACGCGTTCCACTATTGACATAGGTTCAACGCCTAGGCGAAACGTGTCGGCGGGGGCCGACGCGGAAAAGAGGGGGAACATCGATGTCAGGACCACTGATGGCTCGGTCGCGCACGCGCGGCCGTCGGAACCGCAGAGGCGGACCAGCCACGCGCACCATGACGGTGGGCGTGCTGATCGCCACGATCGCGGCGCTCGCGACCGCATGCATCCCGCCGCCCGAGGAGCCCAAGGAGGTCCGGGTCACCGCGCCGACGCTCGCCGTCACCTACGGCGACGAGATCCCCGAGCTGCTGCCGGCCTACGGCTCGATCACCCCGACGGTCGAGGCGACGTGCTCGACCACTGCGACCCAGGGCTCGCCGGCGGGCGAGTACCCGACCGTCTGCGACGGCGCGCTGCTCTCGGGCCACACGGTCCGCTACATCGCCGGCACGCTGACGATCGCTCCGGCTGCGGTCACCGTGACGGCATCCGACGGCGCGATGGACGTCGGCGGCTCGGTTCCTGCGATCACCGCGACCTACGACGGACTGGTCGGCATCACCGAACCGGCGGTGCTCGCCACCTGCTCGACCGAAGCGACCGCGAGCAGCGATGCCGGCGTGTACGCGTCGAGCTGTGAGGGTGCCTCGGACCCGAACCACAGCTTCACCTACGTCGACGGCTCCGTGACCGTCGGCGCCGTGGCGGTCACCGTGACCGCATCATCGGCGTCGATGACCTACGGCTCGGATGCTCCCGAGATCCAGGCCACCTACAGCGGTCTCGTCAACGGCGACACCGCTCCGGCGACCGCACCGGAGTGCACCACCGACGCCACGTCGTCGAGCCCGGTCGGCACCTACGCCTCGAGCTGCACGGCTGCAGCGGACCCGAACTACACGTTCACCTACGTCGACGGCACCGTTGGCGTCACGCCCGCGGCGGCGACCGTGATCGCCTCGTCGGCCTCGGTCGCCTTCGGCGACGCGATCCCCGCCATCACGGCGAGCTACTCCGGGCTGGTCAACGGCGACACCGCTCCGGCGACCGCACCGTCGTGCGGCACCGACGCCACCCAGGGGGCCCCGTCGGGCACCTACACGTCGACCTGCGCAGGCGCAGCGGATCCGAACTACACCTTCGGCTACACCGACGGCACCGTCACGATCGTCGCCGGCACCGCGCCGGTCACGCTGACGGCATCGTCCGCGACGGTCACCTACGGCGACGACATCCCGGAGATCACCGCGTCGTACGACGGCTTCGACGGCGGTCAGACCGAGCCCGTGACGGCACCGACCTGCTCGACCACGGCGACGTCGTCGAGCCCCGTCGGCACCTACCCGACGACCTGCGTCGGCGCGGCGGACCCGAACCACGTCATCACCGTCGTGAACGGCTCGATCACCGTCCTGCCCGCAGCCGCCACCGTGACCGCATCGTCGGAGTCCTCCGCCTACGGCGCAGCGATCGCCGCCGTCACCCCGGAGTACTCCGGCCTGGTCAACGGTGACACCGCTGCGGCGACCGCACCGGTCTGCTCGACCGATGCGACCTCGGCCAGCGATGCGGGCAGCTACACCACCACCTGCGTCGGTGCGGCTGATCCGAACTACACCTTCGGCACCGTCGACGGCGCGTACACCGTCACCCCGGCAGCGGCCACGGTGACTGCGTCGTCGGCCACGATCACCGAGGGTGACGACGTCCCGGAGATCACGGCCACCTACGGCGGGCTCGTCAACGGCGACACCGCCCCGGCGACCGCCGCGACGTGCTCGACCACTGCGACCTCGGCCAGCGAGCCGGGCACCTACCCGACGACCTGCGTCGGTGCGGCCGACCCGAACTACACGTTCAGCTCGGTCGACGGCACCCTCACCGTCGAGGCTGCCGAGGAGCCGGAGCCCGAGGTGGCCTTCACGGGTCACGCCGCCTACCCGACCTCGATCCTGACCACCAAGGTCGCGGCCGGCACGAACGGTGGCGGCGCAGCGCTGCCCCGAGGCACGATCCTCGTCGAAGGCGCGAGCTCGGCCGGCTTCTCGGACTGGATCAACCTGACCGTCGAGTCGACGAACGGGCCGCAGTCGGTGTTCTGCAACGGTCGTTCGACCACCACGTTCACGACCTGCACCGGCGGTTCGGGGACCACCCCGACGGGTGCGCACGTCTCGAACGTGCCGCCGAACCAGTTCGACGTGTACTCGCTCAGCGGCGGCAAGGCGAACGTGAGCCCGTCCTCGTTGACGATCCTCACCGACGTGCCTGCCACGGCCCGAGCGATGCCGTCCCGCGTGACCGCCACCGCCGACAACGGCATCATCACCTACGTCCAGTCCGCAGGTGCGACCGGTTCGTTCAGCCTGCAGTACGGGATCTGCTCCGCAGGCACTCCGACGTACTCCGCCGCCGATCCGAACTGCTCGATCGGCGAGATCATCTACTCGCCGGGCTCGATCGCTCGCATGGGCCACGCGGTGACGGTCTCGATCGTCACGACCAACGTCTACAACAACTTCCCCATCGCGGTGACCGCTCCGGACGAGGTGGACCAGGGTGAGACCTTCACCCTGCACTGGGCGCCGGCCGCAGGGGCGATCCCTGCCCGCCAGACCAGTTCCAGCATCACGGCCACGGTGACCTACTCGGGGATCATGACCTCGATCATCCCCATCCCGCCGGGCATGACCTACGAGTCGGCCAGGCTGGTCGGTGGCGACGTCAACACCGATGCGGCCACCGTCACCTACTGCACCGCCTCGGGCGGCGCTTGCGATGCCAACCTGAGCGGGAACTACGACGGGACCAAGTTGCCGTACGTGAAGGTGACGCTGCCGTCGGTCACCGTCCCCGGCGGACAGACCTTCACCATGCCGACGCTCGAGATGGATCTCGTGGCGTCGGGGTCGGTGGGCACGTCACCGGGCTTCGCCCTGACGCAGTACCGCAACGTGACCCGCGCCAACGCCGGCATCTTCGGGAACCAGGACGCGACCTTCGTCGGCTACCCGACGACGAACGCGACGAGCGGGACCCCGCCGAAGGCTCCGCCGGCCATCCTCAAGTCGGTCACGATCAACTGAGGGCCGTCGGCCTGACCCGGTGACCTTCACCGGGATGTCGGCCGCCGGCGGACGCGATGCGACATCGTGTCCGCCGGCGGTCGGCGTTTTCGCGGGCGGCGACTCCTCGCCGTCCCGGCCACCCGGCGAGGAGCGAGTCGATAGCGTGGGCGCCGTGAACGATCGTCCGGACCCGACGCCCCGACTCGCCACTCCCGATGACGCTGCCGAGGTCGCCCGACTGCTGCACGACTTCAACACGGAGTACGACTGGCCGAGCCCGGGGATCGAGGTGCTCACTGAGCGGCTCTCGACGCTGCTGGCGACCGAGGACACCTTCGCCGTGCTCGCGGGCTCGCCTGCGGTGGCGGTGGCGCTGGTGACGCTTCGTCCGAACGTCTGGTACGAGGGCTGCGTCGCGCTGCTCGACGAGCTCTACGTCGAGCCGGAGCTGCGCGGTCAGGGGATCGGCGCCGTGGTGATCGAGCACTTCCTCGAGCTCGCTCGCGAGCGGGGCGTCGACCTGATCGAGATCAACGTCGACGAACCGGACGTGGACGCCCAGCGCTTCTACCGCCGCCACGGCTTCAGCGAGACCGACGGACCGGACGGCGATCGGGCGTTCTACTTCTACCGGGAGCTCGCCGGGTCCGACGCTCCCTGAGCATCAGGCGCAGCCCTCGTCGTCACCCGGGAGACGCGCGACTCGGCGTGTACCTCAGTCGTCGTCGATCGGTCGCCACGCGTGTTCCACCGTCGAGGTGGCGGCGTCGACGGTGAAGTAGTGCCCCTGTCCGGGCTGGTCGTGCACCCGTGAGATCGCCTGACCGGTGAGCGCGCAGTACCAGAGCGTGCCGACTCCGCCGTGGCCCACGACCACCGATGCCGTCTCGCTCGCCGCGGAGAGCACCGGGCCGAGCGCCTCGACGATCCGCGCCTGCGCGTCGAGCGCCCGCTCCCACCCGCGGACCGACCGTGCGGGCTCGGCGAAGAAGCGGTTCGCCATCGCGTCGAACTCGTCCGGCGGCAGGAAGCCCGTCGACGAACGGTCGTTCTCACCGAGGCCGGGCAGCACCTCGGCCCGGAGTCCGAGGTGCTCGGCCAGGATCTGCGCGGTGCGCACGGCCTTGGTCTCGTCGCTCGACACGACGCGACCGACGTCGCCGATCCACGGCCGGGCGAGCATCGCTCGTGCCCGTCGCTCACCGCGTTCGGACAGCGTCCAACGCTCGACGGCCAGGGTGGGGTCGACGACGACGTCCGGGTGCGTCACGTAGCGGAGCCAGCTCATCGGGCCACACTGCCACCAGGTCGTGGTCGCGGCGGCGCTCTGGCTGCGGCGAGGTCGCGCGTGGTGCAACACTCCGGGGATGGCCTCACTCGATGACATCAAGGCGGCGGCGACCGCGCTCTCGCCGCTGGCACATCTCGCGACCGTCGGCGCCGACGGCAAGCCCGACGTCGTGCCCGTCCACCCCGGGTGGGAGGGCGACACGATGTGGATCATGGCGACCGCGGGCAGCGTGAAGGTCCGGAACCTGGCTGCCAACCCCGACGTCGCGCTGCACTGGCAGGTGTCCGAGGCGGGTGACGGCGTCGAGCTGTGGGGCACCGCGAGCGTGCACGACGACCTGGACACCAAGGTCCGGCTGTGGAACGGGGTGTTCGGCTACGACCTGAACCTGTTCTCGCCCGGTGGTCCGGCCGACTCGCCCGACACCGTGTTCATCGCCGTGCACCCGGAACGGGCGATGTCGATCAAGGCCTACGGCGCCGGCGGTCGGGAGGACTGGCGCGCGTGATGCCGGCCGGCGCGCGCCGTTCGGCCGTCGAGCTCGCCGCCGTGCTGACCGCCGCCGTGCTCGTCGTCGTGGGCTGCGGCGACGCGACCTCGGGTGACGCGCCGCGCGCCGAGGCACACCCCTTCGCCGTCGACCCGGCGGCGGTCCCCGAGCGCTATGAGCTGGTCGCCCTCGGGCGTGGCACCGACGAGCCCGTGTGGAGCTCCGAGACGGGTTCCGACGAGACGCTCACCGTGGTCGAGGTCGACGGCCGGGCGGTGCACGCGAGCATCGTCGACTGGGAACCGATGGAGAGCGAGCTGAAGTGGGCGTCCCGCTCGGGAGACCGGGAGCCCGAGGTGTTCACGCTCGTGGACGGACGCCCGGCCGCCTTCGGCGAAGGACACGACGGCGCCTGGGACGACCTGGTGATCGAGGTCGGCGACACCGAGGCGTTGATGATCGCGGCACAGGATGCGACGAGGGACGAGCTCGTCGCGATGGTCGACCACGTCGTCACCGACGGCGACCGCACGGTCGCGCCCGTCGTTCGGAACGCCCCGGAGGGTTGGCGGGTGATCGGGTCGGTGGGCATGGACGCAGCGGTCGCGCGCAGCGCCGAGGTCCGCCGTCGATCGAACGAGGTTCCGGGCCCCGCCTCGTCGTTCGCGATGGGGTGGGTGGACACGCTGCCGGTCGACCACGAGGGTCCTCCGGGTTCCCTGTCCGTGATGGTCCTGCCCGGGGACTCAGCGGATCTGGCGGCGCTGCGAGCAGCGGCGGCCCGACGCAGCGGCGAGCAGCCCGAGGATCCCGAGCCCGTCGAGGTCGACGGGCGTCAAGGGGCGATCGTGGGCTCGTCGGTGCCGTTCGGAGGTGGTGGCGGCGTCGTCACGCTGTTCCTCGAGAGCGGCACCGGCGCCCTCGTGGTCGTCACCGCGACCGGTTCCCGCGTGCTCAGCACCGAGGAGCTGCTGGCGTTGGGCGCCTCGGTGCACGAGATCGATCCCGAGCAATGGGAGGCCGAACGGGCGGCCACGTTCGGCGGCCCACAGCTGGTGGCGGATGACGGCGAGTCCGAGATCGCCCGGGGTGAGGTCGACGGCATCGAGTGGCTGCTGCAGACGAGCAGCACCGCTCGACCCGAGGGCGCGGTCGGGTTCATCGGTCCCGACAGCACCGGGTTGCTGCCACCCGTCGCGGTGCAGGTGGACGAGTGCCTGAAGTTGTCGACCCGGCAGCGGGCCTGCGCCGGCCCGTCGATCGGCGGTGCCGGGGGCTCGCTCTGGGTCTGGAACGACACGCTGCCCCAGGCCGACGGCGTCGAGTTCCCCGAGTTCCTGATCGTTGTCACGCCGGTCACCAGCGCCGAGCGGGTACGGATCAGCGCCGGCCCGGAGGCGATCGAGGGCGCCCTGTCCGAAGTACCCGGAGGGATGTGGGAGCAGGCCCGAGCCGGCGTGGTGGTCGGATCGCTGCCCGGGGGCACCCCGATCCCGACCTGCCATCCCGCTCCGCCGGATGCCCCGGCGGGCAGCGACATCTACGCGTTCCGCATCGACCTGCTCGACGCGTCGGGCGCCGAGGTGGGCTGCGTGGGGATGTGATCCCGGGCCCTCCGTGACGATCGGACGATCCTGGTCAGGTGCAGCGTCCCTCCGGCGATCAGCACCAGGCCGGCGACCACGAGCACGAGCGAGATGACGAGCATGGGCAGCAGGTCCGATCCCGTGAACGCGAGGCGACTCGGCGGCGCACCGGCGCGGCTCGGTGTCGCGGTCGCGTCGGTCGCGTCGGTCGGGTCGGACGCCGACGCCGGGGTCGGCGTCGGCGGCGCGGCCACCGACAGCGCCGACGACGTGGCGACGGTGACACCGTCGACGCTCGCGGCGACCTCGCAGTCGTAGGTGGCGCCGGCGACCAGGCCGACGACACCGACGGCGGACCCGGCGGAGTCGACCACCGCGCTGTGCAGTGCCGGCGCACCCGGAGCCGAGCAGGTCACCTGGTAGGTGAGAGGAGCGGTCGTCGCCCGTGAGGCCACGTGCTCGGTGCCGACCGATCGACCCGCGCCGGGGCCGTCGAGCAGGCCGGGCGCATCGAACGAGAACGTCACCGTGTCGTCGGCTCGGGAGGCGACCTCGGCGGCGACCATGCCGCAACCGAAGCAGAAGTCTGCGTCGGACGAGCTCCCGGCGGGCACCTCGACGAGCCTCGCACCCTGGGCGATGGGGTCGGGTCCGTCCTCGTGCGCCGGGACGTCGAGCGTGGCGCCGCCGAGCCACTGCGCCGGGTAGGCGATCGTCGGGACGGCGGGATCGACGACCTGCAGTTCGATGTCCTTCTCGCCGCAGGCCAGGTAGGCGACCGCCCACGTCCCGGACCCGATGTCGGGCACCGTGTAGGAGCCATCCGCGGATGTCGCGGCGACCCGGACCGTGCCATGTGCCAGGTAGACCACCACGCAGATGTCGGTCATCGGCTCGCCCCGCACGTTGGTGACGCGTCCGCGGACCGCCCCGGCGGCGCCGTCGGCGAGCTCGACGGAGATGTCGTCGACGTCCTCGCCCACCTCGACGCGCACGGGTGTCGCGGACGACGCGGCGGTGCCGCCGCCCCACCAGGTGCCGACGTGATCGGGGTGGTCCGAGCAGTCGACGAACTGGAGGCGGAACGAGCCGGAGCGCTCGAACTCGAGCCGGTACCCGCCGTCGCCCTCGGTGCGGCCGGACGAGGCGACGCCCCGGTCGTCGGAGGCCTGGACGCAGACGTCGCCGAGGGGGCCGGAGCGATCGGTCACGCGGCCGCTGACGGTGCCGGCGCGCGCCAGGCGGGCGTCGACTCCCGAGCGGGTCCCGCCGTCGGTCACGGTGAGCGTCGTCGCCGTCGACGCATCGCCGGTGCTGTCGAACCACTCCTCGATGTAGGGGCCCACGCCGTTGCAGTCGTGGAAGCGGACGAGCACCGGGTGGTCGTCGATGCCGGAGAGGCGATACGAGCCGTCCGCGCCGGTCTCGGCCCCGACGACCGACGTCTCGCCCCCCTCGTCGTCCCCGTCCCCGTCGCCGTCGCGCACGGCGCTGACGCAGATGCGACCGAGCGCGGCGCCGGCGTCGTCGGTCACGGTGCCCGTGATCGTCCCGCCGCGGGCGAGCTGCGCGTCCAGGCCGACGTGGCTCGACCCGGCCTCGAGGTGCACGACCTCGGACTCGCGCGGTGACGACGTCTCGCGGTGCCACTCACCGAGGTAGCCGGCACCGCTGCAGTCGCCGAACTGCACGAGCGCGTCGACCGGGGGCAGGTTCGTGATGCGGTAGGTCCCGTCGGGCGCGGTGGTGGCGCTGCCGACGCGGTCGCCCGGTGCATCGCCGACGCGCTCGTAGGTCGACACGCAGATGTTGCCCAACGGGTCACCGCCGAGGTCGGTGACCGTGCCGGCGACGGTGGCGCCATCGACCATCCAGGCGTCGACCGAGCGGAGCTCCGTGCCGGTGGCGGCCGACAGCGGTAGTTCGTGTGCGCTCGCCCGGGTCCAGGCGGACTTCCAGTACTGGGTGGGCTGACCGGAGTCCGCCGGACCCTCGAAGCGGACGGTGTAGGCGCCGTCGGGCAGCGGGGCGGTGCGGTAGGTCCCGTCGGGTCCGGTGACCGCCCCGGCGCTCACCGTGCCGTCGGTGGAGGACACCTGGACCGACGTGTCGGGCTGCCCGGCCCCGCCACGGTCGTGCACCGTGCCCGACACGGCGACGCCGGTGCGCAGGCTGATGGCCGCCAGGGTCACGTCAGCGTCGACGACGGTCACCGCGTCGGCACCGTCACGGGCGGGGTGGCCGCTCCACCACTGCGTGACGTGCGTGGGGGTGGTGGCGCAGTCGGTGAAGCGGAGGTGGTGGGTGCCGCGGTCGATCGGGACCACGTAGGTGCCGTCGACGTCGGTGATGGCCGATCCGGTGCGCATCGAGCCCTCTTCGGCGTCCACGCAGATCGACCCCAAGGGCGCGCCGTGCTGGTCGACGACGGTGCCCCGTAGCTCGAACTCGGGTGCCGCCATCGTCGGTGGTGCGAGCCCTGTGATGCTCAGGCAGACCACGGCGACGCCGACCGCCGTGCGGACGCCGACGCCGTGGCGCCGGGGCGTCCGTCCATCGGTGGACACTGTCGCTCGATTTCTCTGCATACCGTTCGGTCGGCAACGACCTCTCGGAAGTGAAGAGTTTTACTCGCCCCGCTCCGGCGAGGTCAGGGTGCGCCCACGCGCGCCGTCGGGGTGAACCGGACCGGCAGGCGCTTGATGCCGCCGACCAGCGGTACGCCCGCGGCCTCGAGGTAGGTGGGCTCGCCGACCACCTCGATGTCGGGCAGTCGGGTCAGCAGCTGCCGGAAGACGACCGACAGCTCCCGCCGCGCCAGGTGGGCGCCCAGACAGAAGTGCGGGCCGGGGCCACCGAAGCCGACGTGGGGGTTCGGGTCGCGCCGCACGTCGAAGCGCTCGGGCTCGTCGAAGACCCGCGGGTCGCGGTTGGCCGCGCCGTAGAACAGGACGAGCTTGTCGCCCTCGTCGAAGTCGTGGCCCGACAGCGTGAGCGGACGCGTGACCGTGCGCCGCATGAACGTGACGGGCGAGGCCATGCGGACGATCTCCTCGACCGCCGTCGCGGTCACGCCCTCGAGGTCGTCCTGCCAGATGCGGCGCTGGTCGGGGTGCTGGCCCAGCAGGTGCATGCCGATGCTGGTCGCGGTCCTCGTCGTGTCGTTGCCGGCGACCGCCAGCAGGATGAAGAACGGCGCGATCTCCTCGGGCGCGAGCATGTCCTCGCCGAGGTCGTTGTGCACCAACGCGGATGTCAGATCGTCCTGCGGGTTCTTGCGGCGCTCCTCGGCCAGCTCGCCCATGAGCGTGGTGAGGGTCATGCCCGCGGTCAGCAGCGCGGTGACGATGTCGTCGGAGCCACCCATCATCTCGGGGTCGCCCGCGCCCAGGATGACGTTCGTCGCGTCGAGCACCGTGGCGAACTCGCTGCGGGGGATGCCCATCATGTCGCAGATGACCAGCAGCGGGAACGGCTGGGAGAGCGCCTCGACCAGGTCGACCTCGCCCTTCTCGCACATGTCGTCGATGACCTCGGTGCAGATCGTCTCGACGGAGTCGAGCACGCCCTGGAGCGCTCGCGGCGTGAAGGACCGGGCGACGATGCCGCGCTGTCGGGCATGGCGAGGGTCGTCCATGGTGATGAACGACCCGAAGAACTCCATGGCCTCGGTGGGCATGTCGGCGATCGAGATCGAGCCCTTGCCCGAGCAGTAGTCCGCGGGGTGGCGGCTGATCTCGACGACCTCGGCGTAGCGCGTCACGGCGTAGAACTCGTCGGGCACACCCGTGAGCGGGTTCTCGGACCGGGCGAGCGTGAACGGTCCTTCCTCGCGCAGTGCGGCGAAGTCGGCCATGCGCTCGTCGAGCGAGCGGCGCCAGAACGCTGCGTTGCCGAGTGTCAGGCGATCGGTCGTCATCGTGTCCCCCGAGGTCGTGGACCGCTCACGTTAGGCGATCGGCGCTCGCATTTCGGCGCACGGTCAGCCGGGACGGAAACGGTGCTCGAGCCCGGCGAGGAACGTCTCGAGGCCGAAGGCGAAGACCTCGTCGGCGAGGGGCGCGCCATCCGACGACGCGGAGGGAGGGTGGCCGGCGGCGACGCTGCGCCCTGCGCTGCTCGTGTCGAAGTAGACGGTGCCGAGCACGAAGTCGATGAGCGCGAGCACCGCGGGCGTGGCGGCCTCCGGCGGGTAGCCGGCGTCGAGGGCGCTGATCAGACCGACCTCGGCGCCCCGCAGCGCGTTCGGGCCCAACAGGGGGGCAGCGGTGAGCGCGGGCAGCAGCGGTGAGTGGTCGAGCAGCACTCGTCGGAGCTCGTGGGCGAGCAGCTCGATCCGCGTCCGACCCGACAGCTGCGGTGCCGGCAGGACCACCTCGCCGATGACGTGATCGACCATGAGGACGACCAGCTCCTCGCGGCTCGCGACGTGGCGGTAGAGCGATGCGCTCCCGGTGCCGAGCTCGTCGCCGATGCGACGCACCGTCAAGGCCGAGAGGCCCTCGTCGTCGACGAGCCGGACGGCGACCTCGACGATCCGGTCGACCGTGATCCCGTCGGTCCGCGGCCGACGTCGAGCAGCTCGCTCTGCCCGGGCCGCCCACCACGGCGCGCTCCCGGGAGCGTCGGCGGGTCGTGCGCCGACCCCGCTGTCGGACACGCCGGTCGGGCCTCCACCGGGGGACATCGCTGCATCGTAGGACGACCGTCGAAGGGCCCTCGTGTCCCTCTGACCCTCTGTGTGTAACAGGCCGGAGAAGACACCCGGCCCAACGGTGAAGAGGGCGTTAACACCGCTGATCTCGCTGGAATCGACCCTTACTGTCCCCGCATGCCTGAAGCACCACGTCCCCTCGTGGCATTCCACGCGGTGGGTCGATCCTTCGATGCCGTCGACGCGCTGGCCCCCTGTGACCTGCGCGTTCCCCGCGGTGAATTCGTCTCGATCATCGGCCCGTCGGGATGCGGGAAGTCGACCCTGTTGCGACTGGCCTCGGGCCTGGACCGACCCACCGTCGGATCGATCGAGTTCGCCACCGACAGCATCGGCTACGTCTTCCAGGACGCGACGTTGATGCCGTGGCGTTCGGTGCGCGACAACGTCGGGCTGCTTGCCGAGCTGCACGGACGACCCAAGCACGTGGTCCGAGCGGCGGTGGACGGGGCGCTCGAGACCGTCGGGCTCACGGACTTCGCCGAGCACCTGCCGCACCAGCTCTCGGGCGGCATGAAGATGCGGACGTCGCTCGCACGCTCCCTCGTGCTCGACCCCGAGATCTTCCTCTTCGACGAGCCCTTCGGCGCGCTGGACGAGTTCACCCGGGCTCGGCTCAACCTCGTGCTCCAGGACCTGTTCCTCGAGCACCGCTTCGCAGGCTTGTTCGTGACGCACTCCGTCGAGGAGGCGGTCTTCCTCGCCAACCGGGTCGTGGTCATGTCGGCCAGACCTGGCCGCATCGTCGAGGAGGTCGAGGTGCCCTTCGAGTTCCCCCGTGCGCTCGACCTCCGCTACGAACCAGAGTTCGCCGCGTGTGCGGGCCACGTCGCCAAGGCGTTGGAGGCTGCGTCATGAGCTCCGTCCGTCGACTCCTCCGTACGGCGGTCCCCCCGATGGTCTTCTTCATGATCGTCATCGCCGGCTGGTACGTCGTGAGCCTCTTCGTGCTCGACGAGGCCTCGAAGTTCCTGCTGCCGCCACCCCACGAGGTGATCAACGAGTCCCTCATGGTCGAGAAGGTCCGCAGCGACATGCTCGCGGCGCTGTGGGTGACGGCCCGGGTCGCGATGATCGGTCTGGCGATCGCCATCGTGATCGGCAGCGTGCTCGCCGTGATCATGTCCCGGGCGAAGTGGCTCGAGCGCTCGTTCTACCCCTGGGTGATCCTGCTCCAGACGGTGCCGATCCTGGCGATCGTCCCGGTGATCGGGTTCTGGTTCGGGTTCGACCTGTTCGCCCGCGTCGTCGTCGTGGTGATCATCGCCCTGTTCCCCCTGATCATCAATCCACTGCACGGACTGCAGAACGTCGATCCGGGCCTGCACGACCTCTTCACGCTCGCCAGGGCGGGGGGCCTCACCCGGCTGGTCAAGCTCCAGTTCCCGTCCGCACTGCCGGACGTGTTCATCGGGCTGCAGAGCGCCGCCGGGCTCGCGATCGTCGGCGCGACGGTCGGCGACTACTTCTTCGGCCGCGGTCAGATCGGCCTCGGGATGTTGCTGTCCCGCTACAGCTCTCGCCTGCAGTCCGCCGAGATGCTCGCCACCGTCTTCGTGGCGTGCCTGCTCGGCGTGATCGCCTTCCTGCTCTTCGGCGCCCTCGGGCGTCGGATCGTCGGCGCCTGGTCCCCTGCGTGGGGCGCGCGCTGACACCCGTCGGGCCACGACATCCATCCACCTACTGAGCCAACCCGCCAGACCTCACTGTTCCCCGAAAGGACACCCGACGATGAGCACCTCCCGACCAGCGCGTTCCCGAACCCTCCCGAGCGGATCACGTTCGTCACGATCACGACGACTGGTCGTCGGCGGCGCGGCCCTGCTCGCCGCGGCCACGCTCGCCGCGTGCAGCAGCAGCGGCGAGGACTCGAGCAGCGCCGAGCCGGCGGCGACCGGTGACGGCGTGCTCGCCGGCGTCTGTCCCGAGAAGGTCGTCATCCAGGCGGACTGGGAACCGGAGGCCGAGCACGGTGGCATCTACGAGTTGATCGGCGACGACTACGAGATCGACGCCGAGGCGAAGTCCGTGTCGGGCCCTCTGAGCGCCGCCGGCGAGGACACCGGGGTCGCGGTCGAGATCCGCATCGGCGGTGCACCGGTGGGTTACCAGCCGGCGCAGTCGCTGCTCTACCAGGACCGAGACATCCTGCTCGGGTACGGCAGGACCTCCGAGTACATGATCACCCAGGAGGACACGCCGGTCACCGCGGTGCTCGCCTCGATGGAGAAGAGCCCCTACGCGATCTACTGGGACCCGGCGAGCCATCCCGACGCGACGAAGATCTCGGACCTCAAGGACGCAGGCGTGACCGTCTCGATCGGCCCAGAGAGCTCCGTGTGGGTGGACTACCTGATCGGTACCGGACAGCTCGACGAGTCGCAGCTCGACCGCAGCGACCAGAACAAGCCGGCGATGTTCGTGGCCGCGAAGGGTGCCCTCGCCGAGGCAGGATTCATCACTGCGGAGCCGTTCATGTACGAGCACGAGATCGCCGACTGGGGCAAGCCGGTCGTGGGTGAGCTCATCGCCGATGCCGGCTATCCGGAGTACTTCCAGGCGATCGTCGTCCGCTCCGACGACATCGAGGGCGAGGCCGACTGCCTCGAGGAGCTCGTGCCGATCATGCAGCAGGCCCAGGCCGACTACATCGCCGATCCGGCCGCCACCAACGAGCTGATCGTCGAGCTGGCCGAGACCTACGACACCGGCTGGGTGTACACGAAGGAGGGCGCGGAGTTCGCCCACTCCGCCGGGATCGAGAAGGGCATCATGGCTGACGGCGCCGACGGCACGATGGGTTCGTTCGACACCGACCGGGTCCAGGAGCTCATCGACATCGTGGGCGAGTACAGCGACACCGACGTGTCCTCGGTGACGCCGGATTCGCTGGTCAGCAACGAGTTCCTCGACACCTCGATCAGCGCCAAGGGCTGACGATGTCGATCGGCACCTCGTCGGTGTCCCGTCCGGCTCCGGCCGGGCGGGACACCCCGTCCCTCCTCCCCGAGGACCGGCTCGCGGAATCGCGCCGCAAGATCCGCGCACCGTTCGAACTCGATCCGACGATGTGCTTCTACTCACCCCAGGCGAACGTGGACGCATTGCGTCACCCGCGTGTCGAGGAGTGGCTCCGGGTGATCCGGGACCGTTGGACGCCCACCCCCGTCGCCGGGGCCCGTGCGCGACTTGCGCTGCTGGTGCCGTGCACCAAGTACAAGCCGTACTTCACCAGCCGCGAGCACCGGAGCATCAACGCAGGGCTGTTGGCCGCAGGCTGGCGTCCGGTCCGACCCTCGGTCGCTCCGCCCGAGCTCGCGGAGGTGCTGACCCCCGACGAGGATCTCGAGCTGCTCAACAACGCTCCGCTGCAGCGAAACGGCGTCGTGCTCGACCGGTTCGTCCTGAGCGAGCCGCTCGCCCTGGTTCCCTACGAGCAGACGATGTACCTGGACGGCGCACAGTCGCCGGCGACCTCGTACGACGACTCGGGTCTCTTCGAGGGCCGCGGCACCTCGGTGTCGCCGGAGCGCGACGACTGCACCGCCGTGCAGCGCAAGGACGGCACCTGGGGTTGGGGACCGTCGGAGCGGGCAGCGTTCGTCGAGATGCACAACGCGATGTCCGACACGATCGGCGCGGCGCTGGCTCGCCTCGCGCTCCACTACGACCACATCGTCGCCTGGACATCACCCGGACTGACACATCGGAGCTTCCTCGCGGACGCTGCGTTCCGCTCGCTCGACGGCCTGCCCTCGACCCGCCGCGGTCCCGACGGAGACCTGGCGTTGCTCGGTGTGCTCGACGCGCACCCGGGACTGGTCACGGTGCTGCCGACCGAGGAGCACAGCCTGCGTGCCCGCGAGCGACTCGCCGTGCGACTGGCATCCGAAGGGCGCGTCCGCTCGGCTGCATCGGTCAGGGCGGTCTTCGCGAGGGGCGACGGCCACGACACTCCGCTGGGACTGCCGGAGCTGGTCGACGAGCTGGTCGCGCATCTCGACGAGGCGGTCGCGCATCTCGACGATGCCGCCGCCGGCGCATGACCACGACCGCGACCAGGGGACGCCCGGTGCACGCACCGGGCACCGGCGAGCTGCTCGGCCGGATCGAACCCCTGCGAACCGAAGGGATCCCGGAGCTCGTCAGGGCGGCGAGGACCGCGCAACACGACTGGGCCTCCGTCGCACCCCACCACCGCGCCGATGCACTTCTCGCAGCAGCGGACGAGCTCGTCGGCAACGTCGACCCGCTCGCACGCGCCCACGCTCGCGAGTCGGGCAAGATCCTCGTGCAGGCGCGCCACGAGGTCAGCGGTGCGATCGCGTTGTTGCGTCGGAACGCCGAGCTCGCCCGGTTCGCCGGGGGAGAGGTCGCCCCGACGGGTGCGTTGCCCGGCGGGGAGCGGGACCTGACGATCGTCGAGCGGGTCCCGCTCGGCGTGGTCGTCGCCGTGCTGCCGTTCAACTTCCCGATCGAGCTCGCCATGGAGAAGGCGGCCGCGGCCGTCGCGGTCGGCAACGCCGCCGTGGTGAAGCTGCCGCCGCAGAACCCGTTGGCGACCGCGGCGGCGCTCGAGGTCGTGCAGCGTCACCTGCCCGAGGGGGTGCTCCGGGTCGTCGACGCGGACCGCGAGACCGCCGGCGCGTTGTGCGCCGCCCCCGGTGTCGACGCGGTGTCGCTGACGGGCTCGGTCGGTGCCGGCCTCGCCGTGGCCCGGGCGACCGCGGCGCAGCTCCGGCCGCTCCACCTGGAGCTCGGCGGCAACGGCGCCGCGATCGTGCGCCGCGACGCGGATCTCGACCACGTGGTGAGCGAGACGCTGCGCGGGCGTCTGCTGATGAACGGGCAGGCGTGCGCCGCGACGAAGCGGGTGATCGCACATCGCGAGGTCGCGGCCGACCTGACCGAGCGTCTCGTCGCCGCGCTGCGCGACGTCGTCCCGGGCGATCCGCTCGACCCCGCGAGCCGACTCGGCCCGTTGATCGACGCCCGGGCCGCCGGCCACGTCGAGCAGCAGGTGCAGTCGGCCGTCGCCGAGGGCGCCCGACGTGCTCTGGGCCATGCGCCCGACGGCGCATGGTTCGCCCCGACGGTGCTGGCCGACGTGCCGCCCGCGGCCGCGCTGCTGCACGACGACGAGATCTTCGGCCCCGTCGTGCCGGTCGTCGCCGTCGACGACGACGACGAGGCGGTCGAGCTCGCGAACTCCACACGTCTCCGCCTGACCGCCGCGGTCTTCTCCGCCGACCTGGCCGCCGCACTCGCGGTGGCACAGCGTCTCGACGTCGGCGGCGTCGTCGTCAACGGCACCAACAACTACCGACCCCCGGTCGTGCCCTTCGGCGGCGTCGACCTGGCGGGTGCGGGCCGCGAGGGGCTCGGCTGGACGATCGGCGAGCTCACCAGGACCCGATTCATCGCGCTGCGCGGCATCCGCCCCGCCGGCACGGAACCCCGGCCGACCACCGACCCGAACGGAGCGACCTGGTGGACAACACCGACTCCCTGAACGCCGACTCCCTGAACGCCGGCTCCCTGATGTCGCGAGGCCTGACCCGCGACCAGATCGAGGGCTACCGGGACCGCTTCGCGCGCCGGCTCGCCCAGACGGTGCCGGGACGCAAGGAGTTCGTCGTCGGCGGTGCCGAGGGCTGCACCGTGGTCTCCGCCGAGGGCGACCGGTACCTGGACATGACCTCGGGCATCGGGGTCGCCAACGTCGGCCACAACCATCCCGCCGTCGTCGCGGCGATCACCGAGCAGGTCGAGCGCTACGCCCACGTCAACGTCTACGGCCGCTTCGTCGTCCCGGAGCAGGTCGAACTCGTCGAACGACTCGTGTCGGTCGCCGGTCCGAGCTTCGAGACGGCGTACCTGACCAGCACCGGTGCCGAGTCCACCGAGTGCGCGCTCAAGCTCGCCCGCAAGGCGACGGGGCGACCGGGGTTCGTGGCGTTCGAGCGCTCGTACCACGGCCGCACCCTCGGTGCGCTCTCGGTGAGCTGGCGCGAGGAGTGGCGTCGCCCCTTCGAGCCGTTGCTCGACGAGGTCCGCTTCGCCCCCTACGACGACCTGGCCGCGGCGGTGGCGCTGATCGACGGGACGACCGCCGCGGTGATCGTGGAACCCGTGCAGGGCGAGGGCGGCATCCGCGTCCCGTCGCCGGAGTTCCTGCCGGGCCTGCGGGCACGCTGCGACGAGGTCGGCGCGCTGCTGATCGTCGACGAGGTCCAGGGCGGCATGGGCCGCTCCGGCAAGTGGTTCGCCCACCAGCACTGGGACGTCCGCCCCGACATCATCACGATGGCGAAGGCCACCGGCGGAGGGCTGCCGCTCGGCGCGGTGCTCGCGTCGCAGGCCCTGTTCGAGACCTTCGTCGACCCGCCGCTGTCGCACCTGACGACCATGGGCGGCAACCCGGTGGCCTGCGCGGCGGGCATCGCGGCGTTCGACGTCATCGCGGAGGGCCTGCTCGACCACGTCGTCGCCACGGGGGAGCACCTACGCAACGAGCTGCGCGCCCTGCAGGCCGAACGACCCGAGCTGCTCGTCGACGTGCGCGGCCTGGGTCTGTGGTGCGCCGTCGAGCTCAGCGTCGACGCCAACCCGGTCGTCGCCCGCATGCAGGAGCTCGGCGTGCTCGTCGGCTCGGTGCTGAACCAGTCGGGCACGGTGCGCATCATGCCGCCGTTGGTCATCTCCCCGGACCAGATCGACGAGTTCATCGGCGTGCTGCGACAGGTGCTCGCCGAGGTCCCGGCGTGAGCGAGTTCCTCGTCCGCGGACGCCACGTCGTCACCATGGCGGGCCTGGTCGCACCCGACGAACGGGACCGAACCCCCGGCGCAGTGCTCGAGGGCGTGATCGGCGACGGTGCGGTGCACGTCCGCGACGGCGAGATCATGGCGGTGGCCACCTACGCATCGTTGCGCGCCGAGCTGCCGGAGCTCGACGTGCACGGCGACGGCACCGGGCTCGTGATCCCGGGACTCGTGTCGACCCACACCCACCTCTCGGAGTCGCTCGTCACCGGGATGGGTTCCGAACTGTCGCTGTTCGAGTGGGGCTCGGCGATCGTGGGGCCCGTCGGCGACGTCCTGACCCGCGAGGATGCGGCCGAGGGCACCGCGATGCGGGCCGTCGAGATGCTGCTCAGCGGGGTCACGACCGTCAACGACATGTTCTGCCACTCCCACGTCGGGTCGATGGCCAGCCTGGGCGCGGCGGACGGTCTGCGCCGCGCCGGCATGCGCGCCGTGGTGTCCTTCGGGGCCGAGGACGTCGTGCTGATCGCCTCGCCGAGCGCGGATCGCCGTGGCCTCGTCGAGGGCATCCTCGCCGAGCACCACGCACTCGCCGACCACGTCGAGGGCGACGCGCTGCTCCGCTTCCGCTTCGGCGTCGGCACGCTCCTGGGTCAGAGCGACGAGCTGCTCGCCGCCGGCGTGACGGCGTGCGACGACCACGGGTGGGCGGTGCACACCCACATGGCCGAGGTCCGCGAGGAGATCACCGCCGCACGCGAGCGCTGGGGTCACCGCACCGTCGAGCACTCACGGCGTGTCGGACTGCTGGAGCGACCGCTGATCGCTGCGCACGGCATCTGGCTCACCGACGCCGACATCGCCACGCTGGGGCGTCACGGTGCCGCTGTGGCGCACAGCCCCGTCGCCAACATGATCCTCGGCTCCGGGGTGTGCCCGGTCGGGCGGCTGCGCGGCGCCGGGGTGCCCGTCGGCATCGGCACCGACGGCGCGGCGTCGAACGACAGCCAGGACATGCTCGGCGCAGTGAAGGCCGCGGCCCTGCTGCAGAAGGTGCACCACCTCGACCCGCTGGTGATCGACGCGTTCGACGTGCTCACGATGGCGACGATCGAGGGAGCGCGGGCCCTCGGTCTCGACGGCGAGATCGGGTCGATCGAACCCGGCAAGCGAGCGGACCTGGTGCTGCTGCAGGACACCGTCGATGTCGCGATGCAACACGATCCGGTGTCGCAGATCGTCTACGGCGTGTCGCCCAGGTCGGTGCGCGACGTGTGGGTCGACGGTCGACGTGTCGTCGAGGACCACCGCTGCGTCACCGTCGACGAGGCCGAGCAGATCCGACGATGTCGTCCGCTCGCGGAACGGCTCGCTCGCGACGCCGGCCTGGTCGTCGCCGGCCACTCGGTGCTGTCACCATGAGCGACTCGACCCGACAGGTCGTCGTCATCGGCGGCGGCCACAACGGCCTGGTCGCCGCGCTGCGCCTCGCCCGCGCCGGCTGCGAGGTGACGGTGCTCGAACGCGGCACCGAGCCGGGCGGCTGCGTGTGGACCGAGCGGCACCCCAGCGGCGTGCTCGTCGAACGGGGCGCGTTCGAACACGGTGGGGTCCTGCCGGTCGCCGAGGAGCTCGGTCTGACCTCGGACGAGCTGGGTGACGCGACGCTGCGCTACCGGGAGCACCCCGTTGCAGCGGGCTTCGTGTTCGGCGACGGCCAGCGACGGACCTTCCACACCGACCTGGACCGCACGGTCGATGGTCTGGGCGATGACGGCGAGTCGTACCGGGAGCTCGTGGCCCTCGCCGACACGCTCTTCGGCATGCTCGACACCTTCGACACGCCACCGACGCCGACACAGGTCGCCGCCGCGCTGGCACCGCTGCGCTGCGGGGACGAGCTCTTCCGGACGATGCTGCTGCCCGCCGAACAGGTGATCGAGCAGGCGCTGCGCGACCCCCACACCCGCGCCGCACTCGCGCTGCAGGCGGCTCACGCGCAGGTGCCGGCGTGGGCCCCGGGCACCGGCCTGTTCGCGTTGCTGCTACCGGCATCGCACGCCGGTCCGGCGGTCCGGCCCGTCGGTGGCTCCCGGGCGTTGACCGAGGCGCTCGTGGCGGCACTGCGACGTGCCGGCGGAACGGTGCGGAACGACGCCGCCGTGGTCGCGCTGCGCACCAGCTCGCACACCCGCCTGGCGGACCTCGACCGCTCGGCGCCGACCCGGCCCGATCGGGTCCGCACGGCGAAGGCGGGGGTGTTCGGCGGGTCACCCGGCGCACGCGTCGCCGTGCCCGCCACGTCGGTCGGCTTCGCCTGGAGCACCCGCGGCGAGGTCGAGTTGTCCGACGGCAGCGTCGTCGCTGCGGACGCCGTCGTGTCGAGCATCGGGGCGCCGCGCACCGTCGCCCTGCTGGCCGATCCTGCGCCCGTGCTGCGGGCGAGCACTGCGGGTCTCCACAGCGGTCACTTCAACGTCTCGGAGCTCACCGTCACCGTCGTGTTCGACCGGGCGGTGGACCTGGGCCTGCCCGACCCGGACGCGATCTGGTACGCCGTGGCCGACCCCGAGGACGTGCGCCGTGGGTTCGCAGAGGTGCTCGCCGGGCAGCTGCCGTCGTCGCCGTGGGCGATGGTGGGACGGGTCGCACAACCCGACGGCGTCGAGGGATCCGCGGTGTGGATGAGCTCGATCGTGCCGTTGCGCTCGGCGGACGGGGCCTGGACCGCGGCGGCTGAGCGGGCTGCGGCGCAGCGGGTGGTCGAACACGTGGGCGACGTGCTCGGCGTCGATCTCCACTCCGGGCTGGTCGACACGATCGTGTCGGGCCCGTCGACGTGGGAGCGACGCATCGGCGGGGACGGCAACCCGAACCACATCGACAACACGATCGATCAGCTGCTCGGGTGGCGTACCCCCGGTCACGCCGACATGCGCACCGAGCTCGACTGGTTGTTCCTCGCCGGGGCCGGGCAGCATCCCGGCGGCGGGCTCTCCGGTGCATCGGGCAGTGCGGCGGCTGCTGCGGTGCTGACACCCCGCACCGCGGGCCGGTCCCGGCTCGACCGGTGGCGCGACGAGGTCGTCGGCCTGACCCGTGGTGCCGTCGCGTACCGGCGGATGCGACGGGGCAGCACGGCCGGACGAGGAACGCAGAGTGGAGGAGCCACATGACCCTGACCGTGTTCGACGCGATCGACGTGATGACGTCGTACCAGCACGCCGCGACGCTCACCGCCGGTGCGCGCTGCGGGGTGTTCGACGTGCTGGCCGACCGCTCGCTGACCTGGGCCGAGACCGCGGACGAGCTCGGGACCGACGCCTCGGCCACCAGGGCGCTGCTCGACGCACTCGTCGGCCTCGAGCTGCTCGAGCTCGACGGCGGTGGGCGATACCTGGCGGGGGCAGTCGCCGCCCGACTCGGCGCCGGTGGCGACCTTCGCCTGATCGTCGAGAAGGAGGCGTTCCTGGCCCGCCAGTGGTTGGATCTGGCCGCCAGCGTCCGATCGGGACGCCCGCAGATGGAACCCTGGCGGGAACGGCTGGCGAACGATCCCGGTCAGGTGCGCGAGTTCCTCGCCGCGCTCGTGGTGCTCGCCCGCGAGACCGGCCCGGACCTGGCGCACCTGCTCGACGTGGGCCCAGGAACGACGGTCGTGGACCTCGGCGGAGGACTGGGTGCCTACGCGGTCCCGCTGGCTGCGGCAGGTGCGGACGTCGCGCTCGTCGACCTTCCTGCGGTGATCGACTGGGCACGCGACGAGCTGATGCGCAAGGCCCCGACGGACCTCGAACGGATCCGGCTCTGCGCCGCGGACCTGCTCGACGACGACGCCGTCGACCGGATCGGCACGGGCCACGACGTCGTGGTGCTGTCGCACCTGCTGCACGACTTCGACGATGTCGACGCGGCCGCCGTGCTCGATGTCGCCCGACGCATCACCCGCCCCGGTGGTTCGGTCGTGGTGTTCGAGCTACCCGGCGATCCGCCCGGCGCGTTCGGGCCGCTGTTCGACCTCATGATGCATGTCGAGACTCCCGGGGCAGCCAGGAGGGTCGCCGAGCTGGTCGAGCTGCTCGCCGTCGCCGGCTGCGCCGAGATCGCCGAAGTGCCCGGGACCGGGCGCCCGCACGTGGTGCTGCGCGGCGTCGTGCCCGGCTGAGACGGCGGGGCCCGCTCCGGCCCGTCGGGGCTCAGGGCAGGAGACGCTCGACGTGCCATGGACGACGTCGGAGCTCGCCGAGCGCGTCGGCGCACGCCGCGACCTGCTCCTCGGCGAGGCGGCGCCGATGGTCGACGCCGGTGAGCAGCTCCTCGGCGAGCTCGGCGAACCGTGACCTGCTCCATGCCACGTCGACGCCGAGGACCGCTCGGTCGCGGTAGCGGAAGCGGCCGGCGACCATGACGTCGGTGACGTCCGCGGCACGCGCCGCGGTGAGCAGCTGGTTGGCGACGTCGTTCGGCGGGCAGAACGCCGAGGACCCCAGGTCGAGACACGTCAGGTCCGCTCGCCGTCCGACGTCGATGCGGCCGGTGTCGTGCCAGCCGCACGCGACGGCGCCGCCGGCGGTCGCGGCATCGAGTGTCTGCTCGACGGTGAGCCACCCCGACGGGCCAGCGGTGGTGGTGCGCGAGAGCAGGCCGGCGAGGCGCGCGGCGTCGAGCACGTCGAGCGCGTCGGCGGAGTTGGCGCCGTCGGTGCCCACCCCGAGCGTGGCCCCTGCGTCGACCAGCGCCCGGGCCGGCGCGAGGCCCGAGCCGAGCCGGAGGTTGCTGCCCGGCACCGTCACGACCGCGACCCCGGCATCCGCCAAGGTCCCGATGTCGGCGTCGTCGATCCAGATGCCGTGCGCGGCGGTCAGCGGGCCCTGCAGCAGTCCGATGCGTGCGAGCTCCTTGGTGATCGAGTGGCCGTACCGGTCGGCGGCGCTGAGCGCCTGTGGCTTCGACTCCGCGAGGTGCAGGTGCAGGGGCACACCGTGGTGGTCGGCCAGACGCCGCAGCGCCACCATCAGCTCGGTGGAGCAGTGCGAGGGGATGGTGGGTGCGAGCGCTGCGTCGACGTCGGTGCCCCGGGGCAGGTCGCGCACGAACCGCTCGCAGGCGACGAGCACTGCGTCGGTCGGCGCGGCAGGACCGGGCGAGGCGCAGCAGGACCCGACGGCGGGCACGGCGTCGTGCACCGTGCGGTCCGACACCATCGGCGCCAGGCGCACCCGCAGGCCGACCCGGGCGTAGGCGTCGGCGGCGGCGTGCAGCACCTCCGGGTCGGGCACGCCGTCCTGGGCCATCAGGTCGAACGCTCCGGTCGCGCCGGCGGCGAGCATCTCGGCGCCAGCCAGCAGCGCGGAGAGCTCCACCAGCTCGGTGCGCCGCGACGCCGACATCCAGCCGCCGTGCAGCAGCGACGCCTCGAGGGTCCAGGCGCGGGCCGCGCCTCGGGCGACCATGTTGTGGGAGTGCACGTGCGCGTCGACCAGGCCGGGCACGACCAGCCGGTCGTGCAGCTCGACGCGCTCGGCGTCGACGTGGTCGAACGAACCGGGCGCACCGACCGCCTCGATGTGGGCACCGTCCACCAGCAGGTCGGCGCGGCCCGGCACCCACGCCGGCCCGGTCGCGACGAGCGCGCCGGCGAGCACCGTGCGACCAGACGTGCGATCAGGGGCGCGGTCAGGCATCGTGCTGTGGAGGAGGGTGGTGCGTTGCCCAGTGCTCGGCGATCGCGGAGCGGGTGGTGACCCAGACGTCGTCGTGGCCGGCCACGTGGTCGAGGAACCGGGCGAAGCCGACCGCCCGGGCCGGGTGCCCGGTGAGTCGAGGGTGCACCGAGACGACCATCATCGCCCCGCCCTCGGCGTGCAGCAGGTCGAAGGCGTCACGAAGGTAGGAGAACGCGTCGTCGCTCGTGGCCCACCAGCCCTTGGCGTACTTGTTGTCGTTGTTCGAGAACGTGTGGGGGATCACCAGGTGGTCGCGCTCGGCCACCCGGGTCCAGTAGGGCAGCTCGTCGTCGTACGCGTCGGAGTCCCACCGGAAGCCACCTTCTGCGACGAGCAGCTCACGCGTGTGCTCGGAGGGCCCGTAGCGGCAGTACCACCCGCTCGGACGCGACCCCCACGTGCGCTCGAAGGATCGGACCGCCAGGTCGATGGCGTCGCGTTCCTGCTCGGGCGACATGAGGTAGTGCTTCGCGAAGCGGTGGCCGTGTCCCATCAGGTCCCATCCGGCACCCCGTGCCGCGGACGCGATCGCCGGGTTGCGCTCGAGCGCCAGCGCGCACGCCGACGCGGTCGCCACCATCCCGCGCTCCCGGAGCAGGCGCAGGACCCGCCAGAACCCGACCCGCGAGCCGTACGCCATCATCGACTCGGCGGCCAGGTCCCGACCCGGGACGTCCGCGCCGGCGTCACCCGCGTCGGTCAGCGGCGACTCGCTGCCAGCGTCGCCGTCGTCGACGGACGCCTCGGCGCCCTCTTCGATGTTGACCGCGATGTTCAGGGCCAGGCGCGCACCGCCGGGCCATCGTGGGTCGGGGCGGTCGGGCCCGTAGCCGCCCAGGTCACGGGTCACGGCACGACCGCCGATGGGCCCGCCACCGATGTGGCAGCCGGCGCAGTCGGTGCGGCGTCGGGTGACGGGGGCCGCCCCAGGTCCACCAGCTCCTGGTCGGAGTACTCGCAGTACGACTCGAAGAAGTCCGCGCGGTCCTCGAGGAAGAGCGCCCGTGACAACGCGTCCGCGATGCGTCGACCGCCGGCACCGAGTCCGGAGTTCATGTTGCCGTTGAGCCCCATGGACAGGCGCGCGCCGTAGGTGAAGTCGTGCACCCTCGACACCCATCGGGCGGTTCCGGGCTCGCGTTCGGTGAACTCGAAGCCGCTGCCCAGGTAGGGGTGGGAGAGCAGCGCGTCGTCCTCCCAGCCGGTCGGCGGTACGAAGCGGTCGCCCCAGGTCGCGATGAGCGGCGCCAGCGCCGACAGCTCGGGCCGTCTCGAGAGATCGACGTTCGGGCCGGTCGCGCTGATGACGTCGTCGAACCGGTAGGTCTCGCCGCCCGCCACCACGACGACCTCGCCGCCTTCGTGCCGGACGTCGGTCCACGGCGCCGAGGTGTGCCAGGCGAAGGAGTCCCAGTGGGTGCAGCGGTACCAGGTCTGCTGCGGAGGCGGCTGGTTGGTCCGGCCGAACTGCACCGTGAAGCGCCACTTGTCCTCATCGGGCAGATCGGGGAAGTGGGCGCCGAACGCATAGAACTCCATCCATCGGAACGGGTTGACGCGCGGCACCGCAGGCCGTCGGAAGAAGAGGTCGACGCTGGCTGCGCCCGCCTCGAGGGCGGAGCCCGCGTGGTCGAACGCAGAGGCGCCACCGCCGAGGACGCCCACCCGACGACCTGCGTACCGACCGAAGTCGACCGGCTGTCCGGTGTGCACGTAGCGGTCCGCCGGCAGGTGGTCCGCGATCACCCGGGGCACCGTCCACTCGCCGTTGCCGGCCATGCCGGTCGAGACGACGACGTGGCGGGCGAGCAGGCTCGTCCCGTCGACGGACACCTCGACGAGGTCGCCCGCGGGTCGGATCGAGCGCACCGTCGTGTCGTTGCGCACCTGCGCGCCGGTGACCGACCGGAACCACTGCAGGTAGTCCTGCCAGTGCTCCTTGGGGATGAACGTCATCGCCTCCCATGCCGCGTCGCCGTGGGCGGCCCGGTACCACGCCTCCGGGGTGAGCGACGGGACGCCCTGGTCGGGCCCCGTGAGCGTCTTCGGGGTGCGCAGCGTGTGCATCGCGGCGTAGGTCGTCCAGGGCCCTTCCGAGCCCCTCGGTGCGGCGTCGAGCACCACGGTGTTGGTGATGCCCCGACGGCGGAGCGCGAACGCGATCGTGAGGCCGGCCTGGCCAGCGCCGATGATGGCGACGTCGAGCGCCCTCCGGCCATCGACGTGGTGCTCCCTCGGCCACACCGGGCTCGGGTAGGCGGTCATCTCGAGCTCGCGCTGCACCTGCTGCTCGAGTGCCGCGAGACGTGCATCAGCGGTCACGGGACCTCCTGGTCTGAGTGGGGGACGGCGGGGCTCAGCACCGCGTCGATGGCGGCCGCGGCGCTGAGCAGCTCCTCGTCGTGGCCCTCGAACCCGATCAGCTGCACCCCCTGCGGCTGGTCGTCGATGGTCAACCACGGCGCTGACGCAGCGGGCACCCCGAGCAGCGACGCCGTGGCCGGCATCCGCCGACATCCCGTCGAGGCGTGTCCGTGGGGCGCAGGGTTGGTGGTGCTCAGCGAGAGCAGGACGTCGACGTCCTCGGCCAGCTCCTGCCAGATCGCTCGGAGCCGCGCACGTTCGACCAGCGCTCGGTCGACGCCGGAGGGCCCGATCGAGGCCGCGTGGTCGACCATCTCGACGAGACGAGGGTCGGGTTCTCCGGCAGCGACCAGCGGCGCGAGCACGTGGGCGCTCTCGCCGGCGAAGAGGTCGAAGCAGGCGTGTCCCGACCCGGCGAGCTCGAGGTCGAGCTCGACGAGCGCCGGTGACTCGGTGTCGACCGAGAAGTGCTGCGACAACGCACGGACGAGCGCGTCGAACGCACCGAGCGTGCGGGGTGACGGCAGCCCGCCGTGGTCGAGGCCGAGCACCCCGATGCGAGGCCGGGGGCGGCGCTGCAGGGGGGTCGTGCGGGGCTCGGCCAGGATCCCGAACACCGCGGTCAGGTCAGCGAGGCTCGCCGCGATCAGCCCCAGGTCGTCGAGGGTGTCGCTCAGCAGGTGCATGCCGGTGCGGGGTAGGCGTCCGTGGCTGGGCACGAACCCCCAGGCGCCGCAGTAGGACGCGGGTCGCAACGTCGACGCCTGGCTCTGGCTGGCGAGCGCGACCGGCACGAAGCCGGCCCCGACCGCCGCTGCGGACCCGGCCGAGCTGCCGCCCGGGGTGTGTCCGGGCACGCGCGGGTTGTCGGTGACCGTGGTCGTCCCGCAGGCGAACGGTGTCGTGGTCGTCATGCCGACCACGACCGCGCCGGCGGCCCGCAACCTGGCAACGCTCTCGGCGTCGCTGTCGGGGACCCGGTCCGCGAACAGCGGCGACCCGTACGTGGTCGGCATGCCGGCCACGTCGATGATCTCCTTCACCGCGATCGGCATGCCGGCGAGCGGACCGCTCGGCGTGGTGGTGCCGGCGAACGCTGTGTCACCGAACGCGGGGCCGTCGAACGCGCTGCGGTCCAGGTGGGTGAACGCCCGCACCCTCGGTTCGAGCGCGTCGATCCGTGCCGCCGCGCTCGCGAGGTACCGCGCTGCGTCGGCGTTCCACGGCACCGGCCGCGGGCTCACCATGACGGCTCGGCCTGGCCGGTGAACCAGTCGTGGATCTCCGAGGATCGACAAGGTCGCACGTCCTCCGCGGCGGTGATCGCGGCGACGATGCGATCGATCTCGCCGATGCGGTGCGCCACGCCCATCACATGGGGATGCAGACCGATCGGCATCACGACCGGTCCGTGCGCCGCGGCCTCACCGCGCAACACCTCGAGGGTCCGCAGCGTGCGGTCCACGAGCGACCCGTCGGGCTGGTGCTCCACGACGTAGGTCGTCACGTCGTTCAGGGAGAGCGTGTACGGCAGCCCCACGATCCGTCCTGCGGTCGTCGCGAGCCACGTGGGCCGGTCGTCGATCATCCAGTCGTGGTTGAACTCGACGCCGTGCTCGCGCAGCAGGCGCAACGAGTCGTCGGTCTGGCTCATGCCCGGGCTGAGCCAGCCGCGCGGTCGACCGAACCGGGTCTCGAGCCGTGCGAGCGTCTCGGCGATCATCGCCGCCTCGGAGTCGTAGGTGTGGGCGGAGCGCTGCTGCAGCCCGTGAGCGAGCACCTCCCAACCCACGTCCTCGACGAGCTCGGCGACGCCGTCGTAGCGGTCGACCACCTCGGCGTTCAACGCTGCGGAGACCTTGGCGCCCAACGGAGCGAGTGCCGCGGCCAGCCGGGGCAGCCCGGCGCGCAGGCCGTAGAGCACCCACGAGTGGTTGGCGACGTCGGGGACGACCGAGATGCCCTGGGGCGCGGGCAGCGCGGCGCGGGGCATCGGCGCATCGAGGCTCCAGTGCTCGAGGTTGACCACCACGTTGACGAGGACCGTCGCCCCCTCGAGCGGCGCGAGCGCAGGGACGTCGCCACTGAACGAGAACGCCGCGGGTGCCCGTCGCTCAGCCACGACCGACCTCGCCCTCGATGAGCGGTGCGCCCCGGTCGGTCAGTTGTGCAGCGGTCTCGAGCAGCAGCTCGTCGTCACCGGGCAGGCCGAGCAGCGACACGCCGACCGGCGCCGGACCGTGCCCGTCGTCGACGGTCCCTGCCGGCAGCGTCAGCTGTGGAGCGCCGGTCAGCGAGGCCCCGACGACGACGCGCAGGTTGCGGTCGCGCCACGCCATGAGCTGGTCATGAGGAGTGTCCCGCCGAGGAGGCGGTGCCCACGTCGTGGGGAGCACGGCGATGGCGTCCTCGAGCAGGTCGGCCATGTGCGCCACCAGCGCGGCCCGGGCCTGCGAGGCGGTCGCCACGTCGAGGTCGTCGACCTGCCCTGCGGCCGTGATGCGTGCTGCGATCCCCTCGCCGAGCACGGGGCGGGACTCGCTCACCCAGGCCCCGTTGCTCTGCCCGAGCTGTCGACTCATCAGCGGCCAGAAGACCTCACGCACATCGACGACCGAGAGCCGCTCGCGGCGCAGCTCGAGCCCGAGTGAGCTCGCCGCCGTGTGTGCGAACTCCTCGGTTCGTGCGGCGTTCGCGTCGAGCGCCGCGTCGAGCAGGTCGGTGCACACCACCAGTGCGCGCAGCGGTCGTGGCGGGCGGGCCGGGGTGAGCACCCCGACGGCGGTGCGCAGCAGCGACAGGTCGCGGGCGAGCAGGCCCACGGTGTCGAAGTCGGGTGCCATCGGTCGGACGCCCGTGACGTCGATGCGGCCGTGGGTCGGCCGGAGCCCGAACAGACCGCAGAAGGCGGCCGGCACCCTGATCGATCCTCCGGTGTCGGTGCCGAGCCCGAGGTCGGCATCACCCGCGGCCACCATGCTCGCCGACCCGCTCGACGACCCACCCGGCACCCTGGCCGGAGCCGCCGGGTTGGGCGGCGTCCCGTAGTGCGAGTTCACCCCGAACATGCCCATGGCCAACTCGTCGGTGGCCGTCTTCGCCACGACCCTGGCACCGGCGTGTCGCAGTGCTGCGACGGCCGCGGCATCGCTGGTCGCAGGTGGTCCCTCCGCGAGGGTCGGGTTGCCGGCACCGGTGGTGGTGCCGGCCACGTCGAACAGGTCCTTCACCGCGACCCGCGCGCCGTCCAGCGGGCCGGACGCGGTCGGTCCGAGGTCGAGCAGCCCGCCGGAAACGACCGCGGCTCCACGGGCGTGGGTGGTCACCGGTACGAGCCCAGGAACGAGGTGGCGAGCGCCTCGGCGTCGTCGAAGGGGTAGTAGCGGTGCGCGTGCATCTTCACCACGGCAGGTGCGCCGGAGTAGAAGCGCTCGTACTGGACGTGGCGCCCCGCGAACTCCGAGCCGACCAGGTCCCAGGCCAGCTTGAACAGCTGGACCCGGTCGCGCACCGGGAGCAGGTCGCTGCCCATGACGGCGTCCATCGCCGCGAGCTCCTCGGGGTTGTCGAGGTCGAGCACCGACGACGGCACCTGGATCGGACCCCCACCGGAGAGCTCTCCGAGCAGCTTGACCGCCTTGGGGTAGACCTCGGTCTGCATGCCGAGCGCGGCGTACAGGAACTGGCCCGCAGGCCGGTAGACGCCCTGCTCGTCGAGCTCCGCGCCGGTGTGCGCGGCGTCGGTCAGGGCCTGGGAGACGGTCTGCAGCGTCGCGAGGTCTGCGAGCTGTGCCCGGATCGCCGGATCCTTGTCGCGGCCGTTCGCCTTGACGACGAGGCTGGCCACGCCGGTGAGGAAGCGCAGCTTGGCGGTGAGCCGGATGATGGACTGGAGGTTGCCGATCTGGTGTGCCGCGGTGCCGAAGAACTGGCTGTTGACCACGTCGACGTCGCCCGCGGCGAAGACCTGGTCCCACGGCACCAGGACCCGGTCGAACACCACCATCGAGTCGGTCTCGTCGAAGCGGGTGCTCAGCGGGTAGTCGAACGGGTCGCCAGAGGTCGCGTACGGCCGTCGGGTGATGAGCGACAGCCCGGGGGAGCCGGCATCGACCACGAACGACAGCGCCCGTGAGGTCTCGTCGGGACCCAACGGTCGCACGCTGGTCACGAAGATCGCGTCGGCGACGGCGGCCCCGGTGCCGAGCATCTGCGCGCCGTCGACGACGATGCCGTCGACGGTCTCCTCGACCAGGTGCACCGGCGTCACCCGACTGGTGGGGTCGCTCGGGTTCATCTGCGGCGGCACGATCGAGTTGGTCACCCAGAGCCCTTGCTCGGCGGCACGAGCCGCGTAGCCGAGCACGCTCTTGCCGAGCTGATGCCGGTCGGTGTCGAAGAGCTCGGGGCGCGACACGAAGCCGGCGAACAGCCCCGCGACGTGGTCCGGGCCGCGGCCGATGAAGCCGTGGGCGTGTCGTGACCACGACTCGAGGGCACGCTTGCGCAGCTCGTGGCGCTCCCAGGTGTCCGGCACGGTGTAGATGGCGAGCTGACCCGTGTCGGGGTCCACCAGCTCGCTGGCGGCGGGTCCGGCTGCGGCGTCGTAGAGCGCCGCCATCGTGGTGACGACCCCGCGGAACGCGGGGTGCTCGGCGACGTCCGCGACCAGCTGTCCGTCGACGTACACCGTGCGGCCGTCGTCCAGATCGGCGCGGTAGTCGTCTCCCGTGCGCATCTGCTGCTCCTTCATTGCTGGCGGTCGTTCATGTCTGGTGGCGATCAGGTGGTGAGGATGGCCTCGGCGCCGGGACCGGCGAAGAGGTCGTCGGGCGTGAGGTCGCTCGAGATGAGCCCGTCGGCCGCGGCGTACGCGATGACCTGGGCGAGCATCCGGCGGTTGGCGTGCAGCCCCGCGGACCAGTGGTCGGGGCCGAGGAGACGCTCTGACTCGAGCAGCTCCTCGAGCTGCCAGGGGAGGATCGAGTCGAGCGCCGAGGAGTCGAACACGTCGGCTCGGGCCACGGCCTGCGCTCGCACGAAGGCGTCGAACAGCGCCGCGGGCAGCCATGGCGCCGAGTCCGCGACGGACCGCTTGACGGCGACCACGTGCATCGCCGGGAAGATGCCCGACCGGGCGTGGTAGTCGAGCTCGACGCGGCGCGGCTCCGGGAAGAGGCGACGTACGCCCGGTCCCGGCCACGTCGAGGGGGCGCGAGCGGTGTAGAGCGCGTCGATCTCGCCGTCCGCGAGCATCTTCGCCAGGCCTCGGTCGCTGCGTCGCTCGACGGTGAACCCGGGTGGCAGGAACTGCGGGTGCTCGTCGCCGTCGCGTGGACCCTCGGTCCCCGCGGTCACGTAGATCGGGGAGGTCCGGTCGAGTCCGTGGAAGTCGTGGAGGATGCCGCGGAGCCACACCGCCGCCGCCATGTCGAACACCGGGATGCCGACCCGTCGCCCGGCGAGGTCGGCCGGTTCGACGACGTCGGAGCGCTCGGACACGAAGACGCACGACAGGCGGAAGTGGCGCGACGGGAAGACGGGGATCGCGAGATAGGGCCGCTCGTCGGTCCCGAGCGACCGCAGGTACGTGACGATCGGGAACTCGCACACGTCGAAGGGATGCTCCGACAGCTGGAGGTTGAAGAGCTCCTGGACGCCCATCGTGGTGAAGTCCGCCGCCGCGCCGTCGATGGGCACCCGTCCGTCGGTCAGGGGCCGGGTGCGGGCCGTGTCGGAGAGACCGATCGAGATCTTCATGCGATTCCTCGTGGTTCGTGGACCTGCTGATCGCCATCGGCGTCCCGCCGGTTCGACAGCACCCGTTCGATGTGGGACCGCAGCGTGGGGACGAACCGGGGGTCGAGCTCCCACTCCAGGGTGATGAGGCGGTCGACCCCGGCGAGGATCTCGTCGGGCACCCTCGCGGCGTTGTTCACGACCACCACGGGTGCGTCGTCGAGCAGCGAGAGGTCGTCGCTGCCCACCTGGACGCCGTCGATCTGCCCCGGGAAGTACTGGCCGACGACAGCGGTCATCCACTGGATGCCCCGGGCGCTCGGGGCGGCGACGACGAGCCGTTCCTCGTCGCGCACCTCGACGAGCTGGCGGAGCGTGGCAGGCGACGCTGCGAGGTTGAGCTCCACGACCTGGTCGATGTCGTCCACCAGGGGAGCGACGTCCTTGAGGTGGAAGATCGGTGACACGACAGCGTCGAACTCCCGGTCGAGCAGCCGACCCGCCGCGTCGCCGATGAGTACCGGCTGGACCTCGACGTCGATGGCCTGCTGCATGAGGTCCTGGAGGTGGCGCAGGTCGCGTTCGTTGCACTCGACGAGGGCGACGCGCCGCACGGCGTCGACCCGCTGGAGCACCGTCTCGACGGTCGCCGTCAGCTCGTCAGCGGTCAGCCCGAGGCGCCGGGCCCGCAGCAGCAGCTCCTCGAGGCGTTCCGTCACGACGGTGCGGGCGTCCGGTTCGTCGCCGTCGAAGTTCTCGACGTACGCGCCTCGGCGGGGCACGGTGCGCACCCGTCCTCCGGCAGCGAGACGCCCGATCGCACGGTCGACGGTCGACGAGTTCGACCCCATCTCCAGCGCGAGTGCACGGCACGACGGCAGGCGGGAGCCGACGGGGTAGACGCCGGTGAGGATCCGGTCGAGCAGGCGGTCGTAGACCTCCTCCACGCCCGGCGGTGCCGCGCTCATCGTTCCGCCAGGGCGGACGTGTCGTGCAGCTCCGCCAGGGCGGACAGATCGTGCAGCCCGGCCACGGTCGCCAGCTCGGCGGCGTGGGGCCTGGATCGTTCGGCGACCTCGACCGGGTCGACCCGGACCACCTCGCCGTCGAGCACGCTCGGCTCCCCGTCGACCCAGACCTCGGCGACCTCCCGACTGCCGGCCACGAAGACGACGGCCTGGTACGGGTCGTGCACGTTCGCCAGCGCCGGGCCCGTGCCGTCGAAGACGACCAGGTCGGCCCGCTTGCCGACCTCGAGCGAGCCGATCGTGTCCTGCATCCGCAGCGCGCGGGCGCCGCCGATCGTGCCGAGCTCCCACGCCTCGCGGGCGCTCATCGCAGTGGCCTGCTGGTGGTGCACGCGAGCCAGCAACGGTGCCGCCTTGAGCGCCGCGAGGAAGTCCTGGGAGTCGTTCGACGCTGCGCCGTCGACACCGATGCCCACGTCGATGCCGGCCTCGAGCATCTCGGTCACCGGCGCCACACCGCTGGCGAGGATCATGTTGGCCACCGGGTTGTGGGCCACGCCGACGCGGTGCTCCGCGAGCAGCCGACGATCGCGGCGGTCGACCCACACGCAGTGCGCCGCCAGCGTCGGCGCGACGAAGAGGCCCTCGTGTGCGCAGTGGCCGACCACGGTCCGGCCCGTGCGTTCGAAGGTCGCGGTGACCTCTTCGCGCACCTCCTGGATGTGGATGTGGACACCGTGATCCCCGTCGACCGCGTAGCCGACGGAGCGGGCGAACATCTCGTCGCTCTGTCCGCCGAGGGCGCCGATGCCGACCCGGAATGTGCACAGGCTGCTGCCCTCGGTCGCTTCGCGGAGTGCCTCGTGCTCGTCGAACTGGGCGCCGATGCCCGTGCCGCCGCGGTCGCCCGCCCCGAAGGACAGCACGCCGCGCAGGCCGAGATCCTCGAGCGCGTCGACGACGACCGGGGTGATCGGCTCGTCGCCGGGGTGGCACACGAACATGTCGTTCGCGGTCGTCACCCCGCTGCGCAGCATCTGGATCCCGGCGAGCTGGGTGCCGAGGAACGCCTTCGGCCGGTCCATGTGGGGGTCGACACGGCGGATGAGGACGTGCAGCCACTCCCAGAGGGTGACGTCGCTCGCGATGCCGGTGATGAGGCCTTCGGAGAAGTGCCCGTGGGTGTTGACGAACCCGGGGCCCACGATGTCGTGGGGCCCGCCGCGCACCGGGGCGTCGGGGTGACGTGCCGACAGCTCGCGCCACGGCCCGACCTCGACGATCGAGTCGCCCTGCACGAGCACCGCGCCGTCGCGGATCGCAACGGGTGCGAGGACCCAGCCGCCCCGGAAGAGCGTGCCGCTCACGTCGCGCCGTTCGAGTAGTCGAAGGCGTCGGCCTGCGGCGCGACGAGGGCCGCGTAGAGCTCGGGCCGCCGGGCTCGCAACAGCCCGGGGATCGAGTCGAAGGTCTTCGGCTCGACCATCGAGTCGTCGTGGTCGCGCAGCCAGCGCAGCCGCTCCAGGTCGACGTCGCCGATGGCGAGCTCCTCGCGACCGGCGAACACGATCGGATGCTCGGGGCCGGTGATCATCGCCGCGCCCTGCTCCTCGCCCCACAGGTTGTTGGTGAGCGCGACGTAGCAGACGTTCTCGATCGCCCGCACCTGGTTCACCATCTGCCAGTTCCGGGTGAGGCTGGTGAACCCGCCGCCGGCGGGCGAGAGGATGATCTGGGCGCCGCGCAGGGCGACGATGCGGGCCACCTCCGGTGTCCACATCTCGGAGCACACGACGATGCCCATCGGGATGCCGTCGAGCTCGAAGTTGCCGAAGACGTCGCCGGGCGAGACGAGCTCGCCCTCTCCCTTCTCCGACGGAGGAATCGTCGCCGGATGGCTGCGCTCGTAGCGCAGCACCGTGTCGCCGCCGCGGTCGACGACGTAGACGCAGAGCCGGTTGAGCCCGTCGTCGCAGCGCTCGGTCCGGGACCACACCACGTTGATCACGCGGTCCCGTGCGACGGCGGCCATGGCGGGCCCCGCGTCGTAGAACGCGTCCAGGGCGCGCACCGGTCCCGGGCTGAACTCCGGGAAGCAGACCAGGTCGGCACCGCCCGTCGACGCCTTCTCGACGAGTCGCACCGCCCGGTCCACGTTCGGGCTCCCGTCGGCACCGGGGATGCGGCGCGGTTGAGCGACGGCGAGCCGATAGGTGGAAGGCGTCGAGACGAGAGACATGGACGCACAGTACGAATCGAAATGCCCGGAATCGGTCGCCGAAACGGTCTCTTAACCGGGCAGGAACACGATTCTCATCTCTGTTACACGCGGCGTCACAGAGGGACAGATTTCCCGGAAATACAAGGATTCCAGGGGGTTCGTGGCGTCGCTATTGCACCTACCGTGAGCGCATGCGCCGTTGGTTCCTCCTGCTCGTCGTCGTGGCCGCGGCGTGCGCCACGTTCTCGTGGTTCGGACTGCCGACCCCGATGTTGTTCGGTGGGCTGGCCGGCGCGCTCGTCTACGCGCTGGCCCGGCCGGGCGAGCCGCTGTCGCTCACCCCCACGGCCTTCACCCTGGCCCAGGCCAGCGTGGGTGTCGTCGTGGGCACGTCGATCGAATGGCCGGGCCTGGTCGAGCTCGGCCCCCGGTGGATGATCGTCGTCGTCGTGTCGGTCTTCTCGCTCGTCGTCAGCGTGTTCGTCGGCCAGCTGCTGATCCGGCGCGGCGCGACGCCGGTCACCGCGACGTTCTCGTCGATCGCCGGCGGCGCCGCGGGGCTGACCGCGATGGCCGACGACCTGGGCGCCGACGCACGGGTGGTCGCCGTGCTGCAGTACCTCCGGCTCCTGGTGGTGCTGGTCACGATGCCGATCGTCGTCGGTCTCGTCTTCGGTGCCACGTCCGACGGCATCGCGCCCGACGTCGAGCTCGAACCCTGGCCGGTGGCACTGCTCTTCGTCCTACTTGCCGCGTCCATCGGGCTGTGGGTCGGCAAGGTCACCAAGATGCCCTCAGCCGCGATCCTCGGTCCGCTCGCTGCCGCGTCGCTGCTCACCCTCGTGCCGCTCTTCGACGGCGTCCGGGTGCCCGAGCCGATCCAGGCGGCGGGCTACCTGGTCATCGGCGTCCAGATCGGGCTCCGGTTCACGGTCGCCAGCCTGCGGTCCATCGGCCGGATGGTCCCGGTCGCGCTGTTCTCGATCGGGGTCACCCTGCTGGCCTGTGCCGGGTTGGCCTGGGTGCTGGTGCTGACCACCGACGCCAGCCCGCTCGACGCCTACCTGGCAACGACGCCGGGCGGCATCTACGCGGTCATGGGCACCTCGGCGGCGACCGGCGGCGACGTCACCTTCGTCGCCGCCACCCAGGTGCTGCGCCTCCTGATCGTCCTGGCCAGCGCTCCGCTCCTGGCGGCGGTGCTGCGACGCCGGCACGTCGTGCCGGACATCGGGGACGGTGGAGGAGCACCCGGGCCAGAGGGCGTGGCCTGACCCACGTCGTCCGTGGTGGGCCGTCCGGAGATGCCGTTTCCTCGCCGTCAGGCCTCGTCGACCGCGAGGGGGAGCGCGTCGGCCTCGACGGTGAGGATCTCCTCGGAGAGCCGATCGACATCGGTCGCACCCTGCGCCGACGGCCGGGGGATGAACGAGCCGATCACGCCCGAGATCGATGCGGTCGCCGCGGCGAACGCCCAGAGCCGCTCGAACCCGCCGAGCGGGTCGGTCGACGACGGCGAGCCGATCAGCGCGACGAGCACGGCGATGCCGAGCGCGCCGCCGATCTGGCGGGCGGTCTGGTTGACCGCGCTGCCGACCGCGAACCGTGCGGGCGGCAGCGACGACACTGCAGCGGCGCTGAGCACCGGGAACGTGAAGCCGACACCGACGCCGACCAGCAACGTGCCCGGCAACCACGCACCGAGGTAGTCGGGGCTCGGGCCGACCAGCACCAGGTAGCTGCCGAGCCCGAGCGCGAAGCACGCCGAGCCGAACAGCAGCACCGGACGGAATCCGATCCGCCCCGCCAGCTTGCCGACCGGGCCCGCGATCAGCGCGACCACGACCGGGCCCGGGGTGACCGCGAGCCCGGCGGTCATGATGGAGTAGCCCCACACGCCGGTCAGGAACAGGATGTTGCCGAGGAGCATGGCGAAGAACCCGGCGGCGTAGACCACGGTCGCGACGTTGGCGAGCACGAAGGACCGGCTCCGGAACAGCGTCGGGTCGACCACCGGGTCGTCGTGATGCGTGGTGCGATGTACGAACACGGCACCGCCGACGACGGCGACGACCGCCGCGGCGAGGATCCGGGGGTCGGCCCAACCCCAGGTCGAGCCTTCGGACACCGCGAGCACGAGCGCGGCGAGCGAGCCCGACATGACGACGACGCCGAGGTAGTCGGGGCGACCCGCGTCGGGCTCGCTCGCCGACTCCGTCAACGCCCTGCGACCGACCAGCAGGATGAACAGGCCGACGGGGATGTTCACGAAGAACGCCCAGCGCCAGCCGCCGGCGGACACGATGGCTGCCCCCAACGACGGTCCGGTCGCCACGGCGAGCGCCCCGATCCCGCCCCACTGGGCGACGATCTGCATGCGGCGCTCGGGTGGGTAGGCGCCGATCAGCAGCGCGACCGACGCCGGGACCAGGAACGCGGCGCCGACGCCCTGGAGCGTGCGGGCGGCGACCAGCGTCGCGACACCCGGCGCGATGCCGCACAGGAACGAGCCGACCAGGAAGACGGTGACCCCGCCCAGGAAGACCCGCTTGCGTCCGAGCCGATCGCCCGTGCGGCCACCGACGACGAGCAGCGCACCGAAGACGATCGAGTAGGCGGTGATGATCCACGACAGCGACGCCGCGCCGGCGTCGGGGTACGACGCCTCGATGTCGGGGAAGGCCACGTTCACGATCGAGAGGTCCAGTGACGCCAGGAACGTGCCCAGTGCCGTCACGGCGAACACGGCTCGGGCACGCCCCGGATCGCTGCGACCGGCGGCTGTGGGTACGATCATGGAACGGACCGTACGACGTTGAGTTCAATGGTGCAACTGACTACGCTCGGAGAATGCAGCGCAAGAGCTTCGAGGAGATGAACTGCTCCGTGGCTCAGTGCCTCGAGGTGGTGGGCGAGTGGTGGTCGATGCTGATCGTGCGCGACGCTTTCCTCGGCGTCCGACGCTTCGACGAGTTCCAGTCGCGACTCGGCATCTCGAGGAACATCCTCTCGACCCGCCTCGCCGGACTGGTCGAGGCCGGGGTGCTCGACAAGGTGCCGTACCAGGAACGACCCGTCCGCCACGAGTACCGCCTGACCGACAAGGGCCGCGACCTGTGGTCGGTGCTCACCGCCATGCGCCAGTGGGGGGACCGGTGGGCGGCGCCCGACGGCGCGCCGCTCGAGCTGGTGCACCTCGGTTGCGGCGAGGTGACCACGGCCGTGTCGACGTGTGGCGTGTGCGGTGAGGCGATGGACCACCGTTCGGTGCGCGCGGTGGCCGGTCCCGGCGCCGGGTCGGCTCGCGGCGTCGGGGCGGGCGGCTCCGGTCAGCCGGTGACCCGTGCCGAGTAGACCGGCAGGTCGAGCAACGTCGCCACGCCCGGTGGAGCGGCGACCACGGCCGGGATCGCGTTGATCACGTGCATCGCGGTGGCCAGGCAGCCTGCGTGGTTGTGGTCGCCGAGGTCGGAGGAGACGCTGAGCTCGAGGTGCACGTGCGGTTCGCCCTCGACGTCGATCCGGTAGCCCGCACCCTGGGGCCACTCGGGGGCGTCGCCGTCGCGCAGCCGTGTCACGTGTTCGACCACGATGCGCTCCTCGCCGCCAGCGACGCCGATGATCTCGAAGCGCATGCCCGAGATCGTGCCCGCAGCGACCGTGCCCGACGCGATCTCGATGTCCTCGTCCGCCCGGATCACCTCGTGGCGCTCGACGATCTCGTCGAGTCCGAGACCGATGGCATCGGCGACGAGGTGGACGACGGGACCCCACGCCAGCGCGGTCGAGCCGGGGGAGAGCAGCAGCGACTCCGACGTCTCCGCCTTCCCGAAGCCCATGATCTCGAACATCGTGAAGGCGTTGTCCCAGGTCGCGTAGTTCACGATCTCCATCATCCGGACCGTCCGCACGTCGCGACACAGCGCGAGCGCGCCGATGGTCACACCTGCGTTGCCGTAGCCCGGGTCGATGCCCGACGTGTAGCAGGTCGTCCCGCCCTCCTGGCACGCCGCCTCGAGGCGTTCGAGCACGCCGGGCCCGGCATGGGCGGGGTGCAGCAGTGGGACGAACGAGGTGCTCACGACGTTCGCGCCCGAGGCGAGGATGCGGCACAGGTCGTCGACGACACCATCGGGTCGCACGTCGGAGCTCGCCGTGTAGCAGACGACGTCCGCACCCAGGTCGAGCAACGCGTCGGCATCCTGCGTCGCGAGCACGCCCAGCGGCGGCCCACCGCAGAGCTCCCCGGCGTCCCTGCCGGCCTTGGCGTCGCTGTGGACCCACAGCCCGACGAGCTCCAGATCGGGATGTGCGGCGATGGCCGCAGGGGCGTGCACGCCCACGGTCCCCGTCGCCCACTGGATCACCTTGATGCTCATGGCTGCCCCCGGATCTTCTGGGCGCACCCCCGTGCGCCCGAACGAGAACCTGTTCTAGTCCGCCCGGAGCGCGGCCGTGCGACGGACCGGGGGAGAGTCCGTCGCACGGTCTGATCCTCGATGTGCTCGCCGGTGCGTGACCGGCGGGCGTCACCGTCGAGCGGTCGAGGTCCGGGAGCGTCGTGTCCCGGCCAGGAAGATGCCGCCGAGGCACAGCACGACCGCACCCACGAGCGAGAGCAGCGCGGCATGGGCGCCGGTGAAGGCCAGGGAGGCCGGACGGGCCGTCCCTCCCAGCGGCGACCGGGCGGGGCCGTTGCCCTGCTGTCCATCGTCGGCCGGGGGCGCGTCGGGGGAACGCTCCTCGGAGAGGCCCCGCACGGTCGCATCGATCGTGACGGTGCGGAGCGTGTTGTCCGCAGCGACGCCGTTGAGCTGGATCGTCGTGTCGCCGATCGGGATGCCGTCGGGCACCGGCAGCGACGTGGCGAACGTGCCGTCGGGTCCGACGGTGATCTCGCCGAGCAGGCGCGGGGGCTCGAGCATCAGCCAGACGTCGACGGTGCTGCCCGGCAGGAAGCCGTGCCCGCTGACGGCCACGGTGCCCTGCGGTGTCAGGACCAACCGGCCTCGGGCATCGAGCTCGCTGACGGAGCGGTCCCGGTCGATCCCCCGGATGTCGATCTGGAACGGTCCGTCGGTCAGGCGCATGGTCCCCCTCGGCGTCGAGTGGTCGCCGGTGGCAGGGGACGGCATCGTCACGACGATGGGGCTCGGCACGCCGTCGACCAGTTGCGGTGCACCGTTGCTCGGTCGGTCGGGTGTGGTGCCGGGCAGCCGCACGGGAGCGGCCAGGGGTGCACCGCTGACCTCGTTGCTCGGGGCGCCGACGCCGGCAGGGTTGACCGCCCGGATGCGGACCGGGTACGAGGTGCGGTTCTCGAGCGGACCGATCACCAGCGTCGAGTCGACCCCGCCGCGGTGTCGCTGCCAGGTGAGTCCGCCGTCGATCGAGTACTCGTACGCCTCGATCGGTGCGCCACCGTCGTCGGGTGCCACGAAGGTCACCGTGAGGGTCCGGTTGCCGGACCTGACCGACGTGATCGTCGGAGCGCCGGGAACGGTGCGCGCCGTGGAGCCGACCGGGGTCGCCGGTGCGCCGGCGCCGGCGACGTTGAGGGCCGTGACCCGGAACGAGGTCGGGGCGCCGTTGGTGAGTCCGGTGACGGTCGCCGTGGTGTCGGTCGAGCCGGTGTCGGCGACGACGGTCGTCCAGGTGGTGCCGCCGTCGACGGACTGCTCGATCAGGTACCCGGTGACGGGGGCGCCGCCGTCGTGCAGCGGTGCCGACCAGCTCAGCACCGCCGTGCGGTCACCCGGCTCGGCGACCAGGTCGACCGGTGCTCCCGGCACCGTGCGGGGAGTGGTCGATGCAGGTGCCGACGCGTCGCCCATCCCCACCGCGTTGATCGCTGCGACCCGGAACGACGTGGCGGTGCCGTTCGTGAGCCCGGTGACCGTCGCGGCGGTGTCCACCGATCCGGTGTCCGCGATCGCCGTGTGCCAGGTGATCCCGTCGTCGGTCGAGGTCTCGATCCGGTACCCGGTGATCGCCGTACCACCGTCGTCGGACGGTGCCGACCAGCACAGCACCGCTGCCGCGTCCGCAGGCAGCGCGCCGAGCGCGCTCGGCGCGTCGGGCAGCCCCAGCGGCGTCGCCGCCGCGGGGGTCGACGCCGCGCCGGTGCCGTGCACGTTGATCGCGGAGACCCGGAACGTCACCTCGGTGCCGTTGGTGAGCCCGGTGATCGTCCGGGTGGTGTCGCTCGAACCGGTGTTCGCGACCGCGGTGCTCCAGTTCGCCCCACCGTCGAGGGACTGTTCGATCTGGTAGCCGTCGACGTCGGCGCCGCCGGTCCACTGCGGCGCGGTCCACGACAACGAGACGAGCTCGTCGCCGCCGGTGGCGGCCAGGTCGATCGGGTCGCCGGGTGCCGACGCCTCGATCTCGACCCGTACCCGCAGCGCGGTGGAATCGATCAGTCCGCGCGCTGCGGCGTGGACGACGAAGTCCTCGTGAGCGGCGCTGAGCCGGCCGTCGATCACGTCGCCACGGGGCACGACGGCGAAGGCGCCCGTCGTCTCGTGCAGGCGCAGCGTGGCGTAGGTGCCGACGCGCTGGTGGGTGTAGGTCACGCCACCGACCACCGCTGCTGCGGGGGTGCCGCCGTCCATCCAGTAGGAGACGACGTCGCCCTCGGGGTCGACCGCTCGCAGCTGACCGGTCCGGGTGACGAACGTGGTGGTCCCGATGGTGTTCGTGAAGACCGAGTCGCTGACGGCGTCGATGATCGGCGCGTCGTCGACGAGCTCGACCTCGGCGGGGATCGTCTCGTTGGTCGGGCCGTCCGACGGCGAGGTGGTGAGCTCGATCGAGATCTGCTCCGGCGGGTTCTGACCGGTGTGCTCGTAGTGCACGAGGCGGGCGACCGACTGCGCCACCGCTGCGTTGGCGTCGGAGCTGAGCACGCGGACGTCGTCGATGTAGAGCGAGGCGCCGACCTGGCGACCTCCGGTCGCGTCGTAGGTGCCCGAGAGGAACCGGAAGCGGTAGGTGCCGTCGGCGGGGATCGTCCCGGCGGAGGTGCGCCACGGCTGGTGACGGCCTCGGCCGTACATCAGCTCGGTGTGCTCGTTGGTGTCGACGTCGACCAGGTAGCCGTAGACCTCGTAGTCGTCGTTGCCGTTCGCCGCGGTCCAGTCGAACGCGAGATCGTCGCCGGCCTTGGCGACGAAGCTGCTGCTCCAGGCGTCGGGTCCGAAGACCGAGCAGTAGGCGTCGTCGGTGATGTTCTCGCACCACGAGTCCTGGGAGAAGAGCCGCAGCTCCTCGTCGACCACCGACGCGTCGAACAGGCGCACGCCCTGGTCCATGGCGAGGGCACGCTGCCGACCCTCGTAGCGCCAACCCGTCGAGCTGGCTCCGGACCCGTAGTTGTTGTCGCTCACGAACGAGTAGCCCGGGCCGTTGATCGTGTAGTCGGGTGCGGACCCGGTGGTCGCTCCCATGGCGCGTCCCTGGGACTTCGGAACCTGGTTGCTCGGCATCGTCAGGTGCCGTTCGTTGATCGTCCAGCCGGTGGGATGGCCGTTGGCGTCGACGCCCTCGGAGAAGCTGGAGTTCGGCAGAGCGGCGGAGAAGTCGATGCGCAGCGGGCGGCCGTCCTGGCCGTCGTTGGTGCCGTGGACCGTGCCGATCTGCTTGTGCTCACCGGCTCCCAGGCCGAGGTGCACCTTGTCGCCGATGACGGTGATGGCCCCTGCGGTGGAGTCCGGCGTCGACCCCTCGGGGAGGAAGAGCCGGTCCTCGGCGCCGGCGTTGGCGACGCTGAACTCGATGAAGCCGTCGGCGAACGTACCGCCGCCGGTGATCGTCACGCCGGGCGCGACCGGGACCGGGGGCCCGCCCTCGGCGTAGCTCACCGGTTCCAGGCCGGAGATCGCTGCGGGGGCGGCACCGGCGGTCGCCGGAGCGGCCAACGCGGTGAGGAGCACGAGCGCAGCCATGGCGGCTCGTGCGAAGGACGTGGTCGGTCGTGGGCTGCTCATGACGAGACCGATCGACCCTCGGTGCCGAAGTTTATTCTTCCAGAGAAGTTTCTTCGGCCGTTGGGCGTGTCGTGTGGCGCACCGGCGTCGGCAGCGGATCAGCGAGCGAGGAACTCCAGCAGTTCCGGCCACGCCCGTTCGGCCTGGAACAGGAACAGGTGGCCGCCGTCGTAGACGTGCAGCTCGGCGTTCGGCACCCGGGCCACGATCGCCTCGGCGTTCTCGGTCGGCGCGATGTCGTCGTAGGTGCCGCAGCCGACGTAGGTGGCGCGTCGATGCGGTGCAGTCGGTCGACGACGTCGTGACCCCGTCGAGCGTCGAGCTGGGCGAGCCTGCGCGCTGGTCGGCGTCCTCGTCGGTCGGTTGTCCGTCAGCGAGGGTGAGCACGATCTCGAGGTCGTCGGGGTGCTGGCCGAGCCACTCCGAGGTCCACCGGCGGTCGGCGAGCAGGAGGGAGCGGGTGGCTCGGTCGTGTGCGGGCAGGCCGGAGAGCTCCTCGAGCGGATACGACGGGAAGTCGCCGCCGGGTGAGGTCGACAGCAGCGCGAGCCGCTCGACGCGATCGGGCACGGTCACCGCGACCTCTTGGGCGACCATGCCCCCGACGCTCAGTCCGGCGAGTCGGCAACGGCCCACCCGAGGTGGTCGAGCAGCCCCACGACGTCGGCTGCGACATCGGCCATCGAGTACGGCGTCGCGGTCAGCGGGCTCCGGCCCATGCCTCGGAAGTCGAACCCGACGACGTCGAACGACGTCGAGAGCCGTTCGAGCACCGGTCGGGCCGCAGCCAGCGTCGCGCCGGAGCCGTTGCAGTACAGCAGCGGCTCGCCCGAACCGGACCGCTCGTACCAGAGCTGCGTTCCCTCGACCTGGGCCATCGGCACCGCGGCGACGCTAGCCGTCGGCGGTGGTCGTCGAGTGCCGTCGGGTCAGAGCTCCGGGCCGCTCGGCTCGATCCCCGCGTCGGGGTCGAGCGGTCGGCGCAGCGACACCCGCATCATCGAGAAGTCCGCCGTGGCGACCAGGTGCTCCTCGGCGTCCACCACCCTGCAGTCGATCACGATCAGCTGCGACCCGAGTCGCACGATCTCGGCTCGGCCCGTCACCCGGTCCGTGCGCGGCCGTCCCAGGTACCTGATGTGCATGTCCGAGGTGACCAGGGACTCGACGGTCGGGTCGAAGTTCGTCGCACGGGCCGCCGCGAGCGCGCACGACAGGTCGACCAGCGTCGCGATCGCACCACCGTGCAGGTTCGCGGTGAACCCGAACGCCTCGGGCCGCACCGGCATGTGCACCTCGGCGACGCTCGATCCGGGCGTCGGTGCAGCGAACTCGAACCCCAGCAGGTCGTGCAGCGGAATGCGCGGATCCATGGCCAGCTCCCCCCTCGTCAGGCAACAGGGCGGTCAGCGTACAAGCGGGCGGCGGGTCGCCCGGGCGTGGCTCGGACTGGTACCGGACTGGGACCGTGCGGGGCGGGGTAGGGACGGCGTAGGGCGCGCTCCGCGGAGTCGGAGTCGCTCGACGGGGAACGGAGACAGCGTGTTCACACATGATCGATACGAGGACTGGCGGGGCATCGACGTGGTCGACCCCGACGGCGCCCTGCTCGGCGAGGTGGTCGAGGTGCTGCTCGACACCGACACCGACGTTCCCGAGTGGATCGTCGTGGGTTCCTCGACGGACGGGGGGACGGATCGACCGGGTCCGGATCGGTCGGGTCCGGGCGAGCTGCACGGTCCATGCCTCATCCCGATGACCGGCGTCAGCTTCGGTGAGGACGCCCTCGTCAGCCGGTGGGCGGACTCGCCGGTGGCCGGGGCGCTGGTCGACGGGGCGACCGAGGGCATCTCGCGCCGCGACGAGGATCGGCTCTACCGCCACTACGGACTCGACTATCCGACGCACTGGGTGAACGACGGCATGCCGGGTGGCGCCGAGTCGGTCGGGGTGGCCGGGATCGCCGCAGAAGGCCGTCACTCCAGCGGGGCTCCCGAGTCGTTCGCGCAGCGGCCCGGCGGCGGATCACGAAGTCGATGAGCCGCGGCGCGTCCGCCCCGCTCGCGTCGTCACCGCCCCGTCGGCCGAGGAGGCGGCACGACTCGAGGACGAGCGGCGTGCCATCGTCGACGGCGTCGGGGACGGCGCCGGCTGAGGCTCGCGCCGCCTCGGCCCGCAGCGTGGCGGGCCGAGGCGGCGGTCTCACCCCGGGGCTCGGCCCGGTTCGAGACGGGGGTCAGCTCGGGGACTCAGGTCCGCCCGGTGGAGCGGGACTGGATCGCTCGCCAGACCAGCAGGGCGATGACCGCGCCGATGAACGAGCCGATGATCCCCGAGAACTGCAGGGCGCCGTCGTCGCCGTCGTTGCGGAAGATGAGCCAGCCCAGGAAGCCGCCGATGAGCGATCCGACCAGACCCAGCACGAGGGTCCCTCCGATGCCCATCGGGTCCTCGCCCGGCACGACCGCTCGGGCCAGGAATCCAGCGATGAGTCCGATGATGATGGCCCCGATGATCCACAACATGTGGCACCCCTTGGTTCGGCTCGACCCGGCGGTCGGCGTGACCATGCCTACCCGAGCCGCGAGCGCGTCCAAACGGTACGACTCCTCGCCGCGGTGCGCTCAGCGCAGGGCTGAGGCGCCGGGGCGATCGGTCGCCCACGGCGGCACGGGGATCGCCGGGTCGCCCGGCAGGGGATCGACCACCGGGCAGCGGGTGCCGAAGTACACCGTCGGCATGCACCGGTTGCAGTGGATGCACCCCGACACCGTGCCGGTGCCGCGGGCCCACTCGTTGACGATGTCGGGATGGTGCAGGATCGCCCTGGCCATCCCCACGAACTCGAAGCCCGCGGCCAGTCCACGCTCGGCCGTCGCCAGCTCGCTGATGCCGCCGAGCAGGACGAGGGGCATGTCGAGTGCCTCGCGGAACTGCAGCGCCTGGTCGAGGAAGTACGCCTCGGTGTAGGGGTACGTGTGCAGGAACCGTCCGCCGACGAGCCGGAACCCGCTGCGGAGGTACCACGGCAGCGTGGCGCGGAACTCCACGAGGGGAGCCGACCCCTTGAAGAGGTACATCGGGTTGGCCAGGGAGCTGCCGCCGGTCAGCTCGAGTGCGTCGAGTGCTCCGTCGGCCTCGAGCATCCGGGCGACCTGGAGGCTGTCCTCGATGCGCAGCCCGGCCGCGGTAGCCGTCGGTCATGTTGAGCTTCGCGGTGACGGCGACCTTCGAGCCCACTGCGGCGCGCACCGCGGTGACCACCTGGCGGGCGAAGCGCGCCCGGTTCTCGATCGACCCGCCCCAGCGGTCGTCGCGACGGTTGAACATCGGGCTCAGGAACGAGCTGAGCAGGTAGTTGTGGCCGATGTGGATCTCGAGCGCGTCGAACCCGGCGTCGACGAGCAGCCTCGCGGCCCGTTCGTAGTCCGAGGTGACCCGGGCGATGTCGTACTCGTCCGCGGCCTTGGCGAAGCGCATGCCGAGCGGGTTGAACAGCCGCCCCGGCGCCAGTGAACGAGCGCGGTTCGACGAGGCGTTCGCGACCGGGCCGGCGTGGCCGACCTGCGCCTGTGCGAGGGCGCCGCCCGCGTGGATGGCGTCGGTCAGGCGACGCAGGCCGTCGACGGCGCTCGGCACCACCAGGATGCAGCCGGAGTCGGTCCGTCCCTCGGGTGCGACCGACAGGTACGCGACCGTGCTCATGGCCGCTCCGCCGTGGGCGACCTTCTCGTGGTACCGGATGAGCTCGTCGGTGACGACGCCGTCGGGCGACATGCCCTCGAAGGTCGCGGCCTTGATCACCCGGTTGCGCAACGTGAGCGGACCGAGCCGGGCGGGCTCGAAGAGCTGCGGCGTCGTGAGGGGATCGGTGGGTGCGGTCATGGGCTGGTCTCCCTCAGAGGTCCATCGGACGGGGCCAGTCGTCGGGGCGCAGGGCCGCCTCGGTGCCGCCGTCGATGGTGATGATCGAGCCGCAGATGAACCCGGCGTCCGGCCCGAGCAGGAACGCGACGAGCGCGGCGATCTCGTCGGGTCGGCCGGGCCGACGGGCCGGGATCGGGTACACGTCGCCGATGGACGCGACCATCTCCCAGGCGCCGTCGGTCATCGGGGTGTCGATGAAGCCGGGGGCGATCCCGTTCAGTCGGATGCCGCTGCCGATCCACTCCGGGGTCGTCGCCCGGCGGCGCAGCCATCGTGCGAGCGCCAACTTCGACACCGGATACGCGCCGAGCGCGTCGTCGCCGATCGCGAGACGGGCAGCGGTCTCGTCGCCGTCCAGACAGCGCTGCGCCACCTCTGCGGGGTAGCCGGGTTGGGTGGTCGGCGTGTTCGACACGACGGCGACGGCGCTCGGGTCGGTCCCGCGGGCCAGCAGCGGTCGCAGCGCGTCGAGCGTGGCGACGGCGCCGAAGTAGTTCACCGACAGGATCGTCGCCGCGTCGGCGGCCTGCACCCCCGCGGCGACGACGAGCCCGTCGAGCACTCCGTCGCATCGTCGCCCGACCTCGTCCGCGAGGGCGTCACGCCCGGCGGTCGTGGACAGGTCCGCGGTGATCTCGGCATCGTGCACGTCGATGCCCAGCACCGTCGCGCCGTCCGACTCCAGCCGTCGGCGGACGGCCCGCCCCATGCCCCCTGCGGATCCTGTCACGGCGACTCGCACGACGACCCTTTCGAAACCGTTGGTCTCTGAACCCCGGAGTGCACCGTACTGCGCGGACCGATGGTCGTTCACATCGTTCGTGACCCGGAGCAGGGTCGTCACGGCCCGGGGCAGGGGGCCGGTGCTCAACGCGGAGAACTGCGAGCGGGTGGTGGTGAGCAGGCGGCGGGCGGACCCGAGCGTGTCGAGCGCGACCGGCGGTTCCGTCGGGGTGAGCGACGAGAGCTCGCGCCACGTGCCCTCGTAGCGCTCGAGCAGTTCGTCGAGCCCGGCGAGGCGGCGACGCACCGCGAGCAGCTCGGCGTCCGCGGTCGACGGATCGCGGCTGATGCGGTCGACGGCCTGGGAGACGGCGATGACCTGTCGGTTGTCCTGCTCGAGCAGCGTCCGCGTCGATTCGCTCACCATGTCGAGGCGCCGCGCGAGCCCCGGGTATCCGTCCAGGAGCGATTCGACCTCGACGCGTTCGACGGCGTCGCCGCGCGCCAGCTCGACGACGGCACCGCGTCGCAGGTCGACACCGGGCAGCGACACCACCACCGACGCGGTCGCCGCGTCGTACCACCAGTGCCCGTCGCGGCGAAGCGGTGCCCACGGCAGCTCGTCGCCGTCGACCTCGACCGACCGCGGCGGGGCCTCGCCGACGAACTGCACGTCGACGGGGCGCACCGGACGCCAACCCGGGTAGTCGCCCCGGGCCGGTCCGATCCGCACCGTGCGGCGCTGGTGGTCGACCGCGTGGTCGAGCGCTGTCGACACCGACTCGCCCCGCAGATACCCGGTCGACACGCCGTCGTCCTCGTAGAGCTCGTGCGACCCGTGCGCACCCGGGTAGGCGGTGACCACGAGATGCGGGTACGAGGGCGCCGCCAGCCGGTCGGCGTCACGCTGGCCGGGCACGACGGTCCCGGCGCGCACGAACACCGGCACCTCGCTCAGCAGGTAGCGACGCTCGATCCACTCGCCCGCGACATCGTCGATCGCGATGCGTGCGCCGTGTGCGACGTCGAACCACTCGCCCTCGGGCAGCCAGACGCGCACCCCGGCCATCGAGTCGTCCTCGAGCGGGCTCACGACCGGCGCGACGATCATCAGCTCGCCGAGTTGGTACTGCCCGACGGCGTCGAGCGCCGCGTCGGCATCGGGATGGTGGTGGTACATCGGACGGACCAGCGACGACCCGGTGTCGACACCGCGACGGCACTCGCCGTACAGGTAGGGCACCAGCTCGTAGCGACGCCGGACCGCGTCGATCATCACCGTCCGGTACGGGTTCTGGTACTCCCAGAGCCGACGTTCCTGGTCGGGCCCGAGGGAGCCGTGGGTGCGCAGCACCGGGGAGTGCGCGCCGAACTGGACCCAGCGGGTGTACAGCTCCGGCCCGGGTGCCCCGAAGTGCCCGCCGATGTCGTGGCTCCAGTAGCCGTACAGCACGTTCGCCGCGGTGGCGGTGAACTCGGGTTGGAAGGCGAGCGACTCCCACACGGCGTGGGTGTCGCCGGAGAACCCGATCGGCGAGCGACCCGCTCCGAGGCCGCCCCAGCGGCTGAAGATCAACGGGCGGCGCTCGGGTCGGCGCCGTGCCTGGTCGTCCCAGTGCAGGTGGTTGAGCCACGCGAGCGGATCGAGACCGGGGACCGGCGAGTCCGTGCCCTGCTGCCAGTCCATCCACCAGAAGTCGACGCCCCGGTCCTCCTCCGGGTGGTGGAGGAGTCGGAAGTAGGCGGCGACGAAGCGGGGGTCGGTGATGTCGAACGGCACGCGGTCGACCGTCTGCGGGGCGAGGCCCATCGCGGCGCACATCGCCTCGAAGGCGTCCTCGTGGCGACCGACGCCGTCGGCGGGGTGCAGGTTGAGCGAGACCCGCAGGCCGCGGTCGTGCAGGCGCTGCAGCGTCTCGGTCGGGTCGGGGAACAGGTCGCGGTCCCACGAGTACCCGGTCCAGCCGGGCAGGTGCCAGTCCATGTCGACCACGAGCACGTCGACGGGGACCCGGTGCGCGTCGAGCTGCTCGGCCAGGTCGAGCAGCTCCCGATCGGTGTAGGGGTAGTAGCGGCTGTACCAGTAGCCGAACGTGTAGCGCGGCGGCAGCGGTTGGGTGCCGAGGAGTCGGGCGCCGGCCTGCAGCGTTGCTGCGTGGTCGCTGCCGTGGGCGAACAGGTACAGGTCCTGACGCTCACCCGCAGGGCGCGGCGTGGGCCACGGTCGGCCGCCGTCGGCCGCCGTGTCGAGCACGACGGAGTTGCTGTCGTCGACGACCACCCAGCCGTCGCGCGACAACAGGCCGGGCTCGAGCGGCTGCTCGTCCCACTCGTGGACGAACCCGGTGTCGGGTTCGAAGCCGACGGTGCGGGCGGTGGTGTTGCCCTTCCACGTGTCGAGGGTGCGGACCGTGCCGCCCAGGTTGCCCTCGTCGGGCTGGCCGAAGTACCACGTCGTCGACGTGGCGGCCGAACCCGACGCCGGGTTCACCCATCGGATCCGCGCGTGCAGCCGCTCGGCGGAGAAGGGGGCGTGCACGTCGCTGCAGTGCAGCTCGATCGCGCCGGTGTCGACGGTGAGCGCCGAGCCGTCGACACGCACGTCGAACGGGGTGCTCGGGAAGCGTCGGTTGACGACGGCCAGCGTCGGCCGGTCCTCGAAGACGCCGTCGTGGGCGTACTCGACGCGCAGCAGTCGGTCGGTCAGCACCGTGACGCGCACGTTGCCGAGCGATGAGGTCTGTGCGGGGTCCGCCTCCGGGTCCTGTGCCAGCTCTGTCATCGGTTGCCGACGCTACCCAGCGGGCGCCCGTGCGCCGACCGGACCGCACGGAGACGGCGGAGCCGCCGGCACCACGCTGTGCCGGCGGCTCCGCGATGACGTGAGCGATGGATGACTACTGCATCCGCTCACGGACCTGGGCCTCTCGCTCCCGAGAGGCGCGCTTCTCCTGCTTCGCCCGACGCTTCTCGATGATGGAGCGTCCAGGCTTCTTGGCGGACTTGTGCTGTGCCATGGTGACACCTCCCTTCGTCGCAACGTCCGAGGCCGATCGACCTCGACGAATCGCTCAGAACGAAGGGCGTGGCGGCGCGCCGATGAGCAGCGCGCGCCAGAGGTCACTCGAGCAGCCGGCACGGGCGGTACGTCCACCCGACGCTGCGAACACACGACCGGACTCCACCGGCGGAACCGAGATGACCATGACCGCATCGACCATAGCCAGTCGCCAGCGGAACTCAACTCGGCATCTGACGAACGTCTCAAGGAGCCATCGACGGTCTTGCTCCACGTCCTTCGAGCACCCTCGCGCACCGATCGCCGGGCGCCGTCAGCGTTCCGTGGAGGCGGTCCAGGTGATGGCGGCAGCGACGACGATGACGGCCCACGGATGGGTGCTCCAGAGCGACGACCACCACGCTCCCCGGTCCGGCAGGAATGCGGACGCCGTCGACCAGCCGAGCGCGACCGCGGCGCCCGTGCTCGACGCGGCGTCGGGCCAGCGCCGGGTGCAGCACGCGGTCGCAGCGAACCCGACGCAGACCAGGGCCAGGACGGACTCGATGCCCGACACCGCGACGACGGGGACGTCGACCGAGCGCCGCGCGAGCGCATCGACCAGCATGGCGGCGAGGAGCGTGGCGGGGATGATGAGCGCGCTGCGCTGCAGCAGCCGCACCCGGGGTGAGGTCGGCGTCGCGGCCAGCAGGTCCCTGGCCTGGTCGCGCAGCGCGACGGTGGCCGCGGCCGCGAGCGCCCCGCCGCACGCCCGGGCCGTCGGGCCGACGGCCGCCGTGTCGATCGCTCCGACGGCCACGACGGTGAGGGCCGCCGCCGCGCTGACGAACAGGAGCGCGGACAGCTCGACCGCGTGCGCGGTGTGACGGACCACGCCGATCGTCCGTGCTGCGGTCGCCCGTGCTGCGGTCGTCGGGACGGGCGTCGTCGGGGCGGGCGCCATCAGGTCGGCACCGGCACCGGCACCGAGCGGATCTGCAGGACCACCGCACCGATCGCCGCGAGCACACCGATCGCGGCGACGACCCGACCGGACCTCCCGCGGACGGCGAGCCCGCTGCACACCATCACGAGCGCCAACAGGTACAGGTCGTGCCATGCGGCCATCGCCTGGTCGACCACGACCCACCGCCACGCCTCCTGGTACTGATCGGGGGCCGAGAGCTGCAGGCCGGGCACGTCGGACGGCAGCGTCCCCGAGGGCAGGTCGACCTCGATCGGCTGGGCCTGGAGCGCAGTGAGATAGCGCAGCGGCGCGCCCTGCCAGGCCCAGTAGACGATGCTGCCGAGCAGCCAGACGAGCCCTCCGGTGACGGCCGCGGCGACCCGCAGTCGGGTCGCTCGCCCGACGGCGACCCCGAGCGCACCGGCGAACGCGCCGGCGAGGATCGGCTGCAGCAGCTCTGCGGGGGTGTGCAGCGCGTCGTCGATGCGCGTCTCGCCGTCCCCGATCCAGAACCCGCCCTCGACCCGCGTCACGACCGCGAGTGCGGCGACGACGAGCACCAGCACCATCACGTGGGCGAGCACGCCGCCCAGGTGGGCGACCGCACGGCGGTCGGCGCCGAGCGCGGCATCCTCGGCCAGGGGCAGCTCGGCGACGTGGTCACGTGACGCTGCCATCACCGCGGCGACGAACATCCCGGCACACACCGGCCCGAACGCCACCGCGCCGACGAGCTGGTAGGTCTGGGCCTGCCACTCGCCGCCGCCGGTCGCCTGGGTGAAGTAGAGCCCGGTGGCCGCCAGGCCGACCCAGAACGGGACCGACCGCAACGCACGGCGTGCTTCGAGTCGTCCGAGCTCGATCGTGGCAGCGTTCGACGGTCCGGCGGTGGCTGTCCGCGGCGGGGCGGGCGTGGCGGTCATCGGAGCACCGCCCCGTTGGTGAGCAGCAGGTAGCCGTCGTCGAGGGTGGGCGGCACCACCTGCGCGCCGGTGGGCGGGTCGCCGATGTTGTGCACCGAGCCGTCGGGAGCGATCCAGGAGCGCAGTGCCCTCGGATCCGCGTGGTCGTCGGCCCAGACACGACCCGCGGCGAGCTCCGTCAGCTCTTCGGGGGTGCCGGAGAAGCGGATCCGGCCCTGCGTCATCACGAGCACCCGCTGGCAGTACGCGGCGACCTCGGAGGTCTGGTGGGTCGACACGATCGCGGTGCCCGAGCTGCCGGCGTCGGAGAGCACGGAGCGGAGGCGGAGCCGCTCGTCGGGGTCGAGCCCCGCCGCGGGTTCGTCGAGCACGAGCAGCTCGGGTGCGCCGACCAGCGCGGCGGCGAGTCCGACGCGCTGCCGTGTCCCGCCGGAGAGGGTCTTGATCTTGCGGTCCATGACCTCGGTCAGCCCGACCGAGGCGAGCACGCGTCGCACCTCGGCGCGGCGCTCGGCGCGGGCGTTCATCTCCTTGAGCACGGCGACGTAGTCGACCAGGTCGACCACGCGGAACCCGAGGTACAGGCCGGGTTGCTGGGGCAGGAAGCCGAGCCGGCGACGGATCTCGAGTCGGTCGGCGGGTCGGCGCGGATCACGGCCGAGCACGCTCAGCGTGCCGGAGTCGGCGGCCAGCACGGTGGCGATCATCCGCAACAACGTGGACTTGCCGGCCCCGTTGGGGCCGAGCAGACCGATGACGCCGTGTCCGAAGCGGTCGCTGACGTCGTCGACGGCGTCGACGGAGCCGAACCGTTTGGTCAAACCTTGGAACTCGACCGCGGTGTTCATGTGCGCCTCCAGCTGGGCAGGTCGTCGCGTCGTGTCCACCAGATGGCGGCACAGATCGCGGTCGTCAGGATCAGCGCGACCTGGGCCGCAGCCGTGCTCGTCGGCAGCTCCGCGATCGCCACGTGGAGTGGCAGGTCGCGGCTCCGGAGGGTCCAGGCGACGACGACGGCGAGCCACACCGCGCCGAGCGCAGTCGCGACCCGGACCGGCTCGATCAGTGTCGCGGCCGCGCCGGTCGCGGTGCACAGGGCGAGGCCCGGCAGGATCCATGCGGCCAGGGTGTGGAACGGCAGGTCGACGAGTGGGCTGGCGGCGAGACCGGCGACGAGCGAGACGGCACCCACGACCGCGGCTCGCCGGATGGTCAGCCGCCCCGATGCGAGGGGAGTGGCCTCGGTCATCGTGCCGGCCGGGTCGAGCTCGGAGCGGAACGCGAGCGCTGCGCCGAGCAGGGGCGCGAGCGGTGCGAGCGCCAGCAGCAGCGTGACGCCGCCGCGCGGGTTCACCCGTGCGACCAGCGCGGGCACGAGTGCGAGTGCGAGTGCGAGTGCGACGGCGACACCGCGCAGTGCCGGGCTCGCGAGCGTGACGCGCACCCAGGGCGCACCGGGCAGCTCGGGGATGCGTGGTCGATCGATCCGCTCCTCGATGCGTTCCCACACAAGGTCGGCGCGCGCCGCCGCGGGCGAGGGCGGGGGCGAGGACGTCGACCGCCGCTCGGCCAGCGCGTCGCGGCACGTGCCGCACGCCATCAGGTGCGTCTCGACCGACGCCGAGGTGACGTGGCCCGAGGCGCCGGCGAGGTATGCCCCGAGGGTGTCGTCGGAGATGTGCCAGGCCGTGTCGCTCATGCGAGTGCCTCCCGTAGTTCGCGTCGAGCTCTCATCATCCGGGTCTTCACGGTGCCGGTCGGGACGCCGAGCAGCGCACCTGCTTCACGACACGAGAGGCCGTCGAGCACCGTGGCCTGCACGACGAGTCGGAGCTCGGGGGAGAGCCGCTCGAGCGCGGCGCCGAGGTCGCCGTGTTCGACCTGCACCAGCAGCTGGTCCTCCGCCGAGAGCTGCGGCTCAGCGCGCTGTGCCCGCAGGCGTTCGAGCAACGGCTTCCTCGGCCGCACCTTGTGCAGCAGGGTCCGGATGCCGATGCCCCAGATCCACGCGGCGACCTCACCGTTGCCGCGGTAGCGGCCCGCGGTGCGCCACACCGTCACGAATGTGTCCTGCACGCTCTCCTCGACGACCTGCGGATCGCCGCAGCGGTGCGTGAGTCGAGCCGAGAGCCAGGGCTCGTGGCGCCGGTACAGCTCATGGAGCGCGGCGCGGTCGTGCCCGGACACTGCACGGAGCAGTTCCTGGTCATCCCGGGTGTCCGTTCCACGATCCACGATGAGACTGTGCCATCGGGTGCGCCGAACGGTTCACCGTTGTCCGGAACTTCTCGCCAGGAGGGGCGCTCGCGATCCGTGGCACTGAGTGCCACTGATGCTGCTACCGTCGCCGGCGGACGGAGATGGTCGCTCCTGGGACGGGGGTCCGGCGCCATCTCGACGAGGGGGACCAGATGACAGGATTGACCTTCGACGGTGACGTGGTCGTCATCACGGGTGCGGGCGGCGGCATGGGCCGTTGTCATGCGCTCGAGCTGGCCGGCCGAGGAGCGCGGGTGGTCGTCAACGACCTGGGCGGTCACCCCTTCGGGGGTGGGAGCGACCCAGGCCTCGCTGCCGCGGTCGTCGCCGAGATCCGGGCAGCGGGCGGTGAGGCGGTGGCCAACACCGAGTCGATCGCGACGCCCGAGGGCGCGCGCAGCCTGACCGAGCAGGCCATGGACGAGTGGGGCCGCCTCGATGCCGTCGTCGCCAACGCGGCGATCCTGCGCGACAAGCCCTTCGACGAGATGACGATCCAGGACTTCGACGACGTCATCGACGTGAACCTCCGCGGGGCGATGCGGGTGTTCCACCCCGCGTTCAAGGTGATGAAGGCGAACGGGGGCGGCCGGCTCGTCGCCGTGACGTCGACCTCCGGATTCCTGGGGGCGAGGGCCCAGACCAACTACGGCGCGGCCAAGTCCGGCCTGTTGGGGCTCACCCGTTCGATCGCCCTCGAGGGCGAGGCGCACGGCATCAGGGCCAACCTGCTCGCGCCGGGTGCGTTGGGGACCCGCATGCACACGGCCATGGTCGAGGCGGCGACCTTCCACGCGGATGCCAGCTCCGACCTCGTGCAGAGCGACGAGGCCGCTGCGTTCCTGCGGCCCGAACGGGTCAGCCCGATGGTGACCGTGCTGACCCACCGGAGCTGTCCCGTGACCGGCCAGGTGCTCGGTGCCTGGGGTGGCAGGTTCCACCGCTTCGGGGTGACGCTCAACGCGGGCTGGACGAACCCGGACGGGCCGACGACCGCCGAGGACATCGTGGCCAATTGGGACCGGGTCGTCGACGAGGGGTCGGCTCGCGATGCCGGGCTGGACTCCTTCGGCGGAGGGCGGTCGTGACCACCGTCCACGACCGTTGAGCGCGACATGAGCACGGCGACAGGCCCGATCCACTACGACCCGTACGACTTCGAGCTCAACCGGGCGCCGTACGACACGTTCCGACGGCTCCGCGACGAGCAGCCGCTGTACTACAACGCGTCGCACGACTTCTACGCGCTCAGCCGCTTCGACGACGTCGAGGAGGGGTTGCGCGACTCGACCACCTACTCGTCGAGTCGCGGGAACATCGTCGAGATGATCAAGATGGGTTTCGACATGCCGTCGGGAGTGCTCATCTACGAGGACCCGCCGGTGCACTCGATCCATCGCCGTCTGATGTCGCGGGTGTTCACGCCGAAGAAGATGGCAGCGCTCGAGGACCGGATCCGTGCCGAGTGCGCCCGGTGCCTCGATCCGTTCGTCGGCTCCGCAGAGCTCGACGTCGTCGCGGACCTCGGCGCAGTGGTCCCGATGCACACCATCGGCATGCTGCTCGGCATCCCCGAGGTCGACCAGCGCTCGCTCCGGGAACGCCCCGAGGCCGACATGCGCACCAAGGACGGGGAGCCGATGGCGGTGACCGCCTCGTTCGCGAGCGGCAAGGCCTTCGCCGAGTACGTCGACTGGCGCACCCTGCACCCCTCGGACGACCTGATGACGATGTTGATCGAGGCGGAGTTCGAGGACGAGCACGGCGAGACGCGTCGCCTGACCCGTGCCGAGATCCTCACCTACGTCAACGTGATCGCCGGTGCCGGCAACGAGACGACGACGCACCTGATCGGCTGGGCCGCGAAGGTGCTCGCCGACCACCCGGGCCAACGACGCCAGTTGGTGGAGGATCCGTCGCTCATCCCGGGCGCCATCGAGGAGCTGTTGCGATTCGAGCCTCCGGCGCCGCACGCGGCGCGACTCGTGACCCGCGACGTACGGGTGCACGGCGCCACGGTTCCCGAGGGTGCGGTGATGGTCTTCGTGATCGGCGCCGCGAACCGCGACGAGCGACGCCACGTCGACGGCGACCGCTTCGACATCCGTCGCCCCGTCGGTCCGCATCTGGCGTTCGGTTCGGGCATCCACTTCTGCCTCGGTGCGGCGCTGGCGCGGGTCGAAGGGCGGGTGGTCCTCGAGGAGCTGCTGCGGCGGTTCCCGGAGTGGTCGGTCGTCGAGGACCGGGCGGTCATGTCGCCCAGCTCGACGGTGCGCGGGTGGGCGTCGCTGCCGATCGACATCGCAGCCTGATCCGCCCTGTGGGACGGACCGGGCGCTCACGCTGGCACTCCGTGTCACCTTCGGCGAGGGTCGAGGAACGCGACCTGGGGGAGACGATGACGACGACGGCGACTCGTGACGAGATCTACTACGACCCGTACGACCCGGTGCTGCAGCGCGACCCGTTCCCGATGTTCCGGCGGATGCGTGAGGAGTCGCCGCTCTACTACAACGAGCCGCACGACTTCTACGCGGTCAGCCGCTTCGAGGACGTCGAAGGGGTGCTCAAGGATCCGTTGCGGTTCAGCTCCGCCAAGGGCGGCATCCTCGAGCTGATCAAGATGGACATGGACCTGCCCTCCGGCGTCTTCATCTTCGAGGATCCGCCGATCCACACCGCGCACCGGGGACTGCTCTCCCGGGTCTTCACGCCCAAGAAGATGAACGCGCTCGAGCCCGAGATCCGTGCGATGTGCCAGGAATCGCTCGACCCGCTCGTCGGCACGGACCGACTCGACTTCGTCGCCGACCTCGGGGCGAAGCTGCCGATGCGGGTGATCGGCATGCTGCTCGGCGTGCCGCTGCAGGACCAGGAGGAGCTCAGGGTCCACAAGGACGAGGGCATCCGCCGCGAAGAGGGCAAGCCGGGCGAGTTCTCCGAGGACCAGTTCGCCGACGCCACGTTCTTCGAGGAGTACATCAACTGGCGCCGCGAGCACCCCTCCGACGACCTCATGACCGACCTGATCCAGGCCGAGTTCGAGGACGAGACCGGCGTCGTGCGATGCCTCACCCACGACGAGCTCCTCATCTTCGTCAACGTGCTCGCCACCGCCGGCAACGAGACCACCAACCGCGTGCTGGGTCACATGGGCAAGAACCTGGCCGAGCACCCCGATCAGCGTCGCGAGCTGGTCGAGGACCGTTCGCTCATCCCGAACGCCGTCGAGGAGCTGCTGCGCTTCGAGCCCCCCGCCCTGCAGGCGTGTCGCTACGTCACCGAGGACGTCCACTTCCACGGCCGGACGGTGCCCGCGGGCTCCACGATGATGGTGCTGCTGGCGTCGGCGAACCGCGACCACCGGGCCTTCCCGCCCGACGGCGACGTCTTCGACATCCACCGCCGGATCAACCACCACCTGACCTTCGGCCACGGCATCCACTTCTGCCTCGGTGCCGCGCTGGCCCGTCTCGAGGCGCGCGTCGCGATGGACGAGATCCTCACGCGGTTCCCCGAGTGGGACGTCGACTGGGAGCACGCCGAGCTCGACAGCTCGCAGGTGAGGGGCTGGTCCACCCTGCCCGTGCACCTCCCCACGAACTGACGGCTGTCGCACTGACGCCTGTCGAACTGGCGGCCGTCGCACCGACGGCTGCACCGAACGAGACAAGGAACGAACGCATGCCTGCCTACATCGTGCTCGACACCCAGGATCCCGAGCCGCTCGTCGAGTTCTGGACCAAGGCCCAGGGCGTCGACGTCCTGCTCAGCTACGACGACGGTCGCTACACCGCGCTCGGCGCCAACCGTGAAGGCCTCATGGTCGTGCTGCAACGTGTGCCCGAGGAGAAGGTCGGCAAGAACCGGGCCCACTTCGACCTCGTCGTCGACGACCTCGACGGACCCACCGAACAGATCCTCGAGCTCGGCGGCACCTGGCGCGAGCCGGGCGTCACCCACGAGCTCGAGGGCTTCTCGTGGCGATGCATGGCCGACCCCGAGGGCAACGAGTTCTGCCTGTACCTGATGGCGCCGGGCAAGAACAACGACGCACCGCTGCCGCACTGATCCGCTGGATGGAACGATCGGTGGCACCCAGTGCCACCGACTCGTAGTGTTCGGAGCGAGCCAGCCACAGGGGGGTGGAGCCCATGTCGAGGGACGACCGTGACGTCGCCGGGGAACCGGTCCGACACGACGACCACTACATCGTCGTGTCGGTCGACAGCCACGTGGGGCCGTCGGTCACCGACCAGCTGGGCGAGTACTGCCCTGCGGCGCACCGCGACGACTTCGAGCGCTTCGTCGCCGAGATGGAGGCGCACGGCCTGATGTCGTGGCGCTCCAGCGAGGCATCGAAGGACGGCGAGGACGAGAGCTGGTCGCTCGGGCGGCGTCTCACGCCGGAGGATGCCGAGAAGTTCGCGAAGGTCGCCGGGATCCGCAACGCGGACCAGGTCGACCTGGCCTTCATGCGTCGCAGCGTCGAGGCGAGCTTCCGCCCCGGTCTGCAGGACCACGCCGCGCGCCTCGCCGACATGGACCACGCAGGAGTCGCGGCCGCGGTCATCTACCACGGCGGCCTCAACGGGCAGTCCGTCCCGTTCTCGACCACGGGGCTCATCACGTGGGGCGACACCCGCTACAACGAGCTCGAACCCGTCGGGGTCCGCATGTACAACCAGTGGCTGGCGGACTTCGTGTCGCAGGCGCCGGAGCGGCACGCCGGTATCGCGCACATCCCGATCTCGGATCCCGAGGCGTGCGTGCGAGAGGTCGAGTGGGCGGCGAACGCGGGCCTCAAGGGCATCAACCTGCCGGCGCCCCGCGGTGACTTCCCGATGCTCAACGATCCGGTGTGGGAACCGCTGTGGGCGGTGTGCGCCGAGACCGGCCTGTCGCTCAACACCCACGGCGGCGGCGGCGAGCACTTCCCGTACAAGGGTGACGGCGCGCAGTCGATGTACATGATGGAGACCGCGTGGCGCACACGGCGCGGCCTCTGGGTGATGATCCTCGGCGGTGTCTTCGAACGCCATCCCGCATCTCAAGTTGGTCATGACCGAGCAGTGGATGGACTGGGCGACCCAGGTCGTCGCCGACATGGACGGGCTCTACACCGGGCCCGCCAGCGGCCCCCTGCGGGCGACGCTCCCGCAGCCGCCGTCGGTCTACTTCCGTCGCAACTGCTACCTCGGCGCCAGCTTCCTCTCGAACTGGGAGGCCCGCTACGGCGTGGAGCACGACCTGGTCGCCAACACGATGTGGGGCGACGACTACCCCCATGCCGAGGGCACCTGGCCCCACACACGACAGGCGTTGCAGGCCACGTTCCACGACATCGACCCGGTGCACACCCGGCAATACCTCGGCGACGTCGCGATCGACGTGTACGGCCTCGATCGTGGCGCACTCGCACAGGTCGCCGCGCGGATCGGGCCGACCGTGTCCGAGGTCGCGACGCCCTACACGCCACCGGCCGACGAAGCCGTCGGCCTGTACGCCTTCCGCACCGGACCGGGGATCTTCGCATGAGCCGCGCCAGCCACAGCAGGGCCAGCCGAGCAGCGAGGTGCCGTCGAGCCCTGTCGGCCGTGACCGCCGACGAGGTCGACCACCTCCACGAGTACGGATGGGTCAAGCTGCAACGCTTCGTCGACCCCGACGTCATCGCCGCCGCACTCGAGCTGGCCCGGTCCGCCATGGGCGACGACGCCGACAGCAACCCGATCCCGCCGGGGTTCGAGAAGGCTGCCGCCGAGGGCAAGTTCGGCCTCGACTACTTCAACGCGCACCTCAGCTTCGGGTTGACCAACCCCGTGCTGCAGCCGCTGCTCGCCGAGGTCGGCAGGAACGCCAAGGCGCTCCAGCGTCGGGTCACCGCGGCGGGCGACGGCGTCGACGTCAGGTACTACTCCGACTTCTTCGTGCCCAAGCTGCCCAACTCGAAGCCGTCGCTGCACAAGGGCAACGGCCCGACCGCGTTCCACCAGGACTTCATCACCTTCGCGGTCGACCGCTCCGGCGGCATGACGTTCTGGATGCCGCTCGAGGCGTACGGTCCCGAGGCCGGCACCATGTCGTTCGTCAACGGCTCACACCGCGCCGGCGTCATGGGCGACTACACGGCCTACGGCGACGGCGACGCACTGACCGTCTTCTCCGAGCTGCGGGATCTCGAGATGTCCGACCCGATGACCTACGAGGTCGGCGACATCACCGTGCACACCCATCTGACGATCCACGGATCCGGCCCCAACACGATGGACCGCCCACGCTGGGCCTACCTGGTCGTCACGCAGCCCGCCGACGCCTGTTGGAACGGCGCCCCGTGCCCGAACTTCAACTCGTCCGGCATGCGGCAGTGGAAGCCGCTCGGTGACGACCGCTTCCCGGTCATCAGCTGAGCGCCGGTCCGCCACCATGACCTCGATGCAGCGCCCGCCGAGCAACTACATGCAGATGTGCTGGGTCGTTCCCGACCTCCGGCTCGCGATCGACGCCTGGGCGACCTCGTCCGGGGTCGGTCCCTTCTTCTGGTTCGACGGTGTGCCGTTCACCGACGGCCGCCACCGCGGCGTGCCTGCCGAGTTCCCGTCCGTGACCGCTGCGATCGCCTACGCCGGTGACATCCAGATCGAGCTCGTCCAGCAGGACGACGACCAGCCCGGGGTGTTCCGCGACGTGTTCGGCCCCGGCGAGTTCGGTCTGCACCACCTGGCAGTCGTGTGCGAGGACTACGAGTCCGAGCGTGACGCGTACGTCGCCGCCGGCGCCGAGTTGGCCTTCGAGGGCGAGGTCGCAGGGACCCGGACGTGCTGGGTCGACACCACGGCGACACTGGGCCTCATGATCGAATTGCTCGAGCCGAGCGACATGCGCACCGGGTGGTTCGCCCACATGAAGAAGGCCGCGGACCGGTGGGACGGCGCCGACGCCGTGGTCGGCGGACCCGCATCGAACGGCCCCGACACCAACGGCGGGCGGTAGGCGAATGGGCAGCCCCGAGGCTCCGGCGACGTTCCCCGAGCTGTTCGCGTCGACCGTCGCCGCCCGTCCCGACCACCCCGCGGTGATCGATCGTGACGGCACCATCACCTACCGCGAGCTCGAGCACCGCTCGGCCCGCATGGCCCGAGCGCTGCTCGCCCACGGCGCCGGCAAGGGCACACGCCTCGCGCTGCTCGCCCCCGACGGCGCCCTGTGGCTCACCACCTTCTACGCCGCGCTCCGCATCGGTGCGCTCGTGACGCCGCTCACCACGCTCGGGACGCCGGTCGAGGTGGCGCACATCCTCCGCACCAGCGACGCGCAGCTCCTGATCGGGGTGCGTCGGTTCCTGCGCCGCGACTACTCCACGACCCTGACCGCGGCCCTCCCCGGTCTGTCCGAGGCCGACGCAGGGGCGTTGCGACTGCCCGACGCACCGTTCCTCCGGAACATCTGGCTCGACGACGCCGACGGTCTGTCGTGGGCGCGGCCATCGGAGGAGCTGCTGGACCGAGCCGACGGGCCGGACCCGATCGACGACGAGCTGCTCGCCGCGGTCGAGGCCGAGGTGTCGCCCAACGACGACGCCTTCGTGGTGTACACCTCCGGCAGCACCGCCACACCGAAGGCGGTGGTGCACACGCAGGCATCGGTCGCGACGCAGCCGGGTGTCCTCGCCACGCACTTCGGCATCACCGGAGACGACCGCACGATGCCGCTGCTGCCGGCGTTCTGGATGGGCGGCATCGCGTACGCGCTGCAGGTGCTTTCCACCGGCGGCACGCTCGTCTACCCGACGAGCCCGCACGTCGACGACGTACTCGACGCGATCGAGCGCCATGACGTCAGTTGCGTCATCGTCTGGCACCTGCGGAACACGCTGCGCGCCGCAGCGGTCGAGCGCGGGCTCGACCTCGGCGCGATCCGCGGCCTGGGCGCGCCGACGCTCGACGAACACGGCGAGCGCATCCCGTCACGCCTCAGGAGCAACCCGCTGGGAATGTCCGAGACCTTCTCGGTGCACAGCGGTGAACCCGTCGGCCGGCGTCTTCCCGCGGACAGGGCGGGCGCCGCGGGACGTGCCGTCAACGGCATCGAGCGACGGGTGGTCGACCCCGAGACCGGTCGCGAGGTGCCACCCGGCGAGCTCGGTGAGCTGCACGTCCGTGGCGGTGCGTTGATGTCGGGCTTCTACAAGGTGCCCCGTGACCGGGTCTTCACCGCGGACGGCTTCTATCCGACCGGCGACCTCGTCCGCATCGACGAGGATGGCTACGCATCCTTCGTCGGGCGCACCGGCGACATGATCAAGACCAACGCGGCGAACGTCTCCCGGCTCGAGGTCGAGGCGGCGTTGAACGCCCTGCCGGACGTCGAGCTCTCGCTGGTCGCCGGACTGCCCGATGACGAGGTCGGAGAGATCGTCGCTGCAGCGGTGGTCCCGGCACGCGGCGCGCAGCCCAGCGAAGCAGCGCTCCGGACCGCGCTCGGCGAGGTGCTGTCGAGCTTCAAGATCCCCCGGCGCATCGTGTTCATCACGCACGACGACGTGCCGCGGACGACGACCGGGAAGGTGCGCCTGTTCGAACTCGGCACCCTGATCCGCTCACGCACCGACGCGCCAGCGACCGAGGCGCCATCGGCCGACGCGCGACCCGGACACCCCCGACCACAGGAGACGAGCTCGCATGGATGACGACCAGGACCGGCCCTCACCCGAGGAGATCGTCCTCTACGACAAGGACCCGGCGACCAAGATCGCCACGATCACCCTCGACCGTGCCGAGGACCTCAACGCGATGACCATCGGCGCACAGCACCGCTACGCCGACCTGGTCCGCCTGGCCAACTTCGACGACGACGTGAAGGTGCTGGTGATCCGCGCCAACGGGCCGCACCTGGGCAGCGGCGCCGACCTGCCCGAGCTCATGGACATCATGTCCGACCCCGACGGCGCCGGTATGAAGCGGGCGCTGCGCATCCCCGAGGACGCCGACCTCGAGTACCCGCCGCGCCGGGCCTACCGCTACGGGGCCAACAACCTGCAGAACTACACCGACCCCAGCGCCGGCATGCGCAGCCTGCAGGACTTCAAGAAGATCAGCATCCTCGAGGTGCGGGGCTACTGCTACGGCTGGCACTTCTACCAAGCGGCGGACGCCGACATCATCATCTCGGCCGAGGACGCACTGTTCGGACATGCCGCGTTCCGCTACGCGGGGTACGCGGCGCGCATGTGGCAGTGGTGCACGACCATGGGCCTGCGTCGGTTCATGGAGATGGTCTTCACCGGGCGGCCGTTCACCGCTGCAGAGATGTACGACTGCGGCTTCGTGAACACGATCGTCCCGTTCGACGAGCTCGAGGCGATGACCGAGAAGTACGCACTCGCCTGCTCACGGTCCCGGCCGACCGACACGGTGTTCGTGCAGAAGGCGTTCTTCGAGATCTACAAGCAGCAGCAGGGCGAGTACATGGGCAGCATCATCTCGGGGTTGCTCGAGTCGATGGGTCCGCAGCTGCGTTCGGATCCGTCGGCGGCGAACCTCGACGAGATGCTCGACCGCGGGCTGACCAACTCGGTGCGCGACAACGACGAGCGGTTCCCGCCGGAGTGGCGACTGAGCCACCGCGGTCGGGCCGCGGAGTGACGGCTCCGTTGCTCACGCTGACCAACGCCCGGGTCTTCGACGGCCACGCCCTGCTCGACGGCCGCCACGACGTGGTCGTCGACCGCCGACGGATCACGTCGATCGTCCCCAGCGGGGGTCAGGTCGCGGACGATGCCGTCGATCTGGGTGGCATGACGCTCATGCCGGGGCTCATCACGAGCCACCTGCACCCCGACTTCTTCCGCTACGAGCTCACCAGCGGCGACCGCCCCGGCAAGGAGCTCCCGCCCGGCGTCATGATGGCGATCGGCGTGCGGACCTGTCGTGTCCTGCTCGAGAGCGGGTTCACCGGCTACTCGGGTGCCGGCTGCGCGCACGACATCGACGTGCAGCTGAAGATGGCGATCGCCGAGGGCATCATCGACGGACCACGCATCCGAGCTTGCGGACACCACATCGGCACGACCGGCGACGTCAACAATCGCAGCGCATGGTGGAAGGCGCACACGGCGCCCGGCATCGATCTGTGCGGCGACGGACCCGACGAGCTGCGCAAGCTGGTGCGCACCGAGATCAGCCGGGGTGTCGAGACGATCAAGGTCTTCGCCAGCGCCGGCCACGGCATCCCCGGCGTGAACCGGCGCACCATGTCGCGCGCCGAGCTGGCCACGATCGTCGAGACCGCGCACGAACGTGGCGCCAAGGTCCGAGCGCACGTCACCGACAAGGCGATGATCCTCGAGTGCCTCGACCTCGGCGTCGACATCATCGACCACGGCGACGAGATCGACGACGAGTGCATCGAGAAGATGGTCGCTGCGGGCACCTACTGGGTGCCGAGCATGGTCTACCTGTGGAGCGTGCTCGAGATCGGCTACGGCCGGTACTTCGGCGTCACCCCAGAGCTGTACGAGCACATGCGCGCCACGGTCCCCGTCGCGGACCTCGCCGGCGTCCGCATCCTGATCGGCGACGACTACAGCGGCGTGTTCCGGTCCCTCATCGACGACGACCCGCTCGACCACCAGGTCGGCAACTACGCCCGCGAGCTCGCGTTCTACGCGGCGATCGACGGCGTCGAGCCCATGGACGTGCTGCGGTGGGGGACGAGCAACGCCGGTCAGCTGTTGACGGACCCACCCGAGCGCGTCGGGGTCGTCGAGCCGGGAGCTGCTGCGGACCTCATCGTGGTCGACGGCGACCCGCTCGCGGACCTCTCGCTGCTGGCGCGGCCGCAGCAGTCGCTCCGGGCGGTCATCCGCGACGGTGCGATCGTGATCGACCGACTGTCTGGCGACGTGCCCGGTGAAGGAGCCCGACGATGAGTGCACCCAGCGACGCGAAGGTGGTGTTCGTGACCGGCGCAGCGTCGGGCATCGGTCGAGCCGCAGCCGAGGCATTCGTGCGACACGGCTATGCGGCGGTGCTCGCAGATGTGAATGAGGTGGCCGGACGACAGGCGCAGGCCGAGCTGAGCGCGCTGGGGGAGTGCAGCTTCGTCCGCTGCGACATCACCGACGACGACTCCGTGCGCCTGGCCGTCGAGTACGCCGTCGCCACCTACGGTCGCCTGGACGCGGCGCTCAACGCGGCGGGGATCGACGGCGAGCACGGCAAGCCGACCGCCGAGTGCACGATGGAGAACTGGAACCGTGTGCTCTCGGTCGACCTGACCGGCACCTTCTCGTGCATGCGCTACGAGTTGCCCGCGATCATCGCGTCTGGCGGTGGATCGATCGTGAACTGCGCCTCGGTCGCCGGGCTGCGTGCCGCGGCGACGGTGCCGGCCTACACGGCGGCCAAGCACGGCGTCGTCGGTCTCACCAAAGCCGCCGCGGTCGAATACGCACGCTCCGGTGTGCGGGTCAACGCCATCTGTCCCGGGACCGTCGACACGCCGATGTTCCGCACCTCGATGCCCGAGGCCGTCGTCGAACGCCTCATCCGGACCAACCCCGCCGGACGGCTCGCCGAGGCGAGCGAGATCGCAGAGATCGCCGTCTGGCTCTGTCAGGACGCTCCCGGCTACCTGACCGGGCAGGCCATCACCGTCGACGGCGGGGCCAGCTCGTGACGGGCTCGACGATCAGCGTGCACGCCCTCGCCCCGGCGCGGGCCCGAGAGAGAGGCCATCGATGCACCGCATCCTGTTGAACACGTTCGTGATCGACGCCCCGATCGAGACCCAGGACGAGACCGTCGGGTTCTGGTCCGCCGCGCTCGCCGCCGAGGCGGTCGCCACACCCATGGCGCAGTACCACGTGCTGACCGACGCGATGCCGCCGAACCGGGTGGTCGTCCAGGGCGTGAAGGACGGGCACGCGGGGGTCCACTTCGACATCCACACCGACGACCTCGACGCAGAGGTCGCCCGGCTCGAGCGGTGCGGCGCCACGATGGTGCGGTCCTGGGCCGACCACCCGGGCTGCTGGGTCGTGATGCGCGACCCCGCCGGCATCGAGTTCTGCGTGGTGTGGGCGCTCAACGAACGTCGACCTCAGTCAGACCGCGACGACTTCGAACGACGGGCCCGGCCGGTCGAGTGAGAGCCGGTCGAGTGAGCGCCGGTGGAGTGAGAGCAGGTCGGGTGAGGGTTCACGTGTCTCCGGTACATTCCCGGCCATGACGCCGAGCCGCTGGTGGAACTCGTGAAGAAGTCGCAGCACATGACCTCGGTCGCGGCCATCGAGAAGGCCGCGCTGGAGCTGATCGCCGAGCAGGGGTTCGATCAGGTCACCGTCGAGGACATCGCTGCGGCCGCCGGCATCTCGCGGCGGACCTTCTTCCGCTACTTCCCCTCGAAGAACGAGATCCCCTTCGGCGAGTACGGCACCTTGCTCGTCGCGCTCGAGGAGTGGCTCGCATCCGAGCCCGAGGACCGCCCGATCCTCGACGTCGTCGCCGATGCCGTGATGCGCTTCAACCGGGTGCACAGCGACGGCGGCGTCGCGCACCGCGAGCGCATGCGGCTGGTCATGCGCACCCCGTCGTTGCGGGCGAACGCGGCGCTGCACCAGGACGACTGGGTCGCGGTGCTGGCACGCTACGCGGCGCGACGCCTGGACATGGCGCCCGACGAGCTGCTGCCGCAGCTCGTGGCGCAGGTCTCGCTCGGCGCGGCGAACACCGCCTACGAGCAGTGGCTCAACGACGAGTCGAGCGATCTCGCGGAGCTGGTGACCCAGGCGTTCCGCAGCGTGCACGATCTGTCGTCGCTCGGCTCGGCCCGCTCGTAGCCCGTGCAGGTCGACCGATGACAGGACCAGCGGCCGGGGGTCAGCCGGAGGACTCGGCGCGTGTCGTCACCAACGCCGAGGTCGACGGCATCGGCGGGACCGTCGTCGTGATCGACGTCCTGCGGGCGTTCACCACCGCGGCCTACACGTTCGGCGCGGGCGCCTCGGAGATCTGGCTGGTGGCCGGTGTCGGCGAGGCACTCGAGCTCGCCACCACGTTGGGCGGTGCGGTGGTGATGGGTGAGGACGGTGGTCGCCGACCGCCAGGCTTCGATCTGCCGAACTCGCCGGTCGCTGCGTCGCTGGCCGACCTCGACGGCCGGGTCGTGGTGCAGCGGACCTCGGCGGGCACCCAGGGAGTGGTCAGAGCTCGTGCCGCCGAGCGGTTGTTCGCCGCGAGCCTGGTGTCGCGCGTCCGCGACCGCTCGAGCGGTCGCCGCTGCTGGGCTCGGGTCCCCGACGTACGTCATCACCGGTCGTCGCGTCGATGTCACGGATCGCCTCGGTGAGGACGACCAGCTCGCAGCGTCCCTGATCGAGCGCGCTCGGACGGGTGCGTCGATCGATGCAGAGGCGACGGCGGCGGCGGTCCGGTCGTCACCCGAAGCGACCCGCACCCTGGCCGTCGGTGAGGGGCACGTGCACCCGGATGACATCGAGTACGCGGTCGACGTCGACCGGTTCGACTTCGCCATGGAGGTCAGCCGAGAGGCGCGTGGCCTGTGCCTTCGCCCCGTGTGTCACGCCTGACCGCCCTGTGGTTCGACCTGCGGCGCCCCGGCAGACGGCAGCCTGCCGGCTCACCCCCGGAGCAGGTCCTTGGCGATCGCGGTGGTCTGCAGCTCGTCGGTGCCGGCGTAGATCTGCAGCACCTTGGCGTCGCGGGCGAGCTGCTCGACGTGGAACTCGGCCATGTAGCCGTTGCCGCCGAGCACCTGTACGGCGTCGAGGGCGACGTCGGTCGCCGCCCGCGCCGAGTACAGCTTGATCGCCGAGGCCTCGGCGAAGCTCAGGCTCTCGCCGGCGCGCATCGTCTCGAGGTAGCGGAACAACATGTTGCGCACGTTGACCCGGGCGACCTCCATGTCGGCGAGCTTCGCCTGGATCAGCTGGAACTCGCCGATCGGTCGACCGAACTGGATGCGGTTGCGGGCGTAGTCGACGGCGATGTCCTCGCACTGCTCGATGATCCCGAGCGCCATGGCCGCGACGCTCGCCCGCTCCGAGGCGAACGTCGCCCGAGCCGCCTCACGAGCGTCCTTCTTGGCGCCGCCTCCTCGGCCTTCTCGGCGCCACCCCCGGGCCGGTCCTCGAGCACCGCGGCGCCGCCGATGAGGCGGTCGATGCCGACTCGCACGTCGGACACGAAGAGCTCGCCGGTGGGGGAGGAGTGCATGCCCATCTTGCGCAGCGGCGGCGACTGCTCGAAGCCGGGCATGCCGCGGTCGAGCACGAACGACAGCACCTTGCGTTCGCGCGGCGGGGTGGCGCCGTCGTCGAGCTTGCAGATGAACACGGTGGTGTCGGCGTGCGGTCCGTTCGTGATGAACGTCTTCGAACCGTTGAGCACGAACTCGTCGCCGTCGCGCACCGCCGAGGCGCGCATGCCGCCGAACGCGTCGGAGCCGCTGTCGGGCTCGGTGATCGCCCACGCACCGACCTTGTCGAGGGTGAGCAGCGGCAGCGCCCAACGTTCGCGCTGCTCGGGCGTGCCCTTCTTGATCGCGTTGCCGGCGAGGTTCATCGACACACCCATCGCGGTCACCAGACCGGGGCAGTGGCGGCAGAACTCGACCATCGGCAGCAGCGTCAGCACCGCGCGCTCGTAGCGCTCCTCGGTGGTGAACGGCGGCCCGCCGGTCGTCTCGCGTTCGAAGCGCTCCCGGGCGATCTCGTCGATGCCGAAGGTCCGGATGTAGCGAGCGCAGCACGTCGTACGGAGGCAGGTCGCCGTGCTCGAGCTCCTCGCGGATCGGCACGACCTCGTTCTCCACGAAGTGGCGCACCGCGGTGCGCATGGCGAGATGCTCGTCCGACCAGTCCAGCATGGGTTCCCCTCGTCCTCGTGCGGGCGTGCGATCCGAACCGCGGCCGCGCCGCTGATGCGGGTCGAAGGTAGCGAACCCGTCGGCGGCCGGCGACGCGACGTCCCGGCCAGTGAACCCGGCGGCACGCGCTGACCCATCCGTCAGCCGTGCGGCCGCTGTCAGGCGAACAACGGTCCTCAGGCGAACGACGGTCCTCAGTCGAACAGCGGACGGTTCTGCTCGGCCTCGGCGACCAGGCCGTCGGCGTCGGGCTGCAGGAGGAAGCCGGCGGCCACGGACTCGGCCGCAGCGTCGCGGAACTCGCTGAGGTAGTCCTCGAACGAGCCGTGCAGCTCGACCAGGGTCGGCTGGTCGAACGGGATCGTCGTGCCGAACAGCACGCAGATGTCGCCGCCGTCGACCAGCTCCTCGAGCCCGGCCCCGCCGGCGGGCTCACCGGTCGATGCCGAGACCGGCACGTCGACGAGCGGGTTCCTGACGCCACCGATCGCGATGCCGAGCTCGTCGCGGGCGATCACCACCTCGGCGCCGTCGCCAACACCGTCCCGGAGCTCGATGCGCGGCGCCGAGGGCGGCGGGTCGCCCCCAGCGGCCCAGCCGACCAGGTGGTGCAGCGCGGCCTGGGCCACCTCGTGGTGCGGCCCGGTGTTGATCGGCTCGGTGCAGCCCAACAGCGATCCCGACATCGGATCCCGCGGCCCGCCGAGCAGCGCACGCAGCATGTGGGCGTCGGAGTGCGCGGTGCCCGCCACCTCCCAGGTCCGCAGGCGATCGGTGTCGGGCTGGCGGGCGTGTGCGTAGCCGAGCAGCGTCAGGTCGGTCTCGGTCTCGAGGATCACGACCGGCTCGTCGAGATCGGTGCGGACCGACACCGCGCTGTCGGCGATCTGCGCGGCGGCCTCGTCCGCGGTGGAACCTTCGGAGTTGCCGCGGCGGTACTCGCCTTCGAGCGCGGCGGTGTTCGCGCCACGACTGTGGATCAGGAACCCGTCGAAGACCGGGTCGAGAGGATGCACCGCGTTGACCACGGTCGAGAGGAACGCCGCGGACTGCGATTCGCCCACGGCGATCACCTGCTCGGGCACGAGTCCGCCGAGCAGCGCATCCGGGGCGTCGGTGGCCGCTCGTCCGACCTGGCTGAAGATGTCGAACGCGTACTCGTCACCCGGGTGCTCGAGGGTGCCGTAGCGCGCCGGGTCGATGTTCACGAGTCCGCTCGTGTCGGTGTTCGCTCCGGCCTCGTCAGCGGCGCCCTGGTCGACGTCCACGTCGAGCAGCGTGTCGCCACCGGTGATGCCCTGGGACTGTGCACTGACGCCGATGTAGGCGTGGCCCTCCCGACCGATCTCCTTCGACAGGTAGGCCCAGTCCGGTGACGCCTCGATCGCACTGACGTTGTACCACTCGACGATCACCGTGCCGCTGAACTGCTCGGGTGGCGGCCGCTTCACGATCACACGTGTGCGGAACACGGCCGTCCCGTCGGGCTGCACGTTCCACGTCCCGTCGTCGGGAGTGTCGATGGGTGCGAAGCGCGTCGCGGTCCCCTCGACGAAGCGCTCCTCCTGGGTGTAGCCGTCGGGGAGCGCCACCGCCGGTTGCGGGCTGGCGACGCCCGAGCCCTCGGCCGGGGGCGCCGACACCGTCGCTGCGGGGACCGTGTACTCGGCCGCGCCGAGGTCCTCGCCACCGACGCCCGCGCCATCCATCGTCGTGGTGCCTCCCGTCCCGTCCGACGACGAGCACCCCTGCAGCAACGCCGCCGTGGCGGTCGCCGCCACCACCAACATCGTGCGCGATCTTGCCCGACTCGCCATGTGGTCCCCTCCCCGGTGACCTGACCAGCGCCGTCAGCCGGTGATCTCGCCGGTGACCTGGCCGGTCGGCGAGGGCAGCGTCGGAGCGATCGGGAACGGACAGACGCCGCCGTTGCCCTGGCAGAGCGCCATGTAGATGATGAAGAAGATGCCGTTGCCGACCCACTGGGCCTGCCGTTGCGCCTCGTACTCGTTGGCGGGTGGGGTGCAACCCACTCCGAGGGCAGCGGTCGCTGCCGCGAGCACGCCGATGAGCCCGACCCGAATCTTCATGTTGTCCCCTCTCGCCCTGCGACGTCGTCGTGTCGACGACGCGCTGCGGTGTTGTCTACCGCAATGGTCGTCGGTCGCCAAGGCCCACTCGACGAGAGCGAGGCGAGCGGCGCTCGTCGGTCCGGCGCTCGGCTGCGATGTGAGCGGGGACCGATCAGAGGTAGGCGGTGGGGTCGAAGGCGTCGACGTCGATGATGCGCACCCGCGGCAGCACCTGGTTGAAGCAGCCCACCGTGTCCTCGAGGTCGAAGATCTCGAACCCCTCCCCGAGCGATGAGTAACCACCGTTCGCCATCTCCGGGAACGCGAGCAGGCCGACGCGATGTCCGCCGTCGAGCAGGCGCTGGACCTGGGGGAGGAAGTCGCCGTCGTGCGTGGCGAGCATGACGTTGCCCGGAGTGTCGGCGATGGCGTCGAGCGTCCGTTGGATGCCGATGTCGACCACCTTCTGATCGGCAGAGCCCGACAGTGCGATCGGTCGCAGCCCCATCGCGAGCAGCGCCTGGACGAAGCTCATCGGCATGGTCCCGGAGCTCGCGTTGATGAAGAACATCGACTTCACCGGGTTGTCCCACCTGGACTCCGCGAACTTGAGCACCCGGTCCCATCGGGGGCGCTCGTCGGGCTCCGGCCGGCGGCCGAGAAGACGCGTGCCGAGCGTGGCGTCGATGTTCTCGCCGTCGATCAGCAGGTAGGTGGTGGCGGCGGCACCGCCACCTTCTTCAGGGTCGGTCATCGTCAGTCCTCTCCGTGACAACGATCCATCGTTGCAGCTGGTGTCGACGAGATCCGTGACGGTGAGCGACCTCCGACAGTGACCCATCGGCAGATCTCGCTCGGCACTGAACGCTGTGCGGAGCGTTGGTCGGCGATCTGAGGGACGCGTCGCTAGTCTCACGGCCGTGACTCGACCGCTGAAGACCTTCACCGCCGCCATCATCGCCCTTTCCACCCTCGCGCTCGTCGTCGGCGTCGCTGCGGCCGCGGTCGACTCCGTCACCCCGACGCCGAACACGGCGTCGCCCGGCTCGACCGTCACGATCTCCGGTACCAGCACCTGCCCCGGGCTGACCGTGAACCTGTTCTTCAGCGGCGGTTCCGTCTTCGCCGCCATCGGCTCGACCACGGCCGACGCGAGCACGGGCGCCTTCTCGGCGTCGGTGGTCATCCCCTCCAACGCACCGGTCGGCGTCGGCAACGTCGGTGCTCAGTGCGACGACGGCAGCGCCACGATGTACCGGCCGTTCACGGTGGTCGCCGCTCCCACCACGACGAGTACGACGACCACCACGACCACCACCACGACGACCACGGCTCCCGTTGTCCCTGGAGCCCCGACGTCGGACCCGGGCGCCGGTCCGTCCGTCGACCCCGCGGACGCAGCGCGGCGTGATCGCTCGGAAGGCCGACCGCTGTCGCTGGTCGGCTGACGCTGACGCTGAGTCGCAACCCCGGCGGGCAGTGCGCCACTTTTCACCCGGATGCCGGCCTCGACGTCGAGGCGCAGCGCCTTGATCTTCACGCCCGGAGCGAGAAGCGGGACTCGAGAAGTGCCTGCACCTGGGAGCGGGCCGACGAGAGGTCGATGGTCGGGTCGAGCATCGACTCGAAGGCGATGCCCCGCAGGAGTCCCACGACGGTGACGGCGAGTCCGTCGATCTCGTCGCCGGTGAGCTCGCCGCGATCCGACGCGCTCGCGAGGCGCTGCGCAAGGGCGACCCGGAACTGTCGGTCGGCGGCCAGCACGACCTCGCGGGAGTCCGCGTCGGAGTGGGCGACGGCGTCTGCGATGAGCACCAGGCGGGCGCGGTTGATCGGCGGCGGGTCGACGATGATGTCGAAGTAGACCTCGACGAGCGTCGTGAGGGCGTCGAGCACGGTGTGCGGATCGCGACGCTCGCGCGCCAGCGCGGCGGCGAAGTCGCGCGACACCGCGTCCGCGACGCGCTGCATCAGTGCTGCCTTGGAGCCGAAGTGGTGCGTCGCCAGTCCTCGGCTGTAGCCGGCGCGCTCGCCGACCTTGGCCAAGGTCAGCGACGCCGGGCCGGTCTCGCTGATGAGCTGCGCGGCCGCGGCGAGGAGACGTTGTTCCGCCTCGGCCCGGCGCTCCTCCTGAGTGCGCCGCTGTGGCGGGCTCGGCGAGGTGCGGGGTGTCACGCCATCTCGGCCGCGGCGAACTGCTCGGTCCCTGCCAGCGGCAGCAGGTCCTCCCGACCGATCTGACGCAGCAGGCTGGCGCCGTCGAGGTACACCCGCTCGTTCGTGATGCGATCGCCGTCGAAGGAGAACACGGCGATGACCGCGACGCGGAAGGAGAGGCCGGTCGGCGGCAGGCCCAGGAACTCGCCGGTCGAGGTCCCGAGCAGGTCGAACTCGGCGATGACCGTGTCGTCCTCGGCGACGTGCATGCGGACGTTCTCGTGACGCTGGTCGGGGAACGCGGTGCGTTGGGCCCGGTGGTACGCCACGACTTCGTCACGACCTTGGTGGACCTGTCCGGTCGCCACGATCTCGTAGCGGGGGACGTCCTTGAACGTCGCCAGGCACCGCTCCCAGTCGTGGTCGACCTCGGACTGGAAGTGCTCCTCGAGCACCGTCAGCCGGCGTTGCCGGAGGGAGTCGTCGCGCATCGTTGGCTCCTTACTTGTCAGTCAACAAGTTAGTGGGCGCGGCTTGGATGCGACGTCGGGCTCGCGTCCTCTTCGACGCGCGGGCAGCTGTAGATAGTAAGCACTATTCCTGTTGTGGCAGTCAGGGGGTCAAGGTGGAGAGTGACGGCGAACCTCGACTGCGCTGGGGCACGGACCCGCTTCCTCGCTCGCATCATCGCCGGCGTGCCGAGCCTGCACCTGGTCTGGGACACCTGAGGCGAGCCGATGGCTGAGCCGCGCAGCGTCGTCATCACCGGAGCGTCCCGGGGCCTCGGGCTCGCTTCCGCGGTCCACCTACACCAGCGGGGCTGGCACGTCATCGGCGCCATGCGAACCCCGGACGCGGGGCTCGACAACATCCGAGTCGCCGCGGATGCAGCGAGCGACGATCCGCGACTCTCGGCGGTGCAGCTCGACCTCGCCGACCCGGAGTCGATCGCCAGCGCGGCCAAGGCGATCGAGGAGCTCGTCGGTGCACCCGATGCGCTCGTCCACAACGCCGGCATCGCCGCAGTGGGCTGCGTCGAGGACGTCGAGATGGACGTCTGGCAACAGGTGTTCACCACCAACCTCTTCGGACCGGTCGCGCTCACCAAGGCCCTGTTGCCATCGATGCGCGCTGCGGGGCGTGGCCGCATCGTCGTCATCTCGAGCGAGGGCGGCGTACGGGGCATGGCCGCGATCTCGGCGTACTCCGCGGTCAAGGGGGCCTCGGAACGGTGGGCCGAGGCGATGTCGAACGAGATCGCCCCGTTCGGGATCGGCGTCACGGTCATCGTGACCGGCACCTTCGACACCGACATCATCACCGACGCCGGAGCGATGGACTACCGGTCGTTCGAGGGCCCCTACGAACCGATCAACTCGAGGATCGACCAGCGCGGGCGTCTCGCGATCAAGATCGCCGGGCCGCCCGAGCGCTTCGCCCGCGGCCTCGGCCGCGCCCTCGACGACACGGCGCCGTTCACCCGCCACGCGATCGGTCCCGACGCACACATGTTGGTGCTCTCGAACCGGCTCCTGCCCAGCCGGGCCCTCCAACACATCACGCGCCTCGCGATGGGTCTGCCTCGGTTCGGCGCCCTCCGCGAACGCAACGACCGGCGACCGAAGGGGACGGACCGTGATCGACCTCGGGGGCCAGGGGCGCCTGACGGTTCCGGCAGCTCCAGGAGCACTCAAACCGGGGCTTGAATGCTCGTGGAGCTGGGGGGAATCGAAACGATGAAGATCGGATGGCATGAAACCCATGCAGCTTCGCCGATCGGTCCGCCCTTTGAGGCGGTGGGGGCGTAACCGGTGGAGTAACCGGAGGCGGGATCGGACTGTTTGCGAGCCCGAGACGAGGACGGAGCGATGCCATGGGCCTACGCTGGCGGAGTTGCCGCAGATCCCGGATGATGATCTGGCTCGGCTGTCTTGGCCGACCAGTACGTGGTGGGGGTGATCTCCAGGACCTGGCAGATCGGCTCGACTCCCCATCTCAGCCCACCGGACTCCTTGGTCCGGTGGGCATCGATGAACGCGACAACCTAGGTGACCTCAGCTGAGGTCAGAAGCTTCGCTACCTCCTCAGGCGACCGTCGAGTTCGGTCGCGAAGAAGACCGATGCGGCTTTCAAGATGTCGTTCGCTCGGCTGAGCTCCTTGACCTCCCGCTGCAGCTCAGCGATCCGCTGCGCGTCCTCAGTCGAGGTGCCGGGCCGGTTCTCCGAGTTGACCGCGGCCCGGTTCACCGACTGCCGCAACGACTCGACACCGATATCCTTCGCGACCCAAGAGATCACCCCGTGGGTCTCGCCCGTCTCGCGACGGATCTCCTGGACGATCCGGACCGCCCGCTCACGCAGCTCGTCCGGATACTTCTGGGGCCTCCGCCGCGCACCACTGTTGGTTGCCATGCTCCATCCTCGTTTCCAAGGTCAAGAGCACCCGCGGATCCCAGGCCGAATCACTGCGCACACCCTCCGTCAGATTCGACCGGGCGACGCTCTGCTGCTGCACGGGGCCCTGCCGCCGGCTCACGTCCGCACCCGTCCCTTCTACCGGGACCGGGGGGCTCTCGCGGCGCGCCGCCCACCGGGTGATGCCCGACCGCAGGAGGCCGCAGGAAGGCGGTTGGATCGGGGTGCTTGCCGCACTGCCGCAGCGGTTGGAGACCCGGCCGAGCTGACGTGACCGCCGGGCCAAACCCTCGGATGCTCTTCGACCCGGGCAACCACCTCAACGCCTCAACCAACCCCCGACAGCGTCGTTGAGCCGGAATTGTGATCGTTGATCTCTTGCTCTCGGATGGCATCCCTGTCTCGTAGATCGAAGAACACTACTGTGACCGATTCCACACTCAATGGGAGAGGGAACAATGCGATTGAAGCTCGTTTTGGCCGGCCTTGCCGCGCTCCTGATCGGGTCAGCGTTCGCCGCTGCACCTGCATCTGCAACTCCAACGAACATACTTCTGGGAACGATCGACACCGGCGTTTCCACAGATTGTGAGGCTGTTGGTACCGCTCCGACCTCCGGGCCGGTGGTGAATGCTCACCATGAGAATGTCGATTTTACGTTCACTCCTACGATTCTCGAGATTGAGTGCTCCGACGCCATTCTGACGTTCATGAAGGCGCATATCAGAGACATCTACGACGAGGACGTCAACTACACGTCGCAACTCCAGGCTGAACTCTTCTCCGGCAATCCGAACTTGGAAGAGCCTTACGAGGTGTTCCTTCAGAACATCCACCTCTCGTATGCTTCGATGGCGGGACTTTCCAGGACTGCCGATGCGACGCCACGGGCAGCCTCAGGTCTCGGTAGCTGCGAGCTCGCAACTCCGCTGCTCGTCATCCACTGCAAGGATGACAACAACAGCAGCTTTGCCGCTCGGGACGACAATGGTGAGATCATCGAAATTGGCAATCCGCCCACCCCTTGGATCATCGCTACCGGCGGCATCATGAGCCAGGGTGGTGGCACCATGTACGGCAATGCGTTCCTGGAGAACCTAGATGCACCGTATCCGCTGACCTTTGACCTCTGGGTCCAGCATCATGAGCAGGTGCATTCCCAACAGTGGGCGCAGTACGGGTGGGACTTCATACACCGTTACGGCTCGGAACATCTCAGCATCTGGAATGACGCGCTCTACTACCACTTCATGTGGGGCAAGGTGGAGAACATTACCGTTCCGCCCATCTGCTTCAACGACTTCGAGAAGCATGCCCACTTCGCTGACGGCAACTACGCGATGCGTTGGAACGAGCGTGGCGGCCCTGGTGGATTTCCGCAGTCTCAGGGCGGCTACCCCAATAGCTGGCTGTCTGATTCGAACAATCCGGACGGGGAGTGCCCGGCCACTTGGTAGCCGTTAGTCGGGGGCTACCCCTGACCTGAGGGTCCTGTGTGAAGGCCGGTCTGAACGATCCGGCTGCGGCTCAGACCTTCGGGGTGCCGGTCTTGATCGGTGCTGGCGGCCGAGGACCTGACCAGTTCTCGGCCGCTGGGCGCCAGCGTGCTGCACCGCCCCCCTGGTGCGAGCCGCCCGAGACCGATTCGGCCTATCGCTACTGGTCGATGGAACCGAATCGGCACCGTGGGCGGGGAGCGAGCTCCGGCTCTGCTACGCCATGGAACTGGCCCTGATTCTTGGAGACTCGATCCTGGCGCTGCCCCAGCACAGGGGGTCCGGATGGGTCGGCCAGTGAAGTATCTGGGCGTGAATCGGCCGATTCGTCCCGTAGCTTCGGACTGCTCCGTGGCGAGGTCCAGGAAGCCACTATGTATCAGCGACGGATCGTTGGTCACGTGGGCGAAGCGGCCGACGCAGCTGAGCCGTGCTGAGCACGGTTGCGATAGGAGAACACAGGACCGTGTGATCGAAGAACTCAAGACCGGGGGAGGCCGTGCCCGGCAGCCACGGGCGGCCATTCGACCGGGGAATCCCATGGAGTCCCCCGATGGCGGTCGGCGCCGGGGGTGGTGGCCTAGGTGGACGTGGCCGCCGAGGAGTCGTTCCACCGGATCCTTCGGAGGCGGTCGTCACCGGGGTGGGGCCGCGCATGACGCCGCCTGCGACGCGGACTACCGTTCGCTGGTCCTTGGTGCAGCTCAAGCTGTGAAGGTGGACTGAACCGGAGGTGGGACATGTCCACGACGGAACTGGATCCGAAGCTTTACCCGAACCTGATGGGCCGGGAGCGGCCGTTCTACGACCTTTGGAGCGAGAGCATTCTTCGGGATGACGATCCGCATCGGCAGCGCTGGATCGACTACGAGGAGGGAGCGGTTGAGCGGGCTGAGGCTCGAAACCGTCTCGTGGAGTCGGTGACGACGCTGGAGGGCAAGCGCGTGCTGGACGTGGGTTGTCAGAACGGCGCCTGGCTGATCGCACTTGGACAGGCAGGGGCCGTTCCGAGTGGGATCGATGTGGTCGCTCCTGCGGTGGAGGCGGCACGTGTCCGATCGAAGGCATGCGGCGTTGATGCGGTCGCCGAGGTCGGGAGCGCGTGTGAGATGCCGTTCGCGACTGGTGAGTTCGATGTGGTTGCGTCATCGGACGTGTTGGAGCACGTTCCGGACAAGGTGGCGATGCTCCATGAGTGTGTTCGTGTGTTGCGCCCGGGCGGCTACCTGTTCTTGGCCGCTCCGGTTCGTTTCAGTGCCAAGCATCTGATTCGTGACCCGCACTACGGGCGGGCGGGTATCAGCGTCCTTCCAGGACGCGCTGCAGGCTGGGTCGCGACGAAGGTGTATGGCGAGTCTGAGTACGAGGTGGAGACACTGCCGACGAAGGCGTGGACGATTCGTCGCCTCCGAGGGTTCGGCATGGAGATCCTCGACAGCGCCGCAGCGCCAGGGGCGCGCCCGGCGCCCGGACCCGCTGCCATGGCTCGGATCGTCGATGAGCTTCGCCAGGGTTTCACCATCATTGCTCGAAAGCTCCCATCCTCCTTCGAGTGATCGGTCAGGAGTCTGTTTGACCGGAGCCCGGTGATGCGTTGCGGTCCTTCATCTGGGGGCATCGTGCTGCATCGCTCGTCGATGAGCGCGACCGGCGCATGAGGCGGGCGACACGGTGGCGGCTCAGCCGTTGTCCCTTTCAGCGCAGCTGACCGCTGATCTCGGGGTAAGCAGTAGGTGCGACGAGAGTTGTGGTGGATCACGCGGATCACCTCGGTCAGTTCCGCGTCAGCGGCCGCCAGGGCCGACGACGGCCGGAACCGCCATTGCGTAAAATTCGATCGGGACGCCCCGCCGACCCGGCACAGGTCCGTGACGCGGTAGTCGGATTGGTACTCCTCGACGAACCGAAAGCTGCTCACCGGTTCGCCTCCCGCTCGTATTGGGCGGCTGCCTTGCGCAGGATCTCCAAGTCGATCTCCTGCGGCGCGGTCTTCTTGCGCAACCGCTTGGGTTTGTCGCGTTCGGACTCCGACAACGCGTCCGGATCTGCGGCGCGTTCGGTCGCTCCACAATCGAGTTTCATCCAGTTCCAGACGGTGCCCTCGGCGATCTCGAGCGACCTGGCTACCTTGGAGTCCGGTCGACCCGATGACTTCACCGGGGCGATGGCCTCACGACGGAACTCGGCCGGGTAATTCGCTGGACGACCCACCCGGGCCTCCCTCCTCTGGGGTCTCCCCCAGAATCCGGTGTCCACGAGACCCTGGCAACTCCACAGCGATCAGCGATGCGTGGCAGTCAAGCAGGCGCCATCGGTCCAAACGCGGGAGCGCTTCGAGCGGGACGTCAGTGGTATGTGGATGGTGCTCGCTCGATTGCCGATGACGGCCTTTCGCGTATCGCTGCTGGAGAAGCGCCGGAGACGGTCGCGCGTGAGGCTGTGGTCGCCCGGAATGCGCTGAAGGCAACAGCGCGTGAACCTCTCCCGGGTCCGCTGCGGCACTGGATGGAGTGGCGAAACGTGCGGAAGTACGGGGATCCATTGGGTCCCAGTTATGAGGATCTCGTAAACTTGGGCAAGACCCCTGAGCAGATCATCGCTGGTGCGGGCCGAACGAGTCCCCGGATCGACAAGCTCTTGGACATCAAATGAACACGCCAGATTCTAAGGTATGGCTCAATGGAGAGAGATTTGATGTTGCCTACCTTCTGATCCCAGAGGGGGGGAAGGTCAGACGATTCGATACGGGAAAAGTTAGAGTGGGAAGTACCGGTGGTGTAGGCCGGCGTGTAGGGCGCCACTTCGTGGGGGTGTATGTGGACCCGAAATCTGACGAGGTAGTTCTACGAGTCGATCGTCGGGACTTCCGACTCGATGGTACAGCTGCGGTTAGCCATGAGACCAGGCTCGGTGGCGTAATCTCGCGTTTGGTTCTTCGATTGCCCGATGAGGACGATGTAGTCGTCACAACCTTGACGCCAGCTCGAGCTTTCCTGCGGAGTGCGGATCCAGGCTATGACGATCTCGATGAGCCTATGGATGATTTCTTGGCTGAAGTAGCAGACATCGTGGCCTCTGAAGATCGGCGGAACTGGATATATCAGACCAAGGATCCATCAGCTGGTCCGTGGCATCTTCTGAGCACCGAATGATCGAGATTGAGTTGACTCCCTAATGTCACCGGTGCCTGAGCCGAAACTCTCTATTAGCGATGCACGGGGCGAGTTCAATCGGTCATCGCGACAGCGGCAGTGTAGATGTCGTGGGCGGTGGCCCAGTCGAGTGAACGCCGTGGGATTGTGTTGACACGGTCTTCGATCGCTCGGAGATCAGCGGCGCTGTAGACGTTGAGGTTGGTGCCTTTGCCGACGTAGCGGCGGATGAGGCCGTTGCCGTTCTCGTTCGTGGGTCGTTGCCCACGGTGAATGCGGCTCCGCGAAGTACACGTCGATCCCGGTGCGTTCGGCGAGCTCTCGGTGACACGCCATCTCTGATCCTTGGTCCCAGGTGAGCGTGCGGCGCAGGTGCTCGGGGATGCGTTCGAGGATCTCCGTCACGGACTCGAGGGTCTCCTCAGCGGTATGGCGCCACGGGAAGTTGGCGAGAGACGATCTACCAGGCTGTCGACGGCCACGGTCGCCGCGGTCTCGCGAAGGGCCTGCACGTCGGGTTGCATCGGCGTCGGCGGCGCCGCAAACCCCGCTGTAGCACCGCTTCGGAGGCGAAACGGTCGCCGTTGGGTGTGTTCAACCTGATCACCTCCCGGCCCCCGATCGCCGCTGAATGCGTCGAGGTCGGCCATCTCGAGGGTGATCTGATCTGCGGGTCGTTCAACCGCTCGGCGATCGTCACCTGCTTCGATCGTGCGAGCCGCTACTGCTGGCTGCAGGCGGAGCAGCGAGCCAATCCGTCAGTCTGGTCGAGCGGGCGACCTCGACATTCGAAGCGAGCAGCGAGGCGACAACGCCGCCTAGCGCGCCCAGCCTTCCGAGTTCGGTGGCAGTCGCGCCTGGCACAGCCTCACTTGCCATGGCTACTGGATGCAGCGTGACCCAGTCGACCACAGATGTGATGAACGATTCCTTGGTGACGGGCGCGGTTCGGGCTTGACGGGGTGGCACGTCGTCATCGGTCATTCTGATCGAAGATGATCGTTGCTCGACGGGCTGATCGCCAATGCTGCCTGTCCATAGGCCTACGGCGTGGTCGGCTCGTCATAGGTGCGTCGTTGGTCGTGACCGGGCGTGGCTACCAAGTAGGTGCGAGCGCTGGACCTGATCGCGAGGATCGGTGAGCGGCGATCGAGTACTTGCCAGATCCCGTCGCGCTCGTCGATGGTACGAATGCGCCAAGCTAGAGGCTCGGGTCGAGCAACTCGGCAGCCTTCCGCGCAGTGTCGGCGGGACGTTGACCGAGACTACGGACATAACCCGCAGTCGTCGAGGTGTCAGCGTGCCCGACGTGGCGCGCCACGTCTGCGAGGTCCAGGTTCCCATCGGCGTGCCGAGTTTCAGCTTGAGGGGGCGCGCCGCCGACCGGGCTGGGCCGACCGCAAGAATGCTGGCGGCGATGTTGGCGTCTGGGAATAGGCCTTGGTCCTGGAGGATGTGGACCTCGACGTCGCGCGGAGTCCGCCTCCACATCCAATCACGCATTGCTCGGGCATAGTTCGCGTGCAGCCAGTTGGCTGGGACCAGTAGAACAGTCGCGTCCGCGGGGCGAAGCCGACCAAGTGTGGCAGCGACCATGTAGCCGGCGAGCGTCGAGTTTCGGTTCTGGAGCAGGTAGAGCGCCGTGATGACAGTTCGTCGTCCTGTGTGGGTGGCGATGCCTGACGGATCGAGCCCGGCCTTTGTCGCAGCACGCTCGATGGTCTTGACCACGTTCTGGCGGTTGACCAACGCGCCGGTTCGGGTCGTGAACACCATGTTGAGCCGCTGGCCCCCGTGGAGATGCGACTCCCACGCGGTCCCGGCGAGTTCGCGTTCTACGGCCTGTTCGTCGCGGCGTTGTCGGAGGCGCTCGACTGAGATGGGCGCTAGGTAGTGGATGCCCTCCGCCCCGCTCGTCTTGGTGGTGCCGAGCACAGTTCCGACGGTTGGCGTGTACGCGGCGCCGCGACGGATCTGCGCAGTACCGGCATCGAGTTCCAGGTCCTCCCAGGCAAGGCCGAGCACCTCGCTCACCCGCCAGCCCTGGCAGAAGAGCAACGTGACCGCCGCGCCCAACCGCATGCCCTCGGCAGCAGTGATGAGCGCCTTAGCCTCGTCGGGCGTCAGAGCTCGTCCGGAGGAGACCGTCTTCGCCCGGGGCGCCTTCACGAGGTCGAACGGATTGCTCAGGATCAGCCGAAGCTTCACCGCCTCGAGGAAGGCCTGACGGCAGACCTTGCGGCTGTTCAGGACCGTGTAGGGGGCGTATCGATCGAGGAGGTCCGACTGCCATGCCGCAAGGGTCTCCGAATCGACATCGACTACCCGATACGTACCGATCCCGTCGGCGAGATAGCCGGCGAATCTGCCGTAGCTATCCAGCGTCGAGGTCTTCACCTGATGGCGGGCGACGGTTTCGAGCCACCAGTCGAGCAGCTGGTTCACCGTCGTGTCGCTGTCGAAGCGGCTAGAGGTCGGCGTGCTCCGTGCTACTTCCGCGCGCTTCTCGTCTCTGCGGGCTTCAGCTTCGACACGAGTTGGAGCAGTCACACGACGAATCTTCCCGTCCGCAGCGACGTAGGTGGCTCGCCAGCGGCCAGGGCGTGGTCGCCCACTCGCCCGTAGGGTCGGTGGTTCGTAGAACACCGAGCCGTCGCCGTTCGGATTCTTCGCTGCGACGGTCCTGGAACCGTCGGCAGACTGCGAGCGCTTCCCTCGAGGCTTGCGTGGCATCGGTGCTCCTTCCAGTGGCCTCCCGCCACAGGGCGGGGGGAGTAACCGGGTGGAGTAACCGTACCTAAAAATGGTCCGCTGGGGGAGTCACCGGGGGAGTAACAGCCCAGAAACGTCGGCGGACGACCTCGGACAGAACTGGGCGAGATCCCTGCTATGGCGGGGATGTCGCCGGATATCTGCACACGTTGGCGGATGACTGCGGTCAGCTCCAAGAATGCTCAAGCCTCTGGATTGAGCATTCTTGGAGCTGGGGGGAATCGAACCCCCGTCCGCCAGGTGGTTACCGAACCCGCTACGACCATTCCCGCATTCCGGCCTTAGCGGCTACCGGACTGGCGGGTCAGTGGACCTCCGAGGAGGTCACCGCCGGGTCTTTCCCCGATGTCAGCGTTCTTTCACGCCGTCAGTGGTCTTTCCCTACGGTCCATCCCCACTTCTGTTGCCGGGCTGTGAGGATCTGGCCCCGTGCGCCATTGCTGGTCACGATTTTGCTCTTCTACCTACTGAAAAAGATCAGGCGGCGAGAGCGAACTGCTCATTTTTGGCGGTTCATTTGGTGCCCCCGTTTAACGAGTCTGAGACAACTCGGGTCGCAAATTCGACTTCCAGGTCCCAACGTCGAAACCAGTCAGCCCCATGTGCGTCGACCATCGTACCTGCCCACGACCCCCGTCGTCGCCGGGGTTGTGGCGGGGTCGCCCCCGACCCAGGCCGCTGATCGGACGCGGGTGTGGGAACCACGATGAGACCGGGTAGGAGCGTTTGTACCGGGTAGGTTCGTTGTCACCAGTTCGCCGGGGGGTCGGCGGGAGGGGAATCAGGGGGTCGGGCATGTCCACCACCGCAACGCCGCCGAACACCGTGAGCGAGCAGGTCGACCGGGTCGTCATCCGCTTCGCGGGTGATTCGGGTGACGGCATGCAGCTCGTCGGTGATCGGTTCACCGAGCTCTCGGCGCTGTTCGGGAACGATCTGGCGACGCTGCCGAACTACCCCGCCGAGATCCGGGCGCCGGCGGGCACGGTGCCTGGCGTGTCGTCGTTCCAGATCCACATCTCCGACACCGACATCGTCACCCCGGGCGACTCGCCCAACGTGCTGGTCGCGATGAACCCGGCGGCGCTCAAGGCCAACCTCGCCGACATGGGCCCGGGCTCGACGCTGATCGTCAACTCCGATGCCTTCGAGGAGCGCGACCTGGACAAGGCCGGCTACGGGACCAACCCGCTCGAGGACGGCTCGCTCGGGGCGTTCAGCCTCTACCTGGTGCCGATGACCTCGATGACGCTCGAGGCGACGAGCGGTCTGGGCGTGAAGCGCCGTGACGCCGAGCGGTCCAAGAACTTCTTCGCCCTCGGTCTCATCTGCTGGATGTACACCCGTCCGACCAAGCCCCTCGTCGAGTGGATCACCGCCAAGTACGACTCGCGTCCGCTGGTGCGTGACGCCAACCTGGCGGCGGTGCGGGCGGGGCGGAACTTCGGCGAGACCGCCGAGCTGTTCGACCACCCCTACGAGGTCGCGCCGGCGTCGTTGCCGCCGGGGACCTACACGAACATCAACGGCAACACGGCCATCAGCTACGGCCTGATCGCCGGCGCGCAGCTGGCCGGGCTCGAGCTCGTCTACGCCAGCTACCCGATCACGCCGGCCTCGGACATCCTCCACGAGCTCAGCCGGCACAAGAACTTCGGTGTCCGCACGATGCAGTCCGAGGACGAGATCGCCGCCGCGGCCATCGCGCTCGGCGCGGCGTTCTCGGGTGCGCTCGGAGTGACCGGCACCTCCGGGCCGGGTCTCGACCTGAAGTCCGAGGCACTCGGTCTGGCGATCAGCCTGGAGCTGCCGATGGTCGTCGTCGACGTGCAGCGCGCCGGGCCGTCGACGGGCATGCCCACCAAGACCGAGCAGACCGACCTGCTCGCCGCGATGTTCGGCCGACACGGCGAGGCACCGCTGCCCGTGCTCGCGCCCCGATCGCCGACACACTGCTTCGACATCGCCATCGAGGCGACCCGACTCGCGGTCACCTATCGGACCCCGGTGATCGTGCTGTCCGACGGCTTCCTCGCCAACAGCGCCGAGCCCTGGCTCCTGCCCGACGTCGACGAGTTGCCGAAGATCGACGTGGAGTTCGCCACCGAGCCCAACCACGTCGATGCCGAGGGTCGGCCGGAGTTCTGGCCGTACCTGCACGACCCCGTCACCCTGTCCCGGCCCTGGGCGGTGCCCGGCACACCGGGGCTGCAGCACCGCATCGGTGGGATCGAGAAGGCCGACGGCACCGGGCACATCAGCTACCAGCCCGACAACCACGAGCACATGGTCAGGCTGCGCCGAGCGAAGATCGACGGGATCGCGGCGGACATCCCGGGTGTCGAGCTCGACGAGGACGACGGCGCCGAGCTGCTCGTGGTCGGTTGGGGTTCCACGTGGGGAGCGATCACCGCCGGCGTGCGACGACTGCGCCGCAACGGGCACCGGGTGTCCCAGGCCCACGTCGTGCACCTGAACCCGCTGCCGGCAGATCTGGGCGAGGTCCTCGCTCGGTATCCGTCGGTGCTCTGCCCCGAGATGAACCTCGGGCAGCTCGCCACGTTGCTGCGGGCCCGGTACCTCGTCGACGTGCAGAGCTTCACCAAGGTCACCGGCGTGCCCTTCGGGGCCGTCGAGATGGAGGCACGGATGATGGCGGAGCTCGAACGATGAGTACCAACGGACGTGGGACACCCGGGACGAAACGTCAGGCGAACGGTCAGCTGAGCGCCGACGCCGACGACGGGGCCGACGACGGGGCCGGAGCCGGAGCCGGGGACGCGACGGCGGTGGCGGTGTCGTTGAGCCGCAAGGACTTCGTGACCGACCAGGAGCTCCGCTGGTGTCCGGGGTGCGGCGACTACGGGATCCTCGCCGCGATGCAGCTGATGTTGCCCGAGCTCGGCCTGCAGCCCCACGAGATGGTGTTCGTGTCGGGCATCGGGTGCGCAGCCCGGCTGCCGTACTACATGAACACCTACGGCGTGCACTCGATCCACGGGCGTGCTCCGGCGATCGCGACCGGCGTGGCGATGACCCGCCCGGACCTGTCGGTCTGGGTGATCGGCGGCGACGGCGACATGTTGTCGATCGGCGGCAACCACCTGCTGCACGCGCTGCGACGCAACGTGAACCTGAAGATCCTGATGTTCAACAACCAGATCTACGGGCTGACCAAGGGCCAGTACTCGCCGACGTCAGAGACCGGCAAGGTCACCAAGTCGACGCCGTTCGGGTCGATCGACCACCCGTTCAACCCGATCTCGGTCGCGTTGGGCGCCGAAGCGACCTTCGTCGCCCGGACCCACGACTCCGACCGCAGCCACATGCAGGAGACGTTCCGTCGGGCGCATGCGCACAAGGGGGCGGCGTTCGTCGAGGTGTACCAGAACTGCAACGTCTTCAACGACGGCGCGTTCGACGACATCCTGACCCGCGACAACCGTGAGGACATGTTGATCCCGCTGCGTCACGGCGAAGCGATCCGCTTCGGCGCGGAGGGCCGGCACGGCGTGGTGCAGAACGAGTTCGCAGAGCTGTCGGTCGTCGAGGTCGACCGCGTGGACGAGTCCTCGGTGCTGGTGCACGACGAGCATCGCCACGACCCGACGCTCGCGTTCGCGTTGTCCCGCCTGTCCGAGGGGCCGCACACGCCGACACCGATCGGCGTGTTCCGCGACGTCGAACGGCCGGTCTACGAGCTCGAGGTGCAGGCGCAGGTCGACGCAGAGCTCGCCCGCCAGGGTCCCGGCGATCTGGCCGCGCTGCTCTCGTCCGGTGCGACCTGGACGGTCAGCTGAGCCGGGTCGTCGAGAGTGGCTCCGTCTCGAGCGGGGTCAGACCTCGTCGCCGAACGCGTCGCAGTCCGGGTTCTCGCAGACGAACCCGGACCCCGAGGGTGTCGACCCTTCGGCAGGCAGCGCGGTGACGCCGCACTCCGGGCAGATCGGCGCCCGGTCGTCGTCGGTGTCGTCGAAGTCGCTCAGGTCGCCAGCGCTCATCTGGCCAGCATGGCATCACGCCCGAGGGGGCGTTCAGTCGAGGAGCACGTAGGGGACACCGAGGAACTCGTAGGTCGCGATCGCTCGCCGGTCACGCGTGAGCAGCGTTCGGTCGTGGACACGGGCTGCCTCGCCGACCAAGGCGTCGTGGATCGACCGGTCGGCGCTACGGTGCGTCGAGGAGTCGTGGAGGGGGATGGACATGGTTGGTCGGTTCCGGAGCGCGCCGTGGGTCGTTGCCGCGCTGGCCCTCGCTGCGATCGCGGTCGCGTGCGGTCCGCCGCCCGACGCGGGCGGTCCGACGTTCGGCCCGGGGCATCCCATCACGCTGGGCGACGGCGGCGTGCCGGGCAACGCCTCGGCACACCGGGCGAGCGTGAGCGCGGATGGCGTGTGGACGGCGTTCGTCTCCTCTGCCACCAACCTCGTCCCGGGCGACACCAACGACGTCGACGACGTGTTCCTGCGGAACAACGTCAGCGGGTCGGTCACCAGGATCGCGACGAACAGCGGCGACGGTCCGACGATCAGTCGGAACGGCCGTTACGTCGGCTTCGAGCAGGCCGAGCCCTACGGCACCTACGGGGTGTACGACCGGGTCACCGACACCATCGACACCTGGACCGTGCTCGGCGACCTCAACGCGCCGTCGGTCACGAACGATGGCACCCGCGCGGTGCACGGCGTCGGCGGCACCTGGGGGTTGTTCCCCGCACGCTGCGTCATCCGGGACCTGGCCGCCGACACCTCGACCGACTGCCCACCGGGTGGTCCGGGCTACGGGGCGGTGTCGCTGCTCGGCGTCAGCGGCAACGCCCGGTTCGCCATGTACCACTGGAACGACCAGGCCGGCGGCGACACGAGCGGCTACTTCGTGCTCGACGTGCTCACCGGGAACCGTCGCCCGTTGACCGGCACGTTCTTCGGCGTCGGGGTCCAGCACGTCATCTCCGACGACGGCTCGACGGTGCTCGGCCTCGGCTTCGGCAACTCGCTGCCGGCGATGGTCCACGACGTCGACGCCGGCACCTCGACGCCGTTCCCCGGCGGACCCGACGCCAACGTCGCGCCCGATCGGCTTCAGTCCTGACGGCCGCTACGCAGCCATCGCGACCGACACCACGCTGCTCGACCCCGACGACACCAACGGTGTGGTCGACGTGTACCTGCTCGACCGCTCCGACGACTCGGTGACCCGGGTCTCGACGTCGCTGCAGACCGGGGCGCAGCTGTCGTACGGAGCCATCTACTGCGGGCGGGCGACCGGGCAGGTGCTCGACGGCGGCCGGGTCTGCATCATGGGCGCCGACGAGGTCTCGATCGACGGTGCGAACGGCGGCTGGCTGGACGCCTACCTCACCGCACCGCGCAGCTGACCAGGTCCGGCGGCCGCCGATCGGGGGCTCGGCTCAGAAGGTGATCGGCGGCAGCTCGTCGCTGTAGAGCCACGGGTCGCTGAGCGAGGTGATCGGCGAGCCGTGGATGCGACCGGCCAGCTCGACGAACTGCTTCGTCGTCCCGGTGCCGTGGCGGTGCTCCTCGACCCAGGTGCGCAGCAGACGGTGCAGGTCGTCGACGCCCATCAGTTGGCGCAGCTCGACGAGGAACATGGCGCTGCGCTCGTAGACCGAGGTGCCGAACAGGTCGTCGCCCGGATCGGCCGGGGGCACGTCGAGCGCCTCGTCGTCGGGATCCCACGACGCCCGCGCCGAGTCGAGCACCGACGGGCCGCCGATCGACTCCCACCAGAGCCACTGCGAGTACACCGCCGGCCCCTCGTTGAGCCACACGTCGTTCCACGTGCTCGGCGTCACCGAGTTCCCGAACCACTGGTGGGCGAGCTCGTGCACGAGCAGCTGGTCGCCCTCGTTGTCCTTCGTCAGCGCGGCGACCGAGTACACCGGTCGCGTCTGGGTCTCGAGCGCCGTCCGCGGCATGCCCGGCACGATGATGCCGCCGAGATCCGCGAACGGGTACGGCCCGAACCGCTCCGACAGGAACTGCACCACCGAGTCCGTCGGCCCGAACGACGCGGCGAGCGGATCCTGACCCGGCGGGATCGCGTCGGTCACGACGCGGCCGTGTGCGTCGGTGCGGGTGCGCAGGTCGAAGGCGCCGATCGCGAGCGTGATCAGGTACGGCGCCATCGGCTCGGCCGCCACCCAGTGGAACGAGCGAGCGCCACCGGCGCCGCCCGTGTCACCCGCGGCGAGGCCCTGCTCGGCCAGGCGTCCGTTCGACACGGCGACCAGCGCCGCGGGCACCTCGACCCGCACCGACACCTGCGCCTTGTCGCCGGGCACGTCGTTCGACGGCAGCCAGGTGCGTGCCCCGGTCGGCTCGGCGATCACGACGGAGTAGTCACCCACGTCGAGCCAGCCGCCACCGTCCTCGAGCGCCTCGGCGGGGTCGTCCTCTTGCGAGGGGTCACCGGAGTACGTCACGACGGTCGTGAACATCGCACCCGACGAGATGGGACGCGCCGGCGTGATCGACAGCACGTCCTTCGGGTGGGAGAACTTGGCCGGGGCGCCGTCGACGGTCACCGCCTCGACGTCGAGGCCCACCAGGTCGAGCTCGAAGCGGGCGAGCGATGCGGATGCCAGCGCGACGATCGTGGCGGTGGCGTCCAACCGGTCGTCACCGTCGATCGTGACCGACGCGTCGACGTCGTAGGACTGCACGTCGTAGCGGCGCGTCGCGCCGGCATCGAGGTCGAGCGAGCGTGGCCCGCTGTCGCCGACGACGGCGGCGGCCTCGTCGGTATGGTCGAGCGCTGCGGAACCGTCGCTCGCACACGACGCGACCACGAAGCCCGCGAGCAGGACCGCCGCGGCCCGTCGCAACGGCTGCTGGGGTGACCGGAGCATGCGGCTCAATGCCCGCGCCGCAGCCACTCCTCGAGGTGGGGTGCCTCGGCGCCGATCGTGGTGGAGTCGCCGTGACCGGTGTGCACCACGGTCTCGGGCGGCAACGTCAGCAGCTGCTCACGGATCGAGCGGATGATCGTGTCGAAGTCCGAGAAGCTCCGTCCGGTCGCGCCGGGGCCGCCGCAGAACAGCGTGTCACCGCTGAAGAGGTGCGACTCCCCATTCGACTGATCGACGAAGCAGCAACAGCCGGGGGAGTGGCCCGGGGTGTTGAGCACGCCGAGCGTCGTGCCGCCGACGCGCAGCACGTCGCCGCTCGCCAGCTCGGAGTCCGGGGCTCGGTCCGGGTAGACGACGTCCCACAGCATCCGGTCCGCCGGGTGCAACAGGATCGGTGCGTCGACCAGGTCCTGCAGCGCGACGGCTGCGTTGATGTGGTCGTTGTGGCCGTGTGTCAACGCGATGGCGACGACGTCGCGGCCGTTCACCGCCGCGGCGATCGCGTCGGCGTCGTGGGCCGCGTCGATGATCAGCACCTCGCGGTCGTCGCCGACCAGCCAGATGTTGTTCGTGACCTCCCACTCGCCGCCGTCGAGGGCGAAGATCCCGTCGGTCTGGACCAGCTCTATCGCCATGTCGTCACTCCGTTCGCGAACGTGCCATCGGGTTCGAGCATCAGAGGACCACCACGCTGCGCAGGACCTCGCCGCGCTCCATCTTGTGGAACGCCTCCTCGACCTCGTCGAGTGCGATCGTCTCGGAGACGAAGCGATCCAGGTCGAGTCGGCCCTGCAGGTAGAGATCGATCAGCATCGGGAAGTCGCGGCTCGGCAGGCAGTCGCCGTACCAGCTCGGCTTGAGCGCGCCACCGCGACCGAAGAACTCGATCATCGGCAGTTCGGGCATCTTCATCTCGGGCGTGGGCACGCCCACCTGCACGACGGTGCCCGCCAGGTCACGGGCGAAGAACGCCTGCTCGAGCACCTTGGGGTTGCCGACGGCCTCGACGACGACGTCGGCACCGAAGCCGTCGGTCGCCGCTCGAACACCCTCGACGGGGTCCTCGGTCGACGCGTTCACCGTGTGGGTCGCGCCGAACTCCTTCGCGATGGCGAGCTTCCGGTCGTCCAGGTCGACCGCGACGATGGTCGTCGCGCCGGCGAGCTTGGCGCCGACGATCGCAGCGTCGCCCACTCCGCCACAGCCGAACACGGCGACGCTGTCACCGGGCTGCACGTTGCCGGTCAGCATCGATGCACCGATGCCGGCCATGACACCGCAGCCGAGCAGTCCGGCGGTCGCGGGCGACGCAGCGGGGTCGACCTTGGTGGCCTGTCCGGCGGCGACCAGCGTCTTCTCGGCGAACGCTCCGATGCCCAGCGCGGGTGACAGCTCGGTGCCGTCGGTGAGCGTCATCTTCTGGGTCGCGTTGTGGGTGTTGAAGCAGTACTGGGGCTTGCCCTTGCGACACGCCCGGCACTCGCCGCACACCGCACGCCAGTTGAGGACGACGAAGTCGCCGGGTGCGACCTCGGTGACGTCGGGCCCGACGGATTCGACGATGCCCGCGGCCTCGTGGCCCAGCAGGAACGGGAACTCGTCGTTGATGCCGCCCTCGCGGTAGTGCAGGTCGGTGTGGCAGACACCGCAGGCCTGTACCGCGACGACGACCTCGCCGGGGCCCGGGTCGGGGATCACGATCGTGGCGACCTCGACGGGAGCGCCTTGCGAACGTGCGATGACTCCACGGACTTCCTGCGGCATGGGGCGGTTCTCCTCGTTCGGCGGGGTTCTGCTGGTCGGCGATCCGACGCGTCGACTCAGCGTAGATCGGTGTGCCGCGGTGTCAGCGCGCCTGTTCGAGTGCCGGGCCGAGCCACACGTTCCACAACCACGCCTTGTCGGTGGGGTGGTGGCCGTCCGGGAATGCGGCGGCCTTCTCGGCGGTCGGCGTGGCGCCAGCGTCCGCCCCGACGCACACCCTGTCGGTCGGCTCGATGACGATCGATCCGAAGGTCACTCGGGCCACGTCACGCAGGATCTCGTTGTACCAGTGGGCGTACGCGCCCTGTCGGGTCGGGCGGACGTTCGTCGGGCACGCCCAGGTCACGAACGCGGTGCGCACGCCGAGCTGCCCGGCCAACTGCGCGCGTCCCAGCAGACTGGCGTGGATCGCGTCGCGCATCGCCGGTGAACCGGCCGTCAGCGTCCTGTCGTCCGCCGTGACCCAGTCCAGGTGCTCCCAGGCACCCGAGAAGAACACCATCCAGTCCGGTCGTGCACCGAGTCCTTCGAGCTCGGTGCGCGCCTGGTCGCTGCAGTCGCCCATCGCGCCCTCGCCGTGGACGTCGAACGCCCGGGCCCCGGCCGAGGCGAGCACGCCGCACCCGATGCGGGCGTGCATCCTGACCGACCCGATCGACGGCGGCAGCTCCCACGGGGTCGGCAGCGGGTACGCGGCGGTGAACCCGACCGAGTCGCCGGCGACCATCACCCGCATCGGTGCGGGCGGGGGAGGCGGGGGTGGTGGTGCGTGGTGGTGGTGGTGGCGGCGCCGGAGCCACCGGCGGTGCCGGCGCGGCGGGAGCGGTCGTCGCAGGGGTCGTCGTCGCCGGGGCGGCGGTCGTGGTCGGCGCAGCCGTGGTGGTCGTCTCGACCGTCGTGGGCGCGAGGGTCGAGGCCGTCGTCGACGTCGTCGTGGTGGAGGTTCGGTCGCGGCGTGGCGCGGCGCTCGTCGTCGGCGCCTCGGTCGCCAACTCGTCGCCGCCGCGACCGATCCACACGACGATCCCTGCGACGATCGCAACGGTCGCGACGACGCCGCCCACCACGAGCGCCCTTCGCCTGGTCACCGGATCTGCCGCCGCCCTCAGTCGCCGCGACGGCGGGCGTCCGCGATGGCCCGGGCGGCCTCACGGTCGGAGTCCCGCTTTGCGATGTCCTGGCGCTTGTCGACGACGTTCTTGCCCTTGCCGACGGCGAGCTCGACCTTGATCTTGCCGTCCTTGAAGTACAACTTCGTCGGGACCAGCGAGAGCCGTTCGACCTGCAGCTTCATGCCGAGGCGCTCGATCTGGTGCTTGTGCAGCAGCAGCTTGCGCTTGCGGGTCGGGTCGTGGCCGGTGTGGGTCTGGGCATGGGTGTACGGAGCGATGTGCATGCCGAACAACCAGGCTTCGCCCGCGTCGATCGCGGCCCACGCCTCGTTGAGCTGCACCTGGCCATCACGGAGGGACTTGACCTCGCTACCCGTGAGGACGATCCCAGCTTCGTAGGTGTCGCTCAGGAAGTAGCGGTATCGAGCCTGCCGGTTGGTGGCCACCACCTGAACACCGGTCTGCTTCACAGAACAGGACAAGCTACTACCGTTGCGCGGTGCTCCGGCTGCCCGCAGATCTCCACGAGCAGATGCTCGTCCACACCCTCGACGGACTGCCTCTCGAGGCCTGCGGGCTGTTCGCCGGGACCGTCGACGCCGACACCGGTGAGGCGACCGTGCACCGCTTCTACCCGTGCGAGAACGAGGCGGCGAGCTCGAAGGTGTACACGGTGCCCGCCATCGCCCTGTTGCGCTCCGAGCGCGACGCCGAGGACAACGACTGGCAGCTGCTCGGGGTCATGCACTCCCACACGCACACCGACGCCTATCCGTCGCCGACCGACGTGCGACAGGCGCCCGATCCGGAGTGGCACTACGTGATCGTGTCGACCCGCGACGACCAGCCGATGCTGCGCTCGTTCCGCATCGTCGAGGGATCCGATCGACGAAGAACCGGTCGACGTCACCCCCTGAATCCTCAGGTGGTGACCTGCCCCGAGTTTCGCCGGGCCGTTCGATTCCCTACCATTCAGGTCAGGAATATGACCGTCTTCGCCTCAGCCCTCGACCTGATCGGCAACACGCCGATCGTCGACGTCAGCCAACTCAGCCCCAATCCGGAGGTCCGGATCCTCGCCAAGATGGAGGGTCAGAACCCCGCGGGTTCGGTCAAGGACCGCATCGCCCTGTCGATGATCGAAGAGGCCGAGGCCGACGGCACGCTCGTGCCCGGCAAGACGATCATCGAGCCGTCCTCGGGCAACACGGGCATCGCACTGGCCATGATCAGCCGCATCAAGGGCTACAAGATCAAGATCGTGCTGCCCGGCAACGTGTCGATCGAACGTCGCCAGCTGCTCGAGGTCTACGGCGCCGAGATCATCGACTCACCGGGTGAGGAGGGCTCCAACGGCGCCGTGCGCATGGCGCTCGCCCTCGCCGAGGAGCACCCCGACTGGGTCTTCCTGTACCAGTACGGCAACGAGTCGAACCCGCGTGCCCACTACCGGACGACCGGCCCGGAGATCTTCCGCGACGTGCCCGAGATCACGCACTTCGTCGCGGGCCTCGGCACCTCGGGCACGCTGCTCGGCGTCGGCACGTACCTCAAGGAGAAGAACCCGGACATCCAGATCCTCGCGGTCGAGCCGCCCTCGGGCGAGCAGGTCGAAGGTCTGAGGTCGCTCGACGACGGCTACATCCCGCCGGTGTTCGAGAAGTGGGGCGGCTACGACCTGCTCAACGGCAAGTCGATCGTGCGCCCGCGCGAGTCCCTGGAATACACCCGCAAGCTGATGGACGTCGGCATCTTCTCGGGCATCTCCGCCGGCGCCGCGCTCGCCGGTGCGGCCAAGGTCGCCAAGCGCATCGAGTCCGGCGTCATCGTGTTCGTCGTCTGCGACTACGGGTGGAAGTACCTCTCCACGGGCGCCTGGACCCTCGACCTGGACGAGGCCACGGCCAACGCCGAGAAGGTCATCTACTTCTAGAGTCGGTCCCATGGTGTGGCAGACATGCAGATCGTGATCGAGCCCTACGACACGGGTTGGCCGCACCGCTTCGCTGCGTTCGGCGCGGACCTGCGCCGGTCGATCACCGATCAGTCCGCCGATGGCGTCGCCGTGCGGCTGGTGGCGATCCACCACATCGGTTCGACCAGCGTGCCGGGGTTGGCCGCGAAGGACCTGATCGACATCCAGGTCACCGTCGCGCACCGGCCCCTGGTGGGTGACTTCGAACCGTTCGAGCCGCTTCGTGAGGCGATCGAGGTGCTCGGCTACCGCTGGGACCCGGCGTGCTGGGACCGGCGCAAGCGCTTCTTCACCCTCGACACCCCAGAGGGTCGACGGGTCGTGAACCTGCACGTGCGCGGCGAGGGCGAGTTCTCGCAGCAGTCGTCGTTGCTGTTCCGCGACTACCTGCGCAGCCACGAGTCCGCTCGCGCCGCCTACGAGGCGACCAAGCGCGAGCTCGCGACCCGCGACTGGCCGACGGTCGACGACTACGCGGATGCCAAGGGCGACACGGTGTGGTCACTCATCCGGGCGGCCGACCGGTGGGCGGCGAGCACCGGTTGGCGCACCCCGCCGACCGACGCGTGAGCGGCCCGCCCGTCGACTCGTCGTCGGCCGCCTCCGATCCCCGGCCGGTCGGCATGTTCGACTCTGGCTTCGGTGGTCTGACCGTGGCACGGGCGCTCATCGACCTCCTGCCGGCCGAGGACCTGGTGTACATCGGCGACACGGGTCGCTACCCGTACGGGCCCCGGTCGCTCGACGAGGTCGCGGACTTCGCGCACGAGTTGACCGAGGAGCTGGTCGAGCGTCGCGATGTGAAGCTGGTCGTCGTCGCCTGCAACACCGCGGCCGCCGCGGCGCTCGAGTCGCTGCAGGATCGCTTCCCGGTGCCGGTCATCGGTGTGATCGAACCGGGAGTGCGAGCGCTCGCCGAGGCGACCCGGACCGGGCGTGTCGGGGTGATCGGCACCGTGGGCACCATCAACTCGGGCGCCTACCAGCACGCCGTGCAGATGGCGTCGCCGTCGAGCGAGCTGATCTCGCTCGCGTGCCCGGGGTTCGTCGAGTTCGTCGAGCGAGGCGAGTTCGGCTCCGAGCAGGTGCACGTGCTCGCCGATCGGCTGCTCGCCCCGGCGCGGGAGGCGAAGGTCGACGCGCTGCTGCTCGGCTGCACGCACTACCCCTACCTGGCCCGCACCATCTCCGACGTCATGGGACGCGACGTGGTGCTGGTGTCGTCCGCGGACGAGACCGCCTTCGAGGTGCGCCGCCAGCTCGAAGCGCTGGGTCTGTTGCGACACGATGCGCCGGGACACCTCGGCGCACAGCGCTTCGTCACGACCGGTGACGTGCACTGGTTCCGTGAGCTCGGCCGTCAGCTGCTCGGCCCCGAGCTCGAATCCGCGGAGCGGCTCGAGCTCGGCTGAGCCGACTTGGCGTGGGGCGGGAGCCCTGCGTCGGTAGCGTGGCCCGGTGGGCTTCACCGTGACCGTGCTGGGATCGTCGGGCACCTACGCAGGCGCGCACGGCGCATGCTCCGGGTACCTGCTGCGGACCGATGACACCACCGTGATGTTGGACGCCGGGCCGGGCACGCTCGCCAACCTCCAGCAGCACGTGCCGCTCGAAGGACTCGACGCGATCGTGCTGAGCCACTGCCACCCGGACCATTGGCTCGAGCTGCCGGTCATGCGCAACGCGTTCCGCTACGTGCTCGGACTCAGCGGCATCGATCTGTACCTCACCGCGGAGACGCTGCACCTGGCGACCTCGCTGTGCTCCCCCGGGGAGAGCTCGCCCCGACGTTCACGACCCACGTGATCTCGAACGGCTCCGAGTTCGACGTCGGTTCGCTGCACTTCACGGCGTCGCTCACCGATCACCCGGTCGAGACCCTTGCGTTCCGTGTGGATCACGACGGCCGCTCGTTCGGCTACTCCTCCGACACCGGTCCGGGCTGGTCGCTCGCGTCGCTCGGCACGAACCTGGACCTGGCGATCTGCGAGGCGACCTACCTGGATGGGTCGCCGCTCGCGAATGCGGTGCACCTGTCCGCTCGACAGGCGGGGGAGCAGGCCCGTGCAGCGGGTGTCGCCCGGCTCGCGCTGACCCATGTCCTGCCGACGCTGGATGTGGCCGAGTCAGTCGCCGAAGCCTCCGCCGCCTATGGTTCGACGGTCGATGTGGCGACGGTGCACCGCACGTTCACCCTCTGAGAGGACCGCTCTCTCGCCCCGACCCCTCGCCCGAAACCTGCCGACAGGAGACCCCAGTGAGACCAGACGGACGCGCCAACGACGAGCTCCGCCCCTACTCGTTCGAACGTGACTTCACCGCCTACGCACAGGGTTCGGTCATGGTGACCTGCGGCGAGACGAAGGTGCTGTGCACCGCCATGCTCGATGAGGACGTGCCGCGCTGGATGCGCAACAGCGGCAAGGGCTGGGTCACCGCCGAGTACTCGATGCTGCCGGGCTCGTCGCCGGAGCGCATCCGCCGCGAGACCAAGGGCCCGAAGGGCCGCACGCAGGAGATCCAGCGATTGATCGGCCGTGCGCTGCGCTCTGTCGTCGACATGAAGGCGCTGGGCGAGTGTCAGATCCTGATCGACTGCGACGTGCTGCAGGCCGACGGCGGGACCCGCACCGCGTCGATCTCGGGTGCGTACCTGGCGCTGCACGACTGCCTGACCCGCATGGTGCAGGCCGGCAAGCTGTCATCGGTGCCGCTGCTCGACGAGCTCGCCTCGATCTCGGTCGGTGTCATCGACGGCGAGGCGCGGCTCGACCTGCCCTACATCGAGGACTCGACCGCCGAGACCGACATGAACGTCGTCATGACCGGCAAGGGCCTGTTCGTCGAGGTGCAGGGCACCGCCGAGGGTGCGCCGTTCAGCCGCGACGAGCTCGACTCGCTGCTGTCGCTCGCCGAGGGCGGCATCCGCTCGATCCACGAGCTGCAGCGCGAGTACGTCTCGGTGCCGCCGTCGCCCCGCGATTTCGGTCGCTGAGCGGCACCGGCTCGACGATGCTGGCGCATCGATGATGTCCACCGGGTCCACCGGCTCAGCTGGGTCTGCCGGTGCTGCCGGGTCGACCGGGTCCACCGGGTCCACCGGGTCGTCCGGGTCCACGGGGTCGTCCGGGTCCGCGGGGTCGTCCGGGTCGACCGGGTCAGCGGGAGCTCGCGCTGAGTCAGGGCCGGCGCCCGCGCCGCTGGTGCTCGCCTCGGCGAACCCGAAGAAGGTCGCCGAGCTGCGAGCGATCCTCGCCGAGCACTCGCTCGGCTTCGAGCTGGTGTCGCGGCCGTCCGACGTGCCCGACGTCGTCGAGGACGCCCCCGACTTCGTCGGCAACGCACGGTTGAAGGCCGCGGCGCTGGTCGCAGCGACCGGCCAGGCCGCGCTGGCGGACGACTCGGGCCTCGAGGTCGACGCGCTCGACGGCGAGCCAGGAGTGCGCTCGGCGCGCTTCGCCGGCGATGACGCAACCGATGCCGACAACGTCTCGCTGCTCCTGCAGCGCCTGGCCGACGTCGCCGAGGGCGGACGCACCGCCCGGTTCCGCTGCGTGATCGTCCTGCAGCGCCCCGACGGGACCGAGGTCGTCGCCGACGGCTCGGTCGAGGGTGTCATCGTCGACGCACCCCGTGGCGGTTCGGGCTTCGGTTACGACCCGGTCTTCGTGCCCACCGAGGGTGACGGCCGCACCTTCGCCGAGATGTCGCCCGACGAGAAGCACACGATCTCGCATCGCGGGCGGGCGCTCCGCTCCCTCGTCACCCAACTCCGCTGACGCCCCGCGCCCGCCCCGCGCGCCCCTCCCCGCCCCGCCCCGCCCCGCCCCGCGTGAGCGTCAACGTTGGACACGTTCCGACCGAATCGGTCGGAACGTGTCCAACGTTGACCGGACAGCGGTCCCCGGTGACATTCTGGGTCCGGTGGCATCGACTGATGTGATGCCCGCCACGTCGGCCGATGATCAGATCCGAGTGCTCGCTGCTGGTCAGCACGGTGTGATCCGCCGGCACGACGCACTCCGACTCGGTCTCACCGACCGCCAGATCCGCCGGCGAACTGCGAACGGGCAGTGGCAGCGTTGGTCGAGCGGCGTGTTCGTGCTGCACGGCTTGTCGGCCGGGACCGAGCAGGACACCCTCGCTGCGGCGTGGGCAGTCGGTGGGGTGGCGTCGCGGCGCAGCAGCTCCTGGGTGCACGGGATCCTCGACGACCCACCCGACGTTCCAGACGTCGAGAGCCTCCTCCGGCGCGGCCGAGAGCTCCATCCGGAGAAGCTGACCTTGTACCGAACCGATCAGCTCCCGCCCCGAGACGTCACGCGTCGGCGGGGCATCCCGGTGACGTCGGTCGAGCGGACGCTGTGCGACCTCGGAGCCGTCGTCGACGTCGCCACCGTGCGTGGGTGCGTCCTACGAGCGCTGCAGAAGGGTCTCACACATCCGGATCGACTCATCCGCCGCCACCTCGAGCTCGGCGGCAAGGGGCGGCCGGGCAGCGCTGCCGCCCGGAAGGTGCTGGCAGAGGTCGATGACGACTTCATGCTGCTCGAGAGCGACCTCGAATCAGCGCTGCTGTCGCTCATCATCGAGGCTGGACTGCCCCGTCCGGTGCTCCAGCATCCGGTCCGTATCGGGGGCCACCGTTGTCGGATCGACATGGCATACCCAGAGCTGATGATCGCGATCGAGGCCGACGGATTCGCAGTGCACGGCGGCCGGCTGGCGTTCGAGGACGACCGGGCGCGCCAGAACGCACTGGCGCTCGCGGGGTGGCAGGTGCTGCGGTTCACCTGGCGACAGGTGTGTGGTCGACCTGAGCGGGTCGTCGAGCAGATCCGTGCCGCACTCGACGATGCTGTCCGCACTCGGCGTTGACCGCCCGGTTCGTCGGCAACTTTGGACAGGAATCGACCGAATCGGTCGATTCCTGTCCAAAGAAGGCTGGTGCGTGTAGAGCGGCCGAAGCTGGCATGTAGGGGGCGTCAGCGGGGCCAGAGGCCGAGGCGACGCCACATCCAGCGGGCGGGAGGAGTGACCAGGTCGAGGTCGACGAACAGGCGGCGCACCTTCGCCGACGCCGTCGACGAGCAACTGGCGGCCCGGCTCCGAGGTGTCGACCTGACGCAGGACGTCCCGGGGGACGCCGGCTGCGATCAGGTCGTGGTTGGGCCGCAGCATCAGACGGGCCATGATCCCGAGCGCCAGCGGGGTGAAGAAGGCGACGCTGTGCCGTCGCCCACGGCTGAGGGCCGGTGCCTCGGCCTCGATCGCGGTCCGGGCGTAGGAGATGTGACGTGCCTCCTCCGCGATGTGGATCCGCATCACCCGTTCGACGAGCGGGTGCACGTCGGGTTCGGCGACCGTGCGGCGCTGGATGAGATCGAGCGGCTCCTCGCCGCCGAGCACCATGGCGAAGAACACGACGGGGGAGTGGCGGGCGAGCACCGGCATCAGCGACTCGGTGAAGCGTCGCAGCCACGACGGCATGCCCCGTGGCGATGCACCCGCACGCACGACGAGCTCCTCGAACATGAGGGTGTGCTGCGCTTCTTCGATGACCTCGTGGTGGATGTAGCGGAACTCCGGATCACCGGAGCGCATGTAGAGCGCCCGGTGCAGCAGACCCTGCTGCAGCAGGTTCTCGAACTGTCGGGCCGTCGTCACGCTGGTCGTGATCCGGGCGAGGCCGATGCGGGCCTGCTCCGAGGCGTCGAGCGAGCGGTACCAGTCGGTCGAGGCGAGCGGGTCGAGTGCCGGCAGCGTCAGTCGCGGGTCGGCGGGGTCGAGCTGGTGATCGTCGTCGTCCCAGGGCACGTCGCGGTAGGCGTCGAAGCCCCGCCCGCTCGAGAGCCGGCTGAGTCGCCGCAACGTCGTGGTGAACCGTTCCTGGACCTGCACGTGGTTCAGGCTAACGGTGCATCGGCCCGCGACGACGGCCCCACCGTGCGTGGCGCCTCACCGGACGCAACGCCTCACCGAACGCAACGCCTCTCCGAACGCAACGCCCCGCCGGCCGCGGCGCCCAACGCACGCTGCGCCCGACCGGCACCAGCACCGAGCCGCGTCACCAGCCACGCAGGTCGACCGCCCAGGTGTCGACGACCCGATCGCCCCGCAGCACGTACAGGCGCTCGTGGTAGGCGACCGTCGGGTCGACGTGTGCGGGCAGCATGCGGAGTCGGGTGCCGACCGCCGGCAGCGCACTCGCCGTCGACGGGGCAGAACGTCGTGTGCTCGTCGGAGCAGAACAGCACCGACCAGCCCGGCATCGACGGGTTGCCGTGGTCCATGCCGAACGCCTTGAGCCCTGCGTCGACCACGCCCCAGCCGCGCTCCTGCGAGGTCGAGATCACCGTGCGCGAGCACCGACAGCGCCTGTCGGAACGGCAGGCCGAGCTCGGCGTACGCCGTGTCCATCAGCAGGTACGAGCCGGCCTGCACCTCGTCGGCCCAGTCGTGCAGGTCGTACGTCCCGGTGCCGCCCGCGGAGCTGAGCCCGCCGCCGACGTCATCGCAGGGCGTCGCGCAGCAGCGCCATCGACGCCGCCACCTCGGCGGTGCGGCGCGCCCGGTCGGCGACACCGACGACGTGGCCCTCGTAGCCCATCACTCCCCGGACCTCGACGCCGAGCGAGCGCGCGAGCTCGGCGAGGCCAGCCGCCGTGCTCGGGCGGGCAGCCGCACCGGGGCAGACCGACGTCGACGTCGATCAGCACCGACGCGCCCGCCGAGCGCGGCCACCGCGACGGTCTCGGGCGAGTCCACCGCGACGGTGACGAGGCCCGGCGACGACGCCACCAGCGCCGTCAGGCGAGCCGCGTCGAGCGTCTCGTTCGCGAGCAGCAGGTCGGTGTGCAGGCCGGCGGCGACCATGCCCTCCATCTCGCGCAGGGTCGCGCAGCAGAACGTGTCGTGGCCGCCGACGCCGTGCACGTGCCGGGCGAGCGCGGTCGACTTGAAGGCCTTCACGTGCGGGCGCAGCGAGCGGCCCGGCCGGGCACGGGCCATGACCTCGATGTTGTGGTCGAGCGCGTCGAGGTCGACGAGCAGCGCGGGCGTGGGTAGATCGGTGAGGGTCGTCATGTCTGGTGCACGGGGCAGAACGAGATCGGGCGACCGCCCACCTCGACGGTCTGCAGCTCGGTGCCGCACCAGCGGCAGTGGCTCCGGTGGTACACGTACAGCCGGTCCTCGGCCCGCATCCGGGAACGGGGCCGTCCGATCTCGGCGGGGTCGGTGGTCACGATGCGTCCCGAGCCGGAGCCCGATCCGCATGCAGCGCGACGGTCTGCGTCCAGAGCTCATCGAACTCCTCGTCGCTCAGCGACCGCGACGGGCGCCTCGGGTCGATCCCGCAGAGGAACAGGATCTCGGCCCGGTAGACGTTGCCGATCCCGGCGATGATCGACTGGTCGAGCAGCGTCGCCCCGATCGGTCGGGCGGTCGCCGCGAGACGCGCACGCACGGTGGCCGTGTCGGGTGAACGTCGCAGCGGATCGGCGCCGAGCCCCGCGACGATGCGGCGCTGCTCCACCGGATCGACCAGCTCGCACCGCGACGGACCCGACAGGTCCCACGTCGTGCCCGCACCGGACTCGTCGGGTGCCCCGACGAGTCGGAGTCGGATCATGCCCACGGGCGCCGCGGGCGGCGACGGCTGGGGTCGGAACTTGCCGATCAGCCCGAGGTGCACGAAGAGCACCTCGCCGATGCCGAAGTCGCAGAAGAGGTACTTGCCCCACGCCTCGGCCCGGACCAGCGGGTTGCCGTCGATGAGTGCGGCGCCCGCCTCGAATCGACCCTGCGGGGACGATGCCTCGACCGGCGCGGCCCGGAGCGAGTCGTTCAGTCCACGGGCGAGTCGGTGGATGGTGTGTCCCTCGGGCACGGGCGGCAGTCAGTCGAACAGGACGGGCATCAGTCGAAGACGACGGTCCGGTTGCCCCACGGCAGCACCCGGTGCTCGAGCTGTGCCCGCAGCGCTCGTGCCAGCACGATGACCTCGAGGTCGCGCCCCTTGCGGGTGAGCTCCTCGACGCCGTCGCGGTGGGTGATGTGCGCGACGTCCTGGGCGATGATCGGCCCCTCGTCGAGCTCGGCGGTCACGAAATGTGCGGTGGCACCGATGATCTTCACGCCACGTTCGTGCGCCTGCCGGTACGGCTGGGCACCGACGAACGCCGGCAGGAACGAGTGATGGATGTTGATGATCCGCTCGGGCCACTCGGCGACGAACTCCGGCGACAGGACCCGCATGTAGCGGGCGAGTACCACCAGGTCGATGTCGAGCCCGGCCAGCAGCGTGCGCATGGCCAGGTCCTGCGCGGCCCGGTCGTCGCCGACGGGCAGGTGGTGGTAGGCGACGCCGAAGAACTCGCACAGCTCGCGGTGGTCGGGATGGTTCGACGCGACGACCGCGATGTCGGCCGAGAGCTCACCCGCGTGCCAGCGCGACAGGATGTCGACCAGGCAGTGCGGTGCCTTCGAGGCCAGCACCGCAAGGCGCGGCCTGTCGTCGGAGAAGCGGATCGTGACCTGCATGCCGAAGCGGTCCGCGATCGGCTGGAACGCGTAGCGCAGCTTCTCGCGGGGAAACGCGAACTCGTGCAGGTCGAACTCGACACGCTGGAAGAACATGCCGTCGGTCGTGTCGGTGTGCTGCTCGGCGTGGAGGATGTTGCCGCCGTTGCGCCACACGAAGTCGGCGACCGTCGCGACGACTCCCGGTTGGTCCGGACAGGACAACAGCATGACCGCGGTCGGGTGCGACATCGTGGCCTGCTCAGGCCGACCGGACGTGGAACTGCCGGCTGGTGCGCGGCACTCCGTCGACCGAGCAGCGCCACTCGTAGGTGCGCCCGGGCGCGAACGGCAGCGGGCTCAGGTTGATGGCGAACGGCGTGTTCTGGATCATGCCCTCGGGTGCGCCGGGGGCACGTCCGACCTCGACGGTCAGGTTGATCGCGACCGGTGTCGAGCCGCCGCGTTCGTCGGGCACCTCGACGGCCACGCCGTCGTCGTCGACCAGCTCGAAGCTGACCGACAGCCGGGCGTTGGTCCGGTTCCACGGCACGTGCACCATGCCGGCGAGCGCCGCGGGTGACGGGGCCGGACCGGTGAACGTCCAACCCGCCGCCGAGCACGTAGAGCTTGCCGTCGGCGGCCTGCGCGGAATCGGCGAGCATCAGGGTGACGTCGATGTCGTTGAGGGTGGCGAATTCCGGGTCGGCGGCGTCGGTCATCAGGACCCGAGCCTATCGTCGGCGCTCCGGGTACAGCGCCCGCCACGACAGGTCGCCGGGCTACGGTTCGGCCCCGGTCGACCACGGGAGGTGCCATGGGGGCGAGGCAGCGATGCATCGGAGCGGTCGCGGCCGCAGTGGCGTTGTTCGGCGCCGGCTGCACGTCGAGCGACGGTGACGCTGCCGAGGCTGGCCCCGCGACGACCACGACGACGGCGCCCGCATTCGTCGAGGACCCGACGTTCGTCGAGGGTGAGTGCTGGTGGGACCTGCCCCTGCAGCCCGCCGAGGTCACGGTCACCTGCGGCACCGTCGACGTGCCCGCCGACCGGACCGATGCCGACAGCGACATGATCTCGTTGCCCCTCGTCCGGGTGCACCACCAGCAGTCCGATCCGGCCGCTGCGCCGATCCTGATGCTCCACGGTGGTCCCGGCGGCGCGCTGCTCGACAACCCGCCCGCCGCGACGCTGACGGCGCCGGCGTTGGTGGGACGCGACATCGTGCTGTGGGACCAGCGTGGCTCGGGTCGCTCCGAGCCCAGCCTGAACTGCCCCGAGAAGGAGATCGCCGCGGTCGAGGCGCTCGGCGATTCGGCCCCCTTCGCCGACGAGCTCGAGGCCGACATGGCCGCCGCCCAGACCTGCCGGGATCGTCTGGTCGAGACCGGCTCGATCTCGACGACTACGACACGCCGAACTCGGTCGCCGACATCGAGTCGCTCCGCACGGCATTGGGTGTCGAGCAGTGGAACCTGGTCGGCGCGTCGTACGGCACCCGCATCGGGCTGGCGTATGCACGTGAGCACCCGGACCGGGTCCGCACCCTGACGATCGACTCGGTCTACCCGACCCAGATCGGCGGCGCGGAGCGTGCGAAGGACGCTCCGGACCAGGCGTTCGACCGGCTCATCGAGGCGTGCGCCGAGGACGAGACCTGCAACGCCGCCCACCCGGATCTGGGCGCGACGTTCGACACCGCGGTCGCCGAGCTCGACGCCCGACCCGAGGTGCTGACCTCGACGGTCGACGTGGCGGGCGAGACCAGCGAGCGGACCTTCGAGCTCACCGGCGCCGACCTGCGCAGCGGCATGTTCGCCGGCATGTACGACACCACGCTCATCCCGCTCATCCCGGGCATCATCTCGGCCATCGCCGAGGGCGACCGTTCCATCCTGCCGACCTACATCTCGATGGCGATGCCCCGGATCGTCGGGTTGTCCGAGGGCGCGTACTTCGCGATCGACTGCGCGGACTCGGGTCGTCTGCTCGACGGCGCGACCAGCGAAGACCTCGCGGGTAGCGGCGAGAACAGCCTGTACAGCTTCATCTCGGCGCAGCTGCACTGCGAGGTCTGGGACGTCGAGTTCGTGCCCGAGTCGTTCGAGGAACCGGCGCTGCCCGACGTGCCGACGCTCGTGTTCGCCGGCACGCTCGATCCGATCACGCCGTACCAGGACTCGGTCGACCAGGCCGAGGCCATGCCGAACGCCCGCTTCGTCGGGGTGCCCCGCGGTGGTCACGGCGTGCGCTCCTTCGACGACTGCACGACGTCGGCCTACCTGGGCTTCCTCGACGACCCCGAGGCGCCGCTGCCCGAGTGCACGTCGTCGATCGCCCCGCTCCCGTTCGCGTGAGCCGGTCGTTCTCGTGACGGAGCCCGTGACGCCGAGCCCTTCGATCGACACCGACGCGCTGCGAGCGGCGGTGACCGAGATCGCCGAACGCCACGGTGTGCCGGGGGTCGCCGTCGGCGTGCTGCACGGCGACCAGCGCGCCGTGGTCGGCGTGGGCGTCACGAACGTCGAGTTCCCGTTGCCGGTCGACGGGGCCACGCGGTTCCAGGTCGGCTCGATCTCGAAGACGATCACCTCGGCAGCGGTGATGCTGCTGGTCGAATCCGGCGACGTCGATCTGTCCGAGCCGGCGTCGACCTACTTACGCGGTCTGGACCTGGTGGGCGACGGGACCGGCATCGACCTGGGCGCGGTCACCGTCGAACAGCTGCTCAGCCATCGGTCCGGCATCGACGGCGACCACTTCCTGGTGCACGGCGGCCACTCGCTCGAGCAGCTCCGTGACGCCAGGGCGCTGTTCGCCCCCGGTCAGGGCTACTCGTACAGCAACGCCGGGTTCACCTTGGCGGGCGCGGTGATCGAGGCGGTGTCGGGCCAGTCCTATGAGGACTTCGTGCGGACCCGTCTGTTCGGACCGCTCGGCATGGGCGCGTCGACGTTCCGGGCCGACGATGCCATCACCTACGGCGTCGCTGCGCCGCACTTCGTGTACGACGGCGACGCGTTCGTGCTGCGCGGGATCGGGTGGCAGCCGGGCTGGGAGCTCGTGCCGATCGACCACGCGGCCGGCGGGTTGATCTCGACCGTCGACGACCTGCTGACCTGGAGTCGCTTCCAGTGGACGGGCACCGCCGCGGACGGCTCGCCGCTGCTGTCGGCCGATTCGCTGGCCCGACTGCACCGGCCGGTCACCCGCGAGAGCGTGCTCGACGAGATCGCGCTCGACTGGTTCGTGCGCGACCACGGCGGGCTCGTCATGATCGGCCACGGGGGAGTGACGGTCGGCTACATCAGCGACCTGATGGTCGCGACCGACGCCGAGCTCGGTGTGGTGATCCTGACCAACGCCACGAACGGCGACGGCGTGATCCACGAGATCCGTCGCTGGGTGCTACGAGAGATCGCCGGTGTCGAGGACCCTCGTCCGTCGCTGCCGGCGGAACCGATCGAGGTGCCGGCGACGCTGCCCGGTCGCTACGGCCACGCCTTCGCGGATGTGATCGTCGCCGCCGGTGACGAGCCGGGGACCCTGGTGATCAGCGAGCAGCCCCGCACCGACACCGAGGGGTGGTTCCCGCCGACCGAGGGCGAACCGCAGCGGGCCACGATCTTCGCGGAGGACCAAGCACTCGTCGCCGGCGACGGCAGCCCGCGGATCCTGCGATTCGGGGTCGATGCCGGCGCCTTCGGGCCCGTGGATCCAATGGCGAGGCCGCCGCGCGCTGCGACTCGACTGACCGTCGGTGCTCCGCCACCGCCAGCCCGGCTGGCCATCTCAGGGCTGACAGCGACCCCCCGTGTCGCTTCCCCTGAGATCGCCGTCCCTGGGAACTCTGGACGCGAAACGACCGAATCGGTCGAGTTGTGTCCAACGTTGGTCCGGGCGGCTGGGCGAGCGACGGGCCGCTTCATTCGTCACCGGGTGCGGACGGGGGGACTCGAACCCCCACACCCTTTCGGGTACTGGGACCTAAACCCAGCGCGTCTGCCAATTCCGCCACGTCCGCACGACCGGCCCAGCGTACGTCGACCGAGTCCGCAGGGCGGCACGTGGTTGTCGTCCCGTCGCAGTAGCCTCAACCTCCTATGCACAAGCTCGACATCCCCGGCATCCCGCCGATGCTCTCCGCCTCCATGTCCGCCGCGGCGCCCACGCTGGCCGGTCCCGGTGGGTCCGGCATGGAGCCCTCCGCCGACATCTACGCACGCCTGCTGAAGAACCGCATCGTGTACCTCGGCTCCGAGGTCAACGACGAGGTCGCCAACTTCCTCACGGCGCAGCTCCTGTACCTCGACGCCGAGGACGGCGAGAAGGACATCTGGCTGTACATCAACTCGCCCGGTGGTTCGGTCACCGCCGGCATGGCCATCTACGACACCATGCAGTTCGTGGCCCCCGACGTCGGCACCATCTGCATGGGCCTGGCCGCCTCGATGGGACAGTTCCTGCTGGCCGCCGGTGCGCCGGGCAAGCGTTACGCCCTGCCGCACGCCCGCATCATGATGCACCAGCCCTCTGCAGGCCTCCAGGGTCAGGCGACCGACATCGCGATCCAGGCCGAGCAGCTCAAGTACATCAAGCGCCTGCTCGCCGAGCGCATCGCCGAGCACACCGGTCAGACCCCGGAGCAGATCAACATCGACTCCGACCGCGACCGCTGGTTCACCGCCGAGCAGGCCCAGGAGTACGGCATCATCGACGAGGTCATCCAGCGCCGCCGAGAGGTCGTGCCCGACAACTCCTGATCGACGTGCTCCCGCTGGGAGCTCAACTGATCGAGCGGCCCTACGAGCTCACACGATGCGGCGATCCGTCGCCCATCGTGTGAGCTCGTGTCGCGAACTGAGCTGGAGCTTGCGCAGCACCGACGACGCATGGGTCTCGACGGTCTTCACCGAGATGTGCAGCGTGGCGGCGATCTCCTTGTACGCATAGCCCCGGGCCAGGTACCGCATGACCTCGTGCTCGCGGGGAGTGAGCTGGTCGAGCTCGGGATCCGCCGGGGTCTCGATCGCCCCCGAGAACGCGTCGAGCACGAACCCTGCCAGTCGGGGCGAGAACACGGCGTCGCCGTCGGCCACCCTCTGCACGGCGTCGACGAGCTCGTCGCCGGAGATGTGCTTGGTGACGTAACCCCGCGCACCGGCGCGCACGAGCGAGATGACATCGTCGGCTTCGTCCGACACCGACACCGCGAGGAACCGCACGTCGGGCATGGTCGGGTGCACCGCGGCGATCACCGAGTGGCCGTCGCCACCGGGCAGGTGCACGTCGAGCAGCACCACCTGCGGTGCGGTCTGGCCGATCACCGCGATCGCCCCGTCGACATCCGCGGCCTGGCCGACGACGTCGACGCGCTCGCCGAGCTCTGCGACGACCCCCGCTCGGAACAGCGCGTGGTCGTCGACGACCACGACGCGCACCAGGCCCGTCCCGGGTTCGGTGGTCGCGTCGCTGGTCATGTCGTCCTCCGGTGCGGTCCGGTCGTCAGTTCGGTGTTCGGCAGCGTGAGCTCGATCTCGGCGCCCGCTCCCGGACTCGAGTGCACCACGGCCGCGCCATCGACGCCGGCCATTCGAGCGATGATCGAGCCGCGGAGCCCTTGGCGGTCGGCGGGGATCGCCTCGGGGTCGAAGCCGACACCTCGGTCGCGCACGAACACCGTCAACGAGTCGGGACCGGCTTCGGCGTACACCGACACCGATGTGGTGCCCGAGAACTTCGCGGCGTTGACCATCGCCTCTCGTGCTGCGCCGACGAGTGCGTGCGAGCGGTCGTCGAGCGCCGCGTCCCCGACGACGACCAGTTCGACGGTGATGCCGTGCAGGTCCTCGACGTCGGCTGCGGTCGACTCGAGCGCATCGCGCAGCCGGGTGCCGGGCTGCCACGACTCGCTGTGCCCGTAGAGCCATCGCCGCAGCTCCCGTTCCTGACGCCGGGCCAGCGCACCGACGACCCGGGGGTCGGCATCGGGTTCGGCGGCGCGGCGCTGGATGAGCGTCAGCGTCTGCAGCACCGAGTCGTGCAGGTGAGCGGCGACGGCCTCTCGCTCCTCGGAGCGGACACGCTCGCGCCGTTCCTGGATCGCCGCGTTGCTGGTCCGCAGCATCCATGGACCGAGCACGAGTGCACCGCCGAGCAGGACCACGGCGCCGATCACCGCGCCGTCGACGAGCAACGTCCACGACAGGCGTCCACCGACCACGATGAGCAACCCGGTGATGACCAGCCCGGCGCCGAGCACCTGCCGGCCCACGTCGGAGCGTTGTGACCCTCCACCCCACGACACCACCACGCCGATCGCGACGAGCGACACCGCGACGGCGACGCCTGCGTCCAGCAGACCGAGCCGCACTGCGAGCGCCATCGCCGCCAGGGTCACGAGTCCGACACCGATGGATCGTCGTTCACCGACCACGAGCCGTGTCGCCGGCGGGATCTGCGCGCCGCGCACCGTCGAGGGCCGCACGGCGACCAGCCAGATCACCAGGTAGGCGAGCAGGCCGGCACCTGCGGCGAAGGTCGTCGCGACGAACGCGGCCCGTACGGCGAGCACCGGCAGGCCGAGCGCACGGGCGGTCGCGACCGCGGCACCGGCGACCAGTGGATGGTCGGCGGACGGGTCCGGCAGGTCGGCAGCGGCGGGGAGGGAGAGTGCGATGCACCGATGATCGCCCACCGGAGCAGCTCGGGGCGATCGGGAACCACCCTGAGACGCGCCGGCAGCTGTCTCGGGGTTCTCAGGGCACGACCAGGGTGACCCCCGATGGTTCCGGGCCCGGCGGTGTCGCACACTCGATCCATGCACACCTCCCCGCCGTCGACAGACCCGCCGTCGACCGACCCACCGGTCGGCACACCACACCACCGCTCCACCTCGGACCGCATGATCGGGGGTGTGTGCGGCGCGACGGCCGGCTATCTCGGGATCCATCGAGCTGTCGCCACGCTGATCTTCATCCTCGCGTCGGCGATCGGCGGACTCGGCGTGGTGCTCTACGTCGTGCTCTGGCTGTTCCTGCCCGATGACCACGGACGGGTCCTGATCAAGGGCGACGGGGGTCGACCCGGAGAAGGCTTCTGGGTGGCGGTCGCTGCGGCGGCTGCATCGGTGATCGTGTCGGCCTGGTTGACACGCAACTTCCCGGATCTGGTGTTCGCCGTGCTGGTCGGCGTAGGGGTGTTCGTGCTCACCCAGCGGGGCGGATCCACGAAGCTGCCCGCGGCCGGCGCCGGTCCCACCTCGAGCGGCCCGACCGTGACCCCGCCGCCCTACGCCCCCGACGCGACGTCCGACCCGACAGCACGCACGACCGCCGACACGACCGCCGACACGACCGTCATGCCCGCGCCGGCACCCGCCGATGCCGTCGATGCGGCCGGCGTGATCGGCTGGCCCGGACCCGGTGTCGCCGAGGCGACCGACGAGCCAGGTGCCAGCTGGGCCGCGTCGCCGGATGTCACGTCGCCGGATGTCACCGCGACACCTCGGGTGGAGGAGCCGACCGGCGTGCTGCCCTCGATCGAGGGGACGACCGCGGTGCTGCCACGCACGGTGCCGTCGCGCCGGACCACCATGGGAGCCGAGCGGCCGGCACGTCCTGCGAAGCCGCCGCGTCCACCCGCGTTCCTCGGCCCGCTCACCGTGAGCATCGCGGTGGCGGTCTGCGGCGTGATGACGCTGCTGTTCGCGACGGGCCTCTGGGACCTGCGACTCTCGGACGTGCTCATCACCGCGCTGGTGATCATCGGTCTCGGACTGCTCATCAGCACGTGGTACGGGCGTGCGAGAGGGCTCGTGCTGCTCGGACTGCTGCTGGTGCCGGTCGTGCTGGCCAGCGCACTCGTCGACCGGATCGACCTCACCGGAGGCATCGGTGACCGCCGGATCGCACCGACGGCCGCCGAGGATCTGATGGGGGAGTACCGCTTCGGCGTCGGCACCCTCACCCTGGACCTGCGTGAGCTCGACCCCGCGACCGTGGACGGACCGCTCCGGTCGTCGCTGTCGGCGGGCGCCGGCGTCGTGAAGGTGTACGTCCCGGCGGACTGGACCATCGAGATCCCCGTGACCGTCGGCATCGGAGAGGTCGAGGTGCGCGAGCGCGACACGACCTACGACGGCGAGGGCGACCCGCCGCCCGAGTGGTCGGAGTGGACCAGATCGCTCGACTCGTACCGGCGCACCGACGTGCCGGTCGACTCCTCGGGGCCTGCTGGTTCCGACGGTCCGGTCGTGCACACCGTCCGGGCCACGGGCTCGGACGGCGCACCGACGCTCGACCTGGACGTGGATCTGTCGATCGGCCTGGTGGAGGTGTTCCGTGTCGAGTCCTGAGATGTCACGACCCGAGTTGTCCGGACCGGAGGGGCAGGAGCCCGAGATGTCACAGCCCGATGTTGCCGAGTCCGACACGTCACTGACTGACACGTCACAGCCCGATCGTTGCCGACCGACACGTCATCACGCGAGGTCCAGCCACACGTCGAGCGGCGCCGCTCTCTGACGGGTCACGACACCGACGTCGTGGCCTTCTTCTTCGGCGTGCTGTTCCTGGTCTGTGCCGCGGTGGCGATCGCGTTGCGCACGGTGCCGCTCGGAGAGTCCGCCGACGACGGCGTGGCAGTCGCGGCTGCCGCAGTGCTGGTCATCGCCGGAGTGATCGGCATCGCCGGTTCATTACGGAACCATCACCGTCGGTCCGTCGCCGGCGCGAGCGCAGGTGGCGCCCCGGAGGCCGGCGGCGAGCCGTCGGCGGCTCAGCCGCCGAAGACCTGGACGACGTAGACCCGGCCGTTCGAGATGGCCACGCCCGTGCCGAACTTCGAGTACTGACCGCTCAGGATCGAGTTCCGGTGCGATGCGCTCGACATGAACAGCGAGTGCATCTCGCCCACCGATCGGGCCCAGCCGACGTTCTCGCCGAGGTAGCGGAACCCGGGTGCGCCGTCACGCAGGTTGGAGTGGCTGACCCGCCCCGTGGCAGCCATGTGCTCGGCCCACGCCTGCGCCTTGTTGACCAGCGTGGCGTCCATCGTCATCGGGTGGATGCGACGGTTGGAGCGCTCGTTGTTGACGAGACGTGACGATTCGTTCGCCTCGGCGTTCTTGCCGCACGCCGAGCCGACGAGAGCGACCACGAGAGCGAGTGCGACGAGACTGGACAGTCGACGGGTGCGACGAGTCATGAGTGAGTAGTCCTGATGTTGAGGGATCGTTCGATCCAAGTCGGTCGGTGACGTGAGCCACGCACGGACATCAGCCCCAGCTGATGGAAATATTACGATCTGATGACAGAACACATGACTATCACACGATCGGCACGCAACGCGCGGATGTGAGAGATGTCATGTCATCTCGAGGCCGCATTCGCGGCGGGCCCAGGTCGTGATCCGCTCGCTCCGGGCGTCGAGCTCACCGAAGCGCTCGTTGAGGTCCTCGCGGCGTCGCTCGACCTCGCTCGGGTTGATCGCGTCGGCTCCACCCTCGGCATCTGCGGTCGCCTGATCCTGCGCGAGCAGGTCGACGACGTCGACGACCGCGTCGGCGAGCGCGCGGAAGTCCGAGCGGATCTCCTCGGGTGCCTCGTCCGCGAGATCGCGCAGGCGGCGCGCCTCGGCATCGGCCGCGGTCAGGTCGCCGTCCTCGAGCGCGGTCGCCAGGTCGTCCAGGTCGGCGTGCTCCGCGAGGGGCGTGCAGAACCCGGGTGTGCCGTCGCCGCACGCGACCGGCACCAACGTCGCCGCCGCGAGCATCAGGCCCGCCGCGGTGCGACGTGGGCTCATGCCCGGGCCGCCTCCGCCAGGGCTCGGATCTCGGACACGGCGTGGGCCAGGCCCTCGGGGTCGCGGTAGAGGGCGCTGCCGGCGACGAGCACGTCGGCGCCTGCGCCCGCTGCGCCGGCGACGGTGGACGGGCCGATGCCGCCGTCGACCTCGAGGTCGATGTCGCGGCCGGTGAACTCGATCATCGCCGCCACCTCGGCGATCTTCGGTTCCATCGTCTCGATGTACGCCTGGCCGCCGAATCCCGGGTTGACCGTCATGACGAGCACCAGGTCGACCAGGTCCATCACGTGGGCGATCGCCGAGGCGGGCGTCGCCGGGTTCAGCGCGACCGCCGGGCTGGCGCCGAGCTCACGGATGTTGGCGAGCGTGCGGTGCAGGTGCGTGCAGGCCTCGGCGTGCACGATGACGATCTCGCAGCCGGCCTCGACGTAGAGGTGCGCCAGCTCGTCGGGGTTGACCACCATCAGGTGCGCCTCGAACGGCACGTCGACGTGGGGACGGCAGGCCTTGATGACATCCGGACCGAAGGTCAGGTTCGGGACGAACACGCCGTCCATCACGTCCCACTGGATCCGATCGACGCCGGCCTTCTCGAGGGCCACGCACTCCTCGCCGAGACGGGAGAAGTCGGCGGGCAGCACCGAGGGAGCGATCTGGATGTCTCGGGTGGTCATGGGACCGCAGGCTATCCGCGGCACCCGTTCGCACCGGAACCGGAGCGGGACGGGAGCGGGGCCTGAGCACTGCGAATGCCATCTACCGTGGACCGCCATGACGCGGCGCTCGGTGGTCGAGGTGCAGATCGAACGGGTGGTCGCGGGCGGACTGGGGCTCGGCCACGAGGGCGACGGCCGGGTGATCCTCGCGTCAGGTGCGATCCCGGGTGACCGGGTCGCCGTCGAGCTCGACCGCTCCAAGAAGCGGTTCGGTCAGGGCCACACCGTCGAGGTGCTGTCGCCGTCGCCGGAGCGCATCGATCCCCCCTGCCCCGAGGTGGCGGCCGGCTGCGGCGGCTGCGACCTGCAGATGGCGCCACCACCGCTGCAGCGTGAGCTCAAGGTCGGCATCGTGGCCGACAGCCTCGCCCACATCGCGAAGATCCAGGACCTGCCGATCACCGCGGGCGAGCAGCTGCCCACCGAGGGGTACCGCACGACGCTGCGCTGCGCCGTGGTCGACGGCCGAGCGGGCTTCCGTCGCCGTCGCAGCAACGACGTGCACGTCGTCGAGTCCTGCTGGATCGCGCACCCCGGTGTGCGTGAGATCGTCGAGCAGGGTCGGTTCCCGGGGGCGACCGAGGTCGTGATCCGCGTCGGTGCGCGCACCGGCGAGCGGGTGGTCGTGGTCACCCCGGCTGTCGCTGGTACGGGAGTCGGCGATGCGTCGGTACCCGGCGGTGTGCAGCTCGTCGGCGCCGACGAGCTGGCCGACGGTGCCGACGTGCACTTCCACGAGCTGGTCGCCCGCCGCCGCTTCCGTGTGTCGGCGGGGTCGTTCTTCCAGGCCCGGCCCGACGGCGCCGAGGCGCTGCTGCGTGCCGTCGGCCGTGCGATCGCTCCGTTCGACCCGGCGACCGATCGCCTCGTCGACCTCTACGGCGGTGTGGGGCTGTTCACCCTCGGTCTCGGTGCCCAGCGATCGGTGCTCGTCGAGCGCTCCACGTCGTCGTGTGCGGATGCCCGGGTCAATCTGGCTGCGCTCGGCACGGTGGTCGACGAGGTCGCCGTCGAGCGCTGGCACGCGACCGCCGCGGACGTCGTCGTCGCCGACCCCGCACGCGCCGGCCTGGGTGCCGAAGGCGTGGCGCAGGTCGTCGCGACCGGCGCGGCGAGGGTCGCGCTGGTCAGCTGCGATCCGGCGGCTCTGGCTCGCGACGTCCGGCTGTTGGTCGACGCCGGGTACTCGGCCAAGGGTGTCGAGCTGGTCGACATGTTCCCGCACACGCACCACGTCGAAGCGGTGACGACGCTGGTCCGGGGCGACCGCGCGTGACGCTGCGACGGTGGTGGCGCGGGCTGCCGGTGGCGCTCGCGTCGGTGGTGCTGGTCGCCGGGTGCGGCACCGCCGGTGACGATGCATCGCCCGACGTCGGTTCGGAGCAGGAGGGCTCGTCGTCGGTCGCTGCGGCGTGTGCCGATGCGCCGCCCGAGGAGCTCCGCGTCGAGGTCGTGCGGGCGATCGAGCGTGCGAACGACTCCTACACCCAGGGGCTCGTCGTCGACGACGGCCGACTCTTCGAGAGCGGCGGCCGTTACGGCGAGTCGACGCTGCGTGAGCTCGACCTCGACACCGGCGAGGAGCTGCGCCGGGTCGACGTCGCCCCCGACCTGTTCGCCGAGGGTCTCGCTGTCTCGCCCGACGGGTCGCTGGTGCAGCTGACCTGGAAGGAGGGCACCGCGCTCGTGTGGGACCCCGACACCTTCGAGCCGGTGCGCGAGATGAGCTACGACGGCGAGGGCTGGGGGCTGACGACGCTGGGCGACGGGACCCTCGTCATGTCCGACGGGTCCGACACGTTGGTCGAGCGTGACCCCGAGGACTTCTCGGCGGTCCGCGAGATGAAGGTGCGGCGTGTCGGTGGTGACGCCGATCAGCTCAACGAGCTCGACTTCGACGGCGAGTCGGTGTGGGCGAACCGCTACCAGAGCGACGAGCTGTTGCGGATCGACCCGGAGTGCTGGACCGTCGACGGCGTGGTCGAGCTCTCGGCGCTGCGACGTCAGGCCGACGCGGTCGACGACGACCCCGACGAGCGCTTCGACGTCACCAACGGGGTCGCCCACATCCCCGGGACCGATCGCTACCTGGTGACGGGCAAGTGGTGGCCCGTGATCTACGAGGTCCGCTTCGTACCGACCTGAGCGCGGCGCGCTCGCCAGCTCGAGCATCTGCCGCTGGCGTGTGTGATCATGACAAGTGTCATCGGCGTGGTCCGGGGGGATGCGCCGCAGCTCGGAGGACGTCATGGTGCAGCCGGCCGTAGGGGCGATGTGGGGTGCGGAGTCGCGGAGCTGGGAGTACGGCAGCCGCTGGTTCAACCTCGTCGGCGGCCCCCGTGCGGCGATCATGCAGACCTGCGACCCGAAGGTCGCTGCGGGTGTCGCTCAGTACAGCTCGTACCGCACGGATCCCTTCGGTCGGCTCGAGCGGACCATGGACGCCATGTTGGCGATCAGCTACGGCACGCCCGAGCGGCGTGAGCAGGTGTTGTCCGACCTGCGTGAGATGCATCGCCGGGTGAGGGGTCGCACCGGCGGGGGAGCGGCGTATTCGGCGCTGGATCCGGCGCTGATGTTCTGGGTGCTTGCCACGCTGACCGACACGGTGATGGAGGTCGACCGCCGCTACATCCGTCGCATGCGCCGGGCGGATCGTGAGCGCTACTACGACGAGAGCCGACAGCTCGCGGACGCGTTCGGCATCCCCGAGCGCTTCGTGCCCGAGGACCTGGCCGAGTTCCGCACCTACATGGCCGACACGCTGCGGTCACTGCGCCCCGACGACGATTCCCGTGAGATCGCCCGGTCGCTGATGCAGCCCGGGCTGAAGTGGGTGCCGGACCTGGCGTTCGTGCCGCTCGAGTGGATCACCACGGAGCTGCTGCCGACACCGCTTCGGCGCCGTCTCTGGATCGAGGACCTGAACCCCGCGCAGCTCGCAGCGGTTCGCAGCGCGCAGCTCATGTCGCGACAGACCCTGCCTCGCGTGCCCGGCGGCCTGTCGCCGAGCCCCTTCATGGCCCGAGCGATCTGAGCAGCGACGGGGTCGCCTGTCGGAACACACTCCGGCGATGCGGGTGGTGTTCGGGTGCGTGCACGAGCGGTCCGTCCGCAGCGAAGCGCCGTCCGCTCGATCGCCGAGATTCCCCATGGTCCGCGCATCCGCGCGCGACAGTTCGGGCGAAGAAGGTGCATGCACCACCGTCTGCTCAGCACTTTCTGGTCGCTCGTCGCGGCCTTGCTCTTCGGAGCGGGGTTGGTCGCGGGGTCCGGGCACGACTACGAGATCGGCCAACCGTTCCCTCAGCACCTCGCGGCGTACGTCGGATCGGGCTCGACGTTCTTCGTCGGTGCCGTGATCGCCGCAGCTACCGCGTCGGTGATCTGGGCGCTCGCAGCGCCGGAGCCTGAGCCCGACATGGGCTGAATGTCGGAACGGCAAGGGGCCCCGATTGCTCGGAGCCCCGTCGTTGCTTGCCTTCTGTTGTGCGCCCCCTGGGACTTGAACCCAGAACCTGCGGATTAAGAGTCCGATGCTCTGCCAATTGAGCTAGAGGCGCTCGACGGCCTTGGGGCCGGCGTGGAGATGACACTGTAGCGACCCGGCGGCGACGACAGAAACTGCCGCCCACCGCCGAGTCCTCGGGGTGACCGAGGGGAATCGAACCCCCGACCTCCAGGATCACAACCTGGCGCTCTAACCAACTGAGCTACGGCCACCATGACGAGACGGAAGATCATAGACGAGCGCTCCGCCACGCCAGAATCCGTTAGCCAGCGGCTGGCTCGAGCGGCTTCGCGGCGGTCACGGCCTCGGTCATGCGGTCGACGAGCTCGGCGAAGCTGGCGTAGCCGAACGCGAAGCTCAGCTGCCACGGCACCACCTGGTCGGCTTCGAACGCGGGCACACGCTGCACGTTCGCCGGCACCATCGTCTCCATCCAGTCACGGCCGCCGAAGCGGGCATCGGCCAGGATCAGATCCGCGTGGTAGCGGTTGACCTCCTCCCAGCTGAGCGTCTGCCAGAACTCCTCGTCGGTGTCGGGCTCGACCAGTTCGACGCCGGCCTCACGGAAGAACTCGAGGTCGGGGTAGGCGGCGGGCACGGCGACGTACATCTCGTTGGCGGAACCGGATGTGCCGAGCACCTTGATGCCGGGGTTCGCCGCGACGGCCTCGGTGAGCCGCTGACGGGCGGCGTCCAACGTGGCCTCGGCGTCGTCGCGTGCCTCGACGGCGGAGTCGCCGGCGATCGACTCGGCGAGCTCGGCGAAGCGCGCGAGGGGCTCCTCGACAGGACGCGCGTCGACGCGCAGGCCGACGACCGGTGCGATCTGCGTCGCCTTGTCGAGCACCTCGGGAGCGATCCCGAAGTACTCGCCCTCGGCCCAGCTGTCCGAGATGATCACGTCGGGCCGCAGCCCCGCGAGCTGCTCGATGTTGACCTCGCCCGCATCGTTGGCGAGCGCGACGACCGACTCGGGATCCAGGCTGCCGAGCGCCGGGTCGGGAGTGCCGTCCAGGCGCTTGCCCGAACCGAGGATGCCGGCGACCTCGATGCCGTACTCGTGCAGCGCACCCGCCGCGGCGGGGCTCGCGACGATCGTCTCGGGCGGGCCGTCGAGCTCGACGCTGGTGCCGTGGTCGTCGGTGAAGGACCAAGCCTCGGTGGTCTCGCCGGAACCGGCAGCGGTCGTGGGTGACTCGGCATCGTCGCTGCCGCCGCACGCTGCGAGCAGAAGTGCGGCAACGGCGGCCAGGGCGGCCAGTCGAAGGGGAGGGGGAGTTCGCATCCGCCCACTCTGCCCGTGTGACCCCGTGAAGGCGCAAACGGTACCGTGGCGCCCCTGCCCCCGTAGCTCAGCTGGATAGAGCACCGGACTTCTAATCCGATGGTCGCAGGTTCGAATCCTGCCGGGGGCGCCGAGGCTGGGCCGAGGTCGGGCGGAGCTCCGCTGGTAGGGCACCGGACTCAGGCCGGGTCGTAGGTCCAGTCGGGTCGCTTTCGGCGATGCGTCTCGTCGTAGGTGGCGTGACCGTCGACGAGCTCGACGAGCTTCGGGAAGGGGCGTCCTCCCGGGCGAGGACACCGGTGCTGCTCGAGGTGCTCGACGAACTCCTCGGGGAAGGCCTGGAGCACGCTGGCGACCACGCGCTGCTCCTCGACCGCGAGGTAGCAGCGGCTCCCGTCGGTGACCCGCTCGAGCCAGCCGCCGATTGCCCTGATTGCACCGTCGGTGCCAGCGCCGGACTCGACGCGCTCGAGCAGGGCCGTGATCTCTCCGGATCCGATCTTGCACGGCGGGCACTGGCCACACGACTCGATCGACAGGAACCGTGACATCTGATGGGCGACATCGACCATGCACGCCGTGTCGTCGTAGACGATGAATCCCGCCGAGCCCATGCCGGTACCGATCGCGTCGAACCCTTCGTAGCTGACCGGTGTGTCGAGCTGCGCAGCGGTCACGACGGGGTTGGCGACACCCGAGAAAGGAACACAGCCTTGACCTCGCGCCCCGGCGCCAGACCGCTGCCGACCGCGTTGATCACGGCTCCCAGCGGCGAGCCCAGCTCGACCTCGCCGACGTCGGGCGCGATGACATCGCCGACGACAGTGACGACCACAGTGCCGGGGGACTCGTCGGTGCCCATCGAGCGGAACCAGTCCGCTCCACGGGCCAGGATGTGCGGCACGTTCGCGAGCGTCTCGACGTTGTTGACGAGCGTGGGGTTCGGCTCATCGGTGCGCTCCCCGGGACCGTGCGGACCGGCCTCCCACCCGGCCTGCGGAGACGCTGCGAACAGGCCCTGCTCGTAGGGCGGGAACCAGCGCGGCAACGGGGGCTTGCCCTCGATCACCTCGAGCATCGCCTTCTCCTCGCCGAAGAGGTATTCGTCGGGCCCGCCGACGACGTTGACCGTGCAGGCGTCGCACAGCCCCGCGGCTTGGAACTCCTGGACCGCTCGGGTGAACGCCTCGAGCTCACGCTCGAAGCTCGCCTTGATGCACATGTAGAGCTCGTCGGCTCCGACGGCGAGCCCTGCGATGACCATGCCTTCGACCACCTGGTACGGGTTGGCGCGCAGCAGGGCCCGATCCTTGAAGGTGCCCGGTTCGCCCTCGGCGCCGTTGCACACGAGGTAGCGCCGTGCCGCGGTCTGCTCGGCGATTCCGGCCCACTTCCGGCCGGTCGGGAACGCCGCCTGGCCGGAGTGCGACCGACTCCGCCGGTCCATCGTGCGAGAGGCTGGGTGGGGATCGCCAGGGACTCACGGATCGGATCCGCGTGAGCTGTGTCCGCTCACTCTCGGAGTTGACCTGGTCGCCGAATTCATCCCATCGCCGCAGCGCGTCCTGCAGCTGTTGGGGGAGCTGCCCGTGCTCGCGCCCGTGCTGGTGTTGCCCTGCCTTGACTTCCTCGGCGGGCAGTCCGCCGCCCCCTCGGCCGCGGAGTCCGGCGGCGGCGATCACCTCGATGGTGGCGGAGGCACCGAGCATGCGAGCGGCGTCGATGCCAGCACCGCCGGTCTGGCGGTGCCGAGGTAGGCATGCGAGCGAGGTGATCGGCCGCGGGGCAGGAGGAAGGTGCTCATGTGCGCTCCTCGACGTCGGTCAGAGGTGCCGTGGTCTCCCATCGGACCTCGGGGCCCTGTGCTCGCCGGTTGTCGACCGCCAGGTGCACGGCGCCGTGCGGCGCGTCCTCAGGGCGAATCGTCCGCCGCCGTGACTGCGCTCGGGGGGCGACCGTAGCGGAGCGGACTGCCGGCGACGTCGGCCCGTCAGTGGGCGGCGCGCGGCGTCGAGGGAAGGACGAGACTCGGGAGGAGAGCGCCCCGTGGAAGGAACGCACCATGGCCGAACCCGTCCCGAACATCACGCTGCACAACGGTGTCGAGGTGCCGGTCCTCGGCTTCGGCGTCTACCAGATCCCCGCTGAGGACACCGAGGAGGCCGTCGCCACCGCGATCGACGTCGGCTACCGCCACATCGACACCGCAGCCGCCTACGGCAACGAGCGTGAGGTCGGCCGGGCCGTGCGGGCCAGCGGCGTCCCGCGCGACGAGCTGTTCATCACCACCAAGCTCTGGGTGCACCCGCCCGGCGAGGCGAACGCCACCGCCGCGTTCGAGGCCTCGTTGCGCCGCCTCGAGATGGACTACGTCGACCTGTACCTGATCCACCAGCCCTTCGGTGACTACTACAGCTTCTGGCGTGCGATGGAGCAGATCTACGCCGACGGCCGTGCCCGCGCGATCGGCGTGTCGAACTTCCACCCCGACCGCCTCATCGACCTGATCATCCACAACGACGTGGCTCCGGCGGTCAACCAGATCGAGACCAACCCGTACCACCAGCGGATCCTCGACCAGGAGCTGATGGCCGAGCGCGGCGTGCAGATCGAGTCGTGGGGCCCCTTCGCCGAGGGACGCAACGGGCTCTTCGAGGATCCGACGCTGACCGAGATCGGCGAACCGCACGGCAAGTCGGTGGCCCAGGTGGTGCTGCGCTGGCTGATCCAGCGCGACGTGTTGGTCATCCCGAAGTCGGTCCGCCGCGAGCGGATGGTCGAGAACTTCGACGTGTTCGACTTCGAGCTCTCCGACGCCGACATGGAGCGCATCGCCGGGCTCGACCGCCAGGAGTCGTCGTTCTTCGACCACCGGGACCCGGAGATGGCCAACGTGCTCTCCGGCATGGTCGCCTCCTGAGCGATCGGTCGCAGACCGTCGGGTTCTACGCTCGGCGCCGATGACGGACTGGAACGCACTCACCTGGCAGGTCAGCGACGCGACCTACGCCGCCTGGAACGCCCACGACCCCGACGCGGTGGCCCGCTGGTTCACCGACGAGGCCCGGGTCCGCGACTCGTCCTCGTCGGAGTGGGAGATCGGCCCCGGCCCGGTCCGGGCACGCGCCGAGATGCTCTGCGCCGGCATGCCGGACCTGACGCTGACCCGGCAGGTACTGCTGATCGACGGTCCCCGCCACGCGGATCGCTGGGTCATGGCGGGCACGCACACCGGTGAGCTGCTCGGCATCCCCGCCACCGGCGCGGCGATCCGGTTCGAGGGTGCGACGTTCACCACGATCGATGACGACGGCATGGTCATCGAAGACGTGCACCACGTCGACTACTCGACGCTGTTCGCCCAGCTCGGCCTGAGCTGACCCAGCAGGCTCGAGGCGAGCACGCTCGCCGCGTGCTCGGCGAAGCGCTCGGTGGTCCACCCCCGGACGTGCACCAGCAGGTGGTGGGTGTCCGGGCTGAGCGTCGACCACACCACGTCGGTCGCCTCGTCGAGTGTCATGCCCTCGACCAGCGCGCCGAGGCGCTCGAGCGGCTCGACCGCGATGCGGCAGTCCTGCCAGCGCCCCTCGACCGCGAACTGTCGGTACGCCTCGGCCACCTCCGGGTCGGACTCCGCGGCGCGTAACGTCGGGTAGATCACCGACAGTCGACCCAGCACGTCGACCGAGGCCGCCACGATCGCGTCGACGACGGCGACCGGGTCGTCGAGGTCGGCGAGCGACGCGAACCCGGGGCGCTGCGCGATCGCCACCGGCTCGTGGTCGCCCGCCACGACGGTGTCGATCACCGCCGAGAACAGGCCGAACTTGGACCCGAAGGCGTTGTAGATCGTCTGGGGTGCGACGCCGCTCGCCTCGGCGAGGCGGCGCATCGATGCCGCCGCGTAGCCGTCCTGGACGAAGCAGTCCCGTGCCACGTCGATGATGTGTCGCCGGGTGCGCTCCGCGGCGTTCGAGCGGAGCTCCGACTGGTACGAGCGCTTGACCTGATCATCCATTCCGTTAGAGTAGTGTTCAATTCAATTGAACGACGTGCTAATGAATGCTGTTCGAACGGGAGGTCGCCATGATCACCGGCATCAACCACATCGCCACCCTCACCTCCGACATGGACCTGACCGTGGGCTTCTACAGCACGGTGTTCGACGCGACCGTCGTGCACGAGGTCGAACCGGGCGACGACCACCCGTGGATGAAGATCGTCGACCTGGGTGGCGGCTCGTTCCTCAACGTGTTCCAGGTGCCCGCCGACGCCATCGTGGGGGAGCGGACCCGCATCGGCGGGCGGGGTGCGATCGACCACTTCGGCATCGGGGTCGACTCACTCGCCTCGATCCAGGCGCTGCAGCCCCGGCTCGCCACCGCCGGCGCGCTCGAGGTCGGCGACATCCAGCAGCTCGGCGACGAGTGGTCACTGTTCGTCCGGGACCCCGACGGGATGGACCTCGAGATCTGCGCACCGGTCGCCACCTGAGCGTCGATCCGTCCGGGCGTCGATCTGGCCGGGCGTCGATCTGGCCGGGCGTCGATCTGGCCGGGCGTCGATCTGTCCGGGGTCACGCGAAACCTCTACATGGTTGGACGCAGGTCGTTAATCTCGCAAGCGGGGGAGTCGACGGACGGTCGGCTGTCGCTCAGAGGGGGACCCGTGTCCGGACCAGAAGCCGACGAACAGCTCAACACGTTCCTCGAGGTGCGCAAACCCGGCGCCCATCTCGAGGACGACTACGTCCCCGACGACTTCGTGTTGATGCTCGGCGTCGACCTGGTGAACTACCCGAAGTTCCCGAAGGTCGACGACGGCGTCACCTACCCGCTGGCAGCGCTCGACATCCGCCAGGAGCTCGACGTCGACTCGGGCGCCGACCTCGACGACTACAGCGGACCGTACCGACCCGAGCTGCGCTTCACCGACTTCTCCGCAGAGATGCTGGCGACGCGGTTCCTGCCCTACAGCGAGCAGTACATGCTCGTGACCGTCGATGCGTGGGCTGACGAGGTGTCCACGCGCTACGGCGCAGAGGCCATGGCCGAGATCGAATGGGCGGCCTGGAACGACCAGATGGTCCCCGAGCTCGCTCGCATGCAGGCCGAGTTCCTGCCGAGCGGTGTCCGCTACGAGGACCCGAACCAGCGGGTGCCCGAGGCCGATCGCGGCCACACCCGCGTCGACTACACGGGGCTGTTCAGCCCCGGCCCCGCCACCGACGGGCTGACGAAGGCGCAGCTCGTGACCTGGCTGCTCGGCAGCCACGAGTTCCTGCTCCAGTGCATCGAGGGCTGGGCGGCGCAGATCGTGCTGCGCGACGGCCTCGACACCATGTTCGACATCCAGTTCACCCTGTGGGGCGACACCGTGCTGCCGGCCCGCACCCGGCTGGTGGCCGAGCACCTGGGCATCTCGGGCGACACCGTCGAGGACTGGATGAAGGATCTCCAGATGGACGCCACCGCGATGCCCGGCAAGGCGTTCGACCTGACCTTCGAGATGCCGGAACCGGGCGTGGGCACCATGGCGTTCAACCGTTGCGTCGCGGTCGACCAGTGGGAGGGCATGGGCCGTCCCGACATCCTCGAGAAGAACTGCCACTCGACGTGCCCGAAGTCGATGATCGTGACGACGAAGCTCTACAACCCCAACATGTAGGTCGAGATCCTGGCGATCCCGCCGCGTGTCGACGACGGCGACGTGTGCTGCAAGTGGCGCTTCAGCATGCGTGACGAGAGCGACCCGGAGTACGTCCCGGTCGAGCTCGGCACCAAGCCGACCTGAGCACTGGCTGACTCAGCACTGGCCGCCTGAGCGCGACCGCTCAGCCCATCGAGTTCAGGATCTCGATCAGGTCCGGGTACTTCTTGGTGTGCGCGCCACCGTCGATCAGCTGCAGCGATCCCGAGATGAACGACGCCTCGTCCGAGGCGAGGTACGCGACGAGCCCTGCGATCTCCTCGGGCTGGGCATAGCGACCCATCGGCGTGTTCTCGACGTAGCCCTCGGTGATGCCGCTCAGCGCGAACGACGGCTCGGTGAGCGGGGTGCGCACGAAGCCCGGCGCGACCGCGTTGACGCGGATGCCCGACGGGCCGAGCTCGAGCGCCGCGACCTCGGCGAGCATCGCGACCGCCGCCTTCGAGCTGCAGTACGCCGCCATGCCGGGACCGGGCTGGACCGCGTTGAGGCTGGCGGTGATGACGATCGACCCGCCCGACCCCATGCGGCGAGCCGCATGCTGGAGCGTGAGGAAGGCGCCGGTCAGGTTGATGTCGAGCACCCTGCGCCACTCGGTGACGTCGATGTCGGTCAGTCGCCCGACCGCCCCGATCCCGGCGTTCGCGAACGTGATGTCGAGTCGACCGAACCGGTCGACCGCAGCCTGCGCGAGCCGTTCGACGTCGCCGTCGTCGGTGACGTCGCAGCGCTGGACGACCACCGAATCGCCGAGGGCATCGGCCAGTTCGGCGAGCGCAGGTTCGTCGACGTCGCCGACGACGACCTGTGCGCCTTCGGCGACGAACCGCTCCACGGTGGCTCGGCCGATGCCGGATGCGCCGCCGGTGACGATCGCTGCCTTGCCGGTCAGCCGACCGGGCCAGCTCGTCGCGCTGCTCGACGGGTCAGGGGGCGAAGCGGTCATCGTGTGCACACTCTCTGATTCGGTGGCGGAGGCGCTCGTTCGCCTGCGCAGGCTGCCCGGAGGATACGGTGATCGTCGCACGACGCGGAGACCTCTAGAGATTTCGGGCCATCAGCCCGAGAGGTGGAGCCTGACCTATGGCGATGACATTGGATCTGTCGGGTCGGCGGGCGCTCGTCACCGGTGGCGGGCAGGGCGTCGGTCGCGCCATCGCACTCGGTCTCGCCGCTGCGGGCGCCGACGTCGTCGTCAACGACATCGACGGCGACCGCGCCGAGGCGGTCGCAGCAGAGGTTGCTGCCGCCGGCGCGGTCGGCGAGGCGTCGGCCTTCGACGTCACCGACCACGCGTCGGTCACCCGCGCCGTCGACGCGCTCGGCGGCGTCGACGTGCTGGTCAACAACGCCGGCAACGCCGGAACGGCCGGCTTCGGCTCCAGGGGAGTGTTCGCCCAGAGCGATCCGGCCGACTGGGAGTCGTTCCTGCAGGTGAACCTCTACGGGGTCATGCACTGCTGTCGTGCGGTGCTGCCCGGCATGATCGAGAACGGGTGGGGTCGGCTCATCACGATCGTGTCGGACGCTGGACGTACCGGCGACGCAGGCGGTGCGGTCTACGGCGCGGCGAAGGCGGGCGCTGCCGGGCTCACCCGGTCGCTCGCGCTCGAGAACGGCCGACATGGCATCACCGCCAACAACATCTCGCTCGGCACGATGCGGACCGAAGCGACCGAGGCGATCTGGCAGGACCTCGACTCGCCGATGGCCAAGGAGATCCTCCGCGGGTACGCGATCCGTCGTCCCGGTGTTCCCGACGAGGTCGCGCCGCTGGTGGTGTACCTCGCGAGCGAGCAGGCCCGCTGGATCACCGGCCAGACCTGTCCGCTGAACGGCGGCTACTCGTTCGCGCTCTGAAGGGTCGCGTCGGGCGCCAGGGTCGCCTCGGGTGCCGCGGCCTGCCAGTCGTCCTTGTTCGCCCGGACGATCTCGACGATCCGATCCCAGCGCGGGATGCTCTCGGTGATCTTCATGTCGAACTCGGCGACGTCGCGGAACTCGAGGATCTGGATGCCCTCCGGGCCCGCCGTGTAGGCGTAGGGCGCGTCGGCCGGCACGAAGAACCCGGCGCCGGCCTCGACGACCCGGTTGCCGAGGTGCGCCTCGCCGGCGATGACGAAGTAGAGGCAGTCCGCGCTGTGGGAGTGCCGCGGCAGGGCGTAGCCGGGGCCGAACCACGACCACACCAGGCTCATGCCGTCGGGCTGGCGGAACAGCGTCTTCACGACGTGACCACCCGAGAGCGCCCACTCGACGAGTTGGTCGGGGGCATCCGGGTCCATGGTCGGCATCGACATGATGCCGCTCTCGTAGAGCTCCGGTGCGGCAGCGGGCGGATCGAAGAACGTGATCGAACGTGAGCGCTCGGACCGACTCATGCGCCACCCCCTCGTGGTCGTCGACGACGATGCTATCGACCGGCCGGCGCCGCGCCCCGGCGTTCATCGTGAGAGCAGCCGCGACTTCCACCGGGTGTAGGGCGGGTAGATGAACGACAGCTCCGGCTTCACCGGCCGCCGGTAGACGGGCTTCATGTTCGACAGCGCCTCGACCCCCGAACGGCCGTGGTACCGGCCCCACCCGGAGCTTCCGACACCGCCGAAGGGCAGCTCGGGCGGTCCGATGTGGAACATCACGTGGTTGGCGCACACGCCACCCGACGACGTCCGCTCGGTGACGCGCTCGATGGTGTCGTCCTCGTCGGAGAAGACGTACAGCGCCAGCGGTTTGGGGCGCTCGTTCACGAAACGGATCGCGCCGTGCAGGTCGTCGACGGTGACGACCGGGAGGATCGGGCCGAAGATCTCCCCCTGCATGAGCGCGCTGTCGGGGTCCGGATCGACGACGACCGTCGGGGCGACGCGCCGGGTCGCTGCATCGTGGCTCCCGCCGCACACGACGGTGCCGCCGTGGTCGGCGAGCAGCCCGGTGAGCCTGCTCAGGTGGCGGTCGTTCACGATCGCGGCCAGGTCAGGGGAGCGCACGGGGTCGTTGCCGTAGTAGCGGCCGATCGCGGCGACGAGACCGTCGACCAGCTCGTCGCGGCGCCGCTCGCTGACGAGCACGTAGTCCGGTGCGATGCAGGTCTGCCCGGCGTTGACGCACTTGCCCCAGGCGATGCGGGCCGCCGCGATGCCGATGTCGGCGTCATCCGCGACGATCACCGGTGACTTCCCGCCGAGCTCGAGCACCGTCGGTGTCAGCTGCTTGGCAGCGGCCTCGGCGACGATCCGGCCGACGGTCGACGACCCGGTGAAGAAGATGTGGTCGAAGCGGTGCTCCAGCAGGGCGGTCGACACCTCGGGCCCGCCCTCGACCACCGCGACCGCGTCGGGGTCGAGGTGCTCGCGCAGCAGCTCGGCGAGCAGCGACGACGTGTGTGGCACGAGCTCCGAGGGCTTCACCACCACCGCGTTGCCGGCGGCGAGCGACGCTGCCAGCGGTGACAACGTCAGCTGCACCGGATAGTTCCACGGGGCGATGATCAGCGAGACGCCGAGCGGTTCGGGCACGATGCTGCCGCGCCCCGGACGGTCCTGGAGTCGGAGGCGGGCGCGGCGAGGACGTGACCATCGCTCCACGTTGCGACCGATGTGTCGGACCTCGGCCGCGGTGAAACCGATGTCGGTGAACCTCGCTTCGACGGGCGGTTTGCGCATGTCGCGCCCGAGGGCGTCGACGAGTGCGTCGGCGGAGTCGGTGAGGATCCGTGCCAGGCCGTCGAGCTGACGTCGCCGCCACTCGATGGGCCGTGTGATCCCGGCGTCGAAGCCGGCGCGGACGCGGGCCACGACGTCGGCGACCTCGCTCGGGCTGCTCTCGGTCGTGCTGCTCGCGGGCGGAGTGGTGCGGGGCGATCGCTGTGTGGTCACGAGGTGGCCTCCTTCGGCGCGTGTTGCCAGGTCTCGATCAGCGTGTCGGTCGTGGTCAGGGTGCTCAGCAGCGAGAGCGTGCCGTCGATCACGGCAGCGGCGTAGTCGGCCGGGACACCCGCGACGGCGTCGCGCGGCAGGACCACCTGGTAGCCGCGGTTGACCGCGTCCATCACCAGGTTGAGGATCGCCACGTTGACCGACACCCCGGTCACCACGATCGTCGTGATGCCCAGGTTGCGCAGGATCGGGTCCAGGTCGGTGCCGCTCATCGGGCCGAGGCCGTGGGTGCGCGTCAGGACCAGGTCCTCGGGCTCCGGGCCGAGCTCTGGGACGACCGAGCCGCCGGGAGAGCCCGGGCTCAGGTCCATGCCCAGCTGCGCCGCACCGGCGAAGAGGCGTGCATTCGTGTTGCTGCCGCGTCGGTCGGGGCGCTGCTGCATGACGCAGTGCACCACGGTGACCCCCGCCGCCCGCGCCGCCGGGAGCAGTCGGCTGATCGACGGGAGCGCCTCTCGTCCGGCCTCGTCGGCGAGCTCGCGTCAGCGCGGCGCCGGTGCCGACGACGGCACCCTGGCACTCCTGGGTGACCACCGCGGTGCTGCGGGGCCGGACCAGCGTCGTCAGGTCGATGCTCATGACTCGGAGAAGGGTCGCACGCCGCGACGATACCTCTAGAGGATTCGGTGATGTCGGCTACGATCATCACTGATGGACGGGCCAGGCATCGCGACTCCGGACACCGACTCCTCGGACCTCACACTCGGTCCGGGGCGTGGCCCCACGCTCGCGGTGCAGGCCAGCGCGCCCCGCGCCGAAGGCTCGGCTCGGCGGACGATGTCGATCGACGTGCCCTTCCCCGACGTGGCCGAGGGACGCGGTCGCGTGCAGGTGCGCGGCCGTGACGTGCGGACCGGGGTCGATGCCACGACCCAGTTGGTCGCTGCGTCCGAGAGCACGCTGGACTTCGACCTCGCGACAGGCGGCATCGAGCACGTCGACTCCTCGGAGTCGGGGCTCGACGCGTTGCGAGGCACCTCGGTGCGCAAGGCGTTCTCCCGAACGCTCGCCGAGGCGCTCCCGACGGCCGGTGCCGAGCGGTCGCTCGGCTTCTCGCTGCTCGAGGAGGCATCAGGGGTGGTGTTCGTGGCCGGCTTCGCCTTGCTGCGCGCCGGTCTCATCCCGGACGACCCGGCGAGCGGGCCGGAGCGCGCAGCGCATCAGGCCGACGTCTGTGCCGGATGGGCGACGGGCACACCGCTGCTGCAGATCCTCCGCACCGAGGGGCGCACCGTCGTCCCGACGGGACCCGCCGCGCCGCGGGTCGAGGCGGACGATGTCGACGGCTGGCACGCGCTGTCGCCGCTCGAGCACGGCACGGTCCGGCGTCGGCGTTGCCTCGACGTCTCCCCCGCTGCGGGGGGCGGGTTCACGGTGGTCGCCCACATGCGTGACTCCTACGCGGACGTCGACGTCGAGATGGTCCTGCACGAGTACCTGGTCGAGGTGGCCGCCGATGCGAACGGCGTCATCGAGGCGATCGAGGTCGAACCGCGCGTACTGCCCTGGGACACATGCCCCTCGGCGGTGGCGAGCGCGCAACGGATCGTCGGCGTCGAGCTGACCGCGCTGCCGACGATCGCGCGCGGCGACCTGGTCGGGGCGTCGACGTGCACCCACCTCAACGCGACCATCCGCACACTCGCCGACGCCACGTCACTGATCCGAGCACTCGAAGGAGCTCTCTGATGGACGTCCCCTACACCTGGCGACCGACCGGCTGGTTCCAGATCGGCTGGTCGGCGGACTTCCCCTCGGAGCGGGCGGTGCCGCTGCGCTACTTCGGCGAGGACCTCGCGGCGTACCGCGATGCCGCCGGTGAGCTGCACGTGCTCGACGCGCACTGCCCTCACTTCGGTGCGCACATCGGCCACGGCGGCAAGGTGACCGGCGACTGCGTCACCTGCCCGTACCACGGGTGGGAGTGGAACGCCGAGGGCGTCAACGTCTCGATCCCGTACCAGGACACCCCGAACCGCTCGAAGACGCTGCGGGCATGGCGGACCGTCGAGCAGTACGGGTCGGTCTACATGTGGCACCACCCCGAGGGCGACGCGCCGTCGTGGGACATGCCCGACGTCTTCACGTCGTTCCCGCAGTTCGAGACCGATCCCGCCGCCTACTACGCGCCGATGACCGCCAAGGCGACCGGCGAGCCGGTGCATCCCCAAGTGGTCGCCGAGAACGGACCGGACAGCGCGCACTTCCAGTACGTGCACCACGCCACCGTCGCGCCCGTGGCACTGCATTGGGAACCGGACGGCCCGATCTGGAAGTTCCTGACCGGTTGGCCCGACACGCGCAGCGAGGATCCCGACGCCATGTCGCTGCGGATCCACAGCTGGCTCGCCGGCCTGGGCGGATCGCTCACCGCGTTCGAGGGGGTGCAGCAGCATCGGCTGACGTTCACGGTGACGCCTGTCGACAAGGGTGCGTCGGACCTCTTCTACACGGTCTGGTGGCCGCGGCCACCGGGCGACGACGCCGTCGAGCCGCCGCCCGAGATCCGCACGCGGATCGACCAGCAGTTCCTCTCGACGATGGAGGACGACCTGGAGATCTGGCGCTACCAGCGCTACGTCGTCAACCCCGCGCTCGCCAAGCAGGACGCGAAGCCGTACAAGGCGCTGCGTCGCTGGGCCCAGCAGTTCTACGACGAACCGCCCGGCTGACGGCAGCGCAGCGCTCGGGCGTGACCGGCAGGGTGCGTCAGTGGCCTTCGCGAAGGCGTGCGGCTCGCGCTGGATCGCGGCGCGCTGTCAGCGGCCGAGCATGACCGGCAGCGTGCGGATGCCGTTGACGAAGTTGGACGGCACCCGGGTGGGGCGTCCGTCGAGCGTCAGGCCGGGGGCGCGCTCGAGCATGGCCTGCAGCATGGTGCTGAGCTCGAGGCGGGCCAGGTGGGCGCCGAGGCAGAAGTGCGGGCCGACGCCGAACGCGAGGTGCGGGTTGTGCTCGCGGGTGAGATCGAGGCCGTGGGGATCGTCGAAGACCTGCGGGTCGCGGTTCGCCGCGCCGTACCAGACGACGACCTTGTCGCCGGCACGGATGTGCTGGTCGCCGAGGGTGGTGTCCTGGGTCGCGGTGCGACGGAAGTGCATCACCGGCGAGACGTAGCGCAACAGCTCCTCGAGGGCGGTGCCCATCGCCTCGGGGTGCTCGGCCAGCCAGCGCCAGCGGTCGTGCTCGGCGAGCGCCACGGTGGCGCCCGACATGGCACTGCGAGTCGTCTCGTTGCCGGCAACGATCAGCAGCACCCAGAACATGGCGATCTCGGTGTCGTCGAGGCTCTCACCGTCGATCTCGGCGTGAGCGATGACGCTCATCATGTCGTCGCGCGGATTGGCCCGCCGGTCGGCCACCATCGCCTGGCCGTACGTGATCGCCTCGCCCATCGCCGCCACTCCGGCCGCAGCGCCGTCCGCGTCGTCGGACGCGTCGGAGTCGATGAGCGCGTTGCTCCAGTCGAAGATGAGGTGGCGGTCCTCACGTGGCATGCCCAGCAGGTCGGCGAGCACCCGCAACGGCATCTCGGCCGAGACCGCCGTGACGAGCTCGCAGTGGTCCGCGTCGCCGAGCTCGTCGACGATCTCACGGGCGTTGACAGCGACCTGATCGTGCAGCCGCGCGCCGATCGACTTCGGCGTGAAGCTCGGCTGCAGGATGCGACGCAGGCGGGTGTGCCCCGGCGCGTCCATGTTCAGCATCATCGCCCGCAGCATCGGCAGCGTCTCGGGATCCACGGTGAGCATCGTCGTCGCGCCCAGCTCCGAGGAGAACCGGGCCTGGTCCTTGAGGACCTCGCTCACGAGGGCGTGGCTGGTGACCGAGAAGAAGCCCGGGCTGTCCACGAAGCGGACGAAGTCGTTCGGGAGGATGCTCTGGTCGAGCGGCGACTCGTCGTGCCACTCGACGCCTCCGGCCGACCGGAGGGCGTCGAAGGCTGTGTGGGGCACCTCGTCGGCGAAGGTCGCGGCGGAGGTCAGATCGACGTCGACGATGTCCGCCGCACGGCGGGCACCGGCGGGAGCGTCGGTCGGAGGAGCAGGCGCTGGAGCGATCACGGCAGCGAACCCTACAGCTTTAACCTCTAGAGGTATCGGTCCCGAAGTACGCTGCCGGCACATCATTCTCCGATCGGAAGGACGGACAACATGGACCCACGGGGTAAGAAGGCGATCATCGTCGGAGGCGCATCGGGAATGGCCCGCTCGGCGGCCGAACTGCTGGTGCAGGCGGGCACCTCGGTCGCGATCCTCGACCGTCCGCAGTCCGCGGGCGCCGAGGTCGCCGCTGGACTCGGCGGGACGTTCCACCCGTGTGACGTGACCGACGATGTCGGCACCGAAGCAGCGATCGACGCGGCTGTCGAGGCGCTCGGAGGTTCGCTGCACATCTCGGTGAACACCGCGGGTGGAGGTGGCGCACGCCGCACCCTGTCCAAGGACGGTCCGCATCCGCTCGACGCGTTCCGTGCGACCGTCGAGCTGAACCTGATCAGCACCTTCAACATCACCCGTCTCTCCGCGGAGCACATGGCACGCAACGAGCCCGAGGACGACGAGCGCGGCGTGATCATCAGCACGGCGTCGATCGCGGCGTTCGAGGGGCAGATCGGCCAGGTCGCCTACACCGCGGCCAAGGCCGGCATCGCCGGGATGACGCTCACGATCGCCCGGGACCTGGGCGGCCTCGGGATCCGTGCCATGTCCATCGCCCCGAGCCTCTTCGCGACGGGACTCACCGAGGGCATCCCCGACGAGTTCGCCGCCGCGCTGACCAAGGACGCGGCGTTCCCGAAGCGTCTCGGTCGACCCGAGGAGTACGGCCGACTCGTCCTGGCGATCGTCGAGACGCCCATGCTCAACGGCTCCTGCATCCGCCTCGACGCCGGGCAGCACTTCGCTCCGAAGTGAGCGGAATGCGACAGCGCTCCGAAGTGAGCGCGAGCTGAGGTGGGAGTGGGGTCCTCATCGACAACGGATGTCGACGAGGACCCCTATTTCCTGGTTCGACCAGGTCATGGGGAGGTCAGCGGGTGAACGAGTCGGGAACGGTGTTGGAGGGGCTGCGGGTGCTCGATCTGGGGCGCTTCATCGCGGCGCCCTGGTGTGCGGCGATCCTGGCCGACATGGGCGCGGACGTGATCCGCATCGAGAAGCGCGAGGGCGGCGAGGACCGTTGGGTGCAGGCGACCGCCGAGGGCGGCGAGGGCGCGACCTTCCTGCAGTGCAACCGGAACAAGCGCTCACTCACCCTCGACACCACCACCGACGAGGGCGGGGCGATCCTCCGCTCGCTCGTCGAGGGCGCGGACGTGGTCATCGCCAACATGCCGCTGCGTGCGATGGAGGCGAACGGGCTCTCCTACGAGCAGCTCCGGTCGATCCGGCCCGACGTGATCCTCGCCAGTGCCACCGCATATGGCGAGGGCGGCCCGTACAGCTCGAAGATCGGCTTCGACGGCACCGGTCAGGTGATGTCCGGGGCGGTCTCCCGTCAGGGTCTGCCGGACCAACCGATCCGCAGCGTCGTGCCGTACGCCGACTACAGCACGGCGTTGTCCCTGGCGATCGGCGTGACGATGGCGCTGCTGCACCGCGACCGCACCGGCGAGGGCCAACACGTCGAGGCCGCGCTGCTGCCGTCGTGCCTGATGATGGCGAACTCGCTGCTCATCGAGCGAGAGGTGCTCGGCGTCGACAAACCCCGTGTCGGCAACCGCGGCGTCGCGGTCGCCCCGTGCGACCTGTACCGCGTCGACGACGGCTGGGTGCTGCTGCAGGTGGCGGGGCAGCCGATGTTCGAGCGGTGGTGTCGACTCGTCGGACGCGAGGACCTGATCGACGACCCACGCTTCGTCGACGACGACAGCCGTTGGGAGCACGGCGACCTGCTCAACGACATCATGCAGGGCTGGTGTGCGGGCAGGACCCGCGACGACGTCGTCGCGCGTCTCGAGGCGGCCAAGCTGCCCGCAGCGCCCATGCTGAGCACCGACGAGGTCGTCCGCGATCCCCACGTCGAGGCGATGGGCTTCCTGCAACGGGTCGAGTATCCGGGCGCCGGACCCGTGCCCATCACGGTCACGCCGTTCCAGATGTCGTCCACGCCCGGGTCGATCCGTGGGCGCGCGCCGCTGCTGGGCGAGCACACCGAGGAGGTCCTCGCCGAGATCGGCATCGGAGTCGAGCGCGTCGCTGAGCTGCGGGCGCTGGGCGTCGTGTGAGCAGGGCGCGACCGACGCTCACACAACCCGTGTGGACCGCAGGGTGTCATGGCCCCAGCGGGTCGTGAAGGCGTCGGGGGAAAGCGCTACTCTCCACATCGGTTCAGTCCCGATTCCCTGTGACGGAGGTGGGACTCCGGGCAGTGGAGCAGCACCGAGCGACCGGCCGGACCGGTCCGGACGCAACAGGGGGAACGTGGAATGACCGAGACCGATCCGTCGCACGAGCAGCTCGCTGCCGATGTCCTGGCGTGGCTCGAGCAGCACTGGGACCCGGAGCTGTCCGTCGAGGAGTGGTGGCAGCTGGTCGCGGACGCCGGCTGGACCGTCCCGCACTTCACCCCCGAGCAGGGCGGCCGCGGGCTCGAACGCCGCTCCGAGGCCGTGGTCCGGGCGACCTTCGCCCGACACGGCGCGCTGCGCCCGCCGGGTGGGCTCGGGTTGCTGATGGCGGCGCCGACGATCCTCGTCCACGGCACGACCGAGCAGATCGAACGGCTGGTGACGCCGATCGTCGCCGGACGAGTGGCCTGGTGCCAGCTCTTCAGCGAGCCCGGCGCGGGATCGGACCTGGCGGGGGTGACCACGCGTGCCGAACGTGACGGCGACCGCTGGATCATCAACGGACAGAAGGTGTGGTCGAGCATGGCCATGGGCTCCGACATGGGCATGCTCGTCGCCCGGACCTCGTTCGACGTGCCAAAGCACGAGGGGCTCTCCTGGTTCGCGTTCGACATGAACCAGCCGGGGGTGACCGTGCGGCCGCTCATGGAGATGACCGGCCAGTCGGTCTTCAACGAGGTCTTCCTCGATGATGCGGTCTGCGAGTCGGCCGACCTGATCGGCGAAGCGGGCGACGGCTGGCGCATCACCCAGACGACGTTGTTCTTCGAGCGGACCGGCATCGGTGCCGGCGGAGCACACAGCGCGTTCCCCGGCCCGGGGGAGCGCGGTGGCATGTTGGGGAAGCGGGCGGGTGACGCTGCGTCGCTGCGGCCCCCGGAGTCGAAGCTGACGCTCAAGTACGCCGACGTGGCCGAGCTCGCCCGGTCGCAGGGTCGCACGTCGGACCCGTCGGTCCGACAGGAGCTGGCGCGTCTCTACACCTACAGCCAGACCGGGAACTGGAACGCGCTGCGGGGTAAGGCCGAGGCCGAGGCTGGCAGGGGTGGTTCGGTGGCGAACGTCGGGAAGATCAGCCAGACACGGATCGTGAAGACCGCCGCACACCTCTCGGCGACGATCCTCGGCGCCGACGCGATGCTCGCGAGGCCCGACGGCGTCGAGGGCGGCGTGTACAGCGAGGCGGTGGTGTTCTCTCCCGCGTCGTCGATCTACGGCGGCACCGACGAGATCCAGCGCAACATCATCGCCGAGCGGGTCCTCGGGCTGCCGCGCGAGCCGAACCCCGACAAGGGCAAGCCCTACGGCGACGTGCTCCGCGGGCGAGCCGCCGGGCGCCAGGAGGTCTGAGATGGACGATCGACACGTCGACGCCGTGTGGCGCAGCGACAACGACGACCGGACGCTCGCCGACCTGCTCGCGGCGCGACTCGACGCCGATCCCGACGGCGAGTACCTCGACGTCGTCGGCACCAAGCTGTCCGCGGCGGACGTCGCCCGGGGCGGCGGTGCGGTCGCCGCGCTGCTGCGCGACCTGGGCGTGGCGCCGGGGGAGCGGGTGGCCTCGTTGGTCGAGAACTCCGCCGAGGCGGTGCTCGCGTGGTGGGGCATCGTGATCGCAGGCGGCATCGCCGTGCCGATCAACACCGCGTACAAGGGCGAGTACCTGCGTCACCAGCTCGCGGACTCCGGGGCACGTGTGCTGCTCGTCGAGCCGTCGTTGCTGGAGCGGGCGGACCGCGTCGCCGGTGACGTCCAAGCGCTCGATCACGTCGTCGTGCTGGGCGACGAGGCGTGGTCCGATCGCCTCGCGTCGTACGACCCGATCGCGCCGGTGGCGGTGCGGCCCTCGGACCTGGCGACGTTCGTCTACACCGGCGGGACGACGGGTCCGTCGAAGGGCTGCATGCTCAGCCACCGCTACCACTACGAGCTCTCGCGTCAGATCGGCATCTGCTGGCGGCGCACCGCCGAGGACGTGATCTGGACGCCGCTGCCGCTGTTCCACTTCAACGCCATCGTGACCGCGGTGCTCGGCCCGCTCGTCTACGGGGGGCGTTCAGCGATCGAGCGGCGGTTCTCGGTCTCGCGGTTCTGGTCGGAGATGAACCGGACCGGCGCCACGGTCACCTCGACGTTGGGCACCATGGCGTACCTGCTGGCCCACGACACCGACCGGCCCGAGATGCCCCGCTCCGGAGCAGCCGAGGCGAACACCTCGCTGCGCCTGATCGGTGCGGCGCCGTTGCCGACCGAGGTCGACGAGATCATCCGGGGGCGGTTCGGGGTCGACACCTTCAGCGGTGCGTACGGCGTCACCGAGGCGTCCTTGATCTCGTGGCAGCCCGAGGGTGTGGTCAACAAGCCGAACGCGGCGGGCGTGATCAACGACGAGTACTTCGACGTGCGGATCTTCGACGACGACGACGTCGAGCAGCCACGCGGCACCGACGGCGAGATCGTGATCCGCCCGAAGCGTCCCCACACGATGTTCGAGGGATACTGGGGTCGTCCCGAGGCGACCGTCGAGACCAGCCGCAACTGGTGGTACCACACCGGCGACATCGGTCGGATCGACGACGAGGGCTTCCTGTTCTTCGTCGACCGCAAGGCGGACTACCTGCGCCGCAGGGGAGAGAACATCTCGAGCTTCGAGGTCGAGCGCATCCTGATGTCCCACGGCGGGCTCGCTGATGTCGCTGTGCACGCGGTGCCCAGTCCGCTGACCGAGGACGACCTCAAGGTCACGGCGCTGCTCAAGGACGAGGCGGCGGCCGACGGGGGCGCCCCGCTCGACGAGGAGTCGCTGTTCCGGTGGTGCCTCGACGAGCTGCCGTACTTCGCGCTGCCCCGCTACATCGAGTTCCGGACCGAGCTGCCCCGGTCACCGGTCGGGCGAGTGCTCAAGCGCGAGCTGCGCGATCAGGGTGTCACCGACTCGACCTGGGACGTCGAGGCGTCGGGCATCACCTACGAGAAGCGCTGAGCGGAGCTCTCGGTTCGGGCCGCCGTGGTGCTGCTGGCCATGGAGAGCGGCGGGGAGGTACCACCACAGCTCCCGGACCACGCCGCCGGGCGCTCCGGCCCATCGGCCGTGCCGAACCTCCGGCCAACAGGCCGCTACGTCAGCGCGCGCCCGTCATCGGCACGCTGGAGTAACCCGAGACGTTCGACATCTGGACACGACGTGTGCCGGTCTCGTCGACCTCGAGGCGGTTCCAGCGCGCCGCGAGCTCCTCGATCGCGATCCGACTCTCGAGCCGGGCGAGCGCCGCTCCGAGGCAGCTGTGCACTCCGTGACCGAACCCGATCGCCAGGTTCGCCGGACGGTCGATGTCGAAGTCGTCGGGCCGATCGAACGCCCGGGGGTCGCGCGTCGCCGCGCCGGTGATGAGCAGCACCGGATGGCCGGCGGGGATGCGACCACCCTCGAACTCGCGGTCCTCGAACGAGAAGCGGCCCTGGTACTGCGACGGCGGGACGTAGCGCAGCACCTCCTCGACCGCACGCGGGATGCGGTCGGGCTCGGCCACGACCTTCTCCCACTGATCGGGGTGCCGTGAGAAGAGCACCACCGCATTCGCCACCAGCTTCGTGACCGTCTCGGCCCCGGCGCCCCCGAGCAGCGTGGCGAAGTTGGCGATCTCGAGGTCGTCGAGCCCGGACTCCTCGCCGTCGCCCCGGTCGATGCGCACCTCGATCAACCGGGACAGCATGTCGTCGGCGGGGTTCCGCCGCTTCTCGACCGAGAGCTCGTAGAAGTAGCCGCCGAGCGACATGAGCGCCTTGCGCCCCTCTTTCGTCGGGTCCATCCGGCCCGGCTCGCGGTGCAGGGCCGTGTCGAGCCAGTGGCGGATCTGCTGACGCTCGCCGTCGGGCACGCCCAGCATCCGCGAGATGATCTCGACCGGGAACAGCGCCGAGAAGTCGGCCACTGCGTCCAGCCGGCCGTCGGCTTCGAACGGTTCGATCAGCTCGGTGACGACGTCTCGGATCATCGGCTCGAGCCCGGTGACCGCACGAGGTGTGAACACCCGACTCACCAGCGCCCGGTACCGATCGTGGTCCGGCGGGTCCATCATGATGATGCTGCGGAACGACCGGATGACCTCGGGGTCCTGGGACAGCATCGACAGGTCGACCCCGTGCGAGCTCGAGAAGCCCTGCCAGTCGCGGTGCGCCGTGACGACATCTGCGAAGCGTGACAGCGCGTAGAAGCCGTACTGCTCGCTGAAGTAGACGGGTGCTTCGTCACGCAGTCGCGCATAGACGTCGGTGGGGTCGTCGAAGTACTCGTCGGAGAACGGGTCGAAACGGACAGCTGTGGATGTCACCTGGAATCCTCGCTCGTCGGTCCGGGTCGACTCCCGTCCCGGCTGCACAGTTGGACTGTAGTCAGGAGGAAAGTCTCGCTCCATCCAATCGTCCAGTGACGCTGTTCAGGGCTGGTTCTGTGTGGCACGATGCCCGAAGCGCGACCGCCCGGTCGTGGAACTCGCCCGGGGGGTCGGGGATGAGCGAGCGTCGCTCACCCCTGCTCGGGCCTCAGCGGAGGTACGTGGACCCGATGGACCCGATGCAGGGGACGGAGACGGCGACGACGGTCGAGCGCGACGGAGGTCTGATCACCTTCACCCTGAACCGACCGGCGAAGAAGAACGCGATCAACGCCGAGATCTGGTCCGACTTCGACTCGGTGCTCACCGAGCTCGAACAGGATCCGTCGGCCAGGGCGCTCGTGCTGACCGGCGCCGGCGGCAACTTCTCCTCCGGGGCGGATCTGTCCGGTGGCATGTCGAACGCAGGCGAGAACAAGGGGCTGACAGGTGGGGGCCCGCAGCCGATCGTGAGCGAGATGCGTCTGGTCGGCAGCCTGATCTCGCGCCTGCAGGCCCTCCCCAAACCGACGATCGCCGCGGTCGACGGGGTCGCGGTCGGTGTCGCCCTCGGGCTGGTGCTCGCCTGCGACCTGGTGCTCGCCAGCGAACGAGCCCGATTCAGTCAGATCTTCGTCCGGCGTGGGCTCGCGCTCGACGGCGGCACCTCCTGGTCGCTGCCCCAGCAGATCGGTCTGCGCCGAGCCAAGCAGATGGCGTTCTTCGGTGATGCCGTCGACGCGCCGACCGCCCTCGAGTGGGGACTGATCAACGAGGTGGTGCCACACGACGAGCTCGACGCGGTCGCGAGCGAGTGGGGGCGACGTCTCGCAACTGGCCCGACCATCGCGATCGGCCTGATCAAGCGTCTGCTGGACGCGAGCAACGAGGCGAGCTTCCCCACCGCACTCGAGAGCGAAGCTCGAGCACAGCACATCGCCTTCACGACCGACGACATGAAGGAAGGCATCACCGCGTTCCTGGAGCGTCGCGACCCCGAGTTCACGGGGCGCTGAACGTGGCAGCGCCGACGGAGTGGTCCTTCGTCGCGGTACACGACGTCGTCACCGACGCGGTGCCCGACCGAGAGATGCTGGTCTGCGGTGACGTCCGCAGGACCTACGCCGAGGTCCGCGAGCGGAGCTGCGCACTCGCCCGCCACCTGATCGACCACGGCGTCGGTGTGCGACGGGAGCGGACCGAGCTCGAGCACTGGGAGCTCGGCCAGGACCCGGTCGCACTCGTGCTGCACAACGGTGCGGAGTACCTGGAAGCGATGTACGGCGCCTTCCGCGCCCGAGCGGTGCCCTTCAACGTCAACCAGCACTACCGCTCCACCGAGGTCGCCGGCCTGCTCGCCGAGGTCCGGCCGCGTGCGGTCGTCTACCACCGTCGCTACGGCCCGCTCGTCGCCGCCGGATGTGACACGACGTCGATCGTGCTGCTCGACGTCGACGACGACTCGGGCGTCGCGCCGATCGGCGGGAGCGTCCCGTACGAGGACGTCGTCACCGGCCGGCTCGGCCCGGGTTCGACGGCGCTTCCCGTGACCTCGCCCGACGACGTCTACATGGTGTGCACCGGTGGCACGACGGGACGACCGAAGGCGGTGCTGTGGCGACAGGCCGACGCATACGTCGGTGCCATGGCCGGCGCCGAGGGCGCGACCGCCGAGTCGATCGGCGCCGGGGCGCTCGGCTGGGGTGCGGGGCCGTGGTACGCAGTGCCGCCGCTGATGCACGCCGCGGCGCAGTGGACCGCCTTCTCCGCGTTGCACCTGGGCGCGACGGTGCTGGTGCACGACGACTCCGGGCGCTTCGACGCGGCCGCGGTGCTGGGGCTCGCCGAGCGAGAACGTGCCTTCATGATGTCGATCGTCGGGGATGCGTATGCGTTGCCGATCGTCGAGGAGCTCGCCCGAGCGGACTACGACCTGTCGTCGCTCGCCGTCGTCGGCACCGGCGGCGCGGCGACGTCGAGCCACCTCAAGGACGCCCTGGTCGACGCGATGCCGAACGCGACGCTCCGGGACGGCTACGGCGCGTCCGAGACGGGCGGCATGGCGTTCGGCGCGCACGCCAAGGGCGTGGAGCGGGTCGAGTTCCAGCCGGGGGCTGGGGCGACGGTCATCAGCGAGGACCGCACCCGGTTCCTGTCACCGGGCGACGACGAGCTCGGCTGGCTCGCCCGGAGGGGTCGGGTCCCGCTCGGCTACCTCGGCGATCCCGAACGCACCACGGCCACGTTCCCGATCGTCGCCGGCGAGCGTGTCGCGGTGCCGGGCGACCGCGGGCGTCTGCTCCCGGACGGGTCGCTGTCCCTGGTCGGCCGTGACTCGCTCGTGATCAACACCGGCGGGGAGAAGGTCTTCGTCGAAGAGGTCGAGGCGGTGCTGCGGTCACATCCGCTGGTCCACGACGCGCTGGTGGTCGGTCGACCTTCGGAGCGGTTCGGCAGCGAGACCGTCGCGCTCGTCTCGGCCGTTCCGGGTGCAGCGCCGGAACCGACCGAGCTGCGCGAGTACGTCGCCGCTCGACTCGCGCGGTTCAAGGCGCCACGGGCCGTCGAGGTCTGCGACGAGATCCGACGCCTCGCGAACGGCAAGGGCGACTACGTCTGGGCGGCTGCGACCGCCCTCGACGCGCGACGCCGGGGGGACGCTCGCTGATGGACCTCGGCATCCGCGGCCGGAACTTCCTGGTCTTCGGCGGTTCCGCGGGGATCGGACGGTCGGCGGCGAAGGCGTTGGCGGCGGACGGCGCCTCGGTCGCCCTCGCCGCACGCGGTGGCGAGCGGCTGGACGCTGCGGTCGACGAGCTCGCGGCGGCGGGCGCGACGGTGATCGGCGTGCGTTGCGACCTCACCGAGGAGGGTGCCGCCGATCGTGCCGTCGCCCAGGTCGCCGAGGCCCTCGGCGGGATCGACGGCATGGCGGTGACGACCGGACTCGGGATGCGCGGCCAGCGCGACCTGCTGCAGGCCGCGGACGACGACTGGTCGGCGACCTACGACGACGTGCTGCTGTCGACGGTCCGGGCGTGCCGCGCGGTCGTGGCACACCTGAGCCAGCGCGGCGGCGGTTCGATCGTCACCACGGCGGCGTACTCGATCCGTTCGCCCAAGGGGCACCAGGTCCCGTACGGCGCGCTCAAAGCGTCGGTCGCGGTGCTGACGAAGAACATCGCGAAGACCTACGGCGACGTCGGCATCCGTGCCAACTGCGTCTGCCCCGGCGCCACCGAGACCGACGTGCTCGCCGCGATGCGGCTGCACTACGCCGAGGAGCGGGACTGGCCGGTCGACGAGGCGCTCGAGCGGGTCATGTCCGAGGAGTGGGGCATGAAGGTCGCGCTCGGACGACCCGGGCGACCCGAGGAGCTCGGCGACGTGATCGCGTTCCTGCTCTCGGAGCGGGCCAGCTACCTGACCGGCGCCACGATCAACGTGGACGGTGGCACGGACTTCTGAGTCCGTGCGGTCAGGGGCAGCGTGGTGCAGGAACGGGGTGGGTCAGGGTTCGGGGATCTCGAAGTGGGCGTCACGCATCTCGAACGCCTTGCGGGTCCCGTGCTCGGCACGGGTCTTGACGAAGTTGAACTCGTCGGCCTCGAACTGCAGGTTCGTGCCGTAGGCGTGGAAGAGCGGACTGAGCACCTGCTCGCCCTGGTAGGCCTGCAGCTGCTCGACGAGCCGGAACGCCTCTTTCGCCATCACGATGCCGTCGGCCGGCATGCGGCTGGCCCGCGACGCCCACCAGTCCGCGCGTGCCGTCACGGAGTCCGGGTCGACCACATCGGTGAAGATCCCCAGGTGGGCGATCTCGCCGGCCTCGATCGTGTCGCCGGTGAGCAGCAGCCGGCGCGCGAGCACCGGCCCGAGGCGGTGGAAGAACATGTGCACCGAGCCGAGGGCCGGGCCGAGGAAGCGTGTGGCCGGCATGCCGATGACGGTGTCGGACGCGATGACAGCGATGTCGCTCATGAGCGCGAGTTCGAACCCTCCGCCCAGGGCGAACCCGGAGACCTCGGCCACGGTCACCTTCGGGTAGCCGAGGTAGAACTGGTAGAAGTCGAAGGTCTGGCGGTCGGTGAGCAACCGGCGACGCTGACTCGGACGTCGCGGCCGACCGGACCCGTTGGCGCCGTCCTTCCCGGCAGCCCCGTCCTTCTCGGCCCGCTCGCCGTTGCCGTACCAGCTGTACGCGTTGTTCATGTCGGCGCCGGTCGAGAAGACACCGCCGTCGCCGCGGAGCAGCACGACCTTGATGTCGTCGTCGTAGGCTGCGGCCTCGAGATGGCGGGCGAACTCGCGCCGCATGGAGGGGTCCCATGCGTTCTTCCGCTCAGGGTTCGACAGCGTGATGCGAGCGATTCCCTGCTCGTCGTCGGTGTCCATCAGCACTCGACCGTCGGTCACGATGGCTCCCCCTGCGCTCGTTGGTCCGGCCCAAGTGTAGGCAATAACATCTAGATGTTTCTAGTTCCGTCATCGAAGGGGGAAGCGGATGGAGTTCCGGCTGGACGAGACGCAGCTCGGGTTGCAGGAGACCATCTCCCGGTTCTGCATCGACCGCGTTCCGTTCGATTCGATCGCGGCTCGGGAGCGCACTCCGCTCGACCGCGACCTCTGGCGCGACCTCGCCGAGCTCGGTGTCCAGTCGCTGATGACGCCCGAGGAACGGGGCGGCTCCGGGCTCGGTCCGGTCGAAGGCGCGATCGTGTTCGAGCAGCTCGGTGACCACCTCGTGACGGGCCCGGTCCTGTGGAGCGTGCTGGCGGCAGAGCTCGTCGAGGGCGCCGGGAGCGGCGAGGTCATCGTCGGTGGTGTGCCTGGCGGTGGTGTGCCTGGCGGTGGTGTGCCTGGCGGTGGTGTGCCTGGCGGTGGTGTGTCTGACGGCGGCGTCGCGATCGTCGAACACGGCGCGGATCTCGACGTCGTGCTCGTCGTGGGCGACGACCGGGTCGAGCAGTACCGGGTCGCCGACCTGCCCGAACCCGTCGAGCTCGACCCGCTCGATCCGCTGACCCCGGTGGTCCGGATGTCGGGGCTCGCCGGGGGCGAGGTGATCGGCGACGCCGCGGTCGCGCGTGCCATGCGTGACCTGGGCACCGTGCTCGTCGCCGCGTCGCTGAGCGGGATCGCCGCCCGCTCGCTCGAGGTCGCCCGGAGCTACGCACTCGAACGTCAGCAGTTCGACGTGCCGATCGGTTCGTTCCAGGCGGTCAAGCACCTGCTCGCCGACATGTACGTCCGCTCGGGACTCGCGCAGTCCTCGAGCTACGCCGCTGCCGCGGTGCTCGAGGACCCGGGCGGCGACGACCCGAGCGCCGCCGCGGCCGCGGCGAAGGTGGTCGCCTCGGACGCGGCGATCGAGAACGCCAGCGGTGCGATCCAGGTGCTCGGCGGCATGGGCTTCACCTGGGACATGCTCCCGAACCACCTGCTCAAACGTGCGTGGGTGCTCGAGCACACCTTCGGCACCGGCGCGCAGCATGCCGAGCAGATCGGCGCCGGTCTGGTCGAGGCCGGCCGATGACGACCCCGACCGACGGCGTCGTGATCGAGGTGGTCGACTCCGTCCTGCGACTCGTGATCGACCGACCCGAACGCAAGGGATCGATCACGCCGGCCGGGGTGCGTCGCATGGTCGAGGCGCTCGAGGCGGCCAGCACCGACGACTCGCTGCGCGCCGTGCTCATCACGAGTGCGGGCGACGACTTCTGCACCGGGTCCGATTGGGTGTCGTCCAACAGCGCGGCGGGCCAGAAACCCCGACCAGGCAGCCTGCAGCGACGCACCGCGCTGCAGGCGCACCGACTGATCGCGGTGATGCTCGAGATCCAGCTGCCGGTCGTGGCCTCGGTCCGCGGCTGGGCCGCGGGTCTCGGCTGCCAGATCGCGCTCGCTGTCCGACTTCGCCGTCGCGACCGACACGAGTCGGTTCTGGCTCCCGTTCACGAAGCGGGGGTTCACTCCGGACAGCGGTGCGACCTGGTTGCTGCCGCGCCTCGTCGGGGTCGCCCGGGCCAAGGATCTGCTCCTGCTCGGACGAGAGGTCACCGGATCCGAGGCGGCCGACTGGGGGATGATCCATCGCTCGGTGCCCGAGGACGACCTGGACAAGGCCGTCGGAGAGCTGCTCGACCAGCTCGGCGCGAGCGCCACGGTCGCCCTCGGACTGACCAAGCGGTGCATCCACTCGGCCCTCGACGGCGGCATCGTGCAGGCCATGTCCGACGAAGCGTTGGCGCTCGAGCTCGCGGCGCGCACCTCGGACTTCCGAGAAGGGCTCGCCGCGTTCACCGAACGACGCGACTCGAACTTCGAGGGCCGCTGACCGTCCGGTCACGCCCGGCAGCACCAGACCGCAGCACCACCAGACCGCAGCAGCACCAGGACGCAGGAGGAGACCGACGTGCACGACACCGACCCGCCCGAGGCGCAGGCCGCCCGAACCGGGTACCAGGACATCATCTACGAGGTCGAGGACCGCACGGCGGTCATCACGCTCAACCGTCCGGAGCGTCTGAACGCGCTGAGCCCGGTCACCGTGCGCGAGCTCCGGTCGGCCTACGCGGCAGCCGAGGCCGACGACGCGGTGTGGACCATCCTCGTCACCGGCGTCGGCCGGGCGTTCTGCACCGGGGCCGACGTGGGCGAGATCCCCGACGACGGGCGTGTGGTCTACGACGAGCCCTACCTGTCGACCTTCGAGCAGTGGGAGGCACCGCAGGAGGGCACCCCGCCGTTCCGGTCGATGACCAAGCCGGTCATCACCGCCGTCAACGGACTGTGCTGCGGTGCAGGCTTGGACTGGGTCACCACCGGCGACATCACGATCGCGTCCGACCGCGCGGAGTTCTTCGACCCGCACGTGAGCATCGGCCTGGTCGTCGGGCCGCGAGATGGTGCGGCTGGCCCGGGTCCTGCCGACGGGCATCGCGATGCGCTCGCGCTGACCGGTCGCCACGAGCGGATGAGCGCCCAGCGCGCGTACGACCTCGGACTGGTCTCCGAGGTCGTCGAGCACGATCAGCTGCTCGCCCGGGCGAAGGAGATCGCCGCGCTGGTGAACCGCAACGCGCCGCTCGCGGTCCGGGGCACCCGACTGGCGATCCGCAAGGGCCTCGACCTGCCCCTGCACGAGGCCGAGATCCTGGCCGAGGCGTTCCGCGAACGCGTTCGTGCGGACCGACGACGCGAAGGAGGGCCCGGCGGCCTTCATGGAGAAGCGAGCACCGGAGTGGACGGCCTCATGAATGCAGAGAGCATGAGCTTCGAGACGATCCGCTACGAGACGTCGCCCGACAAGGTGGCGACGATCACCCTGAACCGGCCCGAGGTGCTGAACGCCTTCGACCGTCAAATGTGCGAGGAGGTCCGAGCGGCGCGTGGCATCTCGTCAAGTACGATCCCGGCGTCAACACGGTCGTCCTGCGGGGCGGCGGGCGATCGCGCCTTCAGTGCCGGCCTCGATGTCCACTCTGACTATGGGCAGCCAGAAGATGTCTGGAACCACGGTGATCCTGGCGAGCTCCTGAGCCCGAAATGGCAGCAGGTGTGGAAGCCGGTGGTCTGCGCCGTTCGAAGGAATTTGTTCCGCCGGTGCCTTTTACTTTCTCAACGAGGCGGATATCGTCATCTGTTCCCACGAGGCAACCTTCTTCGACTCGCACGTCAGCCGAGGATTCGTCTGCGCTCTCGAGCCCGTGGGGCTGATGCGGCGCATTGGGCTTGGTGAGAGCCTCCGCATTGCCCTCATGGGCAACGACGAACGGGTGACGGCCGACACGGCTCTTCGGATTGGTCTTGTCACTGAAGTGGTTGGCCGGGATGTCCTGTGGGATCGCGCTTATGAAATAGCCAAATCGATCGCTGCCAAGCCCAGTTCAGCCACCCAAGGCACCGTTCGGGCAATCTGGGAGTCTCTGGACAAGTCCTACCGGGTTGCGATGGAGCAGGGACTCCTCTACACCCGGCTGGGCAATCCCATCGGTCAAGCAGAGCTCGGGAACGACGGCATCTCGTCGGTCGAGTATCGGACCCGTTGATGGCCGATGTCGACACGGGGGTCGACCTTCGGTCACGGATAGATGCCGTCCTGGCCATCGACCCGGCCGCTCCGGCAATGGAGTTCGAAGACAGGTGGTACTCGTGGGGAGACTTGGCGCAGCGTGACCGAGGACCTCAGACATCACCTCGACGAACGTCGAGTGGGCCCCGGGTGCCCGGTGGGCGTGCTCCTCAGGAATCGGCCCACGGCCGTGGGCCTCCTGATCGCAATCATCCAGGCTGGCGCGTGCGCCGTTGCCATCAACCCGGCCAAACCTGACCGAGCCTGCGCAGATCTCCGTTACCTGCAGCTTCCCTTCGTCGCCGGCGAAACAAGCGACGTGACCGCGATCGAGGACTGTGACCGTGGCGCAACAGTCATCGGCGCCCAGGATCTCGGACCCCTGCAGATTGGCCGCCGAGGCGACCATCGGGTCGTCCGGAGTCATCCCGGCGTGGCCGTGAAGATGCTCACCAGCGGCACCACTGGGCCACCGAAACGGATCGATCTGACCACCGCCACCCTGTCTCGCGCCCTGCTCGGCGGCCAAGCACTATGAGGCGAGCCACTCGGGAACGGCCGGAACTGCGAGCGCGGCGTGGCCGTGGTCAACTCGCCCCTCGTGCATCTTGGCGGACTGTTCAGGATCCTCCAGTGCGTGACCGATGGGCGGCGTTTCGTATTGCTCGAGCGGTTCTCGGTCGGATCGTGGTCGGATGCTGTGCGGAAGTATCGACCTCGGACCGTGAGCCTGGTTCCCACCGCCTTGCGAATGGTCCTCGAGTCTGACATCGAGAAAGACGTGCTCTCGAGCGTCAAATCGGTGGTTTCTGGGACGGCCCCCCTCTCGCCTGACGATGCCGAGGCCTTCACGGCCCGATTCGGGGTACCGGTGCTGGTCTCCTATGCGGCGACCGAATTCGGTGGCGGGGTGGCAGGTTGGAACCTGGAGGACCACCGTGCCCACTGGGGCGGCAAACGTGGCAGCGTCGGGCGTGCGCACTCCGGCACCCAGATCCGCGTCGTGGACGAGTCGACCGGTGACGAGCTCGGACCAGGTGACGACGGGGTGCTCGAGGTGAAGGCGTCGCAGCTCGGCGCGGCGACGTGGATCCGCACCACCGACCAGGCCCGCATCGACGACGACGGATTCCTGTTCATCCTGGGTCGCTGCCGACCACGCGACGATCCGCGGCGGCTTCAAGGTGATGCCCGACGACATCAGGACCGCGTCGAGCGCCTGCCCGACGTGCGCGGCGCATCCGTCGTCGGCGTCGACGACCGCCGCCTCGGTCAGGTTCCCGTCGCCGCCGTCGAGCTCCGCCCGGGCTCGGCCGTCGAGGCCTCGGCGCTCGTCGAGCAGCTCGCGCCCGTGCTGGCCCCCTACGAACGACCGGCCGAGATCCGGCTCGTCGACGAACTGCCGGTGCACCGACTCGGGGAAGGTCGACCTGACCGTGGTCGCCTCGATGTTCCGTGACCGCTCAGAGGAGAACTGACGTGGACCTCCGCTACTCGGCGACCGACGAGGCGTTCCGCAAGGAGGCCCGGGCGTTCCTCGACCATGCCGTCGGCGGCCTACGGTCCGCCACCGCCTCCCGGCGACTGGGACGTGCGCCGGGAGTACGACACAGGATGGACCGGCCGTTGTACGACGGCGGGTTCGCCGGGCTGAACTGGCCCCGTGAGTTCGGCGGCCGTGGCCTGCCCGCCTCGCAGCAGCTCGTCTACCTCGAGGAGTACGCGGCCTCGGGTGCGCCGTACGTCGGCATCAACTTCGTGGGCACCGCGGACGCCGGTCCGACGCTGATCGCCGAGGGCTCCGAGGAGCAACGTCGGTTCCACCTGCCCCGGATCCTCCGCGGCGAGGACGTGTGGTGCCAGGGCTTCTCCGAGCCCGGCGCGGGACTCCGACCTCGCATCCCTGCGGACCCGGGCGGTGCGCGACGGCGACCACTACGTCGTCAGCGGCCAGAAGATCTGGAGCACCCGCGCCCATGTCGCGGACTACTGCGAGCTGCTGGTGCGGACCGACCCCGACGCCCCGAAGCACAAGGGCATCTCGTGGCTGATCCTCGACATGACCTCACCCGGCATCGAGGTCCGCCCGATGAAGACCATCGACGGGGAGAGCCACTTCTGCGAGATGTTCCTCGACGAGGTGCGGATCCCCGTCGAGAACCGGGTCGGCGACGAGAACGACGGCTGGCGGGTCACCAACGTGACCCTGCGCTTCGAGCGAATCGCGTTCGTGCAGCACATCATCACCCTGCGCTCACAGCTCGTCGGGCTGGTCGTGCTCGGCGGGGGAGCGGGCCGATGAGCGGGACTTCCGGCGACGGATCGGCACCCTCGACGCCCGGATCGACGTGCTCTGGCGGATGACGCAGCGCTGCGTGACCGAGGCCGAGGCCTCGGGGCTGCCGTCGCCGCTCGGCTCGGCGGTCAAGCTCGGCTACAGCGAGCTCGGTCAGGAGCTGCGTGGGGATGGAGCTGCTCGGCCGGTCGTCGATCGGCGTCGACGGGCCGGAGTCGGACGCCGCTCTCGTGCTCGGTGCACGACTACCTGTGGTCGTTCCAGTACACGATCGCTGCGGGGACCTCGCAGATCCAGCGCAACGTCATCGCCGAACGGATCCTGGGGATGCCCAGGGCCAGGTGAGGCG
>CAVPQM010000017.1:0-149828 GCA_963707555.1 uncultured Actinomycetota bacterium
CTTCGACCCGATGGTGCGACTGGCCGCGCTGCTGACCGGCGACCACCACCTCGCCGAGGAGCTGACCATGGACGCGTTCGAGCGGGTCGCCCCGAGGCTCGGCGACGTCGAGCACCCTGCGGCCTACCTACGCGCCGCGGTGATCAACGTGGCGCGGTCCCACCACCGCCGACGAGCGCTCGACGCACGACTTCCCGTCCCGGCCGACCCCTCGCCGGCCGACCATCGTGTCGACGAGCTCTGGGACCGACTCGACGGCTCCGCCCCGACGAGCGGACCTGTGTCGTCCTGCGCTTCTACGAGGACCTGCCCCTCGCCGCGATCGCCGAGCAACTCGACCTGCCGCTCGGCACCGTGAAGTCCCATCTGCACCGAGCGCTCACGAAGCTCCGCTCCCTGCTCACCGAGGAGGACCGATGAGCCCCCACGACGAACCGAGCCACGACGATCTCACCGAGCTCGATCTCACCGCGGCCCAGGCCGACGACCTCGCGGCCCTGCTCCACGGCGCCGCCGCACGCGTCGAGGTCCCTGCCGCCGCGGCACCCGTCCCGCTCCCGACGCGACGTCCGCCCACCCGGTGGCTCGCCGCGGCGGCGCTCGTCGTGGTCGCCGCGATCGGCGCCGGCTGGTGGCTCACCGTCGATGAGGGCGAGCGTGTGCACAGCGGTCCCGCCGACCCGTCGCCGACGACGGTCACCGTCGCTCCACACGTGCTCGAGCAGACCGGCGTCTGGCGCCTACCCGAGGGCCTCGACGGCACGAGTGTCGTCGGCGCGGCAGCGTTCGAATGCCATGGGGGAGCTGCTCTTCGCCTTCGACGACCCCGACGATCCCACCCGCTGGATCGCGTTCGGCCGCTACGGCCTGCGGCCGTCGTTGCCGAACGAGGACGTGGTGCTCCACCCGGTCGTCGACGGCGTGCAACTCGTCGACTGGAGCGCCGATGGCGCCAAGTGGACCGGCTACGAGGTGCGCGTCGAGAACGGCATGGGCACCGGCGACAGCCCGGTGATGACCGTGATCACCCAGGGGCTCGGTCGCGACGAGGTGGTCGACCTGGTGCGCTCGACGTTCCCCGACCGTGCAGCCCTCCTCGAGCCTGACCGGCTGACCGCAGCGCTCGCAGCGATCGACCTGCCCGACGGCTTGCACCCCACCTGGGACGAGGCCGACCTCGTCGCCACGTTCGGGGAGCAGGGTCCCGAGAGCTCGACGTTCACCGAACTCCAGGTGACCCTCTTCGACGATGCGGGCCGCGAGATCGTCGTCACGCTCAGCGACGCGACGACGAGCGCCACGGCGCTGAAGCTGACGATGGAGGTGGCGTCGGCGACCATGTCGACGAACCGCGGCGACGCCGTCGTCTACCGGAATCACCCTCGACCGGACCTGGGCGACGGCGTGCTGGAGTACACCTTCGGAGCCGCCGGCGACCTACCCGCCGAACCCGGCACGATCCTCGTCTTCACCCGCGACGGCGTGATGATCTCGGTCGTGCGGGCGGTGCTCGTCTCGGCCGACGACCCCGAGGCCCGGCCACCCGCAGACGTTCAGCCGCTCACCGAAGCCGAACAGCTCCGCATCATCAACAGCCTGCAGGCGATGACCGAGGCGGAGTTCCGTGCCCAGCTCGGACGACTCGGCGCGAGCTACAGCGACGGGAGCGTCGTCGAGGATCCGATCGGCCCGGTGACCACGCTGCCCGGTGGCTGAGCCTGCACTCCGAGGATTCCTGCCGGCCCGGTGGCAGACTCGTCGGGTGATCATCGGACAGGGCGCCTACCGCCGCGGCACTCGCCTCTCGGACGATCCCGATCTGAACGGCACCCAGGACTTCACAGAGCTCGCAGCCGCGTGCGGGGCCGACTCGAACTCCGGGTTCGTGTGGGTCGGCCTGCTCGACCCGACACAGGACGAGCTCCGGTCGGCAGCCAGCGCGTTCGGCATCCACCCGCTCGCCCTGGAGGACGCCGCGGTCACCCACGAGCGGCCCAAGGTCGACGTGTTCGGCGACACGCTCACCGTCGTCATCCGACCGGCCCGCTACATCGACTCGACCGAGGTCGTCGACATCGGGCAGATCACGATGATGGCCTCGCCCCGTCACATCGTCGTCGTCCGTCACGGCGACGCCGTCACGTTGACCGACCTCCGCGCTCGCATGGAGTCCGACCCGGAGTGGCTCGCCCAGGGTCCCGGCGCGGTCATGCACGCGATCATCGACGAGGTCGTCGAGGCCTACTCGCCCGTCCTGCTCGGCATCGACAACGACATCACCGAGGTCGAGGAGACGGTCTTCTCCGACACCCGCGACAGCCCGACCCAGCGCATCTACGACCTCAAGCGAGAGGTCCTCGAGCTGTTCAAGGCGGTCAACCCCCTCGTCGACGTGCTCACCAAGCTCTCGACGTTGGAGCACCCGGTGCTCAACGACGAGCTGCACCGCTACTTCCGCGACACGCACGACGATCTGCACCGCGTCGTCGACCAGGTCAGCTCCGATCGAGAGCTCCTCAACGGCGCGCTCGAGGCGAACCTGACCCAGGTGTCGGTCCGCCAGAACGAGGACATGCGCAAGATCTCGGCCTACGTCGCCATGGCCGCCGTGCCCACGCTGATCGCCGGCGTCTACGGCATGAACTTCAAGGAGATGCCCGAGCTCAACTCGAAGTACGGCTACTACGTCGTGCTCGGCGTGATCGCGGCGATCGTGCTGGTGCTCTACCGCAACTTCAAGAAGTCCGGCTGGCTCTGATGTTCGGCCAGCTCTGATGCAACCCCGTCGGTGCGGCCGGCGTCGTTGGAGTCGTGCAGCACATCAGCTCTGACCCACCGGTGGACGCGGCAGACCTGTTCCGCGTCGAGTTCGCGCCGATGGTGCGACTCGCCACGCTGATGACCGGCTCGCAGGACGTCGCCGAGGAGCTGGTCATGGACGCCTTCGCCCGCGTCGCACCACGCATCGACGACCTCGACCGACCCGGCGCCTACCTGCGCACGTCGGTCGTGAACGCCGCGTCGCTCGCACCAACGGCAGCGTCGTCGACGAGCGCGCCACCGCCTCGAACCCGTCGCCGTCGCGGTGCACGACCCGGAGATCGACGAGCTCTGGTCGCGCACTGTCGCAGCTGCGTCCCGACGAACGGGCCTGTGTGGTGCTGCGCTACTACGACGACCTGCCCCTCGCCGAGATCGCCGAGCTGCTCGAACTCCCCCTCGGCACCGTGAAGTCCCACATCCACCGATCGCTGGCCACGCTGCGGACGCTGCTGAACCAGGAGGTCGACGATGTCTGACCTGCAGCTCACCAACCCCGACCCGACCGAAGAGGCTGCGCTCCGAGTGCTGCTGCACCGCGCCGTCGACGACCTCGACGTGCCTGCGTTCGAGGCCCACACCTCGGTCCCGGTGATCGCTCCCACTCATCACTCGCGCCGCGCCCCGCTGCTCGCCGCGGCGGCGGTGCTCCTCGTCGCATTCGGCGGACTCGCCTGGTGGGCAACGGGCGACGGCGAACGCATCGACACCAGCCCCGCCGAGCACGTCGACCCGCTGGTGATCGAGGAGCAGGGCATCTGGCGGCTGCCCGACGCCGACAGCGGGTTCACGGTGACCGAGGCGATGGAGTCCACCATCCGGATCCCGCAACAGATCGCGGTTGACGACGTCGAGGACCCGACGAGAATGCTCGCGATCATCCCCGGCGGTCTCGACCTGCCCGGGAAGCCTGGTGCCGAGCCGACCACACCCTTCACCGAGCACACGACCATGGCGCTGCTGCGCCGCACGTCGCCGGACGTGACGTGGTTGGAGATCACCGGCGAAAGCCAGACCGGTTACCTCACCTTCGGGTACGTCGGGGTGAGCGACGACGAGGTGCAGACCGTGGCCCGGTCCCTCGTCGACAAGATCGGCGACGAGGTCGGCGCGCTCACCGACACCGCCCGTGTCGACGCAGCGCTGCGATCGTTCCAGCCGCCGGCCGGGCTGGTGCCCACGTGGGATCCTGACGATGTCGGGATCGGTACGGGAGCGTTCGACCGGAACGGCCCCGTCACATCGATCGGGCTCCGGCTCGATGGGCACGGCTCCTGGAACGACCTCACGGTGTCGATCCAACAGACCTTCCTCCCCCCGCTGTCGCGACCATGTGGTACCGCATCCAGACCACGTTGACGCTCCTCGGGCCCACCGTCGACACGAGCGATGGACCCGGCCGGGTGACCCAGCGCCCCGATCTCGGACGGAATGTCCTGGTCGTGGACTTCGACGGCGCCGACACCGTCAGGGTGGTCACCGACGATGGGACCGAGATCATGGTGCAGTCGGTCGCCGCGATGAACGGCGACACCTCGGTCGCGCCGCTCGCCATCGAGCAGCAGCTCGACATCATCAACTCGCTGCGGTCGGTCGGCGAGGACCAGTTCCGGGCCCGCCTCGACGCCGCCGGGGGGCCGATCCGCGACCCTCGCGACGAACTCGATCCCCCGGACTCGTCGGTCGACGGCGGTAGCGCCCCGACGACCACCAGCGGCGGCGGCTGACCCGCGGCCGATCGCTGGGCTGACCGTCTGCGAGGCCGTCCGACGCCGACGGGTTGGTACCGTCGCCGGGTGCCGATTCCCGAGCCGATCCTGCGGCGGACCGTGACCCTGCGAGCCAAGGTGCTGCACCCGCTCGCCCACCGGGCGTCGGTGCTCGCGGTGGCGGGCGCGCGACAGGTGCTTCGCTACGCCTACGTCGGACCGGGCGACGCACCACGGCACGGCTTCGCCGACTTCGGCGAGCGGTCGATGGTGCAGCAGCCGTACGCGCTGTTGATGGGCGAGCCCGCGATCGCGATCGGCGAGGACACCCTCATCTCCCCCGGGGCAACGCTGGCCGCGTCGCCCGAGTTCGACTGGTCGCCAGCGGACGGACCGATGATCCGAGTCGGGTCGCGGGTGTGGGCCGCGCGTGGACTGACCGTGATCGCACACCGCTCGATCGAGATCGGCGACGACGTCTGGTTCGGTCCCGACGTCTACCTGACCGATGCAGGGCACGACTCGTCGAACCCCGACGTGCCGATCGGCGTGGCGATGGAACCCGCGCAGCCCGTGCGCATCGGCAATCAGTCGTGGATCGGCACCGGCGTCGTCGTGCTGCCCGGCGTCACGATCGGTGAACGTGTCGTCGTCGGCGCCAACTCGGTCGTCACCTCGGATCTGCCCGACCACTGCGTCGCGGTCGGCTCCCCCGCCAAGATCATCCGCCGGCTCGACGCCGACTGAACGGTGCCCGCTGATCCCGCCGAGTCGGTTCGAGACGCGTACGGCGCCATGGCCGACAAGTACGTCGAGCTGCTCGGGGCCATCGAGGGAGTGCACCCCGACGACCTCGAGCTGATCTCCCGCCGACTGTCGATCCGGGTCGGCGCCGTGCTCGACGCGGGTTGCGGGCCCGGGCACCTGACCGACCACCTCCGCTCGCTCGGAGTCGACGCGATCGGCATCGACCAGGTCGAGGCGTTCATCGAGCACGCTCGCACCGCCTACCCGTCGAGTCGGTTCGAACTGGGCGCGCTGCATGATCTGCCCGTGCCCGACCACTCCCTCGCCGGCGCCCTGGCGTGGTACTCCCTGATCCACCTTCGACCTGATGAGATCGACGACGTGCTCGCCGAGTTGCGACGGGCGATGGCGACCGGCGCCACGTTGGTCGTCGGCTTCTTCGACGGCGGCCGTGTCGAGGCGTTCGACCACCGTGTGGTGACGGCCTTCCGCTGGCCCGTCGACGAGCTCAGCGCTCGGCTCCGGCGGGCAGGCTTCGTCGAGGTCGAACGACAGCAACGTCCCGGCGTGGACGAGGCAGGTCGGCGGCCCCACGCGGCGGTGGTTGCGGTCGCTGCTTGATTGTCGGTCCCTGTCGTTATGCTCGAACGTATGTTCGATGCGGCAAGGATCGATGAGGACGAGATGTCACCGGGAACGCCCGGCGCGTTGCTCGGAGCGTGTGCCGACGCTGCCGCGAACGCCCTGCAGGTCGCGGCTGCGGTGCCGGTCGGTTCGTTGGACGGCGCGGCGCTGCGATCGATGACCTTGGAGTTGGAGCGTGCTCGGTCCGCAGTGGACGCAGCGGAGGCACACGCCCTGGCGGAGCTGGATCGTCGTCGTCACACCGACATCCGCTTGGGCGCGACGACCTCCAAGTGGCTCGCGAAGCACGCGAACCTGCCGGCTGGTGTCGCGTCGAGCTCGGCTGTCGTTGGCGAACCGACTGGCGACGGACCTGACCGTCGTCGATGAGGCGCTGGTCGAGGGGCGCATCGGTGTGGACCACGCCCGTGTGGTCGCGTCGGCGGTGAACGAACGCAACATCGAGGCGATGACCGACGTGTTGCCGGATCTGATCGATGCCGCGGCAGCGATGGTGTTCGACCGGTGGAAGGAACACGTCCGCGCACTCGGCGAGCTCGCCGACATGGATGGACCCCACGACCCGGACGCGGAGCTGCTGAAGAACCGGCTCACGTTGTCGGAGTCCGATCGCTTCGGATTGATCCGCGGGGAGTTCACCGCGGATCGGTTCATCACGATCCACGACACCCTGCAGTCGATCGCCGATGAGCTGTTCGAGCAGTACACGCGTGACCACAACGTCTCCAACGGCGAGCTGCCCGTGCCACCACGCTCGACGCTGCTCGCGTTGGCGCTCGAGGAGATGGCCCGACGCGCGCTCGCCACCGACCCCGCCACCACGACGAAGCCAAAGGTCGAAGCCCGACTCTCGCTGTTCGCCGCACCCGCGTTCGGCGACCACCTCGACCCCGACGCCGACGCCGACGCCGACTCCAGCGGTGCTGGGCCGGTGCTGCCGGAGCACCTCGAGCTCTGGGGCATCCACCACCGCCTGCTCGGACCATTGCCCGCGAGCACCGTCGACCACCTGCTCTGCGACGCCACCTGGATCGCCACGCTGCTCGACGAGATGGGCGTCCCACTCGACCAAGGCCACGAGACGCGCTTCGCGACCGACGAACAACGCATCGCCCTCGACGCCAGAGACGGCAACTGCGACTTCGCGGGCTGCGACGCCCACGACGAGTGGCTCGACGCACACCACATCGAACACTGGGACGAACACGACGGACCGTCCGACCTCGACAACTTCGCCACGCTCTGCCGCCGGCACCACCGCGTGGCACACCGCAAGGGCTGGACCCTCGAGCTCACCGACGACGGCTGGACCATCTGGACCACCCCGCAGGGATACCGATTCTGGGGCCAACGCCACCACCGCCAACGAACCGGACCCGTCCCCTGACGGGTCGGCGCTGAGGGTCGTGTAACGATTCGACCGAATCGGCTCCTGTGGAGAGGTGAGGACGTCGGAGATCGGGTTCGTCGAGAGCGTGAGCCAGCTGTGGGAGCGCGACCACGCGCGCCTGTGGCGGTCACTGCTCGCGTGGAGCGGTGACGCCGAGGTGGCATCCGACGCGTGCGCCGAAGCCTTCGCCCAGCTACTGCGCCGGGGGGACGCTGTCCGCGAACCCGCCGCTTGGGTCTGGCCCGCCGCCTTCCGCATCGCCGGCGGGATGCTGCAGCACCGCGGCACGTCACGCGCGATCGCAGCGACCGACGATCTGCCGTCCACCGACGCCGGCGCCGGCGAATCGCTGGCGCTCGTGCAGGCACTCGCTGCCCTGCCCGAAGCCGACCGCCGGGTCGTGGTGCTCAGCCTGGTCGCCGGGTGGAGCTCGGACGAGATCGCGAAGGCCGAGAAGACCTCTGCCGGCGCGGTGAGAGTGCGGCTCCACCGAGCCAGGCGCACATTGCAGCAACGACTGGAGGTTCACGATGACTGACCTGATCGAGGACGCGCTCGAGCAGCTCGAGGGGATTCCCGTGCCCGTCTCCTGGGCCGACGTCGAGCGACGAGTGGAGGCCGTCGAAGCCGAGGCGCCTGCCGGACCACCGGTCCGAGTGGCCGGACACCGGAGGATCCCGTTGCCGGTGCTCGCAGCGGCCGCCGCCGTCGCGGTGGTCGCCGGAGTGGCCCTCATGGCCGATCGCGACGGCGTCGACCTCGCGGCATCGGACGGCTCGACCGCCTCCGCGCCAGTGACGTCGGCCGTCCCTGCAGACCCGACCGATCCTGCAGACCCGACCGACCTGAACGCCGGCATCTGGCGATGGCCCAGCGTGCCGAGCGGCCTGGCGACGGTCACCCACGCGTCCACAGCGACGACGTGGTTCGGGTTCCAGCTCGCCGTCGACGACCATGCCGCCCCGACCCGGTGGCTCGGGATCCTCCCTGGCGACTCCCCCTACTTCGAGGACCGCGACGGCCCGATCGCCAGCGGCAGCTTCGACGACGTCACCACGTACACGCTCTTCGATGCGCGGACCGACTCCGACACAGGCTCGACCTGGGCCGAGCTGACCCGCGCCGGTGGCGGCAACGTCACCATCTCGGCGAAGGGGCTCGACCCGCAGGCGATCATCAGGGTGCTGCACGAGATCTACGAGCGTGCGCCAGAGCTCTCGATCGACACTGTGCTCGCCGCGGTGCCGAAGCTCGCCGTGCCGGGCGGCCTCACCCCTGAGTGGAGCCCGATCCTCCCGGGCACCGAAGCGCTCGAACGGGCCCGCCCGACCCAGCTGGCCCTCGGTATGGCCACCGCCGACGGCCGACGGTTCGACGTCGCCGTCGAGTACCTGGGCCTCCCGCCTGCCGTAGCGTCGCTCGACATGGTCCTGCAATTGGAGGCGAGCAGGATCGGCGAGCGGGTCGATCGACGCGACGACCTCGGCCCGGGCGGGCTGACGGTCGGTCGTTGGGACCTCGCCACGTCGTTCATCCTCTTCACCGCCACCGGCGAGCGCATCACGGTCAGCGAGCCGGGCGGCACCGAGGCAATCGTCGGCCCACCGACGCTGCAGTTCGTCACGGAGCACCTCGAACTGCTCGACGAGAACGAGCTGCGCGCACGTCTGGCCGAGCAGGGCATCACGATCACGGACGGTGACGACCTCGGGTCGTGACAGACTGCCCCACCATGACGGGGCAGCTGCAGATGGACGCCGCCGCGCTCGACGAGTTCATGCAGGCAGCCTTCGGCGGTCGGCCCTCCTGGACGATCGAGCGCCTCGACACCTCGGGCATGCGCGTGCGGCAGCCGACCGGGTCCGCCGACTCGCGCCCGGGAGGGACCGTGTCGGGTCCGACCTTGATGACCCTCGCCGACGCCGTCGCCTACATGGTCGTGCTGTCCCACATCGGCCCCAAGGCACTGGCGGTCACCAGCAACCTGACGATCAACTTCCTGCGCCGCCCGAAGATCGCTGATGTCATCGTCGAGGCACGACTGCTCAAGCTGGGCCGCAGCCTGGCCGTGGTCGACGTGCTGCACTACTCCGACGGCGGTGAGGATCCGGTCGCACAGGCCACCGTGACCTACTCGCTGGCGCTGCTCGACGGGCGAACGGACCAGACCACCGACGAAGGGACGAACGCCATGAGCATCCTCGACAGGTTCCGTGTGGACGGACAGGTCGCGATCGTGACCGGCGCAGGCCGCGGCATCGGCCGAGCCAGCGCGATCGCACTCGCCGAGGCCGGCGCGGACGTCGTGCTGGCGGCCCGCAGCCTCGACCAGCTCGAGGAGGTCGCCGAGATCATCCGAGCGACCGGCCGCCGAGCGGAGCCGATCTCGTTCGACGTCATGCAGCTCGACCGGCTCGGCGAGCTCGTCGACCTGGCCGTCGACCGCCTCGGTGGCGTCGACATCGTCGTGAACAACGCGGGCGGCTCCATGCCCAAGCCGTTGCTCGACACCAGCGCCCGCTCCTTCGAGAAGGCCATCAGCTTCAACGTGACCACGGCGCTCGAGCTGACCAAGGCCGCCGTGCCCGTCATGCTCGAACGTGGCGGCGGCTCGGTGGTGAACATCTCCTCGGCCGCCGGCCGCATGGCCGACCGTGGGTTCGCCGCCTACGGCACCGCCAAGGCGGCACTCAGCCACCTCACCCGTGAGATGGCAGCCGACCTCTCGCCGAAGATCCGGGTCAACGGCATCGAGGTCGGCTCGGTCGCCACCTCGGCGCTCGATGTCGTGCTCACCGACGACTCGCTGCGCGAGCAGATGGAGGCCGGCACGCCGCTCAAGCGCCTCGGTGAACCCGAGGACATCGCCGCAGGAGTGCTCTACCTCTGCTCGCCCGCCGGGTCGTACATGACCGGCAAGCTGCTCGAGATCGACGGCGGCCTCACCGCGCAGACACTCGGCCTCGGTCTGCCGGATCTCTGAATCGGCTGGTCAGATCTCCTCGAGCGGGCGCCGGTCCGATTCCGAGGGCTGACGGCCGATGCGCAGCGGTGAGAGCTCGGCGTCGACCAACAGGATGCGCTCTCGCGACTCGACGAGTCCGCTGAGCCGCTGCCACAGGTGGAAGAACTCGGTGTCGCCGCCGTCCGCGGCGTGCTCGTAGCGCGCCCAGGTGTCCCAGTCGGGCACGGCCCAGATGGCGATCACCTCGTCGTCCGCGCGCATCGCGGTCCGGTACGCACCGACCAGCTCGATGCCGAAGCGCTGGTGGTCCTCGGCCCCGGGGCCGACCACTGCCTCGATCGCGTCACGTGCCTTGCCGATGCGGGTTCCGATCGTCTCGTGCAGGTAGGCCACCGCGCCGGTGCCGCCGCGAGCCTGCCAGTCGGCCACGCTCGGCGACGACTCGTCGGCCACGAGGATCCGGTCCAGACCACCCGCGCGGAACTCCGCCGCCTCCGCCCACCACTGGGTGAGCATCTCGTCACGGTGCTCGGTGCCGACCAGCTCGACGGAGAAGTTGTGGGCCAGGTCGGCCCACGTCTCGTACTCCCACAGGTTGAGGACCTGGGGCCAACGCCCCGTCGATCCGACGACCGAGAACACGCCGAAGCACTGCTGGTGACGCAACGGTCCCGCCTCGGGTGACCAGTTGGCGGTCATGTGGTGCTGGTAGCGGGCCCGGTGGGTCCCGACGACGTCGACCAGCTCGTGGATGTAGATGCGCGACATCCGGCGGACCATAGCGGCGCCGCCGACGGCAGTTGCGCTTGACACTACGGCTCAGCGGAACAGATTCTGTTGATGTGTACCGCGACGTCGAGTCTCCCCGCCCAGGACCGCTGAGCGACGGGCCGACGCCCGACCTGCTGGTCACCGAGGTGCCCGACCTGAGCGGATTCGGCCTGTCGGAGCTGCGGCGCATCGTGGTCGTCGCCGCAGTGATCACCTGGTCGGTGCTGCGAGCGCTGCCCGGTCGACTGACCGGCAGGTACCCGTCGCTGGCCGCTGCGGCGGCCAACGGAGTGATCGACGGGTTCATCCAGCTCGGCGCGACGTTCGTCAAGCTCGGGCAGGTCATGGCGTCGTCGCCGGGCCTGTTCCCTGAGTGGCTCACCGGTCCCGCTCGCCGCTGCCTGGACGAGGTCCCACCCTTTCCCGCCGAGCTGGTGCGCCGCACCGTCGAGGAGGACCTGGGCGCACCGGTGCGCGAGCTGTTCGAGTCCTTCGACGACGTGCCGCTCTCGGCGGCGTCGATCGGTCAGGTGCACGCGTGTCGGCTCTTCGACGGGCGCGACGCGGTGGTCAAGGTGCAGCGCCCGAACCTGCGCGCCTCGATGACCCGCGACCTGCGAGTGCTGCACGGCGTCGCGTCTCTCGCGCAGCGCACCGCGTGGGGTCGCAGCTCGAATTCGATCGGCATGGTGACCGATCTGAACGAGCTGACCGCCAAGGAGCTCAACCCCGTCGTCGAGGCGTGGAGCCAGCAGCGCTTCCGCGACCAGCTCGGCGCGTTCGGCGACAACAAGTGGGTGACGGCGCCGGAGATCTACTGGGACTTCTGCGGACAGCGCACCATCTGCATGGAACGGGTGCACGGTGTGCCGATGGACGACTTCGCAGCGATCGCCGAGCGGGGCATCGACGGCGAGCTCGTGCTGCGACGCGGCGCGAAGGCGTGGGCCGAGGCGGTGCTCGTGCACGGCCCGTTCCACGGCGACATGCACGCCGGCAACATCTGGGTGCTCGACGACGGGCGCGGGTGCTTCCTCGACTTCGGGATCATGGGCGAGCTGCAGGACGAGTGGCGAGACGTCGCCCGTGACCTCTACTTCACCTGCGTGTTCGACCGCGACTTCACCCGCGTCGCACGGGCGTACCGCAGCGTCGGCGTGTTCCCCGAGGGCATGGGCACCGACGAGGAGATCGGCGAACGAATCGGGATGATCCTCGAACCGATGCTCGATGCCGGCATGGGTTCGGTCAGCCTGGGCGACCTGATCACGTCGAGCGTGGGGCTCATGAAGGACTTCGGCGGCACGCCGCCGCAGGAGCTGATGCTGGTCGGCAAGCAGCTGCTCTACATCGAGCGCTACACCAAGGAGCTCGCCCCGGACTACGCGGTGATCACCGACCCCTTCCTGGTGAGCAACGTGTTCCCCGACGCCGCGGCCGACTACCTCGCCGCGGGTGGCGCGCCCTTCCCGGACTGATCGGGGCCGAGTCGACGGACGGTTTGTAGAACGCGTTCTCATGCTGCCCTAGGGTGCCGAGCTGCACCACTCACGCAACGAGGGAGGGCCTCCCGTGGCCACCAAGAAGTCACCCGCGAAGAAGGCTCCTGCCAAGAAGGCGGCTCCTGCCAAGAAGAGCACGCCCGCGAAGAAGGCACCTGCGAAGAAGGCAGCTCCCGTGAAGAAGAGCGCGCCCGCCAAGAAGGCACCCACGAAGAAGGCAGGACCCGCGAAGAAGGCCGCGCCCGCCAAGAAGGCACCCACGAAGAAGGCAGGACCCGCGAAGAAGGCCGCTCCCGCCAAGAAGGCACCTGCGAAGAAGGCAGCACCCGCGAAGGCTGCTGCAGCGCCGGTGGTCGACGGGCCGGCAGTGCTCACCGAGCGTCGTGGGCACCTGTTGATCATCACGCTCAACCGTCCCGAGCGTCAGAACGCCATCAACGGCGAGATGCTCGTGCGCATGCTCGACGCGTTCGTCGAGGCCGAGACCAACCCCGACATCCGGGCGATCGTGCTCACCGGTGCCGGCGGCAACTTCTGCTCGGGCGCCGACCTCAAGGAGATGGCCGGCGGCCATCAGGGCGACCTCAAGCCCGGCGAGATCGACGTGCAGGCCCGTCTGGCCGAGGACCCCGATCTGCCGTGGAAGGCACTGCTGCGCTCGTGGCAGCCGAACGTCCCGATCATCCTCGCCGCCGAGGGCACGGCCATCGCGGGTGGCACCGAGCTGCTCGGCGCGACCGAGATCCGCGTCGCCGGACGGTCTGCGAAGTTCGGCATCTCCGAGGTGAAGTGGTCGCTGTACCCGATGGGTGGATCGGTCGTCCGCATCCCGCGCCAGATCCCCTACACCGTGGCCTGCGACCTGCTGCTCACGGGCCGCCACATCAGCGCCGACGAGGCGCTCGACCTGGGCCTGGTCGGCTACGTCGTCGACGACGGCACCGCGCTCGACAAGGCGATCGAGCTCGGCCAGACGATCTGCGAGAACGGCCCGCTCGCGGTGAAGGCGATCCTGCGCACGCTGCGCGAGACCAACGGCATGCGCCAGGACGAGGCCCTCGAGCACGAGTTCACCTACGGCTGGGACGTCTTCGGCTCCGAGGACGCCAAGGAAGGGCCCCGCGCCTTCAAGGAGAAGCGGACCCCGAACTTCCAGGGCAAGTAGAGCGACCGGGGACGTACGGCAGTGCGCCGATCCGGCGCTGCCAGTTCCATGGTCCGCCCCGCACGATGTGCGGGGCGGACCCGCGTCCGGACAGACCCGTGCGTACCCATCAGATCGGGTGGAGTCGGCTGGCTCGACCGGTACCATCAGTTGTTCCAGCGTCAACGGATTCCGTAGGAAGGGGCCGCAGCGTGAACAGCGGCTCGAACGTTCCGACAGCGCCTCCACCCCACCACGAACCGGCGGTGGATCGGCTCGCGGCGGACGAGATCGCCCGACTGCGCGACGAGCTCGCTGAGCGGCTCGCCGACGTGCGCTCGACGACCACACCGGAGCGGCTGCAGGCGTCGATCGACCGGCTCAACGACCGGATCGACGAGGTGCTCGACCGTCTCGGCGTCGCGGAGAGCTGGGACCTGTCCGTCCAGCAGGACGACGCGCTGTTCGAGCAGGCGCTCGTGCCCCTGTTCGTGGTCGACGACCAGGGGTTCATCACCCGGTCCAACGACCGCACGAACGAGCTCGTCGGCCTCGGGCGCGACGAGGTGATCGGCGAGCACGTCGGGCGGTTCATCCATCCCGAGGACTACGACTCCCAGGCTGACCATTGGGTCAGGATGCTGGTCGACACGACCTTCGACGCCGTGTCGAGCGAGATCCGCATCCTGACCACCCACGGGGTCCGGTGGCAGCGCGTCGCGCTCAAGGCGTCCCGCGACGACCACGGCGCGCTGACGAGCATCACCGCGCACCTGTCCGACATCAACGAGAAGTACGCCGCGGAGGCGGCGCTGGATCGCAGCCAGCGTCAGTTCGGCAACCTGCTCGACAGCCTTCCCGACCCGATCGTCCGACTGAACCGCCGCCTCGAGGTCGAGTTCGCGAACCCGGCCGCGCAGCGGCTGCGTCACGCACGCGCGGATGCGGAGTGGCCGGCGGTCGGCGAGTGCGACAGCGCGCTGTTCCTCTCGGCGCTGCACGAGGTGCTCGACAACGGTCGGTCCCAGACCTTCGAGCACACGGTCGGCGACGACGACCATCGAGGGTGGTGCGAGACGACGATCGTGCCGGAGCTCCACACCGACGGCTCGGTCCGGTCGCTGCTGCTCATCTGTCGCGACATCACCGACCGTCATCGCAACGAGGCCGACCTGGCGCACCAGGCGAACCACGACACGCTCACCGGTCTGCCCAACCGTGGCCGTTTCGCCGAGCTGCTCGAGAGCCGCGATCGGCCGCCAGCAGGTGCACGAACAGGCCGGTTCCGCCCGTCCCATCGCAGTGCTGTTCCTCGACCTCGACCGGTTCAAGGTCGTCAACGACTCGTTGGGTCACGCGGCCGGCGACGAGCTGCTCGTCCAGGTCGCGCGGCGCCTGCAGCAGGCGCTGCGACCGGGCGACGTGCTCGGCCGGCTCGGCGGCGACGAGTTCACGGTGCTCGCCGAGCACATCACCCACGAGCACGCGATGGCCCTCGCCGAGCGGCTGCGCGAGCAGCTCGCCACGCCGTTCGAGCTGGGCGGCGGCGAGTTCCTGATGTCGTCGTCGGTCGGCGTCGCGACGTCGTCGACCCCGGAGTCCCCCGAGGACCTGATGCGCTGGGCCGACGCGGCGATGTACCGGGCGAAGCAGGGCGGGCGCGACTGCGTGGTGGCCTTCGACGACGTGCTGCGCAACGAGGCGCTCGAACAGCTCGAGACCGATCAGCAGCTGCGCGTCGCCCTCGACCGCGACCAGCTGCGGGTCGTGTTCCAACCCGAGGTGCACCTGCGCTCCGGCGAGGTCGTCGGCGCCGAGGCGCTCGTGCGTTGGGACCATCCGAGTCGCGGCGAGCTCAGCGCCCAGGCGTTCGTCCCGCTCGCCGAGGAGAACGGCACGATCCTCGCGATCGACCAGTGGGTGCTCGACGCGGCCTGCACCCAACTCGCCCGATGGCTCGACGACGGCGTGGTCGACTCGGACTTCGTGCTGCGGGTGAACATCTCGGCGCGACACCTCGAGCAGCGCGACCTGGTCGAGCGGGTCCGAGCGCAGCTCGATCGCTCGGGTGTGTCGCCAGGGCAGCTCTGCCTGGAGATCACCGAGACCGCGCTCATGCGCGACGTCGAGCGCGCCCTGGTCGTGCTCAACGAGCTGAACCGGGCCGGCGTCCGCCTGGCCGTCGACGACTTCGGGACCGGCTACAGCTCGCTCGGCTCGCTCAAGCGCTTCCCGCTCCAGGTGCTGAAGATCGACCGGTCGTTCATCGACGGCCTGCCCGACGATCCCGACGATCTGGCGATCGCGACGACCGTGCTGCGCCTGGCCGACGCCCTCGGGTTGTCGACGACCGCCGAGGGCGTCGAGAACATGGCGCAGCTCGAGTGCCTGCGCGAGCTGGGCTGCCCGACCGCGCAGGGTTTCATCTTCTCCGAGGCGCTCGACGCCGCGGGCTTCGAGCGCTTCCTCGCCGAACGGGCCTGACCCGGAACGAGGCCACTGCGAACGAGGCCCTGCGAAACGAGGCCCTGCGAAACAAGGCCCTGCGAAACGAGGCCCTGCGAAACGAGAACAGGTTCCAGGTTTGTCGTAGGGTGCCGGGCTGCCGGTGACGGCACCCGCCGCTCGTCCACTGAGGAGTCCACCATGAAGCTCGGCCTGCAACTCGGTTACTGGGGTCAGCTGCCGTCACCCGACTGGGTCGACCACGCGGTGGCCGCCGAGGAGCTCGGCTTCACCTCGGTGTGGACCGCCGAGGCGTGGGGCTCCGACGCGCTGACCCCGCTGGCGTACCTGGCGGCCAAGACCGAGCGCATCAAGCTGGGCACCGCGGTGGTGCAGCTCGCCGCGCGGACCCCGACCGCCACGGCCATGTCCGCGATCACGATGGACCACCTGAGCAACGGTCGCTTCCAGCTCGGTCTCGGTGTGTCCGGCCCGCAGGTGGTCGAGGGCTGGTACGGACGCCCGTCGAACAAGCCGCTGGCGCGCACCCGCGAGTACATCGAGATCATCCGCAAGGTCATGGAGCGCGAGGAGCCGCTGAACTACCAGGGCGAGTTCCACCAGCACCCGTACTCGGGTGAGGGCAGCGTCGGGCTCGGCAAGCCGCTCAAGTCGATCGTGCACCCGCTGCGGCGCCGCATCCCGATCTACCTCGGTGCAGAGGGACCGAAGAACGTCACGCAGACCGCCGAGATCGCGGACGGCTGGCTGCCGCTCTACTACTCGCCGTACCGCCAGGACGTGTACGCCGACCAGCTCGCCGGCGCGAAGGACGACTTCGAGGTCGCCGCGCTGTGTGCGTTCATCGTGACCGAGGACGACCGGCCCGAGACGATCGAGGCGGCACTCGGCGGGACCCGGGCGATGCTCGCCTTCTACATCGGCGGCATGGGCGCCAAGGGCCAGAACTACCACACCAAGCTGGCCGCGCGGATGGGCCTCGGCGAGCAGGCCGAGAAGATCCAGGACCTGTTCTTCGAGGGCAAGGGCGACCAGGCCATCGGCGAGGTGCCCGTCGAGTTCGCCGATGAGATCTCGCTCGTCGGCACCCCGGCGCGCATCGCCGAGCGGGTCGCGGCGTGGAAGGACTCGGCGGTGACCGAGATCCTCATCCACGCGAACGACACCGATCAGCTGCGTCAGGCGGCCGAGCTCATCCTTCCGGCCTGAGCTCGTCCTGCCCGGAAGGCTGGCCGGCAGGACTGTCCACCCTGGACCCCGTGCGGCTCAGTGGTGGCTGGCAAGGGCCTCAAGGAGCGGCCCGGGTTCGCGGGCGGTGAATGCGAGCGCTTCGGCGCTGTTCCCTTCGTGGTCGACAGCGGCGACGTTGGCACCATGAGCGACGAGGAGCCGGACGCTGTCGGGGTTCTCCTGATGCACCGCTGCGAGTAGTGGTGTGCGTCCATCCCGATCGACAGCTTCGAGGTCGACGTCGAGCTCGAGCACTGCCTCGATGACGTCCAGGCTGCCGACCTGTGTCGCCCGGTGCAGCAGAGTGTCACCGTGGACAGGGTTCACCGCTGCGGGATCGGCGCCGGCGGCGACCAAGCGGTGGAGCGTGGCGAGGTTCGTGTCGAAGAGTTGGGTGACACAGGCCGACAGCGGTGGGCGGCCCGGTGGGTTGGTGTCAGCGCCTGCGTCGAGCAGCATCTCCACCATGGTGCTGTCCTGGTCGACGCTCGATCGGTCGGCAGCTTCGGTCAGCACGGACCACTGGTGGCCGGTGACGGGGTCGGTGGCGACGTGGTCGACGTCGGCCCCGAGCTCGATCAGCTTCCGTGCAGTCGGCTCGTGCCGATGGCGCACCGCGAGCATCAACGGTGTCTCGCTCGACGCGTCGAGTGGGTCCACGCCGCTGTCGCGCACGGCGTTGTCGAGCGTCGATCCGACCTCGCCGCGAACCGTGGCGCGGTGGGCTGCGGTGTAGCCGTGCGCGCCTCGGGTCGACGGTGACGCACCGAGGGAGAGAAGCAGCTCGACGATGTCGTCGAAGTCGTTGGCGTCGGCGTACGTGAGCGGTGTCCAACCATCGCCGCCGTTCGCGTCGATCGCCGCACCACGACCGACGAGGAGTCGGACCACATCGGGACGCCTCGCGAGCACGGCTGTCTCCAATGGCGAATGCACCGAGCCGGACACGAACAGCCGCTCCTCGAGTCCGGCACCTTCATCGAGGAGGCGGTCGACGGCATCGATGTCACCGGCGCGGATCGCCCGGGCCAGTCGCCCCTTGAGCGACAGCGTCGAGGTCCTGTCAGAGCGATCCACCCGCTGGAGCGTACGAGCGACCGCGCTGAACGCCGCCCTCACCCGACAGTCAGCCTCGGCGGTACTCGTTCGATCCGCCTGGCTCCTATGCGAGCCGAGCCCGCCGCGTCAGCGGCTATTGCCTTGGCGACGGGGATGGTCGACTGGACCTAGGACATGCTGCCAAGAGTGACGGACAGAGCTATGGAGTAGAGGATCGCCATGCCGGTGACCGCGGCTGACGTCCACAGGAGCGGACGGAGCGAACGGAGGCGAACTCCAAGGGCTGCCAAGACCACAAGGCTTGCGCCGCTGACCACGACCCACCACGGCGAGAACCGCATCGGCAGGATGCCGATCTCCCATCCAACGAACACGCCGAGGACCATCTCGGCAAGGACGAGAGCGACCGATCCCGCTGAGCGCCTGGGCGCACGGCCCTCATATCGCTCCATGCGCCCAGCGACCTTCTCCACGACGGAAAGCTAGCGGGCGGGTCAGCGTGCCGACTGATCCGGGTTCCGCGCGAGGCCGGTCACGACTCGCGTCACCGGCCCGGCGACAGGGGACGTTCGCTCGGACGGTCCGGTGGAACCAACTGCGATCCTGGCGATACTGATGCATGTGACGCAGCCTGCGAATTCCGCCAGCCCCGATTAGTCGAACGCTTCCGCAGAAGCGTCGAGTGTCAGTGCGTGCCGGTCCGCGGGGTGTGTCGTGAAGCCGAGTAGCGACGAAACGCAGGTGGCTCGACCGCCCGTTTCGTTCCAAGTCGGCGCGAGGCGGCGCCCAGGGTCGTGGCGGTCGGCGCTGATGCTCGCTGAGGACGACGGCTGACGCTGCCGCGGACGTGTGAGCGTGTCGATTCCGTGGCATCCGGCCTGCTGGGGTGTGTCATGAAGCCGCGTAGCGACGAAACACGGGTGGTTCGACCGCTCACTTTCGTTCCAAGTCGGCGCGGGAGTGCATACGACACTTGCGCTCACCGTCGCTCGCGCTTCCGCAGAAGCGCCCTCGAGCAGGCCGTTTGCCGACCGGCGATAGGCGAAAGTACTCGCTGTCGGATCGGCGAGGCTCCGTGCATGATGGCGACGTGATCTCTTGGGATGGCAGAACACGCAAGGTGGTGTTCGACGGGCGGCCTGTCGCCATGGCTTCGGTCGTTCAGTCAGGCGAGGGCTGGGTCGCGACGATGGTCGCGGCCCGTGGTGTCGATCTGACGCTCACGTCGGGTGGACCGGCTGACGAGTGCGTCTTCTTGGACCTGTGGCGCCGGCCGGCCGACGACGGAGTTGGCGTGGCGGTCGTCGCTGACCGAGGGGAGCCGGTGGGTTTGGCGGTGATCCCGGTTTGCGAGTGTGGTGAGCAGGGTTGCGCGAACGCTGGTCGCCAGATCGAAGAGTGGGTCGATGCGGGTCAAGCGTTGGGGCTGATCGAGCTCGTCAGCCGCCTGCCTGTGCTCGGCTCGCTCGAGGTCGACCAAGAGGTATGGCGCCCCGAGGACGCTCCTCCTGGGCGGCGCCCCTGAGCCGGCCATCAAGGGCCGTCGACAATCAACCAGCCCATCGGCGGGAACATCGGCGGACTGTCGCAGCTCGGAGTGGCTGCCTCAGTGTGCAGATGTCCTGGATCGTCAACCCAGGTTGCGCTCGGTCGTACCTTGCTGCCGAAACTCAGACGGCGCTGAGGTGGGCGGCGCCGGTCGCCCGGGGGGCGACCTTGGGCCACGGGAACTCGCGCTCGGCGAGCAGGGCGATGTCGAACAGCTCGGCGTCACGGTGGTGCGGGGCGAGCACCTGCATGCCGACGGGCAGGCCGTTGAGCATGCCACCGGGGATCGAGACCGCGGGGTTGCCGTAGATGTTCGAGATGATCGTCAGGCCGCCCATGGTGACCAGGTCCGGGATCTTGTCGACGACCGCGTCGATGAGCGAGTTCGACATCTTCGGGAAGGCGCCGTTCAGCACCCGCAGCGACGCCATCAGGCCACGGAACGCACCCCGGGCCACCGGCGACGACTTCGCGGTGTCGAGGAAGTTGTCCGTCGGGCTCGACGTGGCGGCCTCGGCGGCGAACGCCGGGCCGGGGTTCGTCGCGCAGATGATGTAGTCGACCTGCTCGAACGCGGCGGCCATGGCGGCGTTGGCATCGATGCGCTGCTGTTCTGCAACAGCGGCCAGGTTCAGGTTGTACATCGACTGCGCCAGGATCGTGCCCAGCGCGATCTCGTCGGTGAGCAGCGGCGCGCACTTCGGCCACATGGGGCCGAACTCGGCGAGCAGCGTCGACAGGTTGCCCATCGCCCACTGCGCGGCCAGGTTCGGCAGCGTCAGGGTGATGTCGACCTCGACCATGCCGGCCGCGGTGATCAGCTCCTTGGCCTGCTGGCGCAGCTGGTCCTCGACGCCCGGCTCGAGGGTGACGTCCGCGATCGACGGGAGGATCGCGACTCGCTTGCCCTTGAGCTCGGTCGCGCCGAGGTTCTTCTCCCAGCCGCCCGGGTTGGGCAGCGACGACGGGTCACGGGGGTCGACACCCGCGACCACGTCGTAGTGACGGGCCGCGTCGCGCACCGAGCGTGCGAGCACGCCGTTGACGACGGTGCCGGGACGGAAGAACGCGTGCGGGCCACGCGAGATGCGCCCGTAGGTGCCCTTCATGCCGAGCAGGCCGCAGTAGCCGGCGGGGATGCGGATCGAGCCACCGCCGTCGCCACCGCTGGCGATGGTGACCAGGCCACCGCCGACGGCCGACGCGCTGCCACCCGAGGAACCACCCGCGGTGCGGCCGAACTGCCACGGGTTGTGGGCGATGCCGTTGAGCTTGGTGACGCTCACGTTGAGGCCGCCGAACTCCGAGGCGGTGGTGAGCCCGACCGGTACCGCGCCGCCGTCGTCGACGAAGCGGCGTACGGCTTCGCTGGTGTAGCCGGCGATCCGGTCCTTGAACGCCAGCGAGGCGCCGGTGTCGGGCCACCCTTCGACCGAGTCCAGCTCCTTGATGCCGACGGGCACACCGCCGAAGGGCTTGGTCAGGTCCGCGTTCTCGGCACCGACGAGCGCACGCTCGGGGTCGAGGAACGAGAAGCAGTTCAGGTCGCTCGCCTCGATCGCGTCGAGGGTGGCCTGCAGCTCTTCCTTCGGCGAACGCTCCCCCGCACGGAAGGCGTCGACCAGTGAGCAGGCATCGTCGGTCCAGGTGGCATCGCTCATCGGGACATGTTGCCTGAACCATGTTCAATTTGCCAGGGGGCATGTGTGCCCGGTCACAGCTACGGAGTACCCGTCGTTGTCCTCGCCCACTGGAAGAATGGCGGGATGCCACGCCAGACCCAGCTCTTCGACGGTGAGTTCGCCCGTGAGGTCATCGAGGTGCCCGTCTCCTCCGAGCTCGGCGAGTCCTTCCTCGCCTACTCGCTCTCGGTCATCACCTCTCGCGCCATCCCGGATGTCCGCGACGGCCTCAAGCCAGTGCAGCGACGGATCCTCCACGCCATGTCCAACATGGGGCTCCGTCCCGACCGGCCGCACCGCAAGTGCGCCGGCGTCGTCGGCGAGACCATGGGCAAGTACCACCCCCACGGCGACGGGTCGATCTACGACGCGCTCACCAAGATGGGGCAGGACTTCAGCCGAAACGTCACCCTGGTCGACCCGCACGGCAACTTCGGCAGCCTCGACGACCCGCCCGCCGCCTACCGCTACACCGAGTGCCGCCTCAGCGGCGCGGCGGTCGAGATGCTCGGCGAGATCGACGAGGACACCGTCGAGATGCGCGCGACCTTCGACGGCGAGCGCGACGAACCCGAGTACCTGCCCGCGCGCCTGCCCAACCTGCTGGTCAACGGCACCTCGGGCATCGCCGTCGGCATGGCCACCAACATGCCGGGCCACAACCTGCGAGAGGTCGCCGAGGCCATCAAGATCGTGATGACCAAGCGCCGCCCCCGACCTGCGCTCGAAGAGCTCATGGCGGTGCTGCCCGGGCCCGACTTCCCCTCGGGCGGCATCGTCGTCGACGACGACATCGCCGAGGCGTACCGCACCGGGCGCGGCAGCTTCCGCATCCGAGCAAAGGTCCAGATCGTCGATCTCACCCGCGCTCGCCAGGGGCTCGTCGTCACCGACCTGCCCTACCAGGTCGGCCCGGAGCGGGTCGTCGCCCGCATCCAGGACCTGGTCCGCAGCGGCAAGCTGCCAATGGTCACCGACATCAAGAACACCTCCGATCGCCACACCGGTCTGCGCATCGAGATCGAGCTCCGGCCGGGCGCCAACGCCAAGGCAGTGCTGACCGAGCTCTACCGCCAGACCCCGCTCGAAGAGACCTTCGGCGTGAACAACGTCGTGCTCGTCGACGGGAACCCCACGACGCTGGGCCTGTACGACCTGTGCCACCACTACATCGAGCACCGCCTCGACGTGGTGCGTCGACGCACCGCGTTCCGCCTCGAGAAGGCCCAACGACGGCTGCACCTGGTCGAGGGACTGCTGATCGCGCTCGACGCGATCGACCTGGTCGTCTCGATCATCCGCTCCTCGCAGGACGTGGCCGAGGCGAAGGCCCGGCTCATCGACGAGCTGACGCTCAGCGACGTGCAGGCGGTGCACATCCTCGACATGCAGCTGCGCCGCCTCACCGCGCTCGCCAAGCTCGAGCTGCAGGCAGAGGCCGACGAGCTGCGCGGCCACATCGACGACTACGAGAAGATCCTCGCCTCGGACCAGCGCCAGCGGACCATCGTCGCGAAGGAGCTCGACGAGCTCGTCGAGCGCTTCGGCACCGATCGGCGATCCACCATCGTCAGCCCCGACCACCTCGACGACGTGACCATGGAAGAGGTCGCGGCGGTCGAGGCGGCCAGCCGCACCGACGACCCGTGTGTCGTCGCGCTGTCGCAGTCCGGCATGCTCGGCCGCGAGCCCGTCGAGGGCCCCAAGCCGGCCACGTTCGGGCGACACGACGTGCTCGTGCAGCGCGTCGCCACCACGACCCACGCGCGGCTGTGGGCGATCACGTCCAAGGGACGGGTGCTGCCGACCACGGTCGAGGCCGTGGCAGAGGTCAGCGGCCGCAGCCGGGGCACCGCGTCGTCCGAGCTGTTCGCGCTCGACAAGGGCGAGTCGCTGCGACTGCTCGTGACCGCACCCCCCGCCGACGGCGACGAGCCGGCGCCGGTCATGCTGGTCACCGCGCAGGGTGTCATGAAGCGCCTCTCGGTCGGCGAGGTCGTGGGCACGCCGGCCGGCAAGTCCGCGATCAAGCTGAAGCCGGGCGACTCGGTCGTCGCGGCGTTCCCCGCGCCCGACGGCGTCGACGTGTTGGCGGTCGCCTCGAACGCGCAGGCCATGCGCTGCGAGGCGTCGTCGGTCACCATGCAGGGCCGCAACGCGGGCGGCGTGGCGGGCATGAAGCTCGGCGACGGCGCCACCGTCGTGGGGGCAGGAGTGGTGGGCGACGACACGGTGGTGCTCACCGTGTCCGACGCCCAGACCGCCAAGGTGACCGACGCGAGCGAGGTCCCGACCAAGGGGCGGGCGACGGGCGGCCTGCGGATCACCAAGTTCCGCAACGAGAAGCGCATCGACTGGGCCTACGTCGGGCCCGAGGCCGGGGTGCTGCTCGTGGTGGGCACCGAGGACGTCCCGTCCAAGCCCGATCCCTCGCCGGAGCCGCTGACGATCCCCCACACCGGCCGCGACCTGGTGTCCAAGGCGACCCGACGGCGTCTGCTCGACATCGGCTTCGGTCGTTGGTGAAGCGCGAGTCCGATTCGTCAAAGAACCTGATCGGACCCGTCGTACGGTGAGCTCATGACTCCTCGCCTCGACCTGATCGGCATCGTCACCTCGGACATGGCGCGCTCGCTCGCGTTCTACCGGTTGCTCGGCTTCACCTTCGACGAGGGCGCCGAGGCGGCACCGCACGTCGAGGTCACCCTGCCGAGCGGCATGCGGTTGGCGTGGGACACGGTCGACACGATCCGCAGCTTCGACGCCGAGTGGTCGGCGCCGTCCGGCGGCGCACCGATCGCGCTCGCCTTCGATTGCGACTCACCCGACGGCGTCGACGCGACGTTCGCGCAGCTCACCGACGCCGGGTACGACGGGCACCTCGCCCCGTGGGACGCGGTGTGGGGACAGCGCTACGCCGTGGTGCACGACCCCGACGGCAACACCGTCGATCTGTTCGCCGCGGCGGGCTAGTCGACGAGCGCACCGAGCGTGGTGCCCGTCAGGGCGCGCACGTCACGGCAGAGGTGGAAGGACCAGGTGGAAGGACCAGGTCGGAGCCCGGCGCGACGGACGACCAGGTGACCGCTTCGACCCCGGTGCTGGGCCGCTCCTCGTACACGTCACGATCGTCGCACGCTCGATCGTCCCACGTGGGCCGGAGCCGTTCTGGTTCACTCTCGTGATGGACGAACAGGCGCACCCTGCCCCGCTCACAGCTGCGGCGGTGGCCGAGCTGATCGAGGAGCTGGGCCGACTCGACCGGGGCTTCCTCGAGGGCGACCGCGCCCAGCGTGACCTGCCGACGGTGCTCGAGGGGTACCGCTGGATGTTCTCGATCCTGTCGGTCGGGCTCGAGACGTTCCTGTGGGCCGACACGACTGCCCCGCGCTTCACCGACATCGTCGGGTTCAACCGCAAGTGGGGCGGCGACAACTCCGACGCCTTCTACCAGTACGCGCCACTCGACCCGGCCGGCACCTACCGCGTGACCGGCTCGGTCGCCGATGCCGTCTACTTCTCGATCAGCGTGTACGGCGGCCCCGACGACGGCCGCTACTCCGAACGCATCGTGGGCACCGCGAGCGACCGGACCGTCGCGGTGGCCGCCGACGGCAGCTTCGAGATCTGGCTCTCCCCCTACGATCCGGCCCCCTACGATCCGGCCCCCGACGATCCGGCCCCCGCCGATCCGGCCCCCGACGCCGCGCCCGACGCGACGTGGATCCGTCTCGAACCCGACGCGGTGTGCGCCATCACCCGCGACTACCTGCCCGAGCCCTCCCGCATGCGACGCATGACGTGGCAGATCGAGCGCATCGACCCGCCCGACGGTGCGTGGCGGATGACCGACGAGGACGAGGCCCGGCGCTACCGAGCGGCGCTGACGTGGCTGCGCGAGCAGGCCGCGATGGTGCCGGTGGTGCTCGCCGAGGAGAACACCGTGCTCGAGCCGTACCCGGTGCCGACGGCGACGTTCGGCTGGGCGGCGGGCGACGCGGCGTACGCGATGGGCGCCTATCGACTCGGGCCCGACGAGGCGCTGGTCATCGAGGGCCGATCGCCCGAGTGCTCGTTCTGGAACATCTGCCTCTGGAACCCGTTCCTGCACACCTACAACTACGACCACGGCCAGGTGACGCTCAACGGGCACCAGGCGACCTACGAGCCCGACGGTTCGTGGCGCATCGTGATCGCCGGCCGCGATCCTGGGGAGCCGAACTGGGTCGACACCCAGGGCCACGAGCACGGCCTGATCTGGTTCCGCTGGTTCCACCCCGAGGCGACCCCCGACCGGCCGACGGCGACGGTCGTGCGGCTGCACTGACGGGTCCGACGCGAGGTCACACGCCGAAGCGTGTGCAGTAGTCCTCGAGCGCGACGCGGACTGCGGTGGGGTCGATGCCGAGCACGTCTGGCTCGTAGATCACCGCGCCGTGGCGGTTGCGGACGTGGCTCGCCGAGTAGTCGCGGTGCGCGGCCATGGCGGCGGCGTCGAGCGGCTGCCCGGCGACGCCGTAGACGGCGGCGACGACCGCCGCCTCGTCGGACATGAGGTCGTCGAAGCGCACGTCGACGGACCGCTCGGGCGGCAGCAGCGCGCGGTCCGCGACGCAGGAGCTCAACAGGTCGGTCAGCAGCGCGGTCCAGTGACGGCCGAGTGCCACGGGGTCGACGACGTCGAGGTGCATGCGGGCGCTGTAGGCGATCATCGTGGTCATCGACACGATCACGTCGCCGGGGTCCCGATGGGTCAGCACGACGGTCGCGTCGGGGAACACGGCGTCGAGCGGGCCGAGCTGCTCGAGGTGCTGGGGCGACTTGAGGACCCAGCGTGTCCCTGCCGGACGCACGGCCTGCAGCACCCGCAGCACCCGCTCCAGGTAGCGGTAGTGCGGGGTCTGGTCGGTGGACCGGTAGTACTCACGCCACGTCGGCATCGGCGCGAGCGTGTCGAAGAACATCGTCGAGCAGTCCATCGCGAGCAGGTGGATCTCCTCGTGGGAGTGCCACGCGGTCATCTCGTGCATGCGCTGCATCTCGGGGATGAACAGGTCCGACATGGCGAGCCCACCGGCGCAGCGCTCGATGCGCGGTTCGATCGAGTCGGGCGGGTCGTTCGGCGCGGGCAGCGGTTCGACCGCCTCCCAGTACGGCAACGACCGCAGCGCGGGATCCGCGGCGAGCAGGTTGTGCAGGTGCGTCGTGCCGGTGCGCGGCAGTCCTGCGATCACGATCGGCGACTCGACGCGGCGCTCCAGCGCATCTGGGTGTCGTCGCACGAGGTCCTCGAGCAGCAGCCGGTTCGCCAGGATCTGGACGAGCTGGGCGTGGATCGACACCGTCCCGAATCGCGAGAGGCCTGCCTCGTCGCGGTAGGCGCGGCACAACACCCCGAGCGACTCCTGCCATCCGTCGGGTCCGAAGTCGTCGAGCCCGCCCGCCGCGGCGATCGCGTCGTGCATCAGACGGTCGGGCTCGAGCGAGACCGCAGAGGCCATCTCGGCGCCGGCCGCCAGGAGCGGCGCGGCGTCGGCGGAGAACCGCGGTCGGGCGAGGTCGGTGAGCCGGATCGGCGCCGGAATCGCTGGTGTGACCGCCATCACAGCGAAACTAGGCGGCCAGTCGGACAGGGGTGCGCAATTCGGTGGAGGAGTCCAGGGGCGGCCCAGCAGACTCGTGCGATGAGCTGCGCGATGATGACGGTCCGGTTCCGTGGCAGGGCGGCAACGCCCCTGGGGCTGGCACCAGCTCGACGCGGAGTGGGCGCGACACCTCGTCGCTGAGGCACACATCCGGCCCGGCGACCTGGTGCTCGACGTCGGCGCCGGGCACGGGGTCATCACCGCCGAGCTGCTGGCCGTCGGCGCACGGGTCATCGCGGTCGAACGTCACAGCGGGCGGCTCGACGCGCTCCGGGAACGCTTCGACGGACGGGTCACCGTCGTGGCCGCCGACGCCTCGGACCTGCGGCTCCCGCGGCGTCCCTACAAGGTCGTCGCGAACCCGCCGTTCGCGGTCACCTCGGCGCTCCTGCGCCGCGTGCTGCAGCCCGGAACCCGCCTGATCAGCGCAGATCTGGTGCTCCAGGACGCCGCGGCGCGCCGTTGGAGCGCGCGCGACGCGCCGGGGGCCGGACGCTGGCAGCGCACCCACCGGGCCCGGGTCTCGGTCACGGTGCCACCCTCGGCGTTCACTCCTCCGCCGAGGGTGTCGTGCCGCATCCTGCAGGTCCGCCCGGTGCGCGGTCACCCGGGGCTGTCGGTGCGTCGTGGTTGACTTGGGGGGCCATGGCCAGCGATTCCTCCTCCCCCCGCAACCGCACGGCGCACACCTACGACGAGAAGAGCATCCAGCTGCTCAAGGGCCTCGACGCGGTGCGCAAGCGTCCCGGCATGTACATCGGCGGCACCGGCCCCGAGGGCTTCCACCACCTGGTGTGGGAGCTGATCGACAACGCCGTCGACGAGGCCGCTGCGGGCTTCGCCAACCTGATCGAGGTCACCCTGCACCGCGACGGCTCGGTCGAGGTCGCCGACAACGGCCGTGGCATCCCGATCGGCAAGAAGGACGGCAAGCGAACCGCGCTCGAGGTCGTCTTCACCGAGCTGCACGCGGGCGGCAAGTTCGGCACCGGTGCGTACTCGTCCTCGGGCGGACTGCACGGCGTCGGCGCGTCGGTCGTCAACGCGCTCGCGTCCAAGGTCGTGGCCGAGGTCGACAAGGACGGGTCCACCCACCGGCTCACCTTCGTCGACCAGATCCCCGGCCGCTTCGACGCGAAGGGCACGTTCAAGCCCACCTCGGCGCTCGAGGTCGTGCGCAAGATCCCGCCCAAGCGCACGGGCACCCGGGTCCGCTTCTGGGCCGACCTCGACATCTTCGACCCGGGCCTCCAGATCGACCACGAGCTGGTGCGCGCGCACTGCTCCCAGGTCTGCTTCCTGGTGCCCGGACTCAAGGTGCGCCTGGTCGACAAGCGCGGCGCCACGCCCCGAGAGCCCGAGGAGTTCGTCGCCAAGGGCGGCCTCGCCGACCTGGTCGAGTCGCTGTCGATCGGCGAGACGGTGACCGAGGTCGTCACGCTGCACGGCACGGGCACCTTCGAGGAGAAGGTCCCCGTCGAGGGCAAGATGCGCCTCGTCGAGCGCACCTGCACCGTCGACGTCGCGCTGCGCTGGGTGAAGGGCTTCGAGCCGATCGTCACGAGCTTCGTCAACACGATCCCGACGCCAGAGGGCGGCACGCACGTGGCGGGGTTCGACCGCGCCATGACCAAGGTGACCAACGACGTGCTGCTGGCCGGCACCAAGAAGCTCGCCAAGCTGGCCAAGTCCGGCAAGGACCGCGCAGAGAAGGGCGACGTGCAAGAGGGCCTGGTCGCGGCGATCAAGGTGACCTTCCCGGAGCCGCAGTTCAAGGGACAGACCAAGCAGGAGCTCGGCACACCCGCCATCCAGTCGATCGTCTACGAGGTCGTGCGCGACGGCTTCTCCCACTGGATCGAGGGCGGCGGCAAGAAGACCCACGTCGCCGCGCTGCGCGAGAAGGTCACCCAGGCCGTCATCACCCGCGTCTCGACCAAGGCCAGCCTCGACCTGCGCCGCAAGGCCGCCAACCTGGCGTCGGGCTCCATGCCCGACAAGCTGGCCGACTGCCGGCGTCACGGCCCAGAGGCCGAGCTGCTGATCGTCGAGGGCGACTCCGCGGCCGGCCCGGCCAAGGCGGGCCGCAACGCCGAGTACATGGCGGTGCTGCCCCTGCGCGGCAAGGTCGTCAACGCCGGCAAGTCGACGCTCAAGCAGGTGATCGACAACGCAGAGGCGCAGGCCCTGTTCACGGCCATCGGCGCCGGTTCGGGCAAGGACTTCCGCATCGAGCAGGCCCGGTACGGGCGCATCATCATCCTCTGCGACGCCGATGTCGACGGCAGCCACATCCGTTGCCTGCTGCTGACGCTGATCTACCACTACATGCGCCCGCTGCTCGAGGACGGTCGTGTCTTCGCCGCGCAGCCGCCGCTGTACACCGTCAAGGTCGGCGACGAGGTCGTGCACGCCTTCTCCGACGAGCACAAGGCGCAGGTCACCGAGGAGCTCACCAGGGGCAACCGCAAGGCCGAGAACCTGCAGTGGGTGCGGTTCAAGGGCCTCGGCGAGATGGACGTCGAGGAGCTCGCCGTCACCTGCCTCGACGCAGAGACCCGCATCCTGCGTCGCATCACCATGGACGACGCCGCCGAGGCGCTCGAGGCCGCCGAGCTCTTCGAGACGCTCATGGGCTCCGATGTCGCCCGTCGGCGCCAGTACCTGCTCGAGCACTCCGAGCTCGTCGACCGGGCCATGCTCGACGTCTGAATCCGTCGGCTCGCTCCTCCCCACCCGGGAGGAATGACCTCTGGCACTCCCCCGGGTCGCGCGTTGTACCCTCGTGACCTGTCGTGGCCGGTCCGGCCACCGCGTCGATGGGGGCAATCGGTGAAGTGGAGCGAGGTGGGGGCGGGGTGAAGGACTCACGCGTGTTCATCTCCCGGGCGCCCGACATCGGCAAGATCTCGTCCTTCGACGGCATCCGAGGCGTCGGCGTGCTGCTCGTCGTCACGCATCATGCTTGGGCGATCGCCGAGTCGATCTCGGGCTACATCGACCTGTTCTTCGTCCTCAGCGGCTTCCTCATCACGACCCTGATCTTCGAGGAGCAGCGCAAGTCCGGCGACATCTCGCTGCGGAACTTCTACACACGCCGCGGCGTGCGCCTGCTCCCGGGCCTGATCGCCGTGCTCGTCATCTTCTGGATCCCCGTCGCGCTGTTCGCCCGGGACCTGCTCCGGTTGGTCACGCTCGAGTCGCTCGCGACGCTGTTCTACGTCCACAACATCTTCTTCCCGCCCCTGCTCGGCAGCGCCCAGTACATGGGCCAGATGTGGTCGCTCTCGCTCGAGGAGCAGTTCTACCTGCTCGGCGCCGTCGCCACGTACGCCGCCATCAAGCGCGGCTGGGTGCGCCAGCTCGCCGTGGTGCTCGCCGGGTTCGTCCTCTTCGTCTGGGTCGCACGGGCGATGGGACACGGCGGCCCGGGGCAGTTCTTCTTCCAGCGTCCCGACGCGATCGCGCTCGGCGTGGTGCTCGCCATCTTCAACGCCGAGCTCCCGCGGGAGCTGACCGCGACGACCAAGAAGTGGCTCAAGCGGGTCGCCTGGGTGTCGCTGGTGCTGTTCGTCTTCGGCATCTTCTCCTCGTCGGCACTGATCGACCGGGTGACCGGCTTCTACATCCCGATGTACCCGGGCGAGGAGCAGGTGCCGGAGCTGGCCAACCTCGAGGACAAGGTGCCCGACGACGCCGACTACGACGACTTCGTGAAGGTCGCCAACGAGGGGATCCAGGTCGCCCTGGCCGAGCTCCCGAACGGGAACTACTGGGCTCGGTGGGGGTTCACCCTCACCACGTCCACCTCGGCGGTGCTGTGCTTCGCACTCGTGCGCATCCGCGACGAGTTCCGCCTGACCAAGTGGCTGAGCGGACGGCTCCTCGTCTATCTCGGCGCGCTCTCGTACATCGTGTACATCTCGCACTACCAGCTCTTCAAGCTCATGGACCCCTCCGGCCTCGGCGGCTGGAAGTGGCTGCCGATCAAGTTCGTCGCCGCGTTCCTGCTCGGCATCGCGCTGTACAAGTGGGTCGAGCAGCCCGTCCAGCGCCGCTGGCGCCAGCGCTACGTGCAGCAGGTCCCGGCGAAGGACGGCTGAGCGCGCCGCGATGTCCGGTACCGGAGCGACCACGAGCGAGCGGCGCCTGATCCAGGTCGACGGCCCGCCGCTGGGCCACATCCCGTCGTTCGACGGGCTGCGCGGCCTGTTCATCATCCAGGTGGTGCTCTACCACGCCGAGGTCACGCTCTTCATCAAGGGCAGCCCGATCCTCATCGACTGGTTCTTCGTCGCCAGCGGGTTCCTGATCACGACCCTGCTGCTCGACGAGTTCAAGAAGACCGGCGACATCGCGATGCGCCGCTTCTACAAGCGCCGTGCCCTGCGCCTGTTCCCCGCGATGTACGCCATGATCGCGGTCTTCTCGGTGCTCATGTTCCTGGTGACGCGCTTCGTACCGGAACAGGACGGCCTCGAGACGATGTGGTGGCTCGAGTCCCTCAGCGCCTCGCTGTACGTCTACAACATCGTCGCCGCGTTCTTCCCGGGCACGATGGGCATCCTCGGCTACCTGTGGAGCCTCGCGGTCGAGGAGCAGTTCTACTTCGGCTGGCCGCCGCTGCTGCGCCGCATCCTGCGCAAGCGGACCCGACGGACCGACCTGGTGCTCATCGGCGGGGCGATCACCTTCGTCGTGGTGTTCTTCGGTCTTCGCTACTCGCTCGGCAACGTGATCGAGACCTCGGCGACCACCGGCCACCCCACCTACGCTGACGAGGGGAACATCACCTGGCAGGGCGTCGTCTACCGCATCGCGTCGACCCGTCCCGACGTCATCGTGCTCGGCTGCCTGGCCGCGGTGCTGGCCAGGAAGATCCCGCGTCCGGTGCCCGAGCGGATCCGCAAGGTGCTCGCCGGCCTGGCCTACTTCGGGTGGGCGTGGTTCGGGCTCGTGCTGATCACCTGCGCCCCCGGCGCACCGAGCCTGTTCTCGATGTGGGGTGGGCCGGTCTACCAGTTCGGCCTGCTGATGCTCGTGCCGATCGTGCTCGACGGCTACCTGCGACAGGACTCGTGGTACTCCCGCCTGTTCTCGCTGAAGTGGTTCCAGTGGCTCGGCATCCGGATCTACGGCATCTACGTGTGGCACGGCATCGTGCTGCTCATGTGCGCGCCGATGATCCTCGACGCCTACGGCCTGCAGCGGCGGATCATCGGCACCGTCGCCTCGGTGCTCGCCATCGGCGCAGGTCTGCTCTCGTACCGGTACCTCGAGCAGCGCTTCCTTCGCTCGGCGGGGAGCGGCGCGTTGCAGCGCAAGGCCGGCGCCACGACAGCCAGAGCCACGACAGACAGCGCGACGACGGCCAGTGCCTCGGAGAGCAGCGCTGAGGGCTCCTCCGAGAAGGGCGCGCAGTGACCGACACCGACACCCGCGTCGACCCGCTCGACGACGATCCCGTCGAGGACACCTCGGTCCCGACCGGGCTGATCGCCGCGGCGGCGATCGTCACCGCACTACTCACCCTGGTGGTGGCCCGCTTCACGCACCCCGCGGTCGGACCCGACGCCGTGTCGTACCTGGCGGTGTCGAACTCGATCCGCACCGGCGGCGGGATCGCCTTCTGGCTCGAGGACCCGCTGCTCACCTGGCCCCCGCTGTGGCCGGCGCTCATCGCCGGGCTCACCGCGCTCACACGCCTCGACAGCGACGTCGCCGCGCTGACCCTCAACTCACTCGCCGCGGCGGCGTGTGTCCCCGTCGGGTTCGCGGTCGCCCGACGCGTCCTGCGCACCCGGTTCACCACTCGGGTCATGCTCGTCAGCCTGGCGGTGTCCCCCGTGCTCATCGGGCTCGCGGTGCTGGTGCAGACCGAGGTGCTCTTCGCGCTGGTGACCCTCGGGGTGCTCCTCGCTCTGATGCGCTGGATCGACGACGAGGCACCGAAGTGGCTCGTCATCGCCGGAGCGCTCTGCGCGGTCGGCTTCTACGTCCGCTACCAGGCGATCTACGTCGTCCCGGTGTTCGGCGCGTGGATCGGCCTGCGGGTGCTGCTGCGACGCAGGTCCGTCGGCGGCGCAGCGCTCAGTCGGCTCGTCGCTGCGCTCGGCGATCGCCGCAGGGCTCTGGTACGTCGTGCCGGCAGTCGTGCCGCCGCTGCTGTGGATCGCCAGGAACCTCAGCGTCGGCGACTCCGCGATGGGACCACGGTTCCCCTCCTCGATCGGCCCCGCCCGCAACCTGGCCGCAGCGTTCTCGACGACGTTCAAGTTCCTCACGTCGCTGCCGAGCGTGCCGCTCGCGCCGACCGCCGCGGTCACCGTCGTCGGCCTGACGGTCATGGTCGTCACGTTCGAGCGGACGACCCGCCCCAGGGGCGACACGGAGCGACGGTCGATCGTCGAGCGGTCGCTCCAGGCCTTCCAGGGACCCGCCGGGCTGCTGGTCGTGTTCCTCGTCGGCTTCACGCTGCTCATGGTGGTCACCCGGTCCATGATCGGCTTCGACGACCTCGACATCCGCCTGCTGTCGCCGTGCCTGTTCCCGACGTCGATCCTGCTGCTGCGCTGGGCCGAGATCGTGTTGCTGGGTCACCCCCGACGCCGCACGCTCGGCCACGTCGCGGTCGGCGGTTGGCTCGGGTTGCAGATCGTGATCACCCTCGCGCTCGTCGGCCCCGCGAACAGCTTCATGGCCGACTACGGCTTCAACGCCGACCGTGCGGTGGCCGCGTCGACGAGCCCCGCGCTCGACGCCCTGCCGGATGACTGCAGGAACTACTCGAACAACGCGGGCGACCTGTACCAGTCGGGGTTCGAGGCGTACCTCAGCCCCCGCAAGGTCGAGTACAAGAGCGACCAGCCGACCGAGGAGCTCGAGGAGCTCGTCGCACGGGTCGAGGACGGCGAACCCAGCTGCCTGGTGTGGGTCGAGTACTCCGTCGACGAGGAGTACTGGTCGGTCGAGGAACTGCGCGACCACCTGCGCCTCGTCGAGCTCGGCAGCGCGGACGACGTCACGACGTACCGGCTCGAACCCCTGACCCCGTGAGCCCCGTGATGCCCGACGACCGCGTCGCCGACGTCGTGGTCGTCGGCGCCGGGATCGTGGGACTGGCGAGCGCGGTCGAGCTGCAACGCCGACGACCCGGCATCGACGTGGTCGTGCTCGACAAGGAGGACGGTCCCGCGCGACACCAGACCGGCCGCAACTCGGGGGTCGTGCACTCGGGTGTCTACTACCCGCCGGGCTCCGCGAAGGCGTCGCTGGTCGCGCGTGGCCGCCGACTGCTCGAGGCCCACTGCGAGTCTCACCGGCTGCCCTTCGACCGCTGCGGCAAGGTCATCGTCGCCACGGCCGTCGGCGAGCTCCCCGCACTCGACGAGCTCGAGCGACGAGGGCGGGCGCAGGGTCTCGCGGTCCGCAGGATCGGTCCCGCCGAGCTGCACACGATCGAGCCCCACGTGTCGGGAGTGGCCGCGCTGCACGTGCCCGAGGCCGCGATCACCGACTACGCACAGGTCGCCGCCTCGCTGGCCGACGACCTGGTGGCCGGCGGCGGCACGCTGCTCACCGGCGCCGAGGTGCGTTCGATCGAGCGCCCGTCCCGCGGCGGGTTCCGTCTCACGACGACCGCCGGGTCGGTCCGGGGCGTCCGCCTGGTGAACTGCGCCGGCCTGCACAGCGACCGGGTCGCCCGCATGGCCGGCGCGACCGACGGCGCCGATCCGGGCACCCAGGTCTCGATCCTGCCGTTCCGCGGCGAGTACCACGAGCTCGTGCCCTCGGCGCGCCGCCTCGTCCGGAATCTGGTCTACCCGGTGCCCGACCCCCGCTGGCCGTTCCTCGGGGTGCACATGACCCGCATGGTCGACGGCTCGATCCACGTCGGGCCGAACGCGGTGCTGGCGGGCGGCAGGGAGTCCTACCGGCGAGGGGTGCACCGCGGCGACGCGCTCGAGCTGGCTCGCTCCCCCGCCCTGCGCGGCCTGGCCCGCGCCTACTGGCGCACCGGTGCCCAGGAGCTGGTGCGCTCGCGATCGACGCGGCTGCTGCTGCGCGACGTCCGGCGGCTCCTGCCCGAGGTCGAGGCGCACGACCTGGTCCCCTCGAGCAGCGGGATCCGGGCGCAGGCCGTCGACGCCACGGGGCGTCTGCTCGACGACTTCGCGTTCGCGGACTCGCCCGGCGCGGTGCACGTGCTCAACGCACCGTCACCCGCGGCGACCGCGTCGCTGGCGATCGCCGAGGTGGTGGCCCAGCGGCTCCTCGGCTGAACCACCTCGGACGCGGCCCACCGGTGCCCGGACGCGACCACACCGGTGCCCGGACGCGACCACACCGGTGCCCGGACGCGACCACACCGGTGCCCGGACGCGACCACACCGGTGCCCGGACGACGCGACGACGGAGGGCCACAGGGGGTGGGCCCTCCGTCGTGATGCACTGCGCCAGGGGGGACGGGCGCGTGCGAGATGTGTGGTGCGCCCGAGGGCGCAGGGCTCAGGCCGCCTTGCGGGCCCGGGTCACGGTCTTGCGGTCGAGCAGCTGGTCGGTCAGCGGCTGCGCTGCGGTGGCGATGCTGAGGGCGACCGACTTGTTGGTGGTGACCAGCTTCGAGGCGAACTTGGCCTGGTTGTCGATCAGCTCCTTGGGGGTGGGGAGCCGGTCGGCGAAGGGAACCGCCGGGACCGACGGAACGGTGCCGACCACGTAGGTGACGACGGTCGCCACTGCGGTGGAGACGGGCTCCTTGGTGCGGGTGATCGCGTCGATCACCTGGTCCTGGACGTTGCTGACACGGTCGAGCACGGTGCTCATGGGATTGCCTCCGGGGGATGGTGGGGCGCTCACGGAGCAGCGACCCATCGCCGCCACCCTGCTTGCTGTACTGCTAACTGTAGCAAGCGCCTGCGAACTCGGTCAAGCACTTTGCATGCTCCGGTGAGCAGCGGCGCGACGACCCTCTCCCATCGCGGGGACCGTGGACGACTCCCCCGAAACCCGACTACGTTGGTCGGGAATGATCGACCGGGTGACTCGGTTGCCCTCTTCGACGGTCCGATCGGCCCGACACCACCAGCAACAGACAGGAAGTCCGACATGTCCATCCAGCTCGGCGACGAGGCACCCGACTTCACGGCGGAGACGACCCAGGGAACCATCAACTTCCACGAGTGGAAGGGCGACAGCTGGGCCATCCTCTTCTCGCACCCGAAGGACTTCACCCCGGTGTGCACCACCGAGCTCGGTGAGGTCGCCCGCCTCAAGCCGGAGTGGGACAAGCGCAACGTGAAGGTCATCGGCCTGTCGGTCGACGAGGTCACGAACCACGCCGACTGGGAGAAGGACATCGAGGAGACCCAGGGCTCCGCGGTGAACTTCCCGCTGATCGCCGACAGCGACCGCAAGGTCTCGGACCTCTACGACCTGATCCACCCGAACGCGAACGACACCCTCACGGTGCGCTCGGTGTTCGTGATCGGCCCCGACAACAAGGTGAAGCTGATCATCACCTACCCGGCCTCGACCGGTCGCAACTTCGCCGAGATCCTCCGCGTCGTCGACTCGCTGCAGCTCACCGCGAACCACTCGGTGGCCACGCCGGTGAACTGGACCGAGGGCGAGGACGTCATCATCGTCCCTGCGCTCTCCGACGAGGCGGCGAAGGAGAAGTTCCCGCAGGGCTGGAACACCGTGAAGCCGTACCTGCGTCTGGTCTCGCTCCAGAAGGACTGACTCACTCCAGCAGGACTGACTCACTCCACATCGTGGATCGACGAGGGCGCCCCGGTGGCGCCCTCGTCCGCGTCCGGGGCCCGGCAGCTCCTGCCGGGCGTTCAGGAAGCTCTCAGCGTTCTCCCAGCTGCGTCTGGCAACGTTGCGGCGTGAGTGGTGAACGACTCCTGCTGGTCGACGACGAGGACAACCTGCGCTCGATGCTCGAGGCGGCCCTGCGCCACAACGGCTTCGAGGTGCACGCCGTGGCCAGCGGCCGCGACGCCATCGAGCGCGCGGGTCAGATCGAGCCCGACCTGATCGTGCTCGACGTGATGCTGCCCGACCTCGACGGCTTCGAGGTGTGCCGACGGCTGCGGGCCGACGGGTCGAGGACGCCGGTGGTGTTCCTCACCGCGAAGGACGCGACCGAGGACAAGGTGCGGGGCCTGACCCTGGGCGGCGACGACTACCTGGTGAAGCCGTTCAGCCTGGACGAGCTGGTCGCCCGCATCCACGCCGTGCTGCGCCGTGCGGGTGTGAGCACGTCGGACTCGGTGTACCGCTGTGCGGACCTCGAGATGGACGACGACGCCCACCTCGTCACCCGCGGCGGCGAGGAGATCGCTCTGTCACCGACGGAGTACAACCTGCTGCGCTACCTGCTGGTCAACAAGGGCCGGGTCCTGTCCAAGGCACAGATCCTCGACCACGTGTGGCAGTTCGACTTCAACGGCGACGGCGGCATCGTCGAGACCTACATCGGCTACCTGCGCCGCAAGGTCGACCGCGGCGAGACGAAGCTGATCCACACGATCCGGTCGGTCGGCTACACGATCCGCGAACCCGCTCCCTCGCACAGCGCGGGCTCGCACACCGCGGCGGGCTGATGTCGCTGACCTCACGGCTGCTCGCCGGCATGGCGGTGGTGGTCATCGTGCTGGTGACCACCGCGACGGTCGTGACGCGCTCGACGCGTGACCACCTCATGGACCAGGTCGACCAGCAACTCGAGCGCGCGGTCGGCCCCGGCGGACCGTGGTCCGGCGGTCCGCCGCGCTCCATGCGCCCCGATGGCGGTCGCCGAGGCGTGGAGCAGCTCAACGACTACTTCGTCGCCACGGTCGACGGTGACGGCGACGTCGACGTGCTCGCGACACCCGGGTGGTCGGGCGACGACGCGGAGCCCTCGGTCGACCTCACCCCCGCGCTGGCCAGGCGGTCCGCAGCCGCGGGAACGCCCTTCGACGCGGACACCGAGGACGGGGAACCGTTCCGGCTGCTCGGCCGAGAGGTCGGACGCAACGACGGTGTGGTCGTCATCGGCCGGTCGGTGGCGGACGTCGACGACGCCGTCGGCCGCCTCGTCCTGGTCCAGCTGCTCGCGACCGCCGCGGTGATCGCCGTGCTGTCGCTGGTCACGTGGTGGGTGCTGCGCCTCGGGGTCCGGCCCATCCGGGCGATGACCGCCGCGGCGTCGAGCATCGCCGCGGGTGACCTGTCGCACCGCGTGCCCGAGGCCGAGGCGGGGACCGAGGCCGGCGACCTCGGCGAGGCGCTCAACTCGATGCTCGCCCGGATCGAGACCGCCTTCGACGAACGGACCGAGTCCGAGGCGCGCCTGCGACGCTTCGTGGCGGACGCCTCCCACGAGCTGCGCACCCCGGTGACGACCATCCGCGGCTACAGCGAGCTCTACCGCCACGGCGGGCTGCAGGGCGAGGGCGAGCTCGACGAGGCGATGCGCCGCACCGAGGAGGAGGCGACCCGGATGGGCAACCTCGTCGGCGACCTGTTGGAGCTCGCTCGCCTCGACCAGGGGCGGCCCCTCGAACGCGTGCCGGTCGCACTCGACCGACTCGTCGACGACGCGGTGCGTGACACCCTGGCGGTGCATCCCGAGCGCACCGTCACCGCGACGACGGTCCCGATCACGGTGCTCGGCGACGAGGAACGACTCCGACAGGTCCTGGCCAACCTGGTGACGAACGCCGTCGAGCACACCTCGACCGGGGCGACGGTCACGATCGCCCTGGCCGAGACCGACGGCTGGGCCCAGCTGGTCGTCGCGGACGACGGCCCCGGGATGTCGCCCGACGACGTCGCGAAGGCCTTCGAGCGCTTCCACCGCGCCGACCCCTCGCGGTCACGGCGTCAGGGCGGCAGCGGACTGGGCCTCTCGATCGTCGCGGCGATCGTCGAGGCCCACGGCGGCACCGTCGGGCTCACCAGCGAGCTCGGCCACGGCACCGTCGTCGCGGTGCGCCTCCCACTCGCCGGGCCGCGGGACTTGTCGCCACCCCCGTCGCACTGAACACTGTGGCGGTGACTGCGACGGGGGCAACGGTCCGGGAGAGCGCCGAGCAATCGGGGACGACGGGGAACTACGTGTGGCTGCTGGCTGCGGCATCCGCGCTCGCGGTGCTGATCGCCAACCTGGCAGGCATCGCGACCGGTGACGACGGCGTCGGGTACCGCGCCATGGCGGAGTCGCTCGTGGCCGGTGACGGCTACGGCTACTTCCTCGAGGACCCGGTCACCGTGTGGCCCCCGATCTGGCCCGGTCTCATGGCGGCGGTGTCGTGGCTGACCCCGCTGAACGCGGCTCGGCGCGGCGATCGTGTTGAACGCCGCGGTGAGCGTCGGCGTCGTGCTCGTCGGCCACCGCCTGCTGCGCACCGCGGTGTCGGACGAACGCCTCGTGCTGCTGGGAACGCTCGTGTTCGCGCTCGGTCCCTCGACGATCGGACTCGGTCACGTCCTGATGACCGACATGGCGTTCGCGCTCGTGGTCATGTCCTGGATGCTGGTGCTGATGCACTTCCGGCGCACCGGCTCGTGGACGGCGCTGGGAGCGGCCGCGCTGCTGGCCTGGGCCGGGTTCGGTCTGCGCTACGTCGGCCTCGTGCTCATCGCGTTCGGTGGGCTGTGGCTGCTGCTCGACGAGCGCCGGAGTCTGGTGGAGCGAGTCCGCAACGGTGTGCTCTACGGACTGGCCGCCGCGTCGGTGCCGCTCGCGTGGATGCTGCGCAACCACTCGATCGACGGCACGTTCACCGGTGAGCGCAACCCCTCGGCCCGCGGGTTCGTCGACAACTGCTTCGACGTCGCCGCCACGCTGGGACGCTTCCTGCTGCCGGGCTTCGGCAACGGCTTCACCAAGATCTGGGCGGGCATCGGGATCGTCGCGTTGGCGATCACGGTCGTCGCCACGTGGAAGGTGCTCCAGCGCCGCCCCGACGGCACCGCTCGCGGCGACGCGCCGGCGACGGTGATCCGGCGGTTGTGGTCGGCGGCGGGCACTCCGCTGGGTCTGCTGCTGCTCGTGGCGACGCTCTACATGGCGTACATGCTCTACGTCCGCACGACCACGGCGCTCAACCAGCTCGACCTGCGGCTGCTCTACCCGGCGTACTTCCCGCTGCTGGTGCTCGGACTCGCCCTGGTCGACCGGGCACGCCGTCTGGAGGGCACCGACGACGCACGGTGGAGGCGCCTCGGCTGGAACGCTGCGCACGTGTGGGCGGTCGCCAACGTGGCCGCGGGCCTGGTCGCGATGGTGGGGTTCGCCGCAGGTCACCCCTACTTCGCCGGCAACTACGAGTCCGACGTGTTCGACGAGGTCCGCGCCAACGTCGCCCTCGACGCACTGCCGGACGACTGCCGGGTGTACTCCAACCTGCCCAACGGCCTCTACCCCGCCGTCGAGTCGCTGTGGAGTCCCCAGCGACGGGCGCTCGAGTCGAGCCGTGAGATCCCCGACCTCGAGGAGATCACCGAGACCCTCGACGACACCCCGTCGTGCCTGGTGTGGATCGACGAGCCGCCGGTGTACGGGCACCTGTGGACCCTGGAGCAGCTCGAGGACCGGCTCGACCTGACGCTGCTCGACGAGCAGGACAACGTCGCGGTGTACCGGATGGAACGCCGCACCGACTGACGGCATCCGCGAACCCGCGGTGGTGGTGCTCGACACTGTTGGCGTGAGCCCTCGGTTCAGTGTGGTCATCCCGGTGCGCGATCGAGCCGACGTGATCGGCCGCGCGACCGCGGGGGTGCTCGCGCAGACCTTCGGTGACATCGAGGTCGTCGTGGTCGACGACGGGTCGGTCGACGACAGCGTCGCCGCGGCCCGAGCGGTCTCCGACGGCCGGGTGCGCATCGTGCGCCAGGACGCCGCCGGCACCGCCGCCGCGATCACCTCGGGCATCGGGCGCGCCAGCGGCCAGTGGTGCCTGGTGCTCGACCCCGACGACGAGGTGGCGCCGGGATGGCTGGCCCGACTCGGTCGACTCATCGACGCGACCGGCGCGGGCCTGGTGAGCTGCGGCGGCGAGCAGCGCCACCTCGACGGCTCGTTCACCGCGGTCGAACCGCTTCCGTGCACGGTGCCGGGCGAGGACGCCGCACTGTGCTTCCGCTCCGGCGCGTTCGCCGCACCCCGACGGCTGCTCGTCGAGCTGGGCGGCTACGGCGGCCCCGGCGACGAGCGGACTCCGGCGCAGGTCGGCGCGCTGCTCGTCGACGCCGTGCGCGACCAGGGCGCCCCGGTCGTCTCGACACCCGAGCACCTCGTGCAGTGGAACGCCCGGGTGCCCGACGACACCGACGACGGCGACGCTGCGTTGCAGGGCGACCGGCTCCGCCTGCGCTGGTCGCTGCAGGCCATCGACGCGGTCGCCAGGACGCCGATCCCCGACGGTGAGCTGCTGGCCCGCTACGCGACCATCGGCGGCGTCGCCGCGGCCAAGCTCCGCGACCGCAGCGAGGCCCGACGACTGTTCACCCTCGCACGCCGGGTCGAACCCACCACGCTCAAGCACTGGGCACGCTGGCTCGTGGCGTGCGTCCCGTTCGTGTCGGACCGTGTCTGGGAGCCGGGGCCCGACTCCGACGAGTCGCCATCGGCGGCCGACGACACCGACGTCGTCGACGATCCCGGCACCCTCCACGACGCTCGGATGCCCGGGTAGGCTCGTTGCCCGGCCGACGCACGCCGTTCGGCAGGAGAGGGGACGATGAGCACAGGTTCGGGGTCGATCACGCAGACCGCCGCTGCAGGGGCGCTCGAAGCGGTGAAGCTGTACGGCGAGGGCGACACCGAGATCCGCGCGCTCGACGGTGTCACCGTCACGTTCGAACGCAGCCGCTTCACGGCGATCATGGGACCCTCCGGTTCCGGCAAGTCGACGCTCATGCACTGCCTCGCCGGACTCGACCGGCTCAGCTCGGGCCGCACGTTCATCGGCGACACCTACCTCGACGAGCTCAACGACGCGCAGCTGACCGAGCTGCGCCGTGACCGCATCGGGTTCATCTTCCAGGCCTTCAACCTGATCCCGACGCTCTCCGCGCTCGAGAACATCACCCTGCCCATGGACCTGGCAGGCCGGAAGCCCGACGCCGGGTGGATGGACGAGGTCATCGACACCGTCGGTCTGCGTCCCCGCCTCAGCCACCGACCGAGCGAGCTCTCCGGCGGCCAGCAGCAGCGGGTCGCGGTGGCCCGTGCGCTGGCCAGCCAGCCCCAGATCGTCTTCGCGGACGAGCCCACCGGCAACCTCGACTCGCGCTCGGGCACCGACCTGCTCGAGTTCATGCGCCACGCCGTGAGCGACCTGGGTCAGACCATCGTGATGGTGACCCACGACCCCACCGCCGCGGCCCACGCCGATCGTGTCGTGTTCCTCGCGGACGGCCAGATCCGCGACGAGATGATCGAGCCGACCGCCCCCCGGGTGCTCGATCTGATGAAGCAACTCGGGGACTGAGCGCCTCGTGTTCCGGGTCGCGCTGAAGGACCTGCTCGCCCGCAAGCGCCGATTGTTCACCACGGGGCTCGCGGTCATGCTCGGCATCGCGTTCCTGAGCGGCACCCAGGTGCTGTCGTCGGTGCTGAACGACTCGATCGACTCGCTGATCGACGACGTCTACGAGGGCTACGACGCAGTGGTGCGTTCACCCGACGCCGACTCGGTCGGTTTCGGGCAGGCGATCCGCTCGCCGTTGCCCGCCTCGGTCGTCGACGAGGCCGAGGCCGTCGACGGGGTCCGCGCGGCCGTGGGCATGGTCGAGACACCCACCGCGCAGCTGGTCGGCGCCGACGGCGAGGTCGTCGGCTCGGACTTCGGGCCACCCACCCTGGTCAGCAACTGGGTCGAGGACGACACGCTGCGCATCGGGCGTCTGACCGAGGGCCGTGGGCCGACGGGTGAGGGCGAGATCGCCCTCGACTTCAAGACCGCGGAGGACGCCGGCTACACCCTCGGCGACCAGGTCACCGTGGGCGGACCCGATGGTGCCGAGCAGTTCGAGCTGGTGGGTCTGGTCGGGCCTCGGCGAGGACGGCACCCGCTCGAGCGGGGCGAAGGTGCTGGTGTTCGACACACCCGTCGCGCAGCGCCTCGGGCAGATGCCGGACGCGTTCAGCTACATCGCCGTCGCTGCCGACGACGGACTGACCCAGGACGAGCTGGTCGTACGCCTGGTGAACGCCCTGCCCGACCAGCAGGTGTTGACCGGCGAGCAGTTCACCGCCGAGAGCGCGGATGCCATCTCGCAGTTCGTCGACATCCTGACCACGTTCGTCTCGGTCTTCGGGTGGGTCGCGATCGTCGTCGCCTGCTTCATCATCTACAACACCTTCTCGATCCTCGTCGCCCAGCGCACTCGTGAGACCGCGCTGCTCCGGGCGATCGGCGCCCGCCGCCGTCAGGTGCTGACCGCCACGCTGATCGAGGCGACCGTCGTCGGGCTGCTGGCGTCGCTGGCCGGCATCGTCGCCGGCGTGCTGCTCGCCGCGGTGATGAAGTGGTTCATGGGCAACTTCTTCACCGTGCAGCCCGGACTGCCGTCGGTCACGGTGGGGTCGGTGGTGCTGGCGTTCTCGATCGGTGTGGGTGTGTCGGTGCTCTCGAGCCTGGTGCCGGCGTGGCGCTCGACGAGGGTGCCGCCCATCGCTGCGCTGTCCGACGTGGCGATCGACCGCAGCAACATGTCGCGGGCCCGTGTCGCCTGGGGTGCGCTCACGCTGGTCGCAGGTGCGGTGCTGCTCACGCTGGGTCTGGCCGACGTCGGACCGAGCCCGCTGTTCGTGCTCGGCGCCGGCGCGTTCCTCATCCTGGTCGCGCTCGCCCTGGTGCTCGGCCCGCTGATCGCCGCGCCGGTCAGCCGCCTGCTCGCCAAGCCGTTCTCGCTGGGGAGCAGGGTGACGGGTCGCCTCGCCGGGGAGAACGCTGCTCGCAACCCGAAGCGCACCGCCGCCACCGCTGCGGCGCTGACCATCGGCGTGACGCTGGTGTCGCTGATCGCGATCCTGGCCAGCTCGGTGAAGACGAGCGTCGACGAGGCGGTCAACTCCTCGATCGCGGCGGACTACGTGGTGAGCGCCGGCACCTTCGCATTCGGCGTCGGCGTCCCGGCCGACCGCGTCGAGCAGATCGCTGCGCTCGACGACGTCGCAGCCGCCAGCCCCGTGCGCTTCAGCCCCGTCCGACTGCTCGACGCCTACGCCCAGCAGCAGGCAGCCCAGAGCGGCGACACGACCGACACCTTCGGTGCGCCGTCCGGCGCCCAGGACCAGGCGCCTCCCGGACAGGACGACTTCGCGATCGGCATCGACCCGGCGACCTTCTTCGACGTGATCGACCTGGGCACGCTCCAGGGCTCGCCCGACGACCTGACCGAGGGCACCTTCGCCACGCTCGAGTCGGTCGCCGAGCAGCGAGGATGGCAGCTCGGCGACGTCGTGCCCTTCTACTTCGCCCGCACCGGTGTGCAGGAGCTGCGGCTCGACCTGATCGCGGAGCGTGACGTCGGTCAGGGCAACTACTTCCTGCCACTCGAGACCTTCGAGCCGAACGTGCAGCCGATGTTCGACCTGGACGTGCTCGTCTACGTGCAGGCGACCGACGGCGCCGACCTCGCCGCGCTGCGCGAGCAGCTCGACGCGATCGTCGCGGACCTCCCCAAGGTCGAGGTGCAGGACCTGGCGCAGTACGCCGAGGCGCAGACCGGGCCGATCGACACGTTCCTCACGGTGATCTACGCGCTGCTCGGCCTGGCAGTGGTCATCGCGCTGATCGGCATCGCCAACACCCTGTCGCTGTCGATCCTGGAACGCACCCGCGAGCTCGGCCTGCTGCGCGCCGTCGGCATGTCGCGGAAGCAGGTGCGTCGCAGCGTGCTCATCGAGTCGTCGATCATCGCCGTGCTCGGCACGCTCATCGGGCTGGTGCTCGGCATCGGCTTCTCGTTCGCGCTGTCGATCCGCCTCGCGGGTGACAACCCGGACCTGTTCACCTTCCATCTGCCGTTGTTCCATCTGGTGGTGATCGTCGTGGTCGCCGCGCTCGCAGGTGTCGTCGCCGCCGTGCTGCCCGCCTGGCGGGCGTCACGTCTCGACGTGCTCCGAGCGATCTCGTCGACCTGAGTCCCCCCTCCCCCCCACTCCCGATCCCCCTGGAGTCCCCCGTGTCCGAGTCCCCCACCGTCCTCACCGACGGCTCCCTCGCGTTCCTGTCCGAGTACCACCTCGCCACGCTGACGACGCTGCGAGCGGATGGGTCGCCACACGTCGTACCCGTCGGCTTCTCGTACGACGTGGAGCACACGCTGGTGCGGATCATCTCGTTCGAGGGCTCGGTCAAGGTCCGCAACGCCCGGCGCGGTGGACGTGCCGCGGTGTGCCAGGTCGACGGCGGCCGGTGGCTGACCTTCGAGGGCGAGGTCTCGGTGACCGACGATCCCGAGCGCGTGGCAGCGGCGGTCGCCGGCTACGCCGCGCGCTACCGCGAGCCCGGCGAGCGTGACGACCGCGTCGCGATCGAGATCCTCGTCGACCGCGTCCTGGGTCACGGCTGAGCGCCGTGGAGCAACGCGTCAGCCTCGTCACCCTCGGCGTGCGCGACCTGGCGAGGTCCCGTGAGTTCTACGAGCAGCTCGGCTGGTCCGGACAAGAGGTGGACGGGACCGTCTTCTTCCAGGCCGGCGGACTGTCAGTGGTGCTCTGGGGGCGTGACGCGCTCGTGGCCGATGCGGGCATCGACGACGACGGCACCAGCACCTTCGGCGGCATCGTGTTGGCCCACAACGTCCGGTCGGCCGCCGAGGTCGACGAGGTGATCGCCGCCGCCGCACGCGCGGGTGGCCTGGTGAGCAGACCGGCGGCGACCACGTTCTACGGCGGCCATGCCGGCACCTTCAGGGACCCCGACGGCCACGCCTGGGAGATCGCCCACAACCCCGGTTTCCCCCTGGCGGCCGACGGCTCGCTGACGGTCCCCGATCTCGGCGGTTTCCCAGAACAGCCGTCAGCTGGTGCGTCTCCCGAATCGCAGTGAACGCGCCAGGACGTCGTCGACCGCGATGAACGCCTCGACGTCACCGAGTCCGTCGCAGTGGTCCCAGTACCTCGCAGCCATACCGGCGAGATCGAAATCCTCCGGCTCTGTGCTCATCCCCCAAGCGTAGGGACGGGAAGGAAACGAGCAGCACGTGTCGGGTGCACTCCCGCGCCGACTTGGAACGAAAGCGAGCGGTCGAACCACCCGCGTTTCGTCGCAACTCGGCTTCACGACACACCCCAACGGGCCGGATGCCACGAAATCGACACGCTCACACGTCCGCGGACGCGTCAACCGTCGTCCGCTGCAGCGTCAACGCCGACCACCAAGACCTTTGGGGTGCCGCCTCGCGCCGACTTGGAACGAAACCGGGCGATCGAACCACCCGCGTTTCGTTGCAACTCGGCTTCAGGACACACCCCACGGACCGGCACGCGTCGACGCTCGACGCTCCCGCGGAAGCGTCCGCCCGGACCGACATCGCGCGACCGAGCAGAGCGGGCGGTTCGACGAGGGCGCACCGTCCTGGCCATCGCAGAGCGCACGCGCTGACCGCCGGGAGAGACCGGCTGAGCCAGGGCGCCATGGATGACACCGTCAGACCGTGGCGGCCGCTCTCGAGCCGACGATCGAGGCGCTCACCACACCGGCGACGAGCGCGACCGCAGCGACGACGGCCAGCCCGACGCCGATCACGTCCAGGCCGTTGACCAGGATCGCCATGCCGCACGCCGCGGCGACGCCACCGCCGAGGCCGTAGGAACCGGCCGCTGCCTCGTGCGCCATGTACCACGCCGCGTCGGAGCGTCGCACCGACCGCAGCGGGATGCCCAGTGGGTGCCCGGGCCGCAGTCGACGTTGGGAGCCGACCCAGCAGAGCCACACCTCGACCCCGCCGAGCAGGATCGCCGCGATCGAGACGAGCACTCTGGCCATCGGGCTCAGCCGAGCTGCTGGATGTCGGACCCCGTCCAGTACGCCTTCATGTCGGTCACCAGCCCGTCGTCGCCGAAGGTGAAGACGTCGACGATGTCGACCGCGAACGTCGCGTCGCCCATCGTCGTGACCGCCCGCATCGGCACCGCTGCGTAGCGGTCGACCGCTCGGATCGGTCCGGTGATCTGCAGGTCGAAGGCCCCGGCGGCCTGGTGGGTGCCGGTGAAGAACTCGCGGATGGCGTCGTGACCCACGAGCGCCGGCTGATCGACGGGATCTGCGACCACGGCCTGCCGGTCGAACACGGCGACGATCCCCTCGATGTCGCCTGCGGTGTGCGCTGCGGCGTAGGCGGTGACCGCCGCCTTCATCTCGTCGGTCGTGGGCATGGGGTGAGCTTACCGGCGCGCGATCTGGACCAAGATCTGCGGCGTGCCTGCGCTGCGGACCGAGATCACCGAGATCGTCACCGGCCTGGGCATGCTCGGCGAGGACGACCTCGACCAGCTGCTGGCTCGCGACGTGCCCCACCAGCTCCGCAACGTCGACGACGAGGTCTGGGCTCGCCTGCGGAGCGCTCGCGGCGACCGTGCGCACGACGGCGACTTCCTGGCCGCGTGGAACAACGGGCGGGCGTTCTTCACGGCGTCCGACGGGTTGCGGTGCCGGGTGCCGAACAGCATCGAGTGGACCGGCGGTCACCGCGACCCCGGTGACTCGATCGTGCCGGCCGATCTGCGCATCGACCACGTCTACCTGGTGAGCTGCAAGTACCTGTCCAAGGTGCTGCACAACTCGTCCCCCGCCGCCCTCTTCGAGCGGCTGCTCGCCGGTGGACAGGGTCGGCGCGCAGGCGGCGACTGGTTCGACGAGGTCGCGCCACTCGAACACCAGCAGCTCTACGACCTGGTGCGGGCTCGCTTCGCCGGCGAGGTCGCGCTGCCAGGCTCGGTGCAGGAGCTGACCAAGTCCCAGCGTCGCGAGCTGCGCGTCTGCATCCCGCGCGACTGGGACGCCGAGTGCGCCGCGGCGTACGCCGCGTTGACCGACCGCGCGTCCGCTGAATCGGCACGCCGATGGCGCGCGGGGCTGCGCTCGGAACGCGACCGGCTCGCGATGATGTGGCGACTGCTGCGACTGAGCCCGGCGCCGTACTTCGTGCTCGGCACGGCCGCTGGCTCGACGATCCGGCTGCGTGTCGGCACGCCGTGGGACTTCACCCAGGCGTACCGGCTGCGGAGCTTCGAACCGGCGGCGACCGAAGCGGGCCAGGCGATCGTGGGATGGCGAGCGGTGGTGCGGGACCTCGCCACCGACGTCGACGTCGAGGTCGACGGCCACGTCGAGATCCGCTGGAGCCACGGACGCTTCGGCGGGCCGCCCGAGGCGAAGGTGTACCTGGACACGCCGCACTCGCGGGTGCCGGGCTACTTCCCGCTGCTGCGCGGCGCCTGAGCCGCGGTCGGGACGTGCGGCTGGCAGGTCGGGCACCAGTACGTGATCCGTTCCAGGTCGCCGTCCGCCCTCGCGACCCGCACTGCGGTCCCACAGCGTCGACACGGTTCGCCCCGACGCCCGTACACGGCGAGCCCACCCGGCACGGTGCGCCGCCGACCGGGCCGCAGGTTCACCCGCAACAGGCGCGACGCCGTCGAGATCAGCCGAGCCCTCGTGTCCGCGTCGATCCGCTCCAGCGGGTCGAGCGGGTGGACCCGTTCGTGCCAGCAGACGTCGGACTTGTAGACGTTCCCGATGCCGTTGCCGACCCGCTGGTCGAGCAGCACGTCACCGATCTGCGTGGCGCCGTCGAGGGCCTCCATCCGCCCGACGCAGTCCGCGACGACCGCATCGAGGTCGTCGTGGTCGAGGCACAGGTCGGGCCCGAGGTGTGCGAGCGGGTCGGCCGGAGTGCCGCTGCGACGCGTCGGGAACGTCCGCACGAGCGGTGCGGCGAAGCAGACCGCTTGCCACTCGTGCACGCCGACGTAGCAGCGCATCAGATGCGGCGGCTCACGCCAGCGCCGCCCCACCGGGTAGAGGTGCCACGACCCGTTCATCCGCAGGTGCGTGTTCAACGTCAGCCCACCGGAGAACCGGATCAGCAGGTGCTTGCCGACCGCCTCGACGACCTCGATGCGCTCCCCGGGGCGCGGGCGGTCACCCTGGAGGTGCGGTGCCTCGAAGCGTTCGAGCACCTCGCCGAGCAGCGCGGGGCGTAGGCGGGTCGCCAGGTTGTGGATGGTGTCGCCTTCGGGCACGGCGACCAGTCTGCGCCAGCGGTCGGCCCAGCCGCCGTCAGGGCCGCCGCCGTCAGGGCCGCTACTTCAGGAGCGCACCGCCGTCAACGGGCAGGGTGACGCCGGTGACGTAGCGGGCCTCGTCGGAGCAGAGCCACAGCAACGCGTCGGACACGTCGCCTGCGTCGATCCACGGGATGCCGAGCGGCTGCTGCTCGCGCAGGAAGTCCGCGGCGTCGTCGGTGCCGGGATTCTCGAGGTCCATGCGCACGAGCTGCGGGAACTGGTCGTTGATGATCATCGGGGTGCTGACCGAGGTCGGGTGGATGGTGTTGACGCGGATCTGGTTGGGCGCCAACTCGAGCGCGAGGGACCGCATGAAACCGACGACGCCGTGCTTCGAGGCGTTGTAGGCGGGGCTGCCGTAGAACCCCTTGATGCCCGCGGTCGACGAGGTGATCGCGATCGCGCCGCCCTCGTTCTGCTCGATCATGCGCCGCATTCCGGCACGCACCGTGTTGAACACGCCGGTGAGGTTCACCCCGATGGTCTCGTCCCACTGCTCAGAGGTCAGGAACTGCGTCGGGTTCGGCGAGTAGGTACCGGCGTTGGCGACGATCACGTCGAGGCGTCCGAAGCGTTCGTGGCCCGCGGCGACGACCTCTCGCAGCCGCTTCAGGTCGCGTACGTCGCCGCGCTCGGCGTGGATCGCACCGCCGGCGGCCTCGACCAGTCGGACCGTCTCGGCCAGGTCCTCCTCGGTGGCGAGCGGGTAGTACGTCTGCGGCAGGTCCTCGCAGAGGTCGACGCCGATGATGCGGGCGCCCTCGGCGGCGAAGCGCACGGCGTGCTCGCGTCCCTGTCCCCGGGCGACGCCCGTGATGAACACGACCTTGTCCTCGAAGCGACGCGTGCGGTCCGACATCTGGATCCCCCCGGGGTTCGTGACCTGACGGGTCATCAGATCACCCCAGTGACTACCACCCTGACGGGTGTGGTGACGACCGGCCTCAGGCGGACTGCGGTCGATACGCCCAGTGCCACGGCTCACGAGGGGTGTCCTCGACGAAGCCGTACTTCCAGCCGTTGTCGCGCATCCACTGCTGCGCCGACGCGTTCAGATCGAGATCGACCGCGAGGCCCCACCCGTGGTTGCTGGTGCCCGGCGTCGCGGCGAGGCCGCCCTTGCTGTAGAGGCCCTTGCGTTCGGCGAGGTCGACCTGGGACTCGTAGGTGCGGTACGAGTCGGTGATGCCGATGGTGATGCCCTGCGCCGCGGCGTCCGCGGTCATGACCTTGTAGGCCTCGGCAGCGGGGGCGTACAGCGTGTGGGAGCCGACACCGATCGGCGTCAACCGTTCCGAGGGGATGCGGCCGTTGCCGTAGCCCACGAGCTCGGCGGGCGGAGTCAGCCGGGAGTACTCCCCGGGAGCGAGGCGCGCCGCGGGGGTGAGGACGCCCGTCCCGCCGACACCACCGTGACCGCCGACCCCACCGTGACCGGCAAGGCCACCGATGCCACCGACGCCGCCGATCGACGCCATCGAGCTGCTCCCCGGCGCGCCGGTCCGGCGTCCCACGAGCGCGAGCAGCTCGACGAGGGCCGACGTGCTCAGGCCGCCGCCGGCGCCGCCGGCTCCGAGCATGCCTGCCGCGCCGGTCGAGACACCGAAGGACCCGTCGCCCTCGTCGAGCGCCATCGAGCCGAGCGCCGAGGAGAGGACTGACGAGAACGCCGCTGCCGACACCGAGCCGGTACCGGTCGAGCTCGCCGCAGCGGGATCGAAGCGCTGCTGCAGCGTGGCGATGCGGGCCGAGACGGCCTGGATTCCGGGGTCCATCGAGAGGGTCATCGGCGCGGCGTGCGCCGGGATGAGGGTTGACGACATCCCGACGCGATCGTCCCGCGACTCAGGCGAGGTCGCCGAAGAAGCCGACGACGCGCACGAGGCGTCCGTCGTCTCCGACCTCGGCGACGTCGAGGCCCGTCAGGACCACGTGGCCCTCGGGGTCGCGCAGCGCCCATCCGTATCGAGCGACCCCGTGGTGCTCGTCGACGGCGGTCGTACGGGCGAAGGTGTGGCCCGGGTACAGCTGCTGCACCGTGTCCGCCATCTCCACGATCCCGTCGTGGCCTCGGGCGTCGAGCGGCGGGTCGATCAGCCGGCCGTCGTCCGCCCAGACCTGCGCGACCAGGTCGGTCCGGCGCGCCGCGTCGGGTTCGCCGTAGGCGAGCAGGTGCGCGTCGATCGTGTCGGCGAGCACAGGCGCCTCTCCGACAGCAGCGGTGGGTGCAGCAGTCGTGGGTGCAGCAGTGGTGGGTGCAGCAGCGTCGGTCATCGTCGTCTCCTGGTTCGATGCCACCGGCGGTCGGCGGCCTCGGGTCCACCGTGCGCCCCGAGGGTCGTCGAATCGATGACCTGGGAGGTAGTGGTCGCGCGTCCGGGCGCTCCCTAGCGTGCGGGCATGGCGCCGCGCCCCCGTACCCCGTCGCCCGTGGGCGAGCTCCTGCGGGAGTGGCGCACCCGACGGCACCGCAGCCAGATGGACCTGGCCCACGCGGTGGGGGTCTCGCCGCGCCACCTGAGCTTCGTCGAGACCGGACGCTCCCGGCCCGGGCCCGAGCTGGTGCTCTCGTTGGCGGCCCACCTCGAGGTGCCGCTACGTGAGCGCAACACCCTGCTGCTCGCCGCCGGGCATGCACCACGCTACGAGGAGTCCGCGCTCGATGAACCGACGATGCAGCGTGCGCGCGCCGCCCTGACCCGGTTGCTCGACGCACACGACCCCTACCCCGGCGTCGTGGTCGACCGGAGCTGGAACGTCGTGCTGCACAACCGGGCAGCGTCGGCACTGCTCGAATCCATCCCCGACCACGTGCTCGCGCCGACGATCAACGTGCACCGCGTCTGCCTGCACCCCGACGGCCTGGCCGCCCGCACGCTGAACTTCGAGGACTGGGCCACCTACCTGCTCGACCAGCTGCGACGCACCGTCGTGCTGACCGCTGACGCGGCGACGGCCGCGCTCGAACGAGAGGTGCTGGCCTACCCGAACGTCGCGGCGCTCGCCGGGTCCGGCTTCCGCGCCACTCGGGACGAACCACCGTTGCTCGTGCCGCTGCGGCTGTCCGTCGACGACCATGAGCTCTCGCTGTTCACCACCCTGACGACGTTCGGCACGCCTCGTGATGTCACCCTCGACGAACTCGCCGTCGAGCTGTTCTTCCCGGCGGACGATCTCAGCGACGAGCGGCTCCGGGCGGCATCCGCCGAACGAGCCGAGGCTGAACAGGCTGAGCCCGAACAGACGGGTTCAGTGCTGGCCGATCGGCGGTGAGAACACGTTGACGGTCACTGCGGTGCCGGTCGACCGGTTGAAGAGCCGGTGGAACTGCGTGGCCGGGATCTGCGTGGCGTCGCCGCGACCGAGGCGGCGCACCGGCGCGGGCAGCGGTGACTCGAGGGGCTGGGACGATTCGAGCAACGTGCCGCTCACGACGTGCACCACGCCGACCGAACCGTCGTGGTCGTGGGTGTCCGACATGGCGGCAGGGCCCCACTCCATCAGGTAGGCGTCGTAGGCCGAGGTGGCGAGCAGCAACGTGGTGCGCACCTCCCACGAGGCCACCGTGCCGGTGGCCTCGGCCACCGCGGCCAGGCCTGCAGCGATGTCGTCGAGCACCTCGGTGTCGAGCGGTGTCGTGGCGAGGGCGGCTCGATCGGCCTCGGGGCCCGTCGCCGCAGGGTGCAGCGCCTTCGACGCCCGGTGCGCCGCGCCTTCCTCGCAGGCCGACGAGACAACGGTGATCGGCTCGGGGACTGCTCGGGACGGGACACTGGACATACGAGGCCTCCGTGAGAAGTGGGATCGACGTCCAGCATCGCGCCGAAAGCCGACCAAGTCGATCAGATTTACTGTGAACTGCTCAGGTGCCGAGGGTCATTCCCTTGTAGCCGTCGACGAAACCTGCCGCGGCCAGATCGTCGACCGCGGAGCTCGAGGCGACCGAGACCCCGTCGACGGAGGCCACGCGCAGCCGCCGGACCCGTCCGGTGCGGACCAGCTGGGCCAGCACCGACGGCCAACGGTCGTGCTGCTCGGCCTCGGGGAACGTGAGCACCGAGGTGCCGCCACGCTCGAGGTAGGCGCACGCGGCGCCGTCGATCAGCACGACGTATGCCCCGACGGCCCTGGCGGGGTGGCCGGTGCTCTCGGGCCACGGCAGCGCGGCGCCGTAGGGCTGCGCGGGGTCGGTGGCCGCCAGCACCAGCTCGACGGGGGCGTCGGAGGCGGGCGCGGCCGGCTCCCACGGCATGGCGTGTCGTTGCAGCGGGTCGGCCTCGACGCCATCGTCGGTGCGGGCCGCGGCGCGCAGCAGGTCGACCGCTCCCGGCTTGGCGAACTGCGCGGCGCCGAGCCCGTCGACGAAGTAGCCACGACGGACCTGGCCACGCTCCTCGAGCAGCTTCAGCACCGGGTACACACCGGCGAAGCCGCCCTCGGCGCCCTCGGCCAGGGCCATCTCGCGGGTGAGCACTCCGTAGCGCTCGAGCAGCTGCAACGCGCGCTGGGTGATCGCCTCGGTCGGCGACGGCCGGGGCTCGAACAGCGGTGCGGTCAGCGACCACCGTCCCGCCGCGGCGGGCGGACCGGCCGCGGAGCCGCGGGCGTGACGCCGCACCGTGGCACCACGTGGACGACGGGAGCGCGCCCCCGAGGCACGTCGTGCGGCGCCGCCGGCGACCTTGGCGCGCAGCGGGGCGAGCGAGTCGTTGGTGACCTCACCCGCCCACACCAGGTCCCACAGGGCGGCCAGCACGGTCTCGTCGTCGTAGGGCAGCTGCGCAGCTGCCGTGGCAGCGACGAGCTCGCTCCAGAACGACGCGCCGCGGGCGCCCAGGTGCGAGCGGAGCACGTCGTGGTGCTCGAGCGGCGCCAGGTCGTCGCCCGGTTCGGGCACCAGGACCGGCACCTGGTCGCGGAACACCAGGCGGACACGGCCGTCGTGCGCGCCCACCGACCCCGCGCCCAGCCAGACCACCTCGCCGGTCGTGCAGAGCAGGTCCAGGTCGGACGACTGGTAACCCGCCACCCGCAGCGACAGCACATCGGGCTCGAGCAGCGACGCCGGGATGGCCGCTCCCTGCAGCACACCGACGGTGTCGGCCACCGCGTCGACGCCGCGCAGCGTGGAGCCCACCCCCTGCCACCGGGGCAGGAAGCGGGCGAGCGCGGTGCCCTCGACCGGCGCGACCTCGTTGCGCAACGCCGCGAGCGAGCGTCGCCGGATCTGGCGCAGCACGTCGGCGTCGCACCATTCGCTGTGCACGCCGCCCGGTCGGAACTCGCCGGCCACGATCCGGCCCGCCTCGGCGAGCACGTCGAGTGCCATGGCGACCGACTCGGTCGACGCGCCCAGGCGTGCCACGACCTCTGGGGTGGTGAAGGGGCCGTGGGTGCGGGCATACCGCTCGACCAGGTCGCGCAGCGGCGTGTCGACCGGGTCGGTGAAGCTGGTCGGCAGCCCGACCGGCACAGCGATGCCCAGCGCGTCGCGCAGCCGGGCCGCGTCCTCGGCCGCGGCGAAGCGCTGCTCGCCAGCGACCGACACCTCGAGCACCCGCTGACGCGCACCCAGCTCGGCCAGCCACGCGCCGACCTGGGACCGGGCGCTGTCGACGACTCGCGCCGCGAGCTCGATCTCGGTCAACGGGCCGAGCACCCGCAACAGGTCGTGCAGCTCGTCCGCGTCCCGGGCGCCGCGCCCCTCGGCCAGACGCTGCAGTTCGAGCTCGACGGTGTCGACGACCGCAGCGTCGAGCAGTGAGCGCAGCTCCTCTGCGCCGAGCAGGTCACGCAGCAGGTCGCGGTCGAGGGCGAGCGCCGCGGCGCGGCGCTCGGCGAGCGGGGCGTCGCCCTCGTACATGAACACGGCGATCCAGCCGAAGAGCAGCGAGCGGGCGAACGGCGACGCGGCGGGGGTCTCGACCTCGACGACCCGGACGGTGCGGCTGCGCACCTCGGTCATCAACCGTCGCAGCGCGGGCAGGTCGAAGACGTCGTTGCAGCACTCGCGGGTGGCCTCGAGCAGGATCGGGAAGCTCGGGTACTTCGAGGCCACACCGAGCAGGTCGGCGGCCCGTTGACGCTGCTGCCACAAGGGCGTCCGCTGATCGGGTCGGCGCCGCGGCAACAGCAGCGCGCGAGCCGCTGCCTCTCGGAACCGGGCGGCGAACGCGGCGGTGCCGGGCAACGCGGCGACGATCTCGGACTCGACGTCGTCGGGGTCGGGCAGGACCAGGTCCATCGGCAGCTGGTCGACGGCCTCGGGCAGGCGGATGACGATCCCGTCGTCGGACCACAGCACCTCGGCGCCGAAGCCGCCGGCTGCGTCGGACTCGTCGAAGTGCTGGCCGAGCCGGGTGCGGATGATGGTCGCCCACGGGGCGTGCACCCGGGCCCCGAAGGGTGAGTGGATGCAGATCCGCCAGTCGCCGATCTCGTCGCGGAAGCGCTCGACGACGATCGTGCGGTCGTCGGGCACCGCGCCGGTCGCCTCGGACTGCTCGTCGAGGTACGCCAGCAGGTTGCTCGCCGCGCGGGCATCGAGCTTGTTGCGGTCGCGCAGCACCTCGGCGGCCTTCGGCGCGGGCATCGAGCGGATCTCGCGGACGAACTCGCCGAGCGCACGACCGAGCTCGGCCTCACGACCCGGGCCGTCGCCGTGCCAGAACGGCATCTTGCCGGGCTGTCCGGGCGCAGGGGTGACCACCACCCGTTCGAAGGTGATGTCCTCGATGCGCCACGTCGACGCGCCCAGCAGGAAGGTCTCGCCGACGCGCGATTCGTAGACCATCTCCTCGTCGAGCTCGCCGACCCGGGTGCCGTCGGGCAGGAACACGCCGAACAGCCCGCGGTCGGGGATCGTGCCGCCCGAGGTGACCGCGAGGCGCTGGGCGCCTGCCCGGCCGCGGACGGTGTCGGCGAGCCGGTCCCACACCAGGCGCGGCCGCAGCTCGGAGAACTCCTCGGCCGGGTAGCGCCCGGAGAGCATCTCGAGGGTGTTCTCGAACAGCTCGCGGGTGAGCGAGCGGTAGTTGTCGGCGCGGCGGCACAGGTCGAACAGCGCGGTCACCGACCACTCGTCGAGCGCGCAGGCCGCGACGACCTGTTGGGCGAGCACGTCGAGCGGGTTGACCGGCACCTTGGTGTGCTCGATCAGCCCCTCGTGCATGCGCTGCACGACCACCGCCGCCTCGAGCAGGTCGGCGCGGTGCTTGGGGAAGATCCGACCACGGCTCGGCGCGCCGACCTGGTGTCCGGCGCGACCGATGCGCTGCAGCCCCGAGGCGACCGACCCGGGCGACTCGACCTGCACCACCAGGTCGACGGCACCCATGTCGATGCCCAGCTCGAGCGAGCTGGTCGCCACCAGACCGCGTACCTCGCCGCGCTTGAGCTCGTCCTCGACGAAGAGGCGACGCTCGCGCGACAGCGAACCGTGGTGGGCCTTGACCAGCTCGTGCTCGGCCGAGGCACCGACACCCATCGCCTCGCCGCCGTGGTGCACGACGGGGGGCTCGCTGCCCTCGCGCTCGGCGCGCTGCTCGGCCGCGAGCTCGTTGAGGCGGCTGGCCAGACGCTCGGCCAGGCGGCGGGCGTTGACGAACACGAGCGTCGAGTGGTGGTCCTCGACGAGCTGGAGCAGCTCCGGGTGCATGGACGGCCAGATCGACCCGGGCCCGATCCCCTGACCGGGTGCACCCCCGGGAGCCGACGGGCCGTCGCCGGGGGCGGCCATGTCGTCGACGGGCACGACGACCTGCAGCTCGAGCTCCTTGCGCATGGCCGCGTCGACGATGTGCACCGGCCGGGGCACGACCGTTCGGTCGTCAGGGCCGCGGTCGTCAGTGCTGCGGTCGTCACCGACGGCCGTCGCGCCACCGAGGTAGGCGGCGACGACCTCGAGGGGACGCTGCGTGGCCGACAGCCCGATGCGCTGCACGGCGGCGCGCCGCTCGACCGACTCCGGGGCCGGGTCGGGTGTGGGTCCCTCTGCGTCGGGCAGGCCGTTCGCGACGAGGTGCTCGAGGCGCTCGAGGGTGAGCGCCAGGTGTGCGCCTCGTTTGGTCGGAGCGAGCGCGTGGATCTCGTCGATGATCACGCTCTGCACACCCAGCAGCGACTCGCGAGCCGCCGAGGTGAGCATGAGGTAGAGCGACTCGGGCGTGGTGATCAGGATGTCGGGCGGACGGCGGACCAGGTTGCGGCGCTCGGTCGCCGAGGTGTCGCCGGTGCGGACCCCGACGGTCGGTTCGACGAAGCGCTCACCGACGCGCTCGGCCGCCAGCGCGATGCCGCGCAGCGGACTGCGCAGGTTCTTCTCGATGTCGACCGCCAGCGCACGCAACGGGGAGACGTAGAGCACCTTCACCCCCGGCGCGGGGGCGGGGGCGCCGGTGGCCGGCGCCTCGGTCGCGGCGCGACCGAGGCGATCGATCGCCCACAGGAATGCAGCGAGCGTCTTGCCGGAGCCGGTCGGCGCGCACAGCAGGGTGTGCCGGCCCTCGGCGATCGGTACCCACGCGGCTGCCTGGGCCACGGTCGGTTCGGGGAACGAGGTCTCGAACCAGGCCCGCACCGCTGGCGAGAACGGCCCCAATGCGGCGCCGACTTCCTCGGTTCGGGGGCCAGTCGACGAGACCACGACCCGACTGTACCGATGGGGTCCGACACTCGGTCCTCGGGACACGTCCGCACCGTCGAAGGCCATGTGAAGGGCTCCTGACGGCGGCTCTCGTGGGTGCCGAATGACCTGTGTCCGACCCGCATCTCCGCGGGTCGCGGCCTAGAGTTGGAGGCGTGGTCACTTCACGCGCCAAAGAGTTCCACCCCGCCTTCGAGGAGTACTGCGAGGCGATCTGGGAGCTGCGCGAGGACGACATCGACGTGATCCAGGCCCGCATCGCCGAGCGCCTCGAGGTGTCCCGCCCTGCGGTCTCCGAGATGATCCGCCGCATGGAGCACGAGTCGCTCATCAACGTCGGTTCCACGATCAGCCTCACCCCGACCGGCCTCGAGCTCGCCGAGAAGGTCGTGCGACGCCACCGCCTCGCCGAGCGCTTCCTGACCGACGTGCTCGGACTGTCGTGGGCCGAGGCGCACGTCGAGGCCGGCAAGTGGGAGCACGTCATCTCCGAGTCGGTCGAGGGCGCGTTGACCCGCGTGCTCGGCGATCCGACCACCTGCCCGCACGGCAACCCGATCCCGGGCGCCGACTACCACGCACCCGACGCCCACCCGCTGCGCGACGTCGCCGTCGGGTCGTCCTTCACGATCAGTCGCATCCCCGAGGAGCTCGAGTTCGAGCCCGGCATGCTCGACTTCCTCGAGCAGCACTCGCTGCAGCCCGGTCACACCGGCGTGCTCACGGTGCTGTCACCCGACGGCACCACGACGGTCGAGGTCGAGGGCGCCCACGTCGGCGTGCCCGCCTACGCCACCGAGCGCATCCTCGTCACTGCGTAGTCGGCGGGGCGCTGCGTGCAGCGCAGGCCCACTCAGCGCAGGACGGCGGGCAGTTCGCCGGTGTGGACGATCGACAGTCGACGGGTCGATCGGGTCAGCGCGACGTACAGGCTCTGCGCGCCGCGGACCTCGTCGGTGAGGATCCGGCCCGGTTCGACGACCACGACCGAGTCGAGCTCGAGGCCCTTCACGAGGGACACCGGCACGACGGTCACGTGGCGGTCGAGGCCTTGGCGCGTCGCGCGCCCGAACGCGATCCCGGCGCGGTCGAGCACCGACTCGACCTCGGCGACCATGCCGTCGGGTGCGACGATCCCGATGTTGCCCGAGCCGATGACGTCGAGCTCGCGACGGACGGCGTCGACGAGACCGAGCCCGAGCTTCTCGGCGTCGACCGACTCGATGATCGGCATGTCGCCGGTGTGACGGATCGAGGTCGGTGAGCTGAGCCCGGGCGCGGCCAGCGGCAGCACCTTGGCGGCCAGGTCCATGATCGGCCCCGGCACGCGGTAGCCGGTCGTCAGCTCGGCGCGACGCGGCGGGCGACGCTCGGGCAGGTGCGACAGCACCGACGACCAGTCGTCGTGGGGCCATGCGCCGGTCGCCTGGGCGATGTCACCGACGATGGTCATCGACCCGTTCAACGAGCGCCGGTCGAGCACGCGCAGCTCCATCGGCGTCAGGTCCTGCGCCTCGTCGACCACGATGTGGCCGTAGGTGCGCACCGCGTCCGCCTCCTTGTGACGGGGGCGCGGCCCGAGCGCCTCGAGCGCCTCGTCGAGCAGCGGCACGTCGTTCGACGTGAAGACGATGTCGGTGGGGTCCGGGCGCCGCGGTCGCAGCAGCAGCGTCCACTCCTCGGTCGACAGGTGCCGCTCGGCTGCGGAGCGCATGAGCGCACGCGAGCCCATCAGGTCGTTGAGCAGCTCGGCCGGGGTCAGCACCGGCCACATGCGCTCGAGCGCCTCGACCACCTCGGGCTCTCGACGGGTCCGGTCCCGCACGATCTCGGGGGAGTCGTCCTCGTCCCGGCTCGACGCGGCGAGACGTTCGAAGAACATCTGCTCGACGTGCTTGCGCCCCGCGTTGTGGGTCCTGGCCCTGCGTCGGGCCTGGTGCACGATGTCCTTGGACTGCGCGACGGTCAACGTCAGGCGCTGCACGCCGTAGGGCACGCGCAGCGTCTCGCGCAGCGGCCGCTCACGATCCGAGACCGCCCGCCGGATCACCCGGATCATCCGTTGGTCGCCCTTGACCCGGCCGACCTCGACGGGGTCGCTGCCCGTCGTGCGCACGTTCGGGACCAGGTCGCCCAGCACCGCGATCTGCACGCCGGCCTCGCCGAGCGAGGGCAGCACCTGCTCGATGTACGACAGGAAGACCCGGTTCGGGCCCACCACGAGCACGCCCTGTCCCTCGAGCGGGAAGCGGTGCGAGTAGAGCAGGTAGGCGGCGCGGTGCAGTGCGACCACGGTCTTGCCGGTGCCCGGCCCGCCCTGCACCACGAGCACGCCCGGTAGCTCGGAGCGGATGATCCGGTCCTGTTCGGCCTGGATCGTGCCGACGATGTCGGAGAGCTTGCCGGAGCGGGACTCCTCGAGCGCGGCGATCAGTGCGCCGTGGCCCTGGACCCGTCCGGCGTCGAGCGCGGCCGTCGCCGTGCCGAAGAGCTCGTCGTCGATGCCGAGCAGCACCCGACCGCGGCTGGCGAAGTGGCGGCGACGACGCAGGCCCATCGGGTCGACACCCGTCGCCCGGTAGAAGGACTCGGCCAACGGCGCACGCCAGTCGACGACGACCGGTTCGCTGTGCTCGTCGGCGACCGCGAGCCGTCCGATGTAGTAGGTGGCACCGGGCGGAGGGGCCGGCGGCGCGTCCGCGGGGGTGTCGACGGTGTCGAACAGGGTCGGCTCGGAGTACTCGCCGGTCGCTGCTGGTGTCACCGGCTCGGCGGGTTTCGCAGGCTCGTCGCGCACTGCTGCATCGGTGGGAACCGCGTTGGACGTCGGGTCGGCACCCGCGTCGTGCTCGGTGTCGATACGACCGAAGATGAGGGACCGGTCGCCGATCTCGAGCTGGTGCAGCCGCACCCCCACCCGCTCCCAGACGACGTCGCGCTCGTAGCGGTTCTGGAACGTGCCACCCTGGCCGTCGACGACCCCTTCGCGCATCGACTCGGCGATCCGCTTCGCTCGATCGAGGCTCTCGAAGGCGTGGTCGATGTACGCCTGCTCCGCCTCGAGCTCGGGGTGGTTGGCCACTCGTCCTCCTGGTCGGGCCGGGACGCCCCCGAAATGGGGGATCGTCCAGTGTACCGCCCTGTGCTGAGATGGCCCCATGGCCACGCCCCGGGTCGCGGACACCCCCGACCTCACCCCTGCGTTCATGCTCGACGCCGCCGTCGCCGGTGGTGCCGAGCTCGTGGCGCCCTCCCAGGCCGACACGATCATCTGGGGCGGCCACTCGGACCCCGCCGGGCTGCGCGAGCTGATCGAACCGATCGACGGCGCGATCAGCTGGGTCCAACTGCCCTGGGCCGGCATCGAGCCGTACATCGATCTGCTCGACGACCGACGCCTGTGGACCTGCGCGAAGGGCGCCTACGCGGACGACGTCGCCGAGATGGCCCTGGCGCTCCTGCTCGCCGGCATGCGCGGCATCGGCCAGTACGCCCGGGCGAGCACGTGGCGAAGCCCGGGCACGATCGGCTCGAACCTGTTCGGCGCGAAGATCTGCATCGTCGGGGGTGGCGGCATCACCGAGCACCTGCTCCGACTGCTCGAGCCGTTCGACGTCGAGGCGACCGTCGTTCGTCGACACGTCGCGCCGGTCCCCGGCGCCACCCGCGTGGTGGCCGACGACGAGCTCGACGACGCCCTGACCGGCGCGGACGCCGTGGTGCTGGCCGTCGCGCTGACCCCGACGACACAAGGGCTGATCGACGCCCGACGCCTGGCACTCATGGGCGAGCGATGCTGGCTGGTGAACGTGGCACGCGGCGGCCACGTCGTGACCGACGACCTGGTGGCGGCCCTGAGCGACGGCACGATCGCCGGCGCTGCGCTCGACGTGACCGACCCCGAGCCCCTGCCCGAGGGGCATCCGCTGTGGGGTGCAGCGAACGCGATCATCACCCCGCACGTGGCGAACACGCCCGAGATGCTGGTGCCACGGCTCGCGGAGCGGATCACCGAGAACGTGCGTCGACGCATCGCCGGCGAACCCCTGCTCGGTGTCGTCGACGTCCGGGCCGGTTACTGATGGGCCAGCGGCTCAGCTGCCGAGGTCCTGGCCGAGCTCCTTGAGGGCGCTGCGCAGGGCGAGGCGCAGCCGACGGGCCTGTGCGGGATCGAGGTGTGCGACCAGGCCGGTGCCGGCCGCGCCGACCTCTTCGACGACCAGCTGGATCCGCAATCCGGCGTCCTCGTAGTCGTCGGAGATGTTCACCGCCCAGTTGACCGGGACCATGTCGTCGAGCAGGTCCTCGTCGACAGGAGGCACGGGGATCTGGTCGTCGTCGATGCTGCGCCGCATAGGGACCCCGAGGCTACGCGTGGTTGACTTGGCGCCGATGACTGCTCCCAGACCCGACCACTCCGACTCCGACTTCGTCAGGGCGTGCCGGGGCCAGCGGGTCGATCGCACGCCGGTCTGGTTCATGCGCCAGGCGGGCCGCTCGCTGCCCGAGTACCGCTCGATCCGGGGCACCGGGACCATCCTCCGTGCCATCGCGGACCCCGACCTGGCGACCGAGATCACGCTGCAGCCGGTGCGCCGCTACGGCGTCGACGCGGCGATCCTCTACTCCGACATCATGACCCCGGTCCACGCGATCGGCTTCGGCGTCGACATCGAACCCGGTGTCGGTCCGGTCGTCGAGCAGCCGTTCGCCCGGCGTGAGGACCTGCAACGACTGCGCCCGCTCGATCCCGACGCCGACACGCCCTACGTGCGTCGAGACGGTGCGCAACCTGGTGCGCGAGCTGCCCGTCCCGCTGATCGCCTTCGCCGGTGCGCCGTTCACCGTCGCGAGCTACCTGCTCGAGGGTCGGCCGTCACGCACCTACGTGCGGACCAAGGCGCTCATGCACACCGACGAGGCCCTCTGGTTCGACCTGATGGACGCGCTCGCGGATCTGGCGATCGACTCGCTGCGCTCGCAGGTCGCCGACGGCGCCTCGGCGCTGCAGCTCTTCGACTCCTGGGCCGGCGCGCTGAGCCCCGCCGACTACGAGCGCTTCGTGCTGCCGGCCAGCACGAAGGTCATGGAGAGCGTCGCCGACCTGGGCGTGCCCCGCATCCACTTCGGGGTGAACACCGCCGAGCTGTTCGGACTGATCGCCTCGGCCGGCGCCGAGGTCGTCGGCGTCGACTGGCGCACGCCGCTCGACGCCGCCCGCACCCGGGTGCCCGAGGGCACTTCGCTGCAGGGCAACCTCGACCCCGCCATCGTCGCGGCCGGCTGGGAGCCGACCCGCCCCGCGGTGCTCGACGTCCTGCGTCGCGGCGGCGGCAACCCCGGCGGTCGCGGCGGCCACATCTTCAACCTGGGTCACGGCGTGCTGCCCGAGACCGACCCCGAGGTGCTCGAACAGGTCGTCGCGCTGGTCCACTCGCACGACCCGTCGGGCACGACCGACCCGACGGATCCGACCTCGTGAACGGACCCCGGGTGGGCGTCGTCGTGATGGCGTACGGCACGCCGGCGAGCCCCGACGACATCGAGGCGTACTACACCCACATCCGTCGGGGCCGGCCGCCCGAGCCCGCGCAGCTCGCCGAGCTGACCGCCCGCTACGAGGCCATCGGCGGCATCTCACCCCTGGCCGAGCGCACCGCTGCGCAGCTGGCCGCGATCGCCGCGGCACTCGACGAGGCCGAGCCCGGTCGCTTCGTGCTCGCGCTCGGACAGAAGCACGCCGCGCCGTTCATCGAGGACGCCGTCGAGCAGCTCGCCTCGGCGGGTGTCGAGCGCATCGTCGGGTTGGTGCTCGCACCGCACTACTCGGGCTTCAGCGTGGGGCAGTACCTGGAGCGTGCCGGCACGGCGAGCGACGCGGCGGGGTTGCCCTTCGCCGGTGTCGAGGAGTGGTGGGCCGAGGACTCCTTCGTGGAGCACCAGGCCGCGTCGCTGCGCACCCGGCTCGACGAGTCCGACGCGCCGACGCTCGTGGTGTTCACCGCGCACTCGCTGCCCGAGCGGGTGCTGCAGGGCGACCCGTACGTCGACCAGCTCACCGCCTCGGCGCAGCGGATCGCCGACACCGCGGGCGTCGACCCGCACGGCTGGATCATCGGCTGGCAGTCCGCGGGCCGCACCCCCGAGCCGTGGCGAGGGCCCGACATCCTCGACCTGCTGCGCGAGCACGCCGACGCGGGCGCGGTGCGTCGTGTCGTGGTCGTGCCCCACGGGTTCACCTCGGACCACCTCGAGGTCGTCTACGACCTCGACATCGAAGCCGCCCGCCTGGCCGACCAGGTCGGCATCGGCTTCGCGAGGACCGACGTGGTCAACGCCACCGCAGCGGTCATGGCGTCGCTCGCGGCGCGGGTGCGGGAGTTGGCCCCGTGAGCGCCACGCGACGCCGCCACCTCGTGGTGGTCGGCGGCGGCATCACCGGCCTCGCCGCGGCGTGGCAGGCCGTCGGCCGCGGTGACGTCGACGTGACCGTGCTCGAGGCGACCGATCGGGTCGGCGGCAGGATCCGCACCACGGCGCTCGACCTGGGCGACGGCCACTCGATGCGCATCGACGAGGGCGCCGATGCGTTCCTCGCCCGTGTGCCCGAGGCGGTCCAGCTGTGCCACGAGCTCGGACTGACCGACGAGCTGACCGAACCGGCGATCGGTCGGGCCAAGGTGTTCGTCGACGGCCGGCTGCAGTTCCTGCCGGGCGACTCGGTGCTCGGCGTGCCGCTGTACCCCGCGTCGCTCGCGGACACCGGCCTGCTGACGACCCTCGGCGCCGCAGCTGCTGCGACCGAGACGTCGAGCGATGCCGCCCCGCCCGACGGTGACGTCGCGATCGGCCCGTTCCTCACCGAGCACTACGGCGGCGAGCTCGTCGACCGCATCGTCGGACCGCTCATCGGCGGCATCAACGCCGGCGACGTCGACCGGCTCAGCCTGGACGCGGTCACCCCACAGCTCGCAGCGGCCGCAGCCGACGGCGGGTCGCTCAGCCTGGCACTCCAACGCCGACAGGCCGCGGCGCCGCCGAGCGGACCGGTCTTCCACGCGCTGCGCGACGGCACCGGCACGCTGATCGACGCCCTGCGCGACGCACTGGTCGATGCGGGTGTGACGATCCGCCACGGCGTGTCGGTCATCCAGGTGTCGGGCACCCAGGTGTCGGGCACCGAGATCTCGGGTGCGACCGTCACGTCGGCCGACGGCGGCACCGTCGACGCGGACGCCGTGGTGCTGTGCACGCCGGCTCCTGCGACAGCTGCCGCGCTGTCGACGCTCAGCCCGGCGGCAGCGACGCTGCTGGGCGGCATCAGCCACAGCTCGGTCGTGCTCGTGACGTTCGCGTTCCGGCTGGGCGACGTGCCCGGGCCGCTCGACGCCTCGGGATTCCTGGTGCCGCGCACCGAAGGGCTGCTGATGACCGCCGCGTCGTGGGGCTCATCGAAGTGGTCGCACTGGAACGACGGCCGCCACGTGATCCTGCGGGTCTCGGCGGGGCGCGCGGGCGACGAGCGCCAGGGCACCCTCGACGACGAGGCGCTGGTGCGTGCGCTGCTCGACGACCTGCACACGACCATGGGCGTCACCGCGAGGCCGACGGCCACCAGGGTGTCGCGCTACCCCGACGGGTTCGCGCAGTACGAGGTCGGTCACCTGGACCGTGTCGCGGCGATCGACGCCGCGCTCGAACAGGACTGCCAGAGCGTCGTCGTCGCCGGTGCCGCCTATCGCGGCGTCGGCATCCCGGCCTGCATCCGCCAGGGGCGAGAGGCCGTCACCCGCGTGCTGGGCTGACGCCTCAGCTCGCGCTCGTCTCAGTCCGCGCTGGTTTCAGTCCGCGCTGGTTTCAGTTCGCGACGTTGCTGTCCTGCACGACGACCTCGACGGTCTGCTCGGGGCTGTTCTCGAACTCGAGGGTGATGTCGAAGCCGCGGTTCAGCTCGAGCGGCTCGGCCAGGTCGGTCAGCTCGATGTAGGTCGAGTCGGGATCCAGGCTCACGGTCTCGGTGGCCGGCAGGGCGACCGATGACTCCGGGGTGAGCGTCGCCGACGCCGCGACATCGGCGTCGACCGTCACGCCGGTGAGCGAGTTGTCCTCGGCACCACCGGTGATGGTCAGGTACACCTTGGCGGTCACGCCCGCGCCGCTGTCGTCGACCTGCGGCGCGTACGCCTCGGAGACCGTCGGCGTGTTGCCGGGCAGGGTGGTCGACGTGGTCGACGCCTGGGCGTCGGGCGTGGTGGTGGTCGAGGAGCGCGTGTCGTCGTCGCTGCTGCAGGCGGCCCCCGTCAGGAGCGTCGTGATGGCGACGGCGCCGATGGCCACGTTGCGGACACGGGTGGAGGTGGTGGTGGACATCGGTGGTACCTCTGGTGCTGCTCGGCGAACGGTGCGGTGTTGCGTCTGACGTCGCACGATAGGCGTGCGCGCAACCGAAACCGACGCGCTACAGCTCGCGCAGGTACGCCACGATCGCGGCGATCTCCGCCTCCGACAGCGACCGGGTCGGCATCGTCGCGCTGAACCCCTTCACGCGCTGCGCCGCCGGATCCTCGATCGCGGTGGTGAGGTACTCGTCGTCCGCGGCCACCGTCGAGCCGTCATCGAGCTCGACCTCCGAGCCGTACAGCCCCTTCCACGTGGGCCCGACCGAGGTCCGTCCGTCCGCGGAGTGACACGCCATGCAGCCCTCGGAGCGGACCAGCTCGGCGCCCTCGCGTGCGCGCTCGGGCAGCTCGGCGTCACTCGCTCCGTCGCCACCGTCACTGCACGCGACGAGCAGTGACACCGCGACCAGGACCGCGGCGGCCATCGAACGCGTGGCCATGCGACGCGCGCCCGTCGAACGCGCGGCATCGACCCGGGACGTGGAGTTCATGCTCTGATGGTCGCTCACGCCCGGGAATCGGTTCCCGGCCCCACCGGATGCGAGGATGCCGGGTCGTGGAACGTCGTTGGGTGTCGGTCGCGCTCGGGTTGCTCGCCGGCCTGTTGATCTGCGCCGCGTTGCCGCCGTGGGGGTGGTGGCCCCTCGCGCCGGTCGGGATCGCGCTGTGGCTGCATCTGCTGGGTGGTCGCTCGCGCCGGGACCGGGCGCTGCTGTCGTGGGCGGTGGGCGTCGGCTGGTTCGCGCCCTCGACGCTGTGGATGTGGGGTCTGACCGGGCCGGGCTGGGTGGCCGCCGTGCTCATCGGCTGGGGGCCGATGACCGCTGCCATCGGAGCGGTCACGCCGCCCGACCGCCGCCGCCTGGTGGTGCTGCCCGCCGCGATCGTGATCTTCGAGTGGTTCCACTCCCACGCCCCGTTCGGCGGGGTGCCGCTGTCGTTGCTGTCGATGACCCAGACGCGTGCACCGATGCTGTCGGTCGCGACCGTCGGCGGCACGTTGGCGCTGAGCGGCGCGGTCGCGCTGGTCGGCATGGCGCTGTACGTCGCGGTGGTCGAGCGGCGGTGGCGGGAACCCGTCGCGGTCGTGGCGCTGTGCGCCGTGCTGGTCGGCGCCGGCGCCTGGTGGCCACGAGGTGACGACCTCGGCACCGTGCGCGTCGCCGCGGTCCAGGGCGGCGGGCCGCAGGGCACCCGGTTCTCGCGCGCCGAGGCCCCACTGGTGTTCGCCCGCCACATCGAGGCGACCCGCACGCTCGACCGCTCCGACGAGCTCGACCTGGTCGTCTGGCCCGAGAACGCGATCAACGTCGACGGCGCCTTCGACGACAGCCCGTGGAAGGCGCAGCTCGCCGAAGAGGCCGTCCGACTCGACGCGACGCTGGTCGTCGGCATCGTCGAGGACGACCCGACGGACGCCGACCGCTTCCTCAACTACGTGCTCGCGTTCGAACCCGACGGCACCGCCACCGCTCGCTACGACAAGGAACGGCGCGTGCCCTTCGGCGAGTACGTCCCCCTACGGCCGCTGTTCGAGCCGATCGCCGCAGGCACGCTGCCGCCACGCGACCAGTTGCCCGGCGACGGCGTCGCGATGATCGACGTGCCACCGGGGCCGATGGCGGTCGCCATCAGTTGGGAGGTGTTCTTCGCCCGCCGTGTGCGAGAGGGCGTGCGAGCCGGCGGCAAGATCGTGCTCAACCCGACGAACGGGTCGAGCTACTGGTTGACCCAGGTCCAGTCCCAGCAGGTCGCCTCGTCGGCGTTGCGGGCGGCCGAGAGCGGCCGCTGGCTGGTGCAGGTCTCCCCCACCGGATTCTCGGCCATCCTCGACGACCACGGCACCGTGCTGCAGCAGACCGGCATCGGTGAGCAGGAGGTCCTGATCGCGGATGTGCCCCGTCTGGGTGCCACCACGCCTGCGCAGGCGCTGGGCGACCTGCCCGCCATGCTGGTCGCGGTGCTCGCACTGCTCACCGTCGCCGTGCCGGGTCTGCGCCGTCGGGGCGCCCCGCAGGAGCAGCCACGGGATCACGCAGAGGAAGGCCCATACCACCGTACGTGAGGGTCATTTGACCGATCCGCAGGGGCGCAACGAAGCTGGACGGTCATGCAGAACGGCACCCCCATCTCCCGCTCCGCGAACGCCGGAACGACGCGTCGCGTTCCGGGGCCGGACGACCCGCTCCGCATCGCGTACCTGACCTACCGCGGCAAGCCGCACGTCGGCGGACAGGGCGTGTACACCCGTCACCTGACCAAGGCGCTGGTCGACCTCGGCCACCACGCCGAGGTGCTCTCGGGGCAGCCGTACCCGATCCTCGACGAGCGGGTCCCGCTCGTCGAGCTGCCCAGCCTCGACATCTACAACGACCACTTCCCCATGCGCATGCCGGCGTGGTGGGAGCTCAAGGACCGTTGGGACTGGCTCGAGGTCACGTCGTTCTCGTCGGGCACCTTCCCCGAGCCGTTCGCCTTCTCGATGCGCGCCTGGGACCACCTGCGGGCCCGTCGCGACGACTTCGACCTGGTGCAGGACAACCAGTGCCTCGGCTACGGCCTGCTGCTGATGGAGAAGATGGGCCTGCCGGTGCTCGGCACGATCCACCACCCCATCACGATGGATCGGCGCCTCGAGATGGAGCATGCCGAGAACGCTCGTCAGCGCTGGTCGAAGTCGCGTTGGTACGCGTTCACCAAGATGCAGACCCGGGTCGCCAAGCGTCTGCGCCGAGTCATCACCGTGTCGCGCAACTCCTACGACGACATCTGCCGCGATCACATGGTGTCGCCCGAGAAGCTGTTCATCGTGCCCGTCGGCGTCGACCCCGACCTGTTCGTGCCGATCCAGGGCATCGAGCGCAACCAGAACCAGATCATCTCGACCGCGTCGTCCGACGTGGCGATGAAGGGCCAGCGCTACCTGCTCGAGGCGCTCGCCAAGCTCCGCACCGACCGTCCCGCGCTGCGACTGGTCATGGTCGGCCGCCTCAAGGAGGGCTCGGCCGCACAGCGCACGATCGCCGAGCTGGGCCTCGAGGACGCGGTCGAGTTCGTCTCGGGCATCACCGACCAGCGCCTGGTCGAGCTCTACAACGAGTCCGCCTGTGCGGTCGTCCCGTCGCTCTACGAGGGCTTCTCGCTCCCGGCCATCGAGGCCATGAGCACCGGCTGCCCGCTCGTCGCCACCACCGGTGGCGCCATCCCCGAGGTCGCCGGCCCCGACGGCGAGACCTGCTACATGACCGTTCCCGGCGACAGCGAGTCGCTCGCCGCGGGGATCCGTCGTGCACTCGACGACCCCACCGGCGCGCAGCGCATCGGCGCCGCAGGCCGTGACCGTGTGATCAACCGGTGGAGCTGGCGACACACCGCCGTGCGCACCGTCGACCACTACCGCGCGCTGCTCGAGGAGTCCTCGGGCTCCCCCCGCTCCTGAGCGGCACCGACCCGGTTCCACATCGGACGAAGCAAGACCACACGAGGATCACGACGTGCTGACGGTTGACTACGACGAACTCGGTCTCCGCGAGGGAGACCTGGTGCTCGACATGGGGGCCGGCGCGGGCCGCCACTCCTTCGAGTGCTTCCGCCGCGGCGCGCAGGTCGTCGCGCTCGACTACGACTACGACGAGCTCGGCGAGGTCCGGAAGCTGTTCTGGGCGATGCGCGAGGCCGGCGAAGCCCCGAAGGACGGCCTGGGCGTGGCGCTCAACGGCGACGCCCTCCGGCTGCCGTTCCCCGACGACACCTTCGACCGCATCATCTGCTCCGAGGTCTTCGAGCACATCCCCGACGACGAGGGTGCGATGGCCGAGCTGACGCGGGTGCTGAAGCCCGGCGGCGTGCTCGCCGCGACGGTGCCGGCGTGGTTCCCCGAGAAGGTCTGCTGGGCGCTCTCCGCCGAGTACCACGCGCCGCTCGCCGCCGGTGGCCACGTGCGCATCTACACCGAGCCGCTGTTCCGTCACCGCCTGAGCGTGGCCGGCCTGCACCCCACGGGCTCGCACCGCGCCCATGCGCTGCACGCGCCGTACTGGTGGCTGAAGTGCATCGTCGGTGTCAGCAACGACGTGCACCCGCTGGTCAAGGCGTACCACCGGCTGCTGGTCTGGGACATCGCCAAGGCACCCGCACTGACCCGCACCGCCGAGCGCATCCTCAACCCGATCCTCGGCAAGAGCGTCGTGGTCTACTCCCGCAAGCCGGTCCGACCGACCCGCGGCGCCGAGTCGTCGACGGCAGCCACGCTGGACCCGCCGGTCGGGCCCGAGAGCGCCAGCCACGCCAAGGTCACCTTCGCCAGCCCCGCGGGCAACGGCAGCGAGCGCGCCGGTGTCTGAGTCGCTGTTCGTCGACATCGACGAGCTCGTCACGGCGTCGCAGCTCACGGCCACCGCCGACGCCGTCGCGGAGTGGCAGCTCGACTCGGGCATGGTGCCCTGGTTCCCCGGCGGTCACGCCGACCCCTGGAACCACACCGAGGCGCTCATGGCGCTCATGCTGGGCGGCCACCGCGACGCGGCCGAACGCGGCTTCGAGTGGCTGCAGTCGCTCCAGCGCGAGGACGGCGCCTGGCACCAGTACTACGTGGCCGAGGGCATCGAGCAGGACAAGCTCGACGCGAACTGCGTCGCGTACGTCGCCGCCGGTGTCTGGTTCCACTGGCTGACCTACCGCGACCGCGGCTTCCTCGAGTCGATGTGGCCGATGGTCGCGCGCCGCGACCGACTTCGTGCTCGGCCTGCAGCAGCCCCGCGGTGAGATCATCTGGGCCCGCCACGCGGACTCGACCCCGTTCACCTTCGCGCTGCTGACCGGGTCGTCGTCGATCTGCCACAGCCTGCGCTGCTCGATCGCCATCGCCCGCGAGCTCGGCCACGAACGCCCCAACTGGGAGCTCGGCGCCACCAAGCTCTACCGGGTCATCCGCGACGACCCCGACGCCTTCGCCCCCAAGCACCGCTGGGCGATGGACTGGTACTACCCCGTGCTCTGCGGCGTGATGATCGGCGAGACGGGCCGCGAGCGGCTCGCCCACCGGATCGACGCGTTCACCATCGACGAGTGGGGTGTGCGCTGCGTGTCGGACCGCCCGTGGATCACCGCGGCCGAGACCTGCGAGTGTGCGATCGCCCACCTGGCGGTCGGCGAGCACGAGACCGCGAAGCGGCTCTTCGCCTGGTCACAACGGCTCCGCACCGACAACGACCGCTACTGGACCGGCATCGTCGTGCCCGAAGAGGTCCACTTCCCCGGCGGCGAGCAGTCGACCTACACCGCAGCCGCGGTCCTGCTGGCCGCCGATGCGCTCGGTGGCGTCACGGCGACCGCCGACCTGTTCACCTCGCACGACGCACTCCCTGCTGTCGACTGACTGCTGACCGTCGGCGCGCCGTGACCGTCGGCGCGCCGTGACCGTTGGCGCGCCGTGACCGTTGGCGCGCGATGTGCCGACCGGTCCGTGCAGGGTGAAGACTGGTCGTCGATGACCGCGCTCCGAGCAACCGCCGTGCAGGGACCCGCCCGTCGGGCCGTCAAGGCCAGCGCCGCCGCAGTGATGGTGGCCATCACCCTGACCGTCCTCGCGCTCACGTCGACCGCGCCCGTGGCCGCGCAACCGGGCGAGACGACCTCGACGCTGCCGACCGACAACCGCGAGCTCGGCAACAGCCTGCCGAAGCCGAACCGGGGCATGGAGCCCCAGGACGCCGGCGATCCCGGTGGCTGGCTCCAGACGTCGTTGTTCTTCCTGATCTGCGGCGCGATCGTCGTCATCGTCGGGCTGGTCTGGTGGTCGTCGCGCCGTGCGCGGCTCCGTCGGGAGGCCGCCGGACTCGACCCGGCTCAGGTGGCACGCCGATCGGGCGCCGGCGTGCGCGCCGCACCCGACCCCGAGGGCGCAGCGGACCGTTCCTGATCGGGCTCAGGCCGTACGGCGCAGGACCCGCAGCGAACCGGTCGCCGAGACCTCGCTGAACCGGCCGGACTCGAGCGCCGGCAGGTAGATGCGCTCGTAGGGCGGACGGCCACCCTCGGCGGGGTCCGGGAAGACGTCGTGGATCGCGAGCAGGCCGCCCGGCGCCACGTGCGGCGTCCACCGCTCGTAGTCGAGCGCCGCGGGCTCCTCACCGTGGCCACCGTCGATGAACACCAGCGCGCACGGGGTGGTCCAGAAGCTGGCGACCGTCGGCGAGTCGCCCACGACCGCCACGACCGAGTCCTCGACGCCCGCACCGAACACGGTGCGGCGGAACCACGGCAAGGTGTCCATCCGGCCCACCTCGGGGTCGACCAGGTCCGGCTCGTGCCACTCCCAGCCGGGCTGGTTCTCCTCGGAGCCGCGGTGGTGGTCGATCGCGATCAGCACCACACCCGACTCCTGGGCCGCCGCCCCCAGGTACACCGAGGACTTGCCGCAGTACGAGCCCACTTCGAGCAGCGGCGCGCCCGGCACCGCCACGGCGGCGTCCAGGCCCGCCTGGTACAGCGCCAGGCCCTCGTCGTCGGGCATGAAGCCGCGCGCGGCGCGCGCCGCCTCCAACGTGTTCGGGTCCATCTCGTTCACTGTCGCCCCTCGATCAGATCGGCAGGTCGCCGTGCAACATGTCGAGCTCGTCGGTCATCATTCCCGCCTCAGATCGGCAGATCGCCGTGCAACATGTCGAGCTCGTCGGTCATCATTCCCGCCTCAGATCGGCAGATCGCCGTGCAACATGTCGAGCTCGTCCTCGTCCGGCTCCTCGCCGTGGTGGATCACCTTGAAGATCCAGCGGTCCAGGATGACGTAGCGACCGAGCCAGACGATGCCGAAGCCGGCGAGCTGAGCGAAGAAGACGGCGACCTTCTCGATCCAACCGTGGCTCTCGATCATCCAGTCGACGACGAACGTGAGCGTGGTCGCGAACGTGACGCCGAGCATGGCGGCGATCCAGAACACGACGACCTGCGTGCGGAGGTTGTCGCGCGAGACGTTCTTCCAGACCAACATCTTGTTCGCGAAGAAGTTGGGGATGGTCAGGATCGCCGAGCTGGCGATCGAGGCCGCGACCCAGTTGGTCTCCTTGACGCCGTCGACGGTGTCGGTGAACACGAGGGCACCGAGCAGCTGGATCAAGATCTGGCCCAGCGGCACGAACACGACCGACACGCCGGCATACCGGAGCTGCTTGCGGCCCTCGGGCGACTTGGCGTGGGCGAGCACCGCCGACGGAGAGAGATTCACCTCGGAGACAGTACCGGAGCTCGCCCGCTGCAACCCCAACGGTCGGGGTGGCAACCAGGTGCTGACCGGACGTCGTCACGACGCGCGACCACACTGTCCCGATGCCATCGACCCCGACCACGACCGACCCGACCGGGAGGCCACGTCCTGTGGCGCTCGGCGCTGCCATGGTGTCGCTGGTGCTGCTCTGCGCTGCGTGCTCCTCCGAGGACCGCTCCTCGTCGACCACGGCGCCGGCTCCCTCGTCGACCGCCGAGGTCGTCGAGAGCACCGACGCACCGCAGGTCGAGCTGGTGCGGACGGGGGTCGAGCTGCACAACCCGATCGCCCTCGAGGTCGTGCCGGACTCGTCGTCGGTGCTGATCGCGACCAAGCAGGGCCTGGTGCACGAGGCGATCGCCACCGACGGCGACCTCGAGGTGATCGACGAACCGGTCCTCGACCTGACCGGGCTCGTCGGCGAGGCCGAGGGCGAGCAGGGGCTGTTGGGCCTCGCCGTGCACCCCGACGGCGACCGCCTCTATGCCAGCTACACCGCCAGCGGCGACGACGGGGCCAGCCGCCTCGACCGCTACGAGCTCACCGGCACGCCCGGCGCCCTCACCGCGTCGCTCGACAGTCGCGTGAACCTGCTCGACGTCGAGCAGCCCTACGAGAACCACAACGGCGGGCACGTCACGTTCGGACCCGACGGCATGCTCTACCTGGGGCTCGGCGACGGCGGGTCCGGCGGTGACCCCGAGGGCAACGCCCAGGACCGCAGCTCGTTGCTCGGCAAGATCCTCCGGCTCGACCCGGACGCGACCGGGCCCGACGACGTGGCCGCCGAGGGCAATCCGTTCCGGGCGGACGGTGACGACGGGTCGACGGGCCGCCCGGAGATCTGGCTGACCGGAGTGCGCAACCCGTGGCGCTTCGGCTTCGACCGGGCGACGGGTGACCTGTGGATCGCGGACGTCGGCCAGGACCGCTTCGAGGAGATCCACGTGCTGCGGGCCGCCGACGGCGCGGGGCGTGGGGCGAACCTGGGCTGGGACCTCTACGAGGGCAACGAGCCGTTCGACGAGCCGGACCCCGCCCCCGGCGCGGCGAGCGCCGGGCCCTTCGCCGAACCCGTGTTCAGCTATCCCCGCGACGAGGGCTGCTCGATCACCGGAGGCGTGGTCTACCGCGGGACCGCCGTCCCCGAGCTCGACGGCACCTACCTGTTCGCGGACCACTGCACACCCGGCCTGCGCGCCATCCGGGTCGGCGACACCGTCGAGTCCCTACGCCTCGGCGACGACCTGGACTCAGCGGTCAGCTTCAGCGAGGACGCCGAGGGTGAGGTGTACGCGGTGAGCCTGTGGAGCGGGATCTACCGACTGACTCCGGGCTGACCCTCAGCCGTCGTCGTCGCCGACGCCGCTGCCGACGGGGCGGGTCATGTTGACGACGATCCCTTCGGCAGCGATCGAGAAGAGCCCCCACTTCGCATGCGGATCGGTCGCCCGGTCGGCCCGGCCCGTCCACTGGAACTCGCGCGTCGTGCGCTCGGGGTGCACGTTGTGGATGAGCCCGAACCCCTCGAGCAGCGCGGACATCGCGACGGCGATGTCCGCGAACGACAGCGGCGGCACGGGCTCTCGCCCGACCTTCTCGCCGAGCAACGTGTAGAAGTCGGTCAGTCGGGCGACCACCTCTTGGGCGTCGTGCTCGGGCCAGTTGCCGTTGAGCGTCATGGCCTGCGACGCCTGCATGAGCGGCCGGCCGGGACCGGTGATCCGACTCATCTCGTAGGCCGTCAGCGCGAGCACCACGTCGCTCACCCGGTCGGGGATGAGCTCGGCCGCCTCGACGAGACGGTCGGTGCTCGCGGAGCTCACCCACAGCCGGGCAGAGACGTCGCTGAGGAACCGTTCGACCGCGGCACTGCCGTCACCGTCAGGGGCACCCCAGTAGTGGTAGATGAGCCCCCTGCTCAGGCCGGCCCGCTGCGCGACCGACGCGCGGGGTCAGGTAGTCGTAGACATCGCGCAGGTCGGTGTCGCCGCGGAAGTGCTCGAGCACCAGCTCCAACGCAGCATCGAGCAGCCGCTCGCGGGACCCCGAACCCTCCCGCTCGACGGTGGTCTCGTCACCGCCGCCCGACTCGCTGTCCGGTCGTGTCGTGCCCACGGTTCGACGCTACCCGCCGATCCACTGATCGACCCTGCGCCGGGGCCAGCGAGCCGCGACCGCCGCGGATCTGCCACGGATCGACGACCGAGACGGTCGCCGAGATCGCTGTTGACACAACTGTCAACGAGTGGTGTACACTTTTATTCGCCCCATCAGGCCCGGGAAGTGCGTCTCACATCGAGCGCACTGCCCGGGCCTCATTCGTTCCGGGCCCGCCCGTTCCCCGAACCGTCGCGGGGGACGGGCCGGGTCATGTTGAGCACCACGCTCTCGGCCACGATCGCCAGCAGGTTCCAGACGTCGTCGACCGACTCGGGTGATCCCTCACGACCCTGCCAGGCGACGCTCCGGTCGTAGTCCTCGGGGTGCAGGCGAGCCATGAGCGCGAACCCCTCGACCACCGCCGACATCGCATGGGCGACATCCGCGATGTCGAGCGGCGGGATCGGTTCCCGCCCCACCTTCTGGGCGAGTCGGACGTAGAGCTCCTCGGTCTTGCGCCGCACGACGTCCGCCTCACCCGGGGGCCACATGTCGTTGAGGGTCATCGCCTGCGTCGCCTGGAGCGCAGCGCGCCCGTCGCCGCGGATCCGGTCCATCTCGAAGTCGCTGAACGCGACCAGCACGTCGGAGAGCCGGTCCGGCAGCAGGTCGGCCGCCTCGACCACGTCGGCGGCTCCGGTGGTCCTGCGACAGATCGACGCGGCGACCTCCTCCAGGAACCGATCGACCGCGCCGCTCTCGTCGCCGTCGCCGTCCTGCTCGTCGCGGTCGGGGCCACCCCAGTGGTGGTAGATGAGCCCGCGGCTCACGCCGGCCCGTTGCGCCACCGCACCCGGGGTCAGGTAGTCGTACAGGTCCCGGATCTCGACCTCGGCGGCGTAGTGCTCGAAGACCAGCTCCACGGCCGCCTCGACCAGACGACCGCGCGAGTCCGACGGCGGCCGCCCGGCGCCACTCCCCGTCGAGCGCGTGACGTCCTCACCGGCACGCGCTGCACCGTCGTTCGTGCTGGCCCCCCGAGTTCCCACGAAGCGCACGCTACCCGGGTCGGCGGTCCCGGCGGCTCCCACTACCGTGGAGCGCGATGAGGCTCCTCCTGTCCCGTGTCTGGCTCGCCCTCTGGCGTTGGAAGGTCGTCCAGCTCGAGCCGCTCCCGCCGAAGTGCGTGATGATCGCCGCACCCCACACCAGCAACTGGGACTTCCCCATCACGCTGGCCATGGCCTCGGTGAGCGGGATCGACATCCGCTGGCTCGGCAAGGAGCAGATGTTCAACCCGGTGCTCGGCCCGATCTTCCGCTGGCTCGGCGGCATCTCGGTGAAGCGGTCGAGTGCGAACGGTCTCGTCGGTGACCTGGCTGCGGAGTTCTCGCGCCACGACCAGCTCGTCCTCGTCGTGCCCGCAGAGGGCACCCGCGGCGCGGTCGACTACTGGAAGTCCGGCTTCTACCGCATCGCCCAACTGGCCGACGTGCCGATCGTGTGCGCCTTCGTCGACCGCAGCACCCGCACCGGCGGCTTCGGCCCGGTCATCACTCCGTCGGGCGACGTCGTCGCCGACATGGACCGCATCCGGGAGTTCTACGCCGGCAAGACCGGCCTCAAGCCGAACCGCTTCTCGGTGCCCCGCCTCCACGAAGAGGACCAGGAACCCGCGAACGGGAGCTGAGCCGCTCGCTCAGGACGCGACGTCGTCGCCGAAGTCGCGACCCATCGACCGCAACGCCTCGACGATCTCGGCCCGCACACGGTCCTTGAGCTCCGGCAGGTCGTCCATCGTGAGACCCTCGGTGCTGACCGGCGCGAGCACCCGCACCTGCGCATCGGAGTGGCCCTGTCGCCAGTCGTGGGGCTTCAGGGCCGTCGAGGTGCCGTGCACCGCCAGGGGCAGCACGGGCACGCCGGTCTCGATGGCCAGGCGGAACGCCCCGTCCTTGAAGGGCAGCAGGTCACCGGTGGTCGAGCGCGTGCCCTCGGGGAAGATCATCACCGACACCCGCTGACCCAGTCGCGTGGCGCACATCTGCATGGCGGCCGCCGCGCTGCGCGGGTCCTTGCGGTCGAGCTGGATGTCCTTCGCCAGGTACATCAGCCAACCGGCCACGGGGATCTTGAACATCTCCTTCTTCGAGAGCCACTTCATCTCCCACGGCAGGTGGCTGATGAGGAGGATGTCGACGAACGACTCGTGGTTGGAGACGACCACGTACGGGTTGCGCGGGTTCTCGGGCAGGGTGCCCGACACCGAGAACTTCCACAACGGGTTGAGCCGCTGGTGCACGACCGGCAGCTTCCGGAACAGGTAGCCGGTCCAGTAGCGCGGCGTGTCGAAGGGTGCGGTGACGAGCCAGGTGATCGACATCAACGGCAGCCAGACGACCGCGCAGACACCGAAGACGAACCAGGACCACACCGACAGGACCGTCGTGGAGAGCTTCTTCATCGCCGTGGCCTCCTCAGCCGCCGTGGCGGTAGACGTTGGTGTCGCGCTGCACGAACCCGAGACGGCGGTACAGGCGGTTGGCGGCCTCTCGCGACGGACGCGAGGTCAGGTCGACCGACCGGGCGCCGAGACGCTCCGCGATGTCGAGCGCCGTCCGGTTCAGCGCCTCGCCCACTCCCTTGCCCCGAGCGTCGCCGTCGACGACGACGTCCTCGATCCACGCCCGCAACCCGGTCGGGATGCGGAACAGGACCAGGGTCATCGACCCGACGATCACCCCGTCGCGTTCGTCGTCGATCGCCACCAGCAGGTGCGTCGAGGCCGACTCGACGATCTCGATCAGCTGTTCGGCGTCCGGCGGCGGCGAGGAGGACGAGAGCTGCGGGATCAGCTGCCCCATCGCTGCGACGAGATCGTCGGTCACCTCGTTGCATTCTTCGACCCTGATCATGGGGGTGATCGTAGGCCCGGCCTGCCAGGTTGACCGCACAACACCCGTGGAGCTGGGCGACCTCGGCGATACCGTGGGATCGATGTCGTACCTCCGCTGGACCGAGCGCCCCTCCGGCGAGCGACCCGTGCTGATCGCAGCGTTCGAGGGGTGGAACGACGCCGGCGACGCGGCCACCTCGGCGGTCGCCCACCTGGGCGACGCCTGGGGGGCGACGACGTTCGCCGAGATCGATCCCGAGGAGTTCTACGACTTCACCGCGACCCGCCCGCAGGTCCACATCGAGGACAGCGGCACCCGGTCGGTGAAGTGGCCGAGCAACACCTTCAGCTGGGCCCGCCCCGAGGGAACCGGCGGGGTGGTGCTGCTCAGCGGCGTCGAGCCGCAGCTCAAGTGGCGCACGTTCTGCGGTCAGGTGCTGCACGTCGCGACCATGCTCAACTGCCGCCTGGTGCTGACGCTCGGTTCGCTCCTCGCGGACGTCGCCCACACGCGGCCGACCCCCGTGTTCGGCAACGCGTACGAGCAGGCGATGGGCGACCAGCTCGAGCTGGAACCGTCGCGCTACGAGGGGCCGACGGGCATCGTCGGTGTGCTGCACGCCGAATGCAGCGCCACCTCGCTCGATTCGGCGTCGCTGTGGGCCGCGGTGCCGGCATACGTGTCGTCGATCCCGTCGCCCAAGGCGGCCCTCGCGCTGGTCGAGCGGGCCGGCGAGGTCATCGGCAGCTCACCGGACACCGCCGCGCTGGTCGAGCGGTCCGCCGACTACGAGGTCGAGCTCAGCCGACTCGTCGACGAGGACGACACCACCGCCGAGTACGTGCACCACCTCGAGGAGCAGCACGACCAGGACGAGGTCGCCGTGCAGTCCGCCGACGACATGGTCGAAGAGGTCGAGCGGTTCCTGCGAGAGCAGGGGTGACCCAGCCTGCGAGAGCAGGGCTGACCCAGCCTGCGAGAGCAGGGCTGAGCCCTGCGAGAGCAGGGCTGAGCGCTCAGAACGACGGGTCGAGCACGTGCATCAGCGCACGTTGGATCTCGGTCTGGTGCTCCACGTCGCGGACCTTCGCGCCGCTCGACGACGTCACGTAGAACGTGTCGACCACATCGCTGCCCATGGTGTGGATCTTGGCGGACTCGACGTTCAGGTCCAGATCCGCGAGCGTCCGGGTCAGGCCGTAGAGCAACCCGATCCGGTCGGGGCCGATCGCTTCGAGCACCGTCGCGTCACCGGTCGCGTCGTTGTCGAAGCGCACCCGGGCGGGGAACTGGCTCGGTCCGAGCCGGTCGCGTCGCCGTGTGTTGCGGGCACGCTCGTCGAGTCGCGCCTGGACGGCGAGGCGCCCCTCGACCGATCGCAGGATGTCGGCGCGCACGTCGTCCCACGGCAGCACGCCGGAGCCACCGACGACCACGCGGAACTCGTCGACCGCGACGCCGCCCTCGGAGTGGACGTTCGCCTCGACGACGTCGAGGTCGTGCAGCGCCAGCGCGCCCGCCACCCGCGAGAACACGCCGAGTCGGTCGGGGCACACGATGGTGATGCGTTCGCCGTCGGCGACGACGTGCAGCCCACCTTCCGCCATGAGCTCGCGCTGCGCCGGCGAGGGGAACGCCGTGCGCGTCTCGGCGCCCGGGTCCTCGCCGTTGAGCGTGTTGGCCACCCGGGCGGCGAGCTGCTCGACCAGCTGCGCCTTCCACGGACCCCAGGCGGTCGGGCCCGTCGCGACGCCGTCGGCCTCGGAGAGTGCCCGCAGCAACGCCAACCGGTCGGGGGTGACCACGACCTGCGCGACCTTCGCGATCGTCGCCGGATCGTCCAGGTCGCGGCGGGTCGCGACATCGGACAGCAGCAGGTGGTGGCGCACGAGGAAGGCGATCGTCTCTGCGTCGTCGTGGTCGAAGCCGAGACGCTGGGCGATCGTCCGTCCGAGCGATTCGCCGAGCTCGCTGTGGTCGCCGGTGCGTCCCTTGCCGATGTCGTGCAGCAGCGCGCCGACGACCAGCAGGTCGGGGCGAGGTGTGCGATGAGCGAGCGACGCCGCCTCGGCGCTGCACTCGAGCAGGTGGCGGTCCACGGTGTAGCGGTGGAAGACGTTGCGCTGCGGGAGGCTGCGCACCGGTTCCCACTCGGGCAGCAGCGGGGTCCACAGGTCGAACTGATCGAGCGTCTCGATCACCGGGATCGAGGCGGGCCCGTTGCGCAGCAGGTCGACCAACAGCCCTCGGGTCGACTCGGGCCAGGGGTGCTCGACCCGCGGCGCGGCCCGCAGCGCTGCCATCGTCGACAGCCCGATGCGGGCGGTGCGGCGAGCGGCGCTCAGGCCGACGCGCAGCACCATCTCCGGGTCGGTGACGGCCGCGTCCTCGTCCGCGAGGCAGACCCGTCCGCTGCGCAGGACCAAGCCGTCCTCGATCTGCCGCTCGCGGCGGAAGCGTTCCCGGAACGGTCCGGCCAGGGTCAGTCGGATGTCGTGCCAGCTCTCGTCGCTCGCCCACGCGATCGCCCGCCCCGCGGCGGCGACCTCGCCCATGAGCGCATCGGCGTCACGGTCGCCCAGCGCCGCAGCGACGACGTCCTGCTCCTGGAGCATCAGCCGGTCGCCCGGGCGTGCGGTCGCCCGGTGCAGCTCGACACGTACCGCGAGCAGGTCGTCGTGGTGCGCCTCGAGCTCGGCGAGCAGCAGCTCGTCGACGTCGGCCCCTGCGGCGCGCGCCCAGTTGAGGGCGTGCACGTCGCGCAGCCCGCCCCTGCCGTCCTTCAGGTCCGGCTCGAGGTCGAAGGCGAGCTCGCCGGCGCCCAGGTGTCGTTCGTCGACGGAGTCGGCCAGCTCACCGAGCCACTTCTTGCCACGCTTGCGCCAGTTCGCCTTCGCCTTCTCGACGAGCTCGGCGGTGAGCGCTCCGTCGCCGGCGACGTGACGGGCCGAGAGCAGCGCGGTGGCGGTCTCGAGGTCGTCGTTGGCGAGCGTCAGGGTGTCGCGGATCGTGCGGACCGCGTGCCCGAGCTTCAGCCCGACGTCCCAGATCGGGTACCAGAGCGCATCGGCGATGGCCGACACCTTCTCGGCAGGGACGTTGCCGGCGTGCACCAGGAGCAGATCGAGGTCGGACTGGGGGGCGAGCTCCCGGCGGCCCTGACCGCCGACGGCGATCAGGGCCACTCCGGTGTCGTTCGCTGCACTCCCCTCACCGCCGGGGGCTCCTTCGAACAGCTCGACCAGCCATGACTCGATCAGATCGGTGTAGCCCTCGCAGAACACCCGACCCTGGAGTCGACGATCGTCGAGGAAATCGCTGCGTTGCAGAGCGGGAGGCATGTCGTCCCTGTTCGGTTGGCCCGGTGGTGCTGTGCTGCTGTGCTGCGTGCGTTGCTGTGCCGCTGTACTGCTGTTCTGCGGCCCGTGGTCGAGGAGTGCGAACGTTCCTCCGGCCAGGTCGGGCCTGCCCCGGCCGGAGGAACTCCCTGTTGGGTCGCTCGCGATGACTCAGGTCAGATGGCGTCCGGTCCCTGTTCCCCGGTGCGGATCCTGACCAGGTCGTCGATCGAGGTGACCCAGATCTTGCCGTCGCCGATCTTGTCGGTCCGGGCGGCGACGGCGATGGCGTCCACGACACCAGCGACGTCACCGTCGTCCACGACGATCTCGAGCTTCACCTTCGGCAGGAAGTCGACCTGGTACTCGGTGCCCCGGTAGGTCTCGGTGTGACCTCCCTGGCGGCCGAAGCCCCTGACCTCGCTGACGGTGATGCCGACGACTCCCGCCGACTTGAGCCCGTTCTTCACGTCGTCCAGCTTGAACGGCTTGATCACTGCGGTGACCAGCTTCATTGGAACACTTCCTTTTCTCTCGTTCTCGGTGCAGGCAGTTGTCGGGGCCGGTCAGGCCCGGGCCATGGTGACTTCGCCGGAGTTGTAGGCAGTCTCGGCGTGCTCCGCACTGTCGAGTCCGGAGTCCTCGGTGTCCTCGGGCACCCTGATCCCGATGGTGGCCTTGAGGGCCAGCAGGATCAACGCTGTCACGATGCCCGAGTAGATGATGGTCACGCCGTTGGCGAGTGCCTGCTCGAGCAGCAGCTCGAGACCGCCGCCGTAGAAGAGTCCGTCCATGTGACTGACCTCGGGGTTCCACTGCTGGAAGTAGCTCGAGTCGGCGAAGAGGCCGATCATCAGCGAGCCGACGAGACCGCCGACGAAGTGCACGCCGACCACGTCGAGAGCGTCGTCGTAGCCCGCCTTGAACTTCAGCTGGACGGCGAAGCAGCAGATGATGCCGGCGGCCAGACCGATCCAGATCGACGACATCGAACTGACGAAGCCAGCGGCCGGGGTGATGGCCACGAGGCCGGCGACGATGCCCGAGGCAGCGCCGAGGTTGGTGAAGTGACCGTCCTTGAGCTTCTCGACGACGGCCCATGCGAGACCGGCGGCAGCAGCAGCGAGGAAGGTGTTCATGAACGCCTGGACGGCCTGGCCGTTGGCGCCGAGGGCGGAACCGGCGTTGAAGCCGAACCAACCGAACCAGAGGATGCCGGTGCCGATCATGACCAGCGGCATGGAGTGCGGCGGGTGACCTTCCGACGGCCAGCCCTTGCGCTTGCCGAGGATGAGCACGGCGACGAGTGCGGCGATGCCGGCGTTCACGTGGATGGCGGTGCCACCTGCGAAGTCGAGCGAACCGCGCACACCGAGCCAACCGCCGTAGACCCACTTGAAGACCGGTGCGAACACCAGGAGCATCCAGACCGGGGCGAAGATCGCCCACGCCGTGAACTTCATGCGGTCGGCGACGGCACCCGAGATGAGCGCCGGCGTGATCACCGCGAACATCCCCAGGAACGCCACGGTGAGCAACTCCTTCACCGAGTCCTCACCGATGCCCAGGTTGCCGAGGAACGCTGCATCGAACCCGCCGAACCATGCGGCATCGAAGTCGCCACCGGCGATCGAGTAGCCGATGATCACCCACAGCACCGGGATGATGAGCAGACACCAGAAGTTCATCATCAACATGTTGAGGACGTTCCGGCTCCGGTCCATGCCGCCGTAGAAGAAGGCGAGGCCCGGTGTCATGAACAGCACGAGAGCGGCCGAGGCCAGCACCCATGCGATGTCACCTGATTCCATTTCGATTTGACCCTTCAGTCAGGGACGGAGCCCGTTTCCGTCCGTCGGGAGGGCAACCTAAGGACGACGTGTTTCCTGAGTGTTTCCCCAACTGGGCCAGTTCGTTACGGTCCGCGAGAGCCGTCCGCGACCCGGGGTCGAGCGCGGTGCAGCCCGTAGAATGGGTGCCATGAGCGTTCGGGAGGACTGCCGCCACTACTCCAGTCGCACCGTCGGATCGGGCGACGTGGTGCAGCGATGCAAGGTCGACTTCGCCACCACTGCTCCGTTCACGTGCCCCGAGGGCTGCCTGTTCTTCGAGTCACGCGTCATCACCGACGCGAGCTGGCGCCGCGGTCCCGAGTCGACCGGCTGAGCCTCGACACGGGTCGTGCCGCCCTCCGCCCGGTCCGAGCGGGAGCGGCGAGCCAGTCCGAGTGGGAGCGGCGAGTCAGCTCGAGCGGGAGCGGCGCGCCAGGTGGACGTGGGCCTTGGCCGCACCCCAGATCAGCCCGGGTTCGTGCAGCGACTCGTCCAGGTCCCCGAAACTCGCCGGCGACAGCGCGTAGACGTCGTCGGGAAAGGCGCGCACCGCGAACTCGTCGCGATCGACCGGCGCGACACCCAGCGAGCGCAGCACCTCGGTCGGGTACACGACCGCACGGCGCAGCAGCGCCAGCGGGGTGGACCGCTGGTCGTCCAGATCCGCAGCGAGCAGCGCCCGCACGCGTGGCGACACCTCGGCACGACACTGCGCGGCGGCGGTCGCGATCGTCGCGTCGGCCCGGTCGTCGAGCGTCACGCCGGCCTGGCGACAGCGCTCGGTCACGGCGCGGCGGACCCAGCCCTCGAGCGCCGCGTCGATCGCGTCGCCCAGCGCGACCGAGATCTCGGCGAAGGTCGCCTCGTCACGGGCGATCGAGCCGTCGTCGGGGGCCTGGTCGCCCGGCAGCTGGTCAGCCACCGCCATCTCCCTCTGTGCTGTCTCCTTCTGTGCTGGCTCCTCCTGGGCCGCGGTCGACGGTCGCGGGCGGGAGCAGATCCGGCGGAGGACGCTCGGCCGACCCGTCCTTGGTGCCACCGCTCCCACCGCTGCCCGACCCACCGCTGCCCGACCCACCGCTGCCGAGGTCGTCGGCCGAGAACGTGCCGCCGAGCACGCCCGGCAGGCGGTCACCTTCGCAGCTCAGCTCCAGGTAGCGGTTGCCGACGCGAACCTCGGGCCGACACGGCATCAGCCAGTCGTCGACGACCGGGATGACCTGGTCGGGCACGCCGGACCCGTCGCCGACCGAGACGACCAGGTCGTCGCCGACCATCTCGAACGACGCGGGCACGCGGTCCGGGCCGACCAGCAGTTGTCGGTCGACGAGCTCCGCGGACGCTCCCAACGCGGCGGCGATCACCGCGGGGTCCACGAGCATGCGCACGCTGCCGCGGTCGATCGAGTCGACGCTCACGCGACGATCCCCGACCGACACGTTGCCGTCGATGCCCTCGAGGACGTAGTCGACCTCGGCGACGGGGAACCCGGCGAGCGAGGCGCCGACGAGCCGGACCGAGATCCGGTCGACGTCGCCGAGCACCGCGGCCGGGATGATCGTCGGGCGCCACCACGCCTGCCCCATGACGACGTCGACCGACGACGCAGGCACGTCGCGGGCGATCCGGTCCGCTGCCAGACGATCCACTCCCAGACGACCGACCCACTCGACCGCGACGACGGCGAGCAGCACGACGACCACGAACGCGGCCAGCAGGGCACGCACCCAACGGCCCCGCGACCGAGTGGTCACGGTGCGGTCACACGCCCACCTCGGCGAGGACCACCGCAGCGTCCTCGACCATGCCCACGTAGAACGGACCGAACTCGCCGTACTGGGCCGAGGCGACGTCGTAGCGCATCGTGTAGACGATCTCCTTGACGTCGTCGGGGTGCACGCAGAACAGCGTCACGCCCCACTCGTACTCGTCGAGACCCGTCGATCCGGTGATGAGCTGCGTCACACGCCCGGCGAACTTGCGGCCCGACGCGCCGTGCTCGTACATGAGCTCCTTGCGACGGTCGAAGTCGAGCTCGTACCAGTTCGCGCCCACGTTGCGGCGCTTCGACATCGGGTAGAAGCAGAATGCCGGCTTCCCCTCGGGCGGCAGCTGCGGGTACAGGCGGGCCTGCTGCATCTCCTCGGGCAGTCCCGTGGCGTACTCCGAGGTCTCGGTCAGCGACAGGTAGGAGTCGACCAGGTCGAGGCCGGCGGCGACGAGCGCCGTCTGCAGCCGCCGCAGACGCCACTGATCGGTCGACAGCACCATCACCGCGATGTCGGCCTTGTGCCCGAGCAGCGCAGCGGTCACCACCTGGTCGCCACCCTCGCGAGCCTCGTCGATGGCCGCCAGCACGCCGTCCGAGTCGGTCAAGGGTCCGGCCACGAAGAACAGGTGCAACACGTTGAGACCGATGGAGGGGGATGCAGGCGCAGGCATGCCCAGATCCTACGGGCTGCCACCAGGTGCTCCGATGCCGGCTGTGACCGACATCAGAGCACCCGAGGTGCGACGGGAGTCGCCGGTCGGGGCCGCCGACCGGAGCGGTCAGAAGTCGCCGTCGGGGGAGGAGAACGTCGGCGCCTCGACCGGGGCGTCGGTGATGACCGCCTCGGTCGTGAGGAACAACCCTGCGATCGACGCAGCGTTCTGCAGGGCCGAGCGGGTCACCTTCGCCGCGTCGATGATGCCGGCCGCGACCAGGTTCTCGTACTCGCCGGTCGCGGCGTTGTAGCCCTCGGCCGGATCGGTCAGCGCACGGACCTTCGACACGACGACCGCACCGTCCTGGCCGGCGTTCTCCGCGATCTGGCGCAACGGCCCCTCGAGCGAGCTCGCGATGATCCGTGCGCCGATGGCCTCGTCGTCGCCGAGCGAGTCGACCAGGTCCTCGACCGCCGACTGTGCACGCAGCAGGGTGACACCACCGCCGGCCACCACGCCCTCTTCGATCGCCGCCTTGGTCGTCGACACGGCGTCCTCGATGCGGTGCTTCTTCTCCTTCAGCTCGACCTCGGTCGCGGCGCCGACCTTCAGCACCGCCACGCCGCCGGACAGCTTCGCCAGGCGCTCCTGGAGCTTCTCGGCGTCGTAGTCGGAGTCGGTCCGGTCGATCTCGGCCTTGATCTGCCGCGATGCGGCCGGCGATCTCGTCGGCCGAGCCGCGACCGTTGATGAGGGTCGTCTCGTCCTTGCCGACGACGACACGGTCGGCCTCTCCGAGCACGTCGAGCCCGATGGACTCCAGCTGCAGCCCGACCTCTTCGGAGACGACCTGCCCGCCGGTGAGGATCGCCATGTCGGCGAGCATGGCCTTGCGACGATCGCCGAAGCCGGGGGCCTTGACCGCCACCGAGGCGAAGGTGCCACGGATCTTGTTGACGACCAGCGCAGCGAGCGCCTCGCCGTCGACGTCCTCGGCCACCACCACGAGCGGACGCGACGTCTGCATGACCTTCTCGAGCAGCGGCACCAGGTCGCGCAGGTTCGACACCTTGGAGCTGACCAGGAGCAGGTACGGGTTCTCGAGCACCGCTTCCATCCGGTCGGTGTCGGTGACCATGTACGGCGAGATGTACCCCTTGTCGAAGCGCATGCCCTCGACCAGGTCCATGTCGATGCCGAAGGTGTTCGACTCCTCGACGGTGATCACACCGTCCTTGCCGACCTTGTCGATCGCCTCGGAGATGATCCGGCCGATCTCCGGATCGGCCGCCGAGATGCCGGCGACCTGGGCGATCTGGTCCTTGGAGTCCACGTCGACGGCCAGGTCGGCGATCCGGGTGGTCGCCGCCGCCACGGCCGCCTCGATGCCGCGCTTCACACCGACCGGGTTGGCGCCCGCAGCCAGGTTGCGAAGGCCCTGACCGACCATCGACCAGGCGAGCACCGTGGCGGTGGTCGTGCCGTCGCCCGCCACGTCGTCGGTCTTCTTCGCGACTTCCTTCACCAGGCTGGCGCCGATGTTCTCGTAGGGGTCGTCGAGCTCGATGTCCTTCGCGATCGACACGCCGTCGTTGGTGATCGTGGGCGCTCCCCACGCCTTGTCGAGCACCACGTTGCGGCCCTTCGGGCCGAGGGTGACCCGCACCGCGTCGGCGAGCTGGTTCACACCCGACTCGAGCTTGCGTCGGGCATCGTCGTCGAAGGAGATCGTCTTGGCCATGAGCCCGTTGTAGCACTCGTGTCGAGCGGCTGCCGAGGCCACTTCCGGCGGAGCGAGCGGCGACGCGGCCGCTGCTCAGTTGTCGTCGGCAGGGTCGCGGATCACGGCCATCGAACGCGACGGATCGTCGGGATCGAGGTAGAGCTCGATCGGGCGGCGAGGCGGCTCACCGTCGATGTGCTGTTCGACCACCGGACGGTCGTCCTTGGGCGGCTCGATGATGTCGCGGAGCCCCAGCATGCCCGCCGCGAGCAGCGATGCACCGGCGGACTTGCGGTACTTCGACGGGATACGGTCCGCCGTTCGTGGTGGCTCCGGCAACGGCAGCACGCCGGGTGGCGCGTCGGGTCCGTACAGGTCCTCGTCGGACAGCCGCGACTCGCCGTCCTGACCCGCCACCGGCGCCCCGAACTCGTCGTCGTCCATGCCCCGACTGTAGGACGGGACGACGATCAGCCTCCGGCGACGGCTGGGATGATCGAGACGGTCTCGCCGTCGGGCACCGGCGTGCCGACACCGTCGAGGTAACGCACGTCGTCGTCGGCCACGAACACGTTCACGAACCGACGAAGGCCACCCTCGTCGTCGAAGAGACGCTCCTTGAAGCCCGGGTGGGCGGCCTCGAGCGCCGTCAGGACCTCACCGACCGTCGCACCCTCGACCTCGACCTGGGCCGATCCGCCGGTCAGTGTCCGCAGGGTCGTGGGAATTCGGATGGTCACGCTCATCGGGGGTCCTCCATGTGTGCCGCCGGCGACGCCGTCGCATCGGGCGGGGTCGCCGGATGGTATCGGCACTGCAACCACGTCGGCACGCCTGCGCTTCCCGGGCAGCATCCCCACCGCCGCGTGACCGCCGCCCCCACCGCCGCGTGACCGCCGCCTCGGGGGAGCCACTACCGTGAGGCACGTCGGCCGAGGAGGTGACGACGATGACCACGGCGGAGCCGTCGGTGGAGCGCCTGTCTCCCGGCATTCGGAACTATCACCACGCCGCGTTCGACCTCCCGCGCCTGCTCGCGGCGAAGGGCACCACGACCGTCTCGGTCTGCCTGCCCGCTCGCAACGAGGCCACCACGGTCGGCACGATCGTCGCGACGCTGCGCGACGAGCTGCTCGACACCGGCGTGATCGACGAGATCGTCGTCATCGACGACCACTCGACCGACGACACCGCCGTCGTCGCCCGAGCGGCGGGCGCGGTCGTCGTCGACTCCGCGTCGGTCCTGCCGTCGTACGGCGGCGGGCACGGCAAGGGCGAGGTGCTCTGGAAGTCGCTCTACGTCACCGAGGGCGACATCGTCGTGTGGTGCGACGCCGACATCTCCCAGTTCGGGGCCCGCTTCGTCACCGGCCTGCTCGGACCGCTGCTGTGCGAACCCGACGTCGACGTCGCCAAGGGCTACTACCACCGACCCGAGTTCGAGCGCGAGGGCGGAGGTCGCGTGACCGAGCTCGTCGCCCGCCCGCTCATGTCGCTGCTCTTCCCGGAGCTCACGCCGCTGTACCAGCCGCTCTCGGGTGAATACGGCGGCCGACGCTCCGTCCTCGAACGCCTCCCGTTCGTCCAGGGCTACGGCGTCGACATGGGGCTGCTGATCGACCTGTCCCAGCGCTTCGGGGTGTCCGGGCTGGTCCAGGTCGACCTCGACGTGCGCCACCACCGCAACCGCAGCCTGAGTGACCTGTCGCCCCAGGCGCTCGCGATCGTGCAGACCATGCTGCGCCGGGTCGACCCGACGCTGGTGCCGACGGTCGCCGAGCTGATCCGTCCCGGTCGCGAGATCGTGACCGTCGACGTCGCGGAACGCCCGCCGATGATCGAGGTCGAGGGTTACGCCGGTCGACGCGCACGTCTCAGCATCGCCGGCGAGCCCTGAGCCGTCGCCGAGGCGTTCAGCCGAGCACACGCTCGAGCAGCAGCGGCACCGCGTCGCCGAGCGCGGCGTCGGTCGCACCCGTGGCGCGCGCCCGGCCGAACTCCTCGACGAGCGACACGGTGGGCAGCGGCACCTCGATGCCGTCGAGCACCTCGCCCACGATCGCCCCGACCGGCACCCCGAGCGACGACGCCAGGTCGTGCACGCCGCCGACGACCTTGCCGTCGAAGGACTCGTCGTCCATCAGCCCCTCGCCGGTGATCACCAGGTCGGCCCCGTCGACGAGCTCGTCCAGGTCGAGGTGGTCGGCGACCAGGTCGAAGCCGTCGATCAACGTCGGCGCCCGCCGCGGCGAGCCCGCCGGCGAGTCCACCCGCAGCGCCCGCGCCCTCGAGCTCGGCGACGTCGACGCCGTACTCGTCGAGGTAGACCTGCACCAGACGTTCCAGCCGACGTTCGAGCAGCTCGACCTGCGCGGGTGTCGCTCCCTTCTGCGGGGCGAAGACCCTGGCCGCGTCGACGAAGCCGAGGCGCACGTCGCACGCGACGACCAGCTCGACGCCGCGCAGGCGATGCAGCGGCACCATGGCCCGCAGGGCTCCGAGCCCGCCGTCGGTCGTCGCCGAACCGCCCACACCGACCACGATCCGCTTCGCGCCGGCGTCGAGCGCCGCGACGACCAGCTCGCCGGTGCCGTAGGTCGACGCGGCGATCGGATCGTTGCCCTCGGCCCCGCCCACGAGCGCCAGCCCGGAGGCCTGCGCCATCTCGATCACCGCGGTGCGGCTCGCCAACCGCCACGCCGCCTCGACCGGGTCGCCGAGCGGGTCGCTCACCGTCGTGGTGCGGTTCGCGCCGCCGAGCACGTCGAGCAACCCCTCGCCGCCGTCGGCCATCGGCAGCGCCACGGCGTCATGACCCAGCGCCTCGACGGCCGCCGCGATCACCGCGGCGGCACCGGCAGCAGTGGCGGTGCCCCTGAACTTGTCCGGTGCCACGACGACTCTCACGGCGGTGAGCCTACGGCGACACCCGGACCTGGCTCCCGCTGCGCTGCGGCGATCGAGCACCCACCGCACACCTAGGGTGGTCGGCCATGTCCACCGGCCGGCCCGTCGTGATCGTCTCCAACCGCGGGCCGCTCAGCTACCGCATCGTCGACGGCGAGCTCGTCGCCCGACGAGGCGCCGGAGGACTGGTGTCGGGTCTGGCGCCGCTCGTCGAGGAGGGCCACGCACGCTGGATCGCCGCCGCGCTCTCCGACGGCGACCGTGCGGCCGCCCTGGGTGGCGGGACTACTGCCGGAAGGACCTCTGCCGAGGGCCTGTCGGTCGACCTGCTCGCCGTCGATCCCGACGACCTGCAGCAGGCCTACGACGTCATCTCGAACCAGACGCTGTGGTTCCTGCACCACGGGCTCTACGACCTGACCCGCGAACCGGCCTACGACCCCGGCTGGTGGGACGCGTGGGCCGCGTACCGCCGGGTGAACGAGGCGTTCGCCCGGGCGGTGGTCGACACCGCCGCCGAGGGCGCCGCGGTGCTCGTGCAGGACTACCACCTGACGCTGCTCGGGCCGACGGTCGCGGCGCACCGCCCGGACCTGTCGCTCGTCCACTTCCACCACACACCCTTCGCCGGCCCCGACACGCTCCGGGTGATGCCACCTGCGGCCCGCGACGAGATGCTCGTGGCGCTGTCGTCGCTGCACGCCTGCGGGTTCCACACCCGGGACTGGGCATCGAACTTCCGCGCGGATGTCGAGCGGTGGGTCGGCGACGACACCGCCGCCACGGTGTTCGAGTCGTCGCTGTCCACCGACCCCGACGACATCCGCGCCACGGCCGCGTCGGGCGCGTGCCAGGAGCAGTTCGAGGCGATCGAGCGTCGCCTCGACGGTCGTCGGCTGATCGTCCGCGTCGACCGCATGGAGCTGTCGAAGAACATCGTGCGGGGGTTCCTCGCCTTCGACCTGCTGCTCGAGCGGCGCCCCGACCTGCGTGGCCGGGTCGTGTTCCTGGCGTGCTGCTACCCGTCGCGTGAGAACGTGCCGGCGTACGCCCGCTACCGCGACGAGGTCGAGGCCGCCGCCCGGTCGATCAACGACCGCTGGGGCACCGACGACTGGAGCCCGATCGAGCTCGAGACCGACGACGACTACCCGCGTTCGGTCGCCGCGCTGCGCCGCTACGACGTGCTGCTCGTCAACCCGATCCGCGACGGCCTCAACCTGGTCGCGAAGGAGGGTCCGCTGGTCAACGAGCGCGACGGTCGCGTCGTGCTGTCGACCGAGGCGGGTGCGTGGTCGGAGTTGGCGCCGGCCGTGCGGGGCGTCGCACCGTTCGACCTGTCCGACACCGCCGACGCGCTGGCCGAGGCGCTCGACCTGCCCGCAGCGACGAGCGCCACGAACGCCGCAGCGCTCCGAGCGCTGGTCGAACGTCGCACCCCCGCCGACTGGCTGGCGGACCAGCTGCGCGCAGCCGACTGACGATCCCGGGGCGCCGACCCCGAGGGACTCGCCTCAGTCGAGCAGGGATCGCAGCAGGCCGAGCGAGCCCGCCGGACCGTCGACCATGACATCCGCCCGGTCGCGGAGCTCGGCCGAGAGCTCGTCGCTGTCGACCGCGATCTTCCACACCGATCGACCCTCGGCCGCGAGCGCGTCCAGCGCGTCGAACGCCGGCAGGTCACCCACGTCGTCGCCCAGGTAGATCACCGTGCCGTCGGACCCGGCGGCCAGGCGGCGCAGTGCGGTCCCCTTGTCCTCGTCGATCGGAGGGTGCAGCTCGACGCTGCGACGGGCGGAACGGACCTCCAGCCCCGACTGGGCGGCGACCGCTGCCGCGTACGCGTCGACCTGCTCGGCGAGCTCCGGACGGGTCCGGTAGTGCAGCGTGATCGACAGCTCCTTGAGCTCGACGAGCATGCCGTCGGGCCCCTGGCTCTCGGCACCGAGCGCGACGTCGCGCATCGTCTCGCGCCAGGCTCCGGCGTTCGGGTGCTCGACCAGTTCGCCGTGACGGCGCATCTCCAGGCCGTACAGACCGACGATCGTCAGGTCATCGGGGAGATGCGACCGCAGGAACGACAGCGGTCTCCCGGAGACGACTGCGACCTCGTGGCCACGCTCGGCCAGCGCGGCCAGCGTCGCCACGGCGCCCTCGATGGGACGGGCCGCGGCCGGATCGGCGACGATCGGCGCCAGCGTGCCGTCGAAGTCGGTCGCCACCAGCGAGCCCGTCGCCAGGCGCGGACCTGCGGAGCGATCGTCGGGCATCGGTCGACGACCGGGTCAGTCGGCGTTGCTGGTGCCGGCGACCGTGGTGGTCGTGTCCCCGCCGGCGGTCGTGGTCGTGGCGTCGCCGCCCGAACCCGAGTCGCCGCCGGCGACGGTCGTGGTCGTCGCGCCGCCCGCACCGCGGTCGACGGTGCCCTGCACGTCCGGACCGAGCACCACTGCGACGTTCGTGTCGGCCGGGAACTCGGTGGGGACCTTCGCCAGGCTGGTGCCGGGGGTCGGCATGGCCTGGACCGAGGTCGGCGGCAGCGCGAACAGTCCGGCGATCGCTGCGGCGTCGGCTTCGAAGCCCGGTGCGAAGTAGACGGTCGTCGTCGGCGCCTGGGCCGCCGCGGTGATCGCGGTGGTGTTGGTGTAGCCGGCGACGCTCAGGAACTGCTGCGCCTTGCCGGCGTAGCCGTTGATGCCGGCACCGTTGAGGGCGACGACCTTGAGGGCGGTCGGCGCGACGCTCGTCGACGGCGCCGCCGCCTCGGTGGTGGTGGTCGTCGAGGCGGCTGCCTCTTCGCCGGAGGCATCGATCGCGAGGTCGTCGGCGGGCTCGTCGAACCCGACGCCGCCTCCCTTGATGAGCAGGATCGCTCCGAGCACCACTGCGACGGCGACGAGGATCAGGCCTCGGGTCGCAGGGTTCGGCGCCGGGGCACTCGGGCGCTGCTGGCGCGGGCGCTGCGTCGTGGTCATCCCAGGACCCTACTCCTCCACCGCCGGCCGATCGTGGCTGGCAGCCCCCCGGAACGACGGGGGGCCGCTGACAGGTCCGCCGGCGTGTGGTTACCCTGAAGCGGGTGACCGGCCTGGCAGTCCTCGTGGATCTGATCGCCGTCGTCGTGGTCGTCAGCGGCGTCGTGAAGGTGCGCTCTCCCCGCCCGTTCGCCGACCTCACCGCCACCGTCGGTGTGCCCGGCGGCACGGTGGGCGCTCGGTTCGCGGGCCTTCTCGAGATCGCCCTGGGGGTCTGGGTGCTGGCGACCGGTGCCCGGATCGCCTGCGCGGTGCTCGCCCTCGCCTACGTCACGTTCGCCGTCGTCGTCGTGGCCGCACGACGTGCCGGCGCCCCGTCGTGCGGGTGTTTCGGGGCGACCGCCGCTCCCCCGAGCGTGGTGCACGTGGTCGTGAACCTGGTGTCCGCCGCGGTCGCTGCGACCGCGGCGCTGGCCGGTGACGTCGACGGGATCGCGGCGACGCTGTCCGACCAGCCGATGGCGGGTGTTCCGTTTCTGCTGCTGCTGGGTACGGGGGCCTGGTTGCTCGTCTCGCTCGACACCGTCGGGGCCACCGTCGTCGATGCCACACGGGAGCTGACGACGATGGGACCGGTGTTCCGCGAGAACGCCGTCGCCCCGTCGCCGTCCAGGAGCACCACCACCGCCAGACCCACGATCAGCCCGGCCGGCCTCCAGCAGCACGGCATCCGGTCAGACAGCACCCAGTCCCACAGCGCCCACTCCGACGCTGGCCACCTCCACGACCGATGAAGGACCGCACCGCACACATGGCACTCCCCCACGAACCGACCCCCGCTCCGAACACGGCGGTCGTGCGATGACGAGCGTCCTGGACCGCACCGTCGGATTCCTCGCCAACCGGCTCGACCGACGTGGGTTCCTCGGCAAGAGCGCCGTGATCGGGTCCGCCGTGGTGGCAGCGCCGCTCGACTTCGCACTCCGTCCCGGCACCGCCTACGCCGCGGTGTGCAACTGCAACGGCAGCTCCTGCCAGTGCGGCTCGCTGTGCTGCGACGGCTACACCGAGTTCTGCTGCACGCTCAACGGGGCCAACGCCTGTCCTCCCGGCACCATCACCGCCGGTTGGTGGAAGGTCGACGGCTCCCAGTTCTGCGGTGGGGCGGCTCGGTACTACCTGGACTGCAACGCCCAGTGCGGCTCGTGCGACTGCGGGTCGAACGGCGTGTGCGCCGGCTCGTGCTCCGGCACCGGCTGCGGTTGTGCCAACGGAAGCTGCGGCAACCGCAAGGCGGGCTGCACCCGGTTCCGCTACGGCCAGTGCAACCAGGGTGTCCGCTGCGTCGGTCCGATCGTCTGCCGGGTGGTCACCTGCGCCGCGCCGTGGCAGTTCGATCCGGCGTGTGGCACCAGCTCCCGCACCGACAACGCGACCCGCAACCACGACCGGCCATGCCTGAACGAGCCGTTCGGCACGCTGGAGCGTGTGATCTCGCCCAGCGGCGGCAAGGTCCGGGTCTCGGGATGGGCGGTCGCGAACTCCGACTACGCCCGCGCCGGCATCCGGGTGTTCGTCGGCGACTGCTTCGTGTACCACGGCACCGCCGAGCTCGAGCGAACCGACGTGCAGCGCATCTACCGCGAGTTCGGACCCAACACCGGCTACGACGTGACACTCGACGTGCCGCCCGGCAAGCACACCGTGTGCGTCTACGGCATCGACCGACGCAACCGCCGAGAGACCCTCCTGGGCTTCCGCGACGTCGTGGTCGGTGGACCCCACGGCCAGGTCAACAACGCCAGCGGGACCGGGGGCCATGTCCGGTCCCAGGGCTGGGCCATCGACCCGACCACGCCCGAGGGGTCGCCGATGATGCGCTACCGCGTCGACGGCCGCGAGGTGTGGCGGGGCAGAGCGGCGGTCGACCGGACCGACGTCGTCAACGCGTTCCCCGGCGTGCCGCTGCGCTGCGGCTACTCGGTGGCGTTCCCCGTCGCGCCGGGCCCGCACACCCTCTGCATCGACGTGATCGACAAGTACGGCGGTTCCACCCAGATCGGTTGCCGAACCGTGACGGTGACCCCATGAGGTCGCTGCGATGACCGCCCTCGTCGTCATCCTGGCCGTGGTCGTGGCCCTGCTGACCGTGCTGGTCGTCGGGCTGCTGCGGTCCCACGCCGAGATCCTCCGTGCCCTCCACGACCTGGGGGTCAACCTCGAGGACGGCGCCCCGACCGGCGGCGCCCGCTCCTTCAGCGCCCAGACACGAGCCGGACGGGCACGCGCTGCGGGCACCGGCGTCGCACCCCGGGGCAGCTCGCCCGAGGACCGCGTCGGCGCCAACGGCCTGGCGCTGCCCGAGGACGGTCCGCTCGTCGATGCCCACGACCTGATGGGCGTGACACCCAGGGGCGACGCGTCGGCCGTCGGCGTCATCGGCACCCCCGGTCTCACGCTGCTCGCGTTCCTCACCACCGGCTGCGCGTCGTGCATGGACTTCTGGGAGGCGTTCCGGACCCCGTCGAACCGCCAGGTCGCTGGCGCCCGCTCCCAGCTCGTGGTGCTGACCAAGGGACAGGACGCCGAGAGCCCCGCCGCGGTGCGTGAGCTCGCCGACCCCGAGCTCACCACCCTCATGTCCTCCGAGGCGTTCGACGACTACTCGGTGCCGCTCGCGCCGTACTTCGTGCTGATCGACGGCGCCCAGGGCCGCGTCGTCGGCGAGGGCGCAGCATCGTCCTTCGACCAGCTCGGCTCACTCATCAAGAAGGCGTTGGCCGACAGCGGTGTCGGAGCGGAACGTTCACGCTCCCGTCGCGAGATGCTGCGTGGGCTCCGTCAGAACCAGACCGCTGACGAGGCGTTGTCGTCGGCCGGCATCGGACCGGGCCACCCGAGCCTGCACAGCGACCCGAACCCGACCGACGCAGACGCAGGCGTCACCGCCGAACAGATGGAGCCGAGGCAATGATCACCCAGCCGCGCCGCCTGGCCGCCCACGGACTCTCCTGCGAGGTGCCCACCGGGTGGCACGTCCGCATCGAGCAGCGTGAGCAGTCAGCCCTGCACGTGCCGGCCTCGGACCTGCCCGTCGGTGGTTTCGTGCACCCCATCCTGCAGGCCGCGACGTCGCCGCTGCCCGCCATCCGTGGCGACTACGGCAGCGGGTACGTCGAGACCATGCGTCCCACCGACGTCTTCGTGTGCCTGGGCGAGTTCGACCACGAGGCGGGCGAGACGGCGATGTTCGACGACGGTCTGCCCCGATCGCTGCGCTCCGCGGACTTCCACCCCGAGGCCCAGCAGCGTGTGATCGCCGGCATGTGCGGCACCCAGCGCTTCTTCGTCGAGAACGGCCGGGCGTTCTGCCTGTACGTCGTGCTCGGCTCCTGGCTGCAGCGCCAGCAACTCGTCCCCGTCGCGAGCTCGTTGCTCGCGACCGTCCAGATCACCCCTCGATGAACCCGTCGCCCCGAAACTCCCGAGCCCTCGCCCCGGAGGCCATCCAGTGAACCTGCTCATCGCACTCTCCGCCGTCGTCGCCGTGGGCGCCGCGATCCGCTCGACGTGGTCGCCCTGCGGGCTGTCCATGCTGTCGACCATCACGCCGATGGCCGAACGCAGCCGCGGTCGCCGCTGGGGAGCGACCGCCACGTGGTTCCTCGCGGGCGCGGTGCTCGGTGGCGCCACCCTCGGCCTGGCCGCCGCGGCCCTCGCATCGCTCGTCGCCATGTTGTCGCTGTCGACGGCCACCGCGCTCGTGCTCACCGCAGTGCTCGCCGTCGTCGGCGTCGGGCTCGACATGGGCCTGTTGGGCACCGAGATGCCGCATCACCGCCGGCAGGTCGACGAGGTCTGGCTCGACCAGTACCGCTCGTGGGTCTACGGCGCCGGGTTCGGCTGGCAGATCGGCACCGGGTTGGCGACCTACATCATGACCGCCGCGGTGTACCTGACCGTCGGACTCGCAGCGCTCACCGGGCGCCCGCTCGTCGCGTTCGGTCTGTGCGTGCTGTTCGGGCTCAGCCGGGGCCTCGCCATCTTCCTGGGCATCCGCCTGACCGACCCGGAGCGACTCCGGGTCTTCCATCGCCGCTTCGAGGCCGCCGGCCCGACGGTGAAGTGGGTCGTCATCGGGCTGCAGGCCGTCGTGGCCGTCGTCGCCGCTGCCGCGGTCTCGCCGGCCGCGGGCGCCGCGATCGCGCTCGCCCTGGGTGCTGCCACCTACGGACTGCGGGCGCGTGTCCCGCGTCCGGTGCTACACCACGTGCCATGACTTCCCCGACCGACGGAGCCCAGGTCGACGCGTCGACCACCCACGGCGCGCTGCGCGGCGCCTGGCACGGCGGGATCGCCCGCTTCGCCGGCATCCCGTTCGCCGCACCGCCGGTCGGCGAGCTGCGCTTCCGGCCACCGCAGCCGGTCGAGGCCTGGGACGACGTCCGTCCCGCCGACACGTTCGGCCCGATCGCACCGCAGAACCCGTCGATCATGGACGCGCTCTTCGGCGGTGACTCCGAGCAGTGGGACGAGGACTGCCTCTACCTGAACGTCTGGACCCCGTCGCTCGACGGGATCCCTGCCGGTCATGGTGTGGATCCACGGCGGCGGGTTCGAGATGGGCTCCGGCTCGTCGCCGCTGCTACGACGGCACGTCGTTCGCCCGGCGACGGCGTCGTGCTCGTCACCCTCAACTACCGCCTCGGCGCGTTCGGCTTCCTCGACCTCGGCGACCTCGATCCGGAGCTCGCCGGCTCGGGCAACTGCGGGCTGCTCGACCAGGTCGCCGCGCTCGAGTGGGTGCGCGACAACATCGCCTCGTTCGGCGGTGACCCCGACCAGGTCACGATCTTCGGCGAGTCCGCCGGCGCCATGAGCGTGTCGACGCTGTTGTCCATGCCCGCGGCCTCGGGGCTGTTCCATCGGGCGATCGCGCAGTCAGGCGCCGCGCAGGCCTGCCGCACACCCGAGCAGGCGAGCGCCGACACCCGGGAGTTCCTCGGCCAGGTCGGCCTCGACGACGTGGCCGCGCTGCGGTCCGCCGAGCCCGCCGCGCTGCTCGCCGCCCACGCGGCGATGGCCGCCGAACGCGTCGGCGACCCCGAGGGAGTCCTCACCCGTACCGGCGTCCCGCTGTCGTTCCTCGCGTTCCGTCCCGTGGCGGACGGTCACGCCGTGCCCGCCGATCCCCTCGGCCGTGTCGCCGAGGGCGCCGCCGCCGGCGTCGACCTGCTGATCGGCACCAACAGCGAGGAGTGGAAGCTCTTCGCGCTCGCCGCACCGGCGCTCGCCGACGACGAGGCGCTGCCGTCGCCGCACGTCGCTGCTCGTCACCGATGCCGACGCCGCGCTCGACGCCTACCGCTCCGAGATCGACGAACCGACCATCGCGTCGATCGAGTGCGCGCTGCTCACCGACGCCGTGTTCCGCATCCCGGCGATCCGACTCGCCGAGGCGCAGCTCGCGCACGCTCCGGTGCACGTCTACCTGTGGAGCTGGGCCAGCCCGGCCCTCGGCGGCATGATCGGCGCGTCACACGCGATCGAGATCCCGTTCGTGTTCGACCTGGTCGAGGACCAGCGCCTGCACGTCTTCGTCGGCGCCGAGGCGCCGGTCGAGCTGTCACGGGCGACGCACCAGGCCTGGGTCGAGTTCGCCCGGGGCGGCACCCCGGGCGCCGAGGGCCTGCCGACGTGGCCGGCCTACGACACCGGCGAGCGCGCCACGATGGTGCTCGACGTCGAGTCGTCGGTCGTGGCTCGACCCGCTCGCGACCAGCCAGGAAGTTCTGGGAGACCCCGGGCGCCGACAACCCGTTCTGACGGCGCACGACCTCGAGGGCGTCGTGTGCGGTCAGTCGACCGCGACGATCTCCAGGATCCGGGCGGTGCAGGGCTCGTCGAGTCGCCACGGCACTCCGTCGTGCAGCTGCTCGCCGCGCAGCACCGAGTCACTCGACGCGTCATCGGTGAGCGACACCTCGGTCACCCGGTAGTCCGTGCGCCGGGTCCAGGTCGACGAGTCGCAGCTCGGGCGGATCACTCGACGGGTGCTCCAGCTGGTACGCGAACACGACCGAACGGCGCCGGTCCGGGGTCGTGTACGACAGCGCGGCTCGGCTGCGTGTCGAGGCCCTCGACGGGCGAGACCAGCCGGCTCAGGTCACCCTGTTGCACCACGTCCTGGGTGCGCTTCGCGACCGCGACCGCCCGTCGACAGGTCGCCAGCTCGTCGTCGTTCAGCGCGGCGAGGTCCAGGTCCAACCCGAAGCGACCCGACAGGGCGACGGCGCACGCGAAGTCCATCGGACGCTCACCCCAGCGCGTCACGTGCGCGGCCATGACCGAGGCCGGGAAGAAGTGCGAGCACGCCCACTGCATGCGCACCCGCGTGACCGGGTCGGTGTTGTCCGAGGTCCAGAACTCGTGGAACCGGCGCAGGGTGCCGTGGTCGGTGCGACCGCCGCCGGACGCGCAGAGCATCAGCTCGGTGTCGGGGTGACGGGCGACGACCTCGTCCATGACCGCCCAGGTCGCGCGCACGTGGTCGACCCACAGGTTGGACTGCCGGTCCGCCGGCAACGCGTTCGAGCCCGGGTCGGTGATCGGCCGGTTGGCGTCCCACTTCACGTAGCTGATGCCCGGGTGCTGCGGCGAGCGTGCGGTCGACGACGTCGACCTCGAAGGCACGCACCTCGGGCTGCAGCGGGTCCAGGTTCAGCTGCTGGCGGTGCTCCAGCGGTGGACGGCGGTCGCGCAGCACCCACTCGGGGTGCGCGTCGTGCAGGTCCGACACCGCGTTCGACCATCTCCGGCTCGAGCCAGATGCCGAAACGGATCCCGCGGTCGGCGGCCGCCTCGGCCAGCGGCGCCAGGCCGGCGGGCAGCTTCGCCGGGTCGTGGTCCCAGTCCCCCAGGCTGGTCGTGTCGTCGTCGCGGGGATGGTTCGTGCCGAACCAGCCGTCGTCGAGCAGGAACAGCTCGGCACCGATGTCGGCGGAGCGCCCGATGAGCTCGACGATCCGCGCCTCGTCGAAGTCGAAGAAGGTCGCCTCCCAGTTGTTGGACACGATCGGGCGCAGGCGCTGCGGGTCGCGCAGCACCCGGTCGCGGGTCCAGCGGTGGATCCCGTGGGTGACCGCCGCTCGCCCGGTCGAGGACCACGTCCACGCGACGGTCGGGGTGACGAAGCGGCTGCCGGGATCGAGCACGTAGTCGGCACCGAGGGGGTTGGCACCGGCGCGCAGGCGCAGCTCCCTCGACCCCTCGAGCCCGCCGTTCGGGCGGACGTCGACGTCGAATCGGATGTTGCCGCCCCACTCGATCGACAGGCCCAGGACGTCGCCGGAGTGCTCGGTGGACGGACCGAAGGGCGACACGAGCAGGCACGGGCTGCGCTGCAGGTGCGGCTGCAGTCCCCCGAGGCTGGTCAGCGACGTCAGGCCGTGCTGCAGCGCATCGGTCGACCAGCGCCACTCGTCGGCCCAACCGCCGCCGCTGAACTGGCAGAGCTCGGCGTCGGGGGTCACGAGCACGAGCGGCGAGATCGAGTCGTAGTCGTGCAGGCGCACCGGCCCGGCCTGGCCGTGCACGATCTCGACCCACTGCTCGAGCACCCGCGACGCGGGATGGGTGCGCAGGTGGTGTTCGACGGTGAGATCGAGCTCGGCGTCGCGGCACGTGACGACGACGTGCTCGCCGTCCTCGATGGGTGTGCGCCCGACAGCGTCGACGACCAGGCGGGTGCTGGTCGGTGCCGTCCGCGTGGGTCACCCGCAAGGCCGGCCCGCGGAACGCGTCGCCGCCGCCCCACGTGGGGAACGCGTCCGGGTACCACTTCCCGGCCACGTCGCAGGGGGCCTCGTGACCGGTCGGCCCCACCCCGACCTGGCGCAGACGACCGAGCTCGTCGACCACCCACGTCAGTCCCCAGCCCGCCGGCGTCGACCCGGATCAGGGTCTCGGCGTCGGGTCGGGTCGAGGTCCGCGTGGCATCGGTGGGCAGCATCCGCTCACCGTACCGACGGCGCCGTCATCGCACCGACTTCCCACCTCGGGGGACTGCTCCCGCGGGAGTAGTCGCGGACCTCCTCCGGTCGGATTCGCCCGGACCGACCGATCCGTACCGTCGACCTCGTGATCGAAGTGCGACAGCTGACCAAGCGCTACGGCGCCATCAACGCGATCGAGGACCTCACCTTCGACGTACGCCCCGGGCACGTCACCGGCTTCCTCGGGCCGAACGGTTCGGGCAAGTCGACCACCATGCGGGTCATGCTCGGCCTGGATCGGCCGACGTCCGGGACGGCGCACGTGGACGGAGTCGCCTACCGCTCGTTGCCGGCGCCGCTGCGGGTCGTCGGGGCGATGCTCGACAGCCAGGCCGCGCATCCCGGCCGAACGGCCCGCCGCCACCTCGACCTCGCTCGCCGCGTCCAACGCGATCCCGCGCGTCACGGGTCCGGGCGGTGCTCGGCGAGTCGGGGATCGAGCACGTGGCCGATCGCCGGGTCGGCGAGTTCTCGCTCGGGATGCGACAGCGACTCGGCATCGCCGGTGCCCTGCTCGGCGACCCCCGGGTGGTCGTCCTCGACGAGCCGTTGAACGGGCTCGACACCGACGGCATCCGGTGGATGCGGTCGCTCGTGCGGGGCCTGGCGGAGGAAAGGGCACGCGGTGCTCGTGTCGAGCCATCTCATCGGTGAGATGGAGCTGGTGGCCGACCGGCTGATCGTGATCGGTCGAGGTCGACTGCTGGCCGACACCACCGTCGACGGCTTCATCAGCTCCCGGTCCTCGAGCGACACGTTGGTCAGGACCGCCGACGACCACTTCGGCGACGTGCTCGAACGAGCCGGTCTCGAGGTCCGGCGTGCGGGCGACGGGACGTTCCACGTGCACGGCGCCGCGGATGCCATCGGCGAGCTCGCCCGTTCCCACGACGTCGCACTGCAGGAGCTCACGCCGATCCGAGCGTCCCTCGAGGACGTCTACGCCCAGGCGACGGCGACGAGCGTCGAGTACGTCGACCGCAGCGTCCGCCCGGGCGACGGCGCACCCGCCGGGGCGACCCGATGACCTCGACCCGGCTCGCACCCACCGACACCAGCGCCTCGGCCGACCTGCGACACGCGCTGCGCTCGGAGTGGATCAAGCTCACCAGCCTCCGTTCGTGCGTCGCGGTCGTCGGAGCGCTCGCCGTGGTCCTGCCGCTGTTCGCCGCGGTCGTGGCCGGCACCGGCTCGTTGCAGCCCGACGACACGGTCCTGGGAGCGAGTGTCCTGGGCGGTGCGGTGCTCGCCCAGCTGCTCGCCGCGTCGCTCGGCGCCGTGAGCATCACCAGCGAGTACCGCAGCGGCACCATCCGACCGACCCTCCTCGCCTGCCCCCGCCCGTTGACCGTGCTCGCCGCCAAGTCGATCGTCACCTCTGCGGTCGTCGCCGCCGTCGTGGCGCCCGCGACGGTGGCGTCGTACCTGATCGGGTCGCTGATGCTGGACGACGTCTACGCCCAGGGACGACCGTTCCCCGCGGTCGTCGGGCTCACCCTGGCGATCTGCTCGATGTCCGTGCTCGGCGTCGGAGACTCGGATCGATCACACGGCACGCCGCCGGAGCCATCGCCGCCGTGATCGGCGTGGTCCTGCTGCCGGCGATGCTCTCGCCGGTGCTCGGCGACGCCCGACGGTGGCTCGGCGGCGCCTCGCTGACCGCCGTCATGCAGAAGCTCTCCCAGAGCTCCGACGCCACCCCCGAGACGGTCGGCTCCCTCGGAGCGTGGCCGTCCCTCGGCGTGGTCGCCGTCTACACGCTCGTGATCGTCGCCCTGGCGGTGTGGCTGCTGCGCCGCCGCGTACAGGCTGACGGGGTCGGACCCCGGCGTGGACCGTACGCTGAGCGCCGTGGGGCCGACCGAGCGCTTCCGACACATCCCCCACGACGCGCGCGACGTGGCGGTGACCGCGCTCGTCGCGTGGCCGACGCTGATGGATGCCTGGTGGAACGAATCCGGCACCCGTCAGGCGGACGTGTGGACCTACGCCCTCACGCTCGCCATGGTGCTGGTGCTCCTGGCGCGGCGGCGATGGCCGGTGGCGGTCGCGGTCGCGACCGGGGCCGCGCTTCACCGCGCTGTACCTGCTGGGCCACCACGGCGAGCTGCTCAACCTGCCGGTGATGGTGGCGTTGTACACCGTCGCCGACCTGGGGGATCGACGACGCACGATCGTCACCGGCGTGGTCGCCGCCGCGTGGTCCGGCGTGATCGGCTTCACCAGCGACGACCCGATCAGGCGCTCGCGGAGGCTCACCCGTGCTCGAGATGCTCTGGCCGCTCATCGCCCTCGCGTTCGGCGAGATCGCCCGCACCCGACGTGAGCTCCTGGCGCTCGCCGAGCTCGAGCGGGAGCACGAGGCGCAGCGACGGGTCGCCGCGAACGAGCAGCCGCATCACGCGTGAGGTCCACGACGTCGTCGCACACACGATGGCGGCGGTCAACGTCCAGACGACCGCGGCGCTCGCGGCGTTCGACACCCGCCCCGAGGTGGCTCGCACCTCGCTCGGACGAGCACGGTCCGCGAGCCGCGACGCCATGACCGAGCTGCGCATCACCGTCGGGTTGTTGCGAGGCGCCGACGACCCGGGCGAGCCGGCACCGCCGCCGCGGCTCGACCAGCTCGACGATCTCGCTGCGACCGCTCGTGCGGCAGGCATCGAGGTCGCCCTGCGGGACCGACGCACCGGTCGACGGCTCCCAGCGACGGTCGAGCTCGCCGGGTTCCGGATCGCGCAGGAGGCCGTCACCAACCTGGTGCGCCACAGCCGGGCCACGAGCGCGACGATCGACGTCGACGACCGCGACGGCGTCCTGCGCATCGACGTGAGCGACGACGGCATCGGCCCACCGTCCTCGGGCGACCGCGGATTCGGGCTGACCGGCATGGCCGAGCGGGCGAACGCCGTCGGAGGCCGACTCGAGATCGGTCGGACCGAGTCGGGCGGGTTCCGGGTGAGTGCCGCGCTGCCCGCGGCGTCGACATGAGCACCACCGTCGTCCTGGTCGACGACCAGGAGGTGGTGCGTGCCGGGTTCCGCGTGCTGCTCGAGCTCACCGACGATCTGGTCGTCGTCGGTGAGGCCGCCGACGGGGTCGACGCCGTGCGGCTCGTCCGCGAGCTGCGCCCGGACGTCGTGCTGATGGACGTCCGCATGCCGACGATGGACGGCATCGAGGCGACCCGCCTCGTCGCCTCGGACCCCGACCTGGCCGGCACCGCGGTGATCGTCATGACCACCTTCGAGGTCGACGAATACGTCATGGGGGCGATCCGCTCAGGCGCCGCGGCATTCCTGTTGAAGGACCTCGACGCCACGCAGCTCCAGTCCGCCGTGCGCACCGTGGCCGCGGGTCAGGGACTCATCGACCCGGCGGTCACACGTTCGGGTGATGCAGGAGCTCGTTCGTCCCAGCGCTGCACGCCCACCGGACACCTCGCCGCTCGGGGTGCTGACCGAGCGTGAGCGCGACGTCGTCGCCCTGGTCGGCGAGGGCCTGAACGACGCCGAGGATCGCGGCCCGGCTGATCATGAGTCCGCTCACGGCGAAGACCCACGTCAGCCGGGCGATGATCAAGCTCGGGTGCCGCGACCGTGTGCAGCTGGTGATCGTCGCGTACGAGACCGGCCTCGTCGGCTGAGCCCGGTCCCGCTCAGGCCGGTGCGGGTTGTGCGCCGCGCAGGAGCCGGCCGGGCAGCTCGCCGGTGGCGACGTCCTTCTCGCGGACCACGACACCGGACTTCACGGTCGCGACGTAGCCCTGTCGCCCGCTGGATCAGGCGCTTGCCGCCCGGCGGGCAGGTCGTAGGCCATCTCCGGCGCCTCGAGGCGCAGCTCGTCGAGGTCGATCACGTTCACGTCGGCCAGGTAGCCCGGCTCGAGCAGGCCGCGGTCGTCGAAGCCGTAGAGCATCGCGGTGCGGCGCGTCTGCTGGTGCACGACCTCTTCGACCGGCAGCGTGTCGCCACGGTCGCGGTCACGGGCCCAGTGGGTGAGCATGAACGTCGGCAGGCTCGCATCGCAGAGGACGCCGCAGTGCGCGCCGCCGTCGCCGAGCCCGAGCACGGTGCGCGGGTGCCGCAGCATCTCGCCGATGTCGTCGAGGTCGCCGTCCACGTAGCCGAGCAGCGGCAGGTAGAGCAGCTCCTGTGCCGTCGCGCTGCAGCATGAGGTCGTAGGTGACCTCCAGCGGGTCGCGGCCCTCGCGCTCGGCGACCGCGGCGACGCTGGTCGAGCGGATCCGGCTCGTAGTTCGGCGGATCGTTCAGCGGGAACAGCTTGGAGAGGCTGGCCGCCATGAGCGCGTTCAGGCCGGTCGCACCGTCGCTGGGCTGTGCGGCGAGGATCGGCCGCCTTGCACCTCTGGGTCGCGCAGGCGCTCGACACGCTCGTCGAGCGGCAGGTCGGCGATCTTGCGGTACTGCCGGGTTGCGCACGAACGGGTGGAACGACGACTCGAAGCCGACGAGCACCGAGGCGGGCTTGCCCGCGACCTGTGGCACGAGCCAGGCGCCCCTCACGGTTGGCGGTCATCGCCCGGTCGATCCAGTCACGCCACCAGTGCGGAGCGAAGTCGACCGCCAGCACCTGGAAGGTCACCGGGATGCCGGCGTTGCGCGAGATCCGGCCATCCAGTCGAACTCGGTCGGCGGGGTCGGCCATGTCGCTCGCCACCGAGAAGACGCGGTGGCCGGTGCCGCCCATCGCCGAGCCGATCGCGATGAGCTCGTCGGCCGCGGCGGTCGTGCCGGCGGCCAGCTCGCCGTCCTTCGCTCGGTGCAGCATCGTGCGGGTCGTCGAGACGCCCATCGCGCCGGCCACGGCGGCCTCTTTCGGCGATGCCGCGCCATCTCCTCGATCTCGCCGGGGGTGGCCTCGTCGTTCGGCCGCGCGCTCACCGAGCACGTAGGCCCGCAGCGCGCCGTGCGGCAGCAGGGCGGCGACGTCGAGCACCCGTGGCATGCGACTCGAGCTCGTCGAGGTACTCGGGGAACGACTCCCAGTTCCACGACATGCCCTCGTGCGAGCGCGGCGCCGGGGATGTCCTCGACACCCTCCATCAGCTGGATCAGGAAGTCGTGCTCGTCGGGGCGAGCCGGCGCGAAGCCGACGCCGCAGTTGCCCATCACGACGGTCGTGACGCCGTGCCAGCCCGACGGCGAGACCTCGGGTCCCACGTCACCTGACCGTCGTAGTGCGTGTGCATGTCGACCCAACCGGGGGTGACGCGCGGCCCGTCGGCGTCGATCTCTCGGTGGCCGGGCTCGTCGACGGTGCCGACCGCGACGATGCGGTCGCCGTCGATGGCCACGTCGGCCGAGGCGACCGCGGCCGACCCGACCCGTCGTAGACCATGCCGTTGCGGATCACGAGGTCGTGCATTCGACTCTCCTCACATCACGTGGAGGTGCGCTCAGGGCAGCTCGTGTCGCCGGCCGCATCCCCCGATCGCCGACGACCCCGTCAGGCTAACTCCCCATGACGGTTGTCACATCGTCAGTGAGCTCGCGGCGCCCGGTCGGGTGCGGGGTGTCCACTTCCGGCGATGCTGTTCGTCGTGGTGGTGCACGACGAACAGCCGAGGAGGCACCCATGCAGTACCTGACCCTGTTGTACGACGACCCCACCACGATCACCGGACCGGGGGACCCTCAGTTCGACGCCGACATGGAGGGTTTCGACCGCTTCGGCGAGGTCGCCGCCGACTCGATCGTCGGCGGCGAGGCGCTCGAGGGCACCGACACCGCCGTCTCGGTCCGTCCCGGTTCGAACGCGCCGCTGGTGACCGACGGGCCCTTCGCCGAGACGACCGAGGTGCTCGGCGGCTACTTCGTGCTCGAGGCGGCCGATCTGGACGCAGCGGTCGATCTGGCGCGCCAGATCCCGACCGCCGGACCGGCGGCATCGAAGTGCGCCCGATGGTGCAGTGGAGCGCTCCCGACGATCCGGGCACCCGAGCCGACGCACCGATGTGGTTGTGCACGATCCACGGCCCGGAGACCACCGACGACGACGCCGCGACCGACGGCTGGTCCCTCGGGGCCGAGCAGCGACCGCGAGTTCGCCGCCTCGGCCGGTGGCAGGACGATCGTCGCGTCGGGCGCGGTGCACCCCACCTCGACCGCCACGACGCTCCGCGAGCGCGACGGCCGGCTGGTGCTCGGTGACGGTCCGTTCTCCGAGACGACCGAGATCGTCGGCGGCTTCTACGTGCTCTCCGGGAACCACGATCAGGTGACCGCGATCGCCGCCCGGGTCCCGGTGCACCCCGACGGCGGGGTCGAGCTGCGTCCGATCATGGACCTCGAGGCATGACCGCACGACGATGACCACCGGTGCCGACGACCAGGTGTTCGACCTCGGCGCGCTGCACCGGGCCGAGTACACGCGGGTGCTCGCCGCGGTCGCGGCCAGCACCCGCGACCTGGAGCTCGCCGAGGAGTCGGTCCAGGAGGCCTTCGCCGCAGCGTTGCGGACCTGGCCCGTCCGAGGTGTTCCGGAACGTCCCGGCGCGTGGCTGACCACGGTGGCCCGCCGGCGGGCGATCGACGTCGCTCGACGCGAGGGCCGCCGCGCTCGGCTCGAGCTCGACGCGAGCGACGCCCCCGGTGGCGCGTCCCAGGACGAGGGGACCGACCACGACCGGCTGCGTCTTGCGTTCCTGACGTGTCACCCGTCGTTCACCTCGACGACCCGGGTCGCCATGACGTTGCGCTTCGTGTTCGGCCTGCACGCCCGCGAGATCGCCCGCCTGCTCGCCATGTCGGAGAGCGCGGTGCACAAGCAGGTCCAGCGCGCTCGTGCGAAGGTCCGCGACGCGCGCATCCCGCTGCGCTTCCCGCCCCAGGACCGCGTCGCCGAGCGGCTGCCCTCGGTGCTCGAGTGCGTGCGACTCGTGTTCACCGAGGGGTACGCGGCGACCGCCGGCGACGACCTCATCCGGGCCGACCTGTGCCGAGCGGCGATCGCGCTGACGCGTGAGGCGGTCGCGTCCTTCCCGGACGACCCGGGCGCCCGGGCGCTGCTCGCGCTCGAGCTGCTCCAGGACGCTCGCCGGGAGCAGCGCCTCGATGCCTCCGGCGCGGTCATCCTGCTCGAGGACCAGGACCGTGACCGCTGGGACCGTGACGCCATCGACGAAGCACTCGCGTTGGTCGACACGCTCCCGACCGCCGACGGGAGCGACCCCGACCTCGAGCCGTCCACGCTCGCGCTGGTCCACCAGGCGACCATCGCCGCGGTGCACGGTCGTGCGGCGTCGTTCGGGGCGACGGACTGGGCCGAGATGCTCGGCCACTACGACGCACTCGTCGCGCTGACCGGCTCCGAGGTCGTCGCGCTCGACCGCGTGGTGGTCGTCCGGCGGGTCGCCGGCGTGCACGCGGCGCTGGCGGACCTGGGCCGGATCGATCCGGCCCGCATCGGCCGCCCCCACTCGTTCCACGCCGTGCACGCCGACCTGCTGGGTGCCGCCGGGGACACCGCAGGGGCGCTCCGTGCGCTCGACGCGGCGATCGCTGCAGCGGGCACCGCGCCCGAACGGGCGCTGCTCGAGCAGCGTCAGCGGATGATGGGCGGGGCGAGCAGCGCGACGGTCACCGAGTCGTAGACGACGGTCACAGGGGGATGCCTCACGAGCGGCGCCCTGGCGCCGACACTGAAGTGAGCGATCGGCGCCCGTCGGTTCGCGCCGCCGACCGCTCGAGGAGCGACCCGAATGTTCCAACCGACCTGGGAATCCGTCCGCACCCACCAGTTGCCCGAGTGGTACGACGAGGCCAAGCTCGGCATCTTCCTCCACTGGGGCCTGTACTCGGTGCCGGGGTGGGCGCCGCAGGTGGCGAACATCCAGGACCTGCTCCAGCACCACGGCCCCAAGGCGATGCTGCGCGACAACCCGTACGCCGAGTGGTACATGAACACGATGCAGATCGATGGGAGCCCGACCCAGCAGTACCACCGGGCGACCTACGGCGCCGACTACCCGTACCACCGCTTCGCCGAGACCTTCGACGAGCAGTCCGCGGACGCCGACCTGGATGCGCTCGCCGGGCTGTGCGCCGACACGGGCGCGGGCTACGTCGTGCTGACCACCAAGCACCACGAGGGGTTCACCCTCTGGCCGACCGAGCACCAGAACCCGTCCCGGCCGGGCTTCGTCGCCCAGCGCGACCTGGTGGGCGACATGACCGAGGCGGTGCGCGCCAAGGGCATGCGCATGGGTCTCTACTACTCCGGCGGCTACGACTGGACCTACAACGGCTACGTCATGCACCGGCCGGCGGACGCCGTCCTCGCGACGCCCCCGAGCGACGAGTACCGCGACTGCCGCGACCGCGCATGTGCGCGAGTTGATCGATCGCTACGCACCGTCGGTGCTCTGGAACGACATCTGCTGGCCCGGCGGCGGCAACCTGGCGGAGCTGTTCGCGCACTACTACAACACCGTCGACGACGGCGTCATCAACGACCGCTGGATCGAGTCCTCGACGCTGCGCAACACCGTGGCCGACACCGTCACCGGCGCGGTCGGCGACGTCATGCAGGCGGTGTGGAAGTTCATCCCGGCCGACAAGAAGACGCTGACCTTCCCCGGCGCCAAGCACTTCGACTTCACGACCCCCGAGTACGCGAAGCCCGAGTCGATCCTCGAGAAGAAGTGGGAGTCGACCCGCGGCGTCGGTCACTCCTTCGGAGCGAACCGCAACGAGCGCCCCGAGGACATCCTCACCACGACGGACCTGGTGCGCAGCTTCTGCGACATCATCTCGAAGAACGGCAACCTGCTCATCGGTATCGGACCCGGCCCCGACGGCGTCATCCCCGAGGAGCAGCAGATCCCCGTCCGCGGCCTCGGCGAGTGGATGAAGGTCAACTCGCCGGCGGTGCACGGCACGCGGCCCTGGACGATCCCCCAGACCACCACCTCCGAGGGCACACAGGTGCGCTTCACCCAGGCCGACGGCGTGGTCAACGCGTTCCTGATCGAGACACCCGGACGTCGCACGTTCTCACTCCGCGGCATCGAGGCGTCGAAGGTCGACACCATCGAGATGCTCGGGGTGAAGGGTGCGATCTCGCACTCGGTCGACGACGGCGTGCTGACCGTGACGCTGCCGGACCGCCTGCCGGTCTCGGCGACGCACGTGCTGCGGCTGCGCGGCGACCTGCGGCCCACTCGTTGACCGGAGCCCACGGCTGACGCAGGCCGAGCCGCGCCTACGGTGACATGCCACATGTCCGACACACTCCTCGCACGCGGGATCACTCAGCGCTTCGGTGCACGCGACGTGCTCGACGGCGTCGAGCTGTCGGTGACGGCGGGACGGGTCACGGGTCTGGTCGGGCCGAACGGCGCCGGCAAGACGACGCTCATGCGCATCCTGTTCGGCGTCATCGAACCCGACGCCGGCACCCTCCAGTGGCGCGGTCACGCACCGACCGACAGCGGACCGCCGCTCCTGGGGCTACATGCCCCAGGAGCAGGCGGCCTGTACCGCGACATCCGCGTGCTCGACCAGCTCGTGTGGATCGCTCGACTGCACGGGCTGGACGCCGCGACGGGTCGTCGGCCGCGCACTCGATCTGCTCGAGCGCCTCGGCCTGGCGGAGCGGGCCAAGGACGAGGTCGAGAAGCTGTCGGGCGGCATGGCACAGCGGGTGCAGCTCGCCGCGGCGATGGTGCACGGACCGGAGCTGCTGGTGCTCGACGAGCCGTTCAACGGGCTCGACCCGGTGGCGGTCGAGTTCCTCTCCACGGTGATCGTCGACCACGTGCGCTCGGGCCGACACCTGCTGTTCTCGAGCCACCAGCTCGACCTGGTCGAGGACCTGTGCGAGGAGATCACGATGATCCACCACGGTCACGTGGTGCTGCACGGCGACGTCCGCGAGCTCAAGGCGCAGAGTCCCGACCGGTACCTCCGCGTCGACGTTCGCGGTCGACCCGACCTGGGTCGACCCCGCGCTGGCCTCGGTCGCGGACCGCGGACGCCTCGGGCACCCGCGTCCGCCTGCGGCCCGGCCGCGGACGCCGGCAGCGTGCTCGACGGGATCCGCTCGCATGTTCCCGTCGGCGACTTCGGCGTGCACGCGCCGAGCCTGTCGGAGCTGTTCCTCGACGCAGCCGGCACGCGTCCCGAGGACCTGGCGGCCGACGACCTGACCCTCGCCCAGCACGCATGAGCGGACAGCTCGCATGAGCGGACAGCACGCGAGCGGACAGCACGCATGAGCGTCCTCGGGTCGACCGGGTTGGTCGCCGGACGTGAGCTCCGCGAGACGTTCCGCCGCCGGAGCTTCTGGATCGTGCTCGGTGTGATGTTCATCGCGTCCTGCGCCGCGATGATCCTGCCCGACGTGCTCTCGGACGACTCCAACCCGAAGTACACCGTCGCCGTCATCGGCGACGCGCCGAGCTCGAGGCCACGCTGACGGCGATCACCCGACAGCTCGACATCGACGTCGAGTACCGCGACGCGACCGACGTCAACGACGACGGGCGCGCCTGGTCGAGGACGACCGGCTCGACCTGGCACTGGTCGGCGGCGACGACCCCCGCATCGTCGCCCGGGCCGATCAGGCCGGACGGATCATGGTGGCGGTCCGCCAGGCGCTGACCACCCAGGCCATGACCGAGCAGCTCGCAGCCGACGGGCTCGACGCACGTCAGATCGACCAGGTGCTGTCGGTCCCGCCACCACGACTGATCGAGGTCGACGAGGAGAGCTCCGGGCGGCAGACCACCGCGTTCGTGATCTCGTTCGTGCTGTACCTGTTGCTGCTCACGCTGATGGTCCAGGTCGCCAACGGCGTGGCGGTCGAGAAGTCGAACCGGATCAGCGAGGTGCTGCTCGCGGTGGTGAAACCGTCGGCCCTGCTCTTCGGCAAGGTGATCGGAGTCTGCGTCGTCGGCATCGGCACGCTGCTCGCCGTGGCGGTGCCGGTGGTCGTGAAGCTCGTGCTCGGCGGCAGCCTGCCCGAGGGCATCGGCGGGGCGATCACGGGCGACGCACGGTGTGGTTCGTGCTCGGTCTCGCGCTGTACCTGACCATCGCCGGTGCACTCGGTGCGCTGGCGGAACGCCAGGAGCAGACCGGCTCGGTGATCGCGCCGCTGACGTTCCTGCTGATCGGCACGTTCATCGTCGCCCAGAGCTCCGCCGACAGCGTGCTCGGGACCGTGCTCGCCTACTTCCCGCTGACCTCGCCGCTGATGATGCCGTTCCGCATCGCACTCGGTGAGGCGAGCGTCGTCGAGATCGTCGGCTCGCTGACGCTGCTGGTCGCATCGATCGTGTTGGCGGCCCGTGTCGGCTCGACCATCTACCGCGGGCAATCGTGCGGACCGGCCGGAAGCTGACGGTCCGCGAGGCACTGCGTTCGGGCTGAGCGTCAGCCCCGGAGGTGGTGCTCGACGCCGCGGGCGAAGCGCTCGACGTCGTCGGCGGTGGTGGACCAGCTGGTCATCCACCGCACGAGCGACTGCGACAGGTCCCACTCCCAGAAGAACGACCAGGCCTGCAGCGGAGCGATCGACTCGGTCGGCAGCCGCACGAAGACCGAGTTGACCTGTGGCGCCGACGCCAGGCTCACGCCGTCGATGCCCTCGACCCGGTCGGCGAGCAGCCGGGCCATGTCGTTCGCATGCTGTGCGTGGCGCAGCCACAGGTCGTGCTCGAGCAGCGCCAGCAGCTGCGCCACGATGAACCGGCTCTTCGAGGCGAGCTGTCCGGCCTGCTTCCGCACGAAGGCGGCACGTTCGGCGAGCTCGGGACGCAGGAACACGACGGCCTCTCCGTAGATCGCTCCGTTCTTGGTCAGGCCGAAGGTCATGACGTCGACGCCGGTGTCGGCGACCATCGACCGCGGGATCGCTGCCGCCCGCCGCGACCGCGCACGATGCGGGCACCGTCGAGGTGCACACGCATTCCGTGGGAGTGGGCGCGGTCACAGAGGTCGGCGATCTCGTCGGTCGAGTAGACGGTGCCCATCTCGGTCGCCTGGCTGATCGACACCACGGCCGGCTGCGGGTGGTGCTCGCTGTCGAGCCACGCGACGTGCGCGTCGATGTGGTCCGGCACCAACTTGCCGTCAGGTGTCGCGACGGGGATCAACTGCGACCCGGTGAAGCGGGTCGGCCACGCCGCACTCGTCGACGACGATGTCCGCGCTGTCGGGGGTGATCACCGCCTGCCACGGCTGCAGCAACGTCGCGAGCCCGACGACGTTCGCGCCGGTCCCGCCCCAGCACAGGTAGGTGGCGACCTCACGGTCGAAGAGCTCGTCCATGGCCAGCTCGGCCCGGCGGGTCCACGGGTCCTCGCCGTAGGCGAGGGCAGGCCCGTCGTTGGCCCTGCCGATCGCCTCGACCACATCGGGCGCGGCGCCGGCGGCGTTGTCGCTGGCGAAGGAGTTGAGCGGCGGGGGCGGCGGGGTGTCGGCGATGTGGGACATCGCCGAACATCTTTGCCCGACCGCGACCTCGGCGCGACGCGACGTCGCGTGGCACCCGGCCGACGGTGTGGCCCACACGTGCCTCGGGTACCGGTCGCGGCAGCCGACGAAAGGACCGCCCGTGAACACCACCGGACCCGACACCACCGGACCCGACACCCGCTCTGGCGACCAGGCCGCCGACGTCGCGGAGCTCGACGACGCGAAGGACGGCCGCTGGGTGTCGGTGTCCGGCTCGGCCCGACTGGTCGAGGACCGACCGCGGGTCCAGGAGATGTGGAGTCCGCTCTACCAGGCATGGTTCGACGGCGCGGACGACCCGGACCTCGTGCTGCTACGCGTCGATGCGCACAGCGCCGACTACTGGGACGCCGACTCGAACCGGATCGTGCGACTGGCACGGCTGGTCACCGCAGCGGTCACCGGCGGCGACCCCGACACCGGTGACCGCGGGACGCTCCACACGGGGTGACGTTCAGGCGTCGAGCACGGCCAGCATGGCGCCGGAGTGGATCGCGAAGTGGGTCGCGACGACCAGGCCGTCCTCGAGGGTCCACAGGTGCATCTCGGCGACGTCGAACGGCGCGCCGGTCGCGTTGACGGTCCCGATCGTGTGACCGAACTGCACCACGTGGCGGTCGTCGGACTCGTAGATGTCGTCGGTGCGCACCGACGAGGTGATGGTGCCCACCAACACGGAGCCCGAACTGGCCGAACCCTTCGTGGCCGGCGAAGTCCCCACCCCACGGCAGGCGCGGGTCCTGGTACATCGTGACCTGGTCCGACAGGTGCGCGAGCACCCCGGCCGGGTCCTTGGCTGCCATGGCGGCGTAGATGCTCTCGACGATCTGCAGGTTGCCCATCTGATGCTCCGTGAGTCGTGGTGCGGTGCCATCAGTCTCGACGAAGCGAACCGCGGCGCACTGGTGGCGGCGCTGGGACGCGGGCCGCGTCCGGCTCGGGCCGGGGTGGCTCGGGCCGGACGCGGAACAGCCCCCGGTTCCGGGCGAGGAACCGAGGGCCGTTCGCCTGGTGGGTCGAGACGTTGCGCGGGATGTGCTCACCAGGGCGAGGATCAGGCCCACCACGCCGATCGCGGCGACGATCAGTGCCGATGGTCGAATTGGCGAATGCGGCGATGAGGACGCCCACCACCACGACGAGAAGTGCTGCTCCAATGGTCATGTCTGTTCCTCCGTCTCGTGACCTGTCGGTCGACGGTTCAGTCCCCGCCCGGGTGCCGAGTTCAAACTCGGATCACACTCGCCACGCTCGTCGAGCAGCGTGTCCGGCCCGGTGTCGACCGACCGTCAGCCCGACGACCGGTCGCGGGTCACGAACGGCTCGAGGAGCTCAGGGGCGACCACGCTCGCGAACTCGAGGGCCTCGTCGGCCGACACGTCGATGGCGGCGTAGCCACCCTCGCCGGCCGAGGTCGCAGCGACGACGGTCCTCAGTCCGAGGCGGCGCTGCAACGACGACTCGCGCACGACCACGGTGCTCACCGCCGAGCGCTGCAGCACCGAGGTCGACCTGCTCCACAGCCCCGAGCGCACCACCAGGAAGTCCCCGGCGATCGTGTGCCCGAGCGAGCGGAACGCCACGACCGCACACCACAGCGTGACCGGGGTGAGTGCGACCGGCACGACGACGGTCCACGTCGGAGCCACGTCGACCCACACGAGCCCTCCGACGACGGCGAGGAGCAGCGCACAGGTCGCCAACGCCCACACGGCACGACGTCGCAGCGCTGCCCGTGGGTGCACGGCCAGTGGCGCATCGAAGGGGTCGGGTCGGGTGCCGAGCACGATCGCCGCCACACGACGAGCGACCGTGATCGGACCGCGTGGCAGGACCGCCGCCGGCTGCGACATCGCGGAGAGCGACAGCCCCGTCGTGATGACGCTCGTGTCCGCAGTGCCCATCCAACGCCAGAGCACCGGCTCGGAGATCTGCACGCCGCGGAGACGGTCGTCGTCCCGGGTCACTTCACGCGTGGTGAGCAGGCCGTGGCTCGTGCGCAGCGCGGTGCCGCCGGCATCGGTGGGCACCCGGGCGAGCACGAAACGTCCGTACTCGACGAAGAAGTTGACGGCGAGCCCGGCCGCACCGACGAGCGTCGCCGCGGCGAAGGCGATCGCAGCGGTCCCGATCGGACCGATCCGATCCCAGTCGACGGAGCGCTGCACGATGCCGGCGACGTCGATCCCCAGCGACGACAGGAACCAGTACCCGCCCCAGATCAGGCCGCCGGCCATCAGGTAGGCCCAACCGCTGACGACGTTGAACACCACCCAGCGAGGATCGAACCGAGCGATCACGTCGACCTGCTCGGGCGGCAGCTCATCGAGTGGCACGTCATCGAGTGGCAGGTCGACGTGAGAGTCGTCGACGTGCAGCTCGTCGTTCGACAGCTGGTCGAGCGGCGAGGTCCGCGGACCGACGGACGCCGGCGGCGCCGAGGCGCTGCGACCCTCGAGCAGGATCTGGCGGAGCCGCTCGGCGTCGGCGATCGACACCGCGTCGAGGTCGAAGGCCGCCTCGCCGGTCGACTCCTGCTGACCCGCTCCGATGCTGACGACCCGCAGGCCCCCGAGCCGGTGTCGCAACCGGGCGTGCACATCGACGCTGCGGATGCGGTCGCGTCGCACGGACCGCTCGCGCCGCACCAGCAGTCCGGTGCGCAGCTCGACCAGCTCGCCGGTGATCCGGTAGCGGGTGACCAGCCAGCGGTAGGCGTCGGCCGCTGCGCCGAACACGCCACCGACCGCCACCGCGACGAGGGGCCAGCGCCCGGGGCCCTCGTTCGACGCACCGACGACCACGTCGAGCACGACGACGGGGACGAGCGAGACGACGGCCTGCACGGCGTCGACCGCGATCATGCGGCTGTCCAGTCGGCGCCAGTCCCCCGACGCGAGTGGCGGCCCGGGGCCCGCGTCCCGCGGCACTGCGTGCTCCGGGAGTGGACCGGCACCCCGGACAAGCTCGCCCGGCTCGGGCACTCTCACGTCGCGTCGCCAGGGGTTCGTTGGGTGATCGCGGTGAGACGCTCCGCCGTGCGGGCTGCGACCTCGTGGTCGAGGCCGACGATCTCGATCGCACCACGCGCGACGATGCAGTGGTGACCCGCAGCGTGGACAGGCCGAGCGCCTGTTCCAACGGCCCGCGCACGGCGTCGACGGTCTGGATGCGAGAGATCGGCGCGACTCGCCACTCGAGCACCCACCAACCGGTGCGTGCGTAGACGGCCTCGTCGGTGACCTCCCAGCGGTGCACCCTCGAACGCCACCAGGGCTCGACCACGACACTCACCACCGCCGCGCCGCCGAGCACGACGAGCAGCACCGTGGTCCACGGCCGCGCCGCGGTCCACCACACCCAGGCGATGGACGCGCCGACGAGCAGCGGCACGAAGAACGCGACGGCCCGCAGGATCCACCACCACCGCGCTCGCGCATCGATCGCGTGGCGTGGCGGACGCAGGTGCAGCGCGTCGGTCACCGTCGCCTCCTCGACGGGCGCTCCGGCGCACGTATGGCATGCGTGGTGAAGTCCGCGAGCGCAGCGGCGTCGGCGACCAGATCGAGTCGGTCGTCGAGGACCCAGGCACCGGCGACGCCGTCGATCGAGCGCAGGATGGTCGTGGCGACCGAGCGGGGCTCCAGGTCGCGCAGCTCTCCGCTGCGGACCCCGTCGGTCAGGATCTCGACGATCGCCTCGACCTCTTCGGCCTCGTCCGCGGCGAACGGCCGTGACCCGTCGCTGGTTCGATGGTTCATCACGACCTCGGTCATCGCCAGGAACTGCGAGCGGTGCGCGGCGAAGTACTCGCACTCCGCGGTGATCCAGGCAGCGATCCGCTCGGTCGCCGTCGTCGCCGCCTCGATCCGGGGTGCCATGTGCTCCCAGGCGTGTTCGAAGAACGCGCCGGCGACCTGGGCGAGCAGATCCTGCTTGCCGTCGAAGTGGTACGAGATGACGCTCTTCGAGACCCCCGCACGCTCGGCGATCCGCGCCAACGATGTGTTCGCGTAGCCGACCTCGGCGACGACGAGGGTGGCGGCGTCGACGATCTGCGCTCGCCGAGCTGCTTCGATGAACGAACCGCTCCGGCCGTTCGTCCTGGTTCCGGACTCCACGGTCGAATTCTAGGCCGGGCGGCCTGATCGTCACCGGTCGCGCGGCGGCGGTGCGGATCGTCGGGTGTCGACGATCGGTAGAGTTCGGCTGCCGTGAAGCGACAGGACAAGGCCGATCTGATCGGCGAGATGCTCGACGACCTCTATCCGGAACCTCCGATTCCGCTGGACCACGTCGACCCGTACACGCTGCTCGTCGCCGTGGCGCTCTCCGCGGAGACGACCGACAAGAAGGTCAACCAGGTCACCCCGGCCCTGTTCGCCGAGGCGCCCACGCCGGAGGACATGGTGTCGATCGGTCCCGAGCGGATCCTGGAGCTGATCCGAGAGGTCGGCCTGGCACCGACCAAGGCGCGAACCTGTGGACCGCCGCGACGCAGATCGTCGACGCCGGCGGCGAGATCCCGCCCGACATGGTGTTCCTCGAGTCGCTCGCAGGGGTCGGGCACAAGACCGCGAGCGTCGGTGATGTCACAGGCGTTCGGCGTGCCGGCATTCGCGGTCGACACCCACATCCACCGCCTGGCCGCCAGGTGGGGACTGTCGAACGGCACCTCGGTCGAGCGGACCGAACGAGACCTCACCGCCGTGTTCCCGCCCGACACGTGGAACCGGCGGCACCTGCAGATCATCTACTTCGGGCGCGAGTACTGCCCGGCGCTGCGACACGACCTGACGACGTGCCCGATCTGCTCGTGGGCGGCGACGAAGAAGCAGGTGCGCGCCGAGCTGCTCGCCGCCACGACCAAGAAGCGGCGCTGACCCACCCGAGGGCAGGTCAACGCCGCGTCGAACGGCCGGGGGTCAGCTGATGGCGCCGGCGGTCCGCTGGCCGGCATCGGGCACCAGCACGCGATCGACGAATCGCCAGCCGGCGTCGGTGCGACGCAGGGTGTCGCGGTACAGCCCGCTCACCAGCAGCTTCGACCCCGCCGGTCTCCTCGTCGGCGACCCACAGCTGCAGGTAGGCCGAGCCCTCGGCGGTCGCGCCGTCGCCGTCGATCCAGACGTTCGATGCGACGTGGCGGGAGCCGGGCATCATGACCGGCACGTTGTCGCCGAACTCGGTCCGCGCGGCGGGTGTGCCGTCGACGGCGAAGCCCATTCCGGTGTCGAGCGTGCCTTCCTCGACGAACGTGGCGGCCCACTCCGCACCGCGGCCGGAGTCGACCAGGTGGTTGTAGCGGGCGTAGAGCTGCTGGATCGCGACGGCGTCATCGGTGGAGAGGGGCATGTGGAGCTCCGTTCTGAGGGTCGCCGGATCGTAGGTTCCCGACGGGGCGCTCGCCGCGTCGATGGCCGGAGCGGTTGACCGGCGCCGCCCAGCTGTCACAGTGGAGCCGTGGAGTCGTCCTCGGAGCCCCTGAGCCTCCGGATTCCCGAGCCGCTCGCCCGGCCCGGTCAGACGGCGTCGTTCGGGGACCTGCGGTTGAGCGACGCGGGTGCGGTGCGTCGCCCCGAACCGGACTGCGCCGAGGTCGACATGCTCGACCTGGCCTACTCGCTGGTCCGGGTGCTCGACGGCGACGGCAAGGCCCGTGGACCGTGGCGCGAATCGCTCGAGGTGTCGACGCTGGTGTCCGGGCTGCGAGACATGCTCACCGTCCGGGTCTTCGACCGGACCATGCTGCGAGCCCAACGCCAGGGCAAGACGTCGTTCTACGTGCAGGCCCTCGGCGAGGAGGCCGTGTCGTGCGCACACCGACGGGCGCTGGACCGCGGCGACATGTGCTTCCCGACGTACCGCCAGCAAGGCCTCCTGGTCGCTGCCGGCTACCCGCTCGTCATGATGGCGAACCAGGTGTTCTCCAACAGCGAGGACCCGCTCGTAGGTCGTCAGCTCCCGGTGCTGTACTCGGCGAAGGAGCACGGCTTCTTCTCGATCTCGGGCAACCTGGGCACCCAGTTCATCCAGGCCGTCGGCTGGGCGATGGCGTCCGCGTTGTCGGGCGACACGCGGATCTCCTCGGCGTGGATCGGCGACGGCGCCACCGCCGAGTCCGACTTCCACAGCGCGCTCGTGTTCGCGTCGACGTACCAGGCGCCGGTGATCCTGAACATCGTGAACAACCAGTGGGCGATCTCGACGTTCCAGGGCTTCGCCCGGGGCAGCGGCGAGACGTTCGCAGCGCGTGGGCACGGGTTCGGCATCCCCGCGTTGCGCGTCGACGGCAACGACTGGCTCGCGGTGCACTCGGCGACATCGTGGGCCGCGGAGCGTGCTCGCCGGAACCTGGGTCCGACCCTGATCGAGTGGGTCACCTACCGGGTGGGCGCGCACTCCAGCTCGGACGATCCCGCCGCCTACCGGCCCGGCGACGAGGCGACCCGGTGGCCCCTCGGCGATCCGATCGACCGCCTGAATGGCCACCTGCGAGCACTCGGCTCGTGGAGCGCGATCGACTTCGACGAGCTCGTCGAGTCGGTCGAGGCCGACGTCGAGGCCGCGGTGTCGACCGCCGAGTCCTACGGCACGTTGCACGACGACGGGCCACCGGACCGCGCCGCGTCGATGTTCGACGACGTGTTCGCCGAACCGACGCCGGAGCTGCTGCGACAGCGACGAGAGGCGGGCTACTGATGGCGGCCGGATCGACCACCGACGCCGCGCCTGCCACACCGTCGGTGACTCCGTCGGTGACGCGGCCGACGATGATCGAGGCGATCCGCGACGCGCACGCCGTCGCGATGGAACGCGACGAACGTGTCGTCGTGTTCGGCCAGGACGTCGGCTACTTCGGCGGGGTGTTCCGCTGCACCCAGGGGCTCCAGGAACGCTTCGGCAACCACCGCTGCTTCGACGCGCCGATCAACGAGAGCGGCATCGTCGGCGCCGCGATCGGCATGGCGCTCTACGGCCTGCGGCCATGCGTCGAGATCCAGTTCGCCGACTACATGTACCCGGCGTACGACCAGATCGTCTCGGAGGCGGCCCGCATCCGCCACCGCTCCGCGGCGGACTTCACGGTGCCACTGACGATCCGCATGCCGACCGGCGGCGGGATCTTCGGAGGGCAGACCCATTCCCAGAGCCCCGAGGCGCTCTTCACCCACGTCGCCGGGTTGAAGACCGTGATCCCGTCGACGCCCTACGACGCGAAAGGCCTGCTGATCGCAGCGATCGAGGACGACGACCCGGTCGTCTTCCTCGAGCCGAAGCGCCTCTACAACGGCCCCTTCGACGGCCACCACGAACGACCGATCGTGCCGTGGTCGGCCGACGCGTCGAACGACGTGCCCGAGGGCCACTACCGGGTGCCGCTCGGCGCGGCCCGCATCCACCGACCGGGGGACGACCTCACGGTGCTCACCTACGGCACGCTCGTGCACGTCGCGGCGACCGCCGCCGACGAGACCGGCGTCGACGCCGAGATCATCGACCTGCGGTCGCTGGTCCCGCTCGACGTCGACACGATCATGGCGTCGGTCGCGAAGACCGGCCGGTGTGTGGTCGCACACGAGGCGACGCTCACCTCCGGGTTCGGCGCAGAGCTCTGCGCCGTGCTGCAGGAGCGCATGTTCTGGTCGCTCGAGGCACCCATCGCCCGCGTCGCCGGCTGGGACACCCCCTATCCCCACGCGCAGGAGTGGGCCTACTTCCCCGGCCCCGCCCGTCTGGGCGCCGCGATGGTCGCGACGATGGAGGCCTGACGTGCGGAGCGAGCCGTGACGCTCCGCCCGGTGCGGCTGCCCGATGTCGGCGAAGGCGTCGCCGAGGCCGAGCTCGTCCGATGGCTCGTCGCCGTGGGCGACCCGGTGCGGGCCGACACACCGGTCGCCGAGGTGATGACCGACAAGGCGACCGTCGAGCTCTACGCGGGGGTCGACGGCACGGTGGCGTCCCGGCGCGGCGAGCCCGGCGACCCGATCGCGGTCGGCTCCGAGCTGATGCAGATCGACACCGACGGCAGCACGGCACCCACCACCGCGCCGGAGCCCGCGCCCGCGGGGATCGGCGCAGCGACCACTCCGCAGGCCAACCCGTTCCAGCCGGATGGCGCGTCGAACGCAGCGCCGAGCCGTCCGGCCCCACCCCCGGCGAGCCGTCCGGCCGCACCACTGGCGAACCGTCCGGCCCCACCACTGGCGAGCCGTCCGGCCGCGGCCCCCGCGGTGCGGAAGTACGCCCGAGACCTGGGCGTCGATCTCTGGGACCTCCGCGGCACGGGTCCCGACGGGCGCATCCTGCGAGAGGACGTCGATGCACACCTGGCCCGACCGGGCCCGGCCGCGACCGGCGCCGGTGACACCACCCACGAGACGCCGATCATCGGTCTGCGACGCCGGATCGCCGAGCAGGTGTCGACCTCGGCGAGTCGGATCCCGCACATCACCTACGTCGAAGAGGTCGACGTCACCGAGCTCGAGTCACTGCGCGACACGCTCAACCGCCAGCCCGGCGACGAACGTCCGACGCTCACGCCGTTGCCGTTCATCGTGCGTGCGGTGGTCCGAGCCCTGCGCCACCACCCGGAGCTCAACTCGACCTTCGACGACGAACGCGGCGTGCTCACCACCTACGACGCGGCGCACGTCGGCGTCGCCACACAGACCCCCGCCGGTCTGATCGTGCCGGTGGTCCGCCACGCCGACAGCCTCGGTCTGTGGGACCTGGCCGGTGCGATCACCAGGAGTGCCGAGGCAGCCAGGGACGGCACGGCACCCGCGGCCGACCTGTCGGGTTCGACGATCACGGTCACCTCGCTCGGCGCACTCGGTGGCATCGTGTCGACGCCGATCATCAACCACCCCGAGGTCGCGATCGTCGGCATCAACCGGATCCGGGTGCAACCGGTGTGGAACGGCGGGTCCTTCGTGCCGCGCCAGGTCATGAACCTGTCGTCGAGCTTCGACCACCGCATCGTCGACGGGTGGGGACGCGGCGAACTTCGTGCAACGCATCAGGACCTCGCTCGAATCACCCGCCCTGCTGTTCATCGAGTGACCGGGAGGTCGACCCATGGCGACGCGATCGATGCAGACCGACTACCTGGTCGTCGGCGCCGGCGCGATGGGCATGGCGTTCACCGACGCGCTGATCGACCACGCCGACGTGCACGTCACCCTCGTCGACCGCCGCCACGCCGCCGGCGGGCACTGGCAGGACGCCTACCCGTTCGTCCAGCTCCACCAGGCGTCGCTGTTCTACGGCGTGGCGTCGACCGTGCTCGGCACCGGCGCGGTGCAGGACCGACGGCCCGGAGGCCGGCCTGCAGGAACGGGCCCGTCGGTCGGAGATCCAGGCGTACTACGACGACGTCCTCCACCGCCGCTTCCTCGGGTCCGGTCGGGTCACGTTCCTCGGCGGCGAGCGAGTACCACGCGCGACGGCACCGACCACCTGGTGACGTCGCGGGTGTCGGGCGAGACGCGTGCAGGTCGACGTGCGACGGCGGGTCGTCGACGCCACCTACCTCTCGCCGACCATCCCCGCGACGACGCCCCCGCCGTTCGGCGTCGCCGACGGCGTCCGGGTCGTCGCGGTCGACGAGCTCGCCGACCTGTCGACGCCGCCGACCGGTACGTGATCGTCGGCTCGGGCAAGACCGCCACCGACGCGATCGTCTGGCTGCTGCGCAACGGCGTGCGCCCGACCGCATCGTCTGGGTCCGCCCACGCGACCCGTGGATGCTCAACCGCGCGGTCGTGCAGCCCGACCCGGCGGTGGCGTTCGGGCTCGCGGCCGACACGATGACCGCGGCGACCGAGGCGGCGTCGCTCGACGACCTGTTCCTGCGACTCGAGGCCGCCGGGGTGATGCTGCGGATCGACCGCGACGTCGTGCCCGACCATGGCCAAGACCCCGACACTCGGCACCTGGGAGCTCGACCTGCTGCGCACCGTCGAGCGCGTCGTCCGCCTGGGCCACGTCCGCCGGGTGGCGCGCGCGAGCAGCTCGTGCTTCGACCACGGCACCGTGCCGCTCGACCCCGACTCGCTGGTCGTGCACTGCGCGGCGTCCGGCCTGCAGTACCCGCCGCTGGTGCCGATCTGGGCGCCCGGACACGATCCGGCTGCAGACGATCCGGGCGGGCTTCCCGTGCTTCTGCGCGGCGCTCGCCGGCTACGTCGAGGCGACCCGCGACGACGACCGCGAACGCAACCGGCTGTGCCCGCCGAACCACCTGCCGAACACCGCGGCGGACTGGGCGCGGATGCAGGTCCGCGGCACGCACGCCGCGCGGACCTACGGCGCCGAGCCCGACATCGCGGCCTGGGCGAACGCCTGCGCGCTGAACCCGGCGCGTGTCCGACCGTCGCAGCTCGAGGAGCCCTCGGTACAGGCCGCGCTCGCCCGTCTGAGCGACCACCTCGACACCGGACTCGCCCGGTTGACCGAGCTCGCCGTATGAACCGGCGTCGCCCCTCACTGACCCGGAGCGTCGGCCGGGTCGTCGACCGGTCCGGGGCAGGACTGCGACGCCTCCCAGTCGGCGCGCCACTCGAAGTGCCACCACTCCCAGGCGAGCGTGCGGCACAGACCGATCGCGGCGCCGTGCCGGTCGAGCCAGTTCGCCGCAGGTCCGTCGCCCACGTCGACGGCGAGGCCCTGGACGTGCATCGAACGTTCCGGCGGGAACACCCAGCGGAGCGCTTCGGTCTCGGAGCCGTGCTCGGCGACGGCCTCGACGAGGAGCCGTTCCTGTTCCTGCGTCGTGCGGAACCCCGAGGTGAGGGTCAGGGTGTGGCCGTGGCGGCCCGCCTCCGCGACCGCCTCGGCGAAGGCCCGCTCGAGACCGGGCTGCAGCCCCGTGGCGACCGTCGAGGTGGCTGCGTCCGAGGCGGGGGCGTGTGCTCCCGCCACGACGCTCGACCGGTGGTCCAGCCACATCAGCGAGCCGACGACGACGACGGTGACGAGCAGCGTGCCGACGAACAGACGGCGAGTGGTGTGGTCCATGCCTGCATCGTCAGGCCGACCGAGGGTCGGAGACATCGGGCCGGAGGCGTTGCCGAGCTCCGTCGAAGGGCGGAGACGCGCCGCACCGGGAGCGACCTTCGGCGGATGGGGTCGGCCGGGAGCGCGCCGAGTAGCGTGGATCGGGTGATCGAGCGCTGGCGACAACAGCCCACCGTCGTCCAGGACGTCGTGTTCGCCGTGCTGCTCGGCATCGCGTGGTTCGGGTTCGCCGCCCTCGGCGAGGCCCGGGGCTGGAACCCGCGGCACGAGCAGATGTGGGACCTCGCCGGTGCGGCGTCGGTGCTGGTTCTGGCGCTGCGTCGACGGGCGCCGGCCCCGCTGCTCGCCGCCGTCGTGCTCGCCTATCCGCTGCTCTACGACGTGCCCCTGCAGAGCGAGTTCCACCTGCTGCCGGTCCTCATCGCGGCGTACTCCGCGGCCTGGCGACGCCCCCTCGGCGCGGCCACCGTGGCCGGCACCAGCCTGGTCGCCGGGTTCCTGCTCTCGACCGGCTGGCTACACACGTCGGGCTACTTCGCGCCGATGCCGCTCGACTGGTCGAGCATCTTCTTCGGGGAGTTCGCGATCGGCGGGATGGTGCTGTTGGGCATGCTGACCGCCGCCCATCGGCGTGCCACCGACACGCTCGCCGCCCGCAACGCAGAGCTGGAACGTCTCCGGGCGATCGAGGCCGACCAGGCGGTCGCGCTCGAGCGCACCCGGATCGCCCGCGAGCTGCACGACGACGTCGCCCATCATCTGACCGCGCTCATCGTGCGGTCCCAGGCCGCCGAGCGGGTGGCCTCGACACAACCCCAGGTCGCCGTGGAGTCGATGGCGTGGATCAGCGAGACGGCCAGGTACGCGTTGACCGCGATGCGTCGCACGGTGTCGGTCATGCGTGAAGGCGACGGGCCCGCGCAGCTCGCCCCCGGGCCGACCCTGGCCGATGTGCCCGCGGTCGTGGCACGGGTCCGAGGCACCGGTCTGGCGGTGACCCTCGAGGTCGACGACCCGCTCCCACCGCTCGACGCCCAGGCGCAGCACGCCGTGGTCCGGATCGTGCAGGAGTCGCTGACCAACGTGCTGCGCCACGCCGACGCCCAGCACGCGAGCGTGTCGCTCGCGGCGACCGACGACGGGGTCGCCGTGGTCGTCGACGACGACGGCGTCGGGCCTCGATCCGGGTCGGAGGACGGCAACGGCGAGCCCACGGCGAGCGCTGGGCACGGCCTGCTCGGCATGCGGGAACGCACCGCGAGCTGCGGCGGCCGCTTCGAGGTCGGCCGCAGCGACTCGGGCGGCTGGCGGGTCCGCGGCTGGTTCCCCGCAGGCGCGACCGTCGGGAACCCGGCATGAGCGCCCTGCGGGTCGTGGTCGTCGACGACCAGGCCGTGATCCGGGGCGGGCTACGGATGATCATCGACCACGAGCCCGACCTGACGACCGTCGGAGAGGCGGGCGACGGGGTCGAGGCGGTCCAGGTCGTCGCCGCTGCGGCGCCCGACGTCGTGCTGATGGACGTGCGCATGCCGAACATGGACGGCATCGAGGCGACGCGACGCATCGTCGCCGCCGACGGTCCTGCCCCGGCGGTGCTGGTGCTGACCACGTTCGAGGACGACGACTACGTCTTCGGCGCCTTGCGGGCCGGGGCGAGCGGCTTCCTGCTGAAGGATGCGACCCCCGACGTGCTGGTGTCGGCCATCCGCACCATCGCGTCGGGTGACGCGCTGGTCGACCCGGCCGTCACCCGCCGACTGGTCGAACGCTGGAGCGACCTGGAGCAGCGTTCGTCACCCGCCGCGAGGCCCGACGGCAGCTCGGAGCTGACCGACCGTGAGCACGAGATCCTCGTCGGCCTGGCACGCGGTCGCACGAACCGCGAGCTGGCCGGCGACCTGATCGTCAGCGAGGCGACCGTGAAGACCCACGTCAGCAACCTGCTGCTCAAGCTCGGTGTGCGCAGTCGGGTGCAGGCGGTGATCCTCGCGTACGAGCTCGGCATCGTGCGGCCCGGCGACACCCGCGACATCACCTGGAGCTGAGCCGGATGGCTCCGCTGCGTCCATGACGCGAGCGGACCCGCCCCGGGCGAAGGGCGGGTCCACTGCGAACGGGGCGTGGTCTGCTCAGCAGCGCAGCAGGGCGCGCAGCTCCGCCACGGTGCCGCGCACCGTCGTGGCGTGCGTCGGCGACATCCAGCCGAAGGCGGTGTTCACCTCGACGAGCAGGCTGAACACCCCGAGGCTCAGACAGCTCAGCGGGGTCCACGGTGCGACGTGGGTGTTGCGGGCGGCCGTGATCGCCGAGAGCAGCGCGGGCTCGCGCAGCCAACCGAGCTTGGCGGCCCGGACCTCGGCGGCCAGCCGGTCGAACAGCTGCGTCGCGGTGGCCGTCGCGGTCACGGTGTAGCCGACCGTCGAGGTCGTGGTGTGACCGGCTCGGTCGGTCGCGGTGACCGTCAGCCGATGCTCGCCCACCGTGGTCGTCGGCAGCGCTGCGCCGTTCGCCACGACGGTGCTGCCCACCGTGGCGCTGCACGAGGCGACGCCCGATGTGGTGTCGCCACAGCTGTAGGAGGCGACCAGCCGGCCGTTGCGGGCCACTCGGGCTCCCTGCGTCGGCGACGCGATCGTGGCCGTGGGACGGCCGCGGTCGAGGTGCACCTCGACCGAGCTCGGCTCGGAGCGGTTGCCGGCGTGGTCGACCGCGGTCGCCGTCAGCGTGGTCGTGCCGTCGGTGTCGATGGCGACCTGCGTGCCGTCGGCGCCGGCGCTGCCGGTCGCGTTGGCCGCACCCGCGGTCTGCCACTCGATGCGAGCGACCCCGCTGGCGGGCTCGCCGACGTCGGCGGCGTCGATGCGCACCGTGACGGGCTCACCGAACCAGCCGGACCCGGGCGCGTCGGGCACGTCGATCGCGACCTGCGGAGCGGTCACGTCGGGCTCCGGCTCCGGCTCGGGCTCGGGCTCCGGCTCGGGCTCGGGCTCGTCACCGACCACGACCGAGGTGAGCACGGTGCGCTCCACGGCAGCGTCGGCGTCGGCCGCCGCGCTCGCGGTGAACTGGACGACGTAGGCGCCCTCGGGCACGTCCGCGCTGCGCGCACGATGCACACCCGAGTCGTCGACCTGCAGCGCGACCTCGCGGCGTGAGCCGTCGGTGCCGAGCAGCGTCGCGGTCGCCGTCGCCCCGTCGATCGGGTCGTCGGCGTCGTCGAAGGTGGCGCGCAGATCGAGCGAGCCGTCGGAGCGTTGGGTCGCGGTGCCGTCGAGCACGGTCGTGCTGCCCTCGACCCAGACGCTGACCGTCACGTCGGTCGGCTCGGTCGAGTCGTTCCAGAGATGGGCGCTCCAGGTCCCCGGAACGAACTCGCCGTCGCGGCTGCTGATCGACCGGATGGGGTTCACCATCTGCTCGTCGGGCACGCCCTCACCGCTGCCGTGCGGGTTGCGGAGGTCGAGGTACACCCTCGGACCGCCGGAGATCGCGACACCGATGCGGGTCGCGTCGCCCGTCGGGATCGGGATCCTGAGCTCCTGGCGGCCGCCGATGCGCACGACCTGGGTGGTCGTCAGCTGTGGCAGCCCGTCCTCGGCGTCAGTCGCGCGGGCGGCGGCGAGTCGGCCGTCGGCCGTGGCCGGATCGGCCGCGTTCGGATCGGCTGCGTTCGAGCCTGCCGTTCCGGGGACGAGCCGCGGGAGCACGAACAGCCCGAAGTCCTGGTGCCCGGTCAACGCCGTGTGGATGTTCGGGCTGACCTGGGTGTCCTCCCACCCGGTGGTCGCGCTCGCGATCGACACCACGCCGTCGCCCTGGGACGGCTCCTGGCAGGTGAACGGCACGGGCACGCCGGCGAGCACCGACATGTCGACGCCGCGGCGGTTCGTCACCGACCGGTTCATACGCTCAGCGGCCTCGGGCCGCAGTTCGTACATGCCGGCCAGCGGCAGGATCGACGCACACGGCGAGCCGTGGTTCGGCGTGCCGAGCATGACGAGGTTGTCGACCACCGGGTCGCCCTCGACCGGATCCGGCATGAACGACTGCACGTACTGCCGAGAGATGAGACCGCCCATCGAGTGGGCGACGATGTCGACATGCGCCGCATCGGTGCGATCGCGCACGGCGTCGATGTAGCCGGACAAGATCTCGGCGTTCTCGAAGATCGTGTTCGGCATCGCCGTGGGATTGGTCAACGAGCCCGTGTTCATGGCGCCCGGTGCCTGGCCGTCGCCGACCGCGAAGGTCTGCCACAGCGGGTGATGGGTCCGGACGATGCCGGGATAGCGCTCCCAGGTGGTCGCGTCCGCGTTGAAGCCGTGCACCAGGACCATCGGCCGGGGCAGCACGACGATGTCGAAGGGCTGTCGGTCCACCTCGTCGCCGTCGGCGGAGACCACCAGGTCGTAACGACGCGGAGCGTTCGGTCGACCGGCGTCGTCCCACGCCAGACCGTCGGTGTCCCAGCGCGAGCTCGACCCGCGCCGAGCCCCCCGACGGGATCGACTCGAACGCCGCGAGGTCCTGGACACGCTCGCCCGAGTCACGGTCGACGATCTCGACGGTGACGACGTGCGGGTCGTCGCTCGGGTTGTCGACCTCGGCGACGAAGCGCGCCGGGGTGCCCTCGTGCACGCCGGTCGGCGGCGCCAGGCGCCACTCCCCGCTCGGCTGGTCCGGGCGCTGCAGCTCGGCACTCACCAGACGTGCTGCGGGCGGCGCCATGCGCACGAGGGCCCCTTCCCGCGGTCTCCCGACTTCAGCCACCGTGGCTGTGGCGATCCAGCCGTCGGCGCTGATATCGAACGCGTTCCAGAATCGGAGTCCGTCGACATGATCGTCGAGGAGGTGGACACCGCCCTCGGCCGGCCAGACCGCCGCGACCATTCTCTGTCCCGCGACGTAGTACAGGCTGCCGACGACGTCACCCCGGTCGTTGATGGCGTTCGCGTTCCCGTACGGGTAGTCGGCAGTACCCGGCAGGCGGGTGGCCGTTCGACCGTTCCGAGAGATCGTCGGGATGCTCCGATAGCCGCCGGGAACGTCGATCGTCGACCATCCGACGACATCGCCCGACTCGTTCACATCGTCGGCCCACTCCATGCCCGGGATCCGCTGCAGCACACCATCGGACCACATCACGGCGCCGTAGGATCTGCTGCTCCCCACCGGCAGATCCGCCGTTCCCACGATGACGCCATCGTCGTTGATCGCCGTGGCCACACCGGGGCCCCAGCCTTCGGGCACCGGGAGCACCTCGGGATGCTCGGGATCCCGCCACACGGTGGGGCGGGATCCCGTCCCGTTCGGCACCCCCGGATCGGTCGTCCAACCGACGACGACGGACTCGTTGTTGACGTCGGCTGCTCCGTCCGCCGAACCGCCGCGACCGGTCAAGGTGATGGGAAGTCCGCCGCGGACCAGTGCTCCCCGGGAGTCGCTCCCACCGACGTCGAACACGCCGGCGACCTCGCCGAGATCGTTGATCCCCTGTGGGCTCAGGTTGAGTCCCTCGACGAGTAGACGGAACGGGGTGCCGGGCTCGGCAACGACGGATCGGACCTCGCTCGCGCTGCCGAGGTTCGCTGAGCCGACCGTCACGTTCGAGTCGTTGATCGCGCTGGTTATCGAACTGTTCGGGGAGTCGTTGCTCTCAGCGGGCGGGACCCCCAGCAGGTGGTGCTCCCACGGCTCGTCCGCCGCTGCCCGAGTCGCCGCCTCGGGAAGGTCCCGGACCGCAGACTCGTCGATCGGAGATGCCGCTGCCACCGGCACGAACAGCACGGCGAGCACGCTGACGGCCAGCAGTGGGACGGTGAGCATTCGTTGGCGGCGTCGCCGGACCACCGGGTCCGGTCGTGATGGGCGTCGTCGGGACGCAGGCATGAAGGCCTCCTGTGATGAGTGGTCATTCACAGGGTCCGGCAACCGGCGTCCCGCGCACATGGGGCAGGTGTCCCGGACACCCGGGAAATCTGCGGTGACCCGCCCGCGTCCCGGTCGCTGCTGTCAACATGGAAGGACCGACCAGCACCGGGGACACGACATGTCAGAACTGCTCGTCGACTTCATCACCTCGCTCGACGGCTACGCGTCAGGCGATGGGTGGCCAGGCTTCTGGGGTCTCGAAGGGCCGGAGTACCTGGCGTGGCTCGGTGAACAGCCCGAGGTGACCTACCTGATGGGCGCGAACACCTATCGACTCATGTCGGGCTTCGCGGCCGGGGAGACACCCGACGGCATCGAGGAGTTCACCGGTGACGAGGAGGACTCCTTCGACGAGCTCACCCTGGCCGACAAGGTGGTGTTCTCGTCATCGCTCGAGGAGCCGCTCACGTGGGCCAACTCGACACTCGTGCGTGGCGACGCCGTCGACACGGTGCGCTCGATGAAGCCCGAGACGGACGGTCTCCTCAGCACGATCGGCAGCCTCAGCCTGGCCCGATCGCTGCTGCGCGCCGGATTGGTCGACCGGTTCCGGGTCGTGATGTTCCCGGTCATCACCGGGGCGACGGGCACGGAGCGCATCTATGACGGCTACCCGGACGTCGCGCTCGAGATGACCGAGCACCGCACCTTCGACGGGCGGACGCAGATGGTCGAGTACCGGCCCCGGGTCCTCGAACACCCACCGCTGGCACCCGGCTCCTGAGCGGCCTGCGAGCGTGACGGGTGTCGCGCTAGGTGAGCTCCATCCAGAACACCACGCCGAGGTACGCGGCATAGAGCGACAGGAACATCGCGCCCTCGCGGCGCGACACCTTGTGGCCGGTGAGGAACACCGGGATGCACAGGATCGACACGGCGAGCATCGCCGGCAGGTCGAACCGGACCAGGTCCGACGGTACATCGAGGCCGCCTGGCGATGCGATCACGGTGATCCCGAGGATGATCAACACGTTGTAGACGCTCGAGCCGAACAAGTTACCGACCGCGATGTCCCGCTCACCCCGGATGCTCGCGACGATCGCGGTGACCAGCTCCGGAGCCGAGGTGCCGATGGCGACGGCCGTGAGTCCCACGAACGCGTCGGACACGCCGAGCGACGTGGCGATCGACACCGCACCCGACACCAGCCGGTCGGCGCCGAACACGATCACCCCGAGTCCGACGACGACCACGGCCAACTGGCGGCCGAGCACCCCCAGGGAGCGTTCGGCCGGCCGCTGCTCCTGCTCGGGTCCCTCGATGAGCTGCTCGTACTCGGCGCCGAGGCCGGGGGCGTCGCGCCGGCTCGTCCACACGACGCCGGCCGTGTAGGCGACACCACCGACGACCAGGACGAGCCCGTCGAAGAGGCTCAGGTGGCGGTCCAGGCTCATCACCAACAGCAACGCCGCAGAGCCGACCATCATCGGCAGATCGACGCGCGGCACCCTCGGATGCAGCGGCAACGCGGCGAGGAACGCCGTGAGGCCCAGCACGAACAACGTGTTGACGATGTTCGTGCCGGCGATGTTGCCGAGCGCCAGGTCACCGGCGCCCTGCCGCGCGCTGTCGATGCCGATGGCGAGCTCGGGAGCGCTGGTGCCGATGGCGACGACCGTCAGCCCGACCACGAGCGGCGACACGCCGGCCAGCACCGCCAGCCGGGAACCTCCCCGAACGACCAGCTCGGCGCCCGCGGTCAGCAGCACGAGTCCGAACAACATCGTGACCACCGGCATCGCAGCGAGCCTACCGACGCGCTGGACGGCCCCACGGTTCTCCCGGGTGCGGCCGCACCGTCGGGGCCGTCGACCGGCTCGACCGGCCTGGCCGTGTCAGGCCTGGGGGCGTTCCGGTTCGATGAGCTGCAGGTCGAGCTCGATCTTGATGACGTCGCCGAGCATGGCGCCGGGGATCGCAGGCATGAGGCCGAAGTCCTGGCGTCGGATCTGACCGGTTGCCTCGAAGCCGGCATGGCGGCGGCCATCCGCGGGGAACTCGGCGACGCCGCCGAGCTCGACGTCGAGGGTCACCGGCCGTGTGGTGTCGCCGATCGTCAGGTCGCCGACCAGCTGCCACTCGTCGCCCGCACCGTCGATCGACGTGGACGTGAACTGCAGGGTGGGTCGCAGGGCCACGTCGATCATGTCGGGCTGCAGCACGTGGGCGTCGCGGTCGCTGTTGCCGGTGTCGACCGAGGCCACGTCGATGGTCGCGCTGACCGTCGTGGACTCGGCGGTCGGCCCGACCTGCACGTCCGCGTCGAAGCGGGCGAACTGGCCGCGCACCTTCGACACGCCCAGATGGCGAATCGTGAAGTTCACGGCTGAGTGGTTCGTATCGACGATCCAGGTGCCGGGGTCGAGCGGGAGGGCGGGAGCGGTGGAATCGGTGAAAGAGGTCATGACGTCGACTCTGCGACCGGTCACCGCCCGGCGGGAGACCGGGTCGCTCCTGGGTGGGGCGAGCCTGGGTGTGAGAGGGCCAGGATCGCCGGCGGGTCGACTGGCACACTGGAACGGTGACCGAACTGCCCGCGCTCGCGACGTTCCTCCGGAACCGCCGTGAGCGTGTCTCGCCCGCCTCGGTGGGGCTGACGCCAAATGGTCGGCGTCGTACACCGGGGCTACGCCGTGAAGAGGTGGCGACCCTCGCCGGGGTGAGCGTCGACTACCTGGTGCGTCTCGAGCAGGGTCGGGACACGAACCCGTCGCACGAGGTCCTGTTGGCGCTGGCCGACGCCCTGCAGCTGAACACCGACGAGACCGGGCACCTCATGGCGCTGGCCTCGGTCGGCAACTCGCCGCGCATGGAGCAGCTCTGCCCCTCGGTGCCGAGGTTGGACGCGACGGTGCCACCGTCGGTGCAGGCGATGCTCGACCGCATGGACCCGACGCCCGCGCACGTCGTCGGGCCGATCGGCGACGTCATCGGGTCGAACGCGACGTGGCGAGCGCTGGTCGCGCCGTTGGGGCTCGACGACGGCGCCAACCTCGCCCGGCACGTCTTCGCCCACGGCGAGGTCTATCTCGACTGGGCCGCGGTGGCCGACGCACAGGTCGACCGGCTGCGCACCGCGCAGCTGTTCCTCGGCGACGACGAACGGCTCGCCGCACTGGTGGCCGAGCTGCTCGAGCTGCCCGAGTTCGAACAGCGCTGGAACGGGCAGGCGCCGGCCGATCCCGGGCGTGGCCGTCTCCGGTTGCGGCACCCCGACGCCGGAGTGCTCGAGTGGGAGTACGAATCGATGACGCTCGCCGACGACGATCAGCGACTCGTCGCCTGGCTGCCGGCCGACGCGGCCGCCGAGTCGGCGCTCGAACGGCTGGCCGGTCACGCCCCGGTCTCCCCCGCTCGTCTGCGGGTCGTCGGCGACGACTGATCCCCACACGCCCCACTCGGCGGGCTGCGGGCGGTTCCGTTCCGGCCGACGGCGCTCGACCTTCGCGATGATGGGCGCATGACACAGGCCCACTGGCACACCGACCAGGTCCCCGACCTGACCGGCCGCACGTTCGTCGTCACCGGCTCCAACAGCGGCCTCGGCCTGGCCACGGCCCGCCACCTGGCCGGACACGGAGCGTCGGTCGTGATGGCGGTGCGCGACGAGGCCAAGGGGCGACGAGCCGCGACCGAGATCCGCGCCGCGCACCCTGGCGCGCAGCTCGAGGTCCGCCGTCTCGACCTGGCCGACCTGGACTCGGTCCGGTCGTTCGCCGCCGGCCTGCACGAGCGCGGCGCCGACATCGACGGCCTGATCAACAACGCGGGTGTGATGGGACCCCCGCGGTCGCTGAGCCCGCAGGGCAACGAGACGCAGTTCGCCAGCAACCACCTCGGCCACTTCGCCCTCACCGGTCTCGTGCTCGACCAGCTCCGAGGGGGAACCGATCCTCGCGTCGTCACGGTGACCTCGATGCTGCACCGCGGTGCTCGGATCGACTTCGACGACCTGACCGGCGAGCACAGCTACGCGGCCATGACGGCCTACGGCCAGTCGAAGCTCGCGAACCTGCTCTTCGCGCTCGAGCTCGATCGCAGGCTCCGCGCGGCCGGCAGCCCCGTGCGCAGCCTGGCGGCCCATCCCGGGTACACCGCGACGAACCTGCAGACCACCGGCCCGACCGGTCTCGCCCGGTTGGCCGGCGGTCTCGCCAACCGGCTGGTCGCCCAGGACGTCGACAAGGGGGTCCTGCCGCAGCTGTACGCCGCAACGGCCCCGGGTGTCGAGGGCGGCCAGTTCTTCGGTCCCGACGGGTGGCGCGAGATGCGCGGCGACCCGACGCTCGTCACCCCGGATCCCGCGGCGCTGGACCTCACGGTCGCCGACCGGCTCTGGCAGGTGTCCGAGGAGCTGACCGGCGTCCACTTCGATCTCCCCTCCGCCTGATCGAGGGCGAACGAGCAGTCGGACCGTCGGCAGCGGCCTCGCCGAGCCGGCCCCGTCAGCGGTCGACGGGTGACAGGCGCAGGCGTCGCAGCAGCTGGGCGTTGAGCGCCACCACGATCGTCGACAGGCTCATGAGGATCGCACCGACGGCAGGTGAGAGGTCGACGCCCGCCCAGGCGAACACACCCGCGGCGAGCGGGATCGCGAGCACGTTGTAGCCCGCGGCCCACGCGAGGTTCTGGATCATCTTGCGGTAGGTCGCACGCGAGAGCCGGACGACGCCGGTCACCGACCGGGGGTCGCTCGAGGCGAGCACGACCCCGGCGGATTCGAGCGCGACGTCGGTGCCGGCGCCGATGGCGAGGCCGACGTCCGCACGGGCCAGGGCGGGCGCGTCGTTCACGCCGTCGCCCACCATGGCGACCTTCAGGCCCTGGCGCTGCAGGTCGGCCACGGCCCGGTCCTTGTCCTCGGGCAGGACCTCGGCGAGGACCCGGTCCAGGCCGAGCTCGGCGCCGACGGCATCGGCGACCTGGTGGGCGTCGCCGGTGATCATGACGACCTCGAGCCCCAGGTCCTGGAGCTCGTCGACGGCCTGGTGGGCCTCGGGGCGGATCTCGTCCTCGACCGCGAACGCGCCGATGACATCGTCGTCGCGCAGCAGGTAGAGCACCGCGGCGCCACGGTCGGACCACTCCGAGGTCCGCATCGCGAGGTCCGCGGGCACGTCGGTGTCGAGCTCGCGCAGCAGCGCCGGGCCACCGACGGAGTACGCCACGCCGTCGATGGTCGCCTGGACACCGCGACCGGGTCGCGACCGGAAGTCGTCGGACGACGGGACCGCACCTGCCTGCTCGGCGTGGCGGGTGATGGCCCGGGCGAGCGGGTGCTCGCTGTCGCGCTCGACGGCACCCGCGAGGGCGACGACGGCGGACTCGTCCGTTCCGCTCGGCGGCGGCGACGTCGGTGACGACGTGGGCTCCCTTGGTCAGGGTGCCGGTCTTGTCGAACAACACGGTGCCGACGGTGCGCATCCGTTCGAGCGCGAGTCGGTCCTTGACCAGGATCCCGGCGCGAGCAGCCACCGCGGTCGAGATGGCGATGACGAGCGGGATCGCGAGGCCGAGGGCGTGCGGACAGGCGATGACCAACACGGTGACGGTCGTGGTCACCGCGGCGTCGACGTCACCGAGCGCGGACCACACGACGAACGTGACCAGCGCGGCGCCGGTGGCGACGTAGAAGAGCAACGCGGCGAAGCGATCGGCGAGCACCTGGGCCCGGCTGCTCGACGCCTGGGCGTCGGCGACCATGCGTTGGATGCCGGCCAATGCGGTGTCGTCGCCGACCGCGGTCACCCGCAAGCGCAGCGACGAGTCCGTCGAGACCGTGCCGGCGACGACGGTGTCGCCGACGGATCGGGCCACCGGCCGGGATTCACCGGTGATCATCGACTCGTCGAGCTCGGCGGTGCCCTCGACGATCTCGCCGTCGACGGGCACACGTCCGCCGGAGCGGACCAGCACCGTGTCACCCACGGCGAGCTGATCGATCGTGACGGTCGTCACGGTGCCGTCGGGTGCGACGAGCTCGGCGTCGTCGGGGATGAGGTCGGCGAGCGCGGCGAGCGCGCCGCGGGCCTGGCCGATGGCCTTCATCTCCTGCCAGTGGCCGAGCAGCATGATCGTGACCAGCGCGGCGAGCTCCCACCAGAAGTCCATGTCGAACCAGCCGAGGCTCGTCGCCATGGATGCCACGTAGGCCACGCTGATCGCCATCGAGATGAGCAGCATCATCGCGGGCTGACGGTCACGGATCTCGTGCAGACCACCCTGCAGGAAGGGCCAACCACCCCAGAGGAACACCACGGTGCCGAGCACCGGGCCGACCCAGCGCATGCCCGGGAAGTCGATCGTGTAGCCGAACCAGTCCATGACCATGTGGCTGGTCACGACGAGCGGGATCGTCAGGACGAGCGAGATCCAGAAGCGACGCCGGAACATCTCCGGATCGTGACCCGCATGCTGGTCGTGGCCGGCATGACCGTGGGTGTCGCGGCCAGCTCCGTGGCCGTGGGCGTGCTGGCCGTCTGGAGCCCCGTCGGCAGCGTGGTCAGCGTGACCGTGGTGTTGGTGTGCTGTGTCGGACGGTGAGGACATGTTCGATCACTCCTTGGAGCGACGATACCCCCAGGGGGTATTCGGAACAAGGGCCGGGAGTGCTGAGTGGTTTCACCCAGTTGCGCCAGGATCCATGGACATGCACCCCTGCACGTGCAACCCTGCACGTGGGTCTGGTGAGGAAGTGCGTGGATGGGAGGAGACGGCCGCTCATGACGGAACGGAACGACGAGCGCCTGGCGGAGACGCGGGCACGACTGCTCGATGCGGTCATCGACTCGCTTGCCGAGCGCGGCTACCACGCGACGTCGACGACCGAGGTCGCCCGACGCTCGGGGCTCACCCGCGGCGCGCAGCTCCACCACTTCGGCACCAAGGAACGCATGATGGTCGCGGCGGTCGACCGTCTGAACGAGCGCTCCCACGCCGACGAGATCGCGCAGGCACTCGGCGAGGTGCCGAGCGAGGACCGGGTCCGCGTCGCCCTCGAGGTGCTCGCGACGCTGGTGTCGGGTGCCGAGCCGCAGGCCTACGCCGAGCTGTGGGTGGCGTCCCGTGACCAGCCGGCGCTCGCCGAGGCCCTGCAGGCGAACGATGAAGTGGCGCGCGCTGCCGTGTGCGCGTTGTTCGGCGAGGAGCTGCTCGGGCGCGCCGGCCCGCGGTTCCACGAACTGCTCGATGTCGTGTTGTACGCGCTGCGCGGCATGGCACTGGATGCACATCTGGCGTCGGAGGACGACCAACGGAGCCGCAAGGAGATGATCGTCGGCATGGCGCCGCTACTGGGAGAGGCACTGGACGCATGAAGGCACAGCGGAAGAAGGGGTTCGCGGCCGCGTGTGTCGCGCTCGTGGTGTTCACCACGGTCCTGCCGGCGTGCGCGCCGCCCGATCCACCGCCCCCGACAACTGCGCCCATCACCCCGACCAGCGTCGCGACGATGCTGGTCGAGAAGGCGGGCGGCATCGCTGCGGGCAAGGCCGCTGGGTTCGTCATGTCGGTCATCGGGCTGAACTCGTTGTTCCCCGACGACCAGACGAAACAGCTCCAGGAGATCCAACGCCAGCTCGACGGCATCTCGCTCCAACTCGTCCAGGTCGAGGAGTCCCTCAGCACACTGATCGGCGGCCTCGCGGATGCTCAGTTGAGCACGGAGCTCCACGCACTGCAGGACGAGGCCGTCCTCGTCGGCGTGCTCTACACCGAGCACTTCAAGCCGTTGCTCGCGGCGGCGAGCGCCCACCGGGCGGCGACGGACAGCGGTGACCAGCAGCGCATCGATGACGCGTTCACCAAGCTGATCCGTGCCCGCAACGACTTCTACACGGCGTACGACCGCTCGAACGCGAGTGCGCTGTCGCTCAAGATCAGCAACCGGTTGGTTCCGGGTGACGCGACGTCCGCGCTCGCCGCGAAGGGTCGAGTGCTGTTGAGCCGACCCGGCGCTCGACACCTCACCTCGGCCGACTCCGCCCAGATCCGGGAGCTGTACGACAGCTTCGCCGAGTACGAGGCGCTCGCTGCGTGGATGCGGATGGAGCGCTGGATCCCCTCGGAACCCACTCCGCCGGAAGGCACCTCGCCGGGCAATGCCGACATCTACGAGAACGCCCGGAAGGAGTACCTCGATCGGACCCGGAGAGAACACGCCGGCCTTCCGCCGGTGATCCCGGCCGACGTCGTCATCGACGCTGGTCCGGGTCCTGCTCGGACGACCACGAACGGCGCCGCCATGTGGCAGCCGGTGGCGTCGGCGGTTCGCTACCAGCCCGACAACCGAGATCCCGGCACGGTGCCGGTGGCGCTCGACGGGCTCAACGCCGACGCTCGTCGAAGCTACGGCGACTGGCAGATCCCGACGATGGCGACGCTGCGCTCGCTGTTGAGCGGCTTCGTACCGGCGTCTGGTTCGACGCCCGGCAGCTTCCTCGCCGGACTCCATCCGTCGAGCGCGACGTGGCGGACGATCGCCGACAGCACGCCGTGGCCCTACATCTGGTCGAGCGACGTCGTCACGTTCACCGGGGCGTGCTCGACGCACGTCAACAACGCGCCGTTCACCCACTACACGGTGCGGCTCCACGACGCAGTCGGAACCTCGACCCCGACGCCGGTCCCTGGTGGCCGGCCCGCGTTGCCGGCGACGGCCTACGACCCCGACTGGAGAACGCGCACGCCGAACTGCGACGAGTTCGTGGCCACGACGTTCGCAGGTCCGACCGCGCTCGGCGGGTTCCTCGCGACCCGCACCGTCGGTGCGAGCCCGATCGACCACATGGCGCAGGGCGGCGGGACCTACCTCCGCCCGAACGCCGACCTTCGCTTCGCCGACCTGACGACGCTGTACCTCGCCGGGCTCGACATGAGCGGCTCGGACCTGCGCGGCGCGACGTTCGTCGGCACCGATCTGACGGACGCGGACCTGAGCGGCGCACGACTCGACGGTGTCACCTCGAGCGGCATCGTCGGTGTCCCAGCGAGGCTGCCCGCCGGTTGGGCGTTGGTCGACGGACGCCTCGTCGGACCGGGCACGACCCTCACCGGCGCCGACCTGAGCGGCGCGGATCTGCGCGCCGTGAACCTCGCCGGGGTCAGATCAGGGGGTCTCGACTGCACCGGTTGCCTCCTGCCCAGCGGATGGCTCTGGAGCGGACTTCCGTCCGGCTACCTCGTGCATCGCACGGCGGACCTCACGGGCGCCGAGCTCGTCGGCGTCGACCTCGGTGCGGTGGATCTGAGCGGCGCCGACCTCACCGGTGCCGACCTGTCGAACGCGCATCTCGCGGCGTCCGACCTCGCCGGGGCGAACCTGACGAACGCCAGGCTCGTCGGCACCGATCTCTCCGGCGCACGTCTGGCCGGGGCCAGGCTGACCGGAGCGACGCTGCAGGGTGCCAGGCTGACGGGTGTGTCATCCGGCGGCATCGTCGGCACCCCGACCCTGCCGACCGGATGGGCGCTGGTCAACGGACACCTCGCAGGTCGTGGGGCGTTGCTCGAGGGAGCGAACCTCGACAAGGGCGACCTCAGCAGCGCCGACCTGACGGGGGCCGACCTCACCCGGGCGTCGTTGAAGGCCGCGACGCTGACCAATGCGACGTTGACGAACGTGAAGCTGACCGGGGCGGACATCACCGGGGCACGGTTCGGGACCGACAACGACAACAAGTTGGCGGGCATCGTGTCGGGCTTCCTCACCGGGGTGCCGGCGCAGCTGCCGGCGTCGGGTCGGTTCCGCATCGTCGAGCGCTACTTCGTCGGTCCGAGCGCCAACCTGTCCGGCGCGAGGTTCTCCCCCAGCGCCCAACTCGGTGTCGCCCTCTCCGCCACCAACTTCACCGGCGCCCACCTGAACGGGCTGAACCTGACCGGCGCGTTCCTGAACAACGCGAACCTGACGGACGCGGTCCTCACGGACACGACGCTGACCGGAGCGAACCTGTCGGCCGCGACGCTCAGCGGCGTCCGCTCCGGCGGCATCGTCGGCACCCCGGTGCTCCCGGCCGGATGGAAGGTCCTCGACGGACACCTGGTCGGGCCGGGCGCCAACCTGGTGGGCGCCAGTCTCGCCGGCGCCGATCTCAGGGACCTGGACCTGACCGGCGCCGACCTCACCGGCGCCGACCTGGTCGGAGCCGATCTCACCGGCGCCGACCTCACCGGTGTGAGCCTCACCCTCGCCGACGTGAGGAATGCGACGTTGACGGACGCGGACATCACCGGCGTCTCGCTCCTCACCGACGACGACAACAAGTTGGCGGGCATCGTGTCGGGCGGCCTCGTCGGGGCACCGACGCTGCTGCCCCTCTCCGGTCGAGTCCGCATCGTCGAGGGCTACCTCATCGGTCCGAGCGCCAACCTGTCCGGCGCCAGGTTCTCGCCGGGCGCGCAGCTGGGCGTCGCGCTGAGCGCCGCGAACTTCAGCCACGCCGACCTGACCGGGCTCGACCTGTCCGGCGCGTTCCTGAACAACGCGAACCTGACCGGCGCGGTACTGACCGGCACGACGCTGACCGGAGCGAACCTGTCGGCCGCCACGCTCACCGGCGTGACCTCGGGCGGCATCGTGGGCACCCCGGCGCTGCCCGCCGGATGGAGCGTCATCGACGGCTACCTCGTCGGCCCGGGGGCCGTTCCGCCGGCGTGAATCGCAGTGCCCGGTCGGTCGTGGTTGTCGGCCGACCGGGCACTGTGGGGGTTCCGCTGCCGAGGTTGCTGCCGCCCGCCACCGTGGCGCCCACAGGACCGCCGCCTGCGAATCGCTGGTCAGCGCGACGCGAGGCGGAAGACCGGCCAGCCGATCTCGGTGCGCCACCTGGTCGGGTCGTCGGTGTCGCGTGGGCCGACGAGATAGATCTCGCGCACCGGTCCGTCGACGGCGAGTGCATTGTCGACCACCCAGCTGCCGAGCTGTCCGTACGTGACGTCGATGTCGTGGTGCTCGCCGACGTGGGTGGCGAGGGCCAGCTCGGCCGCCGGCAGCGTCACCGGGTGGACCCGGCCGATCTCGGGCGGGTGGTCGGTGGGCCGATAGACCAGCAGGTGGCCGCGGCCCTCCTGGAACAGGGCGTTGTCGTACAGGCCACCGGGGCTGCCGGTGCGTTCGGTCACGACGGCATCGAGCTCGGCCATCGCGCCGGCGTACCAGCCGAGCGTGTCGCCGTGATCGACGTCGCCCTCGACCGCGGCGACGGTCATCGCGGGGACCAGGCGCAGCTCGACCTCGAGCTCGGCGGGTTGCGGTTCGAGCAGCCGTTGCAGCGAGGTGACCGCGGCGCGGGTGCGGTCGAGCTGGGATTCGAGGCGCTGGAGGTGGCCGGCGACGAGCTCGGCGCGGACCTGAGGGTCGGGTGATCGGAGGATGCGCTGCACGTCGTCGAGTGGCACGTCGAGCTCTCGCAGCCGGTGGACGACCTGTGCGGTCGGGATCTGGTCGACGTCGTAGTAGCGGTAGCCGCTCGAGGGGTCGACCCGGGCGGGCTCGAGCAGGCCGGCGTCGTGGAAGCGACGCAGGGTGCGCACGCTCAGGTGGGTCAGCTGGGAGAACTCGCCGATCGACAGCACGGGGTCACTGTGAACCCTCCCCCGGGGGAGAGTCCAGCGCTTGACCCTCCCGCGGGTGGATGCCCGATGGTGGCCACATGACCGCTGCGACGCCCATCGATCCTGCCGACCTGCCCGCCTCGATCCACGACTTCCTCGCCGCGCACGCCGCCCACGACACCGATGCGGCGCTCGCGCACTTCGGTGACGATGCCGTCGTCGTCGACGACGGACGGAAGTATCGCGGTGTCGACGGTCTGACCGACTTCCTCGGTCGAGCGGGGTCCGAGTTCACCTACACGACCGAGCTCGTCGGCGCGTCTCGTCTCGACCACGAGCACTGGATGGTCGTGCACCACCTCGAGGGCGACTTCCCCGGCGGCGTCGTCGACCTGACCTACTCGTTCACGCTCGACGGTGACCGGATCACCGAGCTGGTGATCGCCCCCTGAGCTTCAGCATGACGACTCCTCGTCGGCGCCACCCCTCGCGGCGCCAGGTCCGGCGGGACGGTGAACACCGTTGAGGAATTGGCTACGGCTGGCCGAGATCGGCGCGCGGATTCTCACGCTGGTGCTGGCGTGACTGCGCCAACCAGGCCGAGTACTCGGCGAGGTAGTCGAACCCCGGCGCGGTGACCTCCTCGAACGTCATCCAGCCGAGCGGGCTCGCCCACCACGCGATCTGCTTGCCCGACACATCCCTTACCGGCACCATCGGCGCCGGCGTCTCCTCCGAGGTCGGAACAACGGTCGGGTAGAGGTCGTCCCAGTCGACGTAGCCGGTCAGCGAGTGGTCGTCGTTGTCGATGACGGGAATGGGCTGGCCGGGGACGATGCCCTCGACTCCGGACGATGGAGGTTCGAACGGGGGCGCTTCGGTCATCGGACCCTGCCACTGGTCGACCACCCCGGCCCCTGGCACTGTCGTCGGACCTTCGACGGGGGTCTCGTCCGCCGTGTCCAGCACCTGAGCCCTCTCCCCGGGCTGAAGTGCCAGCAGCCCCACGATCAAGATCGTCGCCGCAGCGGCGACGCCGGCGATCGCTGCCAGCCGCCTGTGGGGCTGGTGTCGTCTCTTGCTCTCGCGCTGTCGGAGCGATGTCGCCAGCTCGGCCGGTGTCGGTTCGGGGAAGTCAGCCAGCGTCTCTCTGAGGGCGCGCCCCACTGCGGTGTCGACTGCATCATCCACGACGGTCACCAACCTTCCCGGTCCGGGTCTCCGTGCCGTCGAGCGCGGCTCGCAGCGAGCGTCGACCGTTGAACAGCGCGTTCTTCACTGCACCGTCGGTGAGGCCGGTGCTCTCCGCGATGGACGCGATCGTCATGTCGAACAAGTAGTGAAGGACCACCACCTCGCGTTGTCTTCGGGGGAGCTGCCTGATCGCGGCGTGCACCTCCCCGCTGAAGTCGGGCGGCGCCAAGGCTTCGGGTGACGGGCCGACGCGACGGAGCGCGCGGCCCTCTGCCGCGGAACGTCGGTGCTGCGTGTGGGACCAGTTGAGCGCGCAGCGGAGCATCCACGCCTTGGGGTGAAGGATCTGGGTGCCGCTGTCGAGGGCCTGCCAGTAGCGAAGCAACGCCTCCTGCGCGCAGTCCTCAGCGGTGGATCGATCTCCGCTGATCACGAGCACGGCAGCGCCCACTTGTCGGTAGAGCGGGATCATCTCCTTCACGAGCTCGTCCAGATCCATGCCGATCCTCATCGTGGGACATCGGAGGTGCTCCATGTAGACGCAGCCGAGCCGGCAAATGGTTTGATCGTCCGTTATCGATGTGCGCGCACTCCATAGTTCGCTGCCACGAGTGCGCCGTCGCACATCGAGGCCATGATCAGATCCGCTCCGCGGCCGATGAAGTTCGACGCGCGCGTCCGTGTCGAACAGCTCGAACCACGTCGTGCTCACCCAACACCATCGATCCAGGGACAACGTCCCCGCTCGTCACGACGAGAGACCGAGGATCGTACGGAGCCGGTCGAGGACGGCCTGCTCGGAGGGCTTGACACCCTTCGAGGCATCGGCGACCGCCTGGCCGATGTCCATGAGCCACTGACGGACCTGCGCCGCCTCGTCCGCGGGCAGCACGGCGAGCACTTCGACGGCCTTGGCGACGTCGTCGAGCAATCCGTCGACGACGACGTTCGGCGTCGCACCCTTGTGCTGCTTCGCATCGTGGCGGGCTTCCTTGTTCCCCGCCTCGGGCACGATCTCGGCGATCAGCTGATCGGCCGGGCCGGAGTGCAGCGGGCGGGCGATCGCCTTGGCCCCGGCGGCGGACTCCTTCATCATCGAGATGGGCCCGTGCTCGCCGACCAGTCCGAGGGCGAGCAGGATCGCCACCGGCGCGTCGGTCAGGGTGTGCCACTGCTCGTCGGAGAACGCGGAACGGTCGGTCATCGGTGACTCCTCGTGCGAGCGGCTTCCGCCGGGTGCGGTCCCGCGAACAGTAGGAGGGGGATCGCCCGGCGAGCGGGCAGACTCGCACCATGAAGACGATCGGCAACATCTTGTGGTTCGTGCTGTCCGGGCTCTGGCTGGCGATCGGCTTCTTCCTGGCCGGCCTGGTGTGCTGCATCACGATCATCGGCATCCCGTTCGGCATCCAGGCGTTCAAGCTCGCCGGGTTCGCGCTGTGGCCGTTCGGGCGTGCCGTCGTCTCGGGCTGACGAGAGCCGCCGGTGCCGGTCGCCCCGGCGGACGTCTCGCACAGCACGCGGCGGAAGTCGCGCCCGGTCGGGGCGTGACCTTGTTCGACTCAGGAAGGTCGCCCGTGCCCGACGAGGCACGATCGCAGCGGGGGCGCCACCGCGACCGCGACGTCGTCGGACGACGAATCGATCTCAGCTGACCGGCAGCCCCTGCACCCGGACAGGGGTGAGGGCATTCGTCGTGGTGCCGTCGCCGAGCTGGCCGAGGTTGTTGCGGCCCCAGCAACGGGCGGTTCCGCCCTCGAGCACTACGCAGGAGTGACTCCCTCCTCCACTGAGCAAGGCCGCGCCGGTGAGCCCGGTGACCTGCACCGGCGTCAGGGAAGTCGACCCCGACCCGGTGCCGAGCTGCCCGTCGGCTCCCCAACCCCAGCAGCGAACGGAGCCGTCCACGAGGAGCGCGCACGTGTGCTCCACACTCGCGTCGATCGCTGCGACGTCGGTGAGCCCGACGACCTGGACCGGCACCGAGGAGTCGTTCCACGTACCGTCGCCGAGTGTGTAGGTGTTCTGGCCCCAGCAGCGCGCCGTGCCGTCCAGGAGCGCCGCGCACGTGTGGGAATAGCTTGCAGTGATCGAGGCGACGTTCGTGAGCCCGTCGACCTGGACCGGCAGCGACGAGTTCGTGGTCGTGCCGTCGCCGAGCTGCCCGATGTTGTTGAAGCCCCAGCAGCGCAGGGTGCCGTCGCTGATCACCGCGCACGAGTACTGAAGGCCGGTCGCGATCGAGACGACGTCGGTCAGCCCGGCGACCTGGACCGGCACCGACGAGGGCGTGGTCGTACCGTCGCCGAGCTGACCATCGCCGTTGGGGCCCCAGCAGCGAACGGAGCCGTCCACGAGGAGCGCGCAGGTGTGCTGCGCACCCGCGTCGATCGCTGCGACGTCGGTGAGCCCGACGACCTGGACCGGCACCGAGGAGTCGTTCCACGTACCGTCGCCGAGTGTGCGGATGTTCCGGCCCCAGCAGCGCGCCGTGCCGTCCAGGAGCGCCGCACACGTGTGGAGATATCCCGCAGTGATCGAGGCGACGTTCGTGAGCCCGATGACCTGGACCGGCAGCGACGAGTTGGTGGTCGTGCCGTCGCCGAGCTGCCCGTAGGTGTTCTGACCCCAGCAGAAGGCTGTGTGGTCCACCAAGACCGCACAGGTGTGGCTCCGTCCGCCGGCGACCTGGACCACATCGCCGGTCTCGACGACGGTGACGACGAAGGACCCCGACGCCGCGTTGGCCGCCTCGTCGGCAGCGGTGCAGGTGACCTCGGTCGCGCCGATCGGGAAGACCCCCGCCGCCGGCGTGCAGTGCACCGGGACCGCGCCGTCGATGTCGTCGACCGCGCTGGCCTCCCAAATCACCTCGGCACCCGCCGGATCGGTCGTCGTCACGGAGAAGTCCGCCGGCAGTGTCAGCACCGGAGGTGTCGTGTCCTTGGCCGGCGGTGGAGTCGGACAGGCTGTCGCCATCACGGCGACCACAGCGATGACGAGGCCCAACAGGGCACGGGTGCGAACTGACATGAGCTTCCCTCCTGGGAGCGCGGCCGACGCCGCCGCCACCACGGCAGCAACGACGCTGTCGCCCACTCCCCCTTGACCGGCAGCTGCCGGCGCCTCCAGTGGCCCCGAACGTGGCCGCTTGATTCCTAACATCCGCCGCCGGGCGCGCACATCGGGCAGATGCCCGATGCGCGTCACCGATCGACGAGCGGCCGAAGGCGATGCGGCTTCGAACGCCTCGCGCACCGCCGCCGGGATGCGGCCCTTCGCCGAGATCGAGTGACCGTTCGCGTTCGCCCACGCACGAACGTCCGCAACGGTCGGGGCCGCGGGCGCCAGCGGTCCGGCAGACGGCAGCTCCGCGGCACGATCCGCCGCCGGAGCGTCCTCCGCATCGTGAGCGAGCGCTGCGCCCAGGAACCGGTGGGTCCACTCCTGTGCCAGCGGTCGGGTCTCGCAGAACACGATCGGCACCGCGGGGAACCTGACCTGTGCCTCGGCCAGTCCGCCGGACTCGACCGCGTCGTCACCGGCCGGCAGCGCGTGCCGGCGGGTCGTCGTCGCCTACCGGGCGCTGGACTTCCACGAGTAGCGACGGCTTCGCCTGACCGCCGACCGAGAGGTCAGGGCCAGGCGGAGCCGATCACCGACAGAACAGACGCTGTCGGCTGCGTCCTCAGATGTCGTCGGACCCGCCGACGACCTCGAACAGCTGGTTGCGGAACGGGGTCATGCCGCCGCGGATCTCACCGTCGAATGCGCGGGCGCCGAACGACCAGGTGCCGTTGAGCGCGGTGCTGGGCATCGTGCAGGTGTACACGGCGGTCACCGTCGGCTGCGGGGTGAATCCACCGTCGCACTCGACGGTCTCGACGCCCGTCGGGGGCAGCAGGCGCCACTCGATGTCGGTGACGGCGATGTCGTCGGCCGCGGTGATCGTGACGGTGAACGTCTCACCGGCGACCACCGGCGTGGGCGAGACCGACATCGACTCGACCCCGGCGGGTGCCGACGGTCCGGACGGCGGCGTGGCTGGCGGGGGCTGCACGCACCCGGACAACGCGACAGCGGCTGCGAACAACACGACTACGGCACAACGCTTCATCTGTGATCCCCCATCTAGGCCCCAGGAGTGGGAACGGGCGACCCTAACCGTCGGTGACTGACAGCACGTCATCGCCACCCGGGACGCTTGCGGAGGGTGAGATCGGCAGGGCACGACCGGCACCAACCGGACGGCCGAGTGCCGCTAGAGACCGAGGATCGTACGGAGCCGGTCGAGGACGTCCTGCTCGGAGGGCTTGACACCCTTCGAGGCATCGGCGACCGCCTGGCCGATGTCCATGAGCCACTGACGGACCTGCGCCGCCTCGTCCGCGGGCAGCACGGCGAGCACTTCGACGGCCTTGGCGACGTCGTCGAGCAATCCGTCGACGACGACGTTCGGCGTCGCACCCTTGTGCTGCTTCGCATCGTGGCGGGCTTCCTTGTTCCCCGCCTCGGGCACGATCTCGGCGATCAGCTGATCGGCCGGGCCGGAGTGCAGTGGGCGGGCGATCGCCTTGGCCCCGGCGGCGGACTCCTTCATCATCGAGATGGGCCCGTGCTCGCCGACCAGTCCGAGGGCGAGCAGGATCGCCACCGGCGCGTCGGTCAGGGTGTGCCACTGCTCGTCGGAGAACGCGGAACGGTCGGTCATCGGTGACTCCTCGTGCGAGCGGCTTCCGCCGGGTGCAGGTCCGGCGAAGTGTACGGGCGACGGAGCGCGCTCAGCTGCGCGGAGCTCGAACCAGATCGACTCGGGACGGGTGCCGTCGGGCAGGCGCGCCGGACGCCGGCTCACCTCGATGCCACCGGCACGTGAGACGCAGGTGACCATGGCGGCGTTCGACTGACGCGTGCCGACCGAGATGGTGCGGATTCCGGCGCGATGGATCGCCTCGACGACGGCGGCGAACGCTCCCGGGCCGAGGCCTTGCGATCGGCGACTCGGGAGCAACCAGAACCCGATGGAACAGCGCGAGCGGCGTCGGCTCACGTCGCGCAGGGCGCCGAACCCGAGCACGGAACCGTCGACGGCGTGACACACCGACACGTAGCCGAGCTGCACCGGGTCGAACGTGTCCAGCTGCGCTCGGGCGGCGCTCGCGTGGTCGCGACTCCACCCGTTCGCGTCGCAGAAGTCCTGGTCCAGCGACTCGAGGATGGCGGCGGCATCGGACGGTCCTGCTGGACGAACCAGGAGGTCGCCGACCGCGACTGGCGACATCGTCCGCAACAGGTCGACCGCCGCCAGATGCCGGCGATGCTGCAACAGCGGTAGGGAGATCAGGTAACCCCCGACCAGCACCAATGCCAGACCACCGACCGCGCCGATCACCGGGCCCGTCACGTTGCGTACTCCGTCATCTCCACTCCCCTCACCCGGCTGGCACGGTA
>CAVPQM010000018.1:0-56048 GCA_963707555.1 uncultured Actinomycetota bacterium
ACGCGCCACGAGCAGAACCTGGGCTACGGCGGCAACCAGAAGTGGGGGTACCGCGCCGCGATCGACGCCGATCTCGACGTGATCGTGCTGCTGCACGGCGACGGCCAGTACGCACCCGAGCTCCTGCCCCAGATGGTCGCGCCGCTGCTCGCCGGCGACGCCGACGCCGTGTTCGGCTCGCGCATGCTCGATTCGGGCGCCGCACGTCGCGGCGGCATGCCGCTCTACAAGTTCGTCGGCAACCGCATCCTGACCACCGTCGAGAACGCCGTGGCCGGGGTCCAGCTCTCGGAGTGGCACTCCGGGTACCGCGCCTACTCCGTCGAGGCGCTGCGACGGCTGCCCTTCGAACGCAACAGCAACGGCTTCGACTTCGACACGCAGATCATCCTGCAGCTGATCGAGACCGGGCAGCGCATCGTCGAGATCCCGATCCCGACCTACTACGGCGACGAGATCTCCCACGTCAACGGCATGAAGTACGCGAAGGAGATCACCCTCGAGGTGATGCGCTACCGGGCCCACAAGATGGGCTTCGGCAGCGGCGAGCTGGCCTTCGACAGCACGGCGTACGACCAGAAGGACGGCGAGGGTTCGTCGCACCACGTCCTCGAGGACTGGCTGTCGCGTCGCAGCGACGCACGCATCCTCGACCTGGGCTGCTCCGACGGCCGATTCGCCCAGCGCCTCCGCGACCGGGGCCACACCGTGACCGGTGTCGACCTGACCGCACACGAGGGCATCGAGGACCGCGTCGACACCTTCGTCGCCGCCGACCTGGAACGGGGCCTGCCCGACGAGCTCGGCGGCGAGTTCGACGTGGTGCTCGCTGCGGACGTCCTCGAGCACGTCCGGCGGCCGGACCAGCTGCTCGCACAGCTGCACGACGTGATCGCCCCGGGCGGGTCGCTGGTGGTCAGCGTCCCGAACTTCGGGCACTGGTACCCGCGTCTGCGGGTGGCGCTCGGCCGGTTCGACTACGACCGTCGAGGCATCCTCGACGCCGACCACGTGCGCTTCTTCACGCGCCGAAGCTTCGAGCGGCTCGTCGCCGCAGAGGGCTACACCGTCGCCCGTCGCGACGCGACGGGCCTGCCCATCGAGGTCGTCGACCGCGGTGGCGACGGCAGCGACATCGACTCGTCGCCCCTCGCCCGCCTGCTGGCTCGCCTCGACCGCGCAGCGGTCGTGCTGCGACCCCAGCTGTTCGGCTACCAGTTCCTCTACGAGCTGCGTCCGTCGGGCCGAGCGGCCGCGACGACGGCGTCCTGACCCTCTCGTGAACGACGCGCCGAAGGCCCCGACGCGCCCCGCTGACCCGGCGGCCACCGACCGGTCAGCCGCGGACCAGTCAGCCGCAGACCTGCCAGCCGCAGACCTGCCGGCGACCACCGCACCGACGACCGCTGCCTTCCGGCGGTGGCTCGCCGGGATCATGGCGGTCGGGCTGGCGATCAGGGTGGCGTTCGTCCTGATCCGACAGTCGTCGGTCGAGCTCGTCACCGGTGACGCGTACTGGTACCACTTCCAGGCGAAGCTCGTCGCCGAGGGCCGTGGATTCCTGCACCCCTTCGACTTCTACAAGGACGGCATCGTCGCCCCCGGGGCCGACCACCCACCGGGGTTCGTGCTGATCCTCGCCGCGCTCGACGCGATCGGCATCGACTCACCCCAGGGTCAGCGACTCGCCATGTGCCTGCTCGGCACCGTCACCATCGCGGTCGTCGCCTTCCTCGGACGCCGCCTCGCGACACCGGCGGTCGGACTGATCGCGGCGGGCATCACCGCGGTGTACCCGAACATCTGGATCAACGACGGCATGCTGATGGTCGAGACGGTGTTCATCCTCGCGACCGCCGTGTCGCTGCTCGGCTGCTACCGATTCCTCGATCGACCGAACCGCTGGGACGTGGTGCTGATCTCGGCGGCCCTGACCGTCGCAGCGATGACCCGGCCCGAGGCCGCGGTGCTGTTCGCGATCCTGGTCGTGCCGCTGGTGTTGTTCCGCCGAGCGGTGCCGTGGCGAGAGCGTGCCCTGCAGCTCGTCGTCGCCGCGGTGATCCCGATCGTCTCGTTCGCGCCATGGCTCGCCTACAACATGACCCGCTTCGACACGCCCGTGCTGATCAGCACCGGCGCCGGTCAGACCCTCGCCGCGGGCAACTGCGACCTGACCTACTCGGGCGACTTCCTCGGCTTCTACGACACCAAGTGCCTGCTCGCCCCGCAGATCGAGGAGCCGACGACCGAGGACCGCTCCCTCCGCGACGGCGAGTACCGGGAGCTCGCGACCGCCTACATGTCCGAGCACGCCGGCGAGCTGCCGAAGGTCATGGCGGCCCGGGTCGGCAGGCTCTGGCACCTGTTCCGCGTCGACCAGAGCATCGGGCTCGACGGCTACGTCGAAGGACGCTCGGGCGGTGCGCCCGGGACCGGATTCGGTCTCGTGCGTGAAGCCCTGTGGTCGTACTACGTGCTCACCGCCCTCGCGATCGGAGGTCTGGTGGTGCTGCGCCGCCGGGGTCGCCAGATCTACCCGCTGCTCGCGCAGCCGCTGCTGGTGACACTCATCGCCGCGGGCACCTTCGGCATCACCCGCTACCGCGCCGGCGTCGAGGTCACCATCGTGGTCGCAGCCGCCGTGGCGCTCGGCGCGCTGTGGACCTGGATGTTCGGCGATCGCGCGTCCGCGACGAGCGACGAACCGTCCGCCGACGACCCTGACGCACCGACCGACCCTGACGCACCGACAGGGACCGACACCACCGAGCACGGGGACCGTCCACCGATCGCGGCCGCCCCGACAGGAGACTGAGCTGTGCCCACCGAATCGATCACCCAGCAGGACATGGTCCACCGACTGCCGCCCGCCCGTCTGGTGGACCGCACGGAGTACCTCGTCGAGAGCGTCCGTGGACGGCGCGTGGTGCACGTCGGGTTCGTCGACAGCGGATGCTGGGACTACCACGACCGCTTCGACAGCTGGCTGCACGCCCACCTCGACCGGTCCGCGACCGAGCTGGTCGGACTCGACCTGGACGAGGCCGGCGTGCAGCGCGCCGTCGAGGCCGGGTTCCCCGCTCACGCCGTCGACTGCTCCGATGCCGAGCAGGTCGCCGCCATCGGCCTCGAGCCGGCCGAGATCGTGGTGGCGGGGGAGATCATCGAACATCTCGACGACAGCGGTTCGTTCCTCGAAGGGCTGCACTCGCTGGTCCAGCCCGGCGGGCGGCTCGTCGTCACCACCCCGAACGCCAGCGGACTGCTGAACGCCGGCGCGGCGGCGCTCGCCGGCTACGAGGTCAACCACCCCGACCACGTGACGCTCTACTCGTGCTTCACGCTCACCAACCTGTTGGAGCGCCACGGGTGGCGCACCGACGAGGTCGCGACCTACGTGCCGGTCCTCAAGGAGTTCGGGGCGCTGCGTGGCCGGATGAAGGTGCTCGGCGCGGGCGCCAGCGTCGTGCTCGGCGCCGAACGGCTGCTCGCGCGCCTCGGGCGGCCGTACGCGGCGGACGGGCTGATCGTGTCGGCGACCTCGTTGCGAACGCCGTGACCGAGGACACCGAGCCGCAGGCGACCCAGGACACCGAGCCGCAGGCGACCCAGGACACCGAGCCGCAGGCGACCGGTCAGGGCGACCGGGACCGCTCGGCGCGCTGGAAGGACCGCGTCGCGCTCGCGATCATCTCGGTCGTGCTGCTGCTCCCCGTCGGAGGCCTGCTGCGGTACCAGGGCCCTCCGATGGAAGAGGGCTTCATGCTCGCCTTCCCCGAGCAGATCCTCCAGGGACGCGTCCCGCACCGCGACTTCCTGCACCTCTACGGCCCGGGATCGCTCTACGTGCTCGCCGCGGTGTTCGCCGTGTTCGGCGTCAGCCTCACCGTCGAGCGGCTCGTCGGGTTGTTGCAGCACGCCGGCGTCGCCTTCGGGCTCTACGCCCTGCTGCGCCCCTTCGGACGCCGCATCGCGACCGTCTCGGCGGTCGTGTCGATCCTGCTGCTCATCGGTCCTGCGGGGCTGACGGCGCTCGCCTGGAACGGTGCGCTCGCCCTCGGGCTGTGCGCGCTCGCGGTCGCCACCTCGGCCGGACGCCGCGAGGACGGCCGGGGGACCACCGTCCGCCTGGTCGTCGCAGGAGTGCTGGCCGGCGCAGCGCTGCTGTACCGACCCGACATGATCCTGGCCGTCGGCGCCGGCACCGCCGCGGTGCTGTGGGACCTGCCCCGAGCGCGGCGCATGCCGCTGCTGATCGGCGCAGGAGCAACGCTGCTGCTCTACGTGCCGCACCTGCTGATCTCGGGCATCGGCGCATCGTTCGAGGGCATGTTCCTCGAGCCGGTCTTCTCCCTGCGTGGCGGACGGGCCCTGCCGGTCCCGCCCTCGTGGAACGAGATCGACGGCTTCCTCCAGCGGGCGGGAGCGCTGCGGACCGACGGGTGGCCGCTGCCGATGCTCGGCCTCTCGAAGCAGATCTCGCTGTGGTTCTGGCTGGTGCCGCTGTCGATCGCCGTCGACGTGGTCGCTGCGTGGCGCCTGCGACGCCGAGCGCCGGGCAGCGACCGGGCAAGGGCGCTGTGGCCTGCGGCGCTGTTCACCGCGGCCCTGCTGCCACAGGCGATGCAGCGTCCCGACACGACGCACCTGGCCTGGGTGACCGGCATCAGCTTCGCGGTCATGATCCCGGCGGTCGCGTCGCTGCTGGAGGAGCTCAGCCCCCGGCTCACCCTGGGTCGCCGTCTCACGCCGACCTGGCGCTTCACCGCGTCCTGCGGCGTGGTCGCCGCGATCCTCGTGCTGGTCATCCCGTTCTACCCGCTGCGCACCTACGTGGATCTGGTGGGACAGTCCTTCGGTCGGAACCGCTTCGGTGCGGCCATCAGCAACGGTGACCGGACCTTCTACTTCGGCAGCGCCGAGGGTGCTGCAGATGCCCAACGGGTCACCGACGCCCTCGAGGAGCTGGCCGAGGACGGCGAGTCCCTGATCGTGGGTCCGACCGACCTGTCGCGCACCAACTACAACGACTCGTTCTTCTACCACCTCTTCCCCGACCTGGTCCCGGGCACCCGCTACATCGAGATGGACCCGGGTCTCGCCAACACCGACGACTCGGGCCTCGCCGAGGAGCTGCTCGAGAACGACTGGCTCATCCTGTCGGGCTCGTCGGACCTGTGGTCCGAACCGAACGAGAGCACCGAGCCGGGTTCGCAGCGTCCCAACGACATCGTGCGGGAGCACTACTGCATGGTCGAGGACGCCGGGAGCTTCCAGCTGCTCCAGCGCTGCCGGTGATGCCGGCCGGCTGATCCGTGGTGGACCACCCCGGCGATTACAGTCGTCCCGTGCCAGCTGCGCTCGTCATGCCCACCTATCAGGAGGCCGCGAACATCGTTCCGGTCCTCACTGCGATCCGAGCGCACTGCCCCGATCTCACGATCTACGTCCTCGACGACAACAGCCCCGACGGCACCGGCGGTCTGGCCGACGCCGCTGCGGCGCGTCTCGGTGGGATCGAAGTGCTGCACCGTCGCTCGAAGGAGGGGCTCGGCGCCGCGTACCGCCACGGGTTCCGCCACGCGCTCGCCGCTGGTCACGACGTCATCGCACAGATGGACGCCGACTTCTCCCACGACCCGTCGGTCCTGCCGGCGCTGCTCGGTGCGGTGTCCGACGGCGCCGACGTCGCGGTCGGCTCCCGCTACGTGCCGGGCGGCTCGGTACCGAACTGGACGCTGTCGCGTCGGCTGCTGTCGCGGTGGGGCAACGGCTACGCGCATCGGATGCTGCGCCTGCGGATGAACGACGCGACCACGGCGTTCCGCGTCTACCGCGCCGAGGTGCTCGAGCGGATCGACATCGACGGCACCCGGGCCAACGGCTACCTGTTCCAGATCGAGACGGCCTTCCGGGTCTCGACCACCGACGCCGTGATCGCCGAGCTCCCGATCACCTTCGTCGACCGTGTCGCCGGTGCGTCGAAGATGGCGGTGGTCCGGACGATGGTCGAGACCGAGCTGCGCGTCACCTGGTGGGGTGTCTCGCTGCGCCTGCCCGCGCTGTCCGCACGAGTCCGGACCACGCCACCCGGTCGCTACCTCGAGGAGCGGCTCCGACCGGTGGCGCCACCGTCGGGGGACTGACCCGGTGAGCACCGAGACGTCTCCGCCGGGGACGTCGGACCCCACCCTCCTCCGACGTCGGCGCGTCCACGCCGAGGACCTCGGCTACGTGGTCCCGCTCGACGGACTCCGGGCCCTGGCCGTCATCGCGGTCGTGCTCTACCACTCGCACTTCGCGTGGATCCCCGGCGGCTTCCTCGGCGTGTCCGCGTTCTTCACGCTCTCCGGCTTCCTCATCACCGCCCTGATCCTCCGCGAGTGGTCGAACAGCGCCACCGTCGGCCTGCGCACCTTCTGGACACGACGCTTCCGACGGTTGCTGCCCGCCGAATGGGTGACGATGGCGGTGATCCTCGTCCTCGGCGTCGTCGGCGTGTGGAACGACGACCAACTCCGAGCGCTGCGCGGCGACCTGCCGTACTCACTGCTCGAGGTCCTGAACTGGCACTTCATCGCGGTGGACCGCTCCTACGCGGCGGACTTCGCGGCACCCTCGCCGTTCGCCCACTTCTGGAGCCTGGCCGTCGAGCAGCAGTTCTACGTGTTCCTCCCGCTGATCGCGCTCGCCGTGCTGACCCTCGGCCCGCGGGTGCCACCGAGACGGCGGCTGCAGCGCCTGGTCACGGTGTTCGTGGTGCTCACGGTGTACTCGGCGGTGTCGAACTGGTTCTTCGCCCGGACGAGCATCGACCGCGCCTACTACGGGACCGACACCCGCATGGCCGAGATGCTCGTCGGCTCGCTCCTGGCGTGTGTGACGCTGCGGCGGCTGCGGCTGCCCGCCGGCGGTCTGCGGCAGCTGGCACTCGTCGCCGGCGGGGTTGCCGTCGTCGTGCTGGGTGTGATGTGGCACGTCACCCGGCTGGATTCGTCGTGGCTGTACCCGTGGGGGTTCCTGCTCTGCGCGACGTGCACCTCTTCGCTCATCTACGCAGCGGTCCAGGAGGGCGTCGTCGCCCGGGTGCTCTCGATCGGTCCGCTCGTGGCGCTGGGCCGGATCAGCTACGGGGTGTACCTGCTGCACTGGCCGGTGTTCCTCTGGGTGACCCCGGCCCGGGTGGACCTGCCGCCGTGGCCGCTGTTCGCCCTGCGCATGGCGATCACCCTGAGCGGGGCGGTGCTGATGTTCCGCCTCGTCGAGCACCCGATCCGGCACGGCACCCTGCTGCGCGGTCGCCGCACCCCGGCCCTGGCGGCCGTCTCGGTCGTGGCGCTGCTCGCGGGCACGTTCGCGCTGACGTGGTCGGTCGGCCCGCCGCCGGCGAACTCGTTCGCGGCGGACACGCCCCGGTCGACGACCATCCCGCCCCCACCGGTGCGGGTGCTCTTCGCCGGCGACGACATGGCCACGTCCCTGGCCGACTCGGTGCGCGACGTCGACGGCTTCGACGTGTCGGCCGTCGGCGTCCCGTCCTGCGGGCTCGCCCTGGGCGGCTGGGTCGCGCTGCCCGACGGCTCCGTCGAGCGCGACGTCGACCGCTGCCGCCCGACTCGTGACCGTTGGCTCGAGGGGATCGCGGCGACCCGGCCCGACATGGTGCTGCTGGTCGCCACGGCCCGCGACGCGGCGGACCGCCGGTTGTCCCCCGAGACACCCTGGGCGGGACCAGACGACCAGGGCGTCGCCGACTTCCTGTCGGTCGAGCTCGGTTCGCTCGTCGACGACGTCGCCGGGACCGGCGTCGGCGTCGGCCTGGTGACGCTGCCCGACGTCGCGAACACGGTGCCGCTGACCGCTGTGCCCCTCGAGGTGCCTCCCACGGCCAGCGAGGACGGCGCGCAGCTGATGCGCGCCGAGGCCGCGGAGATCGCCTCGGACGTCCCGGCGCGTCCGTTCCCGGAGAACGACCCCGCCCGGGCCGACCAGGTCAACGCAGTGGTGGCGACCGTCGCCCAGAGCCGTGGCGTCCCGGTGTTCGACCTGGCCGCCCAGGCCCGTGGTTGGCCCGGTGGGGCACTCGATCCCGACCTGCGCGTCGACGGTGTGGGCTTCACGCCCGCAGCGGGTGAGCGCATCGGCGAGTGGCTCCTCCCGCTGCTGCGGGACCGAGCGCCCGAGGTCGCGGCGGCACCGCCGACCCCCGTCATCGCGGCCGACGCCCCGCTGCCACCGGCGCCCGCCGCCGCGCCGCGACGCGTCGTGCCGGCAGGGGACCACCTCGACGTGCTCGTCGTCGGGGACTCCGTCGCCTGGAACGTCGCCACCGGTCTCGAGAACTGGGCGAGCGCAGGGAACCAGGCCGAGGCCGTCAACGGTTCGAAGCTCGGTTGCCCCGTCACCCGCGGTGGCAGCTACCGGTTCAAGCGCGACACGAGCACCTGGGCCGACGACTGCGACTGGACCACGTTCTTCCCCGAGTTGCTCACGGGCTACCGCCCCGACGTCGTGGTGCTGGGATCGGGCATCTGGGAGGTCGTCGACCGACGCCTGCCCGGCGACGACCGATTCCGCAGCATCGGCGACCCCGGCGTCGACCGCTATGTGCTCGGGGAGTTCCTCGCCGCGGTCGACCAGCTCGCCGTCGACGGCGCCACGGTCGTGGTCCTGACCCAACCCGGGATCCGCCCGGGGCTCGACCAGGGCTTCCAGGACCTGCCCGAGGGCGAACCCGAGCGCATGGACCGACTGAACGAGCTGCTCGCCGAGGTGGTGTCCCTGCGGCCCGGCGTGGCCCGCCTGGTCGACTTCCGAAGCTGGGTGGCCGGGCGGCCCGGCGGCGAGCACGACGCCGCCACACGGGCCGACGGGGTGCACTTCAACGCCGAGGTGATCCCCGAGATCGGCGACTGGCTCGGCCCGCAGCTGCGCACCATCGCCGCCGGCGGCTGACCGGCGGAGCTGGCTCAGCGGGAGGCGTCAGGGGAGCGGCTCAGCGGTCAGGTCTCGCCGTCGTCCGGCGCGGCAGCCGGCACATCGGGCGACGACGGCTCGTCGGGTGCCGACGGTGCGACGGGCGGGGTCGGCCCGTCCTCGACCGAGGAGCGGAGACGCTCGACCTCGGTGGCGAGCAGCGCGGCGGTCTCCGCGAGCACCCGGGTGCGCTCCTCGAGCCGTGAGATCTCCCACGAGAACTGGATCACGATCAGGATCAGCGCGCCGACCCCGACCGCGAGGAACGTCGCCGGCGGGTACTGGATGCCGACCAACCTGGACACCGCCACGAGGACACCGGGGAAGACGCCGAGCACGGCGACGAACGCGGCCAGGGTGAGCCAGAGCAGCGCGTACTTGCTGCGCAGCCCGTGGCGCCGCACCAGCCGCAGGATGAAGCCGATGCAGACCACCGCGGCGATCATGACGACCAGGTGCGTCCGCGGCGTCATCTCACCGATCTCGTCGAGCCGATCGTCGACCCCGACCGTCCCCAGCAACGCCAGGAGCCCGTTCACGGCCGGCCCTCCCACGGACCGGCGCTCGTCACCGGAGCGACCGGAGGCGCCACCCTCGAACGTGACCGGACCCGGGCCAGCAGGGTCGAGATCACCCGGACGTAGTGGTACGCCAGCCCCACCCGCATCGTCGACGGTGTGCCGCCCGCGCGCTCGTGCATGTCGATGGGCACCTCGACGATGCGAAAACCCTCGTAGCTGGCGTTCACGAGCGCTTCGACGGACTCCATGTACTCCGCCGGGTAGGTCTGCGCGAAGTACTCGAGCACGCTGCGGTCGAAGGCGCGGAACCCCGAGCTGGTGTCGGTGTAGCGCCGACCTGTCAGGACGCGAACGGTGAGCTCGAGCGAGCGCATGGCGACGCGGCGCGTGCGACCGACCTGGTAGTCGGCGCCGCCGTCGGCGAACCGACTGCCGATGGCCATGTTCGCCGCCGAGAGCTGCTCGAGCAGCAGCGGGATGAGCGCCGGGTCGTGCTGCCCGTCGGCATCGAGCTGGACCGCGGCGTCGTAGTCCTGGGCCACCGCGTAGCGGAACCCGGCGCGCAACGCGCCGCCGATGCCCAGGTTGAACGGCAGCGACAGCACGGTCGCACCGTGGGCGCGGGCGATCCTGGCGGTGTCGTCGGTCGACCCGTCGTCGACGACCGCGACGTCGTAGTCCGGGGAGGATCCCGCGAGCGTCGTCAGCACCGCCGCGATCGTGCTCGCCTCGTTGAGCGCAGGGATGATCACCAGGACGCGGATGTCGGCCTCCGGGACGTGGTCGTGTGCAACGTGGTGCGCTCGGCGGTGGCCGGTCGCTGCGAGGGTCGGTCAGCCCAGCCGGGAGCCGGCACGGGCACGGTCGCGGGGCAGGACGGGGGCCTCACGGCCGGTGCCGTTGCCGCTGCCGCCGCTGGACTCCTCGTGGTAGTCCTCGTCGACGTTGACCGACCAGATGTCGTGGGGACCCTTGCCCAGGATGTTCTCGACGGTCAGCATCGCAGTGAGCATCGAGTGGTCCTGGTTGTTGTACTTGTGCATGCCGTTGCGGCCGACGGGGTGCACGTTCGGCGTGTTGGCGTTGATCCACTCGTTCAGGACCGCGACCTTCTCGGTGTAGACGTCGTCGTAGACCGGGTACGCCTTCGGCTGCCGAACGACGTAGCCCTTCTCGACCTGGGCGGGGTCGACCAGGCCGAGGATGGCGAGCTCACGCTTGCCGCGCTCGATGAGGTCCTCGTCGGACGAGGTCCACAGGTCGTCGCCCTCGAACACGAAGTACTCGAGTCCGAGACACGTGTTGCCGTCCTTGACCAGGTACGGCGACCACGAACCGAAGTTCTGGATGCGGCCGACCTTCACGTCGGGGGAGTGGATGTAGATCCAGTTGTCCGGGAAGCCGGCGGCCTCGGGCACGACGAGGGCCACGGTCAGGAAGTCGCGGAAGCCCAGGTCGTCGGCCGCGGCGAGCACCGGGGCGGGCGGCTGGGGATCCATCGAGCGCAGCAGCTGCGGGAAGGGCATCGACGAGATGACCTCGTCGGCCGGGAACTCGAGCGCTGCGCCGTCCTTGGCGCGTGCGTACACGGTGTTCGCGCGACCGTCCGCGTGGGTGATGCGCTCGACGCGGGTCTCCATCAGGACGTCGCTGCCGGCGGCGGAGACCTTCTCGGTGCAGACCTCCCACATCTGGCCGGGGCCGTACTTCGGGTACTGGAACTCCTCGATCAGGCTGGTGACCTGTGCAGAGCCCTTGCGGCGCCCGGCGAACTTGGCGCGGATCGGCTCCCAGACCGCGTCGAAGATCGACATGCCCTTGATGCGCTGGGCGCCCCAGTCGGCCGAGATCGCCGAGGCGGGCACTCCCCAGACCTTCTCGTTGTAGGTCTTGAAGAAGTGGTCGAAGAGACGTCGCCCGTAGTTGGCGACGATGTAGTCCTCGAGGGTGTCCTGGGTCTTGGGCGGGCGGACCTTCACCGCGAGGTACGACAGCACGCAGCGCACGGCCTCGATGGGGCCCAGGTTGAGCAGCGCGTTGACCGGCTTGATCGGGTAGTCGTAGTACTTGCCCTTGTAGTAGATCCGGCTCATCCGCGGGCGGAGCAGGAACTCCTCGTCGGGGAGGATCTCGTGCCAGAGCGCTTCGACCTCGGGCACCTTGGTGAAGAACCGGTGGCCGCCGATGTCGAAGCGGTAGCCGTCACGCTCGACCGAGCGGGAGATGCCACCGACGATGTCGTCGGCCTCGATGATGGTCGAGGTGTGACCCTGCTTCATCAGCTCGAACGCGGCGGTCAGACCGGCGGGGCCGGCACCGATGATGACGACGGACGGATCGTTCGACCCGGTGGCCGACGCCTCCGCAGCCGACAGCTCGGTGGCTGACGACTCGGTCGTCGGGTCCGACGCGGCGGTGTCGTCGGCGGGAGGGGTCTCGGGCTTCGCTTCGTCAGTCATTCTCAGTCACGGTGGGGAACAGGGGCCTGCCTCGGAGCCTCGTGGGGGGCGCAGGCCGTCGCCCGACAGTAGCCCGTCGACCGAGCCGTTCCCGGTTCATCCGACGCCCGTCACACGCTCGGGTCGGTGGCGCCTCAGGCGCTCTGCAGCTGGCGCAACGGCGCCATCTCGGTGTCGATGCGACGGATCGCCACGATGTGCTCGGTCCGGAAGCTGGCGACGCGGACCGACCAGCAGTCGACGGCCTGCCGGGCGCCGTCGGTGCGGAAGAAGGTCGTCATCGACTGCTCCTGCTGGTAGGCGTCGGCCTCGTCGACGCACTCCACGGTGCCGTCGGCGAGGGTGACGTCGAACGAGGTGGTGATCGTCATGGGTGCCTCCTGGCGGATCGGGCGGCCCGGTCGTGGTCGCCGTGGACGACGCTACGACCGACCCCTTGTGGATCGATAGAGCCGCAACCGTGTGAATTGCCGGGGGATTGGCGCTCGGCAGCGGGGGACAGGTGCGGGATGACCAGGCTCCGGCGGGGGATGACCAGGCTCCGGCGGGGGATGACCAGGCTCCCGCAGGGGATGAGCAGGGGACGGCGCGGGCCGCGTGGCATGCTGGGACGATGTCCGCGACGCTCGACGACACGGCCGCCCACGGCGAGGACGAGGTCCTCTCGTTCACCTGTCCCCGCTGCCGCCTCGAGGTCGCCGAGGAGTTCTACGGCCCGTGCGGGTCGTGTCGCACCACGTTGCGCGTCACCCAGGCCAGCGAGCAGCGCGACGTCGCTGCCGCGGCCTACGAGCCGAAGATGAACGTCACGCCGAACGCGGTCGCGTCCAAGGAGTGACCGTCAACCGCTGATCGGATCGGGTGCCGCGTCGTCGAGCGCCTGCGCCCGGGCCCAGCGGTAGTCGGCCTTGCCCGACGGTGCACGGACGATCCGGTCGCGCCGCACGATGACCCGGGGCAACTTGTAGCGCGCCAGGTGTCGTGCCGCGACGTCGACCAGCTCGTGGTCCTCGACGGTGACCCCGTCGCGCAGCTGCACGACGGCGACGACCTCCTCACCCCAGCGCGGCGACGGCCGACCGCACACCACGGCGTCGAGCACGCCAGGGTGTGCCTTGACCGCCGTCTCGACCTCTTCGGCGAAGACCTTCTCGCCGCCGGTGTTGATGCACACCGAGTCGCGGCCGCGCAGCTCGATGCGTCCGTCGGCCGCCACGCGGGCCCGGTCTCCCGCCACGGCGTAGCGCCGCCCGTCGACGCGGGGGAAGGTCGCGGCGGTCTTCGCGGGGTCACCGAGATACCCGAGCGGGACCCGACCTCCCTGTGCGAGCCACCCGAGCTCGTCGGCACCGGGTGCGAGCACGCCGGTGCGCGCGGCGTCGAGCACGACCGACGTGTCCGACGGCTCGAAGCCCGCGTCGGTGTCGTCGCCAGGGGCGGTGCGTGCAACTCCCTGTCGTCCGGACTCGGTGGAGCCCAGGACGTCGACGATGGTGACGCCGGGCAGCAGCTCGAGCAGGGTCGCCTTGAGGGCCGGGGACAGGACCGCGCCGCCGGACATCAGGTGACGCAGCGACGACAGATCACGGGTGACGCCGGCGTCGCGCTCCGCGAGCAGCACGTCGACGAGGGGTCGGGCCATCGGGTCGCCGACCAACAGCAGCGACGTGGCGCCGTGGCGTTCCACGGCATCGAGCACGTCTCGTGGATCGAAGCGGTCCACGACGTCCTGGATCACCACGGCGCCCCCGGCGATCCAACAGGACAGGGCGTTCCAGTGCGCAGCACCGTGCATGAGCGGGGGTGCGGGCAGCGCTCGGACGCGTCCCCGGGCATCGGCGACGACGTCGTCGAGCGACTCGTACTCCTCGCCGCTGCGCCGACGCACGCCCAGTGCCGCGACCAGGAAGTCGGCCTGGCGCCACATCGTGCCCTTCGGCATGCCGGTGGTGCCGCCGGTGTAGCAGAGGTACAGGTCGTCACCCGACCACGACCTGACGACCTCGTCGGGCAGCTGGGGATCGGCCGCGGCCAGGGCTGCGTCGTAGTCGAGTGCACCGGGCAGCAGCGTCACGCCGGATCCGTCGTCGACCTGCAGGATCAGCGACGGCGGGACTGTCAGGGTCGGCAGCACCTCGGCGAGCGTCGGGGCGAACGTCGAGTGGACGACGACGGCCCGGGCGCCGGAGTCCTCGAGCAGGTACCGCAGCTCGTCGGCGACGTAGCGGTAGTTGACGTTGAACGGCGCGGTGCCGGCCTTCCAGGCGCCCAGCATCGACTCCAGGTACTCGGGACCGTTGTGCAGGTAGAGCGCGACGTGGTCCTGCCCCGACGACCACGGCTCGTCGACCGCCCGCCGTGCTCCGAGCCCGGCGTCGAGCAGCACCGACGCCAGGCGGCGCGTGCGGTCGCGCACCTGTTCCCAGCTCAGCGTGCGGTCGCGGTGCACCAGGCACGGACGATCGGGGTGCGCTGCGGCGATCGCCTCGGTGATCGAGGCGACGTCGAGCTCGAGGGGCATCAGCGGCCGCCCTGACCGGATGCCCGGTCGATCACTGCTCGACCCAGAGCCCGGCGACGGAGTGACCGGTGGCCAGCCCGGGGAAGGGCGCTGCGCCGTCGGGCAGCGCCGGGCCCATGATGCCGTGCACGTTCGGCGAGGTCGCGACGGTCCATTGCGTCCACTGCATCCAGATGTTGTACAGCTCGGTGGCGAAGCGCTGGTTGATCTCGCCGTAGATGCGCTGGCGTTCGGTGACGTCACGCTCGGCCCGGCCCTCGAGCAGCAGGCGGTCGATCTCGGGGTCGTCGATCGAGCTGAAGTTCAGCACCGAGTCGCTCTTCCACCAGTCGAACTGCCCGTCGGGGTTGCCCCCGGGATGGTTGCGGAAGTCGAGCATCTGGAAGTCCTTGGCGATCGCACGGTCGATCAGCTCGGCCTGCGGGACGGTCTCGAGCGAGGCCTCGATGCCGGCCTTGGCGAACATCTCCTGGAAGACCTGCATGTTCGACACGGTGCCGGCGTCGGGCGTCAAGGTGATGGTGAACTCGAGCGGCTCACCGGTCTCGGCCTCATAGGCCGCCACGGCCGCCTTCGCCGCGTCCAGGTCGTAGGTCGGGTAGCCGGTGTCCTCGAGGTGGCCGATCTCGCCCGGGGCGAACGGGCCGTTGGCGTTGGTCATGAAGCCCTGGTTGCGCACCGAGTTGTAGGTCTCCATGTCGATCGCCGTGACGACCGCCTCACGGGCTGCCACGTTGTCGAACGGCGCCGTTGCCGTGTTGAGCATCTGGTACCCGACCTCGCCGTAGTCGGTCGAGCTGATCACGTTCAGCTGGCCCGAGTCGGCCTCGTCCTCGACCGCCTCGATGTCCTCGGCCATCGACATGTGCGCCGCCTGGATCTCGCCGCTCAGCAGCGTGTTGGTCCGCGAGGCGCCGTCCGCGATCGGGCGGAACTCGATCGCGTCGAGATAGGGGAGCTGCTCCCCCTCGGCGTCGGTGCCCCAGTAGTCGGGGTTCCTCGTCGCGGTGAGCGACTCGTCGATCCTCCACTCCTCGAACACGAACGGCCCGGTGCCGATCAAGTTGGAGTCGCACGTCTCGGCGTCATCGAGCTGCGCCTGGGCGACCATGCCCACCCGCCCGGACCCGAACAGCGCGGCGGGCAGTGCCGGCCACGGCGTCTTGGTCGTGATCTGCACGGTCGAGGGGTCGACGACGCTCACGTCGGCCATGTTCTCGAACACGAACATGTACTGCAGGGCCGTGCGACCGGGGTACACGCCGCGATAGGCGTCGAGGTTGTTCTTGACCACCTCGGCGTCGAGGGGGGACCCGTCGTGGAAGGTGACGTCGGGACGCAGGCGGATCGTCCAGACGGTGTCGTCCTCGTTCGGCTCGATCGACTCCGCGAGGAACGGCTGGTACCCGGCGTTCTCGTCGGGGATCGTCAGGGTGTCGTAGATCGCCCGGGCGACCTGGATGCCGCTGATCGCGAGCGACGCCTCGGGCAGGCACCAGCCCTCGGTCGTCTCGGCCTCGAGTCCGTAGACGACCGTGCCACCGCGCGTCGGCGAGCCGAGCGGCTCCTCATCGCCTCCCGTGGCGTCGCCACCGCCGCCGTCACCACCGCACGACGCGGCGAGCACGGCGAGGGCCGACACTGCGGCGAGCAGCACGAAGCGGCGAGCTCCGCTGGTCCGGACAGCTGGGGAGGGGGCAATCATGGGGGCATCATCCGTTCCCGCGCACCGGGGCGCGACCTCGTGATGCTAACGCCGGCCCGTGGCGGCTCCGCCCGGACCCGTGGTGTGCCTCAGGACACCTCGACGGGCGTGTCGACCGGGACCAGCGGGAAGTGGCAGGCCACGTACTGGTCCTCGTTGACGCGCTGCATCTGCGGCTCCGCCTGCGCGCAGAGGTCCTGGGCCCGGTCGCAGCGTGTCCGGAACCGGCAGCCGCTCGGCGGGTCGATGGGCGAGGGCAGCTCGCCGCCCAGGTGGTGGCCGACGTCGACGGACGCGTCCGGGTCCGGCAGCGGGATCGCGGACAGCAGGGCGTTGGTGTACGGGTGGGCCGGTGCGGCGTAGAGCGTGTCGGGTCGACCGATCTCGCACATCTTGCCCAGGTACATCACCGCCACTCGGTCCGACACGTTCTTCACGACCGCCAGGTCGTGCGCGACGAACACGAGCGTCAACCCGTAGCGCTCCTTCATGTCCTCGAGCAGGTTGAGGATCTGCGCCTGCACCGACACGTCGAGCGCCGAGACGGGCTCGTCGCAGATGATGACCTCGGGGTCGGTGATCACCGCGCGGGCGATCGAGATGCGCTGGCACTGACCGCCGGAGAACTCGTGCGGCTTGCGGTCGGCTGCGGCGGCCGGATCGATGCCGACCGATGCGAGGACCTCGGCGACCTTGTCCTTGCGCTCGGCCTCGGTCCCCAGGTTCCAGACCTTGAGCGGTTCCTCGACGATCTGGGCCACCGTACGACGGGGGTTCAGCGACGAGATCGGATCCTGGAAGATCATCTGCAGCTTCGGACGCGTGCGCCGCAGCTGCTCACCGGAGAGCTTGACCAGGTCGGTGCCGTCGAGCGTGACCGTCCCGCGGGTCGGTCGCGGCAGCTGCATGATCGCCTTACCGGTCGTCGACTTGCCGCAACCGGACTCGCCGACGAGTCCCAACGTCTCACCCGCAGCGATGTCGAAGGAGATGTTGTTGACCGCCGAGACCTTGCGGCCGCGGCCGGCGGGGAAGTCGACGACGAGGTTCTCGACGCTGAGCAGGACCTGGTCGCGGGGACGCAGGTGGGCGGAGCCGCTGCCGGCCATCAGGACGCTCCGGCCGACCGGCTCGGGCCGGTCTGGTCGGTCTCGTCGCTCTGGGGCAGCACCGACTGGGTGCTGGCGCCGGAGGGGGCCGACTGCATCATGAGTCGGGCCTGGATCTGCACTCTGATCTCCTCGGTCTCGGGGGAGCCCACGGGGTAGAAGCACGCGAACTGGTGGCCCGGGGTGCCGCTCTCGGTCAACTCCGGCTCCTCTTCGTGGCACCGCTCACGGGCGTACGGGCAGCGCGGGCTGAACGAGCAGCCCTTCGGTGGGTTGACCAGATCCGGCGGACGCCCGCCGATCGCCATCAGCCGGGTGTGCGACGCGTCCTCGAGCTTGGGGATCGCGGACAGCAGCGCCTCGGTGTAGGGCATGCGCATCTCGCGGAAGAGCACCGATGTCGGCGCCTTCTCGACGATCTTCCCGGCGTACATCACGGCGATCTCGTCGGCCCGCCCGGCGACCACGCCCAGGTCGTGGGTGACGAGCACCATGGCCATGTAGCGCTCACGCTGCTGCTCGGCGAGCAGGTCGAGGATCTGCGCCTGGACGGTGACGTCGAGGGCGGTCGTCGGCTCGTCCGCGAAGAGGAGCTTCGGACCGCAGGCCAGCGCGACGGCGATGACGACACGCTGGCGCATGCCGCCGGACATCTCGTGCGGGTAGGCGTTGAACCGCTTGTCGGCCTCGGGGATCTTCACCGCCCGCAGCAGGGCGACGGCGGTCTCCTTCGCGTCCTGCTTGGACATGTCCAGGTGGAAGCGCAGCGACTCGGTGATCTGCTTGCCGATCTTCATGACCGGGTTCAGGGCCGTCATCGGGTCCTGGAAGATCATGGCGATGTCGTTGCCCCACAGCTCGCGCAGCTGGGCGTCGTTCAGGGCCGTCAGGTCGCGGCCCTCGAAGTGGATCGACCCGGAGCGCACGGCGTTGCCGGGCAGCAGACCCATGATCGAGCGCGACAGCACCGACTTGCCGGAGCCGGACTCGCCCACGATGCCGAGCGTCTTGCCGCGCTCGAGCGAGAACGAGACGCCGTCGACGGCGTTGACCATGCCGCGCGCGCTCTTGAACCGGGTGCGGACGTCGGTGACCTGCAGCAGCGGGCCGCCGCCGGGGATGCCACTGGGCACGGGTGCCCCCGCGGTGGATCCGGGAGGGGTGGATCCGGGAGCAGTGGATCCGGGAGGGGTGGGCGACTGGGAGCTCACAGGACCGACCCCCTCACGTCGAAGCGCTGACTGATCACGTCGCCGAGGTAGTTCAGCGCCAGCACCGTGAGGAACAGCACGATCGAGGTGAACACGACGATGTGCGGAGCGTTGCGCATCTGCCCGCGACCCTCGGCGATGATGTTGCCCCACGACGGCGTGGGCAGCTGCACCCCGACGCCGAAGAGGCTCAGGCCACCCTCGGCGACGATCGCGATGCCGACGCCGAGCAGTGCGATCGACAACATCGCCGGGATCACGTTCGGCAGCACCTCGCGCACCATGATGCGCCAGTTCTTCGCGCCCATGGCCCGGGCGGCGAGCACGAACTCGCGCTCGGACCAGGCGAGCGTGTTGGCCCGGGTGATGCGACCGAGCAGCGGGATCGACACGATGCCCAGGCCGAGCACCACCACGAACAGCCGACGGGACTGCGTCACGGTGTCGCCCGAGGCGAGCACGGTCACCAGCGACAGGGCCAGGATGAACTGCGGGATCGCGAGCAGGACGTTCATCAGCGGGGTGATGATCGAGTCGACCTTGCCCCGGAAGAAGCCGGTGACCAAGCCGAGCAGCCCTCCGAGCAGCAGGCCGAAGCCGACGGCGCCGAAGCCCACGATGAACGACGACCGAGCGCCCCAGATGATGCGCGAGAGCATGTCGCGCCCGATGGCGTCGCCGCCGAGCAGGTGTCCGCCGGTCGGGCCCTTGCGCGCGATCTCGGGGAAGCTCTCGGTGGGCGACGGGATCGGCAGGACCGGGGCGAGGATCGCGAGCACGATCAGGCCCCCGAGCCAGACGATCGCCAGCCACGCACCCACGCCGAGCTTCGAACGCCGGGTGCCTGACGGGGCATCGACCTCGATCGCCTCGATCAGGCCCAGGTCGGTCGGGTCCAGCTGGGTCACCGCGGTGCCGCGGTCGCCCTGGGGCTGGATCCCGTGGTCGGGTGGCTCAGGAGTTCTTTGCATGACGGATCCTGGGATCGAGCACCGAGTACAGGATGTCCACGGCGAAGTTGACCAACACGTAGAGCACGGCGATCACCGCGACCATCGACTGGAAGGCGACCAGCTGCAGTCGTCCGATCGCCTCGAAGAGCATCAGGCCCATGCCCGGCAGCGAGAAGACCACCTCGACGATCAGGGCTCCGCCGATGAGCGTGCCGATGTTGAGGCCGGCGACGGTGAGCAGCGTCAGCGACGACGGCCGCAGCGCGTGCTTGAAGAGGATGCGACGCGATTTCAGGCCCTTGGCCTTGGCCATCAGGATGAAGTCCTGTTGCAGCGTGGCGATCATGTCGCTGCGCAGCAGTCGCATGTAGATGGCGATCTGGCCGACGGCGAGCGTGATCGTCGGCAGGATCATGTACTGCACGTGATCGACGAAGGACTCGCTCGGCGAGGCATACCCGCTCGGTTTGAACCAGCCGAGCTCGACCGCCAAGTAGTACTGCAGGATGAACCCCAACGCGAAGTTGGGGATCGCGAGCATCGCGAACGCCGACATGTTCGACATCCGGTCGAAGAAGGTGCCTTTTCGGTACGCCGTGAGCACACCGAGCGGTATGGCGATCAGCAGCGCCAGCAGCTGGGCGTACACCATCAGCATGAGCGACACGCCGAGGGAGTCCCAGAGCCGGTCGGCCACCGGGCGGACCGAGCCGACGGTGTAGTAGTTGCCCATGTCGCCGGTGACGAAGTCGCCGAGCCAGTTGGCGTACCGGACGATGAAGGGATCGTCCAGGTTGAGCTCCTGGCGGAGCTCCTCACGCTGCTCGTCGCTGGCGAGGGGAGCGAGCGTGCTCACCGGGTCACCCGGCAGCAGCTCGAGCAGCAGCGCCGAGAACAGCGTCACCAGCAGCACGGTGACGAGCAGCTGCCCCAGTTTCTTGATGAAGACCATGTTGTCCGTTCCGGTGGGTCGATCGGAGGTCGTCGGCGGAACCGGGCCCGTTGGGCGCCGACGGATCAGGGAGATGGCAGCTCGGAGAGGTGGCTGCTCAGGGAGGTGGCTGCTCAGGGAGCTCGCGGCTCGGAGAAGAACCGGGACGGGGGCCGGAGACCGCGCTGCGGCGACTCCGACCCCCGTCAGGCCACGAAGGACCTACTGCTTGATCCAGATGCCCGAGACCGGGTGGCCGGTCGCGAGTCCGGGGAAGGGCTTGCCGCCGCCGTCGGGCAGGTCGGGTCCGAGCTCGCCGAAGACGTTCGTGCTCATGCCGATGTCCCACATGGTCCACTGGAGCCACAGGGCGTAGCCCTCGGAGGCGAAGCGCTTGTTGACGTCCTCGTAGATCTTGGTGCGCTCGGCCTTGTCGGAGCTCACCCGACCCTGCTCCATGAGCCCGGTGAGGGTGTCGTCCTGGAAGCGGCCGAAGTTCACCGGCGAGCCGTTGGTCCACCAGTTGAACTGCGTGTCCGGGTCACCACCGGGGTAGTTGCGGAACACCATCACCTGGAAGGTGCCGGCGATCGCGTTGTCGATGAGCTCGGACTGCGACATGTCACGGATGGTGACCTTGATGCCGGCCTTCTGCGCCATCTCCTGGACGAGCTGTGCCGAGGCACGTGTCGACTCGTCGTTGGTGGAGAGCAGCGTGAACTCGAGGTCCTTGCCGGTCTCGGCCTTGTAGGCGGCGAGGTACTCCTTCGCCTTCTCGATGTTCGACGTCTCGTAGCCGGTGTCCTCGAGGTAGCCCATGTTGCCCTTGGCGAACGGACCGTTGGCGTTGGTCAGGATGCCGAGGTTGCGGACCTCGTTGAAGGTCTCCATCTCGATGCCGTTGATCGCTGCGAGGCGGGCGTTCTTGTTGTTGAACGGCTCGGTCGAGGTGTTGAACTGGCCGAAGGAGACCTCGGCGAACTGGTCCGACTCGTAGGACCGGATCGCGCCGCTCTCGGTCTCCTGGCGGAGCTGGTCGATGTTCTCGCCGGCCGACACGTGGATCATCTGCAGCTCGTCGGAGAGCAGACCGTTCACGCGGGACGACGGGTCGACGCGGGGCTGGAACTCGATGGCGTCGAGGTACGGCAGCTGCACGCCGTCGGCGTCCTTCTGCCAGTAGTCCGGGTTCTTGACGGCCTTGAAGCTCTCGTTCTGGTTCCACTCCTCGAACTTGAACGGGCCGGTGCCGATCAGGTTGCGGTCACAGGTCTCGGCGTCGTCGAGCTGCGCCTGTGCCGAGATGCCGATGCGGCCCGAACCGAACAGCGCGGCGGGCAGGGCGGGCCACGGCGTCTTGGTCGTGATCGTGACGGTCAGCGGGTCCTTGACCTCGACGGTGTCGATGTTCGAGAACACGAAGACGAACAGCAACGGCTTGCGGGCCGGGTACTGGCCGCGGAAGGCGTCGAGGTTGTTCTTGACGACCTCGGCGGTCAGGTCGGTGCCGTCGTGGAACTTCACGCCTTCACGCAGCTTGACGTCCCACGAGTCGAACGTCGCGTTCGGCGTGACCGACTCCGCCAGGAACGGGACGTACTCACCCTCTTCGTTGGGGGCGGTCAGCGTGTCGTAGATGGTGCGGGCGACCTGGATGCCGGAGATCGCGAGCTGCGCCTCCGGGAGGCACCAGCCCTCGTCGTTCTCGGCCTCGAGTCCGTAGACGACCGTGCCACCGGGCGTCGGCGTGCCGGCGTCCTCGCCGTTGCCCTCGCCGCCGCCGTTGCTGCCGCCCTCGCTGCCGCCACCGCATGCCGCGGCGACCAATGCCGCGGACAGAACCACGCCCGCCGCGAGCGAACGGCGTCGCCGTGCACCGCGTCTCGTCGTACTGGTCAAAGACCGCACCTGTGTACCCCCTGGTTGTAGATCGACATCGTGAGACGCCGCCGGTGTGCAGCGGTCGACCGGCTCAGGGCCGATCGTCGTCGCACGCTCGCGTGATGCCGCACAGATGTGTGACCACCATCACAAGTGGGCGCACTCTAGTCCTGCGCGAGGGCCTGTCAACGCACCCTCCGGGGCTGTTTCGCGCTGACCGGGCGTCATCAACCGAGGTCGACCCACTCGCCCCGCGACTCGAGCACGGAGCGCAACACCGAAGGTTTGTCGGTCATGATCCCGTCGACACCCAGGTCGAGCAGGCGGTGCATCTCGGTGGGGTCGTCGATCGTCCACACGTGCACCTGGCAACCGAGTGCCCGCACCCGGTGCAGCAGCGCGGGTGTGACGACCTCGACGCCGGCATGGCGCACGGGTACCTGGAGGCACCGGAACGGCGGCTCCGCCGAACGCCTCGGCATCCGTGCGGGGAGGCGGGTCCCTGCGACCAGCGCAGAGATCTCCTTCGGTCCTGCGGCCGAGCAGACCTCGGGGCCGAGCAGCGCTCGGGCACGTCGCAGTCGGGTCGTCGAGAACGAGGCGATGCAGATCCGTTCGACCGCCTGCTGGCGACGGACGGCGCGCACGAGGGCGATCACGGAGTGCTCGCTCTTCATGTCGACGTTGATGCGTGCCGCCGGGAACTCCTCGAGCAGCTCCTCGAAGCGCGGGATCCGCTCGCCGCCGATGCGGGCCTCACGCACGTCGCTCCACCGCAGGTCCGCGATCGCACCATGGCGGTCGGTCACGCGGTCCAGTCGGTCGTCGTGGAACGCCACCAGCACGCCGTCGGAGGTGACGTGCACGTCGGTCTCCAGGTAGCGGAACCCCGTGTCGAGCGCCGCGCGGAACGCGGCGATCGTGTTCTCCGGCGCCGACTCATCGCCGCCCCGGTGGGCGATGGCCAACGGTCGGGGGTGGTCCAGGAACGGATGCTCGGCGGCTCGGGCGGTGGACACGCGCGGAGGCTACCGACTTCGTCCGGCCGGCGCGACGGCGCGAGAGTCGTGCGGTGACCGACCTCGCCGCTCCCGAGCCTCCGCGCCGCGCGGCGGGCGACCCGGCCACGACCGGCAGCGGCGCCGACGAGCGGACCACCGCGGGGCTCGGCACGATCGCGGTCGCGATCGTCGCGGCGATCCTCCCGGTGTTCCTGCTGGGCTCGTTGTCGATCGAGATCCGCGCCGACCTCGGCTACCAGGAGACGACGATCGGGCTGATCCTGGCGTCCTTCTTCGCCGCGAGCGCCCTGGTGTCGAGCCGCTTCGGACGCTGGATCGACCGCGTCGGCCCGCGCACGGGTCTGAGCGCCGCGCTGACCGGCACGATCGCGGTGCAGCTGGCGGTCGCCGGTCTGGCCCGGACGCCCCTGGTGCTGGGCCTGCTGTCCGCGGTCAGCGGCGTCTGCAACGCGACGGCGCAGCTCTCGGCCAACGTCTTCATCGCCCGTGACCTGCCGTTGCGACGCCAGGGCATCGGTTTCGCCGTGAAGCAGTCCGCGATGCCCGGCGCGGCGCTGGTGGCCGGCCTGACCCTGCCGACCATCGCCTTGAACCTCGGTTGGCGGTGGGTCTTCGTCGCGGCCTCCCTGCTCGCCGGGATCGCGCTCACCCTGGTCCGGGTCCGGATCCCCGGCGAGACGGTGAGCGAAGGCACCTCGGTGAACGACACCACCGGCGAGGCATCCGCGCCGCGGGGCGCGCTGCCGGCGCTCGCGGTCGCTGCGGCATTCTCGACCGCTGCCGCGATCACGCTCGGCGGTTTCTTCGTCGAGTCGTCGATCGACGCGGGGATCGACCCCGGCACCGCCGGGCTCGCCTTCTCCGCCGGCAGCATCATCTCGATCCTGGTGCGCCTCGGGGTCGGTGCCGCGGCGGACCGCCATCCCGGCAACCTGCTCGGAACCGTGGCAGCCATGATCGCGCTGGGGGCGATCACCTCGATCCTGTTCACGTGGCGCACCCCCGCGGTGCAGCTGATCGGCGTGCCGCTCGCGTTCGGTGCGGGGTGGGCGTGGCCCGGGCTGTTCAACCTGTCGGTCGTGCGCGCCTCACCCGGCTTCCCGGGCCGTGCCACGGGCATCACGCAGACCGGCACCTACATCGGCGGCGCCGTGGGCCCGATCCTCTTCGGCCTCGTCGCCGAGCGCGGCTCCTACTCGGCGGCGTGGTGGCTGGCGGCCGCGCTCGGAGCGAGCGCGACCGTCGCGGTCCTGGTCGGCCGGGCCGCCCTCACCCGCGGCAGCGACGCCACCCGCGCCATCGGCGCTCGCGCGCGGCGCCGGCGGTCCCGGACCCCTCGACCCTGACCACGCTGGTCCGGATCGAGGGGATCGACGACGCTCAGGCGCCGAGCTCGCAGTGCTCGTCCACGTAGGCACTGAGGCGCTCACCGGCCGCGTGGGTGTCCTCGATCGACGCCTCCTGCATGCCGGGTTCGACGCCGCCGGGGTAGTTGTTCGCGATGAGCGTGTCGGAGGCGGTGTCGACGGCATCGCTGATCTCCGGCGGCGCGGTACGGCGAACCTCGTCGAGCACGTCCAGGACGATCGACTCCTCGGTCGTCCCGTCGGTCCGATCGAGCGCCTCGATGGCTGCGCAGAAGGCATCCGGATCAACTGCTGTGGTCTGGGACGCCGCTGTGGTCGAGGACGTGCCTGCCGAGGCGTCCTCGGACGTGTCGCCACAGCCGACGCCCGCGAGCGTCACCGTGACGATGGCGAGCACCGCGGTGGACCATCTGGCGCTGAGGTGCATCGCGGCACGATACGGCTCCGCCGCACTGCAGTGTCGCCTATCCGCGGTACCAGTCCTCCTGCGCGACGGCGGCGACGTACTCGTCCTTGAGCAGGCGCTTGTAGAGCTTCCCGGTCGGGTGGCGGGGGAGCTCCTCGCGGAAGTCGATCGACCGGGGGCACTTCACGTCAGCGAGGTGCTCCTTGCAGTAGGCGATCATCCGCGACGACAACTCCGCGGCAGCGGCGGCGTCGGCGGGCATCTCGGTGGGCTGCACGACGGCCTTGACCTCTTCGCCGAAGTCCTCGTTGGGGATGCCGAACACGGCGACGTCGACGACCTCGGGATGCATGGTCAGCACGTTCTCGGCCTCCTGCGGGTAGATGTTCACCCCGCCGGAGATGATCATGTACGCCTTGCGGTCCGACAGGTAGAGGAAGCCGTCCTCATCGACCCGGCCGATGTCACCCAGGGTCGACCAGCCCTTCGGGTGGTACGAGTCCTTCGTCTTGTCCGGGTCGTTGTGGTAGCTGAAGTCGGCCTCGGACTCGAAGAACACCGTGCCGGTCTCACCGACGGGCACCTCGTTGCCGTCCTCACCGACGATGTGCAGCACGCCGGCGAGCGGCTTGCCGACGGTGCCCTTGTGGGCGAGCCAGTCCTCGGAGTTCGCCCAGCAGAAGCCGTTGCCCTCGGTTCCCGCGTAGTACTCGTGAATGACGGGACCCCACCACTCGATCATGCGTTCCTTGACCGGCACCGGGCAGGGAGCCGCGGCGTGCACGGCGACCTGGATCGACGACACGTCGTAGCGCTCGCGCACCTCGTCGGGCAGCTTGAGCATGCGCACGAACATCGTCGGCACGAACTGCCCGAAGGTGACCCCGTACTGCTCGATCAGGCGCAGGGCGTCCTCGGCGTCGAAGCGCTCCATGACGACCACCGTGCCGCCGGCGCGCTGGACCTGCATCGAGAAGCGCAGCGGAGCAGCGTGGTACTGCGGCGCGGGGGAGAGGTAGACCGTCTCGGGGTTGGCGCCGAACAGGCCCGCGACCAGCATGAACAGCGTGTCGGGCGTGCCGAGGGGCACGTGGCGCAGCGGCACCTTCACGCCCTTGGGCCGACCGGTCGTCCCCGAGGAGTACAGCATGTCCATGCCCTCCTCGGCGCCGTCGAGGTCGTCGGCGGGCTGGGCTGCCACCGCGTCGAAGAACGAGGCGTGGCCTTCGGTGGCCGGGCCGAGCACGAAGCGGGCCTCGACCTTCGGGGTGGTCGCCACGACCTCGTGGCCGAGTCCGAGCTTCTGCTCCGACACGATGAACACCCGGGCTCCGCAGTCGTCGACGATGTACGCCGTCTCCTCGGCGGTGAGTCGCGACGAGATGGCCGTGTAGTACAGCCCTGCGTAGTGGGCACCCCACGCGAGCGACAGGAACCAGGGGTGGTTCTCCATGCAGAACGCCACGTGGTCACCGGGCTGCAACCCGACCGAGCGGAACAGGTGGGCGATCCGGTTGGCCCGTTCGTGCAGCTCGGCGTAGGTCACCGACTCGCCGGTCGACGCCATGATGTAGGCCGCCTGATCACCGCGCTCCGCGACGTACGCACCTGGGTAGAACAGCTGATCGGACACGGGACCCCCTGGGAATGGTCGATTCGGGACGAGCGTAGCCGTCGGCATCCACTCCACTTGACCGACCGGTCAAGTCCCGGCTCGCCGCCCGAGGCCGGCGATCCGCCCGGCACACGTACGCTCGGCACGGTGATCGACACCTCCGAGTTCGCCGCGGTGGTCCGCATGGATCCCGTGCCCCTCGACCGGGCGTGCGCCCTGATCGCGTCGAGCGGGCGCCCCGAGGTCGACGAGGACCAGGTGCTCCGCCATCTCGACGGGCTCGCCGAGCACAGCAGGGCCACCGACCCCGAGGAGCTCTGCGCCGAGCTGTTCGGCCGGGGCACCTTCCGCGGCGACTCCGTCGACTACTACGACCCCCGCAACTCCTTGCTCGACCAGGTGCTCGATCGTCGGGTCGGCATCCCGATCACCCTGTCGGTGGTGGGCATCGAGGTCGGGCGACGCATCGGGGTGGGGCTGGTGGGCGTCGGGATGCCCGGCCACTTCCTGTTGCGATCGGCCGACGACCCCGACCGCTTCTTCGACCCGTTCCACGGCGGAATCGCCCTGGACCGGACCGGATGCGCCCGACTGTTCGACGGGCTCCACCGGGGCCAGCTGCAGTTCGCCCCCGACCTGCTCGACACCACCCCCTCACTCGCGGTGCTCGCCCGGATCCTCAACAACCTGCGCGGCGCGCAGGTGCGTACAGGGGACCGAGCGGGGGTCGTACGGGCGCTCGCGCTGCAGTGCGCGCTGCCGGGGTCCGGCGTCGCGGAGCGCCTCGAGCTCGCACGGGGCCTCGGTTCACTCGGTGAGCTGCTCGACGCAGCCACCGTGCACGACGAGCTCGCCGTGCTCGATCCGGCTCGTGAGATCGAACACGCCACCGCGGCGATTCGGCTCCGAGCCCAGCTCAACTGACCGCCACAGCGAACTGACCGCCGCAGAAACGACCGGCACAGAAATGACCGCCACCGCGAAATGACACGTGTCGTCGATCCTTGCGGGTCGAGAACAAGTGTCATTTCGGGGTAACTTGACCACTCGGTCAAGAACGCGGCACCAGGGGGTCCAGCATGACGGTGACAGACGACGCGGTGACGGCACAGGACGCGGACGAGCAGCGCGTCATCGAGGCGTGCGAGCGCCTCCTGGCCGAGTTCCCTCCGGCGAGCACCGACGAGCGCACGTTCCTCGAGGCGCAGTTCGACGCAGGTCTGGCCTGGGTGCACTTCCCCGAGGGCAACGGCGGCCTCGGCGTCAGCCCGAAGCTCCAGCGAGTCGTGGTCCAGCGCATCAGCGCCGCGGGCGGCCCGATCGGTGGGGCGCGGAACCCCATCGGCTACGGCATGTGCGCGCCGGCGGTCCTCACCCACGGCACCGACGAGCAGAAGGAGCTGCTGCGCCCGCTGTTCTCGAACGAGCACATCTGGTGCCAGATGTTCTCGGAGCCGGGTGCCGGGTCCGACGTCGCGTCGCTGGCGATGCGCGCCGAGCGGGACGGCGACGAGTGGGTCCTGAACGGCCAGAAGGTCTGGACGACCCTCGCCCACGTCTCGTCCTACGGGCTCGTCATCGCCCGCACCGATCCCGACCTGCCCAAGCACCGGGGCATCACCGCGTTCATCGTCGACATGCACGCACCGGGCGTCGAGGTCCGCCCGCTGCGCCAGATGACCGGCGAGGCCGAGTTCAACGAGGTGTACCTGACCGACGTCCGCATCCCGGACTCCCTGCGCGTCGACGACGTCGGCCGAGGCTGGGCCGTGTCGATCACCACGCTGATGAACGAGCGCGTGTCGATCGGCGGTGGCACCCCGCCGCGTGGCGCCGGCCCGATCGGCCAGCTGATGGAGACCTGGAAGGCCGCCGAGCACAAGGACCCGGTCCTGCGCGACAAGGTCACCCAGCTGTGGCTGCAGGCCGAGGTCAACCGCCTGACCAACATCCGCGCCGCGCAGCTGCGCACCGCGGGCACCCCGGGTCCCGAGGGCTCGGTCGCCAAGCTCGCCATGGCCGAGCTCAACAAGGCGATCTACAGCCTGGCCCTCGACGTGATGGGCCCCGAGGGGATGCTGTACGAGTCCTACGACTTCAGCCGCCCCAAGCACGCCCTGTTCAGCGACGACATGTTCAAGAACTTCCTCCGCGCCCGCGCCAACTCGATCGAGGGCGGCACCTCCGAGGTGCTCAAGAACATCATCGGCGAACGGGTCCTCGGCCTGCCCGGCGACGTCCGCGTCGACAAGCAGGCTGCGTGGAAGGACGTGCCGCGCTCCTAGCGCTCAGGGTGACCGAAACCCGTCACCGCACTGCCTGACGGCGGGCCTACCCTGAGAGGATGCCCCGTCGCACGAAGATCATCGCCACCATCGGTCCTGCATCGGACTCGGCGCCGGTACTCCGGAAGATGATCGATGCCGGCATGGACGTGGCCCGACTGGGGCTCGCGCACGGCAGCATCGACGACGCGCTCGAGCGCTACCACCTGATCCGCCGCGTGGCGGCCGAGGCCGGCCGCAACCTGGGCATCATGGTCGACCTCCCCGGACCGAAGGTGCGCCTCGGCTCGTTCGGCAACGTCGCGATCGAGCTCGCCGCCGGCACCTCGGTGCAACTGGTGCCCGGCCGGGACACCTCCGATGCAGCCGTCCTCGGTGTCGACTACGAGAACCTGCTCGTCGACATCCACCCCGGTGACATGTTGGCCGTCGGCGACGGCAGCGTGATGCTGCAGGTCGAGTCCGTCGACGCGACCAGCGCGAGCGTGCTCGTCGCACACGGTGGCCCGGTCCAGGGGCGCCCCGGCCTGCACGTCCCCTCGGAGCGTCTCGGCATCGCCTCGCCGACGCCCGAGGACCTGATCAAGCTCGACGCCTTCGTCGACGTCGGCGTCGACATGGTGGCGCTGTCCTTCGTGCGTTCCGGCCACGACATCCGAAAGGTCGGCACCGAGCCGTACCCCCGTGGCCCGCTGCTGGTCGCGAAGATCGAGACCCGGGCGGCGGTCGACAACCTGGACGGCATCATCGAGGCGTCCGGGGCGATCATGGTCGCCCGCGGCGACCTGGGTTCCGAGCTCGGCATCGAGGAGCTGCCCCACGTGCAGAAGCGGATCATCCGTGACTGCATCGCACTGGGCAAGCCGGTCATCACCGCGACGCAGATGTTCGAGTCGATGGTGACGTCGCCCGCACCCACGCGCGCCGAGGTCTCCGACGTCGCGAACGCCGTGTTCGACGGATCCTCAGCGGTCATGCTCTCCGCGGAGAGCGCGGTCGGCCACGACCCGGTGAACACCGTCGCGACCATGGCCCGCGTCGCGGACCGGGCCGACCAGGAGTTCGACTACGACGCGTGGGCCCGACGCATCCGTCTGCTGCGACAGGAGGCCGTCGGCGCCGGTCCGGCCCGCCTGACCGACGCGATGACGGGTGCCACGTGGCGTGCCGCGACCGAGATGGGCGTCGCCGCGATCATCTGCATCTCGGAGTCCGGGTTCACGGTGCGCTCGATCGCCCGGTTCCGCCCGAAGATGCCGCTCATCGCCTTCAGCCCGCAGGAGCGCACGGTGCGCCAGCTGGCACTCAGCTGGGGAGCGACGCCGATCTTCGCCCCGCACCGGGTCGACGACATGCGAGCCATGGACGACCTGGTCTGCATCGCGCGTGACCAGGGCCTGGTCCGTTCGGGCGAGGTGGTGGCGGTGCTCGCGGGTGCGGGCAGTGCCGGGATGCACGCCACCGACGTGCTCCGCATGATGACGGTGCCGTGAGCTCGCCCGACACCGGACCCGCCGCCGCGGGTCTCGCTCCCGCGCGCGCCGAGCACGCCCGGGTCGACGGCCTGGCGGTCGTGCGCCGCCGACGTCCCGACGTCGGTCCCGAGGAGCCCACGGTCGTGCTGGTGCACGGTGCGATGGACCGCGCGGCGAGCTTCGGCCGGACGATGCGTCGACTCCCGGACCTCGACGTCGTCGCCTTCGACCGTCGGGGCTACGCCGGATCCCCGTACGTCGAAGGTCGAGGCACCCTCGGGTCCCATGCGACGGACCTGGCCACCGTCGTCGACTGGACCGGCGCCTCGGCGGTGGTCGTGGTCGGCCACAGCATGGGTGGCACCGTGGCACTCGCGCTGGCGGCCAGTGGCGACGACCGCCTGACCGCGGTCGGCGCCTTCGAGTCGCCCGCGCCGTGGCTGGACGACTCGAGGTCGTCGGTGGGCGGCGGGGCGGTCGACGTCGCGGATCGCGACGGTGCGGCGGCAGGGGCCGAGCACTTCTACCGACTCATGGTCGGCGAGCACACCTGGAGCCGGCTGCGCGACCGCGACCGAGAGGCCCGACGCAACGAAGGACCCGCGCTGCTCGACGAGCTCCGTGACCTGCGTGATCCCGGAACGTCGGTCGCGCTGGACCGCGTCACGCTGCCCGTCACCGTCGGCGCCGGCGGCCGCAGCGCGCAGCACCTGCGTCGGAGCACCGAGCAGCTCGGCCGTGCTCTGCACGACGCCCGGACGGTCCACATCGCGGAGTCCGGGCACGGCGCGCACCTGTCCCACCCGGACGAGTTCGCCCGGTTCGTCCGGGCCACGGTCGCCCGCGCGGCCGGCTGACGACCGTACGCTCCGCTCATGCCGTCGATCCGCGAGCTCACCCGTCGTGACGGATCGAGGCGTCGTCCCCGGACCGCCTTCGTGCTGTCGGGCGGCGGCAACCTGGGGTCGATCCAGGTGGGCATGCTGCGGGCGCTCGCCGAGCGCGGCATCGTGCCCGACGTCGTGCTGGGCTGCTCGGTCGGGGCGCTCAACGGCGCCGGCTACGCGGCCGACCCGACCGTCGAGGGCGTCGCCCGCCTCGAGGAGCACTGGCGCAGCACCACGTCGCACACGCTGATGCCGTCGTCACGCATCCCCTCCGCGGTGCAGCTGCTGCGCAAGGGAGCGTCGCTCCACAGCAACGAGGGGCTGCGCTCCGGTCTCGAGGCCCTGCTCGGTCCCGAGTCACGCATCGAGGCGCTCGAGCTGCCGTTCCAGTGCGTCGCCGCGGACGTCGAGGACGCGGTCGAGCGATGGTTCGACGAGGGCGACCTGGTCGAGGCGATCCTCGCGTCGGCAGCGTTGCCCGCGGTCTACCCGCCGGTCGTGATCGACGGCCGCCGCTACATCGACGGCGGCGTGATCGTGAACGTGCCGATCAGCCGGGCCGTCGAGCTCGGGTGCCGCACGATCTACGTGTTGCACGTCGGCCCGCACGGTCGACCCGACGTCGAGATCAAGCGGCCGCTCGACGGCGCACTGCTGGCCTACTGGATCGCCCGCAACAGCCGCTTCGCGCACGATCTGGCGGCGTTGCCCCCGAAGGTCGAGGCGATCGTCCTGCCGCCCGGACAGCGTCCCGACATCAAGTACGACGACTTCGGTCGCACCGACGAGCTCGTCGCCCAGGGCTACGAGAACTCCGCCCGGTTCCTCGACGAGCGCGACGCCGAGGCGGGGGAGCGACGTCGTGGCGCCGACCTGCTCGCACCGATCGAGCGGCTCTCGTTGTCGACGCGATGGCGCTCCACCCGTCAGGCCGCTCGCGTCGCCGCGTCGCCCGAGGGAGCGATCGTCACCGGTGGCCTCGAGGACGAGCCCGTCGACGAGGTCGCACCGTTCGACGACGCCACCGCTGGCGATCAGGTCGACGGCAGCCATTCGAGCTGACGGCGCTCGCTGGGCGTCACCGCTGGGTCCTGCGGCCGGAACGCACAGGCCTGGGGCAGCCGGGCCAGGATCTCGCTGGGCTGGGTCAGGGGGGAGAGCGCGACACCGTAGGCTGCGCCGATGAGCGACTCGCCCATCAACCTCTCCCCGTCGGGCCCTCCCGAGACCGTGATCACCCCGGAACCCGCCGAGGCCCGCGCCGCACTCGCCGCCGCGCTCGAGCTGCCCGAGGGCCAGCGACGCGACGCCGTCGCCGCCGTCGTGGCGGACTGGCCGCGGTTCCTCGACGGCTGGGCACGGCTGGGGCAGCTGGGCCGCGACCCCGTCGAGCGCTACGCCTGCTTCCGGGTCGGCTACCACCGCGGCCTCGACACGCTCCGCGGGTCGGGGTGGCGCGGCAGCGGCTACGTGCGCTGGCGCCACGAGTCCAACCGTGGCTTCCTGCGCGCCCTCGACGGGCTCCGTGCCGCGGCCGCCGAGATCGGCGAACGCGACGAGGAGGAGCGCTGCAGGCACTTCCTGCACCAGTGCGACCCGGAGTGGCCACCGCCGTCGGAGTGACCGCTCGCCCTAGTGTCCTGCCATGACCACGGCGGACGCCAGCAACCCGGACTCCAGCACGACCGACAGCAGCATGCCCACCGGCCGCAAGCCCACCGACAGCCGGCCCACCGACAGCCTGCTCACCAACAGCGGACGTCCGGTGGACGAGATGCTCACCGAGATCCGCGCCGAGCGGTCCGGTGACCTGGACTGGCGCGGTGGCAGGGCGTTCAGCCTCGTGTACCACACCGACGATCCCGAGCTGGAACGGCTCCAGCACGAGATCGCCTCGATCTTCCTGCACGAGAACGCGCTGAACCCGTTCCGGTACCAGACCCTGCTGCGCATGGAGGGCGAGGTGCTCGCCATGGCCACCGAGCTCTTCGGCGCCGGCCACGCAGCGCTGTCCTCGGGCGGCACCGAGTCCATCTTCCTGGCCGTGCAGACCGCCGCGACCACGCCCGGGCGCGGGGAGTGATCGCACCGACGCTGGTGTGCTCCGAGACCGCGCACCCGGCGTTCGCGAAGGCGTGCACCTACCTCGACGTCGAACGCATCTCGTTGCCGACCCGCGCCGATGGTCGTGCCGACCCCGCCGCCTACGGCGAGGCGATCGACGACCGCACCGCGATCGTCGTGGTCTCGGCACCGTGCTACCCCTACGGCGTGATCGACCCGGTCGAGGAGATCGCCGCCCTCGCGCAGTCGCGTGACGTGCTGTGCCACGTCGACGCGTGCCTCGGCGGCTACCTGCTCCCGTTCTGGGAGCAGCTGGGCCAGCCGGTGCCGCCGTGGGACTTCCGCGTCGAGGGCGTCACGTCCATGTCGGCCGACATCCACAAGTACGGCTACTGCTTCAAGGGCGTCTCCACGGTGATGTACCGGGACCGAGAGCTCTACCAGCGTCAGATCTTCATGTACGACGCGTGGCCCGGCGGCCTCTACGCCTCGTCGTCGTCCGCCGGCACCCGACCGGGCGCGCCGATCGCGGGCGCCTGGGCCACGATGCGCCACCTCGGCTCGGACGGCTACCTGCGCCTGGCAGCGCGGGTGCTCGACGCCACCACGACCTTCCTCGACGGCGTCCGTTCGATCGAGGGCCTCCGGGTCACCTCGGACCCCGACATGTCGGTGTTCGAGTTCGGCGCCGATCCCGACTCGCCGGTCGTCGTCGACATCGAGGCGGTCGGCGACGTGATGGACGACCGGGGATGGAACCTCGACCGCCAGCAGGGCGGGCTGCACGTGATGGCGTCCCCCGGGCACGACGCGGTCGCGTCGGCGTTCGTCGCCGACCTGCGCGACGCCGTCGCGAACCACGGTCCGGCCCGCGGCGGCGAGCACGTCTACGGCGGCGTCGTCGCCCCCTGAACGGCCGACCCGCCCGCCGGTGCGCGCCGCCGGTGGAGAGGGCCCGGTGCAGGAGTTCCGACGATGCACGGGTAGCCTGCAGGGTGAACGTCCGATGAAGTCCGCGGGCCGTCGACACGGCACGGACCCGCTCCGTCGACGCCCTCGCGGCAGCGGCGACCAGCACCGAGGAGCCATGGGCATGCAGGGACAGATCCCCGAGATCGACGTCGAGGAGCTCGCTGCGCTGCTCGAGGACGACATCGTGCTCGTGGACGTCCGACAGCCGGACGAGCACCTCGAGGCCAGGGTGCCGGGTGTGCAGCTGATCCCGCTGCCCGAGCTCGGCGAGCGGCACGACGAGATCCCCGGGTCGGACACGGTCTACGTGATCTGCAAGGTCGGTGGCCGCAGCATGCGGGCGTGTGAGTTCCTCGCCGCTCAGGGTCGACAGGTGGTCAACGTCGCCGGCGGCACCGACGCCTGGATCGGGTCGGGGCGGCCGGTGGAGTCCGGCCCGGTGTCCGGCTGATCAGATGGTCGACACGAACGCAGCCAGCTTCGAGCTGATCGAGGACGACGACGCGTTCGCGTCGCTCGTCGACCGTCTCGTCGGTCAGGAGCGCTATGCGATCGACACCGAGTTCCACCGCGAGCGCACCTACTTCCCGCAAGTCGCACTGGTGCAGATCGCTGACCAGCACGGCATCGCGCTCGTCGATGCACTGGCCGTCGACCTGCACCCCTTCGCGAAGGTCCTCGACGGGCCGGGCCTGGCGGTCATGCACGCCGCTCGCCAGGACATGGAGGTCATGGAGCGTTCGTGCGGGACGATCCCGTCTCGCCTGATCGACACGCAGCTCGCCGCCGGGTTCCTCGGCTACACGAGCCCGAGCCTGTCGACGCTGCTCGAGCGTGAGCTCCAGGTGAAGGCCCCCAAGGCCGACCGCCTGACCGACTGGCTGCGGCGTCCACTCGGCGAGGCGCAGCTCACCTACGCGGCCGCAGATGTCGCACACCTGCTCGAGCTGCACACCATCCTCATGGATCGTGTCGAGACCAAGGGACGCACCGACTGGGTCGAGGCGGCCTGCGAGGAGTTGCGCATCGAGGCCCGCGGCCCACGTGACCCCGGTGAGGCGTGGCGGCGCATCAAGGAGATCCGTCACCTGCGTGACTCGTCGCTCGCGATCGCCCAGGCGGTCGCCGCATGGCGCGAGCAGCGGGCGATCGACTCCGACCAGACCCCTCGCTTCGTGCTCTCCGACCTGGGCGTGGTCGGCGTGGCAGCCGCGGCTCCGACGACGGTCGAGGAACTGCGCTCGCTGCGTGGCGTCGACGGTCGCAACCTGCGCGGCGGCATGGCCGAGGAGCTGCTCACGGTCGTGGCCGACTCGCGCGGCAACACGCCGCTGCGCGCACCGGCGTCGCAGGTCAAGGAGATGCCCGCCGAGCTGCGTCCCGCCGTGCCGCTCGTGAGTGCCTGGGTCAGCCAGCGTGCCCGGGACCTCGAGCTCGAGACCGCGCTCCTGGCCACCCGCTCCGATCTCGAGGACCTGCTGCGCGGCGTGCCCGATGCCCGGCTCACCATCGGCTGGCGCGCCGAGCTGGTCGGTGAGCCGATCCGTCGGCTCGTCGAGGGCGAGGCGACCCTGGCGTTCGACCGCCGCACCGGGTTGATCCTCGAGGACCGCAACCACTAGCGCCTGCAGCCGCGCGAGCCCTACAGCAGAGCGAGCCCTACAGCAGAGCGAGCCCTACAGCAGAGCGAGCCCTACAGCAGAGCGAGCAGGGCCCCCGAGGCGACCACGGCGAGCACCCCTGCGCCGACGGCGGCGTAGCGACGGTCGCCGCGACGCACCCAGCGGGCGACGAGCCACGCCACCCTGGCCAACGGCACTGCGACCAGCGTCGCGATCAGTGCAGCGCCTGCCCAGACGCCGGCCGGCGAGGGCAGCACCACCGCAGCGACGGCGAGCACCGCGACCACTGCGAGCGCCCAACCCAGCGCGTTCGACAGGGGCCGGAAGCGATCGAAGCGCGGATCGACGATCTCGTCGCTCACCGTCGGCCTCCCACGGCCCGACACTCCTCGAACCGGGTGCGACCGTGCCGGCCCCAGCCGGCAGGATCGCACCCAGAACGCCAGGAACTCGCGCTGCCGTTCACAAGACTCTGCCGATCACGACAGCGGCGACGACCAGGAGCAGCACGCCGGTCAGGCGCCGAGCGGTCGTCGCCTGCATGCCCGACTGCAGTCGAGCGCCGAGCAGGCCACCGACGAGCGCACCGACGACGATCGCCGCGCTCGGCCGAGCGTCCAGTCGCCCCTGAGCGGCGTAGATCAGCAGGCCGCTCGCGGCGGTCAACCCGAGGGTGAACGTGGTGGTCGCCGCAGCGACCTTCACCGGCACCTTCATGATCTCGCTCATGGCGGGGGTCTTGACGAACCCACCTCCCACGCCGGACAGACCGGCGACCGCGCCGGCGAGCACCGATGCCGCCAGTCCCGCGGGCACGTGACGAGCCTGGTAGGGGACCATCGCACCACGGAGCGAGTACTGGCCCCCGAGGGTGCCCGGCCATTCCCCCGTGACGCCCTCGGCGTCGAAGGTGGAGTCGGGCAGGTTCCGCAGCCCGGTGCGCGACAGCGCGGCGATCGCACCCAGGAGCGCGGCGGCGCCGAGAATCAGCTGCAGGGCTCGTTGGGGGACCTGGGTCGACGCGAGCGCACCGGCGACGGTACCGACCGACGCCGCCAGCTCGACGGTCAGCCCCAGGCGGTGGTGCACCAGCCCGTCGTCGATCTGCCGCGAGGCCGCTGCCAGCGATCCCGCAGCGACCGCCGCCAGCCCGAGCGGTGCGGCGACGAGCGGTTCGACGTCGAGCACGACCAGGACCGGCACGAGCAGCGTCGCACCGCCGATGCCACCGACCGAACCTGCGAGCGCACAGGCGAACCCGAGCAGGACCAGCGTGACGAGCGGCAGGGTCACGCGAGGGCGACGATCCGGGCCTCGTCGGGACCGAGCGTCGTCGGGTCGAGCGCTGCCTCGCCGAGCACGGTGCCGCCGAGCACGGTGCCGGCCGACACGGCGTCGGGCATGGCGACGTCGGTGAAGTTGATCGCGATCTCGATGACGTCGTGACCGCTCGACGCTCCGGGGGACACCCGTCGCCAGCGCAGCACCCCGTCGGGGGCGTCCAGCATCTCGATCGATCCGACCTGCAACGCGTCCTCGGCGTGGCGCAGCGCGAGCAGGCGCCGGTAGTGCTCCAGCATCGACGTCGGATCACCTTCCTGGGCCTCGACGCTGCGTGCGATCGCCTCGGGCGGCAGCGGCAGCCACGGCGACGGCCCCCACCCGGCGTCGGACTCGCGGGTCCACGGCAGCGGTGCGCGGCACCCGTCGCGACCACCGGGGTCGACGACCGCGTCCTCGGGCACCACGGCGTCCTCGAGTCCCAGCTCCTCGCCCATGTACAGGAACGGCGTGCCTCTCAACGTCAGCAGCATCACCGCGGCGGCCCGTGCCCGGGCCTCGGAGCCGTACCGGCTGCGGTGACGGGTGACGTCGTGGTTCGAGAGCACCCATGTGGGCCACGCGTCGATCGGGTCGAGCAACCCGTAGGTGGTCTCGATCTCGGCGCGCCAGCGAGCGGCGTCCCACGGGCAGTGCAGCGCAGTGAAGTTGAACGCCAGGTGCAGCTCGTCGCCACGACCCAGGTACGAGGCCATGACGGTCGTGTCGAGGACGAACGTCTCGCCGACGACCATCCGGTCACCGGGGTAGGAGTCGATCACCTTGCGCATCGCTCGGAGCTGCTCGTGGGTACCCGGCCCGAAGTCCTGCAGCATGGCGGGCAACCCGACGAGATCCTCGGGCATGTCCGGCAGCGCGGGGTCCTTGCCGATGCAGTGCACGACATCCGCGCGGAAGCCGTCGACGCCGCGGTCCATCCAGAACCGCAGCACGTCGTGCATGGCGGCTGCGACGTCGGGGTGGTTCCAGTCGATGTCCGGCTGCTCGGGCAGGAACAGGTGCAGGTAGTACTGGCCCGTCGTCTCGTCCAGGGTCCAGGCGCTCGGGGGCCCGAACGCCGCGCTCCAGTTGTTGGGCGGACCGCCGTCGGGAGCAGGGTCGCGCCAGTGGAACCAGTCCCGGTGGGGGTCCTCGACCGACGACCGTGCGGCCCGGAACCAGGGGTGCTGGTCCGACACGTGGTTCGGGACGAAGTCGACGATCACCCGCAGGCCGTCACGGTGGGCCGTCCGGATCAGGGCGTCGGCGTCTGCCAGCGTGCCGAAGGTCGGGTCGACATCGGTGTGGTCCGAGATGTCGTAGCCGAAGTCGGCCATCGGGGAGCGGTAGAACGGCGACAGCCACACGGCGTCGACCCCCAGGGCGGCGACGTGGTCCAGGTGGGCGGTGATGCCCGGCAGGTCGCCGACGCCGGAGGACCCCGACGGGGCGAAGCTCCGCGGGTAGATCTGGTAGAAGACCGCTCGCTTCCACCACGGCAGCCGATGAGTGACATCGGTCTCATCGGCCTGGGAGATGGTCACGGCGCTCCTCGTGATCGGCGCCGCGACGTGTGTCTCCGGCGTTCAGGCACCGCAGCGTAGCGGTGGCCCGCAACATGTTCGGGGGTGCCGGGCGCGCTACACTGGAAGATTCAATGGATCGATGACGGGGAGTCAACCGTGAAAAGGGTCGGCACCGGCGGTACGAAGAAGCCCGCAACCTGAAGCGTGGACCGGAGCTCGATGTCGACGCACTCTTCGCTGATCTCGAGGGCGAGCCGGCAGTGGTGGCGGCGGTGGTCGACGACCTCTCCGACGACGCCGAGTACGACTCGACCGACTACGAGCCGAGCGATCGCGACGACGGCCCGGGGTACGAATCCACCGACGACGTCGAGGCCTGATCGGACACCGGCCCGCCGCCGTGTGACGCCAGCGGAGTCCTGGCACGCCGCGGCGGCGCACCCGTCGGCACCGGCGTCGCTCCGCTGAGGCGGTCCAGCAGACGATCCAGATCGAGCGCGTTGGTGATCTTGACCGCGTCCTTCGGGACGCGGGCGGCCCACGACGCCTCGTCGTAGAGCTCCTCGGCCGGCACCAACGGGATCCCCCGGAAGCTGAGGCCGGGTGCATCGCTGCCGTCCACGGCCGGGTGACGGAACGTGGCCGCCCCCAGACGGAGCGATCCGTCGGAGTAGGTCGTCGGACCGGCGACCATGCCACGGGCGGCGAGACGACCGAAGACCGACGTCACGAACTCGTGGTAGACGAGCGTCGACAGGTCGGCGAGTCCCATGACGTCCTCGGCGACGAAGGGCTCCGCGACCCGGTCCCGCACGGCGATCACGGCGTTCATGCGGGCCATCCGGTGTCCACCTCGGAGACGGGCCAGGTCCCGACCGTCGAGCCGGCTGCCCTTCACACCCGCCAGACGGGGGTGTCGGCGCCACTCGCGTGCCTCGGCGGCGACCGCCACGACGCGGGCTGCGTCCTTGGGTGCCACCCGTTCGCCCACCGGGTTGCGCAGCGACCGCTCGGCACGGGCGATCGACTCGAGCGCGGCGACCAGGACGCGGTTCTCGACGGTGTCGAAGCTGCGGCCCGCGGTGACGCACACGAACACGTCGTCGTTGCCCAGCGCGTTCGCCCTGGCGGTGAGGGTCTCACCCCACAGGATCGGTCCTCGCACCGAGTTCACGCAGCGCTCCGGGACGGCATCGATGCTGCTGGGGAGGGTCCGCACGCGCACACCCATCCCGTCGAGCAGCGCCCTGGCCTCGTCCGAGGCGGCGAGGCTGATGCTGACCGCGTCGGACAGCGTCGCGACATCGAGTCCGATCAGCGCCGAGGCGAACGGGATCGCCGGCGAGGTGCGGGCACGGCTGCGCCACAGCTGGCTCGTGGCCGGCTCCCGCCCGGACTCGTGTGCGTCGGCGCCTGGTTCAGGCGACGAGCTCATCACCGAGCAGCTCCGCGATCACACGACGGGCCTCGGCCTGCTCCGGCGGCTCGAGGTGGCCCGAGAGCAGCCGGTACAACCGTGCGCCCTGGTGCTCGTCGAGCCCCTCGAACTGGGGCAGGAAGAACGCGTAGAAGACCTCGTAGAGCAACCGGGAGTCGCTGATGCCGTCACGTCGGCGGCGCTCCGCGTACTTCGCGGCGTCCACGTAGATGGCCGGACCCAGGTTGTTCAGCGTGCGCAGGGGCAACAGGTTGCGGACGAGCTCGCCGGAGCCGTCGAGGAGCCGGTCGTAGGCCAGGTCCGGCGGGGTACCGACCTCGATGAAGGCGAAGCGCCGCATCAGGGCGTACGACATGTCGAACAGCAGGTGCTTGTCCATCGCGTTCATCGTGGCGATGATGCGCCACGACGCCGGCACCCGGATCGGGTCGCTGCCCTCGGGCGGCTCGATGCCGTGGGGCACCAGCGAGATCGGCTTGATCTGGCCGGAACGCCGGAAGGGCAGCACGACGGCGGAGCCGGAGAGCACCGTGAACAGCTGGCCGAAGGCACGGTCGAAGTTCGAGCGGTTGAGCTCGTCGATGACCAGCCAGCGACCGGTGTCGATCGCCTCGACGAAGAGCCCCGGCCGGAAGATCAGGCCCTCGGGTGTGGGCTGCAGTCCGCCGATGGTCTCGAAGGTGGTCCACTCCGAGGTCGCGGTGGTCGGCTGGTAGCCGGTGCACAGCATGGAGTGACGGCCGAGCTCCGCCGCCAGGTAGGCGAGCGTGGTCTTGCCGGTGCCGGGCGGCCCCGTGAGGATCACGTGCTTGCCGGCGTCGAGCGCCGAGACGAGCTGGTCGACGACGTGCTCCGGGAACATCATCCCCTCCGCCTCGGCGACGCGTGTCAGTTCTGCTGCGGAGAAGGTCGTCACCCTTGCCGGATCGGTGCGTCGGCGACCTGCCTTGAGCATTCTCCACGGGCACCCCGACGGGCGCTTCGGCGCTCAGCGGCGACGGACCGCCGGGTGGGGGACCGGGGTGACCACCGGGGTCGGCACCAACTCCTCCAGGAGACGCTGGTAGACCGGCTCACCGACCAGACCGACGATCTCGTCGCGCAGCGTGTCGACGACCATGTCGGGCCCGCCGAACGCGTCGGGCTCCTCGGTGCACCACCAGTGGAACACCTCGCCGCCCTCGCCCCAGTCGCGTCGCTTCCACTCGCGCAGCGTGTAGGTCGTGTGGCCGAGCTCGTCGGTCGCGTGCACGAGGCGCAGCGGCAGCTGCCAGCAGACCTCGGGCTTCCACTCCACGAAGCTCTCACCCGCGTCCAGCGCGCCGACGTGCAACGCGCAGCCGGCGCCCAGGTGGAAGTCGGTGCGGTTGAGGAAGATGCACGCACCGTCGTGCAACCGCGTGGTCCATGCTCCGTCGTCGTTCTTGGCGACCGCGCCGCCGAGCTCCTCGGCCACCGAGCGGAACTGCCACTGGGCATCGGTGAGGCCCTTCGCATGGCGCAGCACCCGCTTGCGGTCGGGGGTGTCGGCGAAGTGCGCGCCGTGGGTGCAGCACCCGTGACCGAGCTCGGTCGCGTCCTCCTCGAGCACGCCCTTGCAGCCCTGACCGAAGATGCAGTGCCAGCCGCTGGTCAGGAAGGTGATGTCGAAGAGGTACGTGTCGCCCTCGTGGTCGAACGAGACCCACTCGCGACGGGTGTCGTCCTGCGCAGGTCCAGCGGTGCTCACGTCGCCGGACACTACCCACCGGACCGGGAGCATTACGCATCGGCGAGCGGTCCCGGAACTAGCGTCACACCCATGTTCACCGCGGACGCCCCGACGGGGTCGACCGGTCCAGTCGCCGAGCGCGCCGAGCGCAGCGGCGACGCCGTCTTCGCGGCCCGCTTCGACCGCTGGTACGGACCGCTCGTCGGGCTCGCCCGCCGCATCCTCGATCCGTCGAGCGTCACTCCGGCGTCGCTCGTCGGGGCCGAGCAGGTGGTCGCCGATGCGTTCACCGCCCGACGCTTCGCCCTCGGCGACGACGAAGCCGGCGACGTCGCCCATCTGGTGTGCGACGTCGCGGAGCGCTGCCTCGACGCGATGGTCGGCCACCCCGGCGCGGTCCCGCTGCACTACGAGATCCTCGGACCCGACGTCGACTTCGACGGCGAGCTGCCGTTGGCCGAGCTGCACGGCACGCTCAACGGCATGCGGCGCTGGGACCGCCGCGTCGGCGTGCTCGCGCTGGCCGCGGGCTTCAGCCCGTCGCAGGTCGCGAGCCTGGTGCGGCGTCCGCTCGACGAGGTGATCGACCGCGTCGCCCGGGTCTGCACCCGTCTGGCCGACGGGCGTCGCATCGGTCTGGCCGACGAGCTGCAGGTGACGGTCGAATGACCGCGGCCGACACGGCGAGCCCCTCCGACGCAGGCTCTCCCTCTGACGCAGGCTCTGCGTCCGACGCGAGCGCTCATGCGGATGCGACGGCACAGTTCGCGTTGCTGTCGCCGCTGGCGCCCGCAGGACTCGACGTGCGCGCGGCGAGGACGCGGGTCGAGGCCGCCGCCGTGGGCCGTCGACGCACACGCCGGGTGCTCGCAGGGTCGTGTGCGGCGCTGGTGGTCGTCGCGGGCTGCCTGACCGTGGCGCTGCTGGGAGGCACCGACCCGAACGACATCGTCGCCGACGGCGACCACGGTGCAGAGCGGTCGACCACGACGGTCTCCTCCACGCCGCCGGTCGAGGAGATCGAGGTGCTCCAGGTCGCACCGACGGTCGAGACGTTGCCGCCGCTGGCACCGTCGACGACGCTGCCGGCAGCGACGACGGTCCCGGTGACCGTCGCGCCCCCGACCACAGCGGCGCCCGCACCGGCTCCCAACCAACCGCTGCAGGTCGAGCTGTCCGTCGCGACGCCCGGCGTCGAGGCCGGTGACCTCGCACGGGTCGACCTGACGTGGCACGATCCCGACCACGGCGGCGTCGCACCGATCATCTCGGTCGACTGGGGGGACCCTGCGGTGTCGGTCCTGACCGCGGTGCCGCCGTCCGCCCCTTGCGACGCGCCGGGCCAGCCATCGGGCGGCACGGGTGAGCTGCGCTTCCGCTACGCCACCCCCGGAGTGCACGAGGTCGCGGTCACGGTCTCGACCTGCGACGGCCTGGGGGCGTACGGCGAACGGGTCCGGGCGACCGCCCGGGTCGAGGTCGTCGACCCTGCCGACGGTGCGGAGCGTGTCGTCGTCGCCCACCTCGCGCGCACCACCGGCGCCGAGGACCCCCTGCTCGACGACGCCACCGCCGAGCTCGTGGCCGACGCCGCGACGGTCACACCGCTCGCCGCTCGCGAGCCCACGCTCGCGCAGTACACCGCGGCCGGACCGGCCACGGTCCTGCGCGTCCCGGTCGACGCCCGGGGCATGCTGCGACTCGGATGGCTCGGCTCGGCGTGCACCGCCACCGGTGCGATCGACCTGTCGGGAGCGCCGACGGACCGTGCACCCCAGGTGCTGCTGACCCGCAGCTGCTGAGCCCGGGACCCGGGGCTCAGGCCGACGCGGTCGCCGGGACCGGCTCGGACCCGTCGCCCAGGTCGACGTACAGCGTCGAGCGCTGGCGCAGCTCGCGACCGAGCGGTTCGACGAGCGCACGGAAGTCGTCCGCGGACACGTCCGTGCCGTGCGACGCGCCGGCAGCTCGCGAGATGTTCTCGTCCATGAGCGTGCCGCCCAGGTCGTTGACGCCCGCCTGCAGCAGCTGGCGGATGCCGTCGAGTCCGAGCTTCACCCACGAGCCCTGGATGTTGTCGATCCAGCCGTCGTACGCGATGCGGGCCACCGCGTGCATCAGCAGCACCTCGCGGAAGGTCGGGCCCCGGCGCGACCGACGCTGCAGGTACAGCGGGGTCGCCATGTGCACGAACGGCAACCCGACGAACTCGGTGAATCCGCCGGTCTCCTTCTGCAGGTCGCGGGTGATCACCAGGTGCTTCGCCCAGCTGCGCGGCTGCTCGATCGAGCCGAACATGATCGTCACGTTGGAGCGCAGCCCGACGGAGTGGGCGATGCGATGCGCCTCGATCCACTCACCGGTGTCGATCTTGTCCGGGCAGAGCACGGCCCGCACGTCGTCGTCGAGGATCTCGGCGGCCGTGCCCGGCAGCGACTTGAGCCCGGCGTCCATGAGTCGGCGCAGGTAGGCGTCGAGCGGTTCACCGAGGCGCTTGGCGCCCTCGGTCACCTCGAGGGCGGTGAAGGCGTGCAGGTGCATCTCGGGCACGGCCGCCTTCACGGCGTGGCAGACGTCGACGTAGTAGTCGCCGTCGAAGCTGGGATGGATCCCGCCGACCAGACAGACCTCGGTCGCGCCGACGGCATGGGCCTCTCGCACGCGCTCCTGCATGTCCTCGAGGGTCAGCAGGTAGGGCGTGCCCCGCAGGTTGAGGCTCAACGGCCCCTTCGAGAACCCGCAGAACTTGCACTTGAAGGTGCAGACGTTCGTGTAGTTGATGTTGCGGTTCCGCACGAAGGTGACGACGTCGCCGACGGCCCGTCGGCGCAGCTCGTCGGCCAGCTCTGCGACCGCGGCCACCTCGGGCCCACGAGCCGAGAAGAGCGCGACGATCTCGTCCTCACCGACCTCCTGGCCGGCACGGACACCCTCGAGCACCTCGGCGACCCGACCGCCACGTGGGGCGGTCGACGTGGCCGTCGACGATGTCGCTGGCAACAGCAGCGGCGGGGCGACGGGCGCACCCGAGTACCAGGCGGTCGAGGAGTGGGAGCGGTCCGCGATCTGGATGACCTCGGCGCCGGTGCCCGCCTCTGTGTTGGCGGTCATCTTCTCCGGGAACATCGCGCCGGGATCGTCACGGCCGAGTGCCTCGGCGTCGGAGCGGTCCATGACCGGGAAGCGGGTGCGCTCGTCGAGCCAGCGCTCCGGGGCGAGCGCCCACTCCGGGTAGATCGTGAGCCGGGGGGCGAGCACGAAGCCGCGGGACTCGGTGACCTCTCGCAGACGGTCGAGCGCAGGCCAGGGCCGCTCCGGGTTGACGTGGTCCGCGGTGAGGGGCGACACGCCACCCCAGTCGTCGATGCCCGCGTCGAGCAGCACACCGAAGTCGTCGGACAGGTTCGGCGGAGCCTGCAGGTGCACCTCGGGCGGCAGGATGAGCCGGGCGAGCGCGATCGCCTCGAGGTACGCGTCGGGCGGGCACGGCTCGGCACGGTGCATGGCGGTGCCGTCCTTCGGCAGGAAGTTCTGGACGATCACCTCCTGCACGTGGCCATGGCGTGCGTGCGACTCGGCGATCGCGACCAGCGCGTCGATGCGGTCCTGGCGGGACTCGCCGATGCCCACCAGGATTCCGGTCGTGAACGGGATCTGCAGCTCGCCGGCTGCCTGAAGCGTGGCGAGTCGCCGGGCCGGCACCTTGTCGGGGGCGCCACGGTGGCACTCCAGATCGGGGTTGAGCGACTCGATCATCATCCCCTGCGACGGCGAGACGGTCCGCAGCCGGGCCAGCTCGTCGGCGCTGAGCGCACCGGCGTTCGCGTGGGGGAGCAGGCCGGTCTCGGTGAGGACCAGCTCGCACATGGCGACCAGGTAGTCGACCGTGCTGGTGTAGCCGTGCTCCTCGAGCCACTGCGCGGCGACCGGGTAGCGGGCCTCGGGTCGCTCACCCAGGGTGAAGAGCGCCTCGTGGCAGCCGGCGCGTGCACCCTGACGTGCGATCGCCAGCACCTCGGACGGTGTCAGGTAGGGGGACTCGAGGCGGGCGGGCGGCTGGGCGAAGGTGCAGTAGCCGCAGCGGTCCTGGCACAGCTTGGTCAGCGGGATGAAGACCTTGGGCGAGTACGTGACCCGGGTGCCGGTGGTCGAGTGGCGCACCTGCCGGGCTGCGGCGAGCAGCTCCTGCGCGCCCAGGTTCGACAGGTCGGAGAGGTCGATCACGCGGGGTGCTCCTTCGGCAGCGCAGACGTCGTGTCGCCGGCAGTGGTGTCGACGGCTGGGGCGTCGCCGGTCGTCGTGTCAGGGTCGGGGGTGGGTTCGGATCCCGGTCGGCTCGTGATGTCGGTCGGCCCGAAGGCGTGCTCGCAGGTCCAGCAGTAGAAGCCCAGGTCGACCTCGGTGCCACACGGCTCGTGCACGAGTCGGGTCGGCGGGCCGCCGTCGATCGTCCAGCGGTCGCCCCACTGCATGAGCGCCACGAGGATGGGGGACAGCTCCATGCCCATCTTCGTCAGGCGGTACTCGTAGCGGACCGGGCGCTCCTGGTACGCACGCTTCACCAGGACGCCGTGCTCGACCAGACGACGCAGGCGGTCCGCGAGCACCGCTCGCGGGATGTCGAGGTCGCGGCGGAACTCGTCGAAGCGACGCAGCCCGCGGAACGAGTCGCGCAGGATCAGGATCGTCCAGCGGTCCCCGACGATCTCGAGCGACGCTGCGATCGAACAGGCGTCGGGGCCGACGCCGTCCCGGGCGTCGTCGGCAGCGTCGTGCATGTCGACGACACCGCCCCCGGCGCGCTCCTGATCGTCCCCCGTGATCGGCATCGGGTGAGACGGTAGTCGGGTTCAGATGGCGAACCAACTCAGTTCGCCTGATGAACCCACGTCCCACCCAACCGGCTGTCCGCCCGAGCCACCCAACCGTCTGTCGCCCGACCCACCCAACCGTCCCGACGCCCGACCCACCCAACCGTCCCGACGCCTGGCGGGTGACTCGTGTGTCATGGAGACGATGCAGTCCTTCGACGAGCTCTTCGCCACGGAGTTCCCACGCCTGGCGCGCTCCCTGGGCGTGGCGTTCGGCGTCGAGGCCGCGGCCGACGCCGTGCAGGAGGCGTTCCTGCGAGCGGACCGCCGGTGGCGTCACGTCCGGCGGCTCGACGACCCTGCCGCATGGGTCCGCCGGGTGGCCCTGAACCTGTTGCTCAACGCCCGGCGGGACCGGCTGCGCCGCACCGAGATCCTCGCCACGATCCGCCCGGTGCCCGTCGAGCGGCTCGACGCCGAGCTGCTCGACCTGCGAGCGGCGATCGCCGCGTTGCCCGACCAGATGCGCCTGAGCATCTGCCTGCACTACCTGGCCGACCTGTCGGTCGCGGATGTCGCCGACGCCCTCGACGTCAGCCCCGGGACCGTGAAGTCCAACCTGCACGACGCCCGGCGCCGACTGCGCCCGACCCTGGAGGACCGATCGTGAGCGACACCCCCGAGACACCCGGCGACGGTCGCGCTCCGGGCCCGGACGACTGGTCACCCGGTCGCCTCGACGAGCTCGCACCCCAGGTCGACGTCGCGGCCGCGCGGGTGGCGCTCGATCGAGCGCGGCAGCGGGGCCGCACGCGGCGGACATCGGTGCTGGTCGGCGCGGCGGTCGTGGTCGCGATCGGAGTGATCGGTGCCGTCGGCCTCGGTCGCGACCGGACCGAGGACCTGGCCACCGTCCCGCCGGACGACACGACGACGAGTACCACGACGAGCGCACCGGCAGCCACCGGACCGGTGTCCGGAGATCCTGGGTTCGGCACCGACAGCCCGCTGGTCGGACTCACCGAGCTCGAGGTGCGCGAGACGTATCCATGGGTCGAGACGGTGTGGCAGGACGGTGTCGCCTTCAACACGACGGCGGACATCCAGCCGGGTCGTGTGCGCCTGGCTGTCGAGCGCGGCATCGTGATCGGCGCAGCAGCCGACTGCCCCGCCGGCGTGCCGCTCGTGGGGTGGGCCTCACAGGCGTGCCACCCGGGACCCGACGACGGTCCGACGGTGTGGGGCAAGCTCATCCCGGGCGACCGCGAGACGGATGGCGCCATCCCGGGCAACACCGGAGCGCTCCGTCTCGAACCGGGCTTCAACGCGGACCGCTACTTCGAGGGGCTGCTCGTCGGCCCGTCGAACACCGGAGGCGCACCGGTCCACGACATGTCGGGTGCCGAGGTCGCCGTGGGGGACCTCCGGGCCGAGGACGTGGTGTACCTCTGGATCCACGACGGCTGCCGTGAGTCCTCTCCGGTGCAGTGCACGATCAACGCCATCGTCGTCGACCGCTCGTAGGCTGACGCGTCCACCTACGGAATCCTGAGGGAGCACCGATGACCGAACCCACCGAACCGACCGACGGCCAGCGCGCCGACGCCGATGCCCGGAACGCGAGCTCGTCCAACGCGACGCTCGTCGGACTCGTGATCGTCGTGCTGCTCGGCATCCTCGGGGTGGTGGCCGTCCTGGTGTTCCGAGCAGACAACGACGAGGTCGTCTCGGGCGACGGTTCCGACACCGAGACCACTGCCCCGGAGCCCGACGTGACCGAACCGGATGAGACCGTGACCAGTGAGCCCCTCGGCGCCGACAGCCCGCTGGTGGGCATGTCCGAGCTCGAGGTGCGAGAGCGCTACGTGCTGGTCCGCGTCGTCGAGGTCGACGGCGAGCCGTTGGCGGCCACCATGGACCTGCAGCCCGGGCGCATCAACCTGGCGATCGAGGGCGACCAGGTCGTCGGCGCGACCGTCGAGGGCTGCGAGGAGCTCCCCGCTGACGCGCCGGAGTGGATGACGCAGGCCTGCGACCCCGATCCCGAGAACGACGGCCCCTCCAGCTCGGGCAAGCTGCTCGCCGATCCCGCCGGTGGCGACGAGCTCACCCTCGAGGTCGGCACCCAGGGCGACCAGTACCACCAGGGCATGGTCGTCCGCCCGGCGAGTGACGAGACCATCATCCGCACGCTCGAGGGCGCGCCGCTGATGGCCGACGAGCTCGTGCCCGACGACGTGGTGTTCGTGTGGACCGGCACGTGCCAGGAGACCTCACCGGTGCAGTGCGACATCCACGCCATCGTCGTGGACCGCGGCGCACCCTGACGAACGATGCCCTGACCAACCATGAAATGTGCCGTCAGATCACTGCTGCAGCAGCGATCTGACGGCACGTTTCGTGAGGTGCGGCCTAGAGCGAGGCGGCGCGGGTCTCGAGCACGCCGAGCAGCTCGTCGAAGCTCTTCTCGAACGCGGTGACGCCTTCGGCCTCGAGCACCCTGGCCACCTCTTCCAGGTCGACGAGCTCGCCGAGCCGGTGCCAGGTCCGGCGAGCGCCGTCGATGTCCGCGTCGACGGTGCGAGCGACGGTGCCGTGGTCGTCGAACGCCTCGAGCGTCGCGTCGGGCAGCGTGTTGACCGTGTCGGGCCCGATGAGCGTGTCGACGTAGAGCGTGTCGGGGAAGTCCGGGTTCTTGGTCGACGTCGAGGCCCACAGCGGTCGCTGCACCCGTGCGCCCTTGGCGGCGAGCGCCTCCCAGCGCGGCCCCTGGAACGTGTCGAGGAACGCGGCGTAAGCGAGCTGTCCCTGGGCGACCGCGGCACGTCCGATCAGCTCGAGCGCCTCGGGGCTGCCGTCGGTCGCGAGCCGGCGGTCGACCTCGGTGTCGACGCGGCTGATGAAGAAGCTCGCGACGGAGCTGATGTGCGACAGGTCGGTCGCGCCGGCAGCGACGGCGTCCTCGAGGCCTGCGATGTACGCCTCCATCACGTCGGCGTAGCGGGCCAGGCTGAAGATCAGCGTCACGTTGATGCTGCGACCCTCGCCGATCATCGTGCGGATCGCGGGGACTCCCTCGGCCGTCGCCGGGATCTTGACATACAGGTTCGGCCGGTCGATGCGGTCCCACAACTGGCGTGCCTGGGCCTCGGTGGCGGCGCGGTCGCGGGCGAACGCGGGGCTGACCTCGACCGAGACGAAGCCGTCGGTGCCGCCGGAGGACTCGTGCAGCGGGGCGAGCAGCGCGAGGGCGTCGACGATGTCGGTGATGACCAGCTCCCAGTAGGCGTCCTCGATCGAGGACCCGGCGCCCACGAGCTCGGTCAGCTGCGCGGTGTACTCGTCACCGGACTCGATCGCCTTCTGGAAGATCGACGGGTTCGAGGTGATGCCGCGGACACCGCGGTCCACCCATCGCTGGATCTCACCAGAGGTGATCCAGCTGCGCTTGAGGTTGTCGAGCCACGGGCTCTGGCCCTCGGCGGCGTGCAGGTCGTGGAGGGTACCCATGCCCGCGACTGTAGAGGCCGGTCGCCCGGACGTCGCCAGGCGCCCGTCACAACGGCGCGGTGCGGCGTCAGAGCAGCGAGCGGACCTTCTCGGCGACGTGCTCGGGGGTGATGCCGAGCTGCTCGAGCACGACGGCGCCGGGGGCCGAGGCGCCGAAGCGGTCGATGCCGACCGAGGCGTCCGCGTAGCGCGACCAGCCCAGCGTCACGCCGGCTTCGACCGAGACCGTCGGCACGCCCTTCGGCAGGACGCTGGCACGGTAGGCCTCGTCCTGGGCCTCGAACAGCTCCCACGACGGCAGCGACACGACCCGGGTGGCGACGCCACCGGCGGCGAGCGACTCGGCTGCGGCGACGGCCACGGCGACCTCGGTGCCCGTCGCGACGACGATCGCGGCAGGGTCGTCCGCGTCGTGCACGACGTAGCCGCCGCGGGCCACGCCCTCGAGCGCACGCTCGGCGGTCGTGGCGAGCACCGGGGTGTTCTGGCGGCTGAGGATCAGCGCGACCGGGCCGGAGCCGTCGACGATCGCCTTCCACGCACCGGCGACCTCGTTGCCGTCGGCCGGGCGGATGACGGTCAGGTCGGGGATCAGTCGGAGCGACATGACGTGCTCGATCGGCTGGTGGGTCGGGCCGTCCTCGCCCACGCCCACCGAGTCGTGGGTCCACACGAACACGGCCTTCGCCCGGGAGATCGCCGCGAGGCGGACCGCCGGGCGCATGTAGTCCGAGAACACGAGGAAGGTGCCGCCGACGGGCAGGACACCACCGTGGAGGGCGGCGCCGACGAGCGCCGAGCCCATGGCGTGCTCGCGGATGCCGAAGGCGATCTGCGGGCCACCCGGCTCGTCGGACGACAGCAGCGTCTCACCCTTGAGCGTGAGACCGACGTTGCCGGTCAGGTCGGCGCCACCGGCGACCAGTCCGGGCACGACGGGGTAGATCGCGTTGAGCACCTGCTGCGAGGCGACACGGGTCGCGGGCTTCTCGTCGGTGCCGAAGGTGGGCAGCGCCGCCTCCCAGCCCGGCAGGCCGATGGCGCCGAGCGTCGCCTCCCACTCGGCCTCTCGGCCGGCGAGGGCCGCGTGAGCTCGCTGGTCCCAGTCCGCACGGGGGATCGCGCCACGGGACCCGGCCTCGCGGTAGAGCTCGACGACCTCTGCGGGCACGTGGAACGGCTCGTCGGGGAAGTCCATGACGGCCTTGGTGGCGCGTGATCTCGGCTTCGCCGAATGCGAGGCCGTGGGCCGCGGCGTCGTCGGTGTGGTCCGGCGACGGGAACCCGATGTGGGTGCGCAGCACGATCAGCGACGGCTGGTCCTCGTTGTCGCGGGCGGCGACGAGGGCGGCTTCGAGGACGTCGAGGTCCTCGCCGGCCTCGCCGACCTCGATCGACCTGCCAGCCGTAGGACTCGAAGCGGCGCACGGCGTCGTCGCTGAGCGCCAGCTCGGTCGGACCGTCGATCGAGATGTGGTTGTCGTCGTAGACGTAGACGAGCCGACCCAGGCCCAGGTGGCCGGCGAGCGAGGCCGCCTCGTGGCTGACGCCCTCGGAGAGGTCGCCGTCGGAGACGATGCCGTAGATGTGGTGGTCGACGACGTCCGCGCCGAAGCGGGACCGCAGCGACTGCTCGGCGATCGCCATGCCGACGCCGTTCGCGAAGCCCTGGCCGAGGGGACCGGTGGTCACCTCGACACCGGCGGTGTGGTGCACCTCGGGGTGGCCCGGGGTGGCCGAACCCCACTGGCGGAAGTCCTTGAGGTCGTCGAGCTCGAGGCCGTAGCCGGTCAGGTACAGCATCGAGTACTGCAGGATCGACGCGTGGCCGGCGCTGAGGATGAAGCGGTCGCGGTTCGGCCAGTCGGGAGCGGCGGCGTCGTAGCGCATGATGCGGGTCCACAGCACGTGGGCGAGCGGCGCGAGCGCCATCGCGGTGCCCTGGTGGCCGGATCGTGCAGCGTGGGGAGCGTCCATGGACAGCCCCCGGATGACCTTGATCGCAAGCTGCTCGAGCTCTGATCCGGTCCCCGGTGCGACCTCTGCTGCTGCCATGTGTTCCCAACTTCCTGGTGCGACGACCCGGCGATCGTAGCGACCGCCGTGGGGCCCACCGAAATGCGACGCTCGGCGAAGTGGTGTATGGGTCAGCCGGTGGAGGGGGTCAGCCGGACGAGAGGTCGGGCCGTGGAGGGGTCAGCCGACCGGCTGCACGACCAGGCTCGACGTCAGTCGGCGGTTCCGACCTCGGATCGGCGCGAACTCGGCGCCGAGCACCACACCGGCGACCGGGCGCGGGCCCATCGCCTCGACGACCGCCAGCGGCGTCCACGTCGGCGCGGCCGTGGAAGCGTGCGCCCCGTACGGCGGACATGACCACCAGCGCCCCGGCGGCCGACGCTGCACCCGCCGCGGCACCGGTCGCGACCTGACCGACCAGCTCGGCCTCGACCGCGGCGGGATCCCGCACCTCGAAGCGCACCGCGGCGCCGACGGCGACCGGGCCGCCGAACGCGAGCCCGCCGCTGTCGGCGTCCACACCCAGCAGCGGCAGCTGGTCCGACGGGCCGCGGTCGTCCTCGTCGGGCGACGTCGCCCAGGTACAAGCCGTCGGCGGCGAGCCCGCGGACCTCGGCCGGCAGCGCCTCGAGCACGTCGTCGAGACGGGCCCGGGCCGGGCGACCGGCCAGACCGGTCACGACGGAGACGGTGTCGCTGCTCGTCGCCGTCGACACCTCGGTGACCGTCATCTCGGGGCCGACCGGGCGGGCGCCTCGGGAGATCAACGGCGCTGCCGAGGACTCGGGGCCGAACCACAGACCGACCGCGCCGTCGGTCCAGGTCGCGGCGTCGAGCACCAGTCGGTTCCCACCCGCGTAGCGGGCCGCCGAGAGCTCGCCGCCCACCACTCGCAACGCCGGCGCGACCAGCTGCAGGTCGTCGAGCAGCTCGGCGCCGTCCACGCTGAACGGGTCGGTGAACAGCACCAACGTGCCCTCGGCGCCGCGCAGCACGTCGAGGCCCTCGGTGCGTGCACCGCCCGGCTCGGCCGTGGTGGCCAGGCGCACCGGTCGCACCGGGGCGCTGCGCCCCTCGCGGTCCCACACGGCGAACATCATGACCGCGCCCGGACCGACGATCTCCCGCGCACCTCCGAGCACTCCGCCGACGGTCACCGCGACGAGCGTCTCGGGGCCGAGCACCTGACGGGTCGCGGCGACGACGTCCTCGAGCGCGCCGACGAGCGCCTCGGTCACCGCGACCACGACTGCGATCGGGCCGGGGCCGCCGGCTTCGAGCACCTCGCCGAGACAGGCGCCCACCGCGTGGGCGGGGATCGGGTGCTCCGAGACCGCCGCGGCGGCGTCCAGGGCCAACGGCGTCAGTCGACCGGCGCGAGCAGTGTGTAGGGGACGACCGTCGCGTCACCCTGACCGATGCGGCAGTGCGCCTCGACCGTGCCGGGTTCGTCGAACTCGAGCTCGCCGCGCACGAGTCGGTAGGCGAACTTGCCGGGTTCGACGTCGACGGGCTGCACGTTGCGGGCGATCTGCTCGCCGTCGCGCATGAAGACGACCTCGAGCACACCGTTGGGGTCCTCGCCCGGGCCGTTGCGAACGATCACGACCAGGTGCGGCGCGATCGTCAGCGGGAACGGCTCGACGGCGGGCGCCGAGAACTGGATCCCGGTGAGGTCGATGCGCGTCGAGGGTCCGGGAACCGCCCGCAGCTCGATCTCGTCGATGAACAGGGCGGAGACGATCTGCATGCTGCGAACTCTACGAGTGCTCAGCCGAGCCGTTCGAACACCGCTGCGACCAGGTGGTCGGTCAGGCTGCGGGGAGCGACGTAGGACTCCGCGGACGCCACCCATCGGCTCTGGTGGTCCTGCCCCATGGCCGGCAGCAGCGAACCACGGCCGCCGAGCACCTGGACCCGGGTCGCCTCCGACGGCGGCCACATGACCAGCAGCAGCGGTGCGGTGCGACGGGCGTCGTCCGGGTCCGCGGCGAGCAGGTCGGCGCAGACGCGGATCACGGCGGCCTCGGTGCGCAGGCGGGCGGCCCAGGGCTCGACCGCGTCGCCCAGCTCGCCGACGTCGACCTGCTCGGCGGCGTGGGCCCAGTCCCGCAGCGCGGACAGCGCCGCCGCGTCGCCGTCGAGCGCAGCGGTCGCCAGACGCCACGGCTCCTCGCCGTCGCACCCCTCGAGGAACACACGGTGCACGCCGGCCGCCTGACGCCAGGCGTGCTCCGGGTCCTCCCCGCGCAACCACGCGGCGGCCGAGAGCAGGGGCGCCGCGCTGACCCGCGGCTGCACCATCGGGTTGGCCAGGTAGCCGGACAGGTGCTCGACCAGGCCCGGCTCCCGCCCCCGCAGCGGGCCGGTGAACAGGTGGTCGGCCATGACCGCGTCGTTCACCGGGGTGTTGTCCCACAGCAGCGGGCGACGTCCGCTCATGTTGTCGCGCCAGCTCGCCGCGTCGGCGGCGGTGATCGTGGCGTTGACGACGTGGCGGCCCGTCCAGCCGATCGGCACCTCGGCCGGCACCGTCTCGTCGAGCTCCTCGAGGTACGGCGGCCGTTCCAGACCCGTGTAGTGCAGGGGCACCATGAACAGCTCGACCGACGGATCGAGCTGCTCGCGCAGCCACGCCGTCAGCTCGCCGTGACGCCGACCGAGACCCGGTGCGGGGTCCAGGTCGTCGAGCAGCAGACCGACCAGCGAGATGCCGGCACGGCGCACCGAGTCGAGCTTGGCGAGCAGCCGGCGGCGGTCGTCCGCGTCCTCGAGGTCCATCGACAGGCCGGGGCTCACCGAGAAACCCACCCGCAGGGTGTCGGCACCGGCGAGGGCCTCGAACTCGTCGAGCACCTCGGAGGGGTACGGCTCTCGCCATGCCTCGCGGTGCAGGGGGTCGTCCTTGGGCGCGTAGACGTAGGTGTCCATGCCTGCATCGGCGAGCAGCGCGCACACCGACCGTCGTTCGTCCCAGGTCCACGGCGTGCCGTAGAAGCCCTCGATGATCCCTCTCATGGTGTCGCTCCCTCAGGGTGTCGCGCCGCGCTCGACCCGCCCGCGTATGGTTCCGAGCATGTCACGGACGCTCTCTGAAGCTGATTCCAAGGCCATGCTGGCCGGTGCGGGGGTCGAGTTCGCCCCCGAACGGCTGGTCCAGGATCCGGAGTCGGCGGCGCGGGCCGCTGCCGAGGTCGGCCTACCCGTCGCGGTGAAGCTCTGCGGGGAGCACATCGCCCACAAGACCGAGCGTGGTCTGGTGCGACTCGGCCTGGCCGAGGAGTCGTCGGTCGCTGCGGCGGCCGAAGAGCTGCTCGCCGCAGCCCGACCCGAGGACGAGGCGACCGGCGTCCTGGTCGCACCGATGGTGGGCGGCAGCCGGGAGCTCATCGCCGGAGTCGCGACCGACCCGCAGTTCGGACCGACGGTGCTCATCGGCGTCGGCGGCGTGCTGGCCGAGGCCGTCGCGGACGTCGCGGTGCGACTCGTGCCGATCACGAGGACCGACGCCGAGGAGATGCTCGAACAGCTCTCGTCGCAGACGTTGCTGGGGGAGTTCCGCGGAGAACCGGCGGTCGACCGTGACGCCGTCGTCGACCTGCTGATGGCCCTGTCCGAGCTGGCAGCCAACGACCCCGAGCTCCGTTCGGTCGACCTCAACCCGGTCATCATCTCCCGGGGACGACCCGTCCCCGTCGACGCCCTCGTCGAGCTCGCCAGCTCCGAAGACG
>CAVPQM010000019.1:0-35057 GCA_963707555.1 uncultured Actinomycetota bacterium
CGACCGGGTCACCTCGGCCACGGTCCGCCTACTCCCGCTGACCGCCAGGGTCGCCAGGATCCGCACGGCCGCCAGGATCCGCACGGCCGCCAGGATCCGCAGGGTCGCCGGCGTCCGCAGGGTCGGTGGGGCTCTCGGGATCGACCGGTCCGACGAGCTCGGGTCCGATCGCTCCGATCGCCCGGTAGTACTCGAGCTCGACGTCGAGGATCGCGACCACGTCCGCGTCGCTGAGGTCGATGCCTGCCTCCTCGACCTTGCCCAGCACGAAGGCGGTCGGCTCGTCGTCGGGGACCACCACGAGCGCCGAACCGATGTCGTCGGCGGTGCGCTCCGACGCCACACCCTTCGCCGCGAGGTAGTCGCAGTGGAAGAGCAGCACGTTGCGCACGTCGTCGAACGAGATGCGGGCGGTCAGGTCCTCGGGCAGTCGGTCCGCGACGAAGTCGACCGCCTCCTCGAGGTCGTACACGCTGCGTCGGGGGCGGGCGGCGAGCGATCCGCTGACCACACCGATCGAGACGGCCGCGATCACGAACGTGCAGATCACGGCGAGCACCACCCACAACCACATGCCCGGGATGGTACCGGCCCCGCGAGGTGTTGCCGGTGGGTCACACGGGGCAGGAACGCCCGGGCGACACCCGCTCGTCGGAGTCGGGGTCGCCGACCCGAGGAGGACCACATGCCCCATCCACGCAGGTTCAGGTTCGGCGCCCAGCTGCATCAGCCGTTGCCGGGACTCACGTGGGGCGAGAGCGCCCGACGCGTCGAGGAACTCGGGTACTCGACGCTCTTCGTGCCCGACCACTTCGGCGAGCAGCTGGCGCCGATCACCGCGATGGCGGCCGCTGCGGCGTTCACCGAACGGCTGTCGGTCGGCTCACTCGTGTTCGACAACGACTACCGGCACCCGGTGGTCCTGGCGAAGGAGATGGCGTCGATCGACTCGGTGTTCGAGGGACGCGTCGAGGTCGGCATCGGTGCGGGCTGGATGGCCTCGGACTACCGCGAGTCGGGCATCCCGATGGACTCGCCCGGCGTGCGCGTCGACCGGCTCATCGAGGCCGTCGACGTCATCCGAGGCCTGTGGTCCGGCGAGCCGGTCGACCACCACGGCGAGCACTACGACATCACCGGCATGGTCGGACACCCCGCGCCGCACACACCCGGCGGACCACCGTTGATCATCGCCGGTGGGTCACCACGCATGTTGCGCTTCGCCGGCGCGAACGCCGACATCGTCGGCGTGAACCCGTCGATCCACTCCGGCGAGATCGACGCCGAGGCGGCTCGCGACGGCCTGGCGGATCGGATGGACCGGAAGTTCGAGTGGGTCGCCGAGGGTGCGGGCGACCGCCTCGAGGACCTCGAGTTCAACGCGTGGGTGCCCGTCGTGGCCGTCACCGACGACGCGGATGCCGTCGCCGAGATGGTCGCCCCCGGTTTCGGGCTCACCCCGGAGCAGGCGAGCGAGGCGCTCGAGTCGCCGATGGCACTCGTGGGCACCGAGGACGAGATCGCCGAGCGACTGGAGCAGCGCAGGGACCGGTGGGGCTTCTCGTACTTCGTGGTCCAGAACGAAGCAGCCGAGACCCTGGCGCCGATCGTCGCACGGCTCGCCGGCAACTGATCCATCAGCGGGGCCCCGCTCCCCCGCTCCCCGGATGTGCCGTCACCGGCTGCGACAGCAGCACGGTGACGGCACATCGCTCGTGTCGGCGGTCGCGGAACTTGACCCTGGACAGGGTTAAGGCGGATGCCTTACCGTGCACTCGTGCCTCCGACCCTGGACTCGCCCCGCGCCGCCGACGAACGGCCCGGCACGCGGTCTCCCGCACGGATGTCGATGATCGAAGCCGCGGAGCGCATCGTCGCCGAGCGCGGCCTGACGGCCATGTCGCTGCGGGTCGTCCAACAGGAGTCGGGGCAGCGCAACAAGTCCGCCGCGCAGTACCACTTCGGATCGCGTGACGGCTTGATCGAAGCGGTGCTCGTGACTCGCATGGCGGCGGTGAACGAACGACGCCGCGCCATGCTCGACGCGATCAGCACCGACCCCACCGACGGGGCCGACCCGAGCAGCACGGCCCTGCGCCCGTTGGTCGAGGCGCTGGTGCGACCGGTCGCGGAGCAGACCGTGCTGCGACCGGAGAGCTGCTGGGCACGCTTCGTGGTGCAGGCCGGCAACGACCCAGCGGTCGCCGAGGTCGTCCGCCGCCGCGTCGAGGGCGAGGCGTACCGAGAGCTCGTCGAGCGCCTCGGGGCGGCGATGTCCGCCGTGCCCGAACCGCTGCGACGGCTGCGCGTCGAGCGAGCGGTGGGTGTCGTCTTCGCGTCGCTCGCGGCCGACGAGTCGGTCCGCGATCGGGCGCTCCCGACGTCGGTCCACCAGGAGTGCCGGATCGAGGACCTGATCGACGCCACCGTCGCACTGCTCGCCGCCCCACCGTCGAGCGCCACGATCGCCGCGCTGGATGGCACGCCACAGCCCCTTGACGCACCGCCTGCGCCCTGACGGCTCTCCCTCCCCCGCCAGCCAGCCAGCCAGCCACCCGACCGCCACCTGACCGCCCGCACCATCGGAGCCGACATGTTCACCGTCAACGACCACCTCCGCCTCGGCGCCAGCACCGCGCCCCGTGTCCCGGAGGGCTTCGAGCTGCGCCCGTACCGCCGCATCTCGTTGCATCCGCTCTCGCCGACCATCGGCGCGGTCGTGGGCGGCGTCGAGCTCGGGAACGTCGACGACGAGCTGCACGCCGAGCTGCACCAGGCACTGCTCGAGTGGAAGGTGCTGTTCTTCCACGACCAGGATCTGAGCCGGGCCCAGCAGCGGGACTTCGCACTGTCGTGGGGCGACCTCGAACGCCATCCGTTCTACGCCTACGTGCAGCCCGACCAGCCCGACGAGGACGTCGTCCGGCTGGCCAAGGACGCCATGAACAGCGGCGTCGAGAACGTCTGGCACGCGGACCTGACCTGGCACGACCGACCCTCGTTCGGTGCGGTGCTGCGAGCCGTCGAGGTGCCCGACGTCGGGGGCGACACGCTCTGGGCCGACGCGGGCGCCGCGTACGACGAGCTGCCCGAGGACCTCAAGGAGCGGATCGACGGCCTCGAGGCGGTGCACGACTGGCAGCGCACGTTCGGACTCGCCATGCCGGCCGAGGACCGCGACCGGCTCAGCGAGCACTTCCCGGTGGTGCAGCACCCCGTCGTCCGGGTCCATCCCGAGACCGGTCGGCGCACGCTGTTCGTCAACGCGATCTTCACCTCGCACCTGGTCGACGTCGAGCACGACGAGAGCGAGCAGATCCTCACCGCGCTGTACGCGCAGATGCACCGACCCGAGTTCCAGTGCCGGTTCCGGTGGCAGCCGGGGTCGGTCGCGTTCTGGGACAACCGCTCGACACAGCACTACGCGTCGAGCGACTACGCGCCGGCTTCGAGGGTGATGGAGCGCATCAGCATCGCCGGCGACGTACCGGTCGGGGCCGGCTGAACGGCGTCGCTCACGACATCGGTCACACCCGCGGAGCACCGGGCGATGTGACGAAGTCGGCCCTGGCTGAGAAGATCGAGACCCGATGTACGAGATCGAGAAGGTCCTCGCCCACGTCCGAACGCACAACGCCGGCGAGCCCGAGTTCCACCAAGCCGTGTCCGAAGTGCTCGAATCCCTGCCACAGGTGCTCGACCGCCACCCGGAGTTCCTCGAGGCCAACGTCCTCGGCCGCCTCGTCGAGCCCGAACGTCAGTTGATGTTCCGGGTGCCGTGGCAGGACGACCAGGGCCGGGTCCAGGTCAACCGAGGCTTCCGCGTCGAGTTCAACAGCGCGCTCGGCCCCTACAAGGGCGGTCTGCGCTTCCACCCGTCGGTGACGCTCGGCACCATCAAGTTCCTGGGCTTCGAGCAGACGTTCAAGAACGCGCTGACCGGCCTGCAGCTCGGCGGCGGCAAGGGCGGAGCCGACTTCGACCCGAAAGGCCGTTCGGACGGCGAGATCATGCGGTTCTGCCAGAGCTACATGACCGAGCTGTACCGGCACCTGGGCGAGTACACCGACGTGCCCGCGGGCGACATCGGTGTCGGCACCGCAGAGATCGGCTACCTCTTCGGGCAGTACAAGCGCATCACCAACCGCTACGAGGCCGGCGTGCTGACCGGCAAGGGGATCAACTGGGGTGGTGCGCAGGTGCGCACCGAGGCCACCGGGTACGGCACGGTGTTCTTCCTGCAGGAGATGCTCACGACGCGCGGCGACTCGATCGAGGGCAAGCGCGTCGTCGTGTCGGGCAGCGGCAACGTCGCGCTGCACGCCATCGCGAAGGTCCTGGAGCTCGGCGGAAAGGTCATCGCCTGCTCCGACTCCGATGGCTACGTGGTGCACGACCGGGGCATCGACCTCGACCTCGTCCGCGAGGTGAAGAACGAGCGCGGACGCATCAGCGACTACGCAGCGCGCGACGGCGCCGCGCATCACGTGAGCGACGGCAGCATCTGGGACGTGCCCTGTGACATCGCGATCCCCGCGGCCACCCAGAACGAGCTCGACGACGACGCTGCGGCGACGCTGGTGCGAAACGGCTGCGTCGCCGTGAGCGAGGGCGCCAACATGCCCAGCACGCCGAAGGCCATCCGCATCTTCACCGACGCCGGCATCCTCTTCGGTCCGGGCAAGGCCGCCAACGCCGGCGGTGTGGCGGCGTCCGGGCTCGAGATGCAGCAGAACGCCAGCCGGGAGAGCTGGCACTTCGACGAGTCAGAAGCACGCCTGGCGACGATCATGTCCGACATCCACCAGACGTGCCACGAGACCGCCGAGGAGTACGGGCGTCCCGGGGACTACGTGCTCGGGGCGAACGTCGCCGGCTTCTGCAAGGTCGCCGACACGATGCTCGCCCTCGGCGTCATCTGAGCGGCCCAGCCCTTCTCGACGCGCCAGCCCTGCTCGACGCGCCAGCCCTGCTCGAGGTGGGCTCAGCCGACGGCGAGCACGGGTTCCGGTTCGACGATCACGAACCCGCCGGGTGAGAACTCGAGCTGGAACGCCTCGCCCGACCCACGACCGATCAGCGCACCAGCGCTCATCGACGACTTGGTGGTGATCTGCAGACCCGCCGACCAGGCCACGACCGCGTTCGGATCGACACAGGTGCGCGCCTCCGAGGTGTCGAGCACGACCGGCCAGTCGCTCGCCAGGATCACCGCACCGGGCCCGGTGAGCGTCACGTTGAACAACCCGCCGGCCGCCATCGCGCCGATGCCACCCTTGATCATCTGGATGTTCCACTCGATGCTCGCATCGAAGCCGAGCAGCGCCCTCGACGACGCCGACAGCTGCTCGCCGGGGCCGAGCTCGAGCAGGTGGAGCTTCTTGCCGGCGTGCGACACGAACAGCTCGCCGGATCCCTCGCAGGTCATCAGCTTCAGGCCCTCGCCCGTCGCCATCGACTTCAGGTACTTCGCAGCACCCGAGCCCTTGTAGGCGAACGTCACGTCGCCCTGGAACGCGATCATCGCGCCACGTGTGACCTGCAGGGGCGCCCCCAACGTCACCTTCACCACCGCAGGGTTCTGCCGGGTCATGCGTCCGGTCGTCGCGACCTCCATGTTCTCCGCGGCGAACAGCGTCGACGACTTCAGGTAGCCCGGCAGCTGGTGGGCGACGCCGAACCCGCCACCGGTACCCGCCGCAGTCCCTGCACCGGCGTCTGTCGTCGAGGCAGCTGTCGTCGAGGTGTCCGGCGATCCGCCGGCCGCGGGCGCCACGTGCTCGGTCCACGCGTTGCCGTCCCAGTAGCGCTGGAGCGAGGGGTCCTGAGGGTCGGGATACCAGTTCGCAGGGGTGCTCATGGCCTCACCTTGCCACGGACCGGTGTGACGAGGGGCCGCGAGCGTCACCTCCTCGGTCGGCACACGCGTTCGCGGTCGTCGGCGTCGATCCCAGGGCGGTGACGCCCGACACGCCCGCCGGGCTGCATATACTCCGTCCAGCAGTTGGACAGATGTCCAGAGACCTGTCCACAACACTCGGGGGGTACCGAAAGTGCGACGCTTCGCGTTGGTTCCGGTCGTCGTCTGTCTCGCGCTCGTCGCCGCAGCGTGCGGGGCGAGCGGTGACTCGCCGGAGGAAGGTGAGTCACCGACCACGACCGCTGACACCGGCACTCCCGCCGGAGGGACGAGCGAGGGCGCGTTCGGCGACCTCGACGAGCTGTGCGGGCCGGGCGACTTCTCGGTCGCCCCGGACGAGGCCGGTTCGCGTGGCGGCGACCAGCTGCGCATCGGCGTCGCGACCGACCGTGCCTCGACCGTGCGGCCGGGGCTCAACAAGGAGATGTGGGACGCCTCCATCGCGTTCGTGGACTGGTGCAACGAACAGGGCGGCGTCGGCGGGCTCCAGATCGACCCGATCGAGCTGAGTGGCGCGCTCTTCGACGTCGAGGCGGCGATGACCACCGCGTGCACCGACGTGTTCGCCATGGTCGGTGGCGGCTACGCGCAGGACAACCTGGAGTTCTCGGGCAAGGACGGGTCCGATTTCCACCGCTGCGAGATGATCGACATCCCGGCGTACGCGGTGTCGCCCGAGAAGGCCGACTCCAACGGTCAGGTCCAGCCGGTGCCGAACCCCGGCACGACCATGGCCAACACCTGGATCCGTGACTTCGCCGAGCTCTACCCGGAGGCCGTCGAGGAGGCGGTCGTGGTCTACGGCGAGCTCCCGGCGCTGGAGAACATCAAGGACGCCTACGTCACGATGCTCGAGGAGCTCGAGATCCCCGTGGCCGGGAGCTTCGCCTACCCGGTGATCGGCACCAGCGACTGGACGCCGCTGGCCCGCCGGGTCATGGACGCCGGTGCGACGACCATGTTGTTCGTCGGTGAACCGGCGAATGCCACCGCACTGACCGCCAGCCTGACCCAGCAGGGCTGGGAAGGGACGCCGCTGTTCGAGACGAACATGTACGACCCGCAGATCTTCGCCCAGGGGGCCGAGGCGGTCGAGGGCTCGGTGATCCGCATGACGTCGAACCCGCTCGAGGAGGCCGACCGCTGGCCCGCCACCCAGGCGTACCTGGACCTGATGTCGACCGTCGACGACGGCAAGGTCGGTCTGCTCGGCCTGCAGTCGATCAGTGCGTGGCTGCTGTTCGTCACCGCGGCCAACGCCTGCGGCGAGGCGAACGACGGGGTGCTCGACCGGACGTGCATCCTCGAGCAGGCCGCCGAGCAGGAGGACTGGACCGGCGGTGGCCTGCACGGCCCGACCGACCCTGCGCGGCAGGGCGAGGCCGAGACGTCGAGCTGCGGCATGTTGGTGATCGCCAAGGACGGGAAGTTCGAGCGCCTGTACCCGGAGCTGGGAGGCGAGGGCGACGACGTCGACGGCTTCCACTGCCCCGACGACGGCGTCAGCCGGATCCCCGGCGCCGAGGGCAAGGCGATCGTCGACCCGGATCGGCCCATCTGACCCAACTGCGTTACGGTCACCCTCTCCGGGGAGGGACTGGACGACACGACGGAGCGGTGCGATGACGACGACCTGGGTGCACGGCGGCACGGTGTTCGACGGGACGGACGCACCGGGGACCCGGGCCGACGTGCTGGTCGTCGACGGGCGGGTCGAGCGCATCGGCACCGATCTGGACGTGCCCGCTGGCGCCGAGTCGCTCGATGCGACGGGCTGCTGGGTCACACCCGGTTTCATCGACCTGCACACCCACTACGACGCCGAGCTCGAGATCGACCCGACGTTGTCGGAGTCCGTGCGACACGGCGTGACGACCGTGCTGATCGGCTCGTGCGGCCTGTCGTTCGCGGTGGGCGACCCGACCGACCTTGCGGACATGTTCTGCAGGGTCGAGGGCATCCCACGAGAGGACGTGCTGCCGCTGCTGCAACGCGTCAAGGACTGGGAGTCCCCCGCCGACTACCTGGCACACCTCGAGGAGCGCCCGCTCGGCCCGAACGTGATGTCGTTCCTGGGCCACTCGGCGATGCGGGCCCACGTCATGGGTCTGGGACGCTCCCTCGACGACGACGTCACGCCCACCCCCGAGGAGCTCGACCGGATGGCGTCGATGCTCGACGACGCACTCGACGTCGGCTACCTGGGCATGTCGGTCAACACGTTGCCGTGGGACAAGATGGACGGCGAGCGGTACCGGAGCCGTCCCACGCCGTCGGTGTACGCGAAGTGGTCCGAGTACCGGCGGATGGGCCGGGTGCTGCGCCGCCGCGGCGCCGTGTTCCAAGGGGTGCCCGACATCTCGGGCCGATGGAACGTCGCGCTGTTCATCGGAATGGCGTCCGGCATCGGTCGCGCCCCGCTCAAGACCTCGATCATCTCGATGATGGACATCGATGCGACGCCCGGAGCGCATCGAGTGCTCGGTGCGGTGACCGCGGGCGCGCGCCGCTGGCTCAAGGCGGACGTCAGGGTCCAGTCCCTGCCGCAGGCGTTCCGACTGTGGACCGACGGGCTCGAGAACCCGGTCATCGAGGAGTTCGGCGCGGGCACCGAGGCGCTGCACCTGGCCGACACCGCCCGCAGCGATCTGCTGCGTGACGACGAGTACCGCCGCCGCTTCCGGCGCCAGTGGTCGAACCGTCTGAAGGGGCGCGCCTACCACCGCGACCTGGGCGAGGCGACGGTGGTCTCGTGCCCCGAAGCGGCCTACGAGGGTTTGACCTTCGAGCAGATCGCCAGGTCGCGCGGGGTCGACCCCGTCGACGTGTTCCTCGACATGCAGGCCGAGTACGGCAACGACCTGCGCTGGACGACCACGGTCGGCAACCGTCGTGAGGACTCGGTGGCGTGGATCGTCTCCCACCCCCAGGCGCAGATCGGGTTCTCGGACGCCGGCGCGCACCTGCGGAACATGGCCTTCTACAACTTCCCGCTGCACCTGCTGCGGTTGGTGCATCGCCGCGAGGCCGAGGGGCGTCCGGTCATGCCGATCGGCCGAGCCGTGCACCGCGTCACCGGGGAGCTGGCCGACTACCTGGATGTCGACGCCGGGCACCTGCGCGTCGGTGACCGGGCGGACCTTGTGGTGGTGGATCCGGCTGGTCTGGACGAGTCCGTCGACACCGTGGTCGAGGCGCCGATGCCCGGCGTCGACTCCGTGCAGCGCCTGGTGAACCGCAACGACGGTGCGGTCCGAGCCGTCATGGTCAACGGACAGCTCGCCTGGGACGGCACCGCGGTGACCGCCGGCTTCGGTGAGCGCCGTGGCTTCGGCTCGTTGCTGCGTCGACGCTCACCGTCGACGCCGCCGGACGCCACCCGCCGCGCCTGGTGACACCGGGCCCCACCCCCCCGACCCGTACTGGGTGCGAAGATGCCGGTCCTGACCGGCACGAGCGCCCCCAGAACGAGAAGCCACCCACCCCCCGACCCGTACTGGGTGCGAAGATGCCGGTCCTGACCGGCACGAGCGCCCCCAGAACGAGGAGTCGTTGGTGTGTCAGCGGCCGGCGAGGAGCTGGTCGCGGGCCCAGGCGCCGGCGGGCTTGAGCCGCTCGGGTGTCCACGGGCCGTCGGTGTCGCACGTGTCGGGCACCCAGGCGGCCCCCGACAGGGCGTCGTCGGAGTAGTTCCACACGACCCAGCTGATCTGCTCCGCGGCCATCAGGTCGACGAAGCGCTGCGCCATGTCGAAGTCGTTGGGCCCGCCGCCGGTGCTCTCCTGGGCTCCGAACTCCGAGACGAACACCGGCAACTCGACCGACGCCTGCGCCAGGGCGTCGAGGTACGGCTCGCGGAAGTCGGCGGCGTAGAAGTGGAACGTGTACATGACGTCGTCATCGGCGAGCGGGTCGGCGACGACCTCGGCCGGTGACCCGCCCTCGGAGACACCGAACGACGACCACGCGGGCGTGCCGACCAGGATGACGGCGTCGTCGTCGTGGTCGCGGATCGCCGGGATCACCTGCTCGGCGTACTCCTTGATGCGTGACCACGGCACCCCGTTCGGCTCGTTCGCGATCTCGTAGATCACGTTCGGACGGTCCGCGTAGCGCTCGGCCATGCCGGAGAAGAACTCGACGGCGGCACCGACGTCGCCCATCGGGTCGCCGGGGGTCAGCACGTGCCAGTCGATGATGGCGTAGCGGTCACGTTCGATCAGCTCGTCGACCAGGTCCTGGACCGCCGTCGTGTAGGTGACGGGGTCGGTCAGGTAGCCGCCCTCGTGCACGTACATCGAGGCGCGCAGCAGGTCGGCGTGCCACTCCTCGAAGAGCACGTCGAGGGACGCATCGGTCAGGCACTGCCGGTACCACTGCAGACCGTGGGTGCTCATCCCTCGCAGCTGGACCGCCTGCCCGGTCCGGTCGCACAGATCGGTGCCGCACACCGAGAGCTGGCCGTGGCGCTGCACGGACGGCGCCGACGGATCGACCGTCGTGGTCGGCGCAGTGGTCGTCGGTGCCGTCGACGCCTCGGTGGTCGGACCCGGCTCGGCGGTCGTGGTCGACGACGTCGGACCGGCGGTCGCGCCGCCGCTGCAGCTCGCCAGGAGCACGACCGCGGCGAGCAGCACCGCGGGAGCGCCGCGCAGCGAACGGATGCGGATCCGCCTCACGGACGGGTCCGGAGGATCGTGACGGCGAAGTCGGCGTCGTCGTCGAAGGGCACCAGGTCCCACGTCGAGAGGCGGTGTTCGACCCGCAGTCCGAGGCGGTCGATGTCGGCGTCGAAGCGGTCGAGCTCGTAGCTGCCCGTCGTGCGGAAGCCGGTCACGATCCTCCCGCCGGGCACCACGTGCGCAGCGACCCGCTCGAGGACCAGCGACTCGGTCTCCGGCGCGACGAACAGCAGCACGTTGCCGGCGAGCACCGCCAGGTCGAACGGCGCCTGCTCCGCGGTCAGATCGAAGGTCGACAGGTCACCCACGAGCCAGGTCGGTCCCGGGTGGTCCTCGACCGCAGCGGCGATCAACGCAGGGTCGACGTCGACACCGACGACCTCGTGGCCGCGACGGTGCAGCTCACCACCCAGCCGCCCCGGGCCGCAGCCGGCGTCGAGCACTCGAGAACCCGGTGCGACCAGTGCGTCGACGAGCCGAGCCTCGCCCACCAGGTCGGCACCGTCGGCGGCCATGGTCCGGAACCGCTCGATGTACCAGTTGGAGTGGTCCGGGCCGGTCTCGGTGAACCATCGGGGGGTCGAGGTCGACTGACGCTCGTCGTGCATGCAGGTGTCCGTCGCGTGTCGGGGTCGCCCACGAGTCTGCCAAACCGGACGCCCGCCCGGAGGTCGCCGGGCTCAGTGCTCGGGCACCGACGAGCGGAGACGTCGCAGGCGCAGGCTGTTGCTCACCACGAACACGCTCGAGAAGGCCATGGCCGCGCCCGCCAGCATTGGGTTCAGCAGCCCGAAGGCGGCGAGGGGGATGGCGGCGACGTTGTAGGCGAACGCCCAGAACAGGTTGACCTTGATGGTGCCCAGGGTCCTCCGCGAGAGCCGGATCGCGTCGACCGCGGCGCGCAGGTCGCCCCGGACCAACGTGATGTCGGCGGCCTCGATCGCTGCGTCGGTGCCCGTCCCCATCGCCAGGCCCAGGTCGGCCTGAGCGAGGGCGGCCGCATCGTTGACCCCGTCACCGACCATCGCGACGACCCGGCCCTGCTCCTGCAGCCCGGCGACCACGGCCACCTTGTCCTCGGGCAGGACCTCGGCGGTGACGTCCTCGATCCCCACCTCGGCGGCGACCTGCTCGGCCACCGTCCGGTTGTCACCGGTGAGCAGCACGGGTGCCAACCCGAGTCCCCGGAGCTGTGCGATCGCGTCCGCGCTCGTGTCCTTCACTGCGTCGGCCACGACCAGCACGCCACGCGCCGCGCCGTCCCACCCGGCCCACACCACGGTGCGCCCGCGTGACTCGGCGTCGTCGGCGGCTGCCTGCAGCACCGGGTCGACGCGCAGTCCGTCGAGCTCGAGCAGCGCCCGTCGCCCGACGACCGTCGCACGGCCGTCGACGAATCCGCGCACGCCGCGCCCGGCGACGTTCGAGAACTCGCCCGGTACCGGCAGGTCGCCCACCTCGCCGACCGCGCCGAGCACGATCGCACGAGCGATCGGGTGCTCGGACGCCCCTTCGAGAGATCCTGCGACGCGGAGCAGCTCCGCCCGCTCGATGCCGTCGGCGGCCACTGCGTCGAGCAGGGTCATCTCACCGGTGGTCACCGTGCCGGTCTTGTCGAGCACGATCGTGTCGACGCGCCGGGTGGACTCGAGCACTTCGGGACCACGGATGAGCACGCCGAGCTGCGCGCCCCGACCGGTGCCGACGAGCAGCGCGGTGGGAGTCGCCAGGCCGAGCGCACAGGGGCAGGCGATGATCAGGACCGAGACCGCGGCGGTGAACGCCGCGTCCGCGGGGAAGCCTGCGCCGAGCCACGCCCCGAGCACCCCGACGGCGATGGTGATGACGACCGGGACGAACACCCCGGACACACGGTCGGCGAGCCGCTGCACCTCGGCCTTGCCGGACTGCGCCTCCTCGACGAGCCGGGCCATGCGCGCGAGCTGGGTGTCGGCCCCCACCCTGGTCGCACGCACGACCAGGCGTCCGCCGACGTCGACCGTCGCGCCGACCACGTCGTCGCCGACGCCGACCTCGACCGGGACCGACTCCCCCGAGATCATGCTGGCGTCGACCGCTGAGCTGCCGGCCACGACCGTGCCATCGGTCGCGATCGTCTCGCCGGGTCGGACGACGAACAGGTCGCCGACGGCCAGCTGCTCGATCGGGATCCGCTCCTCGGTGCCGTCGAGCCCGCCGCGCAGCACTGCGACGTCCTTCGCCCCCAGTTCGAGCAGGGCGCGCAGCGCAGCGCCGGCTCGGCGCTTGGAGCGTCGCTCGAAGTAGCGGCCGGCCACCACGAACATGGTCACGCCGGCGGCGACCTCGAGGTAGATGTTCGCGGCGCCATCGGTCGGCTGGACCGTGAGCTCGAAGCCGTGGGTCATGCCCGGCTCGCCGGCGGTCCCCAGGAACAGCGCGTACAGCGACCAGAGGAACGCGGCGAGGGTGCCGACCGAGATCAGCGTGTCCATGGTGGCCGCGCCGTGGCGCAGGTTGAGCCACGCTGCCCGGTGGAACGGCCACGCCGCCCACACGATCACCGGTGCGGCCAACGTGAGCGACGCCCACTGCCAGTACTCGAACTGCAATGCCGGCACCATCGCCATCGCGATGACGGGCACCGACAGCGCGATCGACCCGATCAGCCGCTGGCGCAGCGACACGAGCTCCGGATCGTCGTCGCCGCCCGGACCGGACCCGTCCCGCTCGGTCCCGTCGTAGGTCCGCCCCTGGCCGACGCCGCGCTCATCGGACCGCTGACGTGGCAGCGAGGCGTGGTAGCCGGTCGCCTCGACCGCAGCGATCAGCTCGTCGGCGTCGACGGCACCATCGGTGAGGACCCTGGCCTTCTCGGTCGCGTAGTTGACGGTTGCCTCGACCCCGTCCAGCTTGTTGAGCCGCTTCTCGATGCGCATGGCGCATGCCGCGCACGTCATGCCCTCGATCTCGAGATCGATGCTGTTCGCGGAGGTGTCGGCAGGCGCGCTCATGGTGCACCGTCGGGGTGGGCGTGCGATCCGGTGTCACCGACCACGGATGTCGGAGTGGTCGTGGACGACGTGGTGGCCCGGCCAGAGCGCTCCTGCCCGGAGTCCCTCCCGGAGTGCGGGGCGGACGGGTCGTCGTGCTGCCCTGACTGCTCTGCGCTCCGGGTCCAGTCCTCGACCACCCGGTCCGGCACGACGGCACCCGCCACGACGTACGACGCCCCGAACACGAGGACGAGGCCGACCGCGAAGCTCACCAGCCGGCCCGCGACGCTCACGACACCAGCTCGGCGCTGTACCCCGCCTCGTCGACCGCGGCGAGCACCGCGGCGTCGCCGGGCAGGGTGCCACCGGTGACGACCAGACGGCCGGTCTCGGCGCTCACGTCGACGGACTCGACGCCGTCGAGGGCGCCGACCTCTTCCGCGACCGCCGACTCGCAGTGGCCGCAGCTCATCCCGCTCACCCGGTACTCGTTCGTCGCCATGTCGACTCCTCTCGGTCCTGAGGTGCACACAGCACCCGACCCCATAGATACCCCATGGGGGTATCGGGTTCAAGCGCGACCCGCGCCCTCGCAGGAACCCGGGCACCACCGGAGTGCCGGACCGGACCGGCGTCCGTCGATAGGGTTCGACGGACGAGGGATGACCGGTCCGGCACGACCGGCTGACGCGGCCGCACGGAGCAACCGAGTCGGCCCGGCCGACCCCACCCGGTCGGTCGAGGAGGGAGGGTGCAGTGAGGGCGCAGCTCGACGACGAGGGCTTCGAGTTCGATCGCCGGATCCTGCTCGGCGGAGCCGTGCGAGGTCTGACCGACGTGGGTGAGGTCCTGACGACCCTGGACGCCGTGACCGACGGCGACCACGAGTCGTGGATCCAGCAGTTCACCGCGCTGGCGGACCGGGTCCGGGGTGCCGCCGAGGCGAGCGCTGCGGCGGGTCGCACGGCCAGCGCCCGCTCGGCGCACCTGCGGGCGAGCAGCTACTACGCGACCGCTGCCTCGCACGCGATCGGCACCGGCGAGCAGCCGCGCATGCGGGCGCTCTGGGACTCGCACCGCGACTGCTGGGACGCAGCGGTCGACGTGTTCGACCCGCCGGTCGAACGCCTCGCGGTGCCCTACGAGGGCACGACGCTCGAGGGCTACTTCTTCGGGGCCGCCCCCGGTGCGGTGCCCGTCGGCGCCGATGCCGCTCGCCCCACGGTGATCCTCAACAACGGCAGCGACGGACCCGTCAGCGACATGTGGGCCTCGGGCGCCGCAGCGGCGGTCGAACGCGGCTGGAACGCCGTGGTCGTCGACGGCCCCGGCCAGGGAGCGGCGCTGTTCCGCCAGCAGCTCTACTTCCGTCCCGACTGGGAGGCGGTCATCACCCCGATCGTCGACCATCTGCTCACGCGCGACGACGTCGACCCGCGACGGATCGCGCTGAGCGGCGTGAGCCAGGCCGGGTACTGGGTCCCCCGGGCGGTGAGTCGTGAGCACCGGATCGTCGCGGCGATCGCTGATCCGGGCGTGATGCGGGTCGGCGACTCGTGGACCTCTCACCTGCCCGACGTCATGATCCAGCTGCTGGACTCCGGCGACAGGGCCGACTTCGACGAGTTCATGGCCGGAGCCATGAAGGACTCCCCCGCCACCGCTGCCGAGCTCAAGTGGCGCATGGCTCCCTACGGCACCGACTCCTACTTCGATGCCTATCAGGCAGCGCGGGCCATGGCGCTGACGGCGGACGACCTGGCGGCCATCACCTGTCCGATGCTCGTCACCGCACCCGAGCACGAGCAGTTCTGGCCGGGACAGTCCGAGGAGATGCACGGGCTGCTCGCGAGGTCGACGCTCGTGCCGTTCACCGAGGCAGAGGGTGCGGATTGGCACTGCGAACCGGCCGCCCGGATGCTGCGAGACGAACGGACCTGCGACTGGCTCGCCGCCGTGTTCGACGCCGTCGACGAGCGCTCGACCACCTCGGAACACCAGGACTGACCCCGGCCCGGAGCGGGTAGTGACCTCGGGGTCGGCCCGCTGGCACGGACGACCTGTGTCCACAGAGCGTGCTGCGCTCACGGACTTCGCCCAGAGGGCCCCGGCCGAGAGCACCGCAGCCGGGCCCCGACCAAGGAGGATGCGATGCGAGTCCCCGACCCGGATGTGACCGGCGCCGACGAGTTGACCGTCGTGGACGTGCCCGAGCGCGGCCGCTTCGAGCTGCGCCGGGCGGACGACGTGCTCGGCTACGCCGACTACCGCTCGATCGGCGACGACGTCATCGAGATGCCCCACACGGTCATCGCACCGGAGCACCGGGGCAAGGGGCTGGGCGACGTGCTGGTCGAGGGCGCCGTCCTGCAGCTCCGCGAGCGAGACGTCGGGATCGTGCCGACCTGCTGGTTCGTCGCCGAGTACCTGGACCGCCACCCGGAGCACCGGTGACATGGACTCGTCACACAACTCGCTGCGCATCGCCTCGCCGGTGCCCGTGGTCTTCGAGCTCCTGCTCGACGCGTCCTGCTATCCCGAGTGGTTGGTCGGGGCGCAGTCGGTCCCCGAGGTCGACGACGCCTGGCCAGCGGTCGGATCGTCGTTCCACCACCGGATCGGTGTCGGGCCGTTGCAGCTCCCGGGGTCGACGACCATCGCGGCACTCGACCCGGACCGGACGTTGGTGCTGCGGGCCGGCATGGGCCCGCTCGGAGAAGCAGAGGTCCGCTTCGTGCTCGAACCCGACGGCGACACCACCGTGCTCCAGATGGACGAGCTCCCGTCGAAGGGCATCGTGCGCATCGTCGACCGGGCGACCGGGCCGCTCGTCCCGATGATGCTGTGGGGACGCAACAACGTCTCGATGGACCAGTTCGTCGAGCTCGCCGAGAACGGTCGACGATCCTGACCGCAACAGCGACCCGCACCAGCGTCGGGGCGGATCAGAACGCGGTCTCGACCCAGAACGCGGTGTCGACCCAGAACGCGGTGTCGACCCAGAACGCGGTGTGACTCAGAACACGGCGTCGACGTCGTGCCGCACGATCTGGTCGATGTTGCGCTCGGCCAACGCCGCGATCGTCAGCGACGGGTTGGCACACGCGGTCGAGCCGGGGATGAGCGCCCCGTCGTTGACGTACAACCCGCGCTGGCCGAGCACCCGGCCGTAGCGGTCGGTCACCTTGTCGATCACCGCGCCGCCGAGCGGGTGGAACGTGGTGGGGTCCTCCGCGGTCATGTCGATCGCGCCGACCGAGCCCGCAGCCCTGCCGAGCTCGGTGATCCGCCGACGTGCCTCGGCCATGGCCGGCCCGTGGGCGCCCGCAGGGAAGGTCAGACGCGACTCGTCACGAGCGGCGTCGTAGCTGAAGTGCCCGTGGCCGTCGGGGATGAAGATGCCGATCGTCTCCATCACGTGGGCCTCGAAGGGCAGCGGGATGCCGGCGAAGATGATCGTCAGCGGGCCACCGGGGTTGTCCCAGTCGAGCGACGCCATGCTCGCCGGCCCGCCCTGCATCGTCCCCATCGGGGTCGACAGGACCTGGGTCGTGAGCAGGTCGCCGTTGGTCGACCACCACTGCCCCACGTCGTCGGGCAGGTCGGGGACGTCGCCGCGACCGGCGGCGCGCACCAACAACTTGGTGGTGTTGGGCGAACCCGCGCAGAGGAAGACGGCGTCGGCGGTCAGCTCGACGTGCTCGTGGACCACGCCGTCGGTGTCGAGGCGATCGGTCGACACGACCCACCGACCAGCGTCGTCGCGTCGCAGCTGCTCGACCCGGTGCAGGGGCAGCAGCTCGACCCGACCCGTCGCCTCGGCGGCCGGCAGGTAGTTGGTGTCGAGGGACCGCTTTCCCGGTCCGTTGACCCCGTAGATCACGTCGCCGGTCGAGATGACCGGCGGCTTCTCGCCGCGCAGCTCCTGGCGCACCACGTCCCAGTCGATCGGCATCGGCACGCCGCGGGCGTCGGGCAGGCCGGCGGCCCGCACGTGCTCGGCGAACCGACGGCTCGACGAGTACCGCGGGTGTGCCAGCACGTCGTCGGGGATGGAGCTCGCCCCCAGGTGCTGGCGGACCAACGGGTACCAGCGCCGGTCGAACTCCTCGTAGTCGAGGGAGTCGGGCATGACGCGGTCGAACAGGTCGCCGCGGGGCTGCACCGACATGCCGTGGTACGGCAGAGAACCACCGCCGACCGCTGCAGCGCAGACCACGTCCATCCCGTTGCCGCGGATCCGCTCGAGCAACCCGGTGTAGGGCTGCCACGGCAGCGACGGGATCAGGTTGCCGGCAGCCGTGTTGCCCGTGTCGAGCCACGACACGCGGCGATCCGGTTCGAACATGGTCGGGAACGCGCCATAGGTACCGCTCGCCCAGCGACGGCCACGCTCGACGAGGGTCACGTCGACGCCCCGCTGCGCCAGGCGCAACGCGGTGATCGAACCCCCGAAGCCGGTGCCGACGACGACCACGCGGCGCCGCTCCTCGCGACGCGTCGCCACGACCGCCTGCGGCGCACATGCAGCCAGGAACCCGGCGCCGACCGCAGCCAGGCCACCGCCCAACAAGCCCCGCCGTGTGACCGTACGCGACCCGCCGTCGCCCGATCCTGTCGTTCGCATCGCCGCTGCTCCGCCCGGAAGTTCTCGGGCTCCCGCACGGCCCGATGGGACGGGGAGGGTACACGGGGCGCTGGTCTACGCTCCAGCGATGGCCGAACTCGAGACCGTGAAAGTTGCCCACGAGGACGGGGTGGCGTGGGTGACCCTCGCTCGTCCCGAGGTGCGCAACGCGATCAACCAGAAGATGCAGGACGAGCTGCGCGAGCTGTGGCGGTCGTTCCGCTACGACGACGACGTGCGCTGCATCGTGCTCGCCGCCGAGGGCGAGTCGTTCTGCACGGGGATCGACCGCGGCGAGGCCATCTCGGAGGAGAACAACGAGGCGATGGCGAAGGGCAAGTACCCCGGCTACCCGACGCCGTGGATGTACGACGACCCGGGCCGAGACGTCGGCCCCAAGGCGTGCGACCTCTGGAAGCCGGTGATCGCTGCGGTGCAGGGAATCGCCTGCGGCGGCGCGTTCTACATGCTCGGCGAGACCGAGTTCATCATCGCCTCGGACGATGCCACGTTCTTCGACCCTCACGTCACCTACGGCATGACGGCGTCGTTCGAACCGATGCAGATGCTCTCGAAGATGCCCTTCGGCGAGGTCATGCGCATGTCGCTCATGGGCGTGCACGAGCGCCTGTCGGCCGAGCGTGCACGCGAGATCGGTCTGGTGTCCGAGGTCGTGCCGCGCGACGAGCTGCTCGAGCGCGCCGGCTGGGCGGCACGTGTCATCGCGGAGTCACCAGCGCTCGCGATCCAGGGGACCATGCGGGCGATCTGGACCGCCCGCGAGCTGTCTCGTGCGCAGGCGATCGACATGGCGAACCTGTTCACCCGGATCGGCAACGACGCCGAGGCGTTCCGCGAAGGCCAGGAGCGCTTCTCGTCGGGCAAGCGCCCGGAGTGGCGCACCCGCTGACCACCGACGTGCGGCGGGATCAGTCCGACCCGTCGCCGCCCGTCGACGTCACCGGATCGAGGCGAGCGGCGAGCCCGTCGAGGCCGCCGCGGATCATGTCGCCGTATCCGTCGTCGGGCAGGAGCTCGACCGCCGCGTAGCCCTCGGCGAGCGCTCGTCGGGCGTCCTCGCGGCGACCGGCGCGGAGGTACCCGTCACCCAGGTTGAGGTGCAGGCTCGGAGCGAGCAGCCGGGTGTCGGTGATGCCCACCGCCGTCAGATCGCTGCGACCGATCGAGGCGAACTCGACGAGCGCCTGCTCGTCCCACGCCACCTCGTCGGCGAGGTCGGGCTCGAGGTCGGCCAGGTAGTGGGCCAGCACACAACGAGCGGCATGGTCACCGGGACCGGTCGCGTCCCAGCACCGCGTCAGCGCCGCCCGCCCGCCCTCGGCGTCGCCGCCCATCGTGGTGGTCACCGCCGAGGTGATCTGCTCCCAGTCCGTCATGTATGCCTCCTGCTCGGATGATCCCGGCACCGGCGTGCCGTGCGAGCGATCATGCCAGCGGGGTGTGACAGTGACGGTTCGGTCGCTCCCGGTTCAGTAGGTCTCGGTTCAGTCGGTCTCGGGCCGTCCCTGGCGTTCACGAGCGGGCGCTCCGGCCGATTCGGACTCGAATCGCTCCGCTGCCTCGGCGTCGTCGCTCGACTCTCGTTCGAGCTGGTCGGCCAGCTCCTGATCATCGGCGACCGCCTGGCCGAAGGACTTGTCCTCGTAGCCGGGCTCGTCGTACTTGGCGTCGGGGTCGGTGCCCGTGGGTGTGTCCTCGCCGGCGCGTGGGGTGCGTGGAGTGGGGTTGCTCATGACGGACCGGTTCCCGCTCCGTCGGGCGGTGAAACGATGTCGGGCGGTGAAACGACATGGCCGGGCTGGCGGACGACTCGACCCCAGATCGGACCGTCACGCACCGGGCAGACCCGGCGATGTCACCCGCGGGTGGTCGACGAGGCGCCGCTGTCGGTCTCGAAGCCGTGCTTGACCCCCCACACCGCCGCCTGCACGCGGTTCTCGAAGCCGAGCTTGCGGTAGAGCGTCCGGATCCGGCTCTTCAGGGTGTTCGGGCTGATGTAGAGGCGGGTCGCGATGGCGTCGTTGTCGTAGCCCTGGGTGATCAACGCCAGCACCTCGGCCTCACGCTCGGTCAGGTCGTGCAGTTGACCGGGCCACCGCCGCCGGTTGGGTGCGCTCCGCTCCGGCGGTTCGCTCACGACGGTCTCACCCCGGGCGACACGTTCGATGGCGTCGGCCAGCTCGTCGCCCGAGAGCGCCTTGGAGAGGTAGCCGCCGACGCCGAGTTGCCGTGCCCGCTCCACGAGCGACGGGTCGAAGTTCGAGGTGAAGACCACGACCCGACCGACCAGGGGATCGAAGATCGCTCGCTGCACGTCGCCGGTGTGGACCTCGCCCGACCCGAACACGTCGAAGAGCAGCACGTCCACCGGCTCGTTGGGGGTCTCGTCCGCGAGCAGCTCGACCACTTCGATGCGCTCCGCATGGGGCGCCAGCATCGCGGCGACGCCCCGTACGACGACTTCGTAGTCGTTCTCGATCGACACTCGTAGCGGTCTGTCGGTCCGGGTGTCCAGGGGTCTGTCGGTCCGGGTGTCCAGGGGTCTGTCGGTCCGGGTGTCGGCCAACGGTCGTTCGGTCATCTCAGCCTCCGAGTCCACCTCCCCTTCCCACCGATGCGGCCCGGGCAAACGACAGGGCTCGTCCAGGGTTTCGTCCCGGTGTGCCCGGGGAACCCTCCCTCGCGACACACCGACGGCGCGTTCACCCGGAGGGTCACCGACATGAGGAACGAGCTCCTGATCCCCAGGGCCTGCGACGTGGTCGAGGTGGCGGTCGAGGCCGCGGAGCGCCCCGACGGGGACTGCACGCTGGTCATCCGCTCGCTGGGTCCACGCGGCGAGCAGGTCCGCAGGATGCAGGCGCCGCGTGCCACGGTGCAGCACGCCGCCGCGGCGGTCGCGAGGCACTACGGGCTCTCGAGCGACGGTCCGTCGAGCGCGGGGCAGCGACGCTGGCTCGCTGCCGGGCCGGGCGGTCACGTCCCGCCGCTCGCGGGCTGATCACTCGACCCGGCGCCGTCCGCGGTCTGTCGGGAGCGCCGGTCTACTGCTCGGATGAGGGCGGCGCTGTGGCGCGGAGCACGGGGATGGTCAGGCCACGAAGGCTGACGCAACGAGCGGCGCCGTCATCCTCGAACAGCTCGTCGTCGAGGTGCATCGGCGTGCCCTCGGGCGCGCTCACCTGCAGGCCTGTGGCCCGCGAGCCGCCGAGGACCTCGAGCACGGTGCCGTCGGAGGTCCCGGTGATCGTCGAGCGCAGCAGGTCGTGACACGACGCCGTGATGCACACGACGTCGAGCTGCCCGTCGTGAGGGCTCGCAGAGGGGGCGAGGGGCAGGATCGGCCCGACGGTCGGCACGTTCATCACCTCGACGGCGAGGTACTCGCCGGAGCGGTCCTGTCCGTCGACGACCAGTGACCACCAGGCCGGCTCCAACCGCTCGAAGGTCTCGAGCAGGTGACGCCGACCGTGCTCGTTGCCGTCCTCGACCTCTTCGGTGGCGTCGTCGGCGGATGACAACGCAGCCGCGACGAAGCCTCCTCCGAACGACTCGACGAACGGCCGTGTGTTGCCGCCACCGTCGACGACCGCGACGTCGAAGGCCACCGGTCGGCGTGCCGCACCGCCCCACGCAGCGATCTCGCTCCACGGATCGTCGACGTCGAGCTCGAGCGATCGCGCGATGTTGTTGGCGGTGCCCAGCGGGAGCACCGCCAGCGGGCAACCGGTGTCGTGCCCTCGCTGCGCGAGCGTGGTGACCACCCCGCGGACGGTCCCGTCACCTCCGGCGACGACGACCAGATCGGCCGACGCGCCCCTGACCTGGTCGGCCCACCCGTCACCGGTGTCGACCAGCGTGGGGGTGTGGCCGTGCCGTCGGGCGACGCGTTCGATCTCGTCGCCCTCGGTCCCGTCGCCCGCAGAAGGGTTGTGCACGATCACGAGGCGCACGGTCAGGTCCTTCCGACGGGTTCGAGGGCGTCGGCGAAGGAGCCCAGGTCGATGTCGGTGCTTCGCTCGCCGAGCGGCTCGAGCACGCTGACCGTCGCGTGACCGCTGCGGAGCAACGCCACGTCGGTCCCGGCGGCGGCGTGTTCCTCCGGCTCGGAGTACCGCATCGAGACGTACCCCTCGCCGATCTCGGTGACGTTGACGGTCACCGCGCCGAAGGGCGCGAGGCGCGCGGGTTGGAGGCCCCTCAGCTGTGTGCGAGGCACGTCGGGGATGTTCACGTTGAGCGCGAGGCCCGGGTGGCGGTCCCAGCGCGTCCCGCCCAGCACGGCGCGCACGACCTCGGCGACCGTCACCCAGTTCGTGCCGTGACCGTGGGTGTCGAGCGAGAAGGCGACCGTGGGGGCGCCGTGGGTCGCCGCGGTCAGCGCCGCGCCCACGGTCCCCGAGTGCAGCACCGCGTGACCGGTGTTCGGTCCGTGGTTCACCCCTGAGAGGACGACGTCCGGCGTCGGACCGAACGCGCCGCTCATGGCCGAGCGGACGATGAACGCTGGTGCGGCCTCCATCGAGATGCAGCGTCCGCGCACCCCGGCGAGCTCGGCGTCGCCCACGATCAGTCGCCCGCCGGATTCGACGGCGGTGAGCGAGGCACTCGCCCCGCTGCTGTCCCACGAGGGTGCGGCGACGAGCACGTCGAGACCGGCCTCCTCTGCGCAGGTGGCCAGCACCCTGATGCCCGTGCTGCCGATGCCGTCGTCGTTGGTGATCAGCGCCAGCACGTCTGGACCGTCAGCGGCGACGACGGACGATGTCGATCCGGACGCTGGGTCACGATCGCGCCGCGTCCTTCGTCGACCGCGACGCGCTGCCGGCAGCACGCTTGGTCGAGCTCGCGCCCTTGCGGGCGGCCCGCCCGGTGCTCGTCGCTGCTCGCTTGGCCGTCGAGCGGGTCGTCGATGCACCCTTCCGGGCCGAGGTGGCGGCGCCCTTCGCTCCTGCCGCAGCGGTCCGAGCGGTCGTCGATGCGCCGCGAGCAGCGGTTCCGGCGGTGCGCGATGCGCCCCGCCCGGCTGCGGTCGCGACGTCGACCACGTCGTCGGCGGCATCACGGATGTCGGCCGCCTGGGTGCGGGTCCGGGTGGAGCCGACGGGCGACGGCGTGCTGCCGCCGATGCCGGGCACCAGGCCGACCACACCCCGGACCACCGAGACGGATCCCTGTGCCACGCCCTTGACCGTGTCGCCCACCATGTCGGCCGCGCCCGCGACCAGACCGGCCACGGCGTTGAACGGTGGCGTCTGGGGCAGGCGGGGGTGCGGGCGTGTCGGGGCGACCTTGCGGATCTGCTCCATCGCGTCGCCGAGGTCCTGCAGGTCGTTGCGACCGAGCTCTTCTCGGACCTTGGGGAAGTACTCCGACTCCTCCTCCTCGACGTGGTGACGGACGTTCTCCATGAGCACGGCGACCTTGGCGTCGAAGCGCTCGTCGTGGGGGTCCATGTCCTTGAGCTCCTCGAGCTCCCACTTCACGATGTGGTGCTCCTCGATGCTCTCGAGCGCGATGTCGTCGGTGTCGGGCACCGTGGCACGGGTGGCCGGATAGAAGAGCTGCTCCTCGACCGCCGCGTGCCGCGACAGCTCCTCGATGATTCGGTCGACCAGTCGGCGCTTCTCGACGTAGGCCCGCTCCCCCGCCTGCTCGAAGCGACGGAAGAGGTCCTCGACGGTCTTGTGGTCGTTCTTCAGCAGTGTGATGGCATCCATGGCCGACCGGTACCCGGGGCCCACACGGTCCAACCCGCCGCAAGGGGTGATGTGACGGGTTGCGCACCGCTCACTCCGGCCGCACACCCGGTGGCGCCTGGCCGGTCGCGAGCTCCCAACCGCTCGCCGCCAGGCGGTCGCTGACGACGCGGGCCACACCCACGCCGACACCCGCTGCGATCGACCAGGTGATCGCCTCGCCCCACCCGATGTCGCGATCCGCCGGGTTCAGCGGCGGCTCGTGCTCCGATGGAGAGAACCTGCCCCATGCCCAGGCCAACGCCTTGCGGACGAGGGCGCCGGCGAGCAGTCCGCTCGCGGTCGACACGACCTTCCACTCGACGGCGGCCGTGCGGCTGTCGGGCTTCGACGGTCGGAGGAACTTCAACAGGAGGATCATGACCGGGCGGTACCCCGGCCCGGGTCGCTCCACGCCTGTGACGCCGTTTCGGTGCCTCGGGACCGCGGGTAGGTGGCCGACATGGACGACCCGCCTGCACCCCCTGCCACCGTGGACGAGTTCGGTCGTGCGATCGACGGTGCCGGCCGGACGTTCGCCGTGGCGGAGTCCTTGACCGGCGGCGGATTGTCCTGCCGGTTCGCGGCAGCCGGCGATTCGTCGTCGTGGTACCGGGGAGCGGTGGTGTCGTACTCGCGTGCGGTGAAGCACCACCTGCTCGGTGTGCCTCGGGGCCCGGTCGTGAGCGAGACCGCCGCAGCGTCGATGGCCGAAGGGGTGTGCCGTGCGCTCGACGCGGACGTGGGGTTGGCGGTCACCGGGGCCGGCGGCCCCGACCCCCAGGACGGGCAACCGCCCGGCACCGTCTGGATGGCCCTGCACGACCGTGGCACCGGCACCACCATGACCCGCGAGGCCCGCTTCCACGGGGATCCGGAGGAAGTGGTCGAGTCGACCTGCGACGACGCCGTGCACTGGCTGCTCGAGCACTGGTCCTCCGAGCGCGCCGCCGTCGCAGATCACGCGTCGTGAGCGACGCATCGGACGAGCGCGTCGTGAGCCGGCGGCTGCCCTTCGGGTCCCCCTACCGCCACGGGTTCGCACGGGTCGCTGCCGCGGTGCCGACGATGCGGGTGAGCGACGTCGATCGCAACGTCGAGCACTCGCTCGAACTGCTGCGTCGCGCGCACGACGAGCGGGTCGCCGTCGTTGTCTTCCCGGAGCTGGGTCTGACCGGCTACTCGGCGCAGGACCTCTTCCACCAGCACGCCCTGCTCGACGCCGCCGTGTCCGGCCTCGACCGACTGCGTCAGGCGACCGTCGACGCGATGCCGCTCGCCGTCGTCGGGCTGCCCCTCCGAGTCGGACACCAGCTGTTCAACACCGCGGTGGCGCTCCACCGTGGACGGGTGCTCGGTGTGGTGCCGAAGAGCTACCTACCCAACTACCGGGAGTTCTACGAGGCACGTCACTTCAGCGCCGCCCGAGCGACGACGGCGACGACCGTCGAGCTGTTCGGTGAGCAGGTGCCGTTCGGGACCGACCTGCTGTTCGCCGCCGCCGATGTCGACGACCTGGTCGTCGGCATCGAGATCTGCGAGGACCTCTGGGCGCCGATCCCGCCCAGCACTCGGCTCGCGCTCGCCGGGGCCACCGTGGTCGTGAACCCGTCGGGCAGCAACATCACCGTCGGCAAGGACGACTACCGCCGCGAGCTGTGCGGCACCCACTCGGCCCAGACGATCTCGGCGTACGTGTACGCCGCTGCAGGTGCCGGCGAGTCGACGACCGACCTGGTGTGGGACGGCCATGCGCTCGTCGCGGAGAACGGCACGCTGCTGGCCGAGTCCGAGCGGTTCGCCGTCGACGCGCAGCTGGTGGTCGCGGACGTCGACCTGGGACGCCTGACGGCCGACCGGATGCGGATGACCAGCTACGCCGACGCGATCGGCGACCTGCGCGATCAGCTCGTGGTCCGGCGGATCGGCTTCGCGCTCGACGTGCCGCCCGAACCGATCGAGCTGCGCCGTGAGGTCGGCCGGTTCCCGTTCGTGCCCGCCGATGCGGCCGAGCGGGACCGACGCTGCGCCGAGGTCTACGCCATCCAGACCCACGGCCTCGCCACCCGCTTGCGCTCGACCGGCATCGAGAAGGTCGTGCTCGGCGTGTCCGGTGGCCTCGACTCCACACAGGCGCTGCTCGTCGCCGCCAGGTGCATGGACCTGCTCGGCCTGCCCCGCAGCAACGTCCTGGGCTACACGCTGCCCGGGTTCGCGACCAGCGATCGGACCCGGAGCGACGCGCACCGCTTGATGGAAGCGCTCGGGGTCACCGCCGAGGAGATCGACATCCGACCGGCTGCCGAACAGATGCTGCGCGACATCGGGCACCCCGCCGGCCGTGGGGAACCCGTCTACGACATCACCTACGAGAACGTCCAGGCGGGTGCGAGAACCTCGGTGCTGTTCCGCCTGGCCAACCACCACGGAGCGCTCGTCGTGGGCACCGGCGACCTGTCGGAGTTGGCGCTGGGCTGGTGCACCTACGGCGTCGGTGACCAGATGTCGCACTACGGCGTGAACGCCTCGGTGCCCAAGACGCTGATCCGACACCTGATCCGGTGGGTCGCGGAGCACGACACGTTCGCACCCGCGGCCTCCGCCGTGCTCACGTCGATCCTCGGCACCGACATCTCCCCCGAGCTGGTGCCCGGCGACGCGCCACCCGAGGACGGCCCCCACCAGCGCAGCGACGGCCCCCACCAGCGCAGCGAGGACACCGTCGGCCCCTACGAGCTCCAGGACTTCCACCTGTACCAGGTGTTGCGGTTCGGAACGCTGCCGTCGAAGGTCGCGTACCTGGCCGAACAGGCGTGGTCGCAACGAGACCGGGGACGCTGGCCCGACGCGATCGCTTCCGAGGATCACAACGAGTACGACCTCACGTCGGTGTGCGGTTGGCTGCGGGAGTTCCTGCACCGCTTCTTCACGACGAGCCAGTTCAAGCGCTCGGCGATGCCCGACGGCCCCAAGGTCGGCTCCGGCGGCTCCCTCTCGCCGCGGGGCGACTGGCGCGCCCCGAGCGACGCCACCGCGGCGGTCTGGCTGGCCGAGCTCGACGCCCTGGTCGAGGAGCTGGGACTCGACCTCGGGTCGACCCCGTCGTCGCGTTCAGCGCCCTGACGGGGCAGCGGGGACGAAGCTGAACTTCCCGTCCGCCTCGAGCACGCCGAGCGCGATGTCGTCCAGGCGCGAGTAACCCGACTCGCGCGCCTCGCCGAGCAGGTCGTCGAGGCGCAGCCGCTCCTCGCGGAGACGTTCCAGGTCGGGCTCGCCGTCACGCAGCACGATCACCGCCTGGCCGCTGAGGACCCGATCCGCCCGGCGCGATCGCCGCGCCAGCAGGTCGCCGATGATCATCCAGACCACGAAGGTGGACACCACGATGATCGCTCCGGTGACCGACATGTCCTCCTGCGTCACGCCCTGCTGCACGAAGTCGCCCAGCACCACGATGATCAGCAGGTCGAGCGGGCTGATCTCCGACAACGAGCGCTTGCCGCTGCCGCGCACGACGAGCCAGAGGAACCAGTAGATGACGGTGGCTCGGATCACGAGCTCCATGGGGACCTCCTCCGGTCAGGGCAACACCCAGGTGCGGAACTCGACCTCGACCGGCGACGAGCCCGGCTCGGCCACTCGCACGGTTCCGGTCGTTCCCGAGTGGATGTTCGGTTGCAGCCGGGCGTCCATGTCGATGTGCAGGCGTGAGGCCCCGGGGTCGACCTCGAAGCGCCACGTCTCGTCGGTGCCGTCCGACGTGGACGATTCGGGCTCGGGATCCAGCCCGTTCTCGTCGAACATCGCCAAGTAGTCGGAGCTCACCCGCACCTCGAGACGTTCGGGCAGCGGAGTGCCGTCGGTCGAGTCCACATCGATCTCGAAGGGCGTCGAGATGCCCGGGCGCGTCGCCTGCGCGTAGGTGACACGGACCTCGAACCGGTCCGACGTCGCCGACACCTCTCGGGTGCGGAGACCGGCGAACCCGACGAGTGCTGCGACGACGATGCCGAAGACCACCAGGAACACCACGGCCCGGATCCCTCGCTCGAACCGGGTCCACCCCACGCTCGGCTGTTCGGGCACGGTGGAGTGCTCCGGTCGGGCGGCGTCGAGGGAGCCGGCATCGAGCCCGACGGCCGCCTCGGTCGACCGGTCAGCGGTCATCGTCGGGGACCTCGTCCTCGAGCAGGCGCACCAGCGCCCGCTCACCCCTCGAGAGCTGCTCGGTCCGGCGGGCACCCTTCCACGCGTCCCGCAGTCGCTGTTCGTCGAGGCCGTCGGTCAGTCGGGGGTGCACGTAGGCCCGGCGGCAGACCGCTCGGGTGTTGTGGAGCCGCTCGGCCGCGGCGTCCACCGCAGCGACGACGTCGGACTCCGTCAGCGGGTCGTGCACCTCGACGAGGTGCTCGAGCGCAGCGACGGAACCACCCCAGGTTCGGAAGTACTTGACCGTGGTCTGCGGGCCGACGATGTCGGCGAGGTACTCGTTGCAGTCCGAGGAGTCGACCCGAACCGGCAGGCCGTCGGTCCCTCGGTAGGTGAACAGCTCGCGTCCACCGAGCTCGTGGCAGGCGCGCACCGCGCGGGTGAGGCGGCGGTCCTGCACACCGATGTCGATCTCGGCTCCGCCCTTGCCGATGAAGCAGAAGGTCATCTCGCCGGCGCCGAAGCTGACCTGGTCCTCTTCCAGGGTCGTCAGACCGAACGTTCCGTTCTCACGCCGATACTCCTCGTTGCCGACACGGATGAGCGTCTCGTCGAGCAGTGCGATGACGAGTGCGATCACCTTCCTCGGCGGCAGCCCGCTGCGCCCGAGGTCCTCGGCGACCACGGCCCTCACCTGCCCGAGCGACGCACCGAACTGGGCCAGCTGCTCGAACTTCGCCTCGTCGCGCACCGCTCGCCAACGGGGGTGGTACCGGTACTGCTTCCGACCACGGGCATCCCGACCGGTCGCCTGGAGGTGTCCGAGATCGTCCGAGCAGATCCACACGTCGGTCCACGCCGGCGGGATCGCGAGCGAATCGATCCGGGTGCGTGTCGCTGCGCCGACCGGCGCCTTGCCGTCGGCCCGGGTGTAGCTGAACCCCCGCCCCCGTCGACCGCGACGGATGCCCGGCTCGCTGTCGCTCACGTAGCGGAGGCCTGCTTCTGCAGCGGATCGAGGACCGTCGTCGACGGTGGCCCCCACGTCGAAGGCCATGGTGCCGCCCGAGCCTCAGAGACCCTCGGCGGAGAGCGCCGGGCCGAGCTCGTCGACCCAGAAGTCGAGGAACCCCCGCTGGTCGTCGCCGATCTGGTGGAAGTGGAGGTGGTCGTAGCCGGCGTCGACGTAGGTCGAGACCTGCTCGAGCACCGCTTCGACGTCGTTGCCACAGGGCACGTGCTCGGTCGTCTGGTCGATCGACAGCACCGATGTCGCCTGCTCGAAGTGCGTCCAGGTCGGCAGGTCCTGGGCGAGCTGACCCGGCAGCCCGGAGTTCGGCCACCGCTCGTGGACGGTCCTGCGGGCGGACTCGGTGTCGGTCGCCCAGCACAGGGTGACCTGTCCTACACGGGGGCCGGACCCGCCGGCGTCGGCGTACGTGGTCAGCAGCTCGGCGTCCGGGCTGGTCCCCCAGTAGCCGTCGGCGATCTCAGCGAACTCTGCGGCGGCGGCGGTCCCGAACGCGGACACGACGACCGGCACGGGTTGCTCGGGCGGGTCGAAGAGTCGGGCGTTCTCGACCGTGAAGTGCCTGCCGTGGTGGTCGACGGTCTCGCCGGTCCAGAGCGCCCGCATCACGTCGATCGCCTCGCCGAGCATCTCGCGCCGGATCTCCGGCACCGGCCAGCGCTGCCCGAGCACGTGTTCGTTCAGCGCTTCGCCGGTGCCGACGCCCAGGAAGAACCTGCCCTCGAGCAGCAACGAGCTGGTCGCCGCGGCGTGCGCCACGATCGCGGGGTGGATCCTCATGATCGGACACGTGACGCCGACCCCGACCCGCACCTGGTCGGTCACCGCGGCGATCGCTCCGAGCATCGACCAGACGAACGGACTGTGCCCCTGTGCCTCGACCCACGGATGGAAGTGGTCCGAGACGGTGAGGAAGTCGAAGCCCACCGCCTCGGCGCGGCGGGCCAGGTCGACCAGCTCGGCGGGCGGATGCTCCTCGCTGCTGAGCGTGAACCCGTACGTGGTCAATGCGACCTCAGCTCCTCGATCAGCTCGTCCTTGGTCATGCGAGTGGTGACATCCAGGTCGAGCTCGCGGGCCCTGTCGATCAGCTCGTCCTTGGTCCGGTCCTCGTAGTTCTCGGCGTCACCGCCGCGTTCCCCGACCTGCGAGCGTCCCTCGTTCGCCGACTGGTTCGAGATGCGTGCGGCCTTCTCCTTGCTCATCCCCTGGTCGCGCAGCGCCTCGTACTGGTCGGGGTCCTTGATCGACGGTCCGTGCTTGCTTCCCGGCATGTCGCTCCTCCTTCACGGGACGCCCGTCGGATACCCGCGCACCCCTGCGCTCAATCGCCGGGGCGAGCCTGTGCTCGGTCGTTGGGGGAGCGTTCGACGGGCCGTGCGCGGTTTCTCCGGAGGGCGGCCCGGGTAACCGCGAGCACGACCGTCGCGGCGTCGCGTTCGCGTCACCCGGCGGCGAGCCACGGGAGGCTCCGTTGCAGAACCCCCACTACCCCGACGGCGAGACACCGGACGGTCCGACGGTGACCTCGGTGCTGGCCGACCTGAACTGTGCGCTGGTCAGCTCCGGTCTACGGGCGCTGCTCATGGGCGGGATCGGCTCTGCAGCGATGGCACGGCCCCGGAAGACCGACGACATCGACGTCTTCGTGCACGTCGAGGACGCTGACGAGCTCCTCGACCACCTCGCCGACCACGGGTTCGAGACCGAGCGGACCGATCCACGCTGGCTGTACAAGGCCCGGCGACGCGGTGTGCTGGTCGACGTGATCTTCCGGTCCGCCGGCGACATCTACCTGGACCAGCAGGTGCTCGACCATGCCGAGCGTTGCGAGTACCACGGTGTCGAGATCCGGGCGATCTCGCCGGAGGACCTGCTCGTGATCAAGGCGGTCACCGCGTCGGAACACCGCTCGCACCACTGGTACGACGCCCTGGGCATCATCTCGCTGTGCGATCTCGACTGGGCCTACCTGGGTGAGCGGGCGCGCCGGTGCGGACCGCGTCGCGTGCTGAGCCTCCTGCTGTACGCGGAGTCCATGGACCTGACCGTGCCGGCCGAGACCGTGCACGAGCTCTTCGACGCGATCCACCCCGGCGCACAGGAGCCGAGCCATGCGTGATCGCGAACCGACGAACTACCTCGGCGAGCGCATCCGGGAGCTGGTCGCGGCCGACGACGGACAGCTGGGCATCGAGGTCGAGATCACCTCGGACTCGGTGATCGTCCGCGGGCTGGTCGACTCCGAACACCGACGTGTCGAGGTGATCGCCACGGTCTCGGCGCGAGCCGACGGTCGACGGGTCATCGACGAGCTCGAGGCACCGGGTCACGACCGAGCCGCGCAGCTGAGGGACGCCGAACGGATCGTGCCGTGAGCGCCACGGTCGTCGAGGACTGCACCGACGACAGCTGCGTCCGGGTCGCTGCGGTCGGCGACCTGCACGTCGGCGTCGACGACGCCCTCCCCGGCTTCGACGAGATCGACGAGCGTGCAGATCTGCTCCTGCTCGCCGGCGACCTGACCCGCCGTGGCCGCCCTGACGAGGCCGAGCGCCTCGCCTCGTCGCTGGCGACGGTCGCGGTGCCGGTCGTCGCGGTGCTCGGCAACCACGACGTCCACAGCGACATGGCCGACGAGGTCGTCGAGGTGCTGGTCGGCGCGGGTGTCACGGTGCTCGACGGCGAGGCGTGCTGCGTCGACGTGGACGGTCACCGCGTGGGCGTGGCCGGGATCAAGGGGTTCGGCGGAGGCATGGCCGGCGTGGCGGCCTCGCCCTTCGGCGAACCGGAGATGAAGTCCTTCGCCACCCACGGCGCGCTCGACGCCGGTCGACTCCAGTCCGCACTGGGGAGCCTCGGTACCGACCTGCGGATCGTCCTGCTGCACTACTCCCCCGTGCGGGACACGCTCGAGGGCGAGCCGCCCGAGATCCACTGCTTCCTGGGCGACTACCGACTGGCCGAGGTCATCGACCACTGCGGCGCCGACCTGGTGGTGCACGGCCATGCGCACCGCGGACGTGAACACGGGCGAACCTCGGGCGGCACGCCGGTCCGCAACGTCGCGCAACCCGTCATCAGGGCGCCGTACCGCGTCTACCAGTTGCCCGTTCCGGTCACGTCCCGGGTGCCCTGATCGCAACGCTCCAACGTCACCCCGAGGGGTGGTTCTTGCGGTGAACGGCCTCCGACCGCGGGCCATGTCGTCCGGATGGTCCCTAAGATCCCCTCGTGCGTGAACCCGAGGGCGAAGAGCCCGTTCTCACCGTCGAAGTGGTCCAGGGAGGTTCCACCCCGCGGCTCGCGGTGGTGGGCGATCTCGACCTCGACGGCGCGCAGGTGCTCAGCCAGGCCGTCGAGCAGCTGGACGGTCCCGCCCCGGTCGAGCTCGACCTGTCCGGCGTCGAGTTCCTCGACTCGAGTGGACTCCGGTCGTTGCTCATCCACCGCGACGACCACGGGGCGACGATCGTGCATCCGTCGCAAGCCGTGATCCGCACGTGCGAGTTGGCCTCGGTCACCTTTCTGCTCGACGACGCGGGAACGTCGGCCGGCTGAACCCCCGCATGACCACCGAGACGCTCGTCCTGATCGAGGACGACCCGGGCGATGCGCTGCTGTTCGAGGCGTTGCTCGAACCCGAGGGGCTGGGGCTCTCGCTCGTGGTGATGCGCTCCCTGCACGAGGCGAGCGCCGAGATCGAGCGCCTCGACCCGGCGGTGTGCGTGCTCGACCTCGGGCTGCCGGGCTGCGCCGATCTCGAGGCGCTCGAGGTCGTGCAGTCCCGCCACCCGGGTCTGCCGACCGTGGTGCTGACCGGCCGTGACGACCGGGCGTCCGGTCTGCTCGCCGTCGCGATGGGCGCGCAGGACTACCTGGTGAAGGGTCACGAGACGGGCTCCGCCATCGCCCGCTCCATCCGGTTCGCGATCGAACGTCGCCGCGCCATGGACGCGGCCTCGGCCCTCGCTGCGGCCGAGTCACGCCAGGCCGAGCAGGCCCGCCTCGAGTCGTCGCTGCTCGCCCGCCCGCACCTCGAGCACGACCTGGTCCGTTGGGACAGCCGGTACGTCGCGGCCCGGGCAGGACTGGTCGGCGGCGACTTCATGGACTGCGTGCAGGTCGCACCCGACTGCGTGCGTCTGATCGTCGGCGACGTGGCCGGTCACGGGCCGGCCGAAGCCGCGTTGGGCGTCGCACTGCGCGCCGGGTGGAGGGCCCTGGCGTTGAACCACGACCCGGGCCAGGACCTGTTGCCGCACCTGGATCGTCTGATCCGGGCGGAGCGCCAGGGCTCGCACGACTTCGCGACCGCGGCCGACGTGACGGTCCGTCTCGACGACCGGTGCGTCGTGGTGCGCAGCGCGGGCCATCCGCCGCCGCACCTGCACGGCACCGGGCTGCTCTTCGACAGCAGCGCCGCCTCGCCACTCGGCATCGGGGCCGAGCGCTCCCCGCGACCGGGCACGTCGTTCGCACTCGGCGCGGGCATGCCGCTCACCCTGTACACCGACGGGCTCTTCGAGGTGCGCCGCACCTCCGGGCGGATCGGCTCACTCGACGACCTCCCGGCCGTGTTCGACGAGCTCGTCAGCGTGTCGTCCATCGACGACCTGCTGCTCGCCGCCAGCGGCACCGGACCCGGCACGTGGCGTGACGACGTGGCCATCGGGCGACTGACGGTCATGGCATGAGCCGGAAGTCGCCGCGGAGCCTGTCGTCGCTGACGACCCGGATGCTCGTCGGCGCCGTCGTCATCGCGACGGTGGGCGCGGTGCTCGTGGCCCTCGCGTTGCAGGTGCAGGCCAGGGCCCGGTCCGAGGTCGTCGACGTGCTCGACCCGACGAGCCTCGGCATCGAACAGCTCCGCTCGGCGGTCCTCGACCAGGAGACCGGCATCCGGGGCTACGCGCTCGCCGACAACCCGGCCCTGCTCGAGCCGTACCTCGTCGGGAGGAGCCGGGAGACCGCGGCGCTCGGACGCGTCCGGGACGACCTCGCCCACCACGCCGACTCGGGGGTGGGGCGCAGCGTCGACGAGGTCGACGCCGCGATGGCGAACTGGCGCGCCGAGGTCGCCGAGCCGATCGTCGCGCGCCGCGACGCGGCGACGATCGCCAACGTCGTGACCAGCTCGCAACCGTTGTTCGACCAGGTCCGCAACGCGCTCGATCGCACGGACGCGTCGATCGACCAGCAACGTGAGGCGGCACGTCAGGATCTGATCGGTGCGACGCGGCTCCTGTTCGCGACGCTGGCGGTGGTGTTCGTCGCGGCGTTCGCCGGCATCGCGATCGGTGCCCGCGTCCTCTCCCGACGGGTCATCGCCCCGGTCACCGAGCTGAACGCCCGCACGTCGGCGATCGCCAGCGGGCAGTACTCCACGGAGCTCGAGGTGCACGGCGTCGCAGAGGTCGAGGAACTGGCCGCGTCGGTGTCGGCCATGCGCGACCGCATCCAGCGGGACCTGGCCGAGTCCGAGGTCGCACGTCGTCGCCTCGACCGCCAGGCCGAGGAGCTGGAGCGCTCGAACCGCGACCTGGAGCAGTTCGCATATGTCGCGTCGCACGATCTGCAGGAACCGCTGCGGAAGGTCGCCTCGTTCTGCCAGCTGCTGAGCGACCGCTACGGCGAGGTGCTCGACGAACGCGGCCAGACCTACGTCGGCTTCGCGGTCGACGGCGCGCGGCGGATGCAGGCGCTCATCTCGGACCTCCTCCAGTTCTCGCGGGTCGGCCGCAACACCGAGGGGTTCACGCTCGTCGACCTCGACGATGTCCTCTCCGACGTCGCGGCATCCCACTCGGCGGCGATCACAGATGCCCGGGCGACGCTGCACATCGACCCGCTGCCGACGATCCGAGGGGACCGCACGCTGCTCGCCGCGCTCTTCGGCAACCTGGTCGGCAACG
>CAVPQM010000020.1:0-420648 GCA_963707555.1 uncultured Actinomycetota bacterium
TTGACCCGGGCGGTCGCAGTGGCGAGCATGTCGTCATCCGCGCCCTGGTCATCCACGAGAGCCTCACCGGAAACACCCGCGAGGCGGCCCGACTCATCGCGGATGAGCTGGTCGCCGAGGGCTGGGAAGCCAGCGAGTGCAGCGCCCGTGAGGTCGACACCGGCGCCCTGCAGGCCGCCGACGTGGTCATCGTCGGCACCTGGGTCGACGGGCTGTTCTTCTTCGGTCAGCGTCCCGGTGGCAGCGGCAAGCTGTCGAAGCTGCCGCTGCTCGGCGGCAAGCCGACCTACGTGTACGTGACCTGCGCGATCGACCCCGGCAAGACCCTCGAGAAGCTCAGCGCACTCGTCGAGGAGCGCGCGGGCAACGTCGTCGGCGGCATGGTCATCAAGCGGGGCGATCTGCTCGATCGCAGCATCGAGTTCGCCCGGCGCGTCGCCGGCGCCGCCGAGTCCCGCGTCGTCGAGGCCTGACCCCGGCACCGTCTCCTTCTCGTCCTCGTCTCGAAATCCGTCTCGGATTCGGCGCCGGAGCACCGAAAGCGGAGACGGATTCGGGTTCCCAGCGCCGCTCCGCCGAGGCCGCATCGTCGGTGTCACCGTCCGTCGGTACAGTGCCCGGCGTGTTGCAGCTGCACGCATCGGGACGCATCGAACCGCTCGCCCTGGCCCTGGCCCGGGTGCTCACCGACGCGCCGTCGGACCCGATGTCGCCCGAGTGGATCGCCGTGCCGTCAGAGGGCATGCGCCGCTGGCTGTCGCTCGAGCTCGCCGGGCATCTGGGCGTCAGCGGTCCTCGATCGCGTGACGGCGTCGCCGCCAACATCACCTCGGCGTTCCCCGGCTCCCTGCGGGCCAGGGTGCTCGAGGCCCGCCCCCACGGCGCTGCGGCCGACTCCGGTGACGACCCGTGGTCGGTCGACCGGCTGGTGTGGTCGGTGCTCGACGCACTGCTGCGCAACGCCTCCGACCCGTTGATCGCCCCGCTGCTCGACCTGCCGTCGGGCAGCTCGCGCTTCGGTCGTGCCCGTCGTGTCGCCGACCTCTTCGACCGCTACCACGTGCACCGCCCGGCCATGATCTGCGGGTGGGCCGCGGGCGACGACACCGACCCGGCGGGCCGTCCGCTGCTGCGCCACCACCGCTGGCAGGCGCACCTCTGGCGACTCGTCCGCGCCGACATCGCCGTGCCCAGCCCGGCCGAGCGGCTGCCCGGGCTGATCGACGCGCTGCGCGCCGGTGAGCTCGACGTCGACCTCCCGGACCGCGTGCTGCTCTTCGGACTGACCCTGCTGCCCGGTGGCGCCGGCTTCCTCGACCTGGCCGACGCACTGGCGGTCTCACGCGACGTGCACCTGTTCCTGCTCGAACCGTCGCCCGCATCGGCTCGACGCGTCGTCGAGCAGCTCGCGCCGGCGCCCGGACCGGTCAGGTTGCGGGCCGACGACCAGACCGCCGGGTCGGTCGAGCACCCGCTGGTCCGATCGTGGGGGCGTCTGCACCGCGAGACGACCGTGCTGCTGGCCGACGCCGCGACGCGTGGCCTGCCGGCCCCGCGCCAGATCGAGGAGCCGACCCGGCGACGTCGGGGCGCGCCGGTGACCCTGCTGTCGCAGCTGCACGACGACGTCGCCGCCGACCGCACACCCACCGGCGACCTCGTTCCCGGCGACGACGACCGCTCCGTGCAGTTCCATGCGTGCCACGGCACGACGCGGCAGGTCGAGGTCCTGCGCGACGTCCTCATGCACCTGCTCGCCGACGACGAGCTGGCCCTGCGGGAGGACGACCTGCTCGTCGTCTGCCCGGACCTCGAACGGTTCGCCCCGGTCATCGAGGCAGTCTTCGGGCCCTCGGTCGACGACCCGTCCCGACACCGCGGCCACGTCGCCGACGCGGCGCCACCGCCGCTGCGCTACCGGATCGCGGATCGCTCCATCCGCGACGCCAACCCGGTGCTCGCCGCCACCACGGCCCTGCTCGACCTGGTCGCCGGTCGTTTCGACGCCCCGTCGGTCCTCGACTTCGTCTCGCTCGGACCGGTGCGCGAGCGCTTCCGCTTCAGCGACGACGACCTGGCTCGACTCGCCGACTGGGTCGACGCCACCAACGTCCGCTGGGGGCTCGACGCCACACACCGCCAAGGGGCCGGCGTGCCGGCGTCGATCACCAACAACACGTGGCAGGCCGCCATCGACCGTCTGCTGCTCGGTTCCGCCGTGCTCGAGGACGACCGCACCCTGGCCGTCGGCGACGTGGCCCCCTACGGGATCGAGAGCGACGACGTCGTCGTCGCCGGACGGCTCGCCGATCTGATCTGGCAGCTCGGCGAGCTGGCCGAGCAGACCGCCACCGCCCGACCCGTCGGCGAGTGGATCGAGCTGCTCCGCGACAGCGTCGCCGCGCTGTTCCGCACCGACGCCGACACCGAGTGGCAGCTCGAGTCGATGCTGCAGCTGCTCGGCGAGATCGTCGAGTCCGCCGAGGGAACCGGCGGGTCGTCGGTCGCGCTCGACTTCGTCGACCTTCGGCGCCTGCTCAGCGACCGGCTCGAGGACGCCCCGGGCCGCCCCGACTTCTTCCGCGGGGGCATCACGATCAGCTCAATGACCCCGCTGCGCTGGGTGCCGCACCGGGCGGTGGTGCTGCTCGGCGCCGACCAGTCCGCGTTCGGTGCCGGCGCCGTCGACGGCGACGACCTGGCCGCGGCGGTGCCGCTGCTGGGCGACCGCGACAGCCGCGGCGAGTCCCGCCAGTCGCTGCTCGAGGCGGTGCTCGCCGCACGTGACCGGCTGGTGCTCATCCGCGACGGCCACGACGTGCGGACCAACCACGAGGTGCCGCCCGCCGTCGCGGTCGCCGAGCTGCGCGACGTGCTGCTCGCGATGGTCGAGCCGACGCACCGCGACCAGGTCGGCCGCCGTCTCGAGGTCCACCACCCCCGACAGCCCTTCGACGAGCGGTGCTATGCGCCCGGAGCGATCCTCGGATCCGGCGCCTGGAGCTTCGACCCGACCGCGCTGCGCGGCGCCGAGGCGCGTCGGGACCGGCGGCGCGGTCTCGAGCCGTTCCTCGACACGCCCTTCGAGCGCGACGACGCCGAGGTGATCGAGCTCGCCGAGCTGCAGTCCTTCATGAAGGACCCGGTGAAGTACTTCCTGCAGCGTCGGCTCGGCCTGCGGCTTCCCCGACGTGAGGACGGCGTCAGTCCGCTGCTGCCGGTCGGTCTCGATGGCCTCGAGCAGTGGAACGTCGGCGACCGCCTGCTCTCGGCCCGCTTGTCCGACGTCAGCGTCGACGACTGGTGCCGTGTCGAGCAGCGCCTCGGCACGCTGCCCCCTGCCTCGCTCGGCGACGCGCTCGTGGCGTCGGTCGTCGGCGACGTCGAACAGCTCGTGTCGACGGCGGTGCAGCACGGCCTCGAGCCGGGTCGGGCCGACCGTCTGCCCATCGAAGCCGTGCTCGGCGACGGCACCAGGGTGATCGGCACCGTGCTCGGACGCCTCGGCGGCGAGGCGCAGGGACCCGTGCGGCTGTCGTACTCCAAGGACCGCCCGGCGTTCCGACTGCCAGCCTGGCTCGACCTGATCGCCCTCGCTGCGACCGATCCCGCGGCCGACCAACGCGCTGTCGGTGTCTACCGCAGCCGGACCCCGAACAAACCGCCCGTCGTGATCGACCTCGCGATCGACGGCGACCCCGAGCAGCGTCGAGCCACGGCCGTCTCGGCGCTCGAGGTCATCGTCGGGCTGTACCGCGCCGGCACCGCAGAACCCCTGCCGATCTTCGAGTACCTGACGCCGCTGCTGCACCTCGGCAAGGCGGGCCCCGACGACTGGCGGCGACCCGCCCAGTACGGCGGCGGGGGTGACGGCGACCGACCGCCGGCCCGGATGGTCTTCGGCGACCACGACTTCGACACCCTCGTCGCGATGCCGGTCGCCCCGCACGACCCCCCTGCCCCGTTGGCCGACACCGACCGGCGAGCCGAGCGCCTCGCCCATGTGATCTGGCACGCGTACGAGATGTCCGTCGTCGACCGCAACGACCCCTCGGGTGCGTCATGAGCGCGACCTTCGACCTGCTCGACGAACTGCCCCGAGGACGGCTGGCGATCCAGGCCAGCGCCGGGACGGGCAAGACCTACACGTTGGCTGCGCTCGCCACGCGGTTCATCGCCGAACGCGACCTCGACGTCTCCGAGCTGCTGATCGTGACCTTCACCAGGGCCGCGACGTCCGAGCTCCGGGCCAGGGTCCGGGAACGTCTCGTGGGCGCCGCCGAGTTCCTCGCCGCCGAACCGTGCAGCTCGACCCTCGCCGAGACCGACGACGACCTGCTCGTGCACCTCGCCGGCAGCTGACCGCGAGCAGCGCCTGGCGCGCCTGCAACGCGCCATCACCGAGTTCGACGCGGCGACGATCACCACGATCCACGGGTTCGCGACCCAGGTGCTCGGCACCCTCGGCACGACCGCCGGCACCGACCCGGATGCCACCCTCGTCGACGACTCGGCCGAGCTCGCCGCCGAGTGCTGCGCCGACGTGCTCGCCGCCGCGTCGGTCGCCCACCCGAGCGAGGTGCTGCCGAAGCACGCCGCCCTGGTCGCCGCGACCCGCAACGCCATCAACATCCCCGACCTCGTGCTCGCGCCGTGCGACGGCGACGACGGCGTCGATGACGCGACCCGGCTGTTCGTCGAGCTGGTCACCGCCTCGATCGACCTGATGCGGGCGCGCCGACGCAGCGCGGGCACGTTGAGCTTCGACGACATCCTCGTCGAGCTGCGACGGGCGCTCGACGGCGGCAGCGGCACCGCCGCGATCGAGACGCTGCGCAGCAGGTTCCGGGTCGCCCTCATCGACGAGTTCCAGGACACCGATCCGGTGCAGTGGGACATCTTCCGCACCCTCTTCGACGGCTCCGACGACTCGTCCCTGGTGCTCGTCGGCGACCCGAAGCAGGCGATCTACGCCTTCCGCGGTGCGAACGTGCACACCTACCTCGACGCCGTCGGCTCCGGCGCCGCTCGACGCACCCTGGCCACCAACTGGCGCTCCGACGGTGCGGTGCTCCGAGCGACCGACGCCCTGCTGTCGGGCACCACCTACGGGTCACCCGAGATCGCGTTCGCCCCCGTCGGTCCCGCGCCGCATCACGAGCACCGACGTCTCAGCGACGCACAGGGCCACCCCTTGCCGGCGGTCGATCTCCGCCTGGTCAGCGGCGAGGGGCGCGACACCAGCAAGGCCGGTGACCTCAAGACCGGGCTGGCACAGAAGATCGTCACCGCCGATCTGGTCGCCCGGGTGCGTGCACTGCTCACCGACGGGCACCTGCCGCCGAGCGCCCCTGGCGAGACGGCGTCCGAGCAGGTCGGTCGGCGCGTGCGACCCTCCGACATCGCCGTCCTGGTGCTGAACGGCAAAGAGGCGAACGAGGTGCAGGCAGCGCTGATCGCGCAGGGGGTCCCGGCGGTGCTCGCCCGTGGCGACAGCGTGCTCGAGTCCCCCGCCGCCGAACAGTGGCGCTGGCTGCTCGAGGCCCTGCTGCGGCCCTCGGACCTGTCGCGGGCTCGGACCTTCGCCATGTCGTGGTTCTGCGGTCGCAGCGCGACCTGGGTGCACGACGCGCCCGACGCCGAGCTCGCTGCGCTCCAGGAGCAGCTGCACGACTGGGCAGAGACGCTGCTCGAGCACGGTGTCATCGACTTCGTGCACCGCGTGCGCAACGAGAGCGGCGTCGTCGCCCGGGTGCTCGCCCGACCCGACGGCGACCGGGCGATGACCGACGTGGACCACGTCGCCGAGCTGCTGCAGGCCTCGGCGCCCGCGGGCCGGGCGAGCGTCGCCGGCTTGCTGTCGGTGCTCGACGCCCCACCGCCGGTCACCGTCGACGCCGACATCGACCGTGACGTCGTGTCGCGTCGCGTCGAGTCCGAGGCGCAGGCCGTGCAGATCATGACCATCTGGGTCTCCAAGGGCCTCGAGTTCCCGATCGTCTGCTGTCCGACGTTGTGGCGTCAGCCCGACTTCGAGGTCATCTACCGCGACCTCGCCACCGGCCGGCGCACCTACGACCTGGCCGGCGGCAGCACCTGGCCCGACAAGGCCGGTGCCGCGGCCCGCAAGGCGCTCGCCGAGTCCGAGGCAGCCGGCGAGCGGCTCCGGCTGCTCTACGTCGCGCTGACCCGCTCGCAGCACCAGACGCTCGTCTGGTGGGCCCGCTACAACCGCAGCGCCAAGAGCGCCCTCGCCCGTGTGCTGTTCGCCAGGACCGGCGGCGTCATCGACCCGGATCGCTACGGCGCGGCCAAGGTGACGCTGCCCGACGACGGCGACCTGCTCACCGGGCTCGCCCCGATCGTCGAGGCCTCTGGCGGCACGGTCCGCGCGTCGCTCGTCACCGACGATGCCGTCGAGGACGAGCCGTGGGTCGATCCGACCGTCGAGACGACGGGGCCCGAGCTGAGCGTCGCCCGCCTCGAGCGCGAGCTCGAGCGGTCCGCCCACCGCTGGTCCTTCACGGCGATCACCAGTCGGGCGGCCGCACACGAGGACCCGTACGACCTGAGCGTCGGCGACGCCGGCGCCGCGGATGAGGACCACCACGACGAGCAGGACCCGCCCGTCGTGGTGTCGGCGACCGGCTCCATCGGTGACGAGCCGGTGGTCGCCGGCTCGCTGTCGATGCTGCCGGCCGGCGCGGCGTTCGGCACGATGGTGCACTCGGTGCTCGAAGAGGTCGACTTCACCGCCGAGCACCTCGACGCCGACCTGCGTGCCCAGGTCGACCGTCAGCTCGAGTGGCGTGCCATGGACCTGAGCCCCGTCGGCGAGGGGATCGGCAGCCACGAGGCCGGGCGAGAGCTGCTCGTCGCCGGCCTGCGCGAAGTCGATCGAGACGCCGCTCGGCCCGATCGCCGAGGGTCGCCGCCTGCGCGACGTGCCCGCGGGCGACCGTCTCGACGAGATGTCCTTCGAGCTGCTGCTCGGCAGCGCGAACCGTCGGGCGACGGTCCGCCAGATCGGCCGGCTGGTCTGCCAGCACGTCCCCGCCGGCGGGCTCTTCGGCCCGGCGCCGCTGCACGACTGGGCGGCCGGCCTGGCCGACGGCGAGATCCCGGTGTCGCTCGACGGGCATCTCACCGGCTCGATCGACCTGGTGCTGCGAGTGCGCGACGACGCCGGTGCGGCCCGCTACGTCGTGGTCGACTACAAGACCAACCGGCTCGGCGAGCGGGGACGGCCGCCGCGACCCGACGACTACCACCCGGACCGCCTGGCCGTGGCCATGACCGAGCACCACTATCCGCTCCAGGCGTTGCTCTACTCGGTGGCGCTGCACCGCTACCTGCGCTGGCGGGTGCCCGGCTACGACCCCGCCACATCGCTCGGCGGTTCGGCCTACCTGTTCCTGCGCGGCATGACCGGCGCACAGGTCGCCACCGACGGCGGCGAACCGCACGGCGTGTTCGCCTGGCGCACCCCGCCCGAGCTCGTGACCGAGCTGAGCGACCTGCTCGACGGTCGAGCGCGTGACGGGAGTCGGAGCATGACCGCCGCCGCTCGAGCAGATGCCGATGCGTCGGCGGCGAGCCCGGCGGCGGCAGTCGCCGTGCTCCCGAGGGTGCCGTCCTCGGTCGCGGTGCTCGCACCGTTCGTCGACGCCGGGGTCTTCGGCCCGGCCGAGGTGCACCTGACCGCGTCGGTGGCACGGCTGGCAGGGGAGCGCGCCGCGCTCTCCGACGAGGTCCTGTTGGCGCTCGCGGTCGCCGCCCGCGGCCCGCGACTGGGTCACGTCTGCGTCGAGCTCGATCGGGTCCAGGCGTTGGTCGTCGACGGCGACGACGACGCGGTGGCCGACCTGCCGTGGCCGGAGCTCTCCGAGTGGAGCGCGGCGCTCGACGCGAGCCAGGTCGTCGCCGGTCCCGGTGACGCGGACGCCGAGCCGATCCGCCCGCTCGTCTGGGACGGCCGCCGGCTCTACCTGCACCGCTACTGGGCCTACGAGCGGGCCGTGGCCGCCGATCTGGTCGACCGCGCCGGCCGTGCGCCCCGACCCGCCGCGGGCGCCGACGCAGCGACTCGACGCGCCAAGACCTTCGGGGCGCTCGAGTCGCTCTTCGGGGCCGAGCGGATCCCCGGGTCCGACGGCGGGCCGGATGAACCGAACCTGCAGCGCCGAGCCGCCGAGGTCGCGCTCGGCAGCGGGCTCGCGGTGATCGTCGGCGGACCCGGCACCGGCAAGACCCGCACCGTCGCCCGGCTCCTGGCCGCCGCCAAGCTGGTCGCCGACGGCGAGGGTCGACCGCTCGACGTCGCGCTCGCCGCGCCGACCGGCAAGGCCGCCGCACGGATGACCGAGGCGGTGCACCTGGCGGTCGACGCCGCAGTGGCCGAGGGCCTGGTCTCGGCGACGCTCGCCGAGGAGCTGCGCTCGACCCGGGCGACCACGATCCATTCGCTGCTCGGCTGGGCGCCCGGTGCCCGCTTCGCCCACGACCGTCTCGACCCGCTGCCGCACGACCTGGTCGTCGTCGACGAGACGTCGATGGTCGCCCTGCCGCTGATGGCTCGTCTGCTCGACGCCGTGCGGCCCGACGCGCAGCTCGTGCTGGTCGGCGATCCGTACCAGCTCGCATCGGTCGAGGCGGGCACCGTGCTCGGCGACGTCGTCGGACCGACCGCGTCGAGCGGTTCCGGCCCGACCGATACCGCCGCGACCGGCCCCACGACCCACGACGCGGCGACCCCGGCGTCTGCGTCGTCGGCCACCGCGTCGTCGGCGCCGCTGGCGCACAACCTGGCCGTGCTGCGGCGGGCGCACCGCTTCGCCCGCGACTCCGGCATCGCCCGGCTGGCCGAGGCCGTCCGCGTCGGCGACGCCGATGCGGCGATCGAGCTGCTCGCCGACGGCGGCGCCGACCTGCGCTGGGTGCGCCACGACGACGCCGCGGGTGTCGCCCAGGTCGAGCACCTGGTCGTCGACGCCGGGGTGGAGTCGGTGACCGCCGCGCTCGCCGGATTCGGTGGCGCAGGGCTCGAGGCGGCCGGCCAGGTGAAGATCCTCGCGGCGACCCGCCACCAGCCCTTCGGCGTGTTCGACTGGAGCGACCGCATCGAAGCAGCGGTCGCCGCTCGGGTGCCCGAGCTCGACCCACACCCGTCGCTGGTACGTCGGCCGTCCGGTGATCGTCACCGCGAACGACCCGCTGAACCGAGTCGCGAACGGCGACGTCGGACTGGTCGTCAACGGCGAGGACGGCGTGGCCGTCGCCATGACCTCCGGGGACGGCCTGCGGCTGATCCCGCCCTCACGCCTCGACCGGGTCGACACCTGGTGGGCGATGACGATCCACAAGAGCCAGGGCTCCGAGTTCCCGCACGCCGTGGTGTCGCTGCCCGCGGGTGACTCTCCGGTGCTGACCCGTGAGCTGATCTACACCGCTGTCACCCGGGCGCAGCGACAGCTGACCGTGGTGTCGTCGGAGTCCTCGTTGCGCGCCGCGATCGCCCGTCCCGTCGCCCGAGCGTCGGGCCTGCGCGACCGGCTCTGGCCGAGCGCCTGACCGACCGGCGCAGCACGGGCGCTGGCACTCCGTAACGCAGTTCACTCCCCACCTTCGTCGTCGGGGCGTTCGATTAGCGCAACGAGCTTCCGCGGCGCCATCACGCAGTAGCTCTCGGTCACGACCTCCCTCACCTCGTCCCAGTCGGTCGTTCCATCGAGCACCATGCCGATGACGTCGCGACCCCACCCGAGGACCAGGAACGGTCGACCGGCGTGTCGCAACGCCTCCAGCTCCTCGCCCTGGGAGCGGAACGCCATCACGACCAACGGTTCTTCGCCGGCGTCCTCGACGCCCAGCACATGGGCGAACGTGCGCTTGCGAATCATCCATCGGGTCCCGACCCAGGCCTTCTCCTCGTAGGCATCGGGCAGGGCGAGACACGCGCGCCGCGCACGTGCGCCTCGATGTGGTGCGGAACCTCGTCGGAATAGCGACGGCTCGCGCCCGTCACCGCCCGACCTCAAGTCCGTGCAACGGAGTCGACATCACCAGATGCTTCCACCACAGCACGCCGCAGTCCCGGCGATCGGGGGAATGTTGCCTCGTACTACTGCTCGGCGAACATCCACGAGCCGGCCGGGATCCGGTGGAGTGGTGAAGCCGTGATGTCCCCATGGCTACAGGCCCCCACTTGGAGGCGGTTCCCCCTTCCGGAGACCAGGAGTCGGCCGTCGGTCCAGTAGGCGTCGCCAAGGAACTGCCCGATTTCGTGTTCGTCGACCACGGGGGTGAGTTCCCCGAGGGCCTCTGCGACGACCCGATCGCCGGGATTGCCTCGTAGCCACCCGAAGACGGGCGCTGCGACCTTTGCTTCCAGCAGCGCTGCTCTCAGAAGAAACTCGTCGAGCAGCATCCCCGACGGGAACATCGGGCTCTTCTCGAACGTCAGGAAATCCTCGACGAGGTACACCTCAGGGTTGGGCCCTCCTCCGGGCCGGAGAACTGCTTCCCAGATCCATTCGTTCTCGGCGTAGAAGATCGCCGATCCGTCCGGGGCCACCTCCATGCGATCCTCGGCCAGCAGGTGGTCCTGGAAGCGGAGCATCGAGACCTCCGCACCCGCTGTCCAAAGACGCCGAAGCAACGGCGGGACCGTATCGCCCGCTCGCTCCCCTCGGGTCACCGGCAGGGCGACCTTGAACCACTCGGCTGCAAGTCGTTCAAGACGAGCTTCGTGGCCCAAGTCCGGGAGCACCAACGCCTCGAGGCTGCCGCCCGGCACCCTCCGCCTCACGTAGGGCGACATCACCAGGCTCCTTCGATGAGCGATCGTTCCGCCTCGGAGAGTAGGAGATCTCCGTCACCTCCCAAGCGAAAGAAGGAACCAGCCAGCTTCGGCCGAAGTGCCGCTTCACAGCGGCGCGACTCTCGACAGGCGCTGGAGCCGAGCGCGCCTCATACCGGGTTGGACTCTTCGGCCTCTCTGGCGTGACCGCTTGGAGTGGACGGTCGAATAGTGTCCCTTGCCCTCCGGGACCCTCGAAACATGGAAGGTGCGCCGCTTGCGGCATTGCCACGGACTCAGCTTCACCGATCAGTAGGTTCGTCCACATGCGAGACGGGTCGCCGAGCAGTACTCGCGCTCGGGTGTCAACCTCCCGAGGGTCGTGGTGCGTCCCTTCAGAACGCCCGCTCGGACGCGGCACTGGCAGGATCGACCACACGTCGAGAGACATAGGTTCTCCACCCCATCGCCGTGGAAACGGGCCGCGAACGTCACGGAGCCGGCGCTATGGGGCGCTCGCAGGCAGCCTGCGCCGATGGCGGTCGGTGGGCGTCTGGCTGCCAGACTGACCCGATGGCACTCACCTTCCAGGTCAGATGACGAAGGTCCGTTCAGTCACCTGTTCGATAGTGGTGGCGGTCGCCGCTCCGGTGAGTTGGGCGCTAGTGCTCTTCCCGGGAGCTGGGAAACGCTGCGCTGGTTGGTCCTGCCAACCGGAGCGACCGGGCTGCTGCTCTTTCTCACGGCGCTTCTGTCGGTCGTCGCCGAGAGAGGGAATCGGAATTTGCCCCTGGGTGAACAGGTCCAGGCTCTGAGAGATCACCCCTTGTTGGGGTTGGGAACACTGGTGTGCTTTGCGGCCCTCGGCGTCGCCACCGTCCGGGGCTTCTTCGGACCCGGAGCCCCCGTCGAGGAACTCGGCATCAGGTACTTCGACGATCACGGCGTACGCACGCTGGCAACTGCAGAGCAATGGATGCGAGCCCACGCTTGGCTCTTCATACTTGGCTGTGCCTTTGGCGCGCTGGGTGCCTACACGGCTCGATCGTTGTTCGATGTCCTAGATCGCCAACTCGAGGTCGAGGCCCTCCGCGGCAGCGTAGGAGCTGCCACCTCCGAAGTGCTCGGCTGCCCGCACCCGGCGTTCGGGGGCAGTCGTCGGCCGGCCGATGACAAGGCCCGACGTCGACGACCGCGGTCGAGATCGTCTCCCAGCGCCGCACCCACGACGTGGCACCGGGTCCCCCAAGGACCACGAAGCGAGTATCGCAACGCGAGCCACCGGGTCAGGAGAACGGCTCGATCTCTGAGCCGTCGGTGAGCCGAACGGTGGTGCTGCCTTCTGCCGCCCAGCGTCTCCGAGCCTCGGCAACGTGTCGCCTTCCGTGCCGGACGATCGCTGCAGGGCTCTGGCCGCATTCATGTTGGTGCCTCCGGGGATGCTCCCCACGCCGTGGAGGAGAACTTCTTCGAAGTCGTCGCTAGTGTGGAACCAGGCCTGGTTCGCGATCGCTGCGAGCAGGGGCTCCGTCTTCCGACGACGGCAGCGATCATGTAGGCCATCACCCACTTCGATGGATCGTTGCGCTGAAGCCACGCATCGAAGATGAGGGCTCTCTCGTCGACAAGCCCTGCGTTGTTCGCAACCATCCAGGTCGGCGGATAGAGCGCGTCGGCCTGCAGCGCAGCGCGAGCCTGGAGTCTCTGTAGGAATTTCGTCGCCGATCTCGTCGATCACGGCCTTTGCAGCGTCGGTGTCGCGGAGTTGGGCGTCGATCTGGAGGCCTTCGACGATTACGTCGAGTGCAAGGAGGCTGAGCAACGCTTGCGGCGCGTAGACGCTGGCGGGATCTTCGGCGTAGGCGGCGTCGAACTGTGTTCGGGCATCGGCATACCGGCCGGCGGCGAGCAGCGAGTCGGCGAGGAGGACCTTGCAGCGCAGGTTGGCTCCGAGTTCGATCGCCCGCTTGTAGTGGGCGACGGCTTCGTCCCACTCGGCGAGGTCGAAGTGCATTCCGCCGAGGTCGCTCCAGAAATAGGCGCGGTTGAGGTAGTCGGGGTCCAGTTTCGACGCCTCGGTGTAGTGGGCGATTGCGGCGTCGATGTGGCCCGTCTGCCGTTCGAAGACTCCCAGGCTCTGCTGGCCCCGTGCGCGATGACTCGGTGTCGTCCGCAACTGCTTGCTGCGACGTCCAACGCCTCGCTGATCCGACGGTGCTCATCGTCCGAAAGATCTGGCTGCAGAGCGCTGACGATCGCACCCGCGAGGAGCATCGTGATGTTGGGATGAGTTGGGGCGTGAGTTCGAGGATGGCGATGGTGAGGTCCTGCGGCCGACTTGGTGCGCCAGCGCGCCGAGAGTTGCGGCGGTCAGCTCACCTCCGATCCCTTTCGCTCCCGGGAGGGCGGCAGCGAGGAGTTCCAGTGCTGCGAGCTCGGAGCCCGACACGCGAGGGCCTGAGCCGAGGATCAGGAGGAGCTGGGCTGACGCGTCCTCCCGGGCTATGAGGTCCCGCGACGCCCCGGCATGTCGACTGTCAGTCCGAGTCCTCCACCGAGGGAGACCTCGACCGCGTCGCGTCCGATGAAGACTTCTGGCAAGCGGCGTTCCGGTCGGTCGTGGACCAGGTCGACCCGATGTGCGAGACGTTGGATGCCAACCTGGAGCCGCTGAGCGTGAGTTCGTCGCCGACGTCCGATGTCACATGGATCGTCAACGGAAGTGTGATCGGTGTGTCGCCGCGCTGCGTAGTAGTCAGCGACTTCGGCACCTATCGCTGAGACCCGATCTCTCGTGAGTTCGTCGCTGTCGCTGAAGTTGAATCGAGCGGTCTGGGCGTCGACCTCGTCGGCAACCGTTCGCCGGAACCACTCGTCGAGCCAGATAGCGAAGTGCTGATCGGTGGTGCGGAAGATATCGAGACGATCGGGACAGGGTGCGGACAGCAGCGTCAGTAGGCAACGGTCGCCCATTTCACCGCGATCGATCGGCTCCTGTCGCTCACCTCCCGTGGCCTTCAGCTGGACATCGAAAATGCTGCCTGTCGGTACAAACCTTCGCGGCTCGTGCCGTCCGCAGCGAAGATCTCGACCCGAAGGTCGACCTCGAAGTCACTCGAGGTTCATCCGATCGTCCATTCGGCTGGAATGAGGAACCTCGAACTGACGTCGGGACGCGTGTCTCGAGGACGCGGCGGTCAGTCCGCTGCGGTAGATCTGAGCCTCGCCCACGAACAGGTCCTAGCGGAGATGCGGGGGTCGAGGGCAGCATTTCGCGATTCGGGCTGCTCAGCCAGGAACTTGGTAGTGGTGGCCTGCCGGTCGAAGACTGGGCACGAACTGGCGGACGCGTCCCGACGGCGTTGTCACACTCGATGCGAGACTGTCTGCATGCTTTCAACTGCTTGTCACAACCGATCGTCGCCGCAGCGTTCGGCGCCGTCGCCTCGCTCGCTGTCAATGCCAGTGCAGTGGCGGCGCGACGACAAGCTGAAGTCGGACCCGAGAGGCGCATCGCGTACGAGCGGTTCGTGACGTCGATCGACCGATGGGACGAACTCGACCACCATGCGGCGGTAACGGTGAACTCGAAGAGTGGTTCGATGCACCTCTAGATGATCGGCTCGAACCGCTCACCGGCTGTACGATCGAGCCGTCGGTCTCGTGGTGAACGCAGCAGCAAGCGAAGCTGGTCGCGTCTCGCCGAGCTGGAGCTGATCGGCCCAGCGGCACCATCAGGCGAAGGCGCTCACCGAGGCGATGCCAGCCTGGCCGCGTTCGCTACGCCTCGCCGCACGGGACCGGCGGCGCGTCCGAGACTCAACATCGCAGTCGACGGTCGACATCCGCACGCTCCGAGTTCGTCGCCGCTGTCCGAACAGCGCTGCCGCGTACCGCTCGTCGGTGCGACGGGACCGACCGGATGCGGCTGAGATCGCTATGTCCTGCAGGCGACGATCAGGATGCCCAACGATCAGATCTCGATCGTCCTCTGACAGATCGGCCACGTTTCCTGAAGACGGTCGCAGCGCCGCCTCGGCAGCCTCGCGTCTCGTTGCCACTCAGGAAGCTGCTGAGTTTCGACGGATCGGGCGAGATCGATCCAGCGTGTGCTCGATCACCCACTCCCACTCAGCGGTGGAAGGCCCTCATGGCGGCTGTTTCGTCGGCCGAGTACGGATCGGATCAGGCCGACCGGGCCACCGAGACTGCGTCAACTGGGTTCCAGATCGGCCCACTGCTCGATGACCTCCATCGGGCACGAACGCGATTCGGGCTGACGACTGGTACTCCAGCTGCGCTTCGGTACGAGGAAGCGAGCTCGAGATACTCGATTATCCGATTCCGGATGCGCTGCTCGACAAGCCCCAGCGGAGGCTCCGGCTCTGAATCCACCGGGTCATGCTACGAGTTGCACCGAGAAGCTGCCTGCTTGCACGACGTCCATAGGTGCCTGCTTGAGACTTCGGGTGGGCGTTGCGGACGTTTCGTAGCGTCGAGAGGTCCCGGTCGGGTAGCTCACGAAGTGCCTGCCGGCTCGTTCGCGGGTCTGGCTTTCGAACGAAGAGCGACTCGGCCGGGGCTTCGCCGCGGTGTGGCTCGAGAGAGGAACGAGCACCAGATCCGAAGCAGGAGTGCCCACCGCGGTTCCCCACCGAACGAACCCGGAGGAGCTCATGCACGTGATCATCGGGGTCGACCCGCACAAGGCGTCGCACACCGCGGTCGCGATCGACGACGAACGAGGACGAGCTCGACCAGAAGAAGGTCCGGGCGGCACGAACCCAGGTCGAGCAGCTGCTGGCGTGGGCGGAGCCGTTCCCGAGCGCGGACGTGGGCGATCGAAGGCGCCGACGGGATCGGGCTACCTGCTCGCCCAGCAGCTCGTCGCGGCCGGCGAGCACGTCGTCGACGTGCCGGCCACGCTCGCGGCGCGGACCCGGGTGTTGGGCACGGGCCGGTCGAACAAGAACGACCCGAACGACGCCCTGTCGGTCGCGGTCGACCGCGCTTGCGCACCGACGGTCTGCGTCAGGTCCGGCCGGTCGGTCACAGCGAGGTGCTGCGCCTGTTGGCGAAGCGCAACACCGACATCGGCGACCACCGGACCCGGCTCGTGTGCCGCATGCACGCGCTGCTGGTCGAGCTCGACCCGGGCGGGATCGCCAAGGAAATCAACGCTTCTGACGTCGACCGGTTCCTCGCCGCGGTCACCCGGCCACCCCGGTCGAGCAGGTCCGCTACGACCTGGCCGTCGAGCTGCTCGACGACATCCGCCGCCTCGACGAGCAGCTCAAGGCGTCCCACAAGACGGATCCGCACCGCGGTCGCCGCGTCGGGCACGACGCGTCACCGACGTCTTCGGGATCGGCCCGATCATCGCCGCGATGCTGATCGGCTACACCGGCGACATCAGCCGGTTCGCGAACCGCGACCGCTACGCCGCCTACAACGGCACCGCACCCGTCGAGTTCTCCTCGGGCGGACGCACCGTCCACCGGGTCTCGCCGCGCGGGAACCGCAACTCAACCACGCGCTCCACATGGCCGCGATCTGCCAGCTCCGCCACCCCCACTCCGACGGCCGCGCCTACTTCGACCGACGCGTCGCCGAGGGCAAGACCAAGAAGGAAGCGATCCGGGCGCTCAAGCGCCAGATCAGCAACGCCGTCTACCGCCACCTCGTCGCCGACGCCGCCGCACGCCGACGGCTGACAGCGGGCCCGGGAGGACAAGCGGGAACGACTCGAAGCCAGCGTGACCGGCCCTACATCCCTGACAGCCGGCTCTTCGGCAAGGTCACTCCCGGACCCGACACCAACGCTACGACCACGGCGCCACGCCGTCGACCCGACGCGCCCCAACACCCCTCGAAACTGCCTCTTGACACAGAGAGGATTCGTTCGGGGACGCCGTCGCCCGCGGTGAAGGAGTCCGCCGAACGCGAGCGGCGTTCGGCGGGCGTCTCCGGGTCAGGCGGCGGCGATCTCGCCGACGCCGAGGGTGTGAGCCCTTGGTGCTCGGCGTGACCTCGATGCCGACCCGGATGCGTTCGCGCAGGCGCGCCGACGTGGCTGATGATGCCGACCATCCGGCCGCCGGCGCGCAGCTTGTCGAGCTCGTCCATCGCCAGGTCGAGCGAGTCGGGATCGAGGGTGCCGAAGCCCTCGTCGATGAAGAGGGTGTCGAGGTGCACGCCGCCGGCGTGCTGCTGCACCGACTCGGCGACCGCGAGCGCCAGGGCGAGCGATGCCTGGAAGGTCTCGCCGCCCGAGAGCGACTGCACCTCTCGCTCCTCGCCGCTGTGCGCGTCGCGCACCCGCAGGTCGAGGCCGGACTTGGCCGCGCCCTTGGCCCGGTCGCGGTGCACCGCCAGGGTGTAGCGGCCCGAGCTCATGGCCAGCAGCCGCTGGTTGGCGATCTGGCAGATGTCGTCGAGGTAGGCGGCGAGCACCCAGCGCTGCAGCGAGACCTTGTCGCCGCGCTGTCCCGGCGCAGCGGTCGGCGATCTCGGACAGCAGCTCGGCGCGGGCCAGCTGCTGCTCGGCGGTGACGCGAGATGCGGCGATGCGCGGCGGCCCAGCCACGGATGGCGTCGTCGGCCGAGGCCCACAGCGCGCTACGCGTCGCAGCGATGCTCGACTCCTGGTGGCCGCGTCGAGCACGCTGCGGGTCCGCGTGGTGTCGGGGCGCTCGTCGGGCAGGCCGCGCAGCTCCTCGGAGCCGAGCAGGCACGGTGGTGCGTGCGAGCGCTTCGTCGTGACGCCGCGACGGTGTCGCTGATCCGGGCGCGCTCCTCGACCGACAGGGCTGCGGCGCGGACCGAGTCGATGTCGTCGAAGGGCGACGCGGCGATCAGGTCGTCGAGTCGGCTGGCACGTTCGTGGGCCAGCGCCGACGCCTGGCCGCGGTCGACGAGGGCGTCGCAGAGCGCTCCGAGCAGGTCCGAGACCCGGCGCGCGACACCGATCGCGTCGTCGAGGCGGACACCTTCGCCGAGTTCGGCGACCACCGTGTGCTCGCACTCCTGGGCCCGCAGGCGGAGCTGCGACGATCGGGCCGCTGCGCTGCCGGCCTGGTCGAGCGCGTCGGCGAGTGCAGCATCGGCGGTGTCGCGGCGCTCGTCGTGGGTGTGCAGCGCCGCGAGGAGCTCGTCGAGGGTGGCTGCGGCCGTGCGGGCCTGGTCGAGCCGTCGACCGGCGTCGTCGGCCTCTGCCGCGGCAGCGGCGGGATCGACGTCGGCGCCGCCCGCGGTCGTCTCGAGCGATCGAAGGGACTCCTCGGCGTCGCGCAGCAGCTCGAGCGCAGCCCGCTCGGTGCTCGCTGCGGCCTCGACGTGCTGTTCGGCGGCGTCGACCCGCTCGCGTGTCACGGCATCGGCGGCACCGGCGGCAGGCGCCGGGTGCTCGAGCGAGCCGCACACGGGGCAGGACGAGTCGTCCTGCAGGCGGCCGGCCAGCTCTGCGGCGATGCCGTCGAGGTAGTGCTGGCGCAGGTCGTTGAGCGTGGCTCGACGGTCCTGCAGGGATCGGTCGGCGTCGAGGTGGCCGACCCGGAGCCGCTGGACCTGCTCGCGGGCCTGGTCGAGGCGGCCGGCGGCTCGGGCGCGGCGCGGTGGCTCCGTCGGCCTCGGCCGTCAGCCCCAGCCAGGCGGGCCTGCGCGTCGCGGGCGTGTTCGAGGCGCTGCTCGAGGCTGGAGCGGTCGGCGACGAGCGCCTGGATCGCCGCCTGGGCCTGCTCGACCACCTGTCGATGTGCGGTCGCAGCGATCGCGGCGTCGTCGGCCTGGTTCGTGAATCGTTCGGCGTCGGCGGCCAGGTCTCGCAGCGCGTCGAGTCGGGTGAGACGCGCGACGACCGCGTCGCGGGCGGCCTGCACCGTGGGCAGCGGGTCGCCGTCGGAGCTGGTCGGGTCGACGCGGAGGGTCGAGGTCTGGCAGACGGTGTCGAGCGGAAGCGCGTGCAGCTCGTCGGGGAGCTGTCCGGCGCCACGGGTGCGGGCACGGTCGATCCGGACGGCCAGCTCGTCGAGCCGCTCGGCAGCGGCGCGATCGGCAGCCCGGGCGGCGGCGGCCTGGTCGATCGGACCGAGCAACCCGGCAGCGTCCGACGCGGCGCCCAGCCGGGTCCGGGCGAGCCCGATCTGCTCGGTCAGCGCCTGGAGCCGGGTGTACTCGGCGCGCAGCGTGTCGCGACGGTCGACACGTCCGACGACCTGTTCGAGGCGGTCGTGTTCGATCGCTGCGGCGCTCGCCGCATCGGCCGCGTGCTGGGCGGTGTCGGCTGCCTCGGCGGCCCGTTCGGTCACGGTGGCGACGAGTGCGTCGAACGAGCGCTGGTCGACCGACCTCGGGCGGCACCGGCACGACGGTCAGCGTGCCGGCGGGGTCCGGGTCGGACCTCGCCGTCGACCTCTTGCCAACGCTCGACCGCCTGGTTGCGCAGCTGCTCGCAGCTCGCTGTGGGTCGCCGACAGCGCGGCATGCTCCTGAGAGGCCTGGTGCTGGAGGTGGTCGGCCACCAGACCGTAGAGCTCGGTCTCGAACAGCGTCTTGAGGAGCTCCTCGCGCTTGTCGGAGTTGGCCCGGAGCACTTCTTCGAAGTGGCCCTGGGGCAGCACGATGACCTGCCGGAACTGCTTGACGGTCAGGCCGACGAGCTCGGCGACCTTCGCTGCGACGTCGTGGATGCCCGAGGCGACCGGGCGCCCAGCGGTCCCGGTGAGCCGGGAGAGGCTGGCCGCCGCGCCCTTCTCGACGACGCCGTCGCCGCCGCGGCGGCGAGCACGCTCGTGGCGGGGCACGCGCTCGATCAGCCAGGTGCCGCCCTGGGCCTCGAACTCGAGCGCGGACCGACGGTTCGGCGGCGGGGTCGGCGAAGTCGGACCGCAGCGACGCGGTGCGTCGAGCGCCGGCGACCTCGCCGAACAGCGCGAAGGTGAGGGCGTCGAGCAGGAAGGTCTTGCCGGCGCCGGTGCGGCCGTGGATGAGGAAGAGCCCGTCGTCGTTGAGGCGCCGAAGTCGACCGTCTCGGTGCCCGCGTAGGGCCCGAACGCGTGCACGGTGAGGTGGAGCGGCCTCATCGGTCGACCCTGGCGGTCTCGAGCCGGCGGCGAGCGGTGACGATGGCCTCCGCGACCAGCTGCCGTTCGGCGGCATCGGCCGCGAGGCCGCGCTGCTCGTCGAGGAAGCGACAGCGCGAGGTCGAGCGGCTCGGACGAGCGCACGTCGGAGCTGGTGCGCCGGGGGGTCGCGGCCGCGTCGTGCAGGACCGCGGGAAGGTGGCGCAGCTCGACGGCGTGCGGGAAGCGCTGCTGCAGCCGGCTCATGGCCTGCAGCGGCAGCTGGCGGTCGGTGAGTGTGGCCGAGACCCAGGCGTCTTCGGCGTCGGCGAGGGACACGTCGGTCAGCAGGTGCTCGAGCTCGCCGCTGATCGTCCGCAGCGCTCGGCCGACACCGAGGGGCACCACCTGCACCGACACGGAACCGTCGGCGGCGAGGTCGACGATCCGCACGGCCTTGGTGTGGTGCTGCTCGGAGAACGAGTACGGCAGCGGCGTGCCCGAGTACGCGACACGTCCGCCGTCGAAGGCCTGGCCCTGGTGGAGGTGGCCGAGGGCGACGTAGTCGAAGCCGTCGAAGGCATCGATGCGGACCTGGTCGACCTGGCCGACGGTGAGCTCTCGCTCGGACTCCGACGGGTTGCCGCCGGTGATGAAGGTGTGGGCCACGAGCACCGAGCGCACCGGAGCCCGCTCGGCGCGCGCTCGGCCAGGTCGGCCCGGACGCGGTCGGTCGCCCAGACCATGGCGTCGTGGTGCGTGAAGCGCGTGCCCGGTCGGCCTCGGTCCGTCGACGGCGGGCGGGCCGAGCGTCGCTGCCGCTGTCGCCACGGGCGCGGTCGCCCCGGGCGACGTGCGCGGTGGTGAGCGGGTCGAGGTAGGGGATGGGGTAGACGACCACCGGCGGGCCGCCGTCGGTCGAGGGGACCTCGACCGGGTGCGCTGTCCGGGCGATGTCGCCGCGGACGGTGACCCCGACGCGGGCGAGCAGCGGATCGGCGTAGCCGACCCGGACCGACGAGTCGTGGTTGCCGCTGATGGCGACCACCGTGGCGCCTGCCTCACGCAGGCGGACCAGCGTGGCGCCGAACAGCTCGACCGCGTCGGCCGGGGGGACGGACCGGTCGTAGAGGTCGCCGGCGATGACGACGAGCTCGACCGACTCCTCGATGACGAGCTGCGACGATGCGATCGAGCGCCTCTGCCTGCACGTCGAGCAGCGACGAGCGGTGGAAGAGCCGGCCCAGGTGCCAGTCGGAGGTGTGGAGGATTCGCACGCCCCCGACCATAGGAACGGGCTGTGACACTTTCGGGGATCGCTCCGGGTGCATGGGTCACGTGGCGGGAACGGGCGGGTCATCAGCGGGTGCGCGAGGGGGGGGGAGTGCTCCCCATGTCGCTCCTCGGGAAGTTGCCCGATGCTGGAGTCCTCGTCGGGTCCGGCGCTTCGGACGCCCCATTGGCGTCGGGCCCGACGAGCGACGGACCGCCCCGGACGGGGCAGCCGTCAGGCCGAGCGAGCGCTCGCCGGTCTGGACCCGCCAGAGCGCGGCGTAGAGCCCGCCGGTGGCGACCAGCTCGTCGTGGGTGCCGGACTCGACGATGCGGCCGGCCTCCATGACGTGGATGTGGTGCGCGTGGCGGATGGTGGACAGGCGGTGGGCGATCACGACCGTCGTGCGACCGACCGACACCTTGGCGAGCGACTCCTGGATGGCGGCCTCGGTCTCGTTGTCGATCGCCGAGGTGGCCTCGTCGAGCACCAGCACCGCCGGGTCACGCAGCAGCGCACGGGCGATCGTGATGCGCTGGCGCTGACCGCCGGAGAGCTTCTGGCCACGTTCGCCGACGACGCTGTCGTAGCCGTGCGGCATCGCCTCGATGAACTCGGCCGCCTCGGCCAACCGGGCGGCGTGGCGGATCTGCTCGTCGGTCGCATCGGGTCGCCCGTAGGCGATGTTGTCGCGCACGGTGCCGTGGAACAGGAACACGTCCTGGGACACGAAGCCCGTCGCGCCTCGCAGCGAGGTGAACGTGAGCTCGTCGACGGGCACCCCGTCGAGGGTGATGGTGCCCCGGTCCGGTTCGTAGAGTCGCAGCAGCAACTTGAGCACCGTCGACTTGCCCGACCCGGTCGGACCGACGATGGCGTGGGTCTCGCCCGCGGGGATCCGCAGCGAGAAGTCGCGCAGCACCGGCGGATGGTCGTCGCGATAGGAGAAGGTCAGGTCGTCGAGCACGATCTCTCCGCGCACCGGCGTCGGCAGCTCACGGGTGCCCGCCACGATCGTCGGCTCGAGCTCGAGCAGGCCGAAGATGCGCCGACACGACGCCATCGCGCGCTGGTACAGGTCGAGGATCTCGCCGAGCTGGGTGAGGGGCCACAGCGAGTCGCTGGGTCATGAACACCAGCACCGAGTACATGCCGACGGCGAGGGTGCCCTCGAGCGCGGCACGACCGCCCAGGACCAGGGTCATCGTGAACCCGACGAGGATCGCGATGCGGATCAGCGGGATGAAGGCGCTCGACAGGCGGATGGCGTCGCCGTTGACCTGCCGGTAGTGGTCGGAGTCGGCGTCGAGTCGCTCGACCTCGCGCTGCTCGCCGCTGAACGCCTTGATCGTGGCCACGCCGCCGAGGCTGTTGGTCAGGGTGTCGCCGATCCTGGTCGTCGCGGCGCGCACCGCGTCGTAGCGCGGCTGCAGTCGCCGCTGGTAGCGCAGCGAGCCGATCACGATCACCGGGATCGGGAGGAAGGCCAGCACCGTCAGCGACGGGGAGATCACGGCGAAGACGATGCCGACGAACACCACGTTCGCCGACGGTCTGGATGATGTCGTCGGCGCCGACGTCGAGGAACCGTTCGAGCTGGTTCACGTCGTCGTTCAGGACGGTCATCATGCCGCCGGACGTGGTGTCCTCGAAGTAGGCCATCTCGAGGGACTGCACGTGGCGGTACGCCTCCATGCGGGTGTCGTGCTCGATGGTCTGTCCGAGGTTCCGCCACGCGACGTGCGCGACGTACTGGCTGGCGGACTCCGCGAGCCAGACGACCACGGTGATCGCCGCGAGCACGAGCAGCTGGGTGAAGCGGTCCTCGATCCCGGTGATGCGACCGACGAACGACTGGCCCTCGTTCACGACGACGTCGACCGCGACGCCGATCAGCAGCTCGGGCATGATGTCGCACGCCTTGTTCAGGACCGACATGACGGTCGCGAAGACCACCTTCGGACGCTGGTTCGAGGCGTGTCGCCACAGATCGCGAAGCGGTGGTGTGCTCGACAGGGGGATCGCACCGACGTGGTGCGGACGGTCGCTCATCTCGACAGCCAACACGGCTCACGGGCGCCCGTCACGCCGATTGGCCGACCCCGACCGGTCCAGAAGTTGGACCGCTGCTGGCGGCTGATCTCCGGGCGTCCGCGACGTGCCCTGTGGTAAGCCATGACGGGGCCGTGTGCACGTCGGATGAGGGAGGACGCGCGATGGCAGGAGTGGTGTTCGTCGCCGGGCGGGTGGACGACTCTGGTGAGCGGGTGCTCACCCATGACGACGGGGAACCGGTTGCCGGTGTCCTGGTCTGGTTGGAGTCGCGGCCCGATCAGCCCGTGTTCCTCGAGGAGCTCGACGAGACGCTCGAGATCATCTGGAACCCGGAGCCGGAACCCTACGGAGTCCTGCTGCTCGAGGTCTGAGCAGGCTCCCGCCGACGGCGCTCAGCCGTGGTCGTGACCGGTGTGGTCCTCGTGGTCGATCATGGTCGTGGTCGTCGAGCGGGATCTCGTCCTGCGAGGCGAGCTCCGCCAACGAGGCGCGCAGCTGGTCCATGTCGAGCGCGACGCCCTCGGCCTCACTCCATGCGCCGAGCAGTCGTTCGACGAGCGAGGCGACCCCGGCGGGATCGCTGAGGACGGCGGGCTCGTCGACGGTGTGCTCGATCTGGACCCAGCGCTCGGGCACGTCCTCGGCGGCGCCCTGCAGCTCGAGCTCGAGCTCGACGACCGTCTCCTCCTGTGCGCCGAACTCGTCGTCGTCGTCGTCCTCGTCGCCACCGCCGTCGCTCAGCTCGAGGAGCATCGCGATCCACCGTGTCGCCGGGCCGTCGCCGAAGGTCTGGTCGACGTCGAAGCCGAGCAGCCGATCGAAGAAGTCGGCGATGTCGGCGTCGAGCTCGCGCACGCCGTCGAACGAGGACGGGTCGACACCGCCGGCCTCGTTGCGTGCGGGCAACGCCGTGCCGTCGACCGAGCGGAACGAGAGCTCGTCGAGCTCCTCCTCGTCGAGCACCGCGTCGAGCACGATCGGCGTGCCGGTCCCTCCGACCTCGAGCACGTGCTCGGGAGCGGACTCGACGGTTCCCAGTCGTGCTCGGGCCGCCTCGTCGTCGACGACTGCGTCGACCGCCATGCGGCCGAGCACCCGGAGCTCGCCCTCGAACCAGTTCAGGACGTACAGCAGATCGCCCGGACCGACTCCATGGTCGCCGAACCCGACGCCGGCGGAATGGCCGGTGACCGGCCGCGCTCCGCCGCTGATGTGCTCGGCGTGTGCCGTGAGCGTGTCGTCGTCCCATGAGCAGCTGAAGTAGCGAGGCATGCCGTGACGCTACGCGACGGTGACGGCACGTGGTGAGGTCCGGGCCGGCCCGGGTCGGAACGCGCGGTCGTGCCCGACGCGGCATCGTCGGCCGTGGTGTGGTCGACTGGACGATCGAGCCAGGTCGCGACCCTGCGACGTCGCGAGATCGGGGGATTCCGATGGCCTTCTACCCGTACCTGTTCTTCTCGGGGAACTGCCGAGAGGCGTTCACCCGCTACCACGAGATCTTCGGCGGCGACCTGCGCCTGCTCACCGCGGCGGACATGCCCGCCGAGGAACGTCCCGAGTCCGGTCCCGATGACCTGATCATGCACGCCGCGCTCGTCGCGGACGATCAGCTGCTGATGGGCTCCGACGATCCGAACACCGACGACATCGGCCCGGTCAAGGGGATGCAGCTCAACTTCTCGACACCCGAGCCCGCCGAGGCGCAGCGTGTCTTCGACGAGCTCGTCCAGGGCGGTGAGGTCCTGATGCCGATGTCGGCGACGTCGTGGTCGCCGTCGTTCGGGATCTGCGTCGACCGCTTCGGGGTGCCCTGGATGGTCAGCGCGGACGGCGAACAACAGGGCTGAGCCGGGCTGACCAGCGCCTGTGCGTGACCGTCACGGCGCCGGCGGCCAGTAGAGGGCGTCGGGCGTCGGGCGCGCGCCGAAGATCGCCTGACCGACCCGCACGGTCGTCGCCCCGTGCTCGACCGCCAGGTCGACGTCCCCCGACATGCCCATCGAGAGCTCGGCGTAGCGCTCCGGGTCGGGCAGCTCGTCGCGCAGACGATCACGCAGTGACGCCATGGTGACGAAGCAGCGGGCCACCACGTCGCGGTCGGGTGAGTTCGTCGCCAACGTCATGAGGCCTCGGACCCGAAGGCTGTGCATCGGCAGGATCGACCGGGCGAAGTCGACCACGGCGTCGGGCTCGAGGCCGTACTTGCTCTGCTCGCCCGAGGAGTTCACCTGGATGAACACGTCGATCGACGAGCCGTCGCGCTGCAGGCGCCGGTCCAGCTTCTCGGCCAGCTCGAGGCGGTCGAGCGAGTGCAGCTCGACCGCGGATCCGGCGACCTGGGGGATCTTGTTGGTCTGCAGGTGACCGATCATCGCCCACTGCAGGCCGAGCCGGTCGAACAGCTCGCCCTTGGCGCGCGCCTCCTGCGCCTTGTTCTCGCCGACCAATCGGATGCCCGCCTGCGCGGCCCACTCGATGCGCTGGTCGTCGAGGGTCTTCGTGACCGGCAGCAGGCGGACGTCGCGGCGTCGCGTCCGGCCCGCTCGGCGGCGGCGGTGATGCGCGCCTGCACCGCGTGCAGGTTCTCCTGCAGCTCCTCGAAGGAGCGACAGGGTGCGGACGAGGGCGGGGTCGGGATCTCTGGCACGGGGCTCCGTGGGTCCGTCGGACGGTCGGCCCGTGTTCGGCGGCGCACGCCGAGCCGGGCATCGGCGCCACGATCATGGCTCATCGGGCGACCTCTCGGTGAGCCCGACCTGCGGGACCATCCGGACCCCGGCGCCGAACGGCTCGCCCGTAGGATCGGGGCCCACGGTTCGAAGGGGACGAATGTGGTGGACGACGACGTCGAGGTGCCTGGCCGATCGCAGGCGTGCAGATGGACGTGGCGCAGGTCGGTCGAGGTCACTCGGTGGGCTCCCACTCCTCCCTCTCCTGGCGGTCCTCACGGCCCTGACGATCGTGGCGGCCGGATGCACCGGCTCCGACGACGCAGCGGGCGCCGGGCAGCGATCCGACGACGACCGAGCCGACGGTGCGACTCGCCGAGGACGCGGACTTCGGTGAGGTCGCGACGACGATGGACGCCTTCGTCGCCGAGCAGGACCTGACCGGCGCCGGCCTGGTGATCGTCGATCCCGACGAAGGGATCGTCTACGAGCACTACGTCGGCGAGGACTTCGGTCCGGATCACCTGAGCCTGATCGCGTCGTCGTCGAAGATGCTCACCGCAGGAGTGCTGATGCGCCTGCACGACCAGGGCGTGCTCGACCTCGACGCACCCGTCGCCGAGGCGGTCGACTGGCCCGGCGCCGACGCGAACCCGGAGGTCACCCCGGCGCAGCTGCTGTCGAACAGCTCCGGGTTGGTGGGGCTCCTGCCGAACCCGACCTACGTGCCGTACCTGTGCCAGTACCTGATCGCCGGCACGTTGACCGAGTGCGGGCAACGGATCTTCACCACGACCGAGGACGATGCCGAGGTCGTCCCGCCCGACACCGAGTTCCGCTACGGCGGCGGGCAGTGGCAGGTCGCCGGCGCCGTCGCAGAGGTGGCGTCGGGTCGCTCGTGGGCGGAGCTGATCGACGAGACCTACGTGCAGCCCTGCGGTCTGCGCGACCTGGCCTACAACAACCACTTCGCCCAGGCGGTCAGCACAGGCGGACCGTTCGACTACCCGACCGGGTTCGCCGGCGACCCGTCGACGCTGGCACCCACCGAGAACCCGAACATGGAGGGCGGCGCCTACGTCTCGCCGCGGGACTACGCCGAGCTGGTGCGCATGCACCTGCGCGGCGGGGTGTGCGACGGCGGGAGGGTGCTGTCCGAGGAGTCGGTGCGCCGCATGCACACCGACCGGGTCGTGAGCACCTACGACGGCGAGCTCGGCCCTGCGGGAGGTGACGACACCGACCGCCCGGGGTTCCTCGGCTACGGCCTCGGCTGGTGGGTCGGGACGACGACGTCATCGAGGACGGCGGCGCGTACGGCGCGGTGCCGTGGATCGATCTCGACCGGGGCTACGGCGCCTACCTGGTGATCGAGGCGAGCAGCTCGACCGGGAAGGACCTCGCCCTCGAGCTCCGACCGATCATCGAGTCCGAGATCGATGCCGTCCGCGGGCGCAGCTGACGCCGACGTGCAGGAAGCAGCTCACGAACCGGGAAGGTCGAACTCCTTGGGCTCCGGTGGTCGCGGGCCGAACTCGCCGTCGCAGGTCGTCGCTGGCGACCGGCGCAGCTCGATCTCGATCTCGGTGTCGGTCGACGGGTCGCCGGCCACGATGTCCGCGTCGGTCCGGGTGTCCAGCGTCTGTCCGGGTGCCAACATCGGGCTGCGAGGGGCGGGACGGGTGCGCCTCGTCGGGGCCGTACGCGAACGGGCAGCGGTCGCGCAGCAGCGCGAGGTAGCGCTCGGCGGGACCCCGGTTGCGCGACAGCGGACCTCTCGACGTCGGCGTCACCCAGCCCGTGGTGAGGTCGACGTAGCCCAGGTCGAAGACGCCGTCGGTGGGACTGGCGAGGGTGCCGTAGAGCCGGTCCTGGTTGCGGCCCTTCCAGCGGTTGCCCACGACCACCGAGGTGTGCAGCCGACCGGCGAGCTGGAGCAGGCGGCTGCCGGGGACCACCACGGGTACCTCTGGCAGATCGTCGGGGCGCAGCTGGAGTCCCGTCTGGGTCGCCGTCCGCAACAGGTGCTCGGCGATCGGGTCGTCCTCGTGGTCGAGGTGGACCTCACCGGTGAGCAGGTCCTTGCGGCCGAACCGCTCGCCGTCCTCGTCGCGCAGCTGCATGTGGTGCTCGCCGGTGGCACGCGTCGTGGTCAGGTAGAGGAAGCGGTTGGAGCGGTTGAACAGGTCGCCGAGCTCGAGGTCGTCGACGTGGTGCAGCCCGATGGTGCTCGGCGTGACGGTTCCCGCGGGCGGGAACGCCTCGGACAGCACGGCGAAGAGCTGGTCGACCGTCTCGGAGGAGAAGGTCTCCCGGGTCGACTCGATCGCATCGGCGAGGTGACCCAGACCGAGCACGACCGTGTCGCCGACGGTGAGCGGTCCCGACGAACCGCTGGGTCGTGACGACGAGCGCCATGTCGACCGGTCCGTCGCTGCCGACGTTCGCACGGATCGCGTCGCGGACGGCACGTCGCTGCGTCGCCAGGTGCGTCACCGCCTTGGTCTGGGACCAGCCGCCGTTGAGCAGCTTGCCGTTGCGGAACTCGAGGCGACCGTTCCACGCCTTGGCGTCGAGCACGATGATCGAGCCGGGACCGATGACGATGTGGTCGATGTTGTCGCCGGTCGGTCCGACGCGGTCGTGCAGGGCGTACCAGCCGGAGAGGCTGAGCGGTGCGAGCACCTTCGCGACGACCTCGTGCGGTTCGAGTCGGTCGGTCCGGCGCGCAGCAGGGCGCGCCACTCCGGGCTTGCGAGCCGGAGTTCCGGCGGCAGCTCCGAACTGGTCGGGGCTGCGACGCGCCGAGGCGTCCGCCATCCCGCTGTCCGACACGTTCGCGCCTCCCTCTCCCGCGAGGGCAGGCTACGGGAGAGACGTTTCCCGGCTCAACCGGTTGTCGGCGCGAGCCGAACGAAGTTCAGGCTGCGCGGCACGGGACGCAGGGCGTCGGGGGTCAGGTCGGCGATGCTCGCGTAGCCGTCGACGGCCATGATCAGGTCGGTCTCGGCGAGCAGGCAGCGCAGCGTGTGCTCGATGCCGGCCTGTCCCCCGACCGACAGGCCGTAGGCGTAGGGCCGTCCGATGCCGACCGCCGTCGCGCCCAGCGCGAGCGCCTTGACGACGTCCGCGCCGGTCCGGATCCCGGAGTCGAACACGACGGGTGCGTCGCCGGCCGCCTCGACGACGGCGGGCAGGCAGTCGAGCGCAGGCAGTCCACCGTTGGCCTGGCGGCCGCCGTGGTTCGAGCAGTAGATGCCGTCCACGCCGTGGTCGATCGCCATCCGGACGTCCTCGGGGTCGCACACCCCCTTGAGCAGCAGCGGCAGCTTCGTCAGCGACCGCAGCCAGTCCAGGTCGTCCCAGGTCATGCCCGGGTTGCCGAAGCTCAGCGCCCACAGACCGGTCGCCGCCTCGATGTCCTCCTCCGGCGGTCGTTCCAACCGTGAACGGAACACCGGGTCGGTGAAGTAGTTGGCGAGGCACAGCCCCTGCAGCTGCGGGAAGCTCGCGATGCGACAGGTCGCGAGGGCGCCAGCCGAGCGTCAGCGTGTCGAGGGTGACGACGATCGCCGACCAGCCGGCTGCCTCGGCACGGTGCACGAAGCTCTCGCAGACCTCACGGTCGCTGGGCGGGTAGAGCTGGAACCAGCCCGGGGTGTCGCCGAGCTCGGCGGCGACGTCCTCGAGCGGGTCCTCCATGAGGGTCGAGGCGACCATGGGAACCCCCGTCTGCGCCGAGGCGCGGGCGGTCGCCAGGTCGCCGTGGCCGTCTGCGTCGCAGAGGGCGATGACGCCGACCGGCGCGAGCATCAGCGGTGTCTCGAAGCGGGTGCCGAACAGCTCGACGGACAGGTCCCGCTGCGCGGCGCCACGCAGCACGCGCGGCATGAGCCCCCACTTCTCGAACGCCGAGACGTTGGCCCGTTGGGTGTGTTCGGACCCGGCGCCGCCGGTCACGTAGGACCAGATCTGCGGACTCATCGTCTGCTCGGCGCGCTGCTCCAACTCGGCGAACGACATCGGCAGCTCGGGCATGACACCGGTCAGCCCGCCGAGGTAGATCTGCAGCTGCCAGTCGCCGAAGTTCGTCACGTGTGCCCCCTGGTCGAAGTCCGCGTGTCGCGCCCGACACGACGTCGAGCGACCATTGTGGTCGGTGACCGCAGTCCGCCGCCGCACCCCCGCACCCCTCGGCGGGTCACCCCCGAGGGTCGCCGGCTGCGTCCGGTGCGGCGGCGGACACCATCCACGGTGTGCCGTAGCGGTCGACCAGCACCCCGAACGCCGGCGAGAAGAACACCTCTTGCAACGGCGACTCGATCGAGGTGGCGCCCTCTGCGAGCTCGTTCCAGACCCGACGGGCCTGTGCCTCGCTGGCGGTCGACACGTTCACGTAGGTGCCCTGTGGGCGCTGGTGCTCCCCGGGTTGGGTGTCGCTCGCCATGAGCAACGCGCCGCTGGGCAGGACGAGCGCGGCGTGGATGACCCGGTCGGCGAAGTCGGCGGGGACCTCACCCCCGGCGACCTCCGGGCCGAGGATGGTCAGCTCACCGCCGAAGATGCCCTGGTACCAGGTGAACGCGTCGCGACAGGTGCCGTCGAAGTTGAGGTACGGGTGGAAGTCCATGCGCAGTGCTCCTCTGCTCGGGACTGGTGTCATGCCGGATCGGTCGGCCTCACCAGTTCAGTGTCACACCGGTTGGGCATGATGTCGTCGGTCGGGTCCGGCAGCTGACGCCCCATCCTGTCGGACCCGACCACTCACGGCCCGCAGTGCGCGACCCGAGCTCAGAGCGAGGCCGCCGGCACGCCCCCGTCCGTCGTCGCCGTCGGCGGTCGGTGTCGCGGCGACCCACTCAGCGCCGTCCGGCGGAGCCGCCGCGTCCAGCGATGCGGCCAGGCGTCGGTAGGGCCGAGAGGTCCAGGCTGCGACGGTGACGACGATGCCGATGATCCCGGTGAGCGTGAACATCAACGCGATGCCTCGCATGGCTCCCGTCCCGTACCACGAGCCGATCAGGCGAGCGCCCGCGCCGTCGGTCATGAACGGCATCATCACGGTCTGCGCGAGCGGACCGACGAGCAGTGCGGTGACGGGTGACGCGCCGTTCTCGACCAGCTGGGCGAAGCCGAACACCCGGCCCTGCTGGCGGTAGGGGATCGCCCGCTGCAGCACGGTCTGCTCGGCGGCCTCGACCATCGGGAGCAACCCGATCCACACGGCCATGCCGACGGCGAGCAGCACGATCGACGAGCGCGCGGCGAACACGGTGCACACGACCCAGTTGGCCAGGTTGCCGATCAGGATCAGCCGCAGGGGGAACCGTCCGAGGCCGACCTTCGCGACGACCAGCCCGCCGAGGATCATGACGAAGCTCAGGGCCATCCACAGCAGCCCCCACGCCTCGACGCTCATGAGCTCCAGGCCGTACGCGTCGACCAGGGCCATGAACACGCCGCCGAGCAGGTTGTTGAACGCCGCCATCAGGATGATCAGCCACAGCCCCGGGACCCCGTGGATGGCGTCGAGCGCGCCACGGATGTCGATGTGCGATCCGGTGTGGGTCGAGCGGTCGGGCTCGGGCTCCTCGAATCGGATCGTCGCGAGGTGCGCGAGGGTCGCGGCCGTCAGCACCACCGAGATGAGCAGCGCCCAACCCATGCCCAGCACGCCGATCACCAGACCGCTGAACACCGATGTCGTCGCGAGCGCCACCCCGGAGATCGTGCCGACCAGTCCGTTGGCCTTGTCGCGTCGGTCGGCAGGGACCAGGAGCGTGACGCACGTCGAGAGCGCGACGCTGCGGACGTTGCCGGCGACCGAGCCGATGAGCGTGGTGGTCATGACGATCCAGAACCAGGGGAGCTGCAGGTCGAGCACCGCGTCGGTCCCTGCCAGCAGGTAGGTGGCTGCGGCGATCGAGAAGGCGACCACCGACGTGCTCGTGGCGAGCAGCATCGAGGTGTGCTTGCGGTGTCGATCGACGTACGTGCCGAACGCAGGACCGATGACCGCGCCGAAGAGACCGAACGCCGCGCCGATCACGCCGGTCGCGACGACGGAGCGGGTCCGTAGGTACACCCAGAACGTCAGTGCGAACCACAGGAACGTGCTGGTGACCCCGTTGACGAGCGTGTTGACCAGCAGCTGACGGAAGGCGCGTTCGTTCGGGGCGGTGCTCGGCGCGGTGTCATCGATCGGCATCGCAGGGCCTTCCGGTCAGCGGAGACGAGGTTCCCGTCGCACGGTACGAGTTCAAGTCCACTTGATGGCAAGCGGGTTCTGCGGCGCAGCGGGTCTGGCGTCACGAGACCCCAGCAGGCGACAGGGTGGTCGGAGACGCAAATATCCAGTGGATATTCCAAAAGTATCCACTGGATACCTCACGCCGTCGATCCGGCTGCCGACGGACGATGCATGCTGCACCGCGCGCAACGATCGACACGTCGACTCCATCCTCGGCTGACCAGGGCCCAGGCGGTCCTCACCGCACTGCTGGTGCTGGCCGCGACCCTTGTCCCGTTCGCCGGCACCGCCGAGGCAGAGACACTGACCCGGACCTTCGCCTACACGGCGGGAACGCAGACGTTCACCGTGCCCGAGGGCGTCACGTCGATCACGGTCTCCATGGCGGGCGGCAAGGGTGGTCGAGGCGGCTACGACAGCCAGGGAGAGCCGACCCCCGGCGGCTACCGCGGCGTCATCACCGGCTCGATCGACGTGACACCCGGCCAGGAGCTGACGATCGGCGTCGGCAAGGGCGGCACGTCGGGCTCGACCGGAGGCGGCGTGCCCGGGGGCATCGGCGGTCTCAACCCGTTCGACGGCTACGACGGTTCCATCGGTGGACGCTCCGGGCCGCTCGGCGGCTCCGGTTCCGGTGGTGGCGGCGGCGCCGCGACCGTGGTCCGGATCGAGGGCGTCGACGGAGCCGACGACATCGACCTCGTCGCGGCCGGCGCAGGTGGTGGCGGCGGCAGCGGCCAGTTCTTCCCGATCGTGGGCCGACAGGCCGAGAGCCAGCACTCGCCCCGACCGGACTCGACCTCGACCACCGGCCGTCCGGGCCTCGACACGACGCTGGTCTGCAGCCCGGGCTTCCGCTGCGACGGCGGAGCCAGCGGTGCCGGCGGTGGCGGCGTGCAGGGTGGCGACCAGGGCGACGTGCAGTACGGCGGCGCGACCGCGACCGAGTACTTCGGCTTCGGCGGCTTCCCCGGGTCCAACGGCACCGGCGGCCTGCCCACCCTCTCGGAGGGCTACGAGTTCTTCGCCGACAACAACGGCGACGGTCGGGTCGTCCTGTCGTACGACTCCGGAACTCCCGGAGCGCCGACCCACCTGTCGGGCACCCCGGGTCCCCGCACCGTCGACCTGACCTGGTCGGCTCCCGCGTCGAGCGGCGCCGACCCGATCACCGACTACGTGGTCTGGCGTTCGACCGCACCGACCGGACCCTTCACGCTCGTCGAGGACGGCGAGTCCACCGCGACCGGCGCCCGGATCGAGGGCCTCACGAACGGCACCACGTACTACTTCCGTGTCGCAGCCGTGAACAGCTACGGCACGGGAGCGAACTCGGCGACCATGACCGTCGGCGTCGTGCCCAGCGACGTGCCCGGCGCGCCACGTCTGGACGCCGTGACCTCGGCGGACTCCTCGCTCGTGCTCGACCTCACACCGGGGGCGACGCACAGCCCCGTCATCGGGCACCAGTACCGGCTCGACGGCGGTGCGTGGTTCGCCGCGCAGGCCGACGCCGGTCGCATCACCGTGGGTGGTCTCACCAACGGTCGCACCTACTCGGTGCAGATCCGGGCGCTCAACGCGGTGGGCGCCAGCCAACCGTCCGACGCCCGGTCCGGCACACCCCGTGCGGTGCCGAGCACGCCGTCGAACCTGCTCGTGTCGGCCGGCGACGCCAGCGCGGCACTGAGCTGGGACGTTCCGGCGTCCACCAACGGTTCGCCGATCCAGGACTACCTGGTCGAACGCGCCACCGCCGAGGCCGGACCGTGGACGACGGTCGCGGACGGCACGTCGGTCGCGACCACCGCGACGGTCACCGGTCTGGTCAACGGCACCACCTACTACTTCCGTGTCGCCGCGGTGAACGCGGCCGGAACCGGCGCGCCCACCGCGTCCGGACTGGCGGTGCCCTTCACGCTGCCCGGCGCCCCGCTGGTCGGTGCGGTGGACCCGGCGGACGGCGCGCTGCGCGTGCAGCTCACCCAGCCGTCGAACGGCGGCAGCGCGATCCTGCGCTACGAGTACCAGGTCGGATCGTCGGGCACGTGGGTCTCGACCGGGTCCGCCGACACGAACTTCACCGTCGGGGGCCTGACCAACGGTGTGGCCGCGACGTTGCGTGTGCGAGCCGTGAACACCGCGGGTGCCGGGCCGGTCTCGGCGGACCGCACGTCGACGCCGCGCTCGACCCCCGGCGCGCCGGCGATCTCGACCGTTGCCCTCGACACCGGAGCGATCGACGTCGACTTCAGCATCGGAGCGGACGGCGGCAGCGCGATCACCAACTACCAGTACTCCCTCGACGGTGGCTCGACCTGGATCTCCCGGACGCCCGCCTCGGCGAGCTCGCCGGTGAGCATCTCGGGCCTGGTCGGCGGCCGCACCTACCAGGTGGCGCTCCGAGCCGTGAACGCCGCCGGACCGGGCTCCGCGTCGAACGTGTCGACGGTGGTGGCCAAGGGCACCCCGGAGGCGCCGCGCTCGGTCGAGGTCGACTCCTCGGACCGGACCCTCACGGTGAGCTTCGACCCGCCGGCGAACGGTGGCAGCCCGATCACCAACTACGACTACTCCGTCGATGACGGAGCGACCTGGCAGCAGCGACTGCCCGTCTCGGCGTCGTCACCGATCGTGATCGGTGGCCTGACCAACGGCACCGCCCATCGTGTCCGGGTCCGCGCGGTCAACGCCGTCGGCGCGGGCGACGCGTCGAGCGTCGTCACGGCCACGCCGCGGACCACGCCGGGCGCGCCGACGATCGACGCCGACACGATCGTCGGCCTGGACGGCACGCTCGAGGTGGTCTTCAGCCGCCCCGTCCTCCGACGGCGGCAGCGCGATCACGAGCTACGAGTACTCGACCGACGCCGGCCGTACGTGGCGTCCACGTGACAACGGCAGCACCGGCTCACCGCTCGTCATCACCCGCGAGTCCGGGGCGGGTGCCGAACCGCTCGAGGGCGGCGAGTTGTACCCCGTCGAGCTGCGTGCCGTGAACGGCGCCGGTGCCGGCAGCGCCTCGGCCGTCGCGAACGGCATCACCACGACCACGCCCGACGCGCCTCGGATCGACTCGACGCGGGTGCTCGACGGCTCGGCGGTGATCGAGCTCGACCTGCCCGCCAACGGCGGCAGCTCGATCACGGCGTACGAGTACCGCCTCGACGGAGGACCCTGGACCGACACCGGATCGCTGTCGGACACCTTCGTCATCTCCGGATTGCAGAACGCCCAGACGTATTCGGTCGAGGTCCGGGCGGTCAATGCACGCGGCGCGGGTGCGACGAGTGCACCGCGTTCGCTGTCGATCCGCACCACTCCCGGTGCTCCCGAGGTCGACGAGGTGCTGGCCGAGGATGGCGCACTGCACGTCGCGTTCACCCCGGGTGACGACGGCGGCGACCCGGTGACCGGCTACGAGTACTCGACGGACGGCGGCGCCACGTGGCGTGCCCGATCGGTCGACACCACCGGTTCGCCGCTCGTCATCTCGAGCGACTCGTCCGCTGGTGAGCCGCTCGTCAACGGCGTGCTGGTGACCGTGCAGATCCGTGCACGCAACGGCGCCGGCGCCGGCGGAGCCAGCCGATCGACCCTGATCGCTCCGCTCGGCGCCCCCGACGCTCCCGGCGCCGTGCACGCCGTGCCCGGCGACGGACGTCTGACCGTCACCTACGAGCTGGGATCCGACGGCGGCTCGGCGCTCACCGCGACCGAGTACCGCCTGGACGGCGGCAGCTGGACCGACACCGGTTCGCAGTCGAGCCCCTTCACGATCACCGACCTGCTGAACGGCGTGGAGCACGTCGTCGAGGTCCGCGTCGTCAACCCCGTCGGCGCCAGCGCGGCGTCCGACCCGGTCGCGGCGACCCCGCGGACCACGCCCGGCCAGCCGACGGCGGTCGTCGCCACGGGCAGCGACCGCAGCGTGTCACTGACGTGGTCGGCGCCACTCGACGACGGTGGAGCCGACCTGCTCTCGCAGACCGCGACGCTCTACGACCGACCCACCGGCGGTGTCGCCGTCGCCTCGTGCAGCACGTCGCCGAACGACGACGACCCCACCAGCTGTGAGGTCACCGGACTCTCGAACGGCCGCACCCTGTACGTGTCGATCAGTGCGGCGAACGGTGCCGGCAGCGGTCCGGCGAGCGGACCCCGTGTCGCCGTCACACCCCTCGCCGTCCCGACGTTGACGATCGCCTCGGTCGCGGTCGGCGCGAACTCGATCGTCGTCGACCTCGACATCGACGACGGCGGCAGCCCGATCTCGGACTTCGAGTACTCACTCGACGGCGACACCTGGACGACGGCGGCGACCTCGACCGAGCCGCTGACGATCTCGGGTCTCGTGACCGGACGCACCTACTCGGTGCGTGTCCGGGCGACCAACGCCGTGGGCACCGGTGCGGCCTCGCCCGCGAGCGACGTCACGCCCCGCACCACGCCGGGCGCGCCGAGCGCGGTCATCGCCCAGTCGGGTGATCGCAGCGTGGCGTTGTCGTGGGAGTCCCCGTCCGACGACGGCGGTGAGTCGGTGACCGACTACGTCGTGCAGCACGCCACGTCCATCAGCGGACCGTTCACGACCTTCGTCGACGGCGTGTCACCGGCCACCAGCGCGACGGTCACGGGCCTGACCAACGGCACCGTGTACTTCTTCCGGGTGAGCGCGGTGAACGGCGCCGGCGCAGGGCTGACCTCGCCCGTGGTGGCGGCGACGCCGCTCGCTGCCCCCGGCAGTCCCACGATCACCTCGCTGACACCGGGCAACCGCTACCTCCAGCTCGCCTTCACGCCGAACGCCTCGAACGGTGGCTCACCGGTCACCCGCTACGAGTACGCACTCGACGGCGGGGCCTGGCGAGCGCTGCCGACGCTCACGTCACCCCAGAACATCTCGGGCCTGGACAACGGGCTCCGCTACTCGGTGACGCTGCGCGCGGTGAACGCCGTCGGCGGCGGAGCACCCTCGGCCGCCGTCACGGCGACGCCCTACGGCGTCCCGGGTGCGGTGCAGGGCTTCCTCGCCTCGCCGGGTGCGAACGACGCCACCCTCTCGTGGGACGTGGCGAACGCCAACGGCTCGCCGATCACCGCGTACAACCTGATCCGGTGGTCGGCACGCACCGAGGGCTCGATCCTCGCGTCGTACCAGACGACATCGACCACCTACACGGTGCCCTCGCTGTCGACAGGCACCCACTACTTCACCATCGAGGCGACGAACGCCGCCGGCACCGGACAGCGCAGCAACCCACGCACCACCGCGATGGTCGGGTCGACGGTCCCGTCGGCGCCCTCGGTCAGCGACGCGAGCGTCCGGCCCGACGTCGACGGACACGTCGTGTCGATCGACTGGGACAACGGAGCGGCCGGCAGCTCGGCGATCACCGGCGCAGTGATCCGGCGTGTCCCGTCCTCGGGGTCGCCGGTGACGCTGGCCATGCTCGACGCGTCGAGCACCGCTGCGGAGCTCATGCTGGCGGAGCTCGTCGCTGGTGACCGACTGCAGATCGCCTCGATCAGCGCCGTCGGTGTCGGGTCGTTCGCGACGGTCCGGTTGCCGATCGTGACCGGTGGAGCGATCACCGAGCTGTCCGCCCGGACCGCCACCGTCGGCGCGACGGTCGATGCGAACGAGACCGACGTGGACGTCGCCGTCGAAGTCGCACCGTACGGGCTGCTCGGCACCCCGGACTCCTTCGAGGTCGACACCACCCCCGGAACGATCGACGGCGTGACCGTCGCCGGTCCGGTCGACGTCGAGGCCGACCTGACCGACCTCGAACCCGGCACCCGCTATCACGCGCGGCCCGTCGCACGGGCGGGAGTGGCACGCGCGCTCGGTGCCCCGATCGAGCTCACCACCGACGTGGTGGTCACGACGACCGGCCTGGACGTGACCTACGACGGCCAGCCCGTCGAGCTGACCACGGTCACCGAACCTGTCGGTCGCCCGGTCACCCGGACCTTCGAGGGCATCGGCGACACCGAGTCGCCGCTCACCACCGACGCACCCAGCGACGCTGGCACCTATCGGGTGGTCACGAGCGTCGCCGAGGGCTCGGGGAACGGGTCCGAGACGACCACGCTGACGATCTCGCCGCTCGCGCTGGGCATCGAGCTCGCGGTGGCGGACAAGACCTATGACGGATCACCCGACGCGACCGTGACGGCGACCATCTCGGGTGCCGTCGACGGCGACGACGTCGCCGTCGACCCCACGGCGCTCGCAGGTTCGTTCGCCGATGCCGATGCCGGCGCCGACCGCGAGGTCAGCGTGGATGTCACCGGCGCCGTGCTCGTGGGCGCCGACGCAGCCAACTACTCGGTGACGGTGCCGTCGAGCGCCACTGCGTCGATCCTCCGACGTGTCCAGTCGCTCCAGTTCGTCGGCACCGTGCCGTCGACGCTCGAGATCGGCGAGCGTTGGACCCCCGATGTCAGCTCGAACGCCGGCCTGGACGTCGATCTGCTCGTCGCTCCCATGGGCCCGGCGACCTGCGAGCTCGACGCCGGTGTGCTGGTCGCGGTCGCCACCGGCGACTGCGTGCTCGTCGCCTCACAGGCGGGCACGCCGAACGTGACGGCGGCGGTGCCGCTGGCCAGGGTCATCGAGATCGTCGAGGTCCCGGTGCCGCCGACGACGGTGCCGCCCACGACGGTGCCGCCGAGCACGACGGTGCCCCCCACGACGGTGCCGCCGAGCACGACGGTGCCCCGTGTCGTGTCGCCCCCGACCACGGTGGCGCCTCCCGGCACCTCTCCGCAGGACCCGACTCCTCCCCAGGACGGCAGCCCCCAGAACGGCAGCCTCCAGAACGGCGGGTCCCAGGACCCGGGGACTCGTGGGCCCGGAGCGCATGCGGTCGGTTCGCAGGGCTCCTTCTTCGGCGGCCAGGGCCGCTCCGGTGAACGGTCCGACGCGAGCTCGTCGTCCGAGGGTGCCGCCGATCCGGCCAACCCCTGGGCCGATGGTGACGCCGCAGACGGCCAGAGCGCAGCGGACGCAGGGGGTGGCGCCGACGGCGACACCTCGGCGGGTCGTGGGCGGGGCGACGGCACCGACGGCGACGACGTGCCGGGACTCGGCGAGGAGATCGCCGGCGGAGCGACGTCTGCAACGCAGTCCCCGAACGGGACGGAGTGGTACCGCTGGTGGTGGGTCCCGACGGCGGTGATGGTCGCAGCGTGCCTCTGGTTCGTGCTGCGACGAGGGCGAACGACGAGTCGCTGACGCTCAGCAGGGCGACGCTCAGGAGGGCGACGGTCGGTCGGTCGGACTGCAGTCAGTCCGACCGATCGGCCGCGAGCAGCTCGACCAGTCGCTCCTCGAAGGCCACCAGCTCCGAGATGTCCTGCTCCGAGATCCCGAGGGGGCCCGGGAAGAGTGTCGCGGTGATCGAGCCGGCGACGGCCCGCAGCGCCATCATCCGAGCGTCACGGGGATCCAACCCGTAACCCGACTCGTAGATCGAGGCGATCTGGTCGATGATCGGGGTGTCCGGCCGGCGCTCGAACACGGTCGGATCGGCGGCGATGAGCCAGTTCATGAGCACGGTGGTCTTGCGCACCTGCTCGGCGACCCCTGCCCTGCCGAGTGGTGGCTCGAGCTGCTGCGCGATCTCTTCGTTCAGCTGCTCGTGCACCGCGAGGAAGAGCAGGATCTTCCCGCCGAACCACGCCTGGACCATGCGGTGGTGGTGCCCGGATGCCTCGGCGATCTGCCGGACCGTGATCTCGTCGGGCGACTGGGTCGACAGCAGCGAGATGGTCGCGTCGATGAGATTTCGTCGCCCTTGTTCCCTGGAGGTCCTCGGTCGGGTCGACCGAAGCTCCGAGGCGCTCATCGACGCCCATCGTAGCGGTGGGTGCAGTCGGTGGAATTCGAGCAGACCCACGCGGTGGTCCGTACAGTCGGGAGCACTGGACGAGTGCGACGAGGTGCCCACCATGAGCGACGACATGAACGACTTCAACACGCAGGTCATCGCAGAGTTCCGTGACAACGGGGGCAAGGTGGGTGGACCGTTCGAAGGTGCACCGATGTTGTTGCTGCACCACACCGGGGCGAAGTCCGGTACCGAGCGTGTGACGCCGCTGATGTACCGCCCCGACGGCGACCGGGTGATCATCTTCGCCTCGAAGGCCGGTGCGCCGGACGATCCGGCGTGGTTCCACAACCTGGTCGCGAACCCGGAGACCACGATCGAGATCGGCGACGAGACCGGCGTCGCGGTGAAGGCGACGGTCCTCGAGGGCGAGGCGCGCGAGCGCATCTGGAACGGTCAGAAGGCCGACGTCCCCCAGTTCGCCGAGTACGAGGTCACCGCCGGCGATCGGGTCATCCCGGTCGTCGCGCTCGATCGCATCTGAGTCCGCGGCCCGAGCGCGTCACGGGCGCGAGACGATCACTCCTGCCGCGGCCAGGGTGTCGTCGACACGGGCCAACCAACCGAAGCGGTCCTCGGCGATGCCGTGCTGCACGTCGAGCAGCTGCCGTCGCAGCGCGATCGTCACCGGGCCCGGCGTGCCGTCGCCGATCACCAGTCGCTCACCTCGGTCGACGAGCGCGCCCACGGGGGCGATGACGGCGGCCGTGCCGCAGGCGAACATCTCGACCAGCGAGCCGTCGTCGACGCCGGCGCGGAGGTCGTCGATCGATGTGGGCTCGACGACCATCTCGTCGATCGCCACCCCCGGCACGGCCGAGCCGTCGCCGGTGGCGTCCGTCGCTGCCAACGTCAGCAGCGAGTCGCGGGTCACGCCGTCGAGGATCGTGCCGGTCAACGGGGGAGTGGTCACCACGGTGCGGTCGTCGCGTCGCCAGACGAACATCACGTTCATCGCGTTCAGCTCCTCGACCCATCGGTGCTCCACCGCGTCGAGCCAGAGGACCTGGTCGTGTCCCGCCTCGCCGGCCCGACCGTGCGCGGCGAAGCCCGCCGCGTAGTTCCCTGCGAACTTCACTGCGCCCGTGCCGCCGGGCGTCGCCCGGACATCGCCCCGCTCGACACCGACGGTGATCGCCTCGAGCCGGTCGCCGAAGTAGTTCGCGACGGGCGACGCGATGATCACGAACAGGTACTCGTTCGCCGGGCGCACCGACAGGTGCGGCTCGGATCCGAACACGAACGGGCGCACGTACAGCGCCGCGCCGTCAGCGGTCGGCACCCAGTCTCGGTCCGCCCCGGCCAGCAGGGCGCAACCCAGCTCGAAGGCGCCGTCGGGCAGCTCGGGGATGGCGATGCGTCGAGCGCTCGCAGCGAACCGCTGCGCATTCCGGTCGGGTCGGAACAGCGCCGCGGTCCCGTCCGCCAGCGTGTAGGTCTTGAGCGCTTCGAAGATCGACTGTCCGTAGTGCAGTGCGAGTGTTCCCGGGCTCAGCGAGAGCGGCGCGAACGGCTGCAGCTCGAGCGGTCCCCACGCCCCCTCGGCGTAGCGCATGACGACCATGTGGTCGGTGAAGTGCTCGCCGAACACCGGCGCAGCGAGCACCGCCCGTCGAGCGGCGTCGTCCATCGGTGAGGGGTTCAGGGAGATGCGTACCTCGGTCACCCGCACAGCTTCGCCGCTCCGCCGCGACCGCCATCGAACCTCGCCGTCGCGACATCGAGTTCGTCGCTGGATTCGATCGCCGGCAGCGCCGACTCGGACCTGCTGATGCGCGTCGGCACGGCCTTGTCGCGTCGTACGCTCGCTGGTCGTGGAGCTGCGAGTGGGGTGTCCGATGTGGGCGCACAAGGGATGGCAGGGTCGGTTCGTGCCCGAGCGCCTCGGGGCGCACGAACAGCTCACCGCCTACGCATCGTGGTGCACCTCGGTCGAGGGCAACACGACCTTCTACGGGCTGCCGTCCGCCGAGGCGGTGAGGACGTGGGCGCGGGCAGCGCCGGAGGACTTCCGTTTCGTGTTCAAGCTGCCCCGCACCATCACCCACGACCGTCGACTCCGCGACGTGGACGCGGAGCTGCACGAGTTCCTCGGTGTGCTCGAACCGCTCGGCGAGCGGGCGCGCACGCTGTCGGTGCAGCTGCCGGGCTCGTTCGGACCCAACGACCTCGGGGTGCTGGGCAGCTTCCTGCGCACGCTGCCGGCCTCGCACCGCTACGGGGTCGAAGTCCGGCACCCGGCGTTCTTCCAGCCGGGTGCGACCACCGAGCGACTCGACGCGCTGCTCGTCGAGCACGGAGCGGAGTGGATCTCGTTCGACACGACGACTCTGTTCGCCGCGCCGCCGACGAGTGAGGCCGAACACGACGGGTGGGCCAAGAAGCCGCGGCTGCCTCGCCGCACCGTGGCACTCGGTGACGAGCCGATCGTGCGCTACGTCGGACGCGACGACGTCGACGCGACCGTCGCCGGCTGGCAGGTGTGGGTGCCGGTCGTCGCACAGTGGTTGCGCGAGGGGCGGCGGCCGACGTTCTTCCTGCACACGCCCGACAACGACGAGTCGCTGCCGCTGGCCCGACGCTTCCACGATCAGGTCAGGGCCTTGGTTCCGGAGCTCGCGCCGCTGCCCGCGCCGGTCGACGCCGCGCCGCCCACGCTGTTCTAGGGCCGGGCTCGTCGGCGCCGCTTCAGTTCACCTGGCGTTCCTGGCCGTTCCAGTACGGCTCACGCAGCTTGAACTTCTGCAGCTTGCCGGTGGCGGTCCGGGCGAGCTCGTCGCGGAACTCGATCGATGTCGGGCACTTGTAGCGGGCGATGTTCGCCCGGCAGTGCTCGAGCAGGTCCTGCTCCGTGACGACGGCGTCCGGGTCGACGACGACGAGCGCCTTGATCGTCTCGCCCCACTTGTCGTCGGGCACGCCGATGACCGCCACCTCGAGCACCGCGGGGTGCGAGAACAACGTGTCCTCGACCTCGATCGACGAGACGTTCTCACCGCCGGAGATGATGACGTCCTTCTTGCGGTCCTGGATCGTGACGAAGTTGTCGTCGTCGATGAACCCGCCGTCGCCGGTGTGGAACCAGCCGTCCTCGAGCGCTGCGGCGGTCTCCTCGGGCTGGTTCCAGTAGCTCTTCAGCACGACGTTGCCGCGGGCGAGCAGCTCGCCCTCGTCGTCGACGCGGATCCGGATGCCGATCGCGGGCGCTCCCTGGCGCGACAGCTTGGCGGCGCGGTCCGCGGGGGAGAGGCCGTCCCACTCGCTGCGGCTCCGGTTCATCGTCAGCAGGGGCGCGGTCTCGGTCAGGCCGTAGATCTGGATGAACTCCCAGCCCAGCTCGGTCTCGACGCGCTCGATGGTGCGGGTGGGCGGTGGTGCACCGGCGACGACCACTCGGAGGCGACCGTGGCCGGGGATCTGGCCGTCCCAGTCCTTCGCGGCATCGAGCACCGTCGCCACGACCGCGGGCGCCGCGCACATCAGGGTGACCCCGTGCTGCTCGATCCGACGCAGGATCTCGGGACCGTCGATCTTGCGCAGCACGACCTGGGGGACACCGACCGCCGCGGTGGTGAACGGGAAGCCCCAACCATTGCAGTGGAACATCGGCAGCGTGTGCAGGTACACGTCGCGGTCGGTGACCGCCGCCTGCCAGCCGAACGTCGCGGCGTTGACCCACAGGTTCCGGTGCGTCATCTCGACGCCCTTGGGGCGCGCGGTGGTGCCGCTCGTGTAGTTGATCGTCGCGGTCGCGTCCTCGTCGGCCTGCCACGGCGTCGGCTGGATGTCGAAGCGGTGGATGAGCTCGTCGGTGTCGGCGCCGATGACGTACTTCTGCGGCGCGGTCACCTCGGCCAGGGACTCCTCGAGTTCGGGGTCCACCAGCAGGACCTCGGCGCCCGAGTGATCGACGATGTACTGGACCTCGTGCGGGTGCAGCCGGAAGTTGATCGGCACCGCGACACGACCCCAGCCCGTCGTCCCGTAGAGCAGCGTCAACAGCCGCGCCGCGTTCTGCGACACGATCGCGACGCGCCCGCCGACGGGTACCCCGAGCGCCTCGACGCCCGCGGCGAACGCCGTGGCCGTCTCGAGCACCTCTCGGTACGTCAGGTCGCCGAGCGGCGGAGCGACCTGGCTCGGTTCGTCGATGACACCGATCCGGTCGCCGTAGACGAGTGCTGCGCGCTCGATGTGGTCGCGGGTGGTGAGCGGGACCTTCATGCGGTCGTCTCCTGGTCGGGTGTCGGTGCGTCGGGGTCGGGCGTGTCGGGTGCAGGTGCGCCGGGTGCAGGCGCGTCGGGCGCCGGTGCGTCGTCGAGGCGCACGGCCTGACCGAGGGTGAACCACGTCCAAGGCTTGGGTCCCCGCGCGTACTGCTGTTCGACGAGCTCGAGTCGGAACCCCGCTCGTTCGACGAGCTCGGTGGGCACCCGGGTCAGGTGGCACCCGCCGCCGAGGCGTCGCTGCCACGGTTCGAAGCGGTGCTGCCACCGTCGCACCTTGTCGTCGGGCGAGGCGCCGTGCTCGAGGAAGTGGAAGCGACCACCCGGACGGAGCACCCGGTGCAGCTCGCGCAGCGCAGCGGACGGATCGGGAATGGTGCACAGCGTGAACGTGGCGAGCGCGCCGTCGCAGCTGGCGTCGGGCAACGGCAGGGACTGACCGTCGAGCCCGACGTGCTCGACCATGAGCCGGTGGTCCTTGCCGCGGCGGGTGACCGCCGCATCGATGTGGGGCGCAGCGCGCCGACGAGCGAGCGAGGACGGCTCCACGGCGTAGACGCGGGTGACGTGGTCGGGCAGCAGCTCCACGTTGGCGCCCGAGCCGAACCCGACCTCGACGACCGTGCCGGTCAGCCCCTCGATCGCCCGACGGCGCCATCGGACCATTCCCTGGTTCGCGCACATCACGTCGACGCAACGTGGCAGCACGCGTTCGTCGTAGAACGACGCTGGTCCGGTGGCCATCTCCCGACCATAGGGCGCGGGGGGCGAACGCTGTCGACGGGGCTGAGCGGTGCAGTGGGCCGGGGCGCCGGTCGCGGCGCGGTGTCGTGGCAGCGGACGCGGTCGGGGTTGCCCCACAGTGCTGTGGCAGCATCGCGGCATCGCCCGCGGCGATGTCGCGCCGACGCCGGAGGGAGCGCACCCGATGGAGCAGCCAGGCCAGCCGGACGCCACGCAGGACCCGCGGGCCGAGTACTCAGGTGCACGGGTCGAGGGGCCGATCACCTCGGGAGGTGGCCGCGTCGTCATCGGCGCCGGCAGCCTCGACCTCGAGGCGCTGGGCTACGTGGAGCACGAGTTCTTCGTCGAGGGCACCGCTCGTACGTTCTCCCCGGCCGCGCCGCTCGATTCGGACGGCCGCTGGCGGGTGCGACCCGACCCGGGCCCCGGCGGCGGAGCCCGGTACCGCACGCGGATCGTGGTGCGCCGACCCGTCGACGTGGCGGGTCGTGGCGCCACCGTCGCCGTGGAGTGGCTGAACGTCTCGGGTGGGCTCGATGCCGACCCCGACTGGACGTACCTGCACGTCGAGCTGATCCGGACCGGTGCGATCTGGGTCGGTGTGTCCGCACAGCGCGGCGGCATCGTCCCCGACGGCTCGGCGCTCGGCGAGATGCTCGCGCTCGTGAAGGTCGACGCTGTCCGCTACGGGTCGCTCGAGCACCCGGGTGACGACGCGAGCTACGACATCTACGACCAGGTGGGCGGCCTGGTGCGCCGTGACGCCGCCCGACTGCTCGGCGGCGCGGTGCCCGAGGTCGTCGTCGCCGTGGGCGAGTCGCAGTCGGCAGAGCGATTGACGACGTACGTCGACGCGTTCGGCCGGGAGGGCGCCTTCGACGCGTACTTCCTGCACAGCCGCCACGCCGTCGGTTCGCCGCTGCGCGAGGGCCGCGTCCCGGCGCCGGATCCGACCCTGATCCGTGCCGACCTCGCGGCGCCCGTGATGGTGGTCTCGACCGAGAACGACGTCGCCGGCGACCGGATCAGCTGCCGCCGCGCCCGGCAGCCCGACACCGACCGCTTCGTCGCGTGGGAGATCGCCGGCACCGCGCACGTCGACGCCTACGGCCTCGGCATCGGTGACGCGGACGACGGCTCGGGCCGGGCCGACGAGCAGTTGTTCGCCGCCATGACCGCGCCGCCGTCGTCGGTGTACTCCGGCGCCATCGACTGCGGAGCGCCGATCAACACGGGACCGCACACCTATGTCGCACGCTCGGCGTTCGCCCACCTGGTGCGGTGGGCCCGCGGGGGACCACACCCGCCGTCGATGCCTCGCCTCGAGGTCGACGCCGACGGGCTGGACCTGCTGCGCGACGAGACCGGCATCGCCCTGGGCGGCGTGCGGACCCCGCACACCGACGTACCGGTCGCGGTGCTGTCGGGCATGGGTCAGGAGCCCGGAGGGTTCTGTGAGCTGTTCGGCACGACCCTGCCCCTGTCGCCGCAGGAGCTGCGTCGACGCCACTCGGACCGAGCGGCGTTCGACAGCTCGTGGCTCGACGCGTTGGACCGAGCGGTGGCCGGCGGGGCGATCCTCGACGCGGATGCCACGCGACTGCGTGCCGCGCTCGACGCCGTCGGACCCGATGCCTGGGCAACCACGACCTGACTCGCCACTCGCCAGCCGTCAGTCGAAGTGGACCGGTCCCGCTTGCGCCACCAGGTCCGAGAGCTCCAACGGGCCGAAGACGCGGCAGAGCGTCGTCGCCGCGAGTCGCGCGGCATCTGCGACTGCCGAGTCGGGCAGGAGCGAGTCGTTCGCGTCCGGGTCGGTCCACGACACGGGGTGGCGTGCCGAGTCCAGGCCGAGTGTCGCGTCGTCGTCGAGGCCCCACTCGAGCCAGTAGTTGCCGCCGTCGTCGTCGTCCTCGTCGGGTTCGTTCCACCCGAGCTCCGACAATCCGGCGCGCTCGCCGGTCGACAGCGGCGGGTGGCCGCCCAGGTAGCGGTCGCCGACTGCCTCGGCGCGCAACCAGTCGCCGTCCTGGGTGACGAACTGCACGTAGCGACCCGACACCGGCAGGTCGACCACCAGATAGGTCCGACCGTCGCGGATCAACCGTCGAAGCCAGCCGCCCACCTGCAGCTCGACATCGGACTCGTTCGTCGTGGCGATCGCCAGGTGCTCGTCCTCGAGTCGGCAGCTCCGCTCGCTCGGAGCGTCGCCGAGCGGGCCGACCTGCGGGTCGATCGACCCGACGAGACCGGCGAAGTGCCGTCCGAGCGCCGCGTGGTACTCGGAGAGCTCGAGGCGCCGGCCGTCGGGGTAGCGCACGAACGGCACCGCGAGCAGCTGCAGGTCACCCGAGGGCAGTCCCACGTCGACCAGCGCGTCGCCGCCGAAGCACCAGCCGGTGAGGACGGCCCCCGCAGGATCGACCGCGGCGGTCTGCGCCGGGCCGAATCTGCTGATCACGTACGACTCGACGTCGTGGGGACCGATCGTGGACGGCACGTCCAGCCAGTCCTCGGCCACCGGACGTGCCACGGCCGGATCCCACGCGACGACCTTGATCTCGATGCTGTCGATCTTGAGGTCCATGATGCCTCCCCCCGAGTGCATGCACGGTGGCCGGTCCCCCGTTCCGAGCGGCCACCGGATCGAGCATGCCACGACCGGTCAGGTCCCTGCCGCGAGAACGCGGCCTCGCGGAACTGCACCCCAGTGGCCCGACACCGGGGTCGAGTCGCTCGCTAGCATCGGAATCGCGCGGGCTGTCGGGGGACGTCGGTGCAGCGGAGGGGCGACATGGGCAGCGGCGAGGGCGGACGGCGACCCACCAGCGCACGGCGCGACCGCGTGCGTGGCCTCGTGCGGCGCGGCGGCCCGACGTGCGGCGTCGCCGAGCGCCGGGCGCATGGTTGGTCGCGGTGCTCGCCGGTGCGGGCGTGCTCGCCGCGTGCGCCCCGACCTCACCGTCAGGACCACCCGCCGACCCCGCGCCGCCGACGGTCCACAGCTTCGGTCTCGCCGCCCAGCGGCGAGCGGCGCCGGTGGTCGGGGCGTTGGGCTGGAAGATCTCCGACCCCAACCCGGGCACGCTGCGGTGCCGTGTCGACCTCGACGGCGACGGCGAGTTCGACCGGGAGTTCGACCCGTGCTCGTCGGCGGACGGCGCGCTCGTCTCGTTCGAGAGCGCAGGGACGCGCACGCTGACGCTCGAGGTGACCGATTCGATGTTCGAGCCGGTCGTCGCGACCACGTCGGTCACCGTCGACCCCGGTCCCGCAGAGGGCTACGAGATCGACCTGCGTCTCGACCCGACGATGCGCCCCGAGTTCCGCCAGGCGTTCGAGGACGCCGCGGCGCGCTGGTCCGAGGTGATCGTGGCAGGCGTGCCGGACCAGCAGCTCGACATCCCCGCGGGCGTCCTCGGCTGGATCCCCGCGTACTCAGGCGTCGTCGACGACGTGCTCATCGACGCCCGTGACATCGCGATCGACGGTCCGCGCGGCACGTTGGGCCGGGCCGCCGGGTTGGCGGTGCGCGAAGGGCACTGGCAGCCGTACTGGGGCCTGATGGAGTTCGACACCGACGACCTCGAGATGCTCCACGCGCAGGGTCGGCTCGGCGACGTGATCCTCCACGAGATGGGCCACGTGCTGGGTCTCGGTGGCAACTGGTTGCTCAACGGGCTCATCGACAACCCGCTCTTCGATCCCCGCTACACCGGCGCCGCGGGTGTGGCCGCGTACCGCGAGCTGGGTGGGTCCGGACTGGTGCCACTCGAGCACGAGGGCGGGCTCGGCACCATGTGGGGGCACTGGCGGGAGTCGGTCTTCGATCGAGAGCTGATGACGGGCTTCCTCGACAGCGGCACGCAGTACCTCAGCCGACTGACCGTCGCAGCGCTCGCGGACCAGGGCTACGGCGTGTCGCTCGATGCGGCGGACGACTACGAGCTGCCCGCTCCGACGTCCGCGGCGGCACGACGTGACACCGAGGAGCACGACGAGCACCTGCACACCGAGCCGATGGCGCCGATCATCGTCGGCGGAGTGCCGATCTGACCCTCGGCGCAGCGGTGGGTCGTGCGCGCGTCGTCATGCGTTGTTCCCGGTGCAGACACTCCCCAGACACCTAAGGTGGTCAGGTCCGCCCGACCACAGGTCAGCGGGCGCCCATCCACCATCCTGAGGAGTTCACGCGATGCAGAGAATTCAGGTGAGACGCCTGTTGCTGGTCGTCGGCGCGCTGGCACTGGTCGCCAGTGCCTGTGGTAGCGACGACAACGCCGACGACGAGACGACGACCACCGAGGCGTCCGCCGCTGCGGATCGCGGCAACGTCGACGGTGAGCTCAAGCTCGGCTCGATGGTTCCCCAGACCGGCGATCTGAACACGATCGTCGACTCGCTGCAGACGCCGATCGACATGGCGCTCGAGGAGATCAACGCTGCTGGCGGTGTGCTGGGCAAGCCGGTGGTCCTGGTCGAGGGCGACGACGGCACCAGCCCGACGGTCGCGGAGACGACCTACGCCAAGTTGGTCAACACCGACAAGGTCGACGCCATCGTCGGCCCGGCGCCGTCGGGTGTCGCCGCGAAGCTCGCCGAGAAGATCGGCACCGACAAGGTCCCGACCTGTTCCGGTTCGACCACCGCTGCGAACCTCGAGGGCGCCGGCGACGGCTTCTTCTTCCGCACCGCTCCCGGTGACGACCTCCAGGGCCCGGCGCTCGCGGATCTGATCACCAGCGACAACCACGCCAAGGTGGCGATCCTGGCCCGCAACGACGACTACGGCAAGGGCTTCTCCGAGTCCCTCCAGGGTGCACTCGAGGAGTCGGGAGCAGAGGTGACCGAGGTCGTGCTGTACAACCCGGAGGCCGGGTCGGGCTACGACGCCGACGTCCAGAAGGCGCTCGACTCGTCCCCGGACGCAGTCGCGGTCCTCGGCTTCAACGACGACGGCGCACAGATCATCACCGCGATGATCGGCAAGGGCGCCGGTCCGTCGGAGGTGCCGATCTACACCGCTGACGGCATGCAGGGCTCGTCCTTCGCCGAGACGGTCGACCCGGCGGACCTCTCCAAGGTCGCCGGCATCAAGGGCACGGCCCCGTCGTCGAACCCCGCAGGTGTGCAGCATCCCTTCGCCGAGAAGTTCGCGGCGACCGGCGTCGACACCATCTTCTCGGCCTACTACTACGACTGCACCAACCTGATGGCGCTGGCCGCCGAGGCGGGCGGCAGCGACGAGCCGGCCGACATCCAGGCGAACTTCGCCAAGAACCTCGAGGGCGAGAACGACTGCCAGACCTACGCCGAGTGCAAGAAGTTCCTCGACGAGGACAAGACGATCCACTACCGCGGCGCCTCCTCGGCGTTCGACGAGTGGAACGTGATGCAGCCGGCGACCGGCGTCTACGACGTGTGGGAGTACACCGACACCGGTGAGGTCTCCACGATCGAGGGTGCGCAGATCTCCGTCCCGTGACGGTGAGCTGAACCGCTGATCACGACCGAGGCCCGGGGTTCGCCCCGGGCCTCGTCGCGTGCGGGCTCAGCGTTGGCGGGCGAGCGAGCCGAGGTAGAGCTCGACGACCGTCGGGTCGTGCAGCAGCTCCGGGCCCGGCCCGGTGTGTGCGACGACGCCCTGGTCGAGCACGTAGCCGCGATCGCAGATGCGCAGCGCCTTGTGGGCGTTCTGCTCGACGATCAGCACCGACACGCCGGCGCCGTTGATCGTGACGATGCGTTCGAACACCTCGTCCTGCATGGCGGGGGAAAGACCCGCCGAGGGCTCGTCGAGCAGCATCAGTGACGGCTCCATCATGAGCGCACGACCCATCGCGAGGACCTGTCGCTGACCACCCGAGAGCGACTCGGCCCGCTGGCCCCGCCGCTCGGCGAGCACGGGGAACAGGTCGTAGACCTCGTCGCGTCGACGTTCGAACCGGTCGGGGCGCAGGAACACGCCCATGCGCAGGTTCTCCTCGACGCTCAGCGTCCCGAACACGTTGCGCACCTGGGGCACGTAGCCGACACCCTGCTTCACCAGGTCGAACCCGGCGGTCCCGGTGATGTCCGCACCTGCGAGCGTCACCGTCCCGGAGCTGATCGGGACCAGGCCGAACACCGCCTTGACGAGGGTCGACTTGCCGGCGCCGTTCGGGCCGATGATGCCGACCATCTCGCCGTCACCGACGTGGATGGACGTTCCGCGCAGGATGTCCACGCCCGGCACGTAGCCCGCGACGAGCTCACGGATCTCGACCAGGTTTCCGCTCGGCACTGCATCGGCCGTGACGCCGCCGTCGTTCATGACGGTGCCTCCTCGTCGGTTTCGTCGTCGTGCAGGCGGGGCAGCTCGGCCGCGTCCTCCATGGCGCCTTCGATGGCGGCGACGTCGGCCTCGGTCGCGACCGGGTCGGCGGTCTCGTCGCCGACCGGGACGTCACGCGGGGTGCGTCGTTCGTGGTCCCGCAGATCGGCGCTCGATCCACCGAGGTACGCCTCGACGACCCGTCGGTCCGCAGCGACCTCGCCGGGGGTGCCCGACGCGATGATCGTGCCCTCGGCCATGCACACCACCCGGTCGGAGATCGCGGACACGACGTCCATGTCGTGTTCGACGAACAGCACCGTGATGCCTTCGCCGGGCAGCTCGCCGATCTTGTCGAGCAGCGCCTGACGCAGCGCGGGGTTCACCCCCGCCATCGGCTCGTCGAGCATGAGGAGCGTCGGCGCCGCCATCACGGCCCTGGCCAGGTCGAGCAGCTTGCGCTGTCCGCCCGAGAGCGTGCCGGCCAGGTCGCTCGCCTTGGCGCCCAGGCCGACCCAGTCGACGAGCTCGACGCGCGCGTTCGGCGAGGTGCTCGTCCTGCGAGCGCCAGGCCCACGGGAAGATCGACCGTCCGAGCCGCTCGCCGCGCTGGTGCTGCGCGCCGAGGCGGACGTTGTCGGCGACGGTGAGCCGCGGGAACACCCTGGCCGACTGGAAGGTGCGCACCATGCCGGTTCGGGCGATCGCGTACGCAGGCTTGCCGGCCAGGTCGTGGCCCTCGAAGTTCCAGGAGCCGCCGTCCGCTCGTTCGAAACCGGTGAGCAGGTTGAAGAACGTGGTCTTGCCCGCACCGTTGGGGCCGATGAGGGCCACGATCGAGCCGCGGTCGATCTCGAAGGCGTCGACGTCGACGGCGCGCACGCCGCCGAAGGAGCGGTGCACGTCGGTCGCCCGGAGGATCACGTCAGTGGTCACCGATCTGTGCCTCCTCCTTGTTGCCCAGCAGACCCTGGGGACGGAAGACGAGCAGCAGCACGATGGCGATGCCGACCACGACGTAGCGGACCGCGCCGGTGTCGGTGGACTCGATGATCCACCAGCCGTCGCGGCCGATCAGCTGGGTGAGCAGACCGTTGAACATGGCGATCACGAACCAGAACACGACGGCCCCGAGCGGCGGTCCGAAGACGGTCGCGACGCCGCCGAGGATCACGACCAGGTACCAGTTGAAGGTGGTCTGCGCGAGGAAGAAGTCGGGTTTCACGAACCCGCCGTCGAAGGTGAAGAGGATGCCCGCCAGGCCACCGATCAGGGAGCCGATCACGAAGGCCTGGAGCTTCATCGAGAAGACGTTCTTGCCGAGCGCCCGGGTCGCCTCTTCGTCCTCGCGCACGGCCTTGAGCAGCCGACCCCAGGGGCTGCGGGCGAGGGACCAGATGAGCAGGCAGGCGAGGGCGACGAGCGTCCATCCCACGATCATGCGTGAACAGCGTGTTCTGGTTGTACGAGAGGGATCCCCACCCGTAGCGGCCCTCGGGGATCGGGTTGATCGCGTAGAAGTCCGCAGCGACGCCGGTGATGCCGATGGGACCGCCGGTGAGGTCCTGTGCACGGGACGAGTTGATGACCACGCGCACGATCTCGGCGACGGAGATCGTCGCGATGGCCAGGTAGTCGGCCCGCAGACGCAGTGTCGGCATGCCCATGAGCAGGCCGAGCAGCCCGGCGGCGAGCACGCCGACCACGATGCCGAGCCACAGCGAGCCGCCGTTGTCGACGACGATGGCCGCGCCGTAGGCCCCGACCATCGCCGAGGCGACGTGGCCGAAGTTCAACAGGCCGGCGTAGCCGAACTGCAGGTTCAGTCCGACCGCGGCCAGCGCGTAGTAGGCGCGCCTGTACACCGACGGCCTCTCTCAAGCCGTCGATGACGGCTGCGCCGACGTTGAGTCCGAAGATCATGCGGTCCTTCCCGTCACGCCGTCGGGGCCCGTCACGGCCGGGACCCATCACGCCGTCCTCGCCCGGACGCCGAAGACGCCCTGCGGGCGGATGAGGAGCACCGCGACGAGCGTGGCGAGGGCGACGACGATCTTCAGGTCCGCGTCGAGCCAGAACGTCGAGAGGTCGGACACGATGCCGACGAACAACGCCGCCGAACATCGCTCCGAAGGTGGTGCCGAGACCGCCGAGCAGCACCGCGGCGAACATGATCAGCAGCACACGCTGGCCCATCGTGTCAGCCGACGGTTCGCTGGACCCGAGCATCACGCCGGCGAGGCCGGCCATGGCGCCGGACATGATCCAGACCAGGAGGACGACCCGCTTGTCGTCGATGCCCGAGGCGACCGACAGGTCTCGGTTGTCCGACACGGCGCGGATCGCGGTGCCCAGTCGGGCCTTCTGCAGGAACAGGCCCACCGCCACCAGCGTGAGCGCCGCGACGACAGCGATCACCAGGTCCTTGGGGCGCAGCGACACCGGGCCGAGCTGGATCGTCGGGGCCTGCGCGGCGTACTGCGAGTACTGCTTGCGTCCCGGAGCCGTACACGATGCTGAACAGGTAGCGCAGGCCGAACGCCAGACCGATCGACACGACCATCTGCGAGACGACCGGCATGCCGCGTCGGCGCAGCGGCCGATAGACGCCCAGCTCGAAGGACAGCGCCGAAGATCGAGGTGGCGACGACCGCGCCGAGCGTGGCCAGCACCAGCGGGAGTGCCGAGCCCGCCCGCATCGGAGTTCAGGTACCACGCGACCATCGCGCCGAAGGTGAGCAGCTCGCCGTGGGCGAAGTTCGTCAGGCCGGTGGTGCCGAAGATCAGCGACAGCCCGACGGCGGCCAGCGCGATGACGAGCCCGAACCGGATCCCGCTGGCCAGCAGGCTGGCGACCCGTTCGACCTGGGAGTTGCCACCTGCGGCAGCCTGGCTGTCGGTCACCAAGCGGAAGATGACCGAGCGGTCGCCCGTGTCACGCACCCGGGGCGACAGCTCGGTCGGTGCGTCCTCGGCGATCGCGACACCGTCGGGGAACGAGTCCTCGGTGAGCGTGACGTCGTACTGGCCGGCGCCGGGTACAGCGACCGCGACCACGCCGTCCGATCCGCTCTCGGCGGAGCCGATCTCGTCGCCGTCCAGGGTGACGACCATCTCGACGCCCTCGACCGGTTCGCGGTCGTCGCCGACGACGAGCGTCGCGACGATCCGCGGCGCGCCCGTGGGATCGGCCTCGCTCGGCGCACCAGGTGCCGCCGCGCCCGGAACGGTGGTCGACACGCCCGGCTCCTGCGCGCCCGCGGGTGCCGCGAACGCCAGCAACGAGGCGCCGACCACGACGGCCAGCAGAACGGCGCCGCGGATCCGCTGGAGGTGTCGGCGGGAATTCACTGGGCCGCATTGTAGGAACGAACTCGTCCCCTCGCCGAAGTTCGGTGGGTGCACCACGGGCCATGTCGTGTCCGGTGGCGGTCCGCGCTCGGCAAGACTGCGGGCATGACCGACGTGGAGCTCGTTGCCGCCGATGGATTGACCGCCCGTGTGATCGACGGTGCGGTCCGGATCGGCTTCGCCGGCCGCGACGACTGGTTCGGTCCGGGCACGTTCCAGGTCGGCGGGCAGCTCGCAGCGATGGCGGAGCACCGCGACATCTCGGGCGTCGACGACGTCGGATCGTGGCGTGCGCGGGTCTGGATCGCGGAGCGGGCGGCGACGCCCCGGCTCGACCTCTCGCTGTCCGCCTACGAGGACGTGCCCGTCATCACGTTCTCGGTCCGGGCGCCGGCGGGCATCGCCGAGGGACTCGCGACGGGCACGTTCCACGAGCCGTCGATCGCCTGGCCGGCGTTCCGGCCCGACGAACGGACGGCGGGCGGCTGCCCGGACGACACCTCCGGTTTCGGGTTCCAGTACATGGAGTTCGCCCTGCCGACAGCGACCGACTCGGACCTCGCCGGCTGGACCCGATGGCCGTTCCGCCCGCCGGTCATCATGCCGCTGATGCTGGTGTCATCGAGCGGCACGCTGATGGTCGCGCCGCTCGACCACTTCCACGAGCAGGTCATCGCCGTCCCGGAAGATGCCGAAGGAGCAGGTCTCGGCGTGCGCTGCGGGTGGCACGGCGACCTCGAGTCGGTGCCCGCAGGGTTCGGCACCGAGATGGCGATCGTCGCCGGCGCGGATGCCCGCGACTGCCTCGACCGTTGGGCGGGCATCCTCACCGAGCGCGCCGGTACCCGCCGACTCCCGCGGGGCATCGACACCGTCGGACGCAGCGTCTCGTACTGGACCGACAACGGCGCGGCCTACTGGTACCGCACCGAGGGTGACCGCAGTGTCACCGAGACGCTCGTCGACACCCTCGACGACCTACGGGAACGTGACGTGCCCTTCTCGGCGGTGCAGCTCGACTCGTGGTTCTATCCGCACCGGAGCATCCGTCCCTTCGACACCGACGAGTGGGACGTGCCGCCCACCGGCCTCGAGCGCTGGGAGGCGCGTGACGACATCCTCCCCGACGGCGTCGTCGCGCTGCGTGAGGCGCTCGGTGGTCCGCCGCTGGTGGTGCACTGCCGCCACGTCTCGTCGGACTCGCCCTACCTCGCCGAGCACGAGTTCTGGGTCGATGGCGAGTACGCGCACCCGGTCGGACCGGAGCTGTACGAGGCGTACTTCGACCAGTGCCTCTCCTGGGGTGTCGAGACCTTCGAGCACGACTGGCTCGTCGAGTGCTTCCTCGGGGTCCGCGGCCTGCGGGCCGAACCGGGCCGGGCGGCCGCCTGGCAACAGGGCATCGACGCCGCGCTCGAGCGGCGCGGCCTCACCGCGCAGTGGTGCATGGCGACGCCTGCCGACTTCATGCAGAGCGCCTCGCTGCGCCAGGTCACCTCGATCCGCACCTCGGGTGACCACGGCTACCTGGTGCCGCCCGAACTGCTGTGGGCCTGGTTCCTCTACACCAACGCCATGGCGCGCCCGCTGGGGCTGTGGCCCTACAAGGACGTGTTCCGCAGCGACGGCCACGGCGGCAGCACCGACCCCGGCGCCGAGGCGGCCCTCGCCGCGCTGTCCGGTGGCCCCGTCGGCATCGGCGACGCGTTGGGTGGCGCGGACCGCGACCTGGTGATGCGCACGGCACGACGTGACGGCGTCCTGGTCGCACCGGACGCTCCCGATCGCGGCGATCGCCCGGTGCTTCGCCCGCCACGGGGTGCTGCAGCCCGAGCCTGTCGTCGGAGCCACCCACAGCGCGCACGACGCCGGCACGTGGACCTACGTGATCACCATGAACTGCCACGACGGATCCGACCAGCAGTCCACCCGCATCGGGCTCGACGAGCTCGGCGCGGACCGACCCGTGGACGCGCTGGGTGAGCCAGCCCCGTCGGTGGCCGCGCTGGACTGGCGTCGTGGCACCGTCGAGGTGGTCGGTCCCGAGGGCATGGCGGTCGAGCTCGCAGCGAAGGGTTGGGACCTGCGGGTCCTGGCGCCGCTGCTGGCCGGAGGTCGCCTCGCCGTCTTCGGTGACGCGGACCGCTACGCGAGCGCCGGGGTGCAGCGCGTGTCCGAGGTGACCGACAGCGGCGAGGTCGTCCGCCTGCGGCTCGCGGGCGCCGACGAGCCGGTTCGCCTGGTCGGCTGGTCGGACGCCGCCGAGGTGACGATCGACGTGATCACGGGATCGGTGCGCGCCACGCCGGTCAGGTCGGTGGTGACGCCCGACGACACGGGCCGGTGGGAGGTGCTCGTCGAGCTCGCCCCGGAGCCTGGCCAGGCGTCGGTCGAACTGCGCGTGTGACCAGGCGGGTGGGGTCGGAGCACCGACCCCACCCGACTGCTCGGAGCGCTTCGGTCAGCGGCCGATCCGCAGGAGTCGACCACCGGTGAACATGCCGTCGGTGACGTACAGGGTGCCGTGGTCGACGGCTTCGACGTTGCCCGCCTGGGACAGCAGTCCCGGCGCGAGCTCGGTGCGCTGTCCGTTTCGGTCGACCTTCAACAGCACCGCGGGCGGGAACTGTCCGGTGGCGAAGCCGGCCTCGAACGCCAGGACTCCGTCCTTCGCGATCTCGTAGACGTAGAGCCGTCCCGAGCGGTCGAACGTGATGTCCTGGATGCCGGTGAACCCGGCCTGTGCGACGGTGCAGCCGGGCTTGGTCGGCTTGCCGTGCTTGCCGGCGGCCATCGCCGGCGCAGGACCGGGATCGCACGTCACGCCGTCGGCCCACAGGTCGATCTTCCAGACGTGCGACGAACCGGGACGGAACGGGAAGCCCTTCAGCTCGCCGACGTAGATGGCGTCCTTCGTCACCGCGATCGACGTCGGAACCGCTTCGGCGGGGATCGCCGGCGGCAGCGGGTCCGGGAGCTCTCCCTCGATCTCCGGTGGGAGTTCGATGCCGGCCAGGTGGTCGGTCGCGATGAGCTCCGGCGTGAACCTGGCGACCGTCGTGACCTTGCCCTTCGGTGTCACCCGCAGCAGGTCGTTGCCGGCGGCGTCGGCGACCAGCGCGTGCCCGTTGGGCAGCAACGCGATGCTGAACGGATTCGACTCTCCGGGCTCGCCTTCGGTGTTGTACGGATCGGGGTCGCTCGCCTGGTAGGCCACGAGATCGGCGACCTGCTTGAACTGCTTCCCGTGGGCCGACTTGCGGACGACCTTGCCGTCGCTGAGGCCCCAGATGCTGCCGTCGGGTGCGACGGCGATGTCGACGAGCATCATCGGGTCGCTCAACGGACGGAGTGTGGCCGGCCGCCTGGGATGCTCCCACACCGCCATGACCGGACCGGGAGGAGGTCCGAAGGCCCCCTGCGAGACGACCGGGACACCCCAGAAGCTGTCGAGGCCTCGCGGCGAGCTGAGCCCCTCGGCGACGACCGTGAGCCGTTCGGGCTTCGGCTTCGGGTGCGTCGGCTTGCCGGTCGCGCCGACGTCGGAGACGGCCGTGGCCGCGAGCATGAGGCCGGCCGCGGTGACCGCGACCGCCTTCATTCGGGAGCTCCTCGTCGAGGAGCGAGGACGGCCTCTGGGCGCAGGTCGCACGGTGGAACGGAGTCGCATGGCGGGATCCTCTCGTCGGTGTGGACTGACTCCTTCGATTGTGAACGATTGCGACGGACGCTGCATCGGATCGTGCGCAACTCACCCCTACGGGGCGATGACCTCGCCACGGTCGGATCGCTCGGTCGGGTCCCGAGCACCGACCCGCGGGTGTGTCGTCGGTCGCTCGACCGTCGGCTGCCTGTCGCTCGTGGTGCGCCACGGAACAGACTGGTCGGGTGAGCAACGTGGTCGAGCGTGATGTCCTGGTGATCGGTGGCGGCCCGGCAGGTGCCGCCTGTGCCATCCGTGCGGCTGCTGCGGGAGCCAGGGTCACCGTCTTCGAGAAGGGTGCCTACGGGCGCGACAAGATCTGCGGTGACGGGCTCACGCCGCGGGCGGTACGCGCGCTCGAGGAGCTCGAGGTCGACCTCGGCGACGCGCACCGGATCGACGGCCTGCGCATGGTCGCCAACTCGACGGTGCGCCAGCTCGAGTGGCCGGGCATCGACCCGTTCCCCTCGTACGGCGCCGTCTGGCCCCGGCGTCGCCTGGACGCCCGGCTGATGGAGCTCGCCGAGAAGGCGGGCGCCGAGCTGCTCTGGGAGCACGAGGCCGAGCCGGTCGTCGAGGACGGCCGTGTCGTCGGCGTGCAGGTCGGTCCGCACCGCTGGCGCGGCGACCTGGTCGTCGTCGCCGCCGGCGCGCCCGGTGCGGTCGCACGTCTGCTCGGCGCCGAACGCGTGGCCGACGAGCCGTTCGGCCTGGCGATCCGCACCTACGCCGAGAGCCCCCGTCACGCCGAGCGCTACCTCGAGGCGTGTCTGACCCTGCGCGACGAGTCCGGGGTGCCGGTGCCCGGCTACGGCTGGATCTTCCCGGCGGGCGACGGCACGGTGAACATCGGCGTCGGCGCGCTGTCGACCATGAAGGGCTTCAAGCAGCTGAACCTGAACCGGCTGCAGGAGAGCTACCGCAGCCTCGTCGGTGAGGAGTGGGGCCTGGGTCCCGATCTCGAACGGCCCCGGGCGTGGCGCCTGCCGATGAGCACACAGCGGCGCCAGGGTCCGGGATGGGTCGCCGTCGGCGACGCGGCCGGACTGGTCAACCCGATGAACGGCGAGGGCATCGACTACGGGCTCGAGTCGGGCATGCTCGCCGCCGACCTGTTCCTCGCCGACCCGGTCACCGCCCCGGTCGAGTACGACCGTCTGGTCGGCGAGCGCTTCGATGCATTCCTGCGCACCGGCCGTCGCTTCTCGTTCCTGATCGGCCACCCGTGGATCCTCCGCAGCGGGCTGCGGGCCGCGGTCGGCACCACCGGCATCGCGAACGTGACGCTGCAGGTGATGGGAAACCTGGTCGATTCCGGGACCCCGGGTGCCGGCGGCTTCGCGATGCGTGCCGCCGACCGGGTCCTGGCGACCGCGGATCCGCTCCTGCGCCGCACCCGCGCCGCTGCTTGAACGATCCGTACCGCTCGGGCCGGACGGTCGTGTCGGCCGGTAGCGTCGCTCCGATGAGGTTCGAGACCCGGCGTCACCGTGAGCGACGTGAGCTGTTCGACGCCGGCTTCCGTCCCGAGTGGCGCGACATGCTCCGGGACAGGCTCCCGACCTGGCAGCGGCTCGACGCCGACGAGCGAGCCCGGCTCGAGTCGCTCGCGCTGGCGCTCATGGCGGACCTGCACTGGGAGGCTGCGAACGGGTTCGAGGTGACCGACGAGATCAAGGTGATGATCGCGTCCGAAGCCTGCGTCCTGATCCTCGGCCTGCCCGACGACTCGTTCCGCGGTGTGCACACGGTGCTCGTGCACCCCACCACGGTGGTGCTCACCGGCGAGCACTCGCAGGTCGCCGGCATCGTGTCCGACGGGCCGATGGCCATCCTCGGCCAGGCGGAGATGCACGGGCCGGTGACGATCGTGTGGGACGCCGTCAAGGACGAGGCTCGCCACCCGGGCAGCGGGCACAACGTGGTCTTCCACGAGTTCGCACACCGGCTCGACATGCTCGACGGGGCGGCGGACGGCACGCCGCCGATGGACTCGGTCGAGCAGAGCGAACGGTGGGTCGAGGTGTGCACCAGGGTGTACGGCCAGGTGGTCGAGGGTCGGGGCGGGACCGCCCTGCGCTCGTACGCAGGGGTGAACCCGGCGGAGTTCTTCGCCGTCGCGACCGAGGCGTTCTTCGGAGCCCCGGGCGACCTCCGCCGTCAGCAGCCCGACCTGTACGACGTGCTGTCGACCTACTACCACCAGGACCCCGCCGCCCGTCACGGCTGACGGCCACAGGTCGGCGGGGTTCAGGCCAGCAGCGAGTCGACCTGCGCACCCAGGCGGTCGAGCGCCGCTCGGGTCCGGGCGCCCCACCAGACCAGGTCCTGTCCGTCGACGAACACCGCGGGTGCGACCGATTCGAGCTCGCCGCGGTGCCGTTCGCCGAACCGGTACGGCTCGTCGGGTGCGAACACCGCGTCCGGGCGGCGAGCCGCGACGTCGGTGAGTTCGATCGTGGGGTACGGCCCCTGGTCGGCCAACACGTTCTCGACGCCGATCGCGGCGAGCATCGACGAGCCGTAGGTCGGCGTGCCGAGCCACATCCACGGGCGCTTCCAGATCGGTACTGCGACGCGCAGGCGGAGCTCGGGGTCGGCGACGTGCCCGATGGGCTCCCAGTGGGCGCCGACGCGCTCGGCCAGGGATCCGAGCTGCGGGTCCAGGTCGTGCACGGAGCGGATCCGCAGCACGTGGACGTGCACGCCCCGCTCGACGAGTGCGTCGTGGTCCTCGCGACGGTTCTCCTCGGCGTCGACCACGACGAGGTCCGGCGACAGCTCGACGATCGCCGAGAGGTCCGGGTCCTTGGTCCCTCCGACGTGGGCCAGGTCGGGCCGTTCACAGAACCGCGTGCACACGATCGGTGTGCGGTCCCAGGCCGCGAGCGTCTCGGTCGCCGACGGCACCAGGCTCACGATCCTCGGGGTTGCCATCGAACCATCATGGCCGGGACGCGACGAGGGCCCGGGCAGTGCCCGGGCCCTCGTGCAGTTCGTCGATCACCGCCGGGGCGGTGGGCCGATCAGACCGGGCCGGCCTGCATCGTCCAGGTGTGGCTGCCGCCGCCACCCACGAAGGTCTGGGTGAAGGTCTTCGGGCCGGTCAGGGTGTACATGCCGCCGCCGGTGATGTCCGGCGGGACGTCGACGATCGGAAGGGCGATGTTCGGGAACGCCATCGAGCCGATCACGCCGTCGAGCGCCGAACCGAGGGAGCCCTGCGCACCGATGCCGATGTACATGCCGCCGCCCATGACGTCGTCGCCGAGCCCGAGCAGCGGGATGTTGTTGGCGATGATGCCGAGCGCGCCACCGATGTTGTCGAGGATGAGGTCGACGATGAAGCTGGCATCCAGGCTGGTCAGGTCGGCGGTCGCGAGCGTCGCGTTGAGGGCGTCGCGCAGCAGGTTGGCGACGGCGTTCGCCGCGGCGCCGTTGCCGACCTGGTCCTCTTCCGAGGCCCAGACGTAGGAGCCGAACACCTCGAGCTTGTTGTTGGTGTTGGCCAGGTCGAGCAGGTCGAGCGCCTGCACGCCGTTGAAGATGTTCTGGCCGCCGGGGCCGGGGGCCACGTTGACGGTCTGGCCCTCGCTGATGTTCTCCGGGGCGTTGGTGCGGTCGTTGGTGACCTGCACCTGTGCGGAGCCGTGGCGGCCGATCTTCACCCGGAAGCCGACGTTGAGCAGGTACGGCTCGTCCTGGCACAGGACCGACGGCCAGCAGATGCCGAGGGTCTCGTCCTGGCTGTCGTTGACGCGCACCTGGGTGCCGCGGAACTGCCAGTCCTTGGTGGCGATGGAGCCGTCGGGCGCCTGGGGAGCACAGGCTCCTGCGGCGATGGTGACCACTGCGAGCAGGCCGACCGCGGCCGCCCTCCAACTGCGCGTGCGATGCATGTGTCCCTCTCTCACCCGGCAGCGGCAGGAGCCGCTCGCCCGGTCTCTCGTGCCCCCGAGTGCCCCGGTTGCATCCGTCCCAGTCGCCGCGGCCCAGCTGGCTCGCGACCTGGGTCACGGTACAACAGGGCCCTTGTGAACTCCATAGGGAACTCGCCCAGTGCCGAAGAATGTTCGCGATTCCTCACCGCGTGGTTGAAGAGCGTTCAGGTTCGCGTCACCCAGCATCCGCATGGGCGCGGCGCCGCTGGCGCACCTGAACATGAAGCCCGTTCAACGCGTCGGGCGGCGGGTGTCCGCCGTCGGGTGCGGTCAGCGGGGTTCGACGGCGACGGGTGGCGCGCAGGTCTCGACGGTGGTCAGGACCGGGTTGCAGCGGGCGGCGACCCGGGTGCCGAAGGCCACGACGTAGCCGCTCGTCGAGTGCGACTGCCCGGGCGGGAAATCGGTGTGCACGATCTGCGCACCCGACGCGAGCGCGACGTCGCGGGTCACCGGGTCCGGGGCCACGACGTCGGCGTCCGCCCTGGTGCGGATCAGGTAGCCCTGCTCGACGAGGGAGCGGATGTGGCTGCCGTCGCCCGGGTCGTTCACCTTGAGCACCGCGCCGTCGGGCTGGTCCTCGCCGGAGCTGGTGAACATGACCCGCCCGTCGAGGGACGGGTGACCCTGCAGGTACAGGCTGCGCTTGTTCGCGTTGTCCATGAAGAAGAGGAAGCGTCCCCGGCTCTCCGCGACGCTCGGCCAGCCGACCGTCGACACCGCGCTGCGCAGGTCGGCCGCGTCGCCGCGGACGTCGTCGGGGGTGATCAGCCGGTCGCCGAGCACGCTCGTGATCTCCGCGTCGACGGCGTCGAGCTGCTCCGCGTCGAACTCGACGATGGGGGTGCCGTTGAACGGCGCCGGCAGCTCGCCGTCCTTCAGCTCCAGGTTGATGACGATCGGGAGGTGATCCGGGTTCGCATCGGACCAGGTGCGGAGCTCACCCAGGCATCCCACCAGTGTCGGGCAGGTCGAACGGAAGTCGATGTCCTGGATGTGCACGACCTTCATGCCCGGCTCGTCCATGCCCGTGGGTCGGGTCACGTCGAGGTACAGGAGGTCCGGGAGCAGCGGGTGAGCGAACCTCCCGCCGGTGGGATCGGCGAAGATGTCGAGCTCGAAGGTGCGGATGCCGCGGCCGAGCTGCGTCGTCAGCGGAGCGTGGGTGTAGTTCAGCTGACGGTGATCGCCCAACGCCGACGCGACCTCGGGCACGACCGACGAGGCCCACTCCAACCAGTGCATGATCGGTGCCTCGGGGGCGACGTGGTAGCTGTTGTGCGAGCCCACGAACTGCAGCTCGTTCAACGCGACCTCGTCGTCGCCGACCGGGGTGGTCGCCTCGCCCTCGCCCGATCCGACGCCGCCGGTGCCCGAGTTCGACGGCGGAGTGGCCGTGCACGCCGCGCCGAGCAACGCGAGCACGGTCACCGACAGCGCCGCCACGGCGCGGCGCCTCGATCCGCCCTTCGTCGACCCGTTCGCCCGTCCTCGTCGCGCGCCGCGTCCTGCAACACGATCGCCCAGATCCCCAGTGCCCATCGGTGGTCCCCCTCACGCCGACTGGTCGCGCCATCGTGCCAGCAGCGCCACCGGGGTTCAACCCGTCAGTGCTCCCGGTCCACGATCTGCCCGCTCACAGCCGCCCGACGGCCCTCGCCCGATGATGTCGGCGCCGTCTGCGAGCATGGTCGGGTGCAGGCCTCCGACGATGCTCTCCGCGGCCCTCCTGCCGATGACGCTGCTGCCGATGACGCTGCCGCCGATCAGGTCACCCGCTCCGACGGGCCGCCGGTCCACCGCTGGTGGGCGCATCCGCCGGCACCGACCCCGGTCTCGGCGTCGGACCTCGACGAACTCCGCGACGAGCTCGAGGCTGCCGCGACGGCAGCCATCGAGCGCACTCGACTGCACCCCGACGACCTGCCCGTCAGGGTGCCGAAGAGCCGACTCGCCGAGCTGGCGCGCTGCGAGCGCTCGGCTGTTGCGTCCGCCCGCTCCGTCGACGCCCGCAGCCGCGAGGGCGCCGAGGCACTCGGGTTGCTCCGCGGCATCGCGCTCGACCACTTCGTCACCCATCAGCTCACCGAAGGTCGGGTGCTCGAGGCGTTGCCGGCCCTGGTGTCGATGCTGACGGCGGTCGCGGACGACGCCTCGCTCGAGCTGCTCGACACCGTGGCGCTCGACGAGGCCGAGTCGGTGCTCGCCCCACTCGCCGCCTCGGTCGCCGCCACGTGGGCCGGCGTCGCTCCCGCGTGGACGCCCCGCACGCAGTCGCGCGCCTCGCTCGTGCTCGCCGACGGTTCGGTGATCTGCTCGGGAGTCGTCGACGTCGAGCTCGGTGGCCCCACGACCGGCCTGCCGGGCGTGGTCGTCGAGGTGAAGTCGGGTCGCCCCGCACCCGAGCACCAGGCCGAGGCCTACTTGTACGCGCTGCTCGTGGCGCTGCGCGACGGTGTCGCCCCGGTCGGCGTCGCTCGCTGGTACCCCGGTTCGGTGCCGGCGACGACGCCGGTCACCCTGGGGGTGCTCGAAGCGGCCGCCGCCCGGCTGGCCGACACCACCGGAACCTGGGTCGAGCTGCTCGCAGGTCGCACTCCCGAGGAGTCGGCGGGTGTCTGGTGCCGGTGGTGCGTCGACGTCGACCACTGCCCGAGCGCGCAGCCCGGCGGGGACCGTTCACCCGACGAGCGCGCGGTCGACGAGCACGCGGTCGACGAGGTCACGGGGCCGGCGCGATGACGGACAAGGACACCCGGCGAGCGCTGGCCGAAGCGGGTGCTCGACGGCTCTCCGCCGCGCTCGACGCGGTGCTCGGCGAACGGTACGTCCACGAGGAAGGGACGAAGGCGAACTACTTCGCCGACGGCGTCGTCGTCGATGCGTTCGCGATCGTCGAGCGCTGCGGTCGTCGTGTCGCCCGACCGGCCGACGACTTCGTGGAGTCGGTCGCCACCTCTCGTCGCCGCATCGGTCTGTTCGTGCTCCGTCACCTCGCCGACCAGCCCCGGCCCCCGGCGTCGTCGGCAGCGACCGGGCTCGTTGCGGCGGTCGACACGGTGATCGGGGAACAGCTGGACTGGCCCGAGAACCTTCGCGGCTGGGTCGGCGACCTCGACCGGGCCGGACGGGCCGCGCTGGCGGGAGCGGTGCTCACCTGGTGCGACGGGGCGCTGCGCCTGGTCGGGCGTGATCCGCGGATCCGCTGGGCCGATCCGTCGCGCGCCCCCGCATGGAACGTGCCCGGTCGTCTCGTGCAGCTCCGTGGGTCGGTCGACGCCGTGATCGGCACGGTGGCGAGCGGCGAGAAGCTCCTGACGTTGAGCGACGCGGCACCGGGGCCCGCGGACCGACTGCGGGCCGGTCACCATGCGCTGGTGCGTGGGCTGGGGATCCGGCATGCGCCGGTGCGGGTCACGACCGGTTCGGCAGCCACCGGCAACCGCGTCGCACACGCGGTCGACGAGTCACTGCTCGAGCTGGTGACCGATCGGGTCGTCGAGGTCGTGCAGCACCGTGCGGCACCCGAGCACGCGCCGCCGTGGCCGGGCAACGGATGCTCGCACTGCCACCTCCTCGACGACTGCCCGGAGGGTCTCGCTCACCTCGAGGCCCGTCGACGTCGTCACGAGGGCGTCACCCCGACCGGGTAGGTCGTGGCGCGCCGCTCGGGCCGGCAGAGGTCGCAGCGCCAGAGCTCCCCGGCAGGACCGGGTCGATAAGGTCGGCGTCGTCGGGTGCGAGGGGCGCCGACCGCCGAGTGGAGGAGACCCATGGACCCGAAGCCCGCAACGGACGCGACCCGGGCAGTGCTCGCGCGAGCGGCCGAGCTGCTCGAGCGCGACGATCGCCAGGACTTCACCGATGCGGCCCGCGGTCTCGTCGCTCCGCTGCCCGACGGAGGGTCGATCCTCGACGACCAGGGCGGCCAGGTCTGGGACGTCGGGCGGTACCAGTGGGTGAACGAGGGTGACTGCCCCGACTCGGTCCACCCGAGTCTGCGACGTCAGACGCAGCTGCTCACCCTGCACGGGCTCTTCGAGGTCTGCGAGGGGATCTACCAGGTGCGCTCGGCGGACCTGGCGAACATGACGATCATCGAGGGCGACACCGGCGTGGTGCTCGTCGACCCGCTCACCGCGCCGCCGACGGCGCGCGCGGCCCTCGACCTCTACACCGCGCACCGGGGCGATCGCCCGGTGCACGCGGTCATCCACACCCACAGCCACATCGACCACTACGGCGGCGTCCGCGGGGTCACCTCCGACGACGACGTCGTTGCGGGTCGAACCCGGATCATCGCCCCGGTGGGCTTCACCGAGGCGGCGTTGTCCGAGAACGTGCTCGCGGGCAACGCCATGGGTCGTCGGGCCAGCTACATGTACGGCCCGCTGCTGCCGACGGGGCCGACGGGCACGGTGTCGCCCGCGCTCGGGTTGGGCATCCCCCTGGCGGCGACGAGCTTCATGGTCCCGACCGACGAGATCGTCGATGACGTCCAGACCATGACGATCGACGGCGTCGAGTTCGTCTTCATGCTGGCACCCGACACCGAAGCGCCCGCCGAGATGCTCTTCCACCTGCCGGGCTTCTCGGCGTTGTGCACCGCCGAGGACGCGACGCACACGCTGCACAACCTCTACACGTTGCGGGGTGCCCGTACACGGGACGCGAAGGCGTGGGCGTACTACATCAACAAGGCGATCGAGCTCTTCGCCGCGGACTCCGAGCTGTGCTTCGCACAGCACCACTGGCCGACGTGGGGTCGCGAGCGGGTCGTCGACTTCCTCGAGTCCCAGCGCGACGCGTACCGGTATCTGCACGACCAGACGCTGCGCCTGGCGAACCACGGCGAGAACATGGTCGAGATCGCCGAGCAGCTGGAGTTCCCGCCGTCGCTCGGCGAGCGCTGGTGCAACCGGGGCTACTACGGCTCCGTCAACCACAACGCCAAGGCGGTCTACAACCTCTACCTGGGCTGGTTCGACGGCAACCCGTCGACGCTGCACCCGCTGCCGCCGGTCGACGCCAGCATGAAGTACGTCGAGTACATGGGTGGCGCCGCGGCGGTGATCGAGCGTGCCCGCGCCGACTTCGAGGCGGGGGAGTACCGCTGGGTGGCCCAGGTGCTCAACCACGTCGTGTTCGCCGATGCCGGCGACACCGAGGCGCGTGGGCTGTTGGCCGACACCCTCGAGCAGCTCGGCTACCAGACCGAGAACGGGGTGTGGCGCAACTTCTACCTGACCGGTGCGCAGGAGCTCCGGATCGGCACGCTCGACCTGGGTGCGCGCAGCTTCGTCAGCCCCGACACCTTCGCCGCGATGCCCGTCGACATGATCGTCGACTACCTGGCGGTGCGGCTCGACGGACCCGCCGCGGACGGCGAGCACCTGGTCGTCAACCTCGTGCTCACCGACCCGGACGAGGAGCGCGTGCTCGAGGTGCGACGCTCGGTCCTGCACTCCGTGGTCGGCGCCAGGCGTCCCGACGCAGGGGTGACCCTCCACCTGGCGACGGCGGCGTTCAAGGTGCTCGTGACGTCGGGCGACATCGACGAGCAGCTCGCTGCGGGCGACGTGACCGTCGACGGTGACGTCGGTGTGTGGCGTCGCTTCCGGGAACTGCTCGACGACTTCTCGTTCTGGTTCCCGATCATCGAGCCTTGAGCATCTCGACGGTCGGGCAGCTCACTCCGATTCGGGTGCGGCACCGACGACGTAGATCAGCTGACCGGACGCGACCTTCACCCCGGTAGCGGTGCGGACCTCTGCTTCGCAGAACACGACCCCGCGGCCTCGGCGGGTGACCCACCCCTCGGCCACCAGGTCCTCCTGACGGACGGGGCCGAGGTAGCGCACCGACATCTCGATGGTGGAGAACGGCCGCGGGTCGCTGTAGGCGGTGCCGATCGGTGGCACGACCACGGTGTCGATCAGCGTGGCGATGGCGCCGCCGTGCATCAGCCCCTGGGGCTGGTTCAGCTCCCCACGCCAGGGCAGCGACATGCGCGCGTAGTCCCTGCGCAGCTCGTCGACGACGATGCCGACCACGTTCGAGAAGTACGTGTGACCCGGCCACGTGCCGAAGTTCGACCACCGCTGGTGCACCGACTCCGGCAGCAGGTCGAACTGTTCGGCGCGCCACGACGTCATGTTCGTGAGTGTTGCAGGTCCGACGACCGCCACGTGGTCCGGAACGTTGCCACGTGGCCCGGAACCGTGACGACCCCTACGGTGTTCCCAGCCGCGAGTCGGCCCGATCGATCACCAGCGTCGCCGTCCACCGGCGACCCCGTTCCGGAGGTTCCCCCATGGCAGAGGCCTACATCATCGACACCGTTCGCACGCCGGTCGGGCGTCGTGGCGGCGGCCTCTCGCAGGTCCACCCGGCGGATCTGGGTGCGCACGTGCTCAATGCGCTGGTCGACCGCACCGGCATCGACCCGTCGAAGGTCGAGGACGTCGTCTTCGGCTGCCTCGACACCATCGGCCCCCAGGCCGGCGACATCGCCCGCACCTGCTGGCTCGCGGCAGGTCTTCCCGAAGAGGTGCCCGGCACCACCATCGACCGTCAGTGCGGGTCGTCGCAGCAGGCCGTGCACTTCGCGGCGCAGGGCGTCATGTCCGGCACCCAGGACCTGGTGGTCGCCGGTGGCGTGCAGAACATGTCGGCGATCCCGATCTCCTCGGCGATGCTCGTCGCCGAGCAGTTCGGGTTCACCGATCCGTTCTCGGGCTCCGAGGGTTGGGTGAAGCGCTACGGCACCCAGGAGGTCAGCCAGTTCGTCGGTGCCGAGATGATCGCCCGCGACTGGGACCTCTCCCGCGAGGAGATGGAGGACTTCGCGATCCAGTCGCACGAGCGTGCGATCGCCGCCCGTGCCGAGGGTCGCTTCGACTCGCAGATCGCTCCGTTCGGCGAGATCACCCAGGACGAGGGCCCACGTGAGCCGAACGTCGAGAAGATCCGGTCGCTCAAGCCGCTGATCGAGGGCGGCCGCCTGACCGCCGCGGTCGCGTCGCAGATCTCCGACGGTGCCGCGGCGATGCTGATCGCCTCGGAGCGGGCGGTCGAGCAGTACGGCCTCACGCCCCGGGCTCGTGTGCACCACCTCTCGGTGCGCGGCGAGGACCCGATCCGCATGCTCTCGGCGCCGATCCCCGCCACCCGCTACGCGCTCGACAAGGCCGGCATGACCCTCGACGACATCGACCTGGTCGAGATCAACGAGGCGTTCGCCTCGGTCGTGCTGGCGTGGGCCAAGGAGCTCGACGCCGACATGTCGAAGGTCAACGTGAACGGCGGCGCGATCGCCCTGGGCCACCCGCTCGGCGCGACCGGTGTCCGCCTCATGACCACGCTGCTCAACGAGCTCGAGCGCACGGGTGGCCGCTACGGCCTGCAGACCATGTGCGAAGGCGGGGGCCAGGCGAACGTCACGATCATCGAGCGGCTGTAGTCCGGGAGTGAGCGCTCCGACGGAGTCGGAGCCAGTGTGACGGCGAACGTCACGATCATCGAGCGGCTGTAGTCCGGGAGGTGACGATCGTTCAGCGGGCCGGTTGTCACGCCAGAGAAAGCTTCAGTCGAAGTGCAGATGATCCGATAGCTGTCGGGTCCGACGCGACCCACGTTCGAGTCGGCACCCCACCTGCATGTCTGATCTCGACCACTCCCACTCTCCCCTCCCAGAGCTCGAGGACCCGACCGTCACTCGATTGATGGTCCGCCGTCACGACGATCGGGCCGCCGGGCTGCTCCAGCACTCCGGCCCGGTGGTCACGAGCCTGTCGATGGTCGTGCCCGCCGGCGGCTCCGCCGGTGAGCGCTACCTCGAGGGGCTCGAGGCCTGGAACCCCGACCGCATCCGCGTCGAGGTCCTGGTGATGGAATCACCCGAGGATCCGGCACGATCGATGCTGCGCGACCGCTTGGCACGGTCCGGGCGGTCGTGGCGGGTGCTGCCTCGTCCGCAGGGTGGACGGGTCGCTGCGCTGTCGATGTCGGCCCAGGACGCCGAGCACGAGTTCGTGCTGGTCGGCAGCGGGGGTCCGTCGCCGTTCGCGTTGATCGGACCCGCCCTGTCCCACATGTGGGCCGAGGGCGGCGATGCCGCGCTGCTCGACGTGCGTCACGAAGTGGACCTGGCCGCCGGGCCTCCGGGTGACACCTCGGCCGAGCTCGCCGCATGGCTGGGACTCAGCGGCGCCGCGGTGCCCGGTCGACTGGTCCTGCTGCGTCGGTGGGTCGCCAGGTGGCTGTTCAACGAGCTGACCCGGGCGATCTCGCCCGCGGACGAGGTGGCCGACCGGGCGCGGCTGCTCGGCATCGGCGTCGTGCGCATGTCGATCGACGCGCAGCCGCACGAGCAGCCGCCCGTCCCTGAGTCGTACCGTCCCCTGAGGTGACGCGCGGCTGATCCCCGCAGCTGACCGTTCCGGCCGGAACTGGAACAGGTTCCAGTTCTGTGGCGTACGCTGCGCCCGTGGATTTCGAGGACTCACCAGAGCTGGCGACGTTCCGTGCCGAGGTCCGGGAGTTCCTGGACGCGCACGCAGTGCTCAAGCGCGGCGACTCGCGCGACTGGTCGCGCAACGGCGCGGCGACCGATCCCGAGGTGGCGGCGGACTATCGGGCTCGTTGCCACGCCTGGCAACGGCTCCTGTTCGACGAAGGCTGGGCAGGTCTCACCTGGCCCGAGCGCTTCGGCGGCCGCGGCCTCAGCGCGGCGTACCAGGTCGTGTTCAACCAGGAGCTCGCTCGCTACGACACGACCTCCGGGTTCCTGACCGCCGCCCAGGCGCTCGTCGGGCCGACGCTCATGCAGCACGGGTCCGCCGAGCAGCAGGCTCGGTACATCGCCCCGCTGCTCTCGGGCGAGGAGTCGTGGTGCCAGCTCTTCTCCGAGCCGGGTGCCGGCTCCGATCTGGCGGCCATGGCGACCCGTGCGGTGTTCGACGACGCGACCGACGAGTGGGTGGTCAACGGCCAGAAGGTCTGGACCTCGAGCGCGCAGCACGCCGCGTTCGGCATCCTCGTCGCACGAACCGATCCCGACGTCCCCAAGCACGAGGGCCTGACGTTCTTCATCGTCGACATGGACACGCCGGGCATCGAGGTGCGCCCGCTCGTGCAGGCGCAGGGCGTGGCGCACTTCAACGAGGTGTTCCTCTCCGATGTCCGCATCCCGGCGGACAACGTCGTCGGGCAGGTCGGCAACGGCTGGAAGGTCACCCGCACGACCCTGAAGTCCGAGAGCTCGATGATCTCGGGTGCCGGTCAGGCAACCGGCTACGCCGCCGTGCTGTCGACGGTGCGACGCGTCGGGCTGGAGAACGATCCGATCATCCGCCAGCGACTCGCCCGGGTCTGGACCGACGAGCACATCCTCAAGTGGATGGGCTGGCGCAGCCAGACCGCGGTGATGACCGGACGCTACGAGCTGGCGCTGCACGGCTCGTTGCTGAAGAACTTCTTCACCCGATCGCTGGCACACCGCGTCGAGCTCGCCGTCGACGTGGAAGGCGCCGAGGGCATGCTCTGGCACGACGCCGAGGGCGACGGCTTCTGGCAGTACCAGTGCCTGAACCAGTTCGCCTCACGCATCGGCGGCGGCACCGAAGAGGTCCACCGGAACAACCTGGGCGAGCAGGCGCTCGGTCTGCCCCGCGAGCCGTCGGTGGACCGCGAGCTGCCCTGGACCCAGACGAAGCGTTCCTGACCGACCGACCGACCGACCGACTGGCCGACCGACTGGTCGGACCGACGAACGACAGGATCGCCGAGGGCGGTCCGCCGACAGGGGGATGCACATGTTGCTCGAGGGCAGGACCGCAGTGGTGACCGGGATCGGACCCGGCATGGGGCGCGACATCTCGCTGGGCCTCGCCCGCGAAGGCGCGGATGTCGTGCTGGTGGCCCGCTCAGAGAAGGTCGTGCCCTCGGTCGCCGAGGAGATCGAGGCGCTCGGACGCAGGGCGTTCCCGGTGTACGGCAACATCGCCAAGGCCGAGGAGTGCGCTCGAATCGCCGAGGAGACCGCAGCGGCGGTCGGCGACGGCGGCATCGACATCCTGGTGAACTCCGCGTTCCACGGCGGCGAGCACGTCCGCTTCGAGGACGCGGATCTGTCACGGTGGCATCGGCCGGTCGACATCAACTACTTCGGGACCTTGCAGCTCACCCAGGCGATGCTGCCGCTGCTCAAGGCCGCCTCGGCTCGCACCGGGGACGCCCGCATCGTGATGATCAACACGATGTCGACCCAGTGGCTCGAGAAGGGCGCCGCGTCCTACGCGGGCTCCAAGGCTGCGCTCGGTGCAGCGACCAAGACGCTGGCCCTCGAGCTCGGCGAGTACGGCATCAGGGTCAACGCGGTGCATCCCGGCTACATCTGGGGCGACAGCGTCAAGATCTACTTCGAGTGGCAGGCCACCGACCGCGGCGGTGACGCGACGTGGCAGGACATCTACGACGAGCGCGCGGCCGAGACGGCCCTCGGCTACCTGCCGCACTCCTCCGAGATCGCCGGTGCCGTGGTGTTCTTCGCGTCGCCGCTGGCCAAGTGCGTCACCGGGACCGCACTGCCGGTGAACGCGGGGCACTGGATGCCCCCGAGCGCCTAGCGATCGGCGCGTCGCTCCTTGCGTCGCGTGCGTCGGCGGGCGAACACGGCGACCGTGCCGACCACCCCGCCCAGGAGCGCGGTGCCGGTCAGCGTGATCCACAGCGGCACGTTCTCCATCGAGAAGAACAGGAAGTTGACGGTCACCTGCTGGCGGTTCGACAGGATGAACGCGATCAGGATGATCCCGAGCAGCCCGCCGACCAGGAGCTTCGGGCTCGCACGGAATCCGTGGTTCTCGCCGGTCGACTCGAGCTGGCGCTTGTTGGGAAGGTCGGCCATGGGGGTCTCCAACGGGGGGTGCTGCGCCGGCAGGACGCGGGCGTCACGCTCAGGATACGGAGTGCCTCACTCCGCCGGGTCGACCCACTCGGCGATCAGCCGGGCCTGCTCCTCGAGCACCGGCATCACCTGCTCCGCGGGAGCTGACGGCAGGCGGAACACGCACTCGGTGACGCCGATCTGGGCGAAGTGCTCGAGCTTCGCGCCGCTGGGATGCGACCCGAACGGCACGATCTGCATCGCGTCGGGATCCCGGCCCGCATCGGCGACGGCCTGCTTGAAACGCGGGATCTGCTCGGCCAGGCCCGCACCGCCGATCGGGATCCAGCCGTCCGCGTACTCGGCGATGTGGGCGAACAGCTTGGGCCCGGCGCCACCGCCGACGAGCACCGGGACGTGCGCGTCGGGCTTGGGCCACGACCAGGTCTCGGGGAACGAGACGTACTTCCCGTCGAACGAGGCGACCTCGTCGTTCCAGAGGGTCTGCATGGCGAGCATGTGCTCGCGGGTGTGGGCCCGGCGCGTCCGGTAGTCGACGCCGTGGTCCTCCATCTCGTCCTCGTTCCAGCCGAATCCGACCCCGAACTCGAAGCGTCCCCCGGAGAGGTTCTGGAGCGTCGCGATGGCCTTCGCGGTCACGAGCGGTTCACGCTGTGCCGGCAGCATCACACCGGTGCCGAGTCGGATCGTGTGGGTCAGCGACGCAGCCGCCGCGAGCGCGATCAACGGGTCGACCGAGCGCTTGTACTCCTCGGCCAGCTCCGCGTCGCCCGTGGGCGGTGGTGTGCGACGGCTGGTGGGGATGTGGGTGTGCTCGGGGATCCAGAGCGAGTCGAAGCCGAGCTGCTCGGCGGCCACCGCCAGGTCCGGGACCTGCATCGACTGGTCGGTTGCGAAGATCGTGACGCCGAATCGCACGGGTCCCCCTGGGTCGCTGCCGGGCGACGCCGATGAGCGGCGACGCGGATGAGAGCGGCCCAGGCTAGATCAGAGGATCTGACGGGTCGTCAGATGTTGTCGAGGGGTGTGCCGGAGCTGCTCGGGTGCGCCGCCCTGGAGCGGTTCGTGTTGAGCGTGACCTCGAGCAGGTCGACCCAGTGGGCCTCGGTCGTGGCGCTCGCCGAGCGACGACCGTCGCGGAACCCCACGCGGTATCCCAGGTACGCCCCCAGGAAGAGGCAGCCGATCGTGACGACGACGCCTGCGGTGATGAGGAGGAAGGTGACCACGTGACGGCTCCGTGGGGGAAGGGGCTGCAGCTGGTCGGCTGTCCGGTCCGGCGGCCGGTCCACACATGTGTAGCCGCAAGGTGGCGTCGCGACCCAAACCCCGACGGTGAACATCGTGTGTCCGGCGCCGCACCCGTGGTTTGTGCTCGAACCTGACGCAGTGTCAGATTCTTGGCATGGGAATCTGCGACGGACGTGTGGTGATCGTGACCGGATCGGGGCGGGGGCTCGGGCGTGCGCATGCCCTGGCGTTCGCCGCCGAGGGGGCCAAGGTCGTGGTCAACGACCTCGGCGTGGCGCAGGACGGGTCCGACCCGTCGGACACGCCGGCTCAGCAGGTGGTCGACGAGATCGTCGCCGCGGGCGGCGAGGCCATCACCTCGAGCCACGACGTCGCCGACTGGGACGCGGCGGGCGAGATGGTGCAGTCCGCGATCGATGCCTTCGGTGGTCTCGACGTCGTGGTCAACAACGCGGGCATCGTGCGCGACCGGATGTTCGTGAACTCCGAGCAGGACGAGTGGGAGGCGGTGCTGCGGGTCCACGTGCTCGGCCACGCCGCCCCGGCACGCCATGCGGCGTCGTACTGGCGCTCGAAGTCCAAGGCCGGTGAGACCGTCCAGGGGCGAATCATCAACACCTCGTCGGGCGCCGGGATCATGGGATCGATCGCCCAGGCGGCGTACTCGGCGGCCAAGGGCGCCATCGCCAGCCTCACGTTGGTGCAGGCTGCCGAGCTGGGGCGGATCGGCGTCACGGCCAACGCGCTCGCACCGGCGGCCCGGACCCGGATGACCGAAGAGGCGTTCGCCGACATGATGGCCGAGGTGGGCGAGGACGCCTTCGACGCGATGGATCCCGCCAACGTCTCGCCGCTGGTGGTGTGGCTCGGCTCGACCGAGTCCGGCGACGTGACCGGGCGCATGTTCGAGGTCGAGGGCGGCATCATCGGCATCGCCGAGGGCTTCCAGCACGGCCCACGAGTCGACAAGGGCGCCCGCTGGGAGCCCGCCGAGGTGGGCTCGGTCGTGGCGGACCTGCTGCGCGAGGCGCGCACGCCGGCGCCCGTCTTCGGCGCGGGCTGAGCAGCAGCTCATCGTCCGGGCGGACAGGGGGCTGGCGCATGAACCGGTCCCTCTGTAGGTTTTTCTGTTGAAGCGTGCACCTGTCCCGGGGCGCGACCGACACCCCAGGAGATACCCATGCGACGTCGGATGTTCGGCTCGAAGATCCATCGTGCAACCGTGACCGTCGCGAACGTCGAGTACGAGGGTTCGGTCACGATCGACCAGGACCTGCTCGACGCCGCGGGCATCCTCGAGTGGGAAGAGGTCCACATCTGGGACGTCACCAACGGCAACCGGCTCGCGACCTACGCGATCTCGGGGCCGCGCGGTTCCGGCGTGATCGGCATCAACGGCGCAGCGGCGCACCTGATCCACCCCGGTGACCTGGTGATCCTCGCGACGTTCCTCGAGCTCGAGGACGCCGAGGCGAAGGTGCACGAGCCGACGGCGATCTTCGTCGACGAGCACAACCGGGTGAAGGAGATCCGCCCGGAGATCGTCTCGGTGCCCGGCCTCACGGCCTGAGTCAGAGACGGCCTCACGGCCTGAGTCAGAGACGGCCTGAACCTCCGCGTTCTGGGTGCGATGATGCCGGTCGACACCGGCGGGAGTGCACCCGGAACGGGCCGGTGGGGCTCGGGCTCAGCGGGCGAGTCGCGCTGCGAGCGCGGTCGCGAGTTCGACCGCCGCAGCTTCCTCGTTCGCGCCGAGCTCGATGCGGGAGAGGCTGAACAGGGCGGCGCGTCCGTCGACGACGACGACCCCCATGATCGTCCCGTTGCTACGGCCGTTGCCCGGAAACCGGGCGATCCTGGAGTCGTCCGCACCGGTGACGGGCCGTGGACCGATCTCGTCGGTCACCAGCGTGTCCTCGAGGCCGGTCCTCGCCTCGTCGAGCGATACGACCCGGTAGGTCGCCTCGCCGACGGAGTCGCCGACCCAGCACGGCTGCGGGCTCATGCGGACGGGTCCGGTCGGATCGTCGGGGTCGATGCCGGTGAGTTCGCGGAGTTCGTCGCTCGTCAGCAAGGTGCAGCTCGGGTCGTCGGGCGGCGGCGGGAACGGCGTGCCCGGATCGGGCTCGGGTCCCGCGACGTCGCCGATCGTGAAGCGGCCGACGGCGACCCGCCCGGTGCCGTCCGGCACCACCAGGCGGTAGTCGCCAGGTTCGTCGAGCGGTCGGGTCGAGGTTCCCGTGACATCCCACTCGGGTGACATCGCACGGTCTTCGGTGACCCCAGGACCGAGGAAGCGCGCCGGTGGTCCGCAGTCGAGGCCCACCTCGTGCTCGAAGAGCCTGAGCTCCCCGTCGTCCTTCCATATCGCTGCATCCGCGACGAGCAGCCACGCCGAGCCGTCCCACCGGAAGAGGTCGCCGACGGTGCAGTCCCATGACCACGGCCGTTCGTCGTCGTTGGTGACGGATCCGAGGAACGACGTCAGACGCTCCGGATCGGACCGGAACACGACGTTGACGTCCGCACGCTGTGCCTCGACGGGAGCCGGAACCGTCACGATCGGGCAGCGGGCCGTCGGTCGGATCCTCCGCCCGGTCGGCATGGAGCCGCGCGGCGTCGTCGTTCCCACCCGTCGCGAGCAGCGTGACGCCGATGCCCGCGACGACGACGAGCGCAGCCGCCGTCAGCCACCTCGTCGGACGGTCGAGCGAGCCCCGGACGGGCGACGGGAGCGGAGGTGGCTGAGGGGACTCGACGACCGCGTCGGCGCCGAGCCGGTCGAGCGCTCGGGTGATGTCGGCCTCGGGTGCGGAATGCTCGGAGGTCACGGGAGCTCCTGTCGTTCCTGAGCGGTCAACCGTTCGGCGAGTCGTGCGTGTGCGTCACGCAACGTCGAGGAGACGGTGCCGCGGCTGATGCCCAGCACCTCGGCGATCATCGGCTCGGTCAGGTCCGCGACGTGGCGCAGCACCACGACCTCTCGCATGCGTTCGGGCAGGGGAGCGACCAATTCGGTGAACCGAACGGTGGCGCCCTCGTCGGTGGGCTCCGGCGCGGGACCGGTGCCAGCGACCACCGCCAGCTCGCGTTCGCGGGTCCTGCGGCGGCCACGCCGCCGCAGAAGGTTCAACGCCACGGTGTAGGTCCATCCGTCCGGGTTGGACATCTGTCGGACCCGCGACCAGCGGGAGGACGCCCGGGCGAATGCTTCGGCGACGACTTCGTCGGCCTCGTCGTCCGAGCCGCTCGCGATGCGGATCGATGTGTGCAGCCGCGGGTGCAACCCGAGGTACCACTGCTCGAAGTCGCTCGGCGGTTCCATCCCCACACCCTCCAGAGTCACGAGGCTGTCAGAACGCGGGGTCGCACGGCAGTCCTCCCTCGAAAACGACGAACTCGGTGCGTTCGAACCGGCCGGAGCCGGCGCGATCGCACCGAGTTCGCTCCTCTCAGCGAGGGTGAGCGTTCAGGTGTGGCGCGAGCTCAGCTCAGGCGCTCGATCACCATCGCCATGCCCTGGCCACCACCGACGCACATCGACTCGACGCCGTAGCGCTTGTCGGACTCCTGCAGGTTGTGGATCAGGGTCGTCATGATGCGGGCGCCGGTCATGCCGAACGGGTGGCCCAGGGCGATCGAGCCGCCACGGGTGTTCAGCTTCTCGATCGGGATGTCGAGGTCCCACGCCGAGGGCAGCACCTGTGCGGCGAACGCCTCGTTGATCTCGAACAGGTCGATGTCGTCGATCGTCAGGTTCGCCTTGTCGAGGGCCTTCTTGATCGCCGAGACGGGACCCAGGCCCATGATCTCGGGGTTCAGGCCGGTCGCCGCGGAGGAGACGATGCGGGCGAGGGGCTTGAGCCCGAGCTCCTTCGCCTTGGTGTCGCTCATCACGACGACTGCTGCGGCGCCGTCGTTGAGCGGGCAGGCGTTGGCAGCGGTGACGGTGCCGTCGGGGCGGAACGCGGGCTTCATGCCCGAGACACCCTCGAGGGTCGTGCCGCGGCGGATGCCGTCGTCGGTGGTGACGACGGTGCCGTCGGGGGTGGTGACCGGGGTGATCTCGGCTTCCCAGAAGCCGTTGTCGAGGTTGGCCTCGGCCAGGTTCTGGCTGCGGACCGCGTACTCGTCCTGCGCCTCGCGGCTGACGTTCTTGAGCTGCGCGACGTTCTCGGCGGTCTGGCCCATGGCCAGGTAGATGTCGGGCAGCCCGTCCTGGGGCTCCCAGCTGGTGGTGCCGCCCTCGGCACGCTTCGCGGAGTGGGCCTCGGCGTCGGCGAAGAGGGGGTTCTTCGGGCCGTCGGCCAGCGCCATGTGCAGCTGGTGGCGGCTGATCGCCTCGACGCCGCCGGCGATGAACACGTCACCGTCGCCGGCCTCGATCGCGTGCTGGGCCATGCGGATGGCCATGAGCGACGACGAGCAGTAGCGGTTGACGGTGACCCCGGGGATGTCGTCGAGCCCGGCGAGCACGGCCGAGACCCGACCGATGTTGTGGCCCGACTCGACGGCCGGCTGGCCACAGCCCCAGAGCACGTCCTCGATCTCGGAGCGGTCGAGCTCGGGGATCTTGTCGAGCACGGCCGTGATGGCGATCGCGGACAGGTCGTCGGGCCGCATGTCCTTCAGTGAGCCCTTGCCGGCACGGCCGATGGGCGTGCGGGCGGTTGCGACGATCACTGCGTCGGGCATTGGATCCCCCTCAGGGTTCTGGGTGTGGAACGGTCCGACGCGAGTGTCGGCCGGCGGCCGAACGACTGCCGGCCGGAGGCCGATGTTACCGGCGGGTAACTACGGGGGCCAGCCGGGGCGGCCCGAGCCGTCACCGTGTCGTGACATGCGCAGTGCAAGGGGCCGGGTCGCGACCATCCGCGGTTATCCTCGGCACCCGACGGGGAGGTCGGCGGTGGGGGAGGTGCCACTGGGGGGATGGGAGTCGCCCGGCGACGACGGGGTCGGCCGTGCCGGCGGACCCGACGACGGCGGAGCCCTGGGCGACGCGGTGGTGGGCTCGCCGATGTGGCCATCGTTGCCGGACCAGCAGTTGGTCGAACCGCGACCGGCCTACGGCCACGGATTCGCGCCGCCACCGGCGCAGTCCCTCCCGCCCCGTGGCAGCCGCAGCCGAGCGATCATCATCACGGTCGTCGTCATCGTCGGGGTGCTCACGGCTCTGGCGATCGCCGCCTCGATGGCGGTGAGCAGCCTCGATCCCGAGACGGCCGACCTCGGTGATCTCGGCTCCGTCGACGGACCGTTCCCCGGCCGGCCGGTCGACCCGGACGCTCCGCCGGTGATCTCGAACCCCCCGCTCGATGGTGACGCTGCGCACGCGGCGATCGCCGACCTGGTGCAGTTCGTCTTCACGCCGAACCCGGACCCTGCGACATGGGAGGCGGTGTTCACCGACCCTGCCGGACTCCGGGCCCAGATCGAGCCGTTCGCCTCGACGCTCTGCGCCGTCGGCGTGGGCACCAGGATCGTCGGGATCCAGTTCCTCGATGACGGCCGAGCGCTGGTCGAGTTCGTCTTCCTCGGACCGAACATCCCCGAGCTCGGACGCACCTTCGCGTTCCGCGGTCACGTGCGCCGGGCCGAGGACGGCCGGTGGATCGCCGAGCCGGACCTCGTCGAGAACGTGGCGGGACTGGCGAGCGGCTTCTGCCTGCAACAGGACGTGACCGAGCGCGAAGGCATCGAGGACGAGCAGGACGACCGGGGCACTGACGGCACGGGCACGCTCGTCGATCCGCTCTCGCCCTGACCGCGACGAGCGTCGACCGAGCCCGTGGCCGGGTGCCCGAGTACGCCCGGTCGGTCACCTTCGAAGGTCTGGCGGTGCGCTCGGGCGAAGGGCGGCTGATCGACCCGTTCGGCCCGCTGCGCGCGCTCGAGATGGGGTCGGCCAACTCGGTGTGCGGCTGACCCGCGAGCTCGATTCAGGGGAACCCCGTCACGGGAAACTCCCTCAGGGGAAGAAGCGGCTCACCGTGTCGGCGACGCAGGCGGGTTTGTCGGAGCCCTCGATCTCGACGGTGACGCGCACGGTGACCTGCACCCCGCCCTTCGCCTCTTCGACCGCGACGATCGTGCCGGCGCCGCGCAGGCGTGAACCGGACGGGACCGGCGACGGGAAGCGCACCTTGTCGAGGCCGACGTTCACGCCCATCGACGCGCCCTGCACCTCGAGCAGCTGCGGCAGGAACAGGTTGACCAGCGACAACGTCAGATAGCCGTGGGCGATCGGTCCGCCGAAGGGTGACTCGGCCGTGGCGCGCTCCACGTCGACGTGGATCCACTGATGGTCCCCGGTCGCGTCGGCGAACAGGCCGATCTGCTCCTGGGTGACCGTCGACCAGTCGGTGACGCCGAGATCGGCGCCGTCGAGCTCGAGCAGTTCGGCGGGTGAAGCGACGACGGTGGTCATGGGTGGCTCCTGTCGATCTGAGGCGGGGTCGATGGGTGCGGGGTCGATGGGTGCAGGGTCGCCCGGCTCAGGCGTGCTGGCTCGAGACGGGCACGACCTCGCCTGTCATGTACGACGACAGATCGCTCGCCAGGAAGACCATGACGTTGGCGACCTCCCACGGCTCGGCGCCGCGGCCGAAGGCCTCCATGGCCTTGAGCTCCTCGAGCAGCCCCGGGGGCGTCACCTTCTCGAGGTTCGGGTGCATGGCCAGGCTCGGTGCGACGGCGTTCACGCGCACGCCGTGCTCCGCCGCTTCGACCGCGGTGCAGCGGGTGAGCGCCATCACGCCGGCCTTCGCCGCGGCGTAGTGCGCCTGACGGTCCTGGGCTCGCCAGCCGAGCACCGACGCGTTGTTCACGATCGCGCCCGCGCCACGCTCGTACATGTGTGGCAGCACTGCGCGGAGGCACCGGAACGTGCCGGTCAGGGTGACATCGAGGACCTTCGACCACTGGTCGTCGGTGAGCTCGGTGACCAGCCCGTTGCCGCCGAGGCCCGCGTTGTTCATCCAGACGTCGATGTGGCCGAGGTCGTCGAGCGCGGCGGCGAGCAGTGCCTGCACGTCGTCCTCGGAGGTGACGTCGCAGCGCAGCGCGACCGGTCGGGTGCCGAACTCCTCGGCGAGTACGTCGGCGGTCTCGTTGACCCTGCGCTCGTGCGCGTCCGAGATCACGACCCTCGCTCCCTCGAGCAGGCAGCGTCGAGCGAGCGAGCCGCCGATGCCGGAGCCGGCGGCCGCGGTCACGACGACGGTCTGGCCGTCGAGCAGTCCCCGTCCGGGGGGTTCGATGGGAGCGGGCTGGGTCATGTCGGGGTCCTCGTACGGTCGATGGGGTCGGGTGGGGGCGTTGCTGGGGTGGGGGAGGCGTGTCGTGTGAGGGGCCGTCAGCGCGGTTCGCGCGGCAGGCCGAGGGCACGTTCGCCGATGACGTTGCGCTGGATCTCGTCGGAGCCGCCGTAGATCGTGTCGGAACGGCTGAAGAAGAACAGCTTGTGGGCGGGGCCCATCTCGAGCTCGCCGGCGTCGCCCTCGTCGGCCTCGGAGTAGCGCGTGAGCATGGCTGCCGGACCGAGCACGTCGGCGGCGAGCTCGCCCATGTCGCGGTGCAGGTTCGCCCAGTACAGCTTGTTGATCATGGCCTCGCGGGGCAGCGCGACGTTCTCGTCGACGCGCAGGGCGCGCAGCGCGTTCCACCGCATGATGTGCAACCGCGACCACGCGGCGGCCAGGCGTTGGCGCATGACCGGGTCGCTGGTCAGTCCCCGCTCGCGAGCCGTCTCGGTGATCTCGGTCAGCTCGCGGTGGAACGCCATCTGCTGGCCGAGGGTGAGCACGCCGCGCTCGAACGCGAGGGTGCCCATCGCGACCTTCCAACCGTCGCCGGGTGCGCCGACGCACAGCTCCGCGCTGGTGCGGGCGCCGTCGAAGAAGACCTCGTTGAACTCGGCGGTGCCGGTGATCTGGCGGATCGGGCGGATCTCGATGCCGGGCTGATCCATCGGGACGAGCAGGTAGGACAAGCCCTTGTGGCGCTGCGAGCCCTCCTCGGTGCGACACACGACGAAGCACCACTGCGACCACTGCGCGAGCGAGGTCCAGACCTTCTGTCCGTCGATGATCCACTCGTCGCCCTCGAGGCGGGCGCGGGTCTTCACGTTGGCCAGGTCGGAGCCGGCGTTGGGCTCGGAGTAGCCCTGGCACCAGAACTCGGTGCCCGACACGATGCCAGGCAGGAAGCGCTGCTGGATCTCGGGTGAGGCGAAGTGCACGAGCGTCGGGCCGAGCAGACCTTCGCCGATGAGGCCGGCGCGTCCGGGACCTCCGGCGGCGGCGTACTCCTCGTGGAAGGCGACCTCGAGGTGGATCGGCAGCCCGCGCCCGCCGTGCTCGACCGGCCAGCCGACCGCCGTCCAACCGCCGGAGGCGAGCTCACGCTCCCAGGCCATGCGCTCCTCGACGAACGCGTGCTCGTCACCGGGGCCGCCGCGATGACGCAGGATCTCGAACTCGCCGGTCAGGTGCTCGGCCATCCAGGCGCGGATCTCCGCTCGGAAGGCGGCTTCGTCGGGCCACGATGCGGGTGTCGATGCGCTCGACTCGGCGGTGGTGTCGCTCATCGCCGGCGACGCTAGTGCGAACTGACGACCCGTCAGAAACGGGAACGGATCGTCGGTCGACGCAGCCACCGACCCCCGCCCTCGCCCCTGCCCCCGAGGTCGGCTGACGACGCGGGCCGTCCCGGCCGCTCTGTCGCGGTGTCGGGCGTGTCGGCTCGTACACTCGGCCCGACGACGGCGCCGATGCCTGTCGCGGAGCGGAGCACGGTGGCGTCGACCAGGATCGAGACGAAGTGGATCGTCGCCGGGGTGACGCTCGCCGTCGTGGCGCTGGCCGCGTTGGTGGTGCTGGTGGTGAGCCTGCTCGGCGGTGACCCTGGGACCGATGAGGTCGAGTCGACCACCACGTCGAGCACCGCCCCGGTCGAGCCCGCACCGACCAGTCCCAGCACGACGCCGGAGTCGACCGAACCCGACGACATCGAGGTCGAGCGGGTCACGGTGCAGGCCGGCGCCCTGGAGCGCTCGTACACGGTGATCTCGCCCGCCGAGGCTCCTGCGGGCGACCGGTTGCCCGTCGTGCTGGTGTTGCACGGCCTGGGTGTCGATGCCGGCGCGATGTCGACCTCGGCGGACTGGCGAGGAGCGGTGGCCGAGCACGAGTTCATTGCGGTGTTCCCGCAGGGCCTGGCGAACTCGTGGAACATGGGCCCGTGCTGCCCGCCGGCGAACCTCGTCGGCACCGACGACGCAGCGTTCATCGGTGAGGTGATCGATCAGCTGCTCGCCCGGGACGACACCGACGCGGACCGGCTCTACATGACCGGGTTCTCGAACGGTGCCCTCATGACCTACGCCTACGCATGCGCGCACCCCGGCCGGTTCGCGGCGATCGCCCCCATGAGTGGCAGCAACGTCACCGGTTGCGCACCGTCGGAGCCCCTGTCGCTGCTGCACCAGCACTCGGACCCCGACCTGGTGGTGCCGTTCCATGGAGGTCTGGCGCTCGGTGCGTTGGTGTCGAGAGCGCCGTTCCCTGATGTGCCCGGCTCGGTGGCCGCCTGGGCCGCGGCGGACGGTTGCGCACCCGAGCCGGAGCGACGCACCGACGACGACGGTGTCGAGCGGTGGATCTGGGGCGACTGCAGCGATGGCACCTCGGTCGAGCTGGTCAAGGTGCCAGGTGTCGGCCACGTGTGGCCACGCACCGCCACCCACGACGGCCTGGACGAGCTGCTGCGCTTCTTCGACCTGGACTGAGACGACGGGCCGGCGCTGGTTCAGCCGGTACCGAGGGGCAGGACGGGCGCGGCGCGTCGTGGCCCGGCAGTGGGATGGTTCGCCCGGCTGCGGGACTCGGGCCCGCGGTGCTCGGCGACCGCTCGACGCAGCGACGCAGGAGAGTCGGAGCCCGGATCGAGCAGACGGTGGGCCGAGACGTACCTGAGGTAGGTGGCGAGCGTCGCCGCGAGGTCGGGAGGCGGGGCGGCACCGTGGCGGTCGCACCACGAACGAGCCCCCGACCACAGCACGAGCGCGACGTTGCGTGCCGTCCAGCGGAACGAGATGCGGCCCGATGCGTCGACCCTGGACGCGACGATCACCGCGAGTGCGTCACGGTGCACGACGTGGCCGTGGGCGAGCGCCCAGGTGGCGACGTCGCGACGGTGCCGGCGGACGGACGGATGCGTCGGCACGGTGTGGGCGCGGCGGCTGGCGTGGAGGGTCGTATGGAGGGTCGTGGTGTCGGACATGACGTCATCCTGACCGCGAGGTGTGACAGTCACGGACGAACCCCTGTTCGATGCCGGCGGAGAGCGTGGGGGAGGAGCCTGGCCTGCGGTCCCCGCCACCTGCACCGGCCTCGCAGGCGTGTCGGGACGCGACGAGGGGGCGTGGTCGCCCACGCCCCCTCGTCCGGAGTGCTCAGCAGGTGCTGTCGACGATCAGCCGACGAACCCGATGCCAGCTCCACCCCGGGTGTCGGTCACGCCACCGACCTCGGGTCCGGCGGGCGGGGTCTCGGTCTCGCTGGCGACCTCGGCGACGGTGACATCGATGATGCCCTGGGCGCAGAGAGGGGCCGGAGGCACGGGGGCCTCACCCTGCTCGATCGTGGTGAGCATCGGCTTGGCGGGGAAGAGCCCCGTGATCCAGGCGAGGATCTCGGGCACCGCCGAAGTGACTCCGGCGATCAGCTCCGCCGTCAGGGCGGCGCCCCAATCGGCCCAGTCCTGCTCGGTGAGCGTGAACAGGTTGGCGCCGATGTAGGCGTTCGCCTCGGCGAGTGATGCGAAGCGAGGCGGCGTCGGCTCGCCCTCGCCGCCACCCAGCGAGCCCGAGAGGGCTGCGATGGCTGCGGAGATCTGGTCGAAGACCTCTTGCGGCGGGACGGTGTACCACTGGCCGAGTGAGATGTCCGGGACGTCCTGGGCGGCCTTGTCGCCGACGAAGGTCGTGTGGAACCCGGTGACGACGTCGGGGTTCGGTCCGTCCTTGAGCTCGGTCACCACGACGTTGCCGGCGCCGATGCCGGGGAGTCGCTCGATGGCGCCCTGGATCTGGGCTGCGGTCGGTGCCTGGTAGGTGGTGAACAGGGCGTAGTCGTTGACGAGTCCTGCTCGGTCCGACGGGGCCCAGTTCTGCGGTGTCGGCGTCGTGCCTCCCAGCGGCAGCGGGAAGAGCAGGTCGCTGATGTTGTGGCGGGCGGTCCAGATGAGGCCGGTCTCCTCCTCGCCGACCTTCAGGGAGAAGGCGACAGGGCGAGGGGCGAGGATGCCGTCACCGGACCAGTTCGCTCCGAGGGAGACCTCCTGGACCTCGTCGATGCCGGGGGTGCCCGACTCTTCCTTCGGCATGCCGCAGATCTCGACGGTGGTCGAGTAGGTGCCCGGTTCTGCAGGAGCGGTGAACGAGAAGACGCCGTTGGTGATCGACGCGGAGCCGGCTGCCGGCTGTTCGGTGATCTTGAGCGACTCGGGCATCAGAGGGGTCTTGCCCGGCGTGATGACCTCGCCGAGCAGGTCCTTCGTCACCGTCTGACCGGCGTCGGCCTCGAGGGTGACGACCTCGGGGTTGAACAGCGGTGCATCGGGGTCACGCACGGTCGTCTTCGAGATCAAGTTCGATCCCTGGACCGAGCAGGCGAGCTTGAGGCTCAGCGTGGCGCCCGCGACGGAGAGCCCTGCATCGAGGGTCACCGCGCCGACCCGGTAGGTGATGATGCCGCCCGAGGTGGTGGTGATCTTGTCGCCGACGGTGCCGATCGGCAGGTTCGCCGGGACGCCCACCTTCGGGGCGATCGTGATCGGCCCGGGCACGGACTTCGTGAACTCGGTCGGCGTTGCCGGCCCGCGAACGAGCTGGGTGACGTTGATGTTCGTGACGGTGAGCGCCGGGATCAGCGCCGCCGCCTTGTCGATCAGCTCCTGGCCCATCGTGGCGGTCCAGTTGAACGCGGCGTCGATCTCCTGATCGAGACCGGCGGTCTCGGGAACGTCGCCGCCCGACACGACGAGGGTCACACCGACCTTGTCGGAGCCGAGGATTCCGGCGGCGCCTGCGAGCGTCGCGTTGGTCGCGGCATCGCGACCACCACAGCTGAGCTGGACGGTCGTGTTGACCGGCGCCGCGCCGGTGGTGGTGGTCGTCGCGGCGACGAGGCCACCGGACAGGACGGCGGTCGCCAGGATGGCGGCACCTGCCCTGCGTCGTGCCGGCCGGAGCCGGGTCGGTCGAACTCGCATCGCTGTGTCTCCCTGATCGCGTCGCTGGGCCTGTCGGCGGCTCGCCGATCGACGTCGCAGCACGACGTCGATCTCCCCCGAAGACCGATCCGCAGTGGTCACCCCGTTTCGGGGAAAAGCGAACATCCGCGTGAATCGGTTCTGCCTTGAGTAGTGGAGCAACACCGCTCTTGGCAAGCAGTTGGAGTGCAATCGGGCACTTTTGCCAGTCGGATGCCGCGAAGAGTGATCGACGACGCGCCCTACGCGCGATGTCGGGGCCGGAGCGCGAAGATGGAGGACGGACAGGGAGCGCGACGGGCTGGTCGCGACGGCGATGGAGGATCGGGTTCCTGGGCGACTCGGGAGCGATGCGACGCGGTGCCGATGGGTGTCAGTGCCCATCGATGATCGAGGCGCGCCTTGCTACCCTCACGGCGATGCTGGGGAGCAGAACCGAGTGATCAGAGAGCCCGATCCGGGCCACGTCCCGGGACGCGAACCAACCACAGGCGACCGGCCGGACGACGGCGCGCACGCTCCCGCGCCACCGACGCTGCAACTCGCGCCGGACGGTTCTGGGTCGGACGGTTTCGCGCCGGCCGGTTCCGCGCCGGCCGCTTCCGGGTCGGCCGGTTCCGGGTCGGACGGTCCTGCGCCGGAGAGCAGCGAGGCACAGGACCCGGACGACCCACAGCGCGCCGCGCCCGATGACGCGGCGCGGGTGGACGACGACGAGTCGGAGCTCGAGCCGATCGTGGACCTGCGGGCACCCGACGGGCCGGTGGTGTCCGGTGCACGGGTCGTCGTGACCAGGCCCACACCGGTCCGCCGCTCGACCGACCCGACCGACACGCCGCCACCGGCACCGCCGGCGGAGCCCGCGGACGAGCCCGCCCCGACCCACTCCGCGGTGCCGGGAGTGCCCCGCCACTCCGGCCTCGCGGATCGAGCGGTCGCCGTGGTGGTGGTCCCGGTCGTGGTGCTGGTGGTCACCCTCGCCACGACCTCGGTGATGCTCGTCGCCGCTCGCACGGCCGCGGGCTCCGAGGCACAGCTGACACGCGACGTCGCTGCGCGGCTCGAGACCCGCGTCGCGCTCGGCGAGCTGCACACCGCGGTGCTCGCGTCGGTGGCCGCCGGTGTGGGTCAGTCCGTGACATCACCCGACGAGCTGGCCCGCCGTTCGGACGCCGCGACCTCGGCGATCGACTCGGACGCGGAGGAGTCCGCTGGTGACGCCGTCGTGACCGCCACGGCCGCGGACGATGCGGCGAGGGCCTATGTCGAGGCCGTCGAGGAGACCGTCGACCGGACCGGCGGCGATCCGCTCGAGCTGGGCAACGAGTTGAGCGCGCTCGACGAGCTGTTCTCCGAGGCCGCGTCGACGTCGGCCGACGCGGTCGAGTCGCTCGACGTGGCGGCCGCGGACGCGGGCGCAGCTGCGACGAGCCGCACCGCCTGGGGCATCGGCGTCGCGGTGGTCGGCACGCTGGTCGCAGCGGCGCTCGTGCTGCTCGCCCGAGCGCGCCTCGTCGCCCAGCTCGACCGACCGGTGCGCGGTCTGCGCAGCGCGGTGGCGCGGATCGGTTCGAGTCGGCCCGCGGTGGCCTCGGTGCTGCAGGGTCCCGAGGAGCTCGTCGTGCTCGGCACCGAGATCGACGCAGCGGCGCGGTCGGTCGCGGACCGCCTCGAGGTGCTCGAACGTCGCGCGGCGTGGGGCGAGCGCAGCCGGATGATCCTCGAGGCGCTCGAGCTGGCCGACGACGAGCCCGGGGCCTACGAAGTGCTCGGCGAGGCGATCGGCATCGTCGGCGGTCGTCATCGTGGTGAGCTCCTGCTCTCCGAGCGCGGGACCTCGCGGCTCACCTCGGTGGCCGCCAGTGCGACGGCCGGCGCGCCCGGTTGTCCGGTCGACGTCCTCAGCGGCTGCGTCGCACTGCGGCGGGGCCAGGTGAGCGTGTTCGACAGCTCCGAGACCATCAACGCCTGCCCGAAGCTGCGCGGCCGGCCCTACGGGTCGTGCTCCGCCGTCTGCGTGCCGGTCACCGTCGGGGGTCGCCAGCTCGGCGTGCTGCACGTGACCGGTGACGATGGCGATCCGCCGGGGACCGATGTCGTCGAACAGCTCGTCGGGCTCTCCTCCCTGCTCGGCAACCGCCTCGGGTCGCTGCGCACGCTCGAGAGCACCCGGCACGAGGCGTCGACCGACGGACTCACCGGCCTTCCGAACCGACGCACGCTCGAGTCCGAGGTCGCCGAGCTGATCGAGGCGTCGACGCCGTTCGTCATGGTCCTCGCAGATCTCGACAAGTTCAAACGACTCAACGACAACTTCGGACACGAGGTCGGTGACAAGGCGCTGCAGCTGTTCGCAGGTGTCCTGCGCGACAACGTCCGCGGCAACGACGTCGTCGCACGACTCGGTGGTGAGGAGTTCGTGCTCGTGTACCCGAACATGTCCGTCGAGATCTCGGTCGAGGCGATCGACCGACTGCGCGGCGCGTTGGCCCGGGCGGTCGGCAGCAGCCGCATCCCACCGTTCACCTGTTCCTTCGGCATCGCGCACTCGTCGGTCGGCGGCGACGGCGACGTCATCCTGCGCGTCGCCGATGCAGGTCTGCTGCGCGCGAAGGAGCTCGGCGGTGACCGTGCGGTCGTGGCCGACGAGGCGCTCGCCGCCGACGTCTTCGACGACGAACAGGACTGACGGCCCGAACCGAGCCGGGCCCCGAACCCGGCCGGATAGCGTTCGCCCATGGACGTCGGCATCTCCTTCGCGAACATCGGACAGCTCGGTGGCCCGGAGGGGGCCGCAGCGCTCGGCGAGGCATGCGACGCACACGGCGTCGAATCGGTGTGGACCGTCGAGCACGTCGTGGTGCCCGCTGGCTACGAGTCCACCTACCCGTATCGCAGCAGCGGACGGATGCCCGGTGGCGAGCAGTCGCCGATCCCGGACCCGTTGATCTGGTTGACCTGGCTCGGTGCGCACTCCGAGCGGGTGCTGCTGGGCACCGGCATCCTGATCCTCCCGCAGCGGAACCCGTTGGTGCTCGCCAAGGAGGTCGCGACGCTCGACCAGCTGACCGGGGGTCGCGTGCGCCTCGGTGTCGGCGTGGGTTGGCTCGAGGAGGAGTTCGACGCGATCGGCGTGCCGTTCGCGGAGCGAGGTGCCCGGACCGACGAGTACGTCGCCGCGCTGCGCGAGCTGTGGGGATCGGAGGAGCCGACGTTCCACGGTCGCTTCTGTTCCTTCGAGCGGGCGCTGTCCAACCCGAAGCCGGTCGGGGGCAGCGTGCCGATCGTGGTCGGTGGCCACACCGAGATCGCCGCACGGCGCGCGGGTCGGCTCGGCGACGGGTTCTTCCCCGCGAAGTACGACGACCTGGGCCGGTTGCTCGAGGTCATGCGCTCGGCAGCACAGGACGCGGGGCGTGACGCGGACGCCATCGAGGTGTCGACCGGCGCGCCGAGCGACGCAGCGGGGTTCGCAGCGCTCGAGCGACTCGGCGTGCGCCGGGTCGTGGTCCCGCCGCCAGCGCTCACGCCCGACGAGATCGGACCTGCCATCGAGCAGCTGATGGATCGGCTGCGGGGCTGACGCCAGCGCTCCGCGACACAGCTGATCGGTTCGAACCGGATCGGTTCGAACCGGATCGGTTCGAACCGGAGTGGTTCGGACTCCAGCAGATCGACCCGGAGGGTCAGTTGCCGTTCGTGCTCCAGTGCCACGGCTCCGACGGCAGGTTGTAGAAGCCGTAGCTCGCCGCGTTGGCCTTGAGCCAGTGGAAGCCGGAGCTGCTGCGGGTCAGGGTGGACCCACCCTGGGTGAAGTCGATGGCGAGGCCACGCTCGTGCATCGACGAGCCCGGACGAGCGGTGGGCGGACGGCACGCCGACGCCGGCTTCTCGTAGATGTTGTACTGACCGTCGCCGCAGTTGTTGCGACGTGTGGCGATCTGGCCCGCGGAGTCGCGGTAGCCGCCGCCGCCGAAGTTGATGCCCGAGGCCGAGGCTGCGGCGAGCAGGCTCTGCAGGTTGCCGGCGATCGACGAGTGCACGCGGATGCCTCCGACGCTCACGATGCCGCTGCCGCCCACGATCGGAGGTGTCGATCCTCCGCGACCGCCTCCTCCGCCGCCGCCACCACCACCACCGGTGGGCGCGCTCCTGGTCGCCATGCTGGCCCGTCGAGCGTTGTCGGCGGCACGCTGCGCCGCGACGGCCTTGGCGATCTCTGCCTGCTTGGAGCTGATCGAGCTGGAGAGCTTCGAGTCGATCGCGGCGAGCGAGTCGGCCTCGGCGAGGGCGGCCTCGATGCGCTGCTCGACCTGGGCGGCGAACGCCTGCTGCTCGGCGTAGGCGGAGTTCAGCTCACCGAGTCGTTCGTCGGCCGCCGCCTGGTGCTGCGCCGCACGCTCGGCGGCGCTCGTCGCAGCGGCGCGCTGGATCTCGAGGTCTTCCTGGACGGAGCGGAAGCGTTCGGTCAGGTCGACGTTCTCGTTGGCCTTGACCGCGAGCAGGGTGCGCTTGTTCACGGTGTCGTTGATGTCGCTGGAACCCAGCGTGGTGAACGAGTCGTTGCTACCCATGTTCACGTACGCCTCGACGGCGGACGTCTTCATCTGCGCGGTGATCTGGTCGAGCTCGGCCTGCTTGTCGGCCTGCGCCTTCTCGGCGGCAGCCTTGTCGGCGTTCGCCTGGCTGACGGCGCGCTCTGCCTCTTCCAGTCGGTCCTGCTGGGCGTTCACGTTCGCATTGAGCGTGGTGAGCGCAGCGCTGACCTGGGCGTCGGTCGCCTCGAGCGCGTTGACCTCGCTGGCCTGGGCCGCCTTCTTCTGGCGGACGGCGTCGCGCTCCTTCTGGAGCTGGGCCAGGGTCTTGTCCTGGGTGGGTGCAGCGCTCACCGGCGACGCAGCGATCGGCAGCAGGCTCACCGCGGCGGCTGCCAACGCCGCAGTCGCCAGTCGCATGCGGGGGGCGTGTCGGCGCGTGTTGGTTCGGCCGGCGGATGTCGGTTCGATGATCGTCACAGCTGTGGGTTCGCCTCGGGAGAGAGATCGTCGCGGCACGTCACGGCACTTCGTAACGCAACCGCAATCTAGCAGAGTCATCTGGCGCGTGCAGGGCATGCTGAGACGTCACACGGAGCGGACGTCACACGCAGCGGTCCGCGAGCGGTCGTCGCACGCACATGTAGGACGGCCGCGGCGTCACTTCCGTTGACACACGGGACAGAACGACGTCGTGCGCGCATCGATCACCGTGCGCCGCAGGATCTCGGAGCAACGGGAGCACGGCTCGCCGTACCGGCCGTAGCAGTCGAGGTGGCGTTGGTTGGTGCCGCTCCCGCCCTCTGCATCGCGGTAGTTCCGCAGCGTGGTGCCGCCGTTGTCCACGCCCGCCTGCAGCACGTCGCGCACCGTGTCGCGAAGCCGCTGCGACTGGACGACCGTCAGCCGCCGAGCCGCGGGGTGGACCCCGGCGCGCCACAGCGCTTCGTCGGCGTAGATGTTGCCGACCCCGGCGACCACGCGTTGGGACAGCAGCAAGGTCTTGACCGCTCGCCGTCGCGAGTTCACCGCCGCTCGCAGATGCTCCGGCGTGAACTCCTCGTCGAAGGGTTCGGGGCCGAGCGCTGCGAGCGTGGGCAGCTCGTGGTGTCGACCGAAGTCGACGACCGCCAGGCGACCGAAGCGTCGGACGTCGTCGAACACGAGCACTCGTCCGTCGTCGAGGTCCCACCTCGCCCGCAGATGGCCGAACGTCGAGGACCCGGCGTCCAGCGCGGATGGCGAGGCGAGCACCGCGAGCCGCCCGGTCATGCCGAGGTGGACGACCAGTTGTCGACGCCCGGCATCGGCTGTCCCGATGGGTTCGCTCCTGATGGGTTCGCCGCGTGATGGGTTCGCGTGTGATGGGGCCGGTCGGCACGAGCGTCATGAGGAGGTACTTCCCGCGACGCGTGATCTCGGTGACGGTGTGGCCGACCGCCAGCGGTGCGTCGTCGAACTTCGCGGAGGGGAAGGCCCACGCGTCGACGACGTCGGCCCCGACGAGCAGCGGCTCGAGCTGGCGTCGGATGGTCTCGACCTCGGGGAGCTCCGGCATCACCGAAGTGTCGCGCCGTCGCGGGCGTGCGGCGTTTCGGTGCCCGGGGTGGTCGTCCCCCAGCCACCGGCGAGGCAGGCGCTACCGTGTTTCCATGGGTGTCACGGCGGTGGTGAACCAGAAGGGCGGCGTCGGCAAGACGACGGTGTCGCTCGGGCTGGCCGCAGCGGCAGCGGCGCAGGGCCGACGTGTCCTGGTGGTCGACCTCGACCCGCAGGCGAACTCGACCACCGGCCTGGGCGTCTGGGACGCCTCGGCGACGATCGACACGGCGCTCGATGCCGAACGGCCCGGCTCCCTGCGGGAGATCATCGTCGATTCCGCATGGACCATGGAGCCGATGCGGTCGACGGTGCGAGTGGCGCCGAGCTCGCCCCGGCTCGCACAGCGCGAGCACCAGCTGGCCATGGACGTGATCGGTGCGCAGGACCGCCTGGCGGTGGCGCTGACCGGTGTCGTCGACGACGTCGACGACGTGATCATCGACTGTCCGCCGTCGCTGGGACTGCTGACGGTCAACGCGCTGTTCGCAGCGGATGCGGTGCTCATCGTGGCCGAGCCCGCGGCGTGGAGCGCCGACGGTGTCGAGCAGATCCTGCTCAACGTGTCGCGGATCGCCGAGCGTCGAGGCGGCCGTCCGTCGGTCGCCGGCATCGTCGTGAACCGCCTGGGTCGCACCCGCGACGCCGCCTACTGGGCGGGCCAGCTCGCCGAGACCCATCCGACCCTGGTGATCGAGCCCGCCGTTCGGCTCCGGGCAGCGGTGGCCGAGGCCGCCGCGCAGTCGCTGCCCGTGCACGCGCTGCATCGTGACGGCGCGGCCGAGGCCGCCGACGAGTTCGACCGGTTGGCGGTGCGCCTCGGCGTGGGTGAGGCAGCGCCCGAACCGCTGTCGAGTGGAACTGGAGAGCTCTGATGGCCGCGTACGACCCGAAGCGTCCCCGCCCGTCGGCGTCGACGCCGACCGACGATCCCGCACCGGTCGAGGCGTTGCTCGATCCGGCCACACCCGCACCGACCGAGTCTCCCGAGGCGCGGGTCGAGCCGGCCGACGCCGCTGGATCGGCCGACGCGGCTGGGCCGACCGAGTCGGACGCCGCTCCGGACGCTGTCGCTCCGGACGCTGTCGCTCCGGAGGGCACCTCCCCGGAGGTCACCGTCCCGGACGCAGCTCCCGTCGAGACGGAACCCGACCCGACTCCCGGGATCGCGCTCAACGGCTCCTCGGGCACCGCGCCGCGGACGTCCAGCGAGGTGCCGGTGGCGCCGGCGCCCCGGACCGGCACGGCGAACCGGGCGGTCCTGATCGCCGCGGCCGTGTCATCCGTCGTGGCGTTGCTGGTGATCGTGCTGCTGGCACGCCGCCGCCGCCAGGACTGAGTCCCCGCTCCTGCGACCGGGCGAGGTGTCCGTCGTCGCGCCCCCGCGGACGGACGCACGTGACGACTCGATCGCCTCAGGCTTGATCGGCGACCGTGGCTGCCGATCATGACGGGGAGCTTCCGTTCATTGCGAATTCGTGACAAACTGCGCGGCTGTGTCACCGGCCGTCGGTACACAGTGCGTCACCACCCCCCCCACAGACGGCTGACGAACCACATGACCTCCTGCGATCCTGCGACAGACCTCCGATCGAACGAGTGCTGGCCCGATTCCCGGTCGGCGCCCGCCCGCACGTCCTCCGGCCGGGCCCGCCGTGGCCTGATGGCAGCGGCGGCCGTCGTCTGCGTGTTCGTGTCGCTCGTCGCTCCGGCGTCCAGCGCGCCCGATCCCGTCGCGACCGCCGAGGCCCGCCTGGCTGCGGCGACCGCGGATCGGGTCGAGGCAGATGCGACCGTCGCCGAGGTGCGCGCCCGCCGCCAGGCCGCCACCGAACGTCTCGCCGAGCTCGGCCACGCGGATGAGCAGCTGACCGAGGAGATCGCCCAGGCGCGTCGGGAGCTGCGCGAGTTCGCCGTCGCCGCCTACATCGACGGTGGTCAGGCCGCCATCTTCCGGTCGTCGCTCGACCCGGCGCAGGCCCAGGCACTCTCGTGGCAGGCGAACCTGTCGTTGGAGCAGTCGAGCTCCGCGGGTGACGCAGCATCCCGGTTCGCGGATCTCAAGGAGTCGAACGAGCCGGAGAAGGTCGACGCCGCCGAGGAGCTCGACCGTCTCGCCGTCGAGCTCCAGGCCGCCGAGTTCGACCAGATCCAGGCGGCCGCGTTCGAACGCGACGCAGAGTCCTCGCTCGCAGCGGCACGGGCGGCGCGTCAGGCCGCGCAGGAACGAGCAGCCCGCGAGCAGGCGGCCGCGGCCCGTGCGGCAGCGGCGCCGTCGTCGTCGGGAGGCGCCGGACGCTCCTCGTCCGCCGGCTCGTCGGGCGAGCGGCGCGGTCAGCGCGGCTCCCGCTCCTGCGCCGTCGAGCGGCGCGCTCGGCAACCCGACGCCGTCGGAATCGGCGACGCTCGCCAAGATCCGTCAGTGCGAGTCCCGGGGCAACTACTCGATCGTGTCGCCGACCGGCCGCTACCGCGGTGCCTACCAGTTCGACCACACCACCTGGCGTGGGGTGGGCGGTTCCGGCGACCCAGCAGCGGCGTCACCCCAGGAACAGGACTACCGGGCGCTGCTCCTGCTGCGCCTGCGGGGCACCCGCCCCTGGCCGCACTGCGGCCGCTGAGGCCACCTGCGGTTTTCCCGGTCACGGCGGCCCACGGCTAGGGTCGGCACGTCTATGACTGGTCGAGACAGAGGAACGCTGTGAACGTTCGATTCCGCTTGCCGATCCTGGTCACCGCTGTAGCGCTCATGGCGCTGGCGTGTGCGCCGGACGAGGTCACGAAACCCGCCTTCACCGGTGACATCGCCTCCGGCAATCCGCCGGCGGAAGAGGCCGAGGCCGCATCCATCTCGGGCGATGCGCCCGACGCGACCCCGCTGACCGCCGAGCAGGAGTCCCAGCTCCAGGCAGCGCTCGAGGTCAACGCCGAGGGCTGCGAGATCTACAGCAGCCGCAGCTGCCTGCTGCCGTTCCCGAGCGACATGTACACCGTCGAGGACAACTCCACCGGCACCGGCCGTCGTGTGGACCTGCCGACCGGGCTGCTCGCCAACGTCGACGGCGTCACCTTCGACCCGACGCAGTGGAACCTCAACGACGGCTTCTCGCCCTCGACGCCGATCCTGGTGCACGTGCCGGGGCTGAACTTCGACCAGACCGCGTTCCCGAACGAGGGCGACATCGGCAGGTCGATCACCTCGGAGTCTGCCAGCGTCATCGTCGATCTCGACACGGGCCAGCTCGTGCCCGCACTGGGCCGAGATGGACTCCCGCGCCACCAGCGACCAGGACCGCGCGCTGATCCTCCGTCCGGCGATCTCGCTGATCGAGACCCACCGCTTCGCCATCGCGCTGCGCGACCTGCGCGGCTCGGCCGGCCAGGTGCTCGAGGCGCCGATCACCTTCCGCGTCCTGCGCGACAACAACACGGTCACCGAACCGCGGCTGCTCGACCGGCGCGCCACGTTCGAGCCGATCTTCCAGGAGCTCGCCACCGCGGGTGTCAACCGCTCCGACCTCTACCTCTCGTGGCACTTCACGGTCGCCTCGGCGGACTCGCTCGCCGGCCGAGCGCTCTCCATGCGTGACGACGCCTTCGGTCGTCTCAACGGCAAGGCGCCCGAGTTCGAGGTCACCGAGACCGACACCGAGGATCTCCGTCCCGGGATCGACAAGGTCGTCAAGGGCACCTTCGAGGTCCCGCTCTACCTCGACGAGGGCGGCGTGCCCGGCTCGAGCATGACCTACAGCATGGCGACGGGCCGTCCGGTCGCCGCAGGTACCTACACCGCGTCGTTCACCTGCTCGGTGCCCAGCGAGGGCATCGAGAACGGCGAGTCGACTCCGGTCGTCTACGGCCACGGCCTGCTGGGCTCCTCGAACGAAGCGGCGTCGAGCCAGGTCCAGGAGACCGCTGCCAAGAACAACGCGCTCTACTGCGCGACCAACTGGATCGGCATGTCCAACGAGGACATCAGCTACGCCGTCGAGGCGCTGAGCGACATCAGCAAGTTCCCGCCGGTCGCCGACCGCCTGCAGCAGAGCCTGATCAACACCCTGTACCTCGGCCGTCTGATGATCCACCTGGACGGCCTGGGCAGCGCGCCGGAGTTCCAGACGACCTCCGGTGCGAACATGATCAACACCGAGTCGGCGTACTTCGACGGCAACAGCCAGGGCGCCATCATGGGCGGCGCGGTGACCGCGATCGCCCAGGACTGGACCAAGGCATCGCTCGGCGTCGGTGGCATGAACTACTCGACGCTGCTCAACCGCAGCGTCGACTTCGACGAGTACGCAGTGGTGCTGCGTGGCGCCTACCCGAACGCCCTCGACCAGCAGCTCGTCTTCGGCCTGCTGCAGATGCTCTGGGACCGTGGCGAGACCAGCGGGTACGTCCAGCACCTGACCGACCGCGTGTACGAGCTGACCCCGCCGAAGGACATCCTCATGACCGTCGCGTTCGGCGATCACCAGGTGGCCCCGATCACGGCGCAGAACATCGCCCGCACGCTCAAGATCCCCGTGTACCAGCCGGAGCTCGCCCAGGACGCCGACTACGTGCCGGAGCCCTTCTGGAACCTGAGCGGCATCTCGAAGTTCCCGCTCGACGGCTCCGCGCTCTACTTCTGGGACGCCGGCACGCTGCCCCCGCCGCTCGGCAACATCACGCCGATCATGGGTGAGCAGTGGATCGCGGACTGCACCGGCGCCAACGCCGGCAACGAGGACAGCCCCGAGTGCGCCGACCCGCACGAGGACCCGCGTCGCCAGCCACAGGTGATCGCCCAGAAGAAGGCCTTCTTCCAGGTCGACGGCACCATCACCAACGTGTGCCACGACGAGCCGTGCGAGGCGAAGCCCCGCGACGACTTCGACTACTGACCGCGCCGAGGGACTGAGGCAACACGTGACCGAGCAGACGACGAACGACGGTCCCGCCACGCTCTCCCACGACGGGGACGTGGCCACGATCCAGCTCGACGACGGCAAGGCGAACGCGCTGAGCCACGCCATGCTCGACGGGATCGAAGAGGCCCTCGATCAGGTCGAGGCGAGTGACGCCAAGGCCGTCGTCCTCATCGGTCGTGAGGGCAAGTTCTCCGCCGGGTTCGACCTGAAGGTCATGACCAGCGGTCCCGAGCAGGCACGCGACCTGCTCGGCCGTGGTGCGGAGCTCGGCCTGCGGCTCTACGAGTTCCCCCTGCCCGTCGTCTTCGGCGTGACGGGCCATGCGCTGGCCATGGGCGGCATCCTGCTGGCATGCGCCGACGTGCGCGTCGGTGCCGAGGGCGCCTTCAAGATCGGTCTGCCCGAGGTCCGCATCGGCATGCCCGTACCGGCCTTCGCCGTCGAGCTCTGCCGCGACCGGGTCAGCCCTCAGTGGTTCACCCGGTCGGTCCAACTCGCCGCCTCGCTCGATCCCGCCCAGGCGCTCGAGGCGGGGTTCCTCGACGAGGTCGTCGCCCCCGATCAGGTCGCGTCACGCGTCGCCGAGGTCGCTGCGGAGCTCGCCGAGGCGCTCCACCCTGCGCCGTTCCGGCTCACCCGGCACACGGTCCGTGGTGCGCTCGCCGAGCAGCTGCGCGCCGCCCTCGCGGACGACCTGGCGGCCTTCGAGGTCTCGAGCTGAAGCTCCGCTCCCGAGCGCTGATCGCCCGGGGTCGCGAGTGTCAGAGACTCATGTCGCACCGGGTAGCGTGGTGTTGCACGCACTCCCGGAGGTAGGACATGGGCTTCCTCGACAAGGCCAAGGGACTCGCCGACCAGGCGATCGCCAAGGCCGACGAAGCAATGAACAGCGCGACCAGCTCGGCTGGGTCGCCCAAGCAGGCCGACGCCTACCTGCGCGATCTCGGCTCGCTCGCGTATCTCGAGTCGACGGGCCGCGCGCCCGCCGACATCGATGTTCAGCGCGAGCGGTGCACCACGGGCCTCGGTCAGCTCGAGTCGCAGGGGCCGATCAACTTCGCGATGACCTCGGTCGCGCCGCCGCCTCCCGGTGCTGCCGGCGCGCCGCCGCCTCCCGGCGCCGCGGCGACAGCTGCAGCGGCTCCGCCGCCTCCCGGCGCGGTCGCACCCCCGCCGCCGTCGGCCGGTGACCAGGCCGTGGCGCCGCCGCCTCCGCCCGCCGCGGTCGCTCCTCCGCCTCCGCCCGGCGCGGTCGCTCCTCCGCCGCCCCCGGCCGGAGGCTGAGCCCCCGTCCGCGAGTGATCGCTGTCGGCGCAGTGCCCGTCATCCGATGACAGCTGTCATCGGATGACGATGTAACGTCGCGACAGCAGTGTGCGGGCGGGTCGTCGAGTCGACGACACGATGGCGAGGGGGACGAGATGGACGACGGTGCGCGGACGGTCGGCAGGCGGGAGCGGCGCTCCGGGCGCCGAGGACTGATCGCAGTGCTGGCGGCGTCATCGGTGCTCGCTGCCGGATGCGCGCTCGTCGGGCCGAGCGGGCCGTCGGCTCCTCCGGTACGCCCCCCGGAACGGAGCTGCACCGTCGCAACGGTCCGGTCGTGCGCCCTGCCGTACCCGTCGAACGAGTTCACGATCGCCGACGCCTCGACCGCGACCGGTCGCCGGGTCGTGATGCCGAACGACCTGATCGCCGCGGGCACGATCGCACAGCTCGGTCCGGGTGCAGGACCGTCCGACGCCTTCGCTGATGCCGACGGGTTCGCGTCGCTCACCCCCGTGATCTTCGAGCTCGACCGATCCGTGGTGGCCGACTGGGTGCCCGACGACGGCGGCGACATCGTGTCGATCGTCGACGTGGCCACCGGAGCACCCGTCGAGGTGCGCGTCGAGGTTCCCGCCGAGGCGGCCCGCCACGGCGCACGCGACACGCTGGTGGTCGCGTGGCCCGTCACGAGGTTCGAGCCGGGGCACACCTACGTCGCCCGTCTCGGCCAGGGCCTGGTCGGAACGACCGGCGGCACACCGGCCCGCGCAGGCGGACTGGACGCTCCGTCGCCGTACGTCGACCAGCTCCGCAACCAGGTCGAGCGTCACGGGCTCGGCCCGTGGAACGACGTGGTGAGCGCCACCATGTTCACCGTGCGCAGCGAGGCGAACGCCTCGTCCGAGCTCGACGAGATGACCGCCATCGCCCGGTCGGTCGACCACCCCATGCGGAACCTCGCGGTGCAGGCACCGTGGTTGATCAGCGACGCCTCGGCGGTCGTCACCGGCGAGGTCCGGATCTCCGACTTCCGTGACGAGCACGGGGTCGCCCGTGCCGCCAACGGTGCGACGGACCGGTGGATCCCCTTCCAACTGGTCCTGCCCGAACGCCCCGCCGGTGGTGCGGCAGGCGCCCCGGTGGTGATCTACGGACACGGCCTCATCGCCGCCAAGGAGACGATGACCTTCGTCGCGAGCACCAACGCTGCGAAGGGTCTCGCGACGATCGGGATCGACGTGCCGAACCACGGCGGACGCCAGTACGGCGGCCCTGACCAGGGTTACCTGCTCGAGCTCAACACGCCCGGGCGCTTCGGTCGCCTCGCGTCGATGCCGCTGCAGGGCATCGTCGACCACGTCTCGCTGCTCATGGCGGTGCAGGACCACCTCGGGGAGCTCCGGATCGACCTGCCCCCGGCGTTCGACGGGACGCCGCGCCGGGCGCCGAAGCTGGACACCACGCGGGTGCTCTACGAGGGCACGTCGATGGGTAGCGTGCTCGGCGCAGCGTTCACCGCGATGGCGCCCGAGCTCGACGGATCGTTCCTGCAGGTCGGCGGCACCGGCATCGCCGACATCATCTTCCACTCGCTGCTGTGGCCGTTGTTCATGAACGTCATCCCCGAGGCCGCCTCTCCCGGTGACGCGTACGCACTGATGGGTGCGGCGACGATGTTGATGGACCCGGCCGACAACGTGAACGTGGCCGGCCGGATCCGCGAGAACGGGACACCGACGTTCCTCGCCTACGGCGCCGGCGACGGCGTGGTGTCCAACCGAGCGAGCGATCGTCTGATCTCGCTGGTCGACCTCCCGCTCGTCGGTCCGCTCCTGTCGCCGATCGGAGTGCCACACCGCACGACCGGATCCGATGCGATGCCCGACGACGGGTGGGGCACCGCACAGTTCTGGCCGACCTGGTCGCCGGAGCTGGCCCCGTTCGCTGCCCACCTCGTGTTCGCCGACGCTGGGTCCGAGCGCACCCTGCGGGAATGGCTCGACGGACGTCTCTCGGCCCTCGGTGTCGCACCGGCCTGATGCCGGACCGTCGACCGGCGCGCTGATGCCGGACCGGCGACCGGACAGCCCTACCGTGTGGGGGTGATCCTCCTCGACGTCGACTCGGTCGCCGCGAGCCGCCCCGGGCGGCCGCTCTTCGCCGATGTCTCCTTCACGATCTCGGACCAGGACCGACTGGGCATCGTCGGCCTGAACGGCTGCGGCAAGTCGACCCTGCTGCGCATCATCTCCGGCGAGGCCGGCCCCGAGTCCGGGACCGTCCGCCCGGGTCGCGACGTGCGCATCGCGATGCTCGATCAGGATCCCACGCTTCGAGGGTGTCTCGGTGCGTGAAGCCGTGATCGCCGGCCACGAAGAGGCCGAATGGGAGGCGGTGGCCGTCGCCGACCGGCTCGGCCTCGGTGCGTTGATGGACGCGCCGGTCGAGCAGCTCTCCGGCGGACAGCTCAAGCGGGTCGCGCTCGGCCGGGCGCTCGTCGCCGAGTCCGACCTGCTGATCCTCGACGAGCCGACCAACCACCTCGACATCGACGCGATCGCCTGGCTCGAGGACCGTCTCGCTGCGCACCGGGGCGGACTGGTGCTCGTCACCCACGACCGGCACTTCCTCGATCGCATCACCACACGGGTGCTCGAGCTCGACCGCGGAGCAGGCTACGTGCACGAGGGCGGCTACGGCGCCTATCTCGAGGGGCGAGCGCTGCGCGAGGAGCACGCAGCCAAGGCCGAGCAGACCCGCAAGAACCTGGCCCGGACCGAGCTCGCCTGGCTGCGGCGCGGCGCACCCGCACGCACCTCGAAGCCCAAGGCGCGCATCGAGTCCGCCACGGCGATCGTCGACGGTCGTCCGCAGGCCGCTGCGCGTCAGGGCGACCTCCCGCTGCACGCGGGCACCCCACGGCTCGGCGACAAGGTCGTCGAGCTGCACGGCGTCGGCCACTCGTTCGACGGCTCCTCGCCGCTGTTCTCCCACGTCGACCTGCTGCTCGACAACCGCGAGCGCCTCGGGCATCGTCGGCATCAACGGCACCGGCAAGTCGACGCTGCTCGACATCATCGCCGGCCGCACCCGTCCGACCGAGGGACGCGTCGAGCTGGGGTCGACCGTACGCCTCGGCTACTACGACCAGCGAGGTCGGACCCTCGACCCGAACCAACGGGTCCGTGACGCGGTCACCGGTGGACACCGAGAGGCCGACTGGACCGACGCCGCGCTCATGGAGGCGTTCTGGTTCGACGGTGATGCCCAGTGGGCGCCGATCGGATTGCTGTCCGGCGGCGAGCGACGTCGGTTGCAGCTGCTGCTCACCCTGGCCGAGCGGCCCAACGTGCTGCTGCTCGACGAGCCGACGAACGACCTCGATCTCGACACGCTGCGCCAGCTCGAGGACTTCCTCGACGACTGGCCCGGGGCGCTCGTGGTCGTCAGCCACGACCGGGCCTTCCTCGAACGAACGGTCGCGGACGTCATCGTGCTCGACGGCAGCGGCACCGCCGGGCGCCGTCCGGGGGGTTACGCGGCCTACGAGCAGGAGCGTCGAGAGCAGCGGGGCGGGGGGCGCAAGCTCGTCGCGGCCGGCGCAGGCCGCGAGACCTCGACCGACGGGAGCGGAGAGCCCGCCGGGCCCGACCGGACGAAGGCCACCCGACGGCGTGGGCCTGCGAACGGGGGGCGGAGCCCGTCGACCCTCCGGCACGCGATCCGCACGGCCGAGAAGTCGATGGCGGCGTTGCAGGAGCGACGGGACATCGCACTCGAGGAGATGCTGGCCGCCGGCGGTTCGGGCGACCACGAGCGGATGAACGCACTCGGCGCCGATCTGGCAGCGGTCGAGGCCGAGCTCGCCACCGTCGAGGAGGGCTGGCTCGAGCTCGCCTCCGAGGTCGAGGAACGCGGGCTCACGCTGTGAGGCACCGGCGCGCGGAACCCACGGAATGTCGACCGGTACCATGGTGTTCACGATGAGCGTGACTCCGAACACAACTCCTGCGAACTCGCCCTCCGAGGGGCCTGACCAGCCCGATGGCACCGGCGCGGTGGCCACCGCCGCTCCCGAGCTCGTGCTGTCGGTCAGCGATGCAGCCATGGAGACCGTGCTCGGCATCCGCGGCGAGGAGCCCGATCCCTCGGCGCTCGGGCTGCGGGTCGAGGTCACCGGAGCGAACGGCACCGAGTACACCTACGACCTCTCCTTCGAGGAGCTCGCCAACGTCGGTGACGACCACCTGACCTACCAGGTGGGTGATCTGACCATCGCCGTGCCGCACGACTCGGTCGACAAGCTCCGCGGCGCAGAGCTCGACCTGCCGCGGTCGGCGGGACAGGGCGGGCTCGTCATCCGCAACCCGAACCGGGCCAACCCGCTCGCCGGGGTCGAGGTCGAGCTGACCGGCGACATCGCCGAGAAGGTCACCCAGCTGCTCGAGGCGTCGATCAACCCGGCCCTCGCGTCCCACGGCGGGTTCACCACGCTGGTCGGCGTCGACGACGACAACAACGTGTACGTGACGATGGGTGGCGGCTGCCAGGGCTGCTCCGCCAGCGCGGCGACCCTGACCGCGGGGATCAAGACCTCGATCATGGAGGCGATCCCCGAGGTGCTCGACGTGATCGACGCCACCGACCACGCCGCCGGCGAGAACCCCTTCTACAGCTGAGCGTCCCCCGGGACGACCGGTAGGTCGGGTCCGTGCGTGCTCAGTGCGTCGGGTCCGACCCTGTCAGTGCGTCGAGTCCGACGCGGAACGCACCCACGCGGTGACCTCGTCGACGATGCCGTCGGCGTCGAGGCCGAGCCGGGCGAGGATCGTGTCGGGCTTGCCGTGGGGGATGTGCACCGACGGCACGCCCAGCACACGGACCTGAGGTCCGTCCGACGGGGGCGAGCTTCGACAGGGAGTCCGAGATCGCCGCGCCGATGCCGCCGTCACGCAGGCCGTCCTCGATGGTGACCACGAGCTGGTGGCCGGCGGCGTCCGCGAGCATGTCCGGGTCGAGCGGCTTGACCACCCGGGGGTCCCAGACGGTGACGTCGTGGCCCTCGGCCGCGAGTCGCTCGGCGGCCTCGCTGGCGGCGGTGAGCATCTTGCCGACGCCGATCAGGCAGATGCGCTGACCGTCGCGGACCTTGCGGGCGTGCAGACCTGAGCCGGTGACGGTGTCGCCCGTCGGCGGCATGGTCTTCGAGAAGCGGATGGACGCGGGTCCGTCGGTGCAGTACTCGAGGGCGTCGTGCAGCATCTGCGCGACCTCGGCCTCGTTCGACGGGGCGAACATCGTCATGTCGGGCACCTTCGACAGCAGCACCATGTCGAGCACGCCGTGGTGCGAGGCGCCGTCGTCGCCGGTGATGCCGGCGCGGTCGAGCACGAACAACACCGGCTGTGAGTGCAGGCCGACGTCGAGGTTCACCTGGTCGATGGCACGGGTGAGGAAGGTCGCGTAGAGCGCGACGACCGGCCGGAGGCCGCCCATGGCCATGCCGGCGGCCGAGGTCACGGCGTGCTGCTCGGCGATGCCGACGTCGAACATGCGGTCCGGGAAGCGTTCGCCGAACGGCAGCAGCCCGGTGGAGTCGGGCATCGCCGCGGTGATGGCGACGAGCTCCGGACGGGCCTCGCCCTCGGCGATGATCGCCTCGGAGAACGCCGCGGTGTACGAGCCGGGCTTCACGCTGCCCACGTCGTGCATGTGCTTGATCGAGTCGTTCTCGGCCGGCGCGTAGCCGCGGCCCTTCTGGGTGAGGCAGTGCACCACGACCGGGCCCTCGACCTCGGCGGCGTTGCGGAACGCCTCCTCGAGGGCGGGCAGGTCGTGCCCGTCGTAGGGGCCCAGGTACTTCACGCCCAGCTGCTCGAAGAACGCCGGCGGCTCGAACATCTCGCGGATGGCCGCCTTGGCGCCGTCGACGCCCTTCTCGAGGTACGAGCCGAGCGGCAGCTCCGAGATGATGCGTTCGATGCGAGCGCTCTGACGGCGGTAGGTGCTCGAGGAGCGCAGCTTCGACAGGCTCTCGCCCAGGCTGCGAGGCAGTGGGGGCGTAGGACCGACCGTTGTCGTTGAGGATGATGATCGCCTTGCGGCCCGAGTGGCCCAGGTTGTTCAGCCCCTCGTAGGCCATGCCGCCGGTCAACGCGCCGTCGCCGAGCACTCCGATGATCTGGCGGTCGTCCTCGCCGCCCAGGTGCAGTGCGGTGGCAAGACCGTGTGCGTAGGAGACGACCGTCGAGGCGTGGCTGTTCTCGATCCAGTCGTGGTCCGACTCGCTGCGGCTCGGGTAGCCCGACAGGCCGCCCTCCTGTCGCAGCGAGGTGAAGTCGTCCTGGCGCCCGGTGAGCATCTTGTGGACGTAGGCCTGGTGCCCGGTGTCCCACAGGATGATGTCGTGGGGGGAGCGGAAGACCCGGTGCAGCGCGAGCGTGATCTCGACCGCGCCCAGGTTGGAGCCCAGGTGGCCGCTGCCGTGGGTGTTCACGCAGTCCACCACGAACGCGCGGATCTCGGACGCCAGCGACGCGAGCTGCTCGTCGTCGAGGTCCTGCAGATCAGCGGGGCTCTGGATCGTGTCCAGCAGCGTCGTCGGTCCGTTCGTCATCGTTGGCGCGAGGCTACCGCCCGGGGCGGGCGGGGTCAGGTCTCCCCGGCGTCGACGGCGTCGGTGCGCCGTCCGCGCCGCACGGCGAAGCTGGGTGCACCGGCGAGGCTCGCCGCGATGAAGACGAAGTAGACGAGCAGACCCAGGGCGATGGCATTGGCGTCCGCCACACCGAGTGCCCCGAAGAAGAGCACGAACGCGGCCTCGCGGACCCCGAGACCGCCCATCGCGATCGGGACGTTCTGGGCGATCGCCGTGGGCGGGAAGAACGCCATGGCAGCCAGCAGGGTGACCTGCGGGATCTCGAGGGCACGAGCGGCGGCCCAGACGGAGATGCACTGCATGATCTGGAAGCCGACACCTGCCGCCAGCACGAGCGCGACCCGCCCGGGTCTGTGACGGAAGGCGATGATGCCGATGTGCACCGCGGCGAGGTAGCGGCGCCATCCGCCGCGGCCCAGCATGCGGCCCGCCCCGCGTTCGTGGCCGGCGGCCCAGAGGATCGCGACGAGTGCGACGACGGTGACCGCGTTGATCGCGATCGCCACCGCGGTGGCGGAGCCCAGCTCGAGCAGTTCCGGCTGGGCCAGCATCGCCACGGTCGACAGCAGCGGCAGCACCAGCCACCCGGTCAACCGCTCGAGCGCGGTCGCGGCGAAGGCATCCGCGTAGTCGCCGCTGTCGGAGCCCTGGCGCATCACTCGCACGACATCGCCGCCGAACGACGTGGGCAGGGCGTTCGACACGAACTCGCCGGCGAGCAGGTGCGACAACATCCTCCGGAACGGCAGGTGCAGCCCGAGCGTGTCCGAGACCGTCGACCAGCGGGCGGTCTGCAGCACGTAGGCGACCATGTGCACGACCACGGCGACGACCACCCAGGCGACCGTCGCCGAGGTGATCTCCGGCAGGACCTCGTCCACCGAGACGTCGGGCAACCGCCAGAACAGCACCCCGAGGAAGGCGCAGCTGATGGCGAGGCGAACGAGGATGCTGCGCCAGTTGTTCTTCGGGAGGTGGTGCGGCAGCGATGCCGCGTCGACCTCACGTACCGCCTCGGCCCACTCCTCGGCGTCGTCGGGCGGTGCGCCCCGATCGCTCGCCTGGTCCTCGCCGGTCATCGTGGGTCCAGCCTATCGGTCGACGCCGTCGTGTCCGAGGGCCGTGCGGACGCGTCGGCGCCCCGCCGAGTCCGGCCCGACGGGGCGCCTCGCCACCTGCGGGCTCAGGGAGTTCCGTCGGACCCTGACGCTGCTGCCGGAGTCGGATCGACCGGCCCCAGCACCTCGCTGACGACCGGTTCGACGCACCTCGCCATCGCCTCGTAGCCGTCGGCGTTCATGTGGTTGCCGTCGGGGGTGCCCCAGACGTCCAGGTAGGACCAGAAGGAACGGCGCAGCGAATCGGGCTCGTCGGGTGCCTCGAGCGCAGGTGTGCAGTCCACCGTGGCCCCCCACAGCTCGCCCGAGGTCGTGAGCCACTCGTTGTACGCGAGCCGCTGCTCCTGGACGAACCAGTAGTTGCCGGTGATCGGCATCGGATGGATCGCGAGCCAGACCGTCGGCACGTCGCGCTCCGCGAGCCACGCGCTCAGCGCGCGGACCTCGGCCTGCATCTCCTCGACCGCGACCGCGTGGGTGAGGTCGTTGATCCCGCCCTCGATGACGACCGCCCCGGGCACACCGCACTGGTCGATCCACTGACGCACCCGCGACGGGATCGTCGCCACGACGTCGTCGAAGACCCAGCCGGCGCCACCCTGCGAGGCGTTGAAGACCGAGTACTCCGGAAGCCTGACCCGGTGCGCGTACGACGCGCCGACCGAGTCACCGTTGAACTGGACGAGGCGGTCGTCGTACGGGCAGTACTCGGGCGTGACGCTGTACGTCGGCGCGGTGGCTCGCGGCGGTGTGCCGCACGCGACAGCCGACGCGGCGACCATGACGGCCAGAACGGCCGGACGGAGCTTCATGAGGTTCCTCTCCCCCTGGTGTGCAGTTGTGCCGGTGCATCCGACGGATGCCCGACCTACGTGTGCCTGTCCCGCCCTCCCGACCGGGAAGCGACCCGCCCAGTCGGGTCGCCGTCATGCACAGCGCCGACAATGTAGGCGCGCGCAATGGTGGTTCGACGAACCGATCGCCTGCATGGCGACGACGCCGTCCGGCGAGGGTGGCGGTCCACCCCCGGGGTCAGCGGGTCTTGTCGAGGAACCGCTCGATGTCGACCAGCACCCGGGTGACCTTGCCGGCGGCGACCAGACCGCGCTCGTCACGGGCCGAGACGTGGAAGATCAACCGTCGGCCCTCGATCCTCTCGAGGTTCGCCTCGGCGGTGACGACCCGGCCGACCGGAGTGGGGGAGATGTGCTCGACCTGCACGCGGACCCCGACCGTCGAGTACCCGTCGTCGAGATGGCCCCGGACCGCGGCGACGGTTGCCTCTTCGACCAGTGCCACGATGCGGGGCGTCGCGAGCACCGGGACCTCACCCGACCGGAAGGCGATGGCGGTGTCGGCCTCCGAGACGGTGATCTGGGCGCTGGCGGACAATCCGGGTCGAACGGGCACGGGCGATACAGTAAGCCTCTGCGTCCGCCGCTGGCACATCGTTCAGGACGCCACGATCCCGGCGGGAGTGCGGCCGGGACCCGGCGTGTTGGCAAGGATGTCGTGACGACGCCGACCCCCGGGAGGAGCCCGCCTTGCTCGAAGAGTCAACGGTCCAACGAGTGCTGAGCGCCGGTCTGGCGCGTGGCGCGGACTTCGCCGAGGTCTTCGTCGAGGAGAAGCGGTCGTCGTCCGCGTTGCTCGACGACGGACGGGTCGAGGAGCTCACGTCCGGTCGCGACCGCGGCGCGGGCATCCGCGTCGTCGTCGGTGAGTCGACCGGTTTCGCCCACACCTCGGATCTGACCGAGGCGGGTCTGATCGCGGCTGCCGAGACCGCGGCCGCCGCCGCTCGGGGCAACGGCTCGGGCACGACGGTCGTCGCGCTCGAACCGACATCCGCGCCCCGGCCCAACGAGGTGCTGATCCCGCCGGCCGACGTCGCCAAGGCCACGAAGGTCGAGCTGCTCGTCCGCGCCGACGACATCGCTCGCCAGAGCGGCTCCGCCATCACCCAGGTCTCCGCTCGGTACGCGGACTCCCAGCGCAGGATCCTCGTCGCGAACAGCGACGGTGTGTTCTCGGGCGACGACCAGGTCCGGACGCTCTTCTCGATCTCGTGCGTCGCCTCGGGCGACACCGGCATGCAGACCGGACCGCGAGTCGGTCGGCCGCACGGTCGGATTCGAGCTGTTCGACACCTACGACGTCGATGAACTGGCGCGCACCGCGGCGAGCCGGGCACTCACCAAGCTGGCCGCTCGTCCGGCGCCGTCGGGCGAGCTGACGGTCGTGATCGGTCCCGGCGGTGGCGGCGTGATGTTCCACGAGGCGTGTGGCCACGGGCTCGAGGCCGACCTGGCCGCGAAGGGTGCGTCGGTGTTCGCCGGTCGCATCGGCGAACAGGTTGCGTCGCCGCTGGTCACGCTCGTCGACGACGGCACGATGGGCGGCGAGTGGGGCTGCTTCGCGATCGACGACGAGGGCCGCCCCGCACAGCGCAACGTCCTGATCCAGGACGGCGTGCTGGTCGACTTCATGTGGGACGGCCTGCGGGCCCGAGCCGAAGGTCGCGCGTCGACCGGCAACGGACGCCGTCAGAGCTACCAGCACCTGCCCATGGTGCGGATGACCAACACCTACCTGCTCGGTGGCACCTCGACGCCCGACGACATCGTCGCCGACACCCCGTCGGGGGTCTACATCTCTCACCTCGGCGGCGGCCAGGTGAACACGGCCACCGGCGACTTCGTCTTCGGCATGACCGAGGCCTACCTGATCGAGGACGGCCGCATCACCGAGCCGCTGCGCGAGGGCAACCTCATCGGCAACGGGCCGGCCGTGCTGTCCGCGATCGACGCCGTGGGCGACGACTTCGCGATGGGCGCACCCGGCACGTGCGGCAAGGACGGCCAGGGCGTCCCGGTGGGCGACGGCGTGCCCACCCTGCGGGTCGCGAGCGGTCTCACGATCGGCGGCACTGCGGCCTGAGGTGCGGCGGGGAGATCCGTCCGCAGCGCCGTCGTGGCGGGTGACGGCCCGACGGCCACCACCCGCCACGTCGGCGACGTTCAGTCGGCTCCGAGCTGCGTGTCGATCCAGTTCAACCGGGTGGTGAGCCAGGTGCTCAGGAACGAGGGCGTGTCGGCATCGACCAGGGAGTAGTTCCAGCGGTGGCCGTCGTTCGCGATGGCCGGAGCGAGCTCCTGGCCGAGCGTGGCGAGCTGCGCGGGCAGCTGGGCGAACACGGGCTGGAGCTCGTCCCATCGGGCGTCGAGCTCGGCGCGGAACGACGGGTCCGACAGCAGGCGCTGGGTCCACAGGGAGCTGTTCTGGTGCTGCCAACCCGTGGGGTTCAGCGGCCTCCACGACCTGGCGGAACCCATCGACTGGTCGAAGTCCCAGATCGGCCCGTACCGGAGTCGGTCGTCGCCGCGGGCCTTGGAGAAGAACGTGCTGTACCGGAACCCGTCCATGTTCGCGGTGACCTCCTGCACCAGGTAGTGGTCGATGAAGGCATCGACGTCGAGGTAGGGCCGGTAGCCGTCCACGGGGTCGGTGTAGTTCGGCGAGTACAGCCGGTCCTCGAACTCCTGCACGTGGCTCGTGATGTAGTCCCGCTGCTCGGGAGTCATCGGGTCGGGTTCCTTGACCACGATCGGGTAGTTGTCCCTGGCGGTGCGGAAGCCCGGCTCGTCGTTCTCCTCGAGCCGCTGGTCGACCTCGAGCAGATAGCCGCCCGTGAGCTCGTGACCGGAGTTGTCGTCCGGGCCGAGCTCGTCGATGTCGACCCGGTCGGGGTCGGGGCGGATGTGCTCCGAGAGCTGGTAGACGCCGTCGTACTGCCCGTTGAGGATCACCTCGACGTGGCGGTAGGTGGGTGTCCACGCCAGATCGGTCGAATGTGCGAGCTCGCTCGCAGCGAACGTCCGCAGCTGGGAACGGTCGATGGCGTTGGCCAGCAGGACGAAGTGCCGGTTCGAGGCGATGTCCATCAGGGGTGACTTGGTGTCGAGCCGGAGCCGATAGGGCTTCTTCGGCTCGAGCCAGGTCGAGTTGCCGCGGCCGCGGATCCCGAGCGTGCCACTGAAGGCGGCGTACTCCGATCCGTTGGGGTCGAGCGTCATCGTCGCAGGGACGTAGTTCTCCTTGTCCGCGACCGGCGCAGCATCCTCGGTGTCGATGCGGATCACCGGCAGGACGAGGTCGTAGAACCTGACGTTGATCGTCGGTCCCCACAGCGTCGTCGGCCCGCCGTCGACCGCGGCGCCGATCCGGAACCCGTAGGTGGTGCCGGGAACGACGTCGGTGAACGACGTCGAGGTGCCGTTGGTGCGCTCGACCGTTGACCACGGAACCCCCGACGAGGCGACCTGGATCTCGTAGCCCCCCTGCACGCCGTGCTCGGTCAGGTCCCAGGACAGGTCGATCGACGACTCTCCGAGATAGCTGCGCAGCACCGGGAGGCCGTTGCCCTGTGCCGGTGGCCCGGCAGGGGTGCCGCACGCCGCGGCGATCACCGCCACCGTGGCCACGGCTGCAGCTGCCGCCCACCTCCGTCCGATTCCGAATGCGCGACGGTTCCCCGTCTGAATGGTCGTGGACACCCTGCCTCCTGGTCGCCCTCCCCGAACAGCTCCCGCACCGTCCGGGCCAGTGAACGGGTCACCGTAGCCACCCCGAAGGGTCTGCTCAAGGGGTCGAACCACCCGGAGGCCGGGTGTGCCACGGTCAGCCCAGCTCGCCGCCGATCCACGCAAGGCGTGTCCGGAGCCAGTCCGCCACGTACTGCGGCGTGTCGTGCGACTCGAGCTGGTAGCCCCAACGCACCTCGTCGTTGTCGATCGCCGGCTGCAGCGAGTCGCCCAGCGCCTCGACCTGGTCGGGCAGTCCCGACACTGCGGGAAGCAGCGCGCTCCACCGTGCCTCGAGCGTGGTGAGGAACGTCGGGTCCGTGAAGATCCGCTGCAACCACGGACCCGTCCCGCGGTGTGCCCAACCGGTCGCGTCGAGCGTGCGGGGTGCGCCGACGGCTCCCATGGACAGGTCGAAGTCCCACATCGGACCGAAGACGAGCCGGTCGTCGCCGCGCTGCTTCGTGAAGAAGGTGCTCGAGAAGAAGGTGTCCTGGTTCCGGGCGATCTCGTGCACGAGGTAGTGGTCGGCGAACGCCTGCTCGTCGAGGTACCGGCGGTACCCGACGACCGGGTCGGTGTAGGAGCTGCTGAAGAGCGCGCTCTCGAACGCCGCGACGTGACCGCTGATGTAGGCACGCTGCTCGACGGTCATCGGATCGGGTTCCTTCACCACGACCGGGACGTTCCGCGAGGTGCGGAACCCGGGCTCGAAGTTCTGCTCGAGGCGCTCGTCGATCTCCATGAGGTAGCCGCCGGTGAGCTCGACCCCGGCGTTGTCGTCGGGCCCCATCTCCTCGATGTCGACCCGGTCACCGCCGGTGCGGATGTGCTCGGTCAGCTGGTAGACGCCCTCGTACTTCCCGTTGAGGATCACCTCGACGTGCCGGTACGCAGGAGTGAAGTCCAGCTCGGTCGCCCGGGAGATCTCGCCGGCCGCGTAGCTCCGCAGCTGCGACTTGTCGTTGTAGTTGGCGAGCAGCGCCCAGTGACGGTTCGACGCGATGCCCATCAGCGACGACTTCGTGTCGAGGCGGAGCCGGTAGGGCTTCTTCGGGGCGAGCCACGTCGAGTTGCCACGCCCTCGGACGTCGAGGGTCCCGGTGTACGGCGCGACACCCGAACCGTTCGGCTCGAGCGTCATGGTCGCCCGCACGTAGTTCTCCCTGTCGAGGATCGGCGCTCGGCCCGTGGTGTCGATCCGGAGCACGGGGAGCTGCGGCTCGACGTACAGCGCCTTGATCTGCGGGCTCCACTCCTTCACCGGGGCGCCCGGCGCCGAGCCGCTACGCACACGGAACGAATAGCCCGTCCCGGGCGTCACGTCGATGAAGCTCGCGTTCGGCTCGGTGGTCTGGGCGAAGGTGGTCCAGTGCACCGTGTCGGAGGCGTACTGGACCTCGTAGCCGAAGCTCATGCCGTCGAGGGTCGTGGCCCACTCGAGGTCGATCGACCCGGCGCGCAGCGTGGCCACCAGGCCGGCCGGATTCGGTGCGTTGGGGTCCTCGGGCGGGATACAGGCGGCGGCGAGCGCGACGATGACCGCCAACAGCAGCCAACGTGGCGCTCGGGCCCTTCGTCCCTTCGCTCCCCGGTCGATGCCGTCGGTCGCGGCGCGGCCGACGACGATGCGTGGGCGCGCGCCCATTGCAGTAACAGAACCCATTTCGGGCCTCTCCCTGTACCCTGCGCCCCACTCTTCTTGACCGGGGAAGCTACTCGGATCCGATTGTCGGTGCAAGAGGGTCGGGCTCTGCCGGTGGTGTGCGAGGCTGGCCGGGTGCGACGACTCCGAACGCAGGTGGCGACATGACGCCCGAACAGCTGCAGGCCGTGGCCGACCGCGTGATCGAACGGGCCGTCCCCGGTGAGGAGCTCGAGGCGGTCGTGGTGTGGGGCTCCGAGACCGAGATCAGGGCCTACGGCGGCGAGGTCGAGCACTTCGTCGCCGCCGACTCCGCCGGGGTCGGGATCCGAGTCATCACCGAGGGCCGACAGGGCCTGGCGTGGGCGGGGGTGCTCGACGACGAGGCGATCACCGAGTGCCTCGCCGACGCGCGGGACAACGCCCGGTTCGCGTCGCCCGACCCTGACGCCGGGCTCGCTCGACCCGACGGCGTCACACCGGTGGCGCTCGACCTGTACGACCCCCGGCTGCTCGAGGTGCCCACCGAGGACAAGATCCGCCTGGCGGTCGAACTCGAGGCCCGCGTGAACGCCGCCGATCCGCGGATGTCGGGGGTCGAGTCGGCGGACTACGCGGACGCGGTGACTGCGACGGCGATCGCGTCGACCGCCGGCATCCGCACCGCCGGACGGGAGACGTCGGTGTACGTGGGCGCCTACGCGCTCGCCGGTGACGACGACGACACGACGACGGGCTTCGGCTTCTCGGTCGGACGCAGCGTCGAGGACCTCGACGTCGAGGCCGCGGCCGCTGACGCTGCGACGCGCTGCCTGCGGATGCTGGGTGCCGAGAAGGCGCCGACCGAACGGCTGACGGTCGTGTTCGACCCCTACGTCACGTCGCAGTTCATCGCGCTGATCGCCGAGATGCTCTCGGGCGAGGCGGTGCTGCGAGGCCGTTCTCCCTTCGCGGAACGCGTCGGTGAACTGGTGGCGTCGCCGCTCGTCACGCTGGTCGACGACGCGACGGATCCTGCCGCGCCGACCGCCTCGGACACCGACGGAGAGGGCCTGGCGTGTCGGACGGTGCCCTTGGTGACCGACGGGGTGCTCGCCGGTTTCCTCCACAACGCCTACACGGCACGGGCCTCGGGGCTGTCGTCGACGGGCTCCGCCCAACGTGGCAGCCACCGATCGGTGCCGGGGGTCGGTCCGCACGTGACGACGCTGCGCCCGGGCTCCGGCGACGCCGCAGAGGTACTCGCTGCGGTGGGCGACGGCTTGTTGGTGCACGAGCTCGCCGGCTTGCACTCCGGGGTGAACCCGGTCTCGGGTGACCTCTCGGTCGGCGTCGAGGGTCGACGGATCCGGGGAGGCGAGGTCGCCGAGCCGATCCGCGAGGTGATCATCGGTTCGACGCTGCAACGCATGCTGACCGACGTCGTCGCCGTCGGCGCCGACCTGACGTACTTCCCGTGGGAGTCCACCGGGGTCACGCTGGCCGTCGGAGATGTCATGATGTCGGGCCGATGACGCAGATGACAGCCAAGGGAAGTGACGACCTGGTCGAACTGGCGCGGTCGCTGGTCCGGCGAGCCGCTCCGGGGGAGCAGGTCGAGGTGCTGCTCGGCAGGTCCACCTCGACGTCGGTGCGGGTCTACGACGGTGAGGTCGAGTCCCTGACCTCGGCCGACACCTCGGGCGCCGGGATCCGGGTGATCCGCGAGGGTCGCCTGGGCTTCGCGCACTGCGGCTCGCTCGACCCGGCGGTGCTCGGCGAGACGCTCGACGAGGCACGGGACAACGCAGGCTTCGGCGAGCCCGACGAGTTCAACGGCCTGGCAGCGCCCGACGGCGTCGACGTCGTCGGACGTGACGCCTGGTCCGAGCAGGTGCTCGCTGCGCCGGTGGACCGCAAGGTCGAGCTGGCCCTCGAGCTCGAACGACGTGTGCGCGGCATCGACCCTCGTGTCGTCGGCGCCCGGACCACGGCGTACGGCGACGCATGGGGCGAGTCGGTCATCGTGTCGACCGCAGGTATCGAGCGCAGCGACCGCGGGGCGTCCTGCACGATCGCCACGCAGCCGCTCGCCCGCGACGGCGACGAGACCCAGACCGGCTTCGGACACGACGCCGGCCGGGACCCCGATGCACTCGACCTGGACCGCGTCGCCGCCGAGGCGGTCGACCGGGCGACCCGTCTGCTGGGGGCCACCAAACCGGCGTCCGGCCGCATGGCGATCCTGCTCGAGCCGCGCCTGGCGCTGACGCTGCTGGGCGTCGTGTCCGGCATGGTCTGTGCCGACGCCGTGCAGCGAGGCCGATCGCCCTTCGCCGACCGGATCGGCCAGCAGATCGCGTCGCCGCTGCTGACCCTGGTCGACGACCCGACCAGGGAGGAGTCGCTCGGCTCCGAGGAGTTCGACGGCGAGGGACTCGCCTGTCGCCCCAACGAATTGATCGTCGACGGTGTGCTGAAGGGCTTCCTGCACGACTCCTACACGGCTCGTCGCTCCGGCACCTCGTCGACCGCGTCGGCGGTGCGTGGCACCCGAAGTCTGCCGGGCGTCGGCGCTCAGCTCCTGGTGATGTCACCGGGGACCCGCAGCTTCGACGAGCTGGTCGCGTCGATCGACCACGGGCTCTACGTGAACAGCTTCGCCGGCATGCACTCGGGCGTGAACCCGGTGTCGGGCGACTTCTCGGTCGGCGCCGACGGGATCGAGATCCGCGACGGCGCGCTGGCCGGTCCGGTGCGGGAGCTCACGCTCGCCTCGACGCTCCAGCGGCTGCTGCTCGACATCCGTGAGGTCGGCGGCGACTTCGAGTGGCTGACCTCCGGCCACGGCGCCGCGTCGCTGGTCATCGACGACGTGTCGATCTCCGGCGCCTGACGGCCCGACTCCTCACCGCGCTGCCCCTTCGGCACCTCACCCGCAGCGCCTCACCCGCAGCTCCTCACCGGAGCACGACGAACACGACTCCCTCGGCCATCGCCGCGGCGGCCGACGCGCGGACCTCTGCCTCGGCGACAGCGACGGTCACCGACCGCGCGTCGAGGTGGACCACGATCGCCGAGTCGGCCACACGGGCGGAAGCGGTTCCCGTGACGTCGCTGATCGTCGAGTAGACATCGACCCGATCGCCCACCTCCAGCGTCGGCTGCACCTCGGCGCGCGGGAACGTCACACCTGCGCTGCCCTCCGGGAGTCGTGCGGCGAGCGCGCCGAGCGACTCCTCGGCGAGGCGGTCGCGCAACAGCGGCTCGCCCGCAGGTACGTCGACGGAGGCACGCCGACCCACGGGCGCCTCGTCGAGTGCCCCGTCGGGCACCATCGACGCGGGGCGGTCCTCGACGCCGGTGTTGCCGGCGTCGAGCAGCTCGCCGGCGGCGACGTCCACGGTGGCCACGACGACGTTCCGTGCCGACCCCCATCGGCGCTGGTCGCGCCGTGCCTGTTCCGCCGACCCGGTGACCGCCCACCCGACGACGACGGCGAGCAGCACCGCGATGCAGCGCCGAAGGGCGACCCTGCGAGCCACCCGTGATCGACGCAGACGAGCTGCGGTGCGATCGACGCGCGCTCGTGTGGGGCCGAACACGTCGAGTGGGGTGCTGCTCGTCCGACGGATGCGATCTCGCACGACGCTCCAATGAGTGGCGGTGTGCGGGGAAGCATCGAGCAGGTTCGGGCGGGCGCGGTCGACGCGACCGGGGCGGGTCTACGCGCCCGAGGAGACGTCGGCGAACAGGACGTCCGCGGACGTCCCGTCCGCATCGACGGTCAGCAGTTCGTGGCCGTCGTCGGTCACGAGCACGGTGTGCTCGAACTGCGCGGAGCGCTGCAGGTCGCGGGTCACGACCGTCCACCCGTCGTCCCACATGTCGAGCCGTGGGCTGCCGACGTTGATCATCGGCTCGACGGTGAAGGTCATGCCGGGCAGCAGGACCGTGTCGTTGTGGGGGTCGTAGTAGTGGGGGATCTGCAGGCTGGTGTGGAACTGGTCGCCGATGCCGTGGCCGATGAACTCCCGCACCACGCCGTAGCCGTACTCGGCGACCGACTGCTCGATCGCTCGGCCGATCTCGTAGATGCGTGCCTTCGGCCTGACCACGGAGATGCCGGCGTACATCGCCGCGCGGGTGCGGCGCACCAGCGCGGCGGACGCCTCGTCGACGTCGCCGACGAGGAACGTGCAGGACGTGTCGCCGTGCACGCCCTCGATGAAGGCGGTCACGTCGACGTTCACGATGTCGCCGTCCGCGAGCTTCCGTGAGTCCGGGATGCCGTGGCACACGACCTCGTTCACCGAGGTGCACAGCGACTTCGGGAAGCCGCGGTAGTTGAGCGTCGACGGGTAGGCGCCGGCGTCGACCATGAACTCGTGACCGATCCGGTCGAGCTCGTCGGCGGACACGCCGGGTCGCACGTGGCGACCGACCTCGATGAGGGCCTCGGCGGCGACCCGACCGGCGGTGCGCATGGCGAGGATCTCGTCGTCGGTGCGGATGGCGCGGCTCTCCCTCGCCGAGGGCTGTCCCGTCGCTGCGTACTCGGGCCGCCCGATGCCGACGCGCACGGTGCGCAGCGGGCCGACCAGACCGGGGGTCACCGGGTCGGAAGGTGGCGGCGGGAGTGCAGCGCGGCGGCGTCGTTTGCCCATCACCCCGATGTTAGGAGAACGCTCGTCGCAGCGATCCGCGGGCAGCGGGGCACGGTCCCCGCGGCATGCCGCGTGGCGAGCGCCACGCCGACCCTCGCTCGGCACCCGTCACGACGTGTTCGGGTCTGTCAGCCGACCAAATTTCGAGGGGTCGGCGGGTCTCTCACCCGACCATTTTCTCAACCGAAGGACCTCCGGTGTCGATCCGACTTCCGTGGCACGGCAACGGAAGACCGAAGAACACCAGTCCCGTCGCCTTCGCATCGGCACCCGCCTGCTGATGCTGTTGGCGATTCCCCTCGCTGGTCTGCTGGCCGTGACCGGGTACGGCGTGTACCTGGGTTGGACGCAGTCCGCCGAGGCCTCGGGACTGCAGGAACGCACCGACCTGGCGTTGAGCTCGTACCGACTCATCGACTCGTTGCAGGCGGAACGTCGGACCCTGATCGACAGCAAGGCGTCGACCCCCGAGCTGCGCGACGCGGTGCAGGCATCCGCCGATGCGCTCGCTGCGCGGGCGGGCGAGCTCGGCGGCGAGCTGGAGGAGATGACCGACCGTGCGCTCGTGCGCGTCGACGCCGCGCAGCGTGTGTCGGGCAACGAGCTCGGCGGCCGTGTCGCCCTCGCCTCGTACTCCGCTGCGATCGACCAGCTGCTCGACCTGTCCACCATCGCGATCGACACCGGCGAGTCGGTGGACGACAGTGCGGCGAGCACCGCCGACTACCTGGCGCGGGCGCAGGCCGCGTCGTCCCAGGAGCGCGACATGACCCTGATCGCCGCCGAGGAAGGTCAGCTCGACGCGACCTCGTTCCAGGCGCTGATGGGTCTCGCCTCGGAGCAGGAGTCCTACACCGCGCTGGCCGCCGCCTCGGCGCCGACGGAGCTGGGTCTGCTGATCGAGGGCGTCGGCTACTCGATGTCCGCAGCGGACTCGACCCGACGTGATGTGTTCACCGAGCGCGGCGCTCGCGACTACACGGCCTGGACCGCCGGCCTCGACCAGCGCACCGAGGCCCTCACCGAGCTCCAGCAGGTGGCCGAGACCGACGCGGTCGCGGTCGTCGACGACTTCGCGAGTTGGAGCCGGCAGCTGCTGTTCCTGGCCGCGGTCGCCGCGATCGCCATCGTCCTGATCAGTGCCCTGCTGCTCCGTCGAGCGGTCCGCTCGATCGCACGACCGCTGCAGGACCTCGCCGCACAGGCCGAGGAGGTGGCCACGACCCGACTGCCCGAAGCGGTGAAGGCGCAGCAGGACCAGGGCAGCGAGGAGCTGCACCTCCCCGCGCTGCGGGCGACGGGCGCCACCGAGGTCCACGAGGTCGCTGCCGCGTTCAACGACGTGCAGGACACCGCGCTGCGCCTCGCGAGCGAGCAGGCCGCCCTGCGCGTGAACCAGGCCGAGGCGATGACGAACCTCGGCCGGCGGAACCAGACGCTGCTCGCCCGTCAGCTCGACTTCATCACGTCGCTCGAGACCCGGGAGACCGACCCCGCGTTCCTCGAGCACCTCTTCAAGCTGGACCACCTGGCGAGTCGCATGCGACGCAACGCCGAGTCGCTGCTGATCCTCGCCGGCTCCGAGACGCCGCGTCGACGTCGTGCGCCGGCGCCCGTCGCCGAGGTCGTCCGCGCGGCGATGAGCGAGGTCGAGGACTTCGAACGCGTGCGGATCGGCCACCTGCGCGGGGCGACGCTCTCGGGCCCGGTCGTGATCGACCTCATCCACCTGCTCTCGGAGCTGATCGAGAACGCCCTCGGCTTCTCGCCGCCCGACTCGACCGTCGAGATCGACGGCCGGTCGCTGGGCCAGGGTGGTTACCAGCTGGCGGTCATCGACCACGGCGTCGGGATGTCCGATGTCGAGCTGCTCGCGGCGAACCAGCGCATCTCCGGTCTCGACGAGCTCGAGGGAATGCCCACCCGCTACCTCGGCCAGTACGTGGTCGCGAAGCTCGCGTCGAAGACGGGCACGCACGTGCGGTTGCAGCCGAGCTCCGGTGGTCGAGGTGTGACGGCGATCGTGACGCTGCCGGTCAGCGCCGTGATCGGTTCGGCGGACCGCTCTGCGGTGTCGAGCCCGATGCCCGGCACCAAGGCGTCCCGTGAGCAGGGTCCGGTTCCCTTCGCCCCCGGGGCGGGTGTCGCCACAGCCTCGGCGCTGCCGTCCGCCTCGGTGCCGACCGGCATCAACGGGTCGAACACCACGGTCGAGACGACAGGGTACGAAGCACCGTCACTCCAGCCGTCCGCGTTCCAGCCACCTGCAACCGCGTCGCCCGAACCGTGGGAGACCGCCGCGTTCGAGGCTGCACCGTTCGAGGCAGCACCGTCCGGGACCGTGAACTCCGAGGTCGCCGAGGTCCGAACCGCGGGTGACCTCGAGTCGTCGCTGTTCGATCCCGTCCCGGCGTCACTCGCTCCGGACGCGCCTGCACCCGAGTCGCCTGTTGCACCGGCCTTCGAACCCGTCGACCTGGGTTCGGTCGCCGGCGCAGCGACGATCGAACCGGCCGTCGTCGAGGAGCTGTCGACCATCTGGAACGCTCGCCCCGCGGAGACCGGGACCGAGGCGATCTCGAGTGAGGACCAGTGGGCCCGCTTCGAGACCGCCCTGCCCGAGGCACCAGCGGCCGCTGCTGGCGGCGACGCCGCAGCGCACCAGCCGGCGCCGGCGCCGCGTGCCGCGGACCCGTTCGCGGATGTCAGCCCTCCGGCCCCGACGGAGCTACCCACGCAGCACGAGTGGCGCCCGACGGCGCCCTCCGCGGACGAGGTCGCCGCAGCAGCGGCGCCCCCGTCGCCACTCACCGCGGCCCAGCAGCAGTTCGGCGGCGGCGGTCGGCCGGGTGGACTCTCGAAGCGTGTCCCCGGCGCGTCACTCGCCGAGAGCCGGCGCGGCGACAGCCTCGGCGCTCCGGTCGAGGCCGCTGATCGCTCCGCCGATGGTGTGCGATCCATGTTGTCGTCGTTCCAGGCCGGTCGTTCACGGGGCCGGGTCACCCCCGACGGTGGCCGCCCGGACTCCGATGCCTCGGACGGTTCGACCACACCCATCACTCCACTGACACACGACGGCGCAGACAGCGCCGCTCAGGACGGGAGGTCCTCGCAGTGATCACCGACACCAGTGAACAGGTCCAGCAGATCCCTTGGCTGCTGACCCGCTTCGTTCAGCAGACCCCCGGGGTCAGCGACGCCGTGTGCGTCAGCTCCGACGGTCTGTTGATGGCGATGTCGACCGATCTCGACCGCGGCCGCGCGGACCAGTTCGCAGCGATCGCCGCAGGTCTCACCAGCCTCTCCCTCGGCGCGTCGCGCTGCTTCGGCTACGGCAACGTCGACCAGCTGATGGTCGAGATGACCACCGGGTTCCTCTTCGTCGCGTCGATCTCCGACGGCAGCTGCCTGGGCATCCTGGCCGACAAGAACTCCGACGTCGGCCTGGTGGGCTACGAGATGACCATGCTCGTCGACCGGTTCGGCTCGGTCCTGACACCGCAGGTGCGAGCGGGTCTCCGCGACGCGCTGTCGGCGGTCTGAGGGCACCATCACCATGCAGCCCTGGGAGCCGGCGGCGAACGGAGACCCCGCGGCTCCGCCGCGCCTCCCTGGCGTCGCGGTGCCGCCGGCGGACGACCACGAGGCCGAGGACGAGTCGCTCGTCCGACCGTTCGTGATCACCGGCGGACGGGCGCGACACGCGACCGTCCACCTCCGGGTCGAGTCGCTCGTCGTCGCGACCAACGCGGAGTCCGATGCCGCGCTCCAGTTCGAACACGCTGCGATCCTCGCCGCGTGCCGACAGCCGATCTCCGTCGCCGAGGTGGCGGCTCGGATCGACGTGCCCCTGGGCGTCGCGCAGATCCTGGTCGGGGATCTGGCAGATGCCGGTCTGGTCCGAGTCCACGAGGCGACGCCGTCGGCGACGCCCGCACTCCTTCTGAGGATGATCGATGCAGTACGAGCCCTCTGATCCCCATCCCGCTCGGCCCGCCGACGTCGCTCCGACGACGATGCCCTCGGGCGTCCCGTCCGGAGGGCAGCCCCAGCCGGTGAAGTTCCTCGTCGCCGGCGGTTTCGGCGTGGGCAAGACCACCCTCGTGGGCGCGATCTCCGAGATCGAGCCGCTGACCACCGAGGCGACGATGACGTCGTACAGCGAGGGCGTGGACGACCTCTCGAAGCTCGAGCGGAAGACGTCGACCACCGTCGCGATGGACTTCGGCCGGATCACGATCGACTCCGAGATCATCCTCTACCTGTTCGGCACGCCCGGGCAGGAGCGGTTCTGGTTCATGTGGGACGACCTCGTCGACGGCGCGATCGGTGCCGTCGTGCTGCTCGACACCCGTCGCATCGAGGAGTGCTTCGCCGCGGTCGACTACTTCGAGAGTCGCGGCGTGCCCTTCGTGGCGGTCGTGAACCAGTTCCCCGACGCAGGGTCGTACTCCCTCGAAGAGGTGCGCGACGCGCTCGCGCTGCCGGCACACGTGCCGCTGGTCCGTGCCGACGCTCGGTCGCGGGAGTCGGTGAAGATGGTGCTGATCGCGCTCCTGGACCACCTGATCCAACGCGCGACGGCGGACGCCGCCGCGGTCAGCCCCTGAGCCGGCGGTCAGCCCCTGGGTCAGCGGTCAGCCCCTGGGTCAGCGGTCAGCCGCGGGTGTGGGGGGTCGGTTCGCTCAGTCCGAGCTCGACGCGGCAGCCGCTGGCGTCGACGATGACGAGGTGCTCGCGCTGGTCGAGGTGTCCGACGTGCTGGAGCTGCTCGTCGACTCCGAGGAGCCTGCCGGCGTCGTCGAGGTGGACGAGCCCCGCGAGTCGTTCTTGTAGAAGCCGGACCCCTTGAACGAGATGCCGACCGGTGAGAAGACCTTCTTCAACGCGCCCTCGCACTCGGGGCAGGTCGTGAGCGCGTCGTCGGTGAAGGCCTGCTGGATCTCGAACTGGTGCTCGCAGTGCTTGCAGCGGTACTCGTAGAGGGGCATTCGAATCGCTCCGGTTCGTCGGGTCGACCCTCTGGCGGGTCCTGGCCACGGACGCCCTGCCCGCACGACGGGCTGGCACTCGTAGAGGTCGACTGCTAATTCTACCGCGCGGCGGGCGACTCGCGGAAACGCCGGATCGGGGTGGGCTGAGCCCTCGCTCTGGGTACGCTCAGAGGATGTCAACCGTCACCAAGGCGGTCATCCCCGCGGCCGGCCTCGGCACCCGGTTCCTCCCGGCCACCAAGGCCCAGCCCAAGGAGATGCTGCCGGTCGTCGACAAGCCGGCGATCCAGTACGTGGTCGAGGAGGCGGTCGCCGCCGGGATCGACGACATCCTCATCATCACCGGTCGCAACAAGCGCAGCCTCGAGGACCACTTCGACCGGAACTTCGAGCTCGAGTACCAGCTGCAGGCGAAGGGCAAGACGGACGACCTGGCCGAGGTGGTCGAGCTCGCCGAGCTGGCCGACATCCACTTCGTGCGCCAGGGCGAGCCGCTCGGTCTCGGCCACGCGGTCTCGGTGGCCCGCAAGCACGTCGGCGACGACCCGTTCGTGGTCATGCTCGGCGACGACATCATGGTCGAGCGAGTCGACCGTGCTCACCGACATGATCAAGGGCTTACGACGAGCACGGCGCGCTCGGTGGTCGCCCTGATGGAGGTCGCCGTCGGAGCGATCTCGGCCTACGGCTGCGCCGCGGCCGACGAGGACTCGGGACCACCTGCGTACGCATCACTCGACATCGTCGAGAAGCCCGACCCCGCGGTCGCTCCGTCGAACCTGGCGGTCATGGGCCGCTACGTGTTCACCGCCGGAGATCTTCGAGCAGCTCGAGCCGACGCCGAGCCCGGCGTCGGCGGCGAGATCCAGCTCACCGACGCCATCGCGCGTGCTCTCGCCGATCGAGCCCGTGTACGGCTACGTCTTCGAGACCGGGCGCTACGACATCGGCAAGAAGATCGACTACCTGCGCGCCACCGTCGAGCTCGCCCTGCGCCGGTCCGACCTGGGTCCGGAGTTCCGGGAGTTCCTGTCCGAGGTCGTGCGTCGCGAAGGTCTCACCTGACGGTGGGCCCCGACGGTCTCGCCGGGAGCGCGACCGTTGCAGTGGGAGTGAGATCGCGACGGCGATCAAGGGTCAGCGGTGCTGACCTACACTCGCCCTCATGTCCGACCGGGGCCTGACCCATCTCGATCCGCTCGGCCGTGCTCGCATGGTCGACGTCACCCCCAAGGAGCCGACCCACCGGCGAGCGATCGCTCGTGGACGGGTCCACATGAACACCGAGACCACCTCGCTCGTGGCCAGGGGGGCGATCAACAAGGGCGACGTCCTGTCGGTCGCCCGGGTCGCCGGGCTGCAGGCGGCCAAGCGCGCCGCCGATCTGATCCCGCTGTGCCACCCGGTGATGGTGGGGGCGATGCTGGTCAACTTCCGCATCGAGGACACCTTCATCGAGGTCGAGTCGCAGGTCGAGACCGTCGACCGGACGGGCGTCGAGATGGAGGCCCTGACCGCGGCGACAGTGGCGTGTCTCACCATCTACGACATGTGCAAGTCCGTCGACCGTTCCATGACGATCGGCGACGTGACCCTCTGGGAGAAGACCGGGGGTCGCTCCGGCACCTTCCGTCGTCAGGGTGACCACTCCGACGGCGACGAGTACGACACCTGAGTCGACGCGGGCCGGTCGTGAGCCGATCTGCGTGCCGAGGGCGCCCCATCGGCGGATGACACCGATGTAGTTCGTCAAGGACTTGTAACAATCGGCGGGCGATCGTAAGGTTTGGACACCGGCGGACCGACCTCGGATCCGCACGCTGGCACTTCACCGACCAGCACCTGACCGACCATCAGAGGGATCTCTGCCACAGATGAACGTCTCCACGCTGATCTTCTTGGGACTCGCCGTGGTGTGGGCCATCGTGCTCCTCCCCGAAGTGCTCCGGAAGATCTCCGGTAGTCGTCACTCGGACACCATCCGTTCGTTCAACCACCAGCTGTCGGTGTTGAACCGCTCCGAGCAGCGTCCGGCCGGACGCTCGAACGTCATCGACCTGGGCGCTCGTGCCGCGGCCCGTGGAAGGATCGACCTGCGTGACGGCGCCGTGTCGGCTCCCCGTCCCGTCCCGATGGCCGTCCGCAAGCGTCGCCAAGAAGTCCTCACGGTCCTCGGTTCCGCTGCCCTGCTCTCGCTGGTCTGCACGGTCGCCTTCGGTGGCCCGTTCCTCCTGCTGTTCCTGGTCGCCGGTGCGCTGTTCGTCGCCTACCTGGTCATGCTGGCCCAGGTCACGCAGAACGCCCCGGTCCGCAGCCGCACGGCCCCGCCGCTGGCGTCGCCCTCGCCGCTGCAGAACGGTCTGCGCACCGCGACGGTCGGTCGAGCGACCCCGTCGAACGCCCGTCGCATCGCCAACTGATCGTCCGATGGCCCGGATTCGGGCACGGCGATCGCACCCGCTAGACTGCGGGCTCGTTCCGGGGGTGTAGCTCAGTTGGCTAGAGCGCTTCGGTCGCATCGAAGAGGTCGTGAGTTCGATTCTCATCACCTCCACCGGAACAGAAGGCCTCGGCACTCGTGCCGGGGCCTTCTCGCGTACGGCTGACGTCGCTGCACCGGGCGCGCCGCGCCTGACGCCGGAGCGCCTAGCGTGAGGGCTCAGCCCGATCGGAAGGAGCCCGATGTCCTCGGAGCAACTGCACGAAACGCGAGACGTCCTGCCTGCGGACGTCGTCGACCGCCACCGGGCGATCGTGTCGATCATGGAGGAGCTCGAAGCGGTCGACTGGTACGACCAGCGCGTCGCTGCGGCGACCGACCCCGAGCTCGCCGATGTCCTCGCGCACAACCGCGACGAGGAGAAGGAGCACGCGGCGATGACGCTCGAGTGGCTCCGACGTGCCGACCCGGTGCTCGACCGTCACCTGCGCACGTACCTGTTCACCGAGGGCTCGATCCGCGGGATCGAGGCGGAGGTCGAACACGGTGACGGCGGCGAGGCCGAGCCCGAGACGCCGTCGAACGACGGGAGCCTCGGCATCGGCTCCCTCCGCGGCAGCGTCAACACCTGAGACGAGCCCCACCCCGGAGTCCGACGCCCCAGTCGTCCGTTCCACACCCGACCAGTCATCCACGATCTGCCCGACGGGCACCCAGCGAAGCGAGCACCAGCATGAACCACCTGTTCCGTTCCAAGGCACCGATCTCCGAAGCGGCCTGGGCCGAGATCAACGACGAGGCGACCACCGCCCTCAAGGAACTGCTCGCCGGTCGACGCATCGTGGACGTCAGTGGACCGCGGGGTTGGTCGCACTCCGCCGAGCCGACCGGTCGGGTCGAACGGCTCGACGGGCCCGAGGGGCTCGAGGTCGAGTCCCGCGTGCGCAAGGTCCTGCCGCTGGTCGAGTTCCGCACCCCCTTCACGCTGTCGCGCGACGAGCTCGACTCGATCGACCGCGGCGCCTGCGACGCCGACCTGGACCCGGTGCGCTTCGCCGCCCGACGCGCGGCGATGGCCGAGGACCGGGCGATCTTCCACGGCTACGCACCCGCCGGCATGAGCGGCCTGCTCGCGGAGTCGCCGCACGACCCGGTGACGATCGGCGACGACTACGACGCCTACCCCTCGCACGTGGCGACCGCCGTCGCCCGGCTCAAGCTGGCCGGTGTCACGGGTCCGTACGCGCTCGCGATGGGTCCCCGCTGCTACGCCGGTGTCGTCGAGCAGTCCGAGATGGGTGGCTACCCCGTCGTCAAGCACCTCGGGCTGATCCTCGACGGTCCGGTGATCTTCGCCCCGGGTGTCGACGGTGCCGCGGTGGTCAGCCTGCGCGGCGGTGACTTCGAGCTGGTCCTGGGCCAGGACCTGTCGATCGGCTACCTGGACCACGACCGGGACTCCGTCGAGCTGTACCTCGAGGAGAGCTTCACGGTGAAGGTGGCCGCCCCCGAGGCGGCCGTCTACCTGTCGTACCCCGCCTGAGCGGCGCTGCTGCGCTGCGTCGGGGACCTCAGCAGAGGCCCAACGCCCGGCCGGCAGCGAGCCTGGTGCACGGCCCGAACCACGCGCCGTCGCCGAGCTCGGTGGCCAGCCAGTCGCCGAGGGTGTCGTCGTAGCGCGACGGCACCTCGACCGCGCGCTCGCCGGCGAGCCGCTGCAACGTCGCCCGGACCGGCTCGGGCACGACGGCGGTGTCCCGCGTCGCCGGGTGTCCCGCGAACGGGATGCTCCACAGGTCCGGGCACTGCAGCGACGGGTTGCCGCCCGGGATGGTGCCCGGTCCCTCGGGGCAACGGATCGATGCCCTCCACGACCCGGGGGCTCGGGCGTTCAGCAGCGTGACCGTCAGCGACGACTGCCGTCGCGAGAGCTCGGTCCCGAGGTCGCCGAGCTCGGGGGCGGCCGCGAGCAACCAGGCATGCGTCGCCGCGAGCACACCGTGCAGCGTGGCCTCCTCGGCGTCGCCCGCGCCGTCGACGTGGTGGCACAGCGCGTGCGCGAGCGACGGTGCGATCACCGCCGGATGTTCGAACCGGTAGCGCTCGTTCAACGCCTGGACCCCCGGACGGTCCTCGACGGGCCGGCCGATCACGCGGCCCTCGCCCACGATCGGTTCGACGGAGAGCTCGGACGTCGCCGTGTCACCGGCGATGAACGCGTCGAGGATCGGCTCGGCGGGCCCCTCGGCGAGCAGGCAGAGCGCTGCGCGGAGATTGTCGTCGGGGACACGTTGCACCAGCCGCTCGTCGTCGAAGCAGCGCGGGCCCCGGCCGCTGCCGGCGTCGAGCTCGACGAGCAGTTGGCGGGTCGCGTCGCGGCTGCGTGCAGGGCCGCTCGCCGGGACCATCGGCGATCCGTCGGGGTAGATGCCGGGCTGGCCGAAGAGCGAGTTCGAGCTGAACCGATCGATGTCGCTGGGGCGGGTGATCGGGGCCTCGAGCAGTCGTCGGCACTCGTCGTCGTCCATCCGGCGGAGTCTGCCAGCCCGACCGGGTCCTGCGGTGCAGCCCGTAGGATCTCCTGGTGCGAGCCCCTGAACGGTCCCTCCAGATCCTGATCGCCGTCGCCTTGCCGCTGGTCGTGCTGAGCATCGACTTCAGCGGCGTCGCGGTCGCCCTCCCCGACATCGGCAACGACCTCGACGCGTCATCGGGCTCGGTCGGCTGGGTGCTGAACGCCTTCGCCCTGGGCGCAGCCGGTCCGCTGCTCGTGTCCGGGCGCATCGCTGATCGCTACGGCCGTCGGCGCCTGCTGCTCGCCGGCGTGGCGCTCTTCTGCGCAGGCACGCTGCTGTGCGCCGTTGCGTGGACCTTCGAGGTGCTGGTCCTCTCCCGGGCGGTCCAGGGTGTCGCGACGTCGTTGTTCATGCCGGCTTCGCTGTCGGTGGTGTCGACCAGTGCCGGTCCCGAGCGTCGGGCCTGGGCGATCGGCATGTGGAGCGCGATCGGCAGCACCGCTGCCGCGGCGGCGCCGGTCGTCGGAGGACTGGTCGTCGACAGCCTCGGCTGGCGTTGGTTCTTCGCACTCAACGTGCCGCTGCTCGCCCTGGCCGCGGTGATGATCATCGCGGTCGTCCCGGAATCCCGCGGCGACGATCGCCGCATCGACGTGCTGGGCGCGGCGATCGTGACCGCCTCGGTGACCTCGGTCGTCTACGGCCTCCAGGAGGCCGGACTGCGCGGCTGGGGTGATCCGCTCGTCATCGGATCGCTGGTCCTCGGCGCCGTGCTCTTCGCAGCGTTCGTCGTCGAGCAGCGTGGTGGGCGCGAGGCGCTGATCGACGCGGCCATCACCCGATCCGCCGCATTCCGTCCACCGGTCGTCGTCGCCTTCCTCGCCAACTGGGGCTTCGGCGCGCTGAACATCCTGCTCACGTTCTGGCTGCAGGACGTCCGCGGCGAATCGGCAGCGATGACCGGGGTGATCTTCCTCGCCTACTCGGTGCCGTTCGCCGTGCTCGGCGCCGTGACCGGTGCCGTGGCTCGTCGACACGGCACCGCGAACCCCATGGCGTTCGGCATGGTCTTGGTCGCCGGGTCGTTCCTCGTGCTCACCCAACTGGGACCGACCGCGTCGATCTGGGTCGTCGTGGCCGCGATGTTCCTGTCGGGTGTCGGGCAGGGCCTCAGCTACAACATGTCGACCACCGCCGCGATGGCGGCGGTGCCCGACGACGACGCAGGCGTCGCGTCCGGACTGCTCACCGCGTTGCGCAACGTGGGTGTCGCAGCAGGTGTCGCGCTCGCCACCCTGGCCACCGCGGGCGGCGCGCCGGGCGACGGCGGAGCAGGGTTCACCGAGGGTCTCCAGCAGGCGTCGTGGGTGATCGTGGCCGTCTCGCTGGGCGGTGTCGTGGTCGCACGCATCGCCCGCCCCGCACCGGCTCCGCTCCCCGGGTGCGATGCCCGGATCCGGTAGGGCCGAAGGTCCCGAAACGCCGTTTCCGGGGGTGACATGAGGGACGGCGCCGTAGGTCGACACCCCATGTGTCGTACCGCCACAGTGGGACCCGAGCGACCTCTCAGGGTCGCCGGATCGACCCGACTCGACGGGTCGTCAGACCGGCCAGGCGTACAGTGCCCCGGGTCCGGAAGGAAGGAGAGCTGCAGTGCCAGACGACGTGCAACAGCAGGACGAGGTGAGCGAGTCCGATCGGAAGGGCGGGACGTACCGCGAGGTGCTGATCGTGCTCGCCGGCGGATTCGCGATGGCGCTCGTGATCGTCGCGATCGGCTTCGTCGCCAAGGGTGACGACGCCGCGGGCAGCAGCAGCTCCGGGGGTGCTCCGGTCGCGGTGTCGTTGACGGAGTTCGCGATCGACGGTGCCCTCCAGGTGGCGCCGGGTGGGCAGCTCGCCGTCACGAACAACGGCTCGCAGGTCCACAACCTGGTGATCGACGGCGGCGGGCAGACCGCGGACCTGGCCGGCGGCGAGAGCGAGACCATCCCGGTCGACCTGGCCGAGGGTGACTACGAGGTCTACTGCTCGATCGCGGGTCACCGCGAGTCGGGCATGGAGGGCACCATCCAGGTCGCCGAAGGTGCGTCGGCGCCGACCGAGACCGACGCCCACGCGGGCCACGGCGAGGACATGACGCCCGAGGAGTGGGCCGAGATGGACGACGCCATGGAGAAGTCCTTCGAGCCGTTCGTCGAGATGGTCACGACCGGCGAGCCCAACACGGAGGGCATCGGTGGTCAGACGCTCGAGCCGACGATCGCCGCCGACGGTGCCAAGGAGTGGACCCTGACCGCCGAGATCGTCGACTGGGAGGTCGAGCCCGGCAAGACCGTCAAGGCATGGACCTACAACGGCACCGTGCCCGGTCCCACACTCCGCGGAGAGGTCGGCGACCACATCCGGGTGAAGGTCATCAACAAGTTGCCGATGGCGACCGACGTGCACATGCACGGCATGATCCTGCCGAACGAGATGGACGGCGTCGCACCGCTGACGCAGGACCTGATCAAGCCCGGCGAGGAGTTCACCTACGAGTACACGGTGACCGAGCCGGCCGTCGCGATGTACCACCCGCACCACCACGGCCAGATGACGGTCCCCAACGGCATGTGGGGCTCGATGATCTTCTCGCCGGCGGGCGGCGGTGGCACCAGCGAGTACACCATCCCTCGTGGCAAGACGGTCTCCGGCGTGCAGATCCCGGCCGACCTGAAGGTCGCCCAGGAGCACAACATGGTGCTCAACGACGCCGGCGTCATCGGCCTGTCGCTGAACGGCAAGTCGTTCCCGGCCACGCAGCCCTACGCGCTGAACAAGGGCGACTGGATGCTGGTCAACTACTACAACGAGGGCCTGCAGTACCACCCGATGCACCTGCATCAGTTCCCGCAGCTGGTCGTCGCTCGTGACGGCATCCCGCTGGACTACCCGTACTACGCCGACACCCTGACCGTCGGTCCGGGTGAGCGCTACACGGTGCTCTTCCAGGCCGACCAGCCCGGTGTGTGGGTCTGGCACTGCCACATCCTGAACCACGCCGAGTCCGAGACCGGCATGTTCGGAATGGTCACGGCGCTCGCCGTCAGCTGATCCGAACCACATCGAGTCGGAACGAGGGCCCGGGACTTCTCCCGGGCCCTCGCCGCGTCCGGGATGCGGCGTCGCTCGGCCGCGAGAACGCGTTCCACCTCGCGTCTAGACTGGTGTCCAACTTCGACAGGGGGAATCGACGTGACGATCACCGACGGGCACGTGGGCAGTGAGGCGGGCATCGACCTGCTCGCCGGATCCTTCTGGGGTGGCGACTTCCACACCGGCCTGACGTGGATGCGTGAGCACGACCCGCTGCACTGGGACGGACGCGTGTGGGGCGTGTCGACGTACGACCTGCTGCGGGACATCTCACGTCGCCCCGACTCGTTCTCGAATGCGTCGGGGTGCCGGCCGCAGCCGTACCTCCAGCTGCCGATGATGATCGACATGGACGATCCGGAGCACACCCGTCGTCGCCGCCTGGTCAACAAGGGGTTCACTCCGCGTCAGGTGCGGGGCAGCGAGGCAGCGGTGCGAGCGGCTGCCGACGAGATCATCGACTCGGTCATCGAGTCCGGCGAATGCGACTTCGTCGCCGACATCGCCGCGCTGTTGCCGATGATCATGATCGGTGACCAGCTGGGTGTCGCACCGGAGGACCGCAGCAACCTGCTGAAGTGGTCCGACGACATGGTCAAGAGCCAGTCGAGCACCTCGGACGACCTGATCGAGAACGCCACGCTGGCGTACATGGGCTACCGGGAGTTCGCGGAACGGGCGATCGCCGAGCGGCGCGAGGAGCCGAAGGACGATCTGATGAGCGTGCTCGTGCACGCCGACATCGACGGCGATCGCCTCGACGACGAGTCGATCATCCACGAGTCGCTGCTCATCCTGATCGGCGGCGACGAGACCACTCGCCACGTCATCACCGGCGGCATGTACCAGCTGCTCGTGAACCCGGAGCAGCGGCGCTACCTGGCGGAGGACCACTCGCGGATCCCGACCGCGGTCGAGGAGATGCTGCGGTGGGTGTCGCCGATCCGGAACATGAACCGCACGGTCGTCGCCGACACCGAGCTCGCCGGCAAGCAGCTCACCGCAGGCGAGCAGATGGTGCTGCTCTACCCGTCCGCGAATCGTGACGCGTCGGTGTTCGCCGATCCCTTCACCTTCGACGTGACCCGCGACCCGAACGAGCACGTCGCCTTCGGGTTCGGCACCCACTTCTGCCTGGGCAACTCGCTGGCCCGCCTCGAGCTGGTCTGCATGTTCGAGCACCTGCTCGAGCGTCTGCCCGACATGGAGCTGGTCGACGCCGCCGAGCCGGGCAACCGGCCCGCGAACTTCGTCTCGGGCTACGAGTCGATGCCGGTGCGGTTCACTCCGGCCAGCCGACGCAGCTGAGGGCCGAGCCGACGCAGCTGAGGGCCGAGTCGACGCAGCTGAGGGGTCAGATCTCGCCGGCGTCGTGCGGTACCGGCGGGGTGCGGGGCACGTCGAGGTAGCCCGGCGAGGGGAAGCGCTTCGGAGGGATCTGCCACTCCTCTCGCAGCTCCGTGATCTGCCGGTCGGCCAGGGCGAAGTGGTCGACGCCGCCCATGACATCCGCGGTGCAGCAGGTGGCGCGGAAGAGCGCGTCCGCCAAGCGGTCCGTCGCTCCCTCGTCCTCCAAGGTGTCGGTGCGAGCGATCGCGACCTTCTTGCCGCCGACGGTGTCGATCGACCCGTTCTGGAACAGCGCGAGGGTGAAGATGAACTGCAGGAACCCGCGCTGGTCCGCCATCGTCGCCGAGATGAAGGCGAAGACGTCGATCTCGCCCTCGGCGTCGGTGCCGTAGTCGGCGATGACGTGCACCCAGTCGTGCAGCGCACCGATCTCGTAGATGCCGCTGTGCTCGCCGGGGAACGCGAAGCCGTGCACCCGGTAGAAGTCGGCGACCCCGCGGCCCCACGAACCCTCCGGGCAGTCGCCGAGCGCCCGCCACTTCGCCGCGAGGCGGTCGTCCTCGGCGAGCGAGTAGTACGAGAGCTTCGAGCGGACCAGCTCCTGGAACCGGCCCGAGAACATTCCCTTGATCGTCTGCTCGGTGTAGTAGGAGTTGCGGACCAGATCCGCGTGCAGCCGCACGACGTGGTTCGCTGCGGTGTCGCGCAGCACCGACACGTACGGCGCGTGCACCCCGACCTCGATGAGGTACCGCTCGGCGTGGCGCTCCAGCGCGACGGGCAGGGGGTGCATCATCAGCTCGAGTGCCACCACGACGTGGGCGAGCTCGTCCCGGGTCGCAGGTGTCGGCAGCGCCGCTCGCACGTCCTCGGGAGCCCAGGGCTCGATCGAACGCACGTCGGGCACGTCGTGCAGCGCGAACCGCGTCACCACGGCCTGGAGCAGACCGAGTTGCAGCGGGGTGGGTGCTCCTCCGTCCCAGGTGAGCGCGCCGATGATCGCACCGAGGAACGGTTCGACCTGCTCGGCACGCGGGATGGCGAAGCGCTCGATCACGGAGTCTCGCGGGGCAGCGAGTCGCCCCAGCGTGGCCGTGCGAGCTCCGGCGGCAGCGGCTGCACGAGGCAGAACTCGTTGCCCTCGGGGTCGGCCATCATGTAGTGGTGGTCGCCCTTCAGTTCGGCGATCGTGCGCATGTAGGTGCCGCCGATCGCCTCGACACGCGTTCGGGCGACATCGATGTCCTCGACCTCGATGTCGGGGCGGGCGACCAGTCCGTTCGGCCGAGGCGCCTCGGAGGGCTGGAACGCGAAGAACGTGCCACCGGGATCCGGTGACAGCTGGACCCAGTCCGACGCGCGTTCCACGACCTCGACGTCGAGCAGCCGACACCAGAACTCGGCCAGCAGGTCAGGGTCGTGCGCGTCGATCACGACGGAGCGCATCCATCCGATGGCGCCGATCCCGCCTGGCGCGGTCGTGTCGTCCGTACCGGTCGTCGTTGGTGTTGAGTCCATGGTGCTCCCATCCTTTCATCACAGGATCGGCACCATGGACAGCACTGTTGAGCACCGGGACGACAGTTGTGGGAGACGCCCGGGTGGGCGGCGGTTCAGGCCCGGCGGCGTCGCACCAGGATCGTGACGCCGGCAGCGAGGACTGCGAGTCCCGCGATCGGTGGTCCCCAGCGCCGCAGCGCCCGTGCCCGGGAGCTCGGTCGCCCGGCGGAGGTGCCGTAGGAGTCGTCGAGCACCCCCGTGTCGGTCGGGAGGTCATCGAGGTCGCGGCCGGAGAAGCGTGCGGCGAACGCATCGAGGTCGGGCCGGTCCTGTTCGTGATCGGGGTGGTGGCCCGGCGAGTTCGCCGCGGGCACCGGGCCGATGTTGCCTGCTGCGGTGGTGCCGGCAACGTGCAGGTCAGGACTCTGGCGTGCCATGGGGTCTCCTCTGTCGGTGAACCCCCACGACGTACCCTGACGAGCGCTCGCCCACACCGCCGTGCCAGCGTGGTCGGATCGGCGCTCCGGGCGGCACGCACCCTGCCCGACGGTCGGGCGTGGTCGGGCGTGGTCGCCTCAGGCCGGGCCGAACGAGGCGCCGGAGCGGTTGATCGCAGCGGCGTCGGTCCCGAGGTACGACGCGACGACCTCTGGGTGCTCGAGCACCTCGGTCGGCGTGCCGCTGACGATCACCGAGCCGAGCTCCATCGCCACCAGTCGGTCGCAGAGACCCGACAGCAGCGGCATGTCGTGCTCGATCACCAGCATGGCCGCGCCGGTGTGGTCCCTGATGCGTGACAGCAGCGGCCCGAGCGCCTCGGTCTCCTTCTGCGCGACGCCGGCCGACGGCTCGTCGAGGCACATGAGGACGGGTTCCTCGGCGAGCAGGCAGGCCAGCTCGACGATGCGCCGGGTGCCGGTGGACAGCGCCGAGGTCGGCGTGTGCGCGTAACCGGTCAGCCCGAGCATCGTCGCGAGCTCGAGCGCCCTGGCCTCGGTGGCCGCCTGGGCCAGGTACGACGCCGGCTGGCGCGTGGCGTCGGCGATGAGCGACCGGTTCGCCGCGGAGCGCTCGCAGGCGACCTCGATGGTCTCGATCACGGTCAGCGACGGGAACAGCCGTGCCTCCTGGAAGGAACGGCCGAGCCGCGCACGGGCACGTTCGAACGGTGCCCAGGCCGAGATGTCGACGCCACGGAACACGATGGTGCCGCCGTCGAGGTCGTGGAACCCCGAGATGCAGTCCATCAGGGTCGTCTTGCCCGCTCCGTTCTGACCGATCAGCCCGACGATCTCGCCGGCGCGCACCGACAGCTCGACGTGGTTGAGCGCGTTGACCCCGCCGAAGCGCTTCGTGACACCGCTGCACACGAGCACCGGCTCGTCGTCGGCGCCGAACGTCGGCAGCGGCTCGCCGCCCTCGAGCAACGTCAGGTCGAGCAGGTGGAGCTGCGGGCCCTGGTCCTCGGCGTCCGCGTCGGTGCCGGCATCGGTGTCGGTGTCGTCGTGCGCGGCGGCCCCCTGGATGAACACCGAGCGGAGGATGTCGGGACGTTCGAGCAGCTCGCGGGTCGGGCCCTCGAACCGGCGCGGCCCTTCTCGAGGAAGACGGCCCGCTCGGCGAGCGTCAGCGCGACGTTGACCGACTGCTCGACGACCACGACGGTCATGCCGTCCGCGTGGAGCCGGCGGACGACGTCGCACAGGGCGCCGACGATCATCGGTGCCAGCCCGAGGGACAGCTCGTCGATCAGCAGCACCTTCGGGCGCAGCATCAGCGTCATCGCCAGGGCGAGCTGCTGCTGCTCGCCGCCGGAGAGATCGCCGGCGAGCTGCGAGCGGCGCTCGGCCAGGATCGGGAACAGCTCGCGGACGTCCTCGAGGTCGTTCGCGATCCGCTCCCCGTCCTTGCGGAAGGTCCAGCAGGCGAGCCGGAGGTGGTCGTCGACGGTGAGCGTCGGGAAGATCGCCTTGCCGCCGGGCATCAGGGCGACGCCCTCGGTGACGATCTGCTCGGCCGACTTGCCGGTCAGATCGACCCCGCCGAGGCGCACCGATCCGGTGCTCGGGATGAGCCCGCAGATCGCCTTGAGCAGCGTCGACTTGCCGGCGCCGTTCGTGCCGAGCAGCGCGACGATCTCACCGTCGTCGACGTCGAGGTCGAGGTCGAAGAGCACCTGGAGCCGGCCGTAGGACACGTCGATGCCCTCGGCGCGCAGCGCTCCGTCGGTGGGCCCGGGGGCGGGGGTCGTCACCCGCGGGGCGGTCTCGTAGGCATCGTGCAGGTCGGTGCCGCCCAGGGCGGTGCCGTTCAGGGCTGCAGTGCTCGCGGCGACCGGTGGCGGAGATGGCGGCGCCTGTGCGGGTTCGGGCGGCGAATCGGTGACAGCCGCCGAGGACTCGGTGTCGCCGACGACGGTCAACTCCGGGGCGTCGACCGGCAGCGGGCGACCTTCGAGGTCGAGTCCGTGGCGGGCGGCGATGCGGCGGACCACCAGGTCGCGCACTCGCGCGGCGAGCCCGGCGAGCCCCGAGGGGACGAGCCACAGCACCACGAGCACGCCGGTGCCCGCAGCGATGAGACGGATCGTCTGGTCGAGGTCCTGCATGCCGCGCATGCCGGCGGCACCGCTGATCGCACCGCCGATGGAACCGAGGCCGCCGATGGTCGCCATCGAGAAGATCTCGACCGACTGCACCGGCTGGTACGAACCGACCCTGGCGCCGTGCAGCAACAGCACGTGCAGGCCGCCGGCGAGACCGGCGAGCGCACCGGAGAACACGAAGCCGGACAGCGTCACCCTTCGGGTCGACACCGAGGCGGCCTCGGTGGCCTTGGCGTTGTCGCGCGCCGCGATCAGGAGACGTCCCGATCGGGAGTTGCGAACCCCCCGTGCGAGCACGATGCCCAGGGCGAGCACCGCCAGGCAGAACCAGAGCATGGAGCGCTCGTTCTCGAGGTCGACCCTCGACCACAGCAGGGGTCGGCTGACGTCCTGCGGGATGATCTCGGGGAAGACGTTCGGGTTGAGCACGTAGCCGTCGAGTACGACGGCGAACGCCAGGGTGACCACCGCGAGGAATGGTCCGCGGATGCGCAACGCGGGGATCCCGAGCAGCAGCGCAGCCAGGGAGCCCGCCGCGGCGGCCACGGCGAGGGTGATGAACAGGTCGACGTTCCAGCGGGAGACGAAGTTCCCGGCGACGATCGCGCCGACGCCGACCAGAGCGAACTGACCGAGGCTGATCTGTCCGCCCCACCCGGTGAGCACGACCAGGCTGACGGCGACCAGTGCCCAGACGGTCATGATCGACAGCGAGTACGACGTCCCCGGCCCGACGAGCATGGGGATCACGACGGCTGCGGCGACGAGCGCGAACAACCCGGCTCGTTTGGACCAGCGTACCGAACGCAGCGCGGCGATCGCCGGGGCCAGCGGCCGGATCAGCTCGGCGTCGCGCCAACCGCCGTCCGCGTCGTGTGCCCTCGAACCGGTCGAGCGGCGCAGCAGCAACGCGGCGACGATGATCACGAAGAGCACCACGTCGACCAGCTCGGGGCTCGAGGTGTTCCAGCGGACGATCTGCTCGACGATGCCCAGGACCACCGCTGCGACGAACGCGACCGGCATGGACTCCATGCGGGCGACCACCGCTGCGGCGAGGGCGGGCAGCATGACCGCGGGGCCTGCGATCGCGGAGGGCGTCGCCCCGAGGAACGGCGCCTTGAGCACGAACGTCAGCGCGGCGAGCGCTCCGGCGAGCATCCAGACGATCGTGGTGAGGTTGCGCACCGGCACGCCGAGCAGCCGCGCCCGGTCGGTGTTCTCCGACGCGGCGCGGATCGCGGTGCCGGCGAGGGACCGCTTCAGGAACCAGGCGAGCGCGAGGACGACGACCGGGACCACTGCCGCGACGAGCAGGTGATCACCGGTGATGACCACCGGCCCGAGCTCGAAGTTCGTCGACGTGAACGGTGTCTCGAAGGCGCCGAGGATCGGCGACTCGATCCCGAACATGTACTTGGGGATCGCGAGCTCGATGCCGCCGAGCAGCTGCGCCAGGCCGATCGTCGCGACCGTGAGCACCAGTCGCGGGGCGTTGGCGAACCGGCGGATCACGGTGATCTCGACGATGCCGCCGAAGGCGAGCCCCGCCAGCACGGCGACCAGCACGGCCGACCAGTAGGGCCAGTCCCAGGTCAGGAACAGGTTGAGGGAGCCGAGGGCGGCGGCGCCGCCCAGTGCGCCGGCGGCGAAGTTGACCACGCGGTTGGCTCGCCAGACCAGGATCACCCCGACCGCGGCGAGCCCTGTCGACGATCCCAGCACGGCGCCGATCGCGACGAGTCCCAACGGCGCGCCGTTCGGGAGCACGACCGCGGCGACGGCCCAGAGCGCGAGCAGGCCGAGGCACCACAGGGCGGCGCGGAGTCGTCGGTCCGAGCGGACCGCCTGCAGCGTGCCGGCTGCTCCGATCGCCGTCACCCGGCAGCCGATCGCGGGGCCGCGCCGGGCCACTTGCCGATCGGGAAGCGCTGACCGCCGTTCGGGTCGACGTAGGTTCCCGGTTCACGGGTCTGCACCGACGGTCCCTGTGGGTTCCAGAACACCTCTCTGGCGTCGTCCGAGGTGGAGTAGTCCCCGGGTGCGAAACCCCAGGTGCCCGACGGTCCGGTCCGGGTCGGGTACTTGAACATGCCGGCCTCGTAGGTCTCCGGCGTCAGGTTCGGGCCGGCCATCTGGATGCCGATCGCGAGCAGGTTCAGCTGGTTGTAGATCAGGTCGACCGCGATCGACGGCTCGTCGGTGCGGACCGCCTTGTAGGCGCGGTAGCCGAGGCTCTGGCCCGCGGGCTGCGCCGGGCCGGAGAACGACACGCCGAAGGCCCGGGACCACTGGCCCTGCTCCATGATCGAGCCGATCAGGTCGTTGTCCATGAGCGCCACGCCGGTCATGAGCCATTCCGGGTGGTAGTTCTGCTCCTTCGCCTTGGCCGTCAGGAACGTCAGCAGCAGCGGGTCGCAGCCGCACATGACGGTGGTGACGCCAGCGTTCTTGAGCTTGGCGAGCTTCTCACCGGCCTGGATCGACATCTGGTTGATCTCGAGGCGGTACTTCTCGTTGAGCACGGGCTGCACGCCCGCCCGACCGAGGATCTGGACGCCTGCAGCGACGCACTCCTGGTACCAGGAGTTCTCGGGGGCGATGATCGCCAGGCGTCGGGGCTGACCCTTGAGCTCGCCGCCGGCGAGCGCAGCAGGCTTGTTGGCCATCTTGATGCCGTAGTAGGACCCGACGCTCTCGACGATGGTCGAGCAGTCGGTGAACTGGCTCCAGGTGTACGGGCGGCGCTGGCTCAGCCACTCCCGTGACATGAAGGGCGAGCCGATGTTGACGATGCCGCGGCGGGCCAGCGCGTCGGCGTAGACGGGGGAGACCGCGGAGACGTCGGCGAAGACCTTCAGCTCCTGTTGCGCCTTGAGCGCGTCGGCCTCGGCGCCCTCCTGGCCACCGCCGGTGATCTCCTTGAGCACGTCGCCCTTGCCGTCGTAGATGATCATCTCGATCTTGCGCCCGTACATCTGGAACGCCTTGTTGATGTACTCGGTGAGGCCGGTGATGGTGCGGGCGATCAGCTCGGGGCTCTCCGAGGGGATCTTCGCCTTCGCGACCCTGGACAGCGCGTCGAGCATGCCGTTGGAGAAGCCGCCGATGCGGACCGACACCCGGATCGTGTCGCCGGTGACGCCGGCCGACGTCTCGCCGCCGTTGCTGCCCGAGAACATGATGCAGGGCGGGGAGTAGGGATCGCTCGGGATCTGCAGCGGTCGATCCGCGCAGCCGCCGACCTTGGTCGGACCCCCGGGGTCGCCCGGTCCGCCACCACTGGTGCCACCACCACCCGTGCTGCCCGCGCCGCCCCCTGCGGCGGCGATCGCAGCGGCCTCTTCCGCGGCTGCCTTCGCTGCGGCCTCTTCGTTGAGCGCCGCGATCTCCTCCTCGCCGAGGACCTCGGTGTCGAAGTCCTCGAGCTCGCCGTCCTCGCCGACGCCGGTCCCGACGCCGGAGTCGTCGATCGGTGAGACCGAGACCTCTTTCTGCTGGCTCGGTACGAGTACCGCGATCGCGAGGAACACCGCAGCGAAGCCGACCAGCGGGCCGTAGCCGCGGAACAGCCGGTCCTTGGTGGGGGATGTCATGGGATTCTCCTGGACGTCCGGCGGGACATGAGGCGCTCTCCGAAGGAGAGCCCGATGGCGCCGAGCAGCCCGGCGATGCCGACGGCGATGGCCGCCCGACCGGCGGTGGAGTCCTCGAGCCGAGTGCCGGCGACGGCGGGTGCAGCGGCGATCTCCTCGGGCTCGTCGGCGACCGTCGTCTCGGTCGTCGTGTCGATGCCGAGGTCGGCGGTGGTGTCGAGCCCGAGGTCGTCGAAGCCCATGTCGTCGACGCCCATGTCGTCGAAGCCGAGGTCCTCGAAGCCCATGTCGGTCGAGAAGCTCGTGTCGGGCATGACCTCGGTGGCGACGACGGGTGCCGGTGGGGCCGGGACCTCGCTGTCGGTCGGCAGCGGCTCGAGCGGGGGTGAGCTGAAGTCGGTGTCGGCGGTCCAGGCCTCGACCCCGCCGACCATGATCTCGAGCGAGCCGGATCCGGCGAGGATGCCGAGCACGACGTCGAGCAGCATCAGCGTCGTCGCGTTCTTGCAGTCCTCGTCGAGCAGCTGCTCGGTCAGCGCCTCCTTGAGGGGCTGGATCTGACCGAGGAACGGGGCGACGACCTGGGCGCCCCAGGGCATGTCGGTGACCAGGAACTCCATCGGGGTGACCTTCACGCGGCCGTCGGCGACCTCGACCCGCGGCATGTTGAGCTGCACGCCGAACGGTCCGAGCAGCTGCTCGAGCCACGCTTCGAACTCGGCGAACTCGGCCATGACCTGGTCGTGGTGGCGGGGCATCCCGAGCACGGTGGCGCGCTCGAAGGTGAAGTTGCCTCGTGTCGAGGTCTGCTCACCGCTGGTGGCGGTCGCCTCCCAGCGCGGCTTCTCGAAGGTGAAGAGACCGCCGAAGACTCGCAGCGTGTCGGCGGTGACCACGGCGTTCGCGGTCCGGACCTTTCCCTCGAGTGCCGCGTGCGTGCGTGTCGTGGCGCCTTCGACGGCGAGCACGAAGAGGTTGGTCGGGGGTGTCTCTGTCGTGCCGGTCCCCGATGGGCTCTTGGTCGCGACGGCGTCCTGGAATCCGGCGGATGTGCCCGGACCCTCGGTGTCGAACCCGGGGTTGAAGGCTTCGACCCGCCGCGAGGTCGCAGAGTCGCTCGCCTGGGAGTCGGTCCGGGTGTGCGGTGGCAGGGTCGCGGGGTTCAGCCTGGGCGGTGATCCGTCGCACTGCTCGCCGCCCAGCAACGTCGGCAGCACGCCGAGGTCGATCGCCCGGGCCTCGGCGTTGCCGGTGATGTCGCGGTAGCCGGCCATGGTCCGGCCGTAGGTGATCCCGATGTTGGCGTTGCCCTGCTTGATGTTCAGGACGACCGTGTCGGCGTTGGCCGCGGCCTCGCCGTTGTTCCACTTCTCACCCGGTGACTGGGCCCCTGCCGGCGCCACCGCGAACGCGACCAGGCTCGTCGCTGCGAGCAGCCCGGCTGTTCCCCGGATCGCCAGCGAGCGCGCGCGCCGACCCCGTTCGCCCATGGAAAGTCCCCCTGTTCGGTTCACCTCGGGCACGCCGACGGCCTGCTGATCGCTGCAGCCCCCCGCACCGATCCACCTCGTCGCACCCGCCTCCGTGACAGTAGCCACTCGACCGCCGAGGGTCCATGACAAATGTCATTCGTTGCCGTGCACGGTGTGCGGGGCCCGTGGGATCGACCGCTGCAGGGCCACGGTCGACTTCAATGGTCGGGTTGCGGACGCCGCCGCCGGAGGGCCCGCGATCGTCTTCGATCCGGTGGCTGACCGACGCTCCAGGAGGTGACCGGTGATCTTCCCCACGATGACGTTCGCGCTGTTCTTCGTCGTCGTGCTGGGGGTCGCCTGGAAGCTGAACGATCGGCCGCTGCACTGGCGGCTCTTCGTGCTGGCCGCGAGCTACGTGTTCTACGGCTGGGCCGACTGGCACTTCTGCTTCCTGCTCGCCGGTTCGACGGTCGGCAACTGGCTGTTCGGCCAGGCGATCTTCCGGGCCCGCGACGACGTCACCAGGAAGCGCTGGATGCTCGTCGGCGTCGGCTTCAACCTGCTGCTGCTGGGGTTCTTCAAGTACTACGGCTTCTTCGTCGACTCCGTGCTCGGGTTGCTCGAGCCGCTCGGCCTGTCCGCCAGCCCGCTGCTCATCAAGGTGCTGCTGCCGGTCGGCATCTCGTTCTTCACCTTCTGCGCGGTGAGCTACCTGATCGACATCTTCCGAGGTGAGCAGGAACCGATCACGCTCATCGACTTCGCGGTCTACCTGGCGTTCTTCCCGCACCTGGTCGCCGGCCCGATCGTGCGTGTCTCGGAGTTCGCGCCGCAGCTGCAGCGCCGCCGCAACCCGGAACGCATCGACGCGACGCGAGCCGTCCGGCTGATCTGCAGGGGTCTGTTCAAGAAGGTCGTGATCGCCAACTTCCTGGCGACCGCCATCGTCGACCCCGTCTTCGTCGCGCCGGGCCAGCACACCAACCTGGAGCTGCTCGTCGGCGCATGGGCGTACGCCGTGCAGATCTACGCCGACTTCTCCGGCTACACCGACATGGCGATCGGCATCGCGATGCTCATGGGCATCCGCTTCCCCGACAACTTCGACCAGCCGTACTCCTCGAGGTCGATCCAGGAGTTCTGGCGTCGTTGGCACATGACGCTGTCGCGCTGGCTGCGCGACTACCTGTACATCCCGCTCGGCGGCAACCGCGGCGGACCGCGTGCCGAGTACCGGAACCTCTTCCTCACCATGCTGCTCGGCGGCCTGTGGCACGGCGCGAGCTGGACGTTCGTGATCTGGGGCGCCTTCCACGGCACGGGTCTCGCGGTCGAGCGCTACTACGCGATGCGCGACCAGCAGGCGAAGGGCCCCGACCGCACGCCGCGCCGCGCCGGTGGTGACGCGCCCCGGTCACCGGGACGGTGGGCCGAGCGACTGGGGCTGGGTCCGGTCGCGTCGAAGGAGGATTCGCCGGTGGCGGCCTCGACGCTCGCGGACCACCACGGCGACGACGCCACCCTGGTCATGTCGACCCAGCTCGAGCCGATCGAGCACCGGTCGATGAACCCGTGGCTCGCCCGCCTCTGGGTGTTCCACTTCGTCGTGGTCGGTTGGATCTTCTTCCGGGCCCCCGACCTGGGCACCGCCCTCAGCTACCTCTGGGGCCTGCTGACCAACTGGGGGATCGGCACGCTGGTCACCCCGGTGGTGCTGCTGGCCGTCGCCGTCGGCATGGTGGGCCAGTTCGTCCCGCGGCGCCTCGGTGACTCGCTCGAGTTCCGTGCCTCACAGCTCCCACCCGCGGTGATCGCCGTCGGGGTCGGCTTCTTCTTCGTCGTGTGCAACCTGCTCGGCCCGCAGGGCGTCGCACCGTTCATCTACTTCGCGTTCTGATGGGGACCTCGACGGGAACCGACGTGCCGCTGGACGGAGCAGGGCGATGACGACGGACCAACGCGCCCCTCGCCGCGACGAGCCACGCGGAGCGCCGCAGGTCGACGCTCGCGCCGGCGGCGGTCGTCCGCCGCGCGGACCGCGTCGTCGGGTCCGGCGCACGATGTCCGCGGACTCGGTGTGGAAGGGCTGCGTGGTCTCTCTCGCGGTGTTCGTCGTGTTCGCCTCGGGGAACATGGTGACCTCGGCCCGCGGCATGCCCCTGGGGTGGCAGCGTGACGTGGCGGTCGCCGCGGCCGGCGCGATCGACCGGGTCGCCAACTTCTTCTCGCTGAACCGGCCCTACGACTGGGGCGCCGAGCAGCTCGGCATCGACCAGAACGACGAGGACTTCGAGTTCCCCGCGGAAGAGGTCGAGGTCACCGACGACCCGCAGGCGTCGACGACCACGACGACCATCGCCCCGGTGCGCGTCCCGACCGCGGCCGCCCCGCTGCGGGTCGTCATCGCCGGCGACTCGACGGCCAAGTCGCTGGGCGACACGCTCATCGCCGAGACCAGCGGCGTGCCGGAGCTCACCCTGACGAACGAGGGCAAGGTCTCGACGGGCCTGGCGCGCTCGGACTACTTCAACTGGGGTGCGCGGCTGCAGGAGATCGTGACCCAGGACGATCCCGAGGTCGTCATGTTCATGGTGGGAGCGAACGACGGGCAGTCGATCCTCGAGGGCGACGGCACCGTCGTCGCTCAGTTCGGCACGCCGGAGTGGACCGAGGAGTACCGGCGGCGCGTCGCCGGCATCATGGACCTGACCAAGGGCGGCGCTCGCCGGCTGATCTGGGTCGGCGAACCGAACGTCGGCACCGGCAACGTGCAGCAGGCGGTGGCGCTCGGCAACCAGCTCGCCGAGGAAGAGGCGGCGAAGCGACCGTGGGTGACCTACTTCGACCTGGCGGGTCTGGTCGCGGGACCCGACGGCGGTTTCTCCGAGTACATCACGCTGCCCGACGGATCGACCGCTCGGTGCTTCGCCGGCGACGGCGTGCACCTGAGCGTCAAGTGCCTGGACCGTGTGATGGAGGAGCTGGTGCCGACCCTCACCGGTCTCTACGCGACCGCGGAGGCCCAGGACCCGGGCGTCACGACGACGACGGCACCTTCGGGGGACTGAGCACTTCCGGTGGACTGAGCACTGTCGGTGGACTGAGCACTGTCGGGCGCTCGTTCAGCCGAGCGTGCCGAGGATCGGCTGGCTCAGCCACACCGCCAACATCGCGCCGAGCGCCAGGCCCGGGCCGAACGGGAACCGGCTGCCCTTCCGGGCGACCAGCGCGGCGATGCCCATGACCAGGCCGGCCAGGCTGCCGAAGAGCAGGCCGTAGACCAGCAGCACCGGGCTCAGCCACGAGAGGAACAGTCCGAGCAGCAGGGCGAGACGCACGTCGCCGAAGCCCAGCTTGCCGGGCGCGGCGAGGAACAGCACGAAGAACAAGAGGAACGACGCGATCGCGCCGACCGCCGCGGTCACGATCGAGGCGGGTTCCCCGATGCCGATCGACACCGCGCTGATGAGCACGAACCCCACGGCGGTGCCGACCCACGGCATCCAGAAGGGGATGAGCCAGATCCGCAGGTCGATCGTCGCGATCGCGGCGAGCACCACCACGAACCAGAGGAACGGCACCACGATCCACGTCACCCCGAGCAGTGCCACGGTGAGCGCCATCGCGGCGGGCACGCCGATCTGCACCAGAGGGACCGTCGCCGGGAGCGAGGTCCGACACTCGGGACAGCCACGGAACCAGCTCCGCACCGGCGGCACGTCCACGGCGCGGTACACGTGGTGGCACTCCGGGCAGCGGGCCTCGCGGTACGACGCCCGGATCACCGGCGGCGGGTGCGCGTCGTCGCCCACCTCGGCGGCCACGTCGCGCGGGCTCATCGGCCGCTGCTCCTTGTAGCGGTGGACGGGCACCGTGATCGCCCAGCCGACGACCACGCCGAGCGCGGTGACCAGGATCAGGAGCATCGTTTCGTCCACCCGTCCCTATCGGCGCCCGACGTGCCACTCCTGAACCGATCATCCGGGCTCTGGTGCGGCGCCGGGGCGTCGCAGTTCGAGCACCTGTTCGTCGGGGGCGGCGACGGCCCCGGCGAGCAACTGCGCCGCGGCGCGGCGATCGACCTTCTGCGCGCCGGTGAGCGGCACCGAGCCGATCGAGCGCGAACGCCTCGGGCAGCTTGTGGCGGGCCAGGGTCCGCGCGCCGTGGTCCCGCAGCTGCTCGAGCGTCGGCGGTCGATCGCGGTCCGCAGGTACCACGAGCGCGACGCCGACCTCGCCCATGACGTCGTGCTGCGCGGGCACGATCACGACGTCGCGCACGGCGGGGTGGTCGACGAGGACAGCCTCGACCTCGGACGGGAACACGTTGTAGCCGCCACGGATGTACATCTCGGTCCGCCGACCGGCGAGAGACACGAGTCCGTCGCCGTCGACGGTCGCCAGGTCGCCGGTGCGCAGCCACCGATCGCCGGTCAGCGCGGCGGCCGTCGCGTCGGGATCGTTCCAGTAGCCGTCCATCACCGCGTCGGAGCGCAGCTGCAGCTCGCCGACGGTGTCCACCGCGACGGGACGGTCGTGCTCGTCGGCGATGCGGATCTCGACACCCGGGCGTGGTCTGCCCACGGTGTGCAGCGCCTCGTCGTCGGGTGCATCGAACGCGGTGCCCAGGCCGACGCCACCGGACTCGGTCGACGAGTAGCGGATCGAGTACGCGGCACCGAAGCGTCGCCGTGCCTCGATCACGAGCGAGGGCGGCGACGCGGCCCCGCCGGCGATGATCGCCTGCACGCACGACAGGTCGAGTGAGTCCATCAGCTCTGAGCGCAGCATCAACGCGAGCTGGGGTGCGACGCACCCGATGGTCGGCATCCGGTGCTCGGCGACGAGGCGCAGCGCGTCGTCGGGGCGCCAGCGCTCCATCACGTGCAGGGTCGCGCCGAGGCGCAGGTACCAGGCCATCTTGCCGGTCATGCCGATGTGGGCGAACTGCGTCGACGCGAGCATCGGAGCGCCGCCGCCCCACGTCGACTCGGCGTCGGGGCCCAGGTCGATCCGTTGGATCGCACGCAGCTGCCGTTCGCGGTACAGCGCCGCCTTCGCCCGCCCGGTGGTGCCGGAGGTGAAGCAGATCGCCGCGGGGCGGTCGTCGTCCGGTGCGGGGTCGGGCACCGATGCCCCTTCGACCGCGAGCTCGGCGCCGCGTCCGCCGGGAGCGAGGACCTCGACCGTGGCGCGCAGCGGGAGCCCGTCGACCAGGTCACGGCCGGCCAGCACGAGGCGGGGCGACACCGTCGCGACCAGCTCGCCGCGTTCGGTGGGGGTGATCGCGGTGCTGACGCCGGCGGCGACGGCTCCGAGCCGGGCACACGCGACGGCGGCGATCAGCCACTCGCCGCCCGAGGGCAGCACGAGCGTGACGACGTCGCCAGCGTGCACACCGTGCTCCATGAGCCCGACGGCGAGCTCGTCGGCACGCACGCTGAGCTCGGTGTAGCTCAGCGTGCCGTCGGGTCCGACGACGGCGGGGCGCTCGCCGAAGCGGGCAGCGGCTTCACGTGCGATGGCTCCGAGCACGCATGGAGCGTAGACCCGCGCCCGATGCCCGCCGTCGGGACGACGTCCCATGGGGAGCGCTCCCCATGGGTCGTCGTTGTCCCGGTGATCGCCAGATGGCACACTTCGACATCGTTGGGTGAGTGCGCAAGCAAGAGGGTGGGCGCGCAGCAGGGAGAGGGAGATCCGATGGACGGCAGACCGCCCCCACCGCCGCAGTTCGGCGCGCAGGGATACTCGACCGGCCCCATGATGAGCGGGCCGGTGGTCAACTCCGCGGCGACGACCGCGATGTGGTTCGGCATCGCCACGCTGTTGTGCGGCGGAGTGTTCTCGCCGTTCGCGCTCGGATTCGGGATCAAGGGCTACAGCCAGTCGAAGCAGCTCGGCGGCGAGGGCGCCGGGAAGTCCTTGTTCGGGGCGATCGTCGGTGGACTCGTGCTCGCGGTGCTCGTCGTGGTGCTGCTCGGCGCGCTGGCGGCGGCCGGGTCGTCGTCGACGAGCACCGGCTACTGATCGGGGACGCGTCGATGGGTGAGATCGAGTGGACACCGCACGAGAGCGCGCTCTGGTGGACCTGCGAGACGATGCGCGACCGGATCCGCCACGAGCGATGGCCCGATCCGATCCCCGCGAGCTTCGCCCGCCAGTTCCACCACGAGGAGCGGATCTTCCAGTGGGGCGACTACCAACGTTCGTGGTTCGGAGCGACGGGCGACGGCAGCTACAACACGTCGACCTTCTTCATGGGCGGGTTCGGGGTCGCCGGGCTGGCCCTCGGTGCCGCGACGTTGGGTGCCTCGGCGATCGGCAACTCGGCGCGCAAGAGCCGAGCACGCCAGGACGCCACACAGATGTGGCGGCCCATCGACCAGGGACGTGCCTGGCGCTCGTCCGAGCCGTGCAGGAGGACCCGTCGGCCGATCTGACGGTCGGCTGGATGATGGTGGTCGGCCGTCGTCGCTTCCTCGACCGCCTCCGTCGTGAGCGGCGCGAATCGGCGCGCCTGGAGCGCGTCGGCGCGACCGGCGACGTCGACGAGCCCGACTGGTCGCTGGTCGAGGGTGGTGTCGCACTCGACGGTCTCGGTCAGCTGCCGGCCACCCAGCGCGCCGCGTTGGTGTTCCGCTACGTCGACGACCTGTCGACCGCCGAAGTGGCCGCCCTGCTGGACCGCAGCGTGGCGGCGACCGAGTCGTTGCTCGCTCGCGCACGACGAGAACTGGCCCGCATCGTGGAGAAGGCCCGCATCGTCGGGGAGGTCGGACATGAGCTCTGAGAAGTCTCGCGACACATTCGCCGATCTGCTCGCTCGTGCGACCGAGGACCCGCCGGGCGACCTGGTCGACCGCATGCGCTCGTTCGCAGCGCTCGCCGACACTGCTCCTGCGCGGCGTCGTCGGCTGCCCCGGGCGGGCACCTTCGCGCTGGTCGCAGCGTCGCTCGCGCTGGTCGTCGCTGCGGCGGTCGTCACCGCCGATCGTGGTCCGACGACCCAGCGGGACCTGGCGCGGCGAACGGCAACTACCTGCCGCGCCAGTGGCCCGAGGTGCTGGACTCGGCGGTGGTCACGCGATCGCTCGATCCGACCGACGGCGCGCCGGACAGCGCAGCTTGGTTGCTGGCCCAGGACGGCGTCGCAGCGGCGCAGCTGGTCGCGTACGACGAGGCCGATGGCGAGATGAGCGCCGCACGTCCGCAGGTGAACCAGGGCAGCGGCACGTGGACGGGGTGGTTCGGCGGCAACTCGTGGTCCGGGGTCGTGCTCGCTCGCGCCGTCGGTGACCGGCAGCGGTTCGACCCGCTGACCTCCGCCGAGCTCGGACGTGGGCTCGACCTGCACGAGGATCGGTTGCCGGCGGGGTGGACGGTGATCGAGGACCCCGAGGGCGTGCTCACTGCCGCGTTCACCGGTTCGCCGTCGCCGCGGTCCACGACCGCTGTGGCGACCCGGGTCGACACGTCCCATCGGCTGCCGACGGCCTCGGTCATGACGATCCGGGTCGAGGACGCCGCGGCAGCGCTCGACCTGGTCGACTCCTTCGCCGGTGGCCCTCCGGGAGAGCAGCACTTCGATCTCGGTACCGGGCCTCAGGCGCTGTTGGTCGACCACGTGACGACGGGTGGCAGCTCTGTCGTGTGGTCGCCGGGGCCCGGCATGGTGGTCGTGGCCTCAGCGACCATCCTGACCGACGAGGACCTGTCTGTCGATCGCCCGTTCGAGCCGCCCGGTGTCGGCGGCGAACTGGGAGCGGCTGACGCCGCCCGGGAGTCGCGAGCTGTCCGAGGCGACGTGCCGCGCGCTGGACGCACGCCCGGCCGGACTCGGCCCGGTGAGCGACCGCAACGGTGTCACCCAGCTCGGCGGGTCCTGGGTCCAGGTGCTCGGCGCAGGACCTCTTCCAGTCTGACCACCGGTGACCGCCGGCGGGTCGCCGACGCGGTCCGCGCCGACCGGGAGGGCTTCGACCGCATCCTCGCGACGCTCACCGAGGCCGAACGCGCCCCGCTGATCACGATGCGGGACGTCGCGCTCGAGCCGGAGCGCATCGATGAGCACGCTGCGGATGACGAGGTGCGAACCGCGGCGTTCCTCGTCACGACGCTCGGTCGCGCCGGCTGCGGGTTCGCCTGAACCTCTGAGCGGGTTCGGGCACCGGGGGCGAGTGGGCACCGGCGCTACGGTCCACGCCATGGAGCTGACACCCGACTCGATCCGACTCGACGGCCGCCGAGCGTTGGTGACCGGCGCCGCGCAGGGGATCGGCAAGGCGACCGCCCTGGCGCTCGCACGGTTCGGTGCCGAGGTCGCGGTGTGCGACAAGCTCGCCGAACCCCTTGCCGAGACCGTGGCCGAGATCGGCTCGCTCGGCGGGGTCGCTCGTCCCGCGGTGCTCGACGTGCGCGACCGCGACGCTGTGGATGAGTGGATCGGGTCGCTGTCGCTCGACTGGGACGACCTGCACGTGCTGGTGAACAACGCGGGTGGTGGCTTCCACGCGGAGTTCGAGTCGCTCAGCGCCGGCGGCCAGGCGGCGCTGATCGCGGAGAACTTCACGCAGGTGGCCGACGTGACGCGCACCTGTCTGCCGCTGCTGCGCGCCGGTGCGACGGTCGTCGGCGGCGCGTCGGTCGTCAACATCACGTCGGTCGAGGCGCACCGGGCGGGGCCCGGGTTCGGCATCTACTCGGCGATGAAGGCGGGGGTCGCGAACCTGACCAAGACGCTCGCGCTCGAGCTCTCTGCCGATCGCATTCGCGTCAACGCCGTCGCCCCCGACATGATCCCGACGCCCGGCGACTCCGGACTGGCCGACGACTCCGGTGCCATGACGGCAGCCGGTTGGGACATGATGCCCTGGCCCGAGACCGGGCACGTCGACGACGTCGCCGGCGCGGCCATCTGGCTGGCTGGTCCGATGAGCCGTTTCGTGACCGGCTCGACGGTGCACGTCGACGGCGGCACGCTCGCCGCCTCGGGCTGGAAGCGGTCGGTCGACGGCGGCACCTGGGTGCTCTGAGCGGCTCGTGACTATTATCTGACGACCCGTCAGATCCGGCGGTGCCGAATGGGTCTGTCGTACCGCATCAGTCAGGAGCATCACATGGGTGAGTCGAACAAGGGCGTCGGTCCGCTCGCAGGGTTGCGCGTCATCGAGGTCTCGCTGCTCGGTCCGGCCGCGGTCGGCCTGCACCTGGCCGACCTGGGCGCCGAGGTGATCAAGGTCGAGTCCCCCCAGGGTGACTACGTGCGCCAGATGACCTGGCCGATCATCAACGACTCGTCGCTGCTGCACTGGCACATCAACCGCGGCAAGAAGTCGATCACCCTCGACCTGCGCACCGACGAGGGCAAGGACGTCTTCCGTGACCTGGTGCGCGACGCCGACGCCGTCATCGAGGCCATGCGTCCCGGCGCGCTGGCCAAGCGCGGCCTCGGCTACGACGACCTGCGGGAGATCAACCCGAAGATCGTGTTCTGCACCATCTCGGGATACGGCATGACCGGCCCCTACGCCGAGCTGCCCGAGCCACGGCATCGCGTACGACACCTGGGCGGGCCTCGTGAAGCCGGAGTACGACGACAACGGCTTCCCGAGCATCCCCGAGCACCCGTCGGTCGGCATCCACGCCGGGCCGCTCTTCGGAGCGTTCGGCATCCTCGCGGGTGTCATCCGTGCCCGCGAGACCGGTGAGGGCAGCTTCCTCGAGATCGCCCAGTCCGACGCCGCGGCGGCGATGGACTGGTACCGCTCCGAGACGTGGAAGGCCTACGAACGCCCCGAGGACGAGGTCACCGGCAACAAGTCCGACAACTACGAGCGTCGGGCGCCGGGCACCGCCGGCATGCGCGACGGCGTGCGCTACCAGATCTACGAATCGTCGGACTCCCACGTGCTGTTCATGGCCTCGGAGCAGGAGTTCTGGAAGAACTTCTGCCAGGGCGTCGACCGCATGGACCTCTTCGAGCGCTGGCCCGGCTCGAAGTTCGCGGACCACGCCAAGGGCAACCTCGAGCTGCGCAAGGAGCTCGCCGAGATCTTCAAGACGAAGACCACTGCCGAGTGGGTCATCTGGTCGGGCGAGGTCAACACGACGATCGCTCCGGTCAACACGCCCGAGACGCTCGCCGAGGACCCGCAGTTCAAGGAGCGGCTCGGCTTCATGCCCTATGAGGGTGAGTTCGGCGCCGAGATGCAGCCGTACCCGGTGAAGTTCGTCGGCGAGGAGCTGGGCCGGCCGGCGCCGGCGCCGACCGTCGGCGAGCACACCGACGAGGTGCTCTCCGACGTGCTCGGCTACGACGCCGACAAGGTCGCCGCAGTTGCGCGACAAGAACGCCTTCGGCCCCGACGGCCAGTAGACGTCGAGGGCCAGTCCGTCGAGGGCGGTCGCTCGCGCGCAGTCGCTCGCGGCGGTCAGGTGGCGCGCAACGATCGTGGGAACCGAATGATGGCTCCTTAGCCTCGGCGCCATGACCGATTCCGTCCGCACCATCACTCCCGCCGGAGCGCCCGTCGACCCGGTCACGGGCCCCGAGAGCTTCCCCCACCGAGCCGACGACGGGCTCTTCGGCCCCGACAGCGTCGCCTGGAAGGTGTTCATCGACCCGTCCGCCCAGATCGGCATGGTCACCGCCGTCCTGCTGCAGGCGCTGAACCCGGCGATGATGCGCCTGTTCGACAAGGCCTCGAACAACAGCAAGGACCCGGCCGGTCGTGCTCAGCGCACCGGTCAGTGGGTGCTCACCACGATCTTCGCCGACACCGCGCACGCCGAGGCCGCCGGCGAGAGCGTGCGGCGCATGCACGCGCGACGCGAAGTGGACCGATCCGAACACGGGTGAGGAGCTGCACGCGGACAACCCGGCCTGGCTGCAGTGGACCCACAACGTGATCGTGTGGGGCGTGCTCGAGGCCGCCGACGAGTACGGGCCGAAGCTGTCGCCCGCCGAGCAGGACCAGTTGGTCCGCGAGATGCACCGCCAGGCCGAGCTCGTCGGCATCGTGGCGTCGGACCTGCCCACCAGCCGGGCCGAGCTGAACGCCTACGTCGACGAGCAGTCCGACTGGATGGCGCTCATCCTGCCGTCCGCCGAGTTCTCGGGCGGCCTGCGCCACACCCCTCTGCTCGGCAACCCGCTGCGCACGTTGCCCGCCGCGGCCGTGCAGAGCGGCGTCGCCACCCTGATGCCGGACTGGGCGAAGCTGCTCTACGGCTATCGCGAGAGCCCGCTGCGTCGTGTGAGGTCGCGTGCGGTGATGCGGGCGATGATGGCCGCGTCGCGCCGGACCACGAGCATGGACGAGCGGCTCCGCTCGACGATCGCGGATGTGGACTCGCATCCGTACCGCAAGACCAAGGAGGAGCGCGCGGCTGCCCGTGCCGCTCGCGCCGCCGCCTGAACTTCGCCCGGATATAGGGGTCGTCATCGACATCCGTTGTCGATGACGACCCCACTCCCGCGCCCGTGGTGAGGTGTCTCTACGATCGGGGTGTGGGTCGACCCGTCGAGTTCGAGCGCAGCTCCGTGTTGGTGGCGCCGGCGGCGGAGGTCTGGCAGCACGCCACGTCGATGCGCGGCGTGAACGACGAGCTGACGCCGTGGGTGCGCATGACCTACCCGGCACAGCTCGCGTCCCTCGACGACGCGGATGACTCCGCGCTCGGCTCGGTCGTGTTCCACAGTTGGCTGCTCGCCGGCGGCGCGGTGCCATTCGACCGACACGCCCTGGGACTGGTCGAGATCGAGACGCGTGACGACGGCGGCGCCTTCGTCGAGGAGTCCACGTCGTGGCTCCAGTCGCGCTGGCGACACGAGCGCGACGTCGTCGCGCTCGGTGACGACCGCTGCCTGGTCACCGACCGGTTGACCATCGTGCCCCGCGTGCCGGTGGCCCGGCCGCTCGTGGCCGTCGTCGCGCCCTGGCTCTTCACCCGTCGACACCGTCGCCTCGTCGACCGCTTCGGACGGCGCTGACCGACCCGGCCGCCCGATTCCGCTCGGCCGTGACGCCGTTGGTAGACACGGGCCATGGACTCGACACTCGCCTGCCCGATCTGTTCGCTGACCGACATCGTGGTCACCGCTCCGGGCCAGGTCGAGTGCGTGACCTGCGGCCACGAGTGGACGTCGGACGACGCGGGTGCCGGCGACGAGCGCGTCGTGCACGACGCGAACGGGAACGTGCTGCGCAACGGTGACACGGTGTCGCTGGTCAAGGATCTGAAGCTCAAGGGGACCTCGTCGACCATCAAGGTCGGCACCCGTATCTCGGGCATCCGCATCGTGGCCGGCGACCACGAGATCGACTGCAAGGTCGAGGGTCGACCGATCCTGCTCAAGGCCCAGTACCTGAAGAAGGTCTGACCAGCACCGGTCGCACGAGCTCCTCGCACCGAGGCTGTGGGTGACCTCACGTGTCACGTTCAGCCCTCGGTCATCCGCGGGAGCGGAGCGAGCAGGCTGCGCATCGAGCGGTACAGTGTCGACTTCTGACGGGTCGTCAGATCGGACGTCGTGCTGAACGGGGGGCTGCTGTGAGCGAGGACGGAACGCGGGGTGACCTCCGCTTCGGGACGATCCCGGCGATGCTGCGAGCGACGGCTGCCGAGCACGCCGAGCGCGAAGCGGTGGTCGACACCTCGGCCGAGCCGACCGCCCGGTTGACCTACGCAGAGGTGAAGGACCGTGTCGACGAGGTCGCTGCTGCCGTCGTCGCGGCCGGGATCCAACGCGGCGACCGCGTCGCGATCTGGGCGCCGAACTGCTGGGAGTGGATCGTCGCGCTGCTCGGGCTGCAGTCGGCCGGCGCGGTACTCGTCCCGCTCAACACCCGCTACAAGGGCGTCGAGGCCGCCGACATCCTGCGCCGCAGCGGCGCGCGGCTGCTGTTCACCGTCGAGGGCTTCCTCGGCAACGACTACGTGTCGATGTTGCGCGACGAGACGTCGGGGGACCTGCCCGAGCTCGAGCGGATGGTCCTGCTGCGCGACACCGGTGCCCGCCCCGAGGGGACCCTGTCGCTCGACGAGTTCATCGCCACCGGCGCCGAGGTGTCGGCCGAGGAGGTCACCGCACGCATCGACGAGCTCACCGGCGACGACCTCTCCGACCTGCTCTTCACCTCGGGCACGACGGGGGCACCCAAGGGCGTGAAGCTGTCCCACGCACAGACGCTGCGTGCGTTCGGCGACTGGGCCGACATCGGCGGCCTGCGCGTCGACGACCGTTACCTGTGCATCAATCCGTTCTTCCACGCCTTCGGCTACAAGGCGGGCATCGTCGCGTCGTTCATGACCGGCGCGACCCTGGTGCCGATGGCGACCTTCGACCTGGACGCGGTCGCAGACCTGATCGAGGCCGAGCGCATCAGCGTGATCCCAGGCCCGCCGACGATCTACCAGACGCTGCTGAACCACCCGGGCTTCGACGCCGAGCACGGCCGCGACGCTGCGCCTCGCCGTGACCGGCGCCGCCGTCGTGCCCGTCGAGCTGGTCGAGCGCATGCGCAACGAGCTCGGCTTCGACACCGTCGTCACCGCCTACGGCATGACCGAGGCGTCCGGCTGCGCCACGATCTGTCGCCGTGAGGACTCCGCCGAGACCATCTCGACGACGTCGGGGCGGGCGTTCCCGGGCATGGAGGTCCAGGTCGTCGACGACGACGGCGCGGCGCTGCCCGCGGGCGAGGCCGGCGAGGTCTGGGTGCGCGGCTACAACGTCATGTCGGGCTACTTCAACGACCCCGAGCAGACCGCCGAGACGCTGACGCCCGATGGCTGGCTGCGCACCGGCGACGTCGGCGTGATGACCGACGACGGCTACCTCACCATCACCGATCGCAAGAAGGACATGTTCATCGTCGGCGGCTTCAACGCCTACCCGGCCGAGATCGAGCGCCTGCTGCTGGGCCATCCCGAGGTGGCACAGGCCGCGGTCGTCGGCGTGCCGGACGAGCGCATGGGCGAGGTCGGCTACGCCTTCGTGCTCCCGACGCACGGCACCTCGCCCGACGCGGCCGAGATCGTCGCGTGGTCCAAGCAGCACATGGCCAACTTCAAGGCCCCGAAGTACGTCGAGGTCGTCGACGCCCTGCCGCTGAACGCCAGCGGCAAGGTGCTCAAGTTCGAGTTGCGCGAACGCGCGGAAGGATCACTGCGATGAAGTTCTGCCACGGCCTGATCGGTGCACGCCCGGAGCACTGGAACCGGCTGGCCAAGGTCTGCGAAGAGGTGGGCTTCGACTCGGTCGCCGTGTCGGACCACGCGGTCTTCCCGCAGGACCTCGAGTCCAAGTACCCCTACACCCCCGACGGCACGCCGCTGTTCGACGCGGACGAGTCGTGGCCCGACGCGTGGGTCGCGATCGGTGCCATGGCGGCGGTGACGACGACGCTGAAGTTCGTCACCAACGTCTACGTGCTGCCGGCCCGCAACCCGTTCGTCGTCGCGAAGGCCGTCGGCACCGCGGCGTTCCTGTCGAACGATCGTGTCGGCCTGGGCATCGGAGCGGGTTGGATGCGCGAGGAGTTCGAGCTGCTCGAACAGCCCTTCGCGAAGCGCGGCGCCCGCATGGACGAGATGGTCGAGGTCATGCGGAAGCTCTGGTCCGGCGGCTGGGTCGAGCACCACGGCGAGTTCTACGACTTCGGTCCCGTCGAGATGCGACCCGCGCCCGCGCAGCAGGTGCCGATCTACGTGGGCGGTCACTCCGACGTGGCGTTCCGGCGCGCCGCCCGGCTCGGTGACGGGTGGTTGGGCATGCACTACGACCTCGACGTGCTCTTCTCGCACTGCGAGACGCTGCGCCGGGCCCGTGAGGACGCCGGCACCGCGGACCGACCCTTCGAGATCATCTGCTCGCCGATGGTCGCACCCAAGCCGGACGTGCTCGAGGAGCTCGAAGCGGCCGGCGTGACCACCATCCTGACGTCGTCGTGGTTCAACGGCGGCATCGCCGCCCCCGACATCGACCGCGCCGAGGAGATGGTCCGGGCCTACGGCGAGCGCTTCATCGGCTGACCCCGACGGCCCGTTCCGGTCCGGTGACCGGCCGACCCGACTCGGATGCCGATCCGGTGGAGACTGTTCGTCGTGAGTGCCGAGCCGCGCGACGTGGGCCCCATCGAAGGTCGTGAGGTGTACCGCGACGGTGCACCTCCCCAGCCGTCACCGCCGCCTGCCGGCCCCCAGTACTCCGGCCCCCAGTACGCCAGCCCACCGTCGACGAACCCACCGCCTGCCGGCCCGCGGTACACCGAGCGCGCCGTCGGGACCCCGGGCGTCAGGCGCTCAGCCGTCGACCGACGTCGCCCCACGAGCCAGCGGGTTCGGCCCGGCTGCGTCCCAGGCCTGGCGCGACGTCCGAACGAGCCGCGGCAAGCACGTCCCCAACTCCCGGCCGGTACCGGAGTGGATGCGGAAGTTCGCGTGGCTCCTGGACGACTCGATCCCGATCCCCGGCACGAAGGGTCGGCACACCGGCGTCGACGGCATCATCGCCATCGTGCCGGTCGTGGGTGACGTGGCCGGGCTGGTCATGTCGATGTCGATCGTGCTCGCCGGCGTCGCCGCGGGCGTCACGATCCCGACCACCCTGCGGATGCTGCTCAACGTCGGCTACGAGACGGTCGCGGGACTCGTCCCGTTCGGCGGCGTCGTCTTCGACATGGTCTTCAAGTCGAACATGCGCAACGTCCGGCTCATCGAGAAGGACCTGTCGGACCGACGCGCGGCGAGACGCTCGAGCCTGGGGGTGCTGTTCGCCACCGTCGCCGTGACCGTCATCGGCCTGATCATGATGGTGGTCACGACGATCCTCGCGACGGCGGTCATCGTGTGGCTGCTGTCGCGCATCTTCTGACCACGACACCCGGGCTCGGTAGCTTCGGGGGTGTGACCAGCTCTGACACTCCTACGCCGACCGACACCGACCTGCGGGCCGTCGACGGGCGAGTGCCGGGTCGCCGTGGAATGGCCACCCGGCAGCGTCTGCTCGAACAGACCAGCGCCCTGCTCGAGTCCACCTCGTACCGTGACCTCAAGGTCGTCGACATCGCCCGCGAGGCGGGCACGTCGCCGGCGACCTTCTACCAGTACTTCCCCGACGCCGAGTCCGCCTTGCTCGCGCTGGCGGACGGCCTGGTCGGTGAAGGCGTCGAGCGTCTGACCCGACCGATCCGCGAGGCGGTCTGGGAGGGGCGTGGGGGGTACGAGGCGTGCGAGGCGATCGCTGGGTCGTTCCTCGAGTTCTGGGCCGATCACTCGGCGCTGATGGCGGTCATCGATCTGGCTGCGCTCGAGGGTGACCAACGGTTCCGGGGGTGTCGCACCCAGCTGCTGAACCGGTTCACCGTCGCAGCGATGGACGTCATCTCGGATCAGCAGGAGATCGGTGTCGCACCTCGTGAGCTCGACCCCGAGGCGACCGCCGCGGTGCTGGTGTCGATGTTGGCCCACGTCGCCGCCCACCAGTTCGGCATGGAGGCCGCCGGCATCTCGACCGAGGCGCTCAAGGCCACGATGGCCCGCCTGATCTACACCGGTGTCACGGGGCGGACGCCTCCGTCGGACTGAGCGGCTCGCCCCGCTCGGCCCGTCGCATCCGTAGGTACGTCTCGCCGATGTCCCACAGGGTCGTCACGACCACTCCCGCGGCGATCAACCCGCTCAGGATCGAACCCGCATCACCGATGTCGCCCCAGTCGAGCCGGGCGACGAACTCCGGGTTCAGGAAGCGATCCTGGGACAGCAGCCACAGGACCGCCGCGGTGGCGACGAGCTGCACGGCCGCGTAGGGGACGAACGACACCGGCGTCCAGCGTCCTCGCCGGAACGCCGCGACCGCGAACGCCGCCTCGGCGACGAGCAGCGCGATCAGGAACGGCCACCAGAACGACCAGTTGTCCGGCTCCAGGATCGGGACGGGTTCCCCGTCGTCGGTCACCAGGGTGGAGCCGCGCTGCCAGAACATGGCGGCGATGGTGATCGCCGACACGACGACGGTCATCGCGATGTCGCCGAGCGAGATCGACCCGGTGGTGACCTCGGGCAGGTCGTCGGGGGTCCACTCGTGGTCGTCCCCCATGGCGTCGGGTGCCACGCGTTCGATGACGGCGAACACGGCCGTCGTCCAGAACGACACCTGCACCGCCACCATGAGCGCCGCGACGAGGGTCGCGCTCACGACCTCGCCGACGTCGCCGCCGCCCACGGCCTCGCCGATCCCTGTGAGCAGGGCGACGATCGGCACGACGATCGTCAGGAGCAGCCGGAGCAGTCCCCACCACTGGTGGAAGTACGCCGGTCCGATCAGGTGGGTGGGTCGGCCCCGGTAGCGCTCGGCGAGGCGTGCCGGATCGCCGAGCTCGGTCAGCGCCGCGACCTCTGCCGACCGGCGATCGATGTCACCCGACTCGAGTCGTGCCTCGATCGAGTCCTCGATGAGGCCGCGCAGCTCCAGCTCCAGGTCGGACATGGCGTCGGCAGCGACGCCGCGCATGGCCACCGACACGTACCGGTCGGTCAACGACGCAGGGGTCGCTCGTGGGGTGGTCGGTCGTGGGGCGCTCATGGCGTGTCTCCTTCGGTGAGTGCCTCGATGGCCAGGTTCAGTCGGTTCCAGTCCGTCAGCAGCGCTGCGGCGACGGCATCGCCGGCGGCCGTGGTTCGGTAGAACTTGCGTGGTCGCGACTCGTCGGTGTTCCAGTCGCTCTCGAGCAGGCCCTGGGACTCGAGTCGACGCAGCAGCGGGTAGAGCGTGTTGCCCTGCACCTCGAACCCGGCCGACTCGAGCTGTTCGAGCAGCCCGTAGCCGTAGCCGGGCTGTCGCAGCACCTCGAGGCATGCCAGGACCGTCGTGCCTCGGCGCAGCTCCTGGAGATGGGTGGAGAGCGCGGCGTCCTCGGCGGTGTCGTCGCCGTCGGGGCCGCGAGTGGGATCGGAGGAAGCCATGTGTCTCACATCATACTGTGTGAGACACACCATTGTGCAAGAGCGATCTCGGGGGCGCGGCAAGGTCGTGGGTCGACGCTCATCAGAGGTCGACAGGATCTCGACAGGATCTCCATGGGCGCGCCGGCGGTCGCCGGCGCCGCGGGTCACGCGAAGGGCGTCGGCGCCATCGTCGCAGCGCAGCCGGGAACCGGCGCTGTCGGATCCGCGAGGAAGGAGCGCAGCACGTCGCGGCGTGCACGGCGTGGCGAACATCGGGGCGTGCCCTGCTCGAGGAACCTCGACGTACGTCGCCTCCCAGCGCTGCGCCAGGCGGCGAGACGTCGCTGCCGGCGTGATCGGATCGAGCTCGCCGGCGACCACGAGCACGGGCGCCGTCGGATCCACGTCGGCCGCGGCCGACGCGGTGCGCTCGACGGGCCAGCGGTCGCAGTACGGGTCACCGCTGGTGAGTGCGACGGTGCCGGTGCCCTCGGGCAGGTCGACCTCGGACCACGGCGGGGGCTCGGCGGTCCGATCCGCGCAGATGGCGCTCATCAGTGCGCCGGTCGCGGTGCCCGACAACGCCGGCGCGAGGCGCGGTCCGACCGAGCTGAGCAGGGCGTCGTCGCCGCGGGCGACGGCCTCGATCGCGAGCGGGAGCAGCGGGACGAGCTCGCTGTCGTACATCGCCGCGAACAGCCCGGCGCGCAGGTCGTCGCCGGTCAGGACGAGTCGGCCGGGCTCACCGCTCGTCAGGTCGGTCACTGCGATCGTCAGCGGTGCGGCGTCCGCCCGGGCCAGCGCGGTGTCGAGCGATCTACCGAGGTCGGGGTGTGCGGCCGCACATGCCGGGTCGGCATCGCAGGCGTCGATCAATCGGGTGATCGCGGGATCGACCTGCTCCGCGTCGCTGCCTGGGTGACCGGAGCCCGGCGGGTCGATCGAGTCGAGCGCGAGCGCTGCCACCCGGTCGGGATGCGCGGCGGCGTACTCGAGCGCCAGGCGGGTGCCGTACGAGCCGGCCACCAGGCGCAGGCGCTCGGCACCGAGCGCCCGCCGCAGGTCCTCGAGGTCCGCGACCGAGGTCGCGATGTCGTAGCGGTCCAGGTCGACCCCGTCGTCGCGGAGGCGGTCGTGGCAGCGCTCGATCGCGTCGGCGACCACGGCCTGCTCCTCGGTCGGGTCGCCGTCGTCCGCGAGTGCGTCGAGCGCCGCCAGCTGGTGCTCGGGGCAGTCCAGTGCGGGCGACGCGTCACCGCCGCCTCGCTGGTCGTACACGACGACGTCGGTGCCGAGCGCGTCGGCGTCGGTCGACCACGTCGCCCACTGCTCGACCGCGCCGCCGCCCGGACCGCCGTGCAGGTGCACCACCGGTGCGGCGGCCATCGCGGGGCTGGTGGCGACATGTTCGAAGGGCTCGAAGGTCAGCACCGGCAACTCGACCTGGCGGTCCTCGGGATGGGCGCGGTCCTCGGGCACCACGAGCACCTGGCAGGTGATGCGGTCGTCGGGACCCGCCGGCGTGCCCGGCTCGGGGCAGGCCGAGTCGGTGAGCTGCGGAGGCGGTCCCGGCGCCACGGTCGACGAGGTCCCGTCCTGATCGGCAGGGCTGATCCGATCCTGTGCATCGTCGCGGTCCGGCGTGCAGCCGACCCCGACCGCCAGGGCGACCACGGCCGCGCCCACGAGCAACCGCGCGGTCGTCGCCGGCACTCGGGTGGGTCCGAGGGGGGCGGGGCGGGCGGATCGCACGGCGACATCGTTGCTCACGGTGGCTCGCCGCGCCCGTTCAGACCTAGATTCTGACGGGTCGTCAGATAACGAGGTCGGAGCAACGATGGATTTCGAGTTCTCAGAAGAGCAGCAGGCGTTCGCCAAGGAAGTCATCGCGTTCTGCGACGAGCACGACGACATCGACATCTTCGACGTCACCCGCGAGAACATGGCCCAGATCGTCGACACGCCGAAGCGCCGCGCGTTCATGAAGGAGATCGGCCACAAGGGCTGGCTCGGCATGACCTGGCCGAAGGAGTACGGCGGTTCCGAGGGCGAGGGCGTCTACGAGTACATCCTCAACGAGGAGCTCGCCGGTCGCGGCGGCCCGCAGATCGGCAAGGGCGTCGGCATCATCGGCAAGACCGTCATCGCCCACGGCTCCGACTTCCTGAAGAACGAGTTCCTGCCGAAGATCCTCGAGAACGACGTCGAGTTCGCGGTGGGGTACTCCGAGCCCAACGCCGGTTCCGACGCCGCGTCGATGCGCCTGAAGGGCGTGAAGCACACCAACGAGGACGGCGTCGAGGGCTGGCTGCTCAACGGTCAGAAGACCTGGACGACCTCGGCCCACTTCGCCGAGTGGTACTGGTGCGGCGTCCGCACCGACCCCGACAACAAGCACATGGGCATCACGCTCATGCTCATCCCGATGGACCACCCCGGCATCACGATCAACGGGATCTGGACCATGGGCGACGAGCGCACCAACGAGGTGTGGCTCGACAACGTGTTCGTGCCCGACGAGTACGTCGTCGGCGAGGTCAACCACGGCTTCCGCTACATCTCCCAGGCACTCGACCTCGAGCGCTTCACGATGTTCACCTACGCCCCGATCAAGCAGCGCCTCGACCTGCTGACCGAGTACGTGAAGACCACCGTGCGCGACGGCGTGCCGCTCAAGGACGACCCGATCGTGCGGGCCCGGATGGCGAAGCTGCACACCGACGCCGAGGTCGCCCGGGTGATGGGCCTGAAGTTCGTCGCCGAGGCCGTCAAGGTCGAGAAGCTGGTGCACGAGGGCAAGCCGTACCAGCCGCCGACGCTGCAGGCCTCTGCCTACAAGCTGTTCGCGACCGAGCTGTCCAAGCGTCTCGCGGACGCCTCGATGGACATCGGTGGTCCCGGCACGCAGCTGCGGGTCCGCACCGAGGACGCCCCGATGGCGGGACGCTCCGAGTCGACGTACCGCTACACCGTGATCGACACGATCGGTGGCGGTGCCTCGGAGATCCAGAAGAACATCATCGCCCGCCGCGGCCTCGGTCTCCCGAAGAACTTCTGACCTCGTCGTGGCCGACGTGACCCCCGCGCTCCAGGGCATCCGCGTGCTCGACCTGGCCTCGGTCGGGCCGGGCGCGCGCGCCTCGCGCACTCTCGCCGACTACGGCGCCGAGGTGATCAAGGTCGGTGCGGTGCCCCGCGCCGGTGGCGTGCAGATCGTGCCGCCGTACTACGCGTACTCGGGCAACCGGGGTGTGGGCCGGGCGCTGTTCGACCTGAAGGCCGATGCCGGTCGTGAGGCGTTCCTGCGACTCGCCGCGTCAGCGGACGTGATCATCGAGTCGTTCCGGCCCGGCGTGGTCGACCGCCTGGGCATCGGCTTCGAGGCGGTGCGTGCCCTCAACCCGGGCATCGTCTACTGCTCGACCTCGGGCTTCGGCCAGAGCGGCCCGCGCAGCACATGGGCCGGCCACGACATCAACTACCTGGGTGTCGCCGGCTTCCTGGACTGCACCGGTCGCCAGGGCGACGGCCGACCCGCGCTGCCGGGTGCCACGGTCGCCGACATCGCAGCAGGCGGCATGCAAGCGGCGATGTCGATCATGGCCGCGTTGCTGCGACGGGCGAACACCGGGCAGGGCGAGCTGCTCGACGTGTCGATCGCGGACGGTTCGTTCGCGCTCATGTCGCTGTACGTCGACGAGTACCTCGCCACCGGCGTCGAGCCGGGCCCGGGGCACTACATCCTCACGGGGCGTTACGCCTGCTACGACGTCTACGCCTGTGCGGACGAGAAGTTCGTGGCGGTCGGTGCGATCGAGCCGCAGTTCTGGCGCAACCTCGTCGGCCTGCTCGGCCTCGAGCAGTACGCGGACCAGCAGCTGGACGACGACGCACAGCCCGAGATCCGCGCGGCGATGGCCGCGGTGTTCGCGACCCGCACCCGTGACGAGTGGGTCGCCGAGCTCGGGCCGGCGAACACGTGCGTGACCGAGGTGAACTCGGTCGCCGAAGCGGTCGTCGACGAGCAGTACGTCGCCCGCGGTGTGGTCACCGACGCGGTGCACGTCACCGAGGGCCCCTTCCGGCAGTCCGCCCCGATCCTCGCCGGCACCGTCGCTCCCGACGGACCGTACGAGATCCGCGAGGGCACCGTCACCGACACCGCGGCGCTGCTCGAGGCGGTCGGCCTCGACACCGCCGAGATCGAGCAGCTGATCGAGACAGGAGTCATCTCGTGACCGACGTGGACCAGCAGAGCGTCGACCTCCCGGAGGAGGTCACCTCGAAGATCGGGGTCTCGCAGTACCCCGAGACCGCGACGTTCGATGCCGAGGACAGCTACGCGTACAACACCCTCGCCGCGACCCAGAACGGCAACCCGCTGTACTGGGACGACGACGTCGCCGCGGAGCTGACCGACGGTCGGATCCTGCCGCCGACGACGCTGTCGCTGTGGATGCGACCCCACTACTGGGAGCCGGGCGCCGAGGGCGAGCAGGTCGCGCTGAAGGTGCACTTCGACCTCAAGGCGCTCTTCGATCTGCCCGAGGCCGTCATGACCGACAACACGATCATCTTCCACGAGCCCGTGCGTGCAGGTGACCGCATCTCGAACAGCCAGATCCTCCGCTCCGTGTCGGGTCCCAAGACCACGAAGCTCGGCACCGGTCGTTTCTGGGTGATCGACGTCGAGTTCCGCAACCAGCGCGACGAGGTCGTCGGCGTCGAGTCGTACACCGGCTTCGGCTACCGCCGAGCCGAGAACGGAGCAGCGTCGTGAGCGCACCCGCACCGATCCTCGCCGATGCCGTCGCCGTGGGTGACACCCTTCCCGAGCTCGCCGTCGACGTGACTCCGACGACCGTCGTGCTCGGAGCGCTCGCCAGCCGTGACTGGCGACCGATGCACCACGACTACAAGTTCGCGACCGAGCGCAACGGCGTGCAGGACATCTTCCTGAACACACCGAACCAGGCGGCGTGGTTCGAGCGCTACGTCACCGACTGGGCCGGCCCTCGCGCCCGCCTCGGCCGCATGAAGTTCCGCATGAAGACCTCGGTCTTCCCGGGTGACCGCATGGTGTTCAGCGCCTCGGTCACCGACGTCTCGACCGACGCGACCGGGTGCGCCTGGATCGCACTCGACGTCGCGCTGACCGTCACCTCACCCGACGCCTCCTCACCCGGGGGCGGCACCACGCCCGACCGCATCGCCTCGACCTGCGAGGTCCGCGTGGCCGTACCGACCACCGCTGACGACAACCCGTGGTCCCGTCGTGGCGACCGCTGGGTGCCCTGACCCGACCTGATCGATTCCGAGGAGAACACCGATGACCCTGAACCTGGATTTCACCGAAGAACAGGACATGCTGCGCGACATGGTGCGCGGCCTGCTCGCCCAGTACGCCGACAACGAGTCGATCCGTGCGCTCGAGGACGATCCGGTGGGCTACTCCACCGAGCTGTGGACCCAGCTCGCCGAGCTCGACCTGCTCGGGTTGCTGCTGCCGGCGCAGTACGGCGGGTCCGAGATGTCGATGCTCGAGGGCGTCATCCTCTACGAGGAGCTCGGCAAGTCGCTCGCCCCGACGCCGCACCTGGTCAGCTGCGTCGCCTCCGCCGGTGCGATCGTTCGTGCCGGTGCCGAGTCCCAGAAGGACGAGTGGCTGCCGCGCATCGCCAAGGGCGAGGTCATCCTCACCCCGGCGTGGCTCGAGCCCGAGAACGGCTTCGGTCCCGCGGGCGTGCAGGTCCGCGCCGAGGCGGCCGGTGACGGCTTCACGATCACCGGCACGAAGCGTCACGTCCTGTTCGCGTCGTCCGCGGACCGCCTGGTCGTGCTCGCCCGCACCGGCGACGGGCTCACCGACATCGACCTCTTCCTCGTCGACCCGAACGCCGAGGGCGTCACCCTCACCCAGCAGATGTCGATCAGCTCCGACACCCAGTACGACGTCGTGCTCGACGGCGTGGCGGTCAGCGCGGCCGACCGCATCGGTGACGCCGGCACCGGCTGGGCCACGTGGGAGTCGGTCATGGAGGACGCCATGATCCTCACCGCCGCACTCGCCACCGGGGGCACCGAGCACTCGCTCGACATCACCGTGCAGTACGCCAAGGACCGCGAGCAGTTCGACAAGCCCCTCGGCGCCTTCCAGGCGATCTCGCACTACCTGGCAGATGCCAAGACCGAGCTCGACGGCGGCAAGGTGCTGGTCTACGAAGCGGCGTGGGCGCACTCCAAGGGCCGTTCGCTCGCCAGCCTCGCGCCGATGGCGAAGTCGTTCACTACCAAGGCCTACCGCGACACCACCGCGATGGCGCAGCAGATCTTCGGCGGCGTCGGCTTCACCCTCGAGTACGAGATCCAGCTCTACTTCCGCCGTGCCAAGCAGCTGCAGATCACCTGGAACGACACCCGTCGTTGCGAGGAGCTGATCGCAGCCGCGGTCCTGGACGCCGCCTGACCGATCCGTTCGGTCGGCCACATTGGCTGGGAACCGGAATGTGCCGTGGGAACGCTGCGAGAGTGGCGTTCCCACGGCACCTTTCCGTGTCGAGCGAGATTGACCTCAGTCGACGACGGCTCAGTTGATGACGGCTCAGTTGATGACGCCCGCGTCGCGCAGCTCGGCGAGCTCCTCCTCCGAGAGCGACAGCTCGGCACGCAGGACGTCCTCGGTGTGCTCGCCGACCCAGGGGACCCGGGTCTCGGGACCCTCGGCCATGCCGGAGAGCTTCACCGGGTTGCCGGGGATGAGCACCGGCTCGTCGACGCCGTCGACACGGTCCATCTCGACGAGCATGTTGCGCCGCTCGACGTGGTCGTCGTCGATGACCTCGGCGGGGGTGTGGACCGGACCGGCGGGGATGCCGGCGGTCCCGAGCGCGTCGCACACCTCGAGGCGTGTCATCGACGACGCCCACGCCTCGACCGCGGGACGGATGAGCGTCTCGAGCTCGTCGGCCCAGCCCCGCCGGCTGGCGAGGCGGTCGTCGGTGAGCCAGTCGGGGCGATCGACGAGGCCGGCGAGCTTCTCGAACTGGTGCTCGCGCACGACCTGCACGGCGAACCAGCCGTCCTTCGCCATGAAGCCGGTCATGATGCCCTCGAGGGTGTTGTCGCGCACCCCGAGTGAGTAGAAGTTCGTGATGACGTCGGTCATCGCGATCATCGAGTCGAGCATCGCCACGTCGACGAGCTGGCCCTTGCCGGTGCGCTCCCGGTGTCGCAGCGCGGCCTGGATGCCGATCACCGTGAAGAGCGCCGAGCTGATGTCGCCGAGCGCGCCGGCGGGGATCACCCGTGGCGGCTCGTCGCCGCGTCGGGCGTACTCGTACAGGCCCGACATGGCCTCGGGCACCATCGCGTACGCCGGCCAGGCCCGGTACGGGGAGTCGCCCAGGTTGCCGAAGCCCGACACCGACACGTAGATGAGCGAGGGGTGGCGCTCGGCGAGGGTCTCGTAGCCCAGGCCGAGGCGGTCCATCGTGCCGGCCTTGAAGTTCTCGGCGACGACGTCGAACCCACCGGCCAGCTCGAGGAACAGCTCGCGCCCCTTCGGCGATTTGAGGTCGAGCCCCACCGAGCGCTTGTTGAGGTTGTTGCGCAAGAACGTCGCGCCGACGCGGCGGCCCTCGGGGTCCTCCATGGCGGGCAGCGCACCGCGCCCGGACTCACCGGTCACGGGGTGCTCGACCTTGACCACCTCGGCGCCGAGCCGCGCCAGCAGCTGGGTGGCGAAGGGCAGGGCCTGCATCTGCTCCGCGGCGAGGATGCGCACTCCGTCGAGCGGCTTGCCGTCGGGCAGCGCGCCCTCGTTGACGATGTCTCCGAGCTTCACATCTGACAGGTTGTCAGATGCGGGACGACACCCCGAAGTCCGACAGGTGACGACCCACGAACCGGGGGCACACGTGCCGGTCAGGACCGGTCGGATCGCACCCAGAACGGGGCAGTGGTGGAACGCCTCAGCGAGGGGGCAGGACCGCCTCGACCCGACCCGAGGCGATCGCCTCGATCAGCAGCCGGTGGTCCTCGCGCGTTCGTCGCCGCGTAGGCCTCGGCGAAGTCGGTGACCGCACGGTCGACCTTGTCGGCGCGGCCCAGGTACCCGCTCAACTGCGCGGGGTCGCCGGTGCGGGCGTGCGCCCGGGCGAGCGCCCAGCCGCACAACGCGCCGTAGTACTCCAGGTTCGCGGCGTCCATCACCATGACATCGCTCTGGCCCTTCACGTCCCACAGCTGGCGCACGTAGTAGTGGCGACCCGTCCGGGGACCCGTGCACCAGCCGAGGAACATGTCGCTCGCCGCCTGCGTCAGGCGCTGGCCCACGACCACTCGCTCGCCGGCGTGGGCATACGTCGACGCCCCGGCGTAGGGCTCGAGCACCGAGGCCTGCGCCTGCTTGATCTGCAGGACGAGGAAGTCGCCGTCAGGGCGGTCGGGCCCTTCGAAGAGCGCCACCCAGCAGCGCGTGCCGACGCTGCCGACCCCGACGACGCGGCGAGCGACGTCGACCAGACGGAACCGGTCGAAGAGCAGCCGGCGCTCCTCGGACAGCGTGGTGCGGTACTCGGCGATCATCGGGATGACGTCGTCCATCGTCACGTCGGTGTCGGTCAGGTGGACCTGCAGCGGCGGATCCTCGCGGAAACGTCGTCCTGCGGAAGTCTCGACGGTCAGGCGCGCGACCGCCCGGTCGTGTCCCTTGCGCATCGCCTTGCGCACGTCGCGTTCGATGCCGGCCCGGTAGCGATCCGGGAAGTGCGCGACGACGTCGTCGACGCGGATGTGGTGGTACCAGCGCTCGAGTGTGCCCAGCGGCGCCTTCGCCGCCACCCGCTCGCGGTAGGTCCGCACGGTCGAGCGGGTGATGCGTCGGCTGCGGGCACGCGACAGCCCGTTCTGCCGGGCGACGACGAACATCGACGCCGCGAGTCGCTTCAGGTCCCACTCCCACGGACCCGGGATCGTCTCGTCGAAGTCGTTGATGTCGAACGCGACGTTGCGTTCGGGGGTGGCGAACTTCCCGAAGTTGTTGACGTGCGCGTCGCCGCACGCCTGGACCTCGATGCCCGTCGTCGGTGTCGTCGCCAGGTCCATCGCCATGATCGCGGCGCCGCCGCGGAAGAAGGCGAAGGGCGACTCCGCCATGCGTCCGTAGCGGATCGGCACCAGCTCGCTCGCCCGCGAGTCCGCCTGGGTCTCGAGCACGTCGATCGGGTCACGTCGTCCGTGCCACGGCGACCACTCGGCGTGCGCCGAGCGGGGAGTGTCGCGCCGAGCCCGTCGCCCCGCCTCGATGCGCTGGTCGTAGTCGAGCAGCGCCCACGCGGGCGGCTCGGTGGCGGGGACGGACTCGGGGATCAGGGGCGAACTCACGGGGGAGAGCATGCTCCACCGTCAGGAGCTCGTTGCGGACCGGGCGGCAGCGACCAGCAGCGGTCGTGTCAGCGACGCGCTGCCCAGTCCCATGACCACTGCGGCGACGATGACGAGTGCCAGCTGCGCGACCTGTGGCCCGACGATCTGGTCCTGTCGAACGCCGAAGCCGAGCATCAGCAACACGGCGCTGACCAGGCCGACCCCGACCGCACCGGCGGTCGCGCCGACGAGCGGCAGCACCGACTGCCACCGGCGCGCCCGTTGCAGCTCCGCGACGGGCATCCCCCCGAGTGCCAGTCGGGCGATCGTGCGGCGCTGGTCGATCACCGCCGCTGCGGCGGCCACCGCGGAGGACGCTGCAGCGAGCAGCAGGCCGGCGACCAGGACGACGAGCGAGGCACGCTGCACGTCCTCGACGAAGGCCTGGTCGCCGAACACGTCGTCGGACCAGCCGACCAGCGGCTGACCGCCGCGCAGGTCGTCGGTGGCGGTGCGCAGGTCGTCGATCGAACCCGCCGGGCCCAGGACCCCGTGGACGACGAGCTGCGTCGCCGGGTCGAGCTGCTCCGGCGACGAGTCGTCGATCAGTCCGTCGAGCGCTCCGGCCGGGTCGATCTGCAGGCCGGGGAAGCGTGCTCGCAGCTCGTCGCTCGCCGCGACCAGCTTCGGGGCATCCGCGACCGTGATCCCCAACGCGATCACGTCGGAGGGGTCGCGGTCGACGATCCTCGCCTCGGCGCTCGGCATGGCGCCCGCCAGGAACCCGGCGATCAGCCCGGCGAGCACGACCGAGCTGACGATCCGGTAGGCGCTGCGCGGGTCCTCGACGATGCGCCGTCCCGCGATCAGCAGCGGCGTCCGTCGGGCGGCGCCGACCATGGCCCGGCCGATCAGCGAGGTGATCCACGGACCGACCAGCGCGAGCGACCCGATGACGACCCCGAGCGCGGCGATCATCGACAGCGTCGAGCCGCCTCTGGCCGACACCGCCGTCGCGACGCAGAGCACCACGATCGCAACCACGGTGCCGAGCACGCGGGGCCATCGTGCACGCTGCGGCTCGACCGAGCGGCTCACACCGAGCGGCGTCGTCGACACCCGGCGCAGCGAGAGCAGCGCGGCGACGATGCAGATGGCGACGGCGCCCGCGGTGAGGCCGACGGCGAGCGCGGGCGACAGCCGGAGATCGTCGGGGAACCACCGTCCGCCCGCGATCTCGACGCCGTCGAGCATCGGTGCCACCAGGACCGACGCACCCACGCCGACGGCGGCGCCGATCGCGGCGCCGATCGAGGTCTCGGCCGCGGCCAGCGCGCGGACCGAACCAGGCGTCGCGCCGGCGAGGCGGATCGCCGCCATGCGCTGCTCGCGTCGCGCCGCGGTCAGTCTGGCGGCGGATCCCACGAGCATCAGCGCCGGGACCGAGACCAGCACGACCGCCACCAGCGCCAGGTCGCGGTAGAGCTGCAGGTCTCGATCAGTCGCGCCGGTGTCGAAGCGGGTGATGCCGACGACCGCCGACGGCGAGCCCGGCACACGACGCTCGACCGGGGTGATCGCGTCGACGGCTGCAGCGTCGCCGAGCGAACCGGGGGCGGATCCGCTCACTGCCACGAGTTCGTCGGGCCGGGTCAGGCCCGACGTTGCGATCGTCCCGACGATGTTGCCGAAGCGAGCGCCGAGCTCGGTCGACGGGTGGGCGTCGATGAGCTCGGCGAGCGCAGGCGACACCCATGACGTGCCGGGCTCGGGCGCGGCGCGCAGTCCCGGCGGGACCGGGACGGACGCCATCGCGTCGGGACCCGGGCCCGTCGCTGCGAGCTCGACCCGCTCGATCCTCGCACCGTCGAAGAAGTCGGTCGAGCGACGCTGCAGTGCGGTGGGCGCTTCGCCCTCGGCCGCCGGTGACGGTTCGCGCCACACCAGCCGCGCCTCTCGGTCGCCGAGTCCCGACCACGCGGCGATGACCGAACCGGCGACGAGCGTGGCGACGGCGACGCCGACGGCGCAGAGCGCGATCGCCCCGGCCGCCTGGCGCGGGGCTCGCCGGATGAGGACCGGCAGCAGTCGGAGTGTGGCGATCACGGCGTCACCTCGGTCGTTCGCTCGACCGTGCCGTTGCCCCCGACCGTGCCGTTGCCCCCGACCGTGCCGTTGGCCCCGACCGTGCTGTTGGCCCCGACCGTGCTGTTGCGCTCGGTGTGCAGCACTCGTCCGTCACGCATGTGCACGATCCGGTCGCACGAGGCGGCCACCTCGGGGTCGTGGGTCACCACCAGCAGCGCGGCCCCCGCGTCGCGACACGTGTCGGTCAGCACGGTCATCGTCGCCGCGCCGGTCGTCCGGTCGAGCGCTGCGGTCGGCTCGTCCGCGAACACGACCGTCGGTGTGACGACGAGCGCACGTGCGATCGCCACTCGTTGCAGCTGCCCGCCGGACAGCTGGCCCGGCCGTCGGCCCTCCATGCCCTCGAGCCCGAGCGGGGCGAACCACGCCGCAGCGGCAGCCGTCGCCCGGCGGCGCGACGTCCCCCCGAGCATCAGCGGCAGCGCGACGTTCTCGACCGCGGGCAGCTCCGGTAGCAGCTGGTCGGACTGGAACACGAAGCCGAAGCGCTCGCGACGCAGCCTCGACGAGGCCCGCTCGCCGAGGCGGCTGATCGGATGGCCGTCCAGGCTCACCACGCCCTCGTCGGCACGGGTGAAGCCCGCCAGGCAGTGCAGCAACGTCGACTTCCCGGACCCGCTCGGTCCCATCACCGCGGTGGAGGTGCGGGCGTGCAACTCGATGCTCACCCCGCCCAGTGCCGTGGTGTCGCCGTAGCGCTTGACCAGTCCGGTGGCGGCGAGGACCGGACCGCTGTCGGGCCCGCCGCGGGGGTCGTCGGAGGGCAGCCCGGAACGGGCGTGGAGCAGGGGTGTGTGGCTCATGACGTCGATCATCCGGTGGAGCGAGCCGGCGAACATCGGTCCTCCGGACATCTCGCCTCGACCGAATGGCTGACGTCGAACCGGCCGAACAGCCGAGCCACCGCCGATCGTCGGGGCCGTACGATCGTCCGATGACCGGCGACGCGCCCCCCGCACCTCCCCCGTCGGACACCCGTTGGCGACCGCACTCGAGCGATTCGTTCGCACCCACGTCGGTCGACCGCCTCGTCGAACGGCTCCAACCGTCATCGCCCCTGCTGGCCCGCGTGTCCGACGGTGCGTTCGTGCTGTTCGCGTTGCTGCTGGCCGCGTTCGACGCGATGGTCGCCTTCTCGCAGGCGGGCAGTTGGGCCCGAGTGGACAGGGTGATGCCGCTCGCGGTGCTCGGCGTCAGCCTGGTCGCGGTCGTCGCAGTCGCGGTGCGTCGCCGGCACTGCATCCTGGCGCTCGTCGTGGTGAGCGGCGCGACGCTGGCACTGACCGCCGTCGCGATGGTGACCTCCACCTCGCTCCAGCCGTCGTTCACCGCACTGTTCGCCCTGGCGCTGCTCTCGGCGCACGCCCTGCACGTCGAACCAGGTGGCCCGGCGGTCGCGGCGACCGGGCTCGCGGCGATCGCGATCCTCGGTGAGCCCGCACGCCTGCAGACCTCGCTCACGATGGTCGTGCAGTTCCTGTGCCTGAGTTGCTTCGGTGCGGCCATCGCCATCGGCATCTACCTCCGCTGGTCCGCGTGGCGGCGGTTCGCCGGGGAGGAGGCGGCACGCAACGACGAGCGGCTCGAGATCGCACGCGAGCTGCACGACCTGGTCGGTCACTACGTGACGGGCATGGTCGTGCAGGCCCAGGCCGCCCGGCACGTGGCCGCGACCAATCCGGCGGCTGCGACCGAGGCGTTGCAGCGCATCGAGACCGCAGGCGGCGAGGCGATGACGGCGATGCGACGCATGATCGGCGGGTTGCGCGACGACGCCGCGACGACGCCGGGCGTCGGCTGGGACGAGGTCGAGGCCCTGGGCGCAGCGGCGGTCGCCGACGGCGTGCCGCTCCGTCTCACCATCGACCCGTCGGTGCGCAGCGTGCCGGTCGAGCTGACCGCCTCGGTCCACCGCATCCTGGCCGAGTCGCTGACGAACGTGCGCCGCCACGCACGCGAGGTCACCGTGGTCGACGCGACGGTCGACCTCGAGGGCGACGCCGCCGCCACGTCCGTGGTGGTGCGCGTGCACGACGACGGCCTCGGATCCACCGCCCCGCTGCACGACACGTACGGGCTCGTCGGCATGCGCGAGCGCGCCGAGGCGCTGGGCGGTTCGCTCTACGCGGGGCCCGCCCCGTCCGGCGGGTGGCTGGTGCACGCCGCCTTCCCGGTGAGGACGGGTCCGGTCGGACGGGTCCGGTCGGGACGGGTCCGGTCGGGACGGGTCCGGTGGGACGGGTCCGGTCGAGACGGACCCGCTCAGGGCAGCCGGCGGCAGCCGATGATCCGGGTGCTGGTCGCGGACGACCAGGAGATGGTGCGCGCCGGGTTCCGACTGATCCTCGACAGCGACCCCGACATCGAGGTCGTCGCCGAGGCGGCCGACGGGCGCGCTCGCGGTCGAGCTGGCCCGCAGGCTGCGCCCCGACGTGAGCCTGATGGACATCCGCATGCCACACCTCGACGGCCTCGAGGCCACGCGCCTGCTGGCAGGACCCGACGTCGAGGACCCGATCAAGGTGGTCGTCGTGACCACGTTCGACCTGGACGAGTACGTCCACCGGGCGATCCTGCACGGCGCCGCGGGGTTCCTGCTCAAGGACGCCGGACCGACGTTGCTGATCGAAGCCGTGCGGGCTGCGCACCGTGGCGACGTCCTGATCTCGCCGTCGATCACGTTGCGGCTGCTGCAGCACTTCTCGGCGCCGGCGGTGTCGCCACCCCCGGAGTCGCCGGTCGTGCCGTTGACCGAGCGTGAGGACGAGGTGCTCGCCGCGGTCGCGACCGGTCGCACCAATGCCGAGATCGCCGAGGAGCTCCACATCTCGCTCAGCACCGTCAAGACCCACCTGGGCAGCCTGCAGGACAAGATCGGTGCCCGGAACCGCGTCGAGTTGGCTGCGTGGGCGTGGCAGTCCGGTCGGATGGGGTGAGCCTCGGCGTCGAGCGCTCCGTTGCCGCTGTGACAGCACAGCATCAAAGTGCCTGATGCGATGATGCGGCCATTAGGACGACCGTCACGCTGGACCCCGACACCGAAGCGGTGATCAGGCGGCGCATGCGTGAGCGCAAGGTCTCGTTCAAGCAGGCACTCAACGATGCGGTCAGGGACGGAGCGCAGCAGCGCGCCGACGCCGCCGCTTCGGGTGCAGGTGGTCGACCACGGGTCGACCTCGACAAGGCCCCGCAGCTGGCGGGCGAGCTCGAGGGCTTGGTGCCGAGGTTGCCCGTCAGGCACCTTTCTACCTCGCTGGCGCTACAGTCGATCCCATGGCACTCAGCATCAAGAGCGCGACCGCAGACCAACTCGCTCGGGAACTCGCTGCGCTGACCGGCGAGTCGATCACCGAGGCAGTGGTTGCCGCTCTCGAGCTGCGCTTGGCGGCAGAGCGTCGCCGCCGACGGGACCGAGGCCTGGACGACGTCGTGGAGCGGTTCCGTGCGCTCCCCGTGCTCGACGATCGCTCACCCCACGAGATCCTGGGCTACGACGATCGCGGCCTGCCGGCATGATCGTCGTGGACACGTCGGCGATCGTGGCGGTGCTCCTGGGCGAACCTGGTGCCGACGAACTCGTGTCGCACCTGCTCGATTCGGAGTGCGTGATGTCCGCCGTGACGCGTGTGGAGCTCGGAATCGTGATCGAGGCGAGGAACGGCCCGGCAGGCACCCAGCTGCTCGAGGAGCTGCTCGGTCGGACCGGGATGCGCGTCGAGGTGGTCGATGACGGTCTCGCAGCGGAATCCTTGGTCTGCTGGCGGCGGTTCGGCAAGGGGCGCCATCCGGCCGGGCTCAACTTCGGCGACACGTTCGCGTACGCACTCGCCCGTCGCCTCGGCGCGCCGCTGCTGTTCGTCGGCAACGACTTCAGTGAGACCGACGTGTCATCGGTCGTCTGAACCCGGCGGTTCAGACCGGCGCGGTCTCGACGAGCGCAACCGGCGGCTCGGCCCGCACCAGCAGACGGTTGCGCAGCGCCAGCCCGGCGACGACGTCGGTCGCGTCGCGCAGCTGGTCGGCCTTGGCGCCCCAGCCGCGGAGCAGGTCGTTCGACAGCTGACGCGCGAGCGAGCGGCCATCGAGCAGCAGCCGCTCGTCGGGATGAGCGTTCGAGACCAGGAGCGCGCCGTTGAGGCCGCCCGCCCACCTCAGCGTGCGGGCCATGGATGCCTCGACCGGGTCGCCGCCCTCGGCGTCGCACTCGAGCACCCCGAGGTCGACCGCGCGGTCGACGAGCAGCCGGAAGTCGTTGATCAGCAGCAACGCGTGCGGGAGCACGTCGGGCCCGTCCTCGCCGGTCTCACGGTTCGGCGTGGAGATCAACGCCTGGAGCAGCTCGAACTCACGAGGGTGCAGGTCGGGCCCGGCGGTGAAGAGGTGACCGAACGCGACCAGTCGCACCAGCGCCGCGAGCTCGTCGTCGACACCGAGCGTCGAGAGCTCGTCGTCCCAGGTGGAGCAGCTGGCGTCGAAGGTGGCCTGCAGTGTCTGGATGGCAGCGATCTGCAGCTCGCTGAGCAGCGCGGTCTTCGACGGGAAGTAGGTGTAGATCGTGCCGACCGCGCAGTCGACGATCTCGGCGACCGCCTGCATCGTCAGCCCGGAGAGACCCTTCGTCGCGATGATCTCGGTTGCGGCGCTCATGAGCTGCGCGTGTCGCGTGGCCCGGTTCTGTGCGCGACGGCCGATCGGGGGTGTGGTCATGGGCTCATGCTCTCCGGTCTCGGGCTCATCCGCACGTCGAGACCCGCGGACGGCTCGACGCAGCGATGGCACGGCCCCTTTTCTGACTGATCGTCAGATCATCGTAGACTCGTCGGGTCCCGGGGGGTTGCACCAGCGCTGTCTCCTCGGGTGGTTCAGCCCTCGTCGTCCTACCCATCGGGACGGTGGCCTGCGGCTGATCCGGTGGAACGGGGCTGGGTCGAGGAGACGTCCATGCGAGGCATCATCAGCGCCGCCGGGTACCTGCCCCACTGGAGGCTGCAGCGCTCCGCCGTGACCGAGGTCCTGGGGGTCAACGCCGGCAAGGGCACCCGGACCGTGGCGTCCTACGACGAGGACGCGCTGACCATGGCGGTCGACGCCGGACGCCGCGTGCTGGCCGATGCGCCGGCCGCCCGACCGGGCGCACTGTGGTTCGCGACGACGTCGCCGACCTACGCCGAGAAGACGAACGCGACCATCGCCCATGCGGCGCTGCGGCTCGACCCGGACGTGCTCGCGGCCGACGCCGGCGCCGGCCTGCGCGGCACCAACGCTGCGCTGCGCTCCGCGCTGCGCTCGACCGAACCGGCCGTGCTGGTGCTCGCCGGCGACATCCGGACCGGTATGGCGGGGTCGACCGACGAGAAGGACGGCGGTGACGCCGGCGCAGCCGTCCTCGTGGGCGACAGCGACGAGAGCGGCGCCGAGGTGATCGCCGAGTACCTCGGCGGTGCCTCGGCCACCCGCGAGTTCCTCGACCGCTGGCGTGCACCGGGCGAGGTCCGCACCCGCTCGTGGGAGGACCGCTTCGGTGAGCAGCGCTACGCCGAGCTCGCCGGCGCGGCGTGGACCGCAGGGCTCAAGGACGCAGGGCTCGAGATCGACCAGGTCGCCCGCGTCGCGATCGCCACACCCCGGGCACGCTCGGGTGCGGCACTGTCGAAGCAGCTCGGCGCCGCGGACATCCCGATCGTCGACGCACTCGCCGCGACCGTCGGCTACACCGGCGCGGCCCATCCGGCGCTGCTGCTCGCGGCGCTGGTCGAGCAGTCCGAGCCCGGCCAGGTCGTGGCCCTCGTCTCGATGGCCGACGGGGCCGACACCTTCTTCTTCCGTGTCACCGAGGCCGCTGCGGCGCGGCGGGCGAGCACCTCGATCGTCCCGGTGGGCGTGCAGTCCACCGGCGGCGACGACACGCTCGCCTACGCGAAGTACCTGTCGTGGCGGGGCATCATGCCGCTCCAGCCGCCGAACCGTCCCGAGCCCGCCCGCATGTCGGCGTCCGCCGCCGAGCGCCGTCTGGACTGGAAGTACGGCTTCGTGGGTTCCAAGGACCGTGAGTCCGATGCGCTCCACCTGCCGCCCGCTCGGGTCTCCTTCGTCGGGGGCAACACCGACGACATGGACCCCGCCCCCATGGCCGATGTCCCCGCGACCGTCGCGACCTTCACCGTCGACCGCCTGGCCTACTCGCCGTCACCACCGGTCGTCTTCGCCGTCGCGGACTTCGACGGCGGCGGCCGGCTCCCGGTCGAGCTCACCGACGTCCGCCCGGCGGACGTCTCGATCGGCATGACCGTCGAGATGACCTTCCGCCGTCTGAACACCTCGGACGGCATCGCGAACTACTTCTGGAAGGCGCGCCCGGTCCGGGGCGTCGCCGAGACGGGCAGCACCAGCAACGACGCAGCGGGGGAGAACTGACATGGCGAGCCACGGCATCAAGGACCAGGTCGCGATCATCGGGATGGGGTGCACCCCGTTCAAGGAGCACTGGGACCGCAGCGCGGACGACCTGATGGTCGAGGCCGTGCAGGACACCCTCGCGTCGGCGGGTGTCGCCAAGGACGACATCGACGCGTGGTGGCTCGGCACCGCCCAGTCGGGCATGTCGGGCGTGACGCTCGCCGCGCCGCTCAAGCTGAAGAACAAGCCGGTCACCCGCGTCGAGAACTACTGCGCGACCGGCTCCGAGGCGCTGCGCCAGGCGTGTTACGCCGTCGCGTCGGGCGCCTACGACATGGCTGCCGCGGTCGGCGTCGAGAAGGTCAAGGACGCCGGTTACCAGGGGCTCAACGCCTTCCCGATCCCGAACGACGGCACGCAGCGCTCGGTCACCGCCGCGGCGATGTTCTCGCTCGTCGCACCGGCGTACGCCGACAAGTACGGCATCGAGCCGACCGAGCTGCGCCGCACGCTGGCGCGCATCGCGTCGAAGAACCACTCGAACGGTGCGAAGAACCCACGTGCGCAGTTCCGCCGGGAGATGTCGGTCGACGCGATCTGCGCGATGCCCGAGGTCGCCGGCATGCTGTCGGTCTTCGACTGCGCCGGTGTGGCCGACGGTGCCGCCGCGGCGATCGTCGTGCGCGCCGGTGACGCCTACAAGTACACCGACAAGCCGATCTTCGTGAAGGCGCTCGCCATGGTCGCGGGCGACGGCAGCGGACTCGCGGATCCGGACTACGACTACACCCACCTCGACGAGTGCGAGGCCGCCGGCAAGGACGCCTACGCGCAGGCCGGGATCACCGATCCGCGCACCGAGCTCGCCATGGCCGAGGTGCACGACTGCTTCACGCCGACCGAGCTCGTCCTCATGGAGGACCTGGGCTTCTCGGCCCGCGGCGAGGGCTGGAAGGACATCGAGTCCGGCGCGTTCGACCTGCACGGCGACCTGCCGGTCAACACCGACGGCGGCCTCAAGTCGTTCGGCCACCCGGTCGGCGCGTCGGGGCTGCGGATGCTCTTCGAATGCTGGCTGCAGCTGCGCAACGAGGCCCCCGAGGACCGTCAGATCGACACCGTCGACCGGGGCCTCGCCCTCACCCACAACCTGGGCGGCTACCCGGGCGAGATGGTCAGCTTCGTCGGCATCTGGGGCAACAAGCCCGGCTGACGCCGGGACTCCGACGTCCCGGATCGGCGGTGGGTAGAACTGCCCACTACAGATTCGGCGCGGAAATGACGACAGACTCTGGGCGTGGAGCCAGAGCCAGGGATGCTGCTGCCGGGTCGGGGTGAGATCGTCGACCGTCTCGATCAACTGATCGAGTCGACGACCGTCGCGCTCGCCGCGACCCCGCGCTGGCCGACCACACCCGAGGTCGTGCCCCGCTACCCGGCGCTCTACCTGGTCGGCATCCAGGACCACGACCAGCTGCGCTCGATCGACGTCGACGGCTGCGCGAAGGCCATGCACGAGGTGTCGACCCGCCTCGATCGACTGGTGCGCGGCACCGACGTGCTCGGCTACGTCGCTCCGGGCACGTTCGCGCTCGCTGCCGGTTCGGTCACCCCGGAGTCCGCCGGTGCGCTGATCGAGCGGGTCGAGGGCGCCGCCGCACTGCCCGTCGAGATCGCCGGCGACATCGTCTCGTTGCGCGCGTTCGTGGCGCTCGCCTTCGCAGGACCCGGCTCGTCGGGTGAGCAGTTGATGCGCGACGCCGAGCGCGACCTCGACCGGCTGCACCGCGGCTGACGGGCCGTCCGGCGGCGCTCAGCCGAGGCGCTCGACCCAGGCGAGGTGTGCCTGTGCCCAGGCGATCGGCGTTGCTCGCGCTCCCGCTGCGGCGAACTCGGTGATCGAGAGCAACGGTGCGTGGCGGTGGTCGGCATCGGCGTCCGACGCGATCGCCGGCGCGTCGACCCACGGCAGCACGTGGCCGGCGTCGAGGGCCGACAGCGTGAGACGGCCTCCGCCGGCACGGACCCGGTCGCCGGCCGCGACGAGCGAGTCGAGCAGCTCGGTCCGCCGTGTCCGCTCGACGTAGGTGAGCGCCCACGAGGCCAGCACCGCGACGTGGGCGCCGGCGGGCGCGGCGTCGACCAGGTCCGCGACATCGTCGACCATGTCGCCGGCGACGATCGTCGGCGGGTCCGCCGCCGCACGTTCGATGGCAGCGGTGAGCCGGTCGAACCGCTCGCGCTGCTCCGGCCACGTGCAGGCGGCGAGCCACCGAGCATCGTCGGCGTCGGTGACGTCCAGCGGATGCAGGTCAAGGCCGACCCGATGCACCACCGGGGGCAGCGCCTCGGATGCCTCGGGCCACACACCGGTGCGCAGGTGCGTCGCCAGCCGCACCGTCGAGTCGGCGGGTCCGACCTGCGTCGAGGCGCCATCGGTGTCGAGACGGATCGAGTAGTCGTCGAGGCGCAGGTTCAGGCCCGCGGACGCGCCGATCTCGACCAGCGCGAGCGGTCGGTCGTCGCGCGCGCACAGCTCGCCGAGCGACAGCTGCCAGGCGACGCAGCGGTTGACCTCGTTGGTCTGCACGCTGCGGGTGCGGACCATCTCGACGATCTCGTCACGGTGGACGGCGACGACGTCGAGCAGTGCGTCGGTCGGATCGTCGGCACTCGGCGGCTCGCCGGTCACCGACGGGTACCACGGTGCGATCGCGACGGTGGGGTCGCGCAACACGACGTCGTGGATCGCCGCGAGCAGCAGGACCGGGAGCCGCTGCCCGGTCGGCGCCTCGAGCAGCAGCGGGTGGAGCTCGGCGCGTTCCGCCATGATCCGGCAGATGCGCGCGTACGTCGGTACTCGGGACTCCTCGGCGTCGGCCAGGTTGCGGAACGCGGTTGCGGCCGCAGCCGCGTCCGGGACTCGTTCGGTCATGCATGCTCCTCGTGCGTTCGCCCCTCATCGTGGCACCGCCTGCCGTCGAGCAGCGCCGCGGTCGGCGATCACCGCCCGCCGGTGTACGGCGTGCCTAGTGTTTGCCGGGACAACTCGGCGTACGCCGAGCAGGAGGGGTGACGATGAAGCGTGCGGCGCTGGTGGCCCTGGCCATCGCCCAGTTCGTGATGGTGCTCGACCAGTCGGTGATGAACGTCTCGATCAGTCAGCTGGTCGTCGACTTCGACACCGACGTCACCACCATCCAGGCGATCATCACGCTCTACTGCCTGGTGATGGCGATGCTCATGCTGACCGGCGGCAAGATCGGCGACATCATCGGCCGCCGCCGGGCGTTCGTCGTCGGACTGGTGATCTACGCCTGCGGCTCGACCCTGACCGCCGTGTCGCAGTCGGTGCTGGTGCTCGCACTCGGCTGGTCGGTGCTCGAGGGCATCGGCGCGGCGCTGGTGCTGCCGGCACTCGCCGCGCTCATCGCCGGGAACTTCGAGGGGGCGTCGCGTCGGACCGCGTACGCCGTCATCGGCGGCGTCGCCGGCGCGGGCATCGCGATCGGTCCGATCCTGGGCGGGTGGGCGACCACCGAGCTCAGCTGGCGGGTGGTGTTCCTGGGCGAGGTCGTGCTCGTCGCCTCGATCCTCGCGCTCACCCCGAAGATCGACGATGCTCCGGTGGCCGGCCGGGTGCCACGGCTCGACCTGGTCGGCTCGGTGCTCTCCGCGACCGGACTGGGAGCGCTGGTCCTCGGCGTGCTCCAGTCGAGCTCGTGGGGGTTCATCCGTCCGAAGGACTCCGCACCGTTCGAGGTGCTCGGCTTCTCTCCCGCGGTGTTCCTCACCGCCGGGGGTGTCCTCCTGATCTGGGCGTTCGTCGAGTGGCAGCGCCGTCGCGAACGACTCGGGCAGGATCCGCTGGTGCACGTCGGGCTCTTCGGCGTCCTTCCGCTGCGCGCCGGGCTGGTCGGGCTGTTCGCGCAGAACCTGATCCTGATGGGTGTCTTCTTCGTCGTGCCGCTCTACCTCCAGCTGGTGATCGGGCTCGACGCACTCGAGACCGGCCTCAAGATGTTGCCGATCTCGGTCACGATGTTCCTGTGCTCGGCGGCGGGGTCGAAGCTGTCGGCACGCTTCCCGGTGCGCACGATCATCCGAGCGGGCCTGCTCACCGCCGTCGTCGCGATCTTCCTGCTGCTCGGCACGATCGAGCCGCAGCTCGACGACGTCGGCTTCGCTGTGTCGATGGCCGTCCTGGGCATCGGGATGGGCCTGATCGTCTCGCAGCTCGGCAACGTCGTGCAGTCGTCCGTCGACGCGTCCGGTCGGGGGGAGGCCGGCGGGCTCCAGTACACGGGTCAGCAGCTCGGCTCCTCGCTCGGCGTCGCGCTGATCGGTGCCGTCGTCCTCTCGGGGCTGACGGCGTCGTTCGTCGCCGGTGTCGAGAACGACGAACGGATCAGCGTCGAAGTGGCCGAGCAGGTGAGCGTCGCGGCGGGAACGGGCGTGGACTTCGTCGCCTCCGACGCGATCGCGACAGCGGCCCGCGACGCAGGCTTGGACGAACCGAGCGTCGAGGCCGTCGTCGACGACTTCGAACAGGCACAGCTGGGCTCGCTCAAGGTCGGCCTGCTCGTGGCCGCACTGCTCGCGCTCGCCTCGCTCATCTCGACGCGCAACCTGCCCGGTGAGGTGGCTCGGAACGACGACGAGACCGAGGAGTCGGCGGCAACCGCGGCGCCCGCGGCGACCTCCTGAGGCTCGAGCCCGGATCCCTCCATTTGCCCTTGCAATCGAACATACGTTCTGTCTAGTGTGTGGGCATGGAGGAACGGACCTGGCCCAACCTGGTGGCCGTCGACGACGACGCAGCCGATGTGCTGTTCGATCGCATCGGCGTGCTCTCGGCACAGATCCATTCCCTCGGCGCCGAGCTCGTCCGGGCCTTGTCCGAGTTCGACGCGATCGACGGATGGGTGGGCGACGGCTACAAGTCCTACTCGCAGTGGATCTCGACCCGCACCCGCTTCTCGGTGCCCGAGTCGCGTCGCCTGTCCCGAGCCGCCACCGCCGCGGAGTCGATGCCGACCCTGATGCGGGCCGCGGGCGAAGGACAGGTGTCGGTGGGTGTCCTGGCCGACGCCGCACGGGTCGTCACACCCGAGAACGAGTCGCGTGTCGCCGACGTGGTCCTGGCCTGCACCGCCGCGCAGTCGTCCAGGGTCCTGTCGAAGTTCCGCGACCTCTCCGAGGTGCCCGAGCCCGCTGGCTCCTCGACCGAGGACGACTCGACAGCCGACCAGGAACGGGAGCCGACTCCCGAGTCGTGGTGGCACTTCTGGTGGGACGAGGCCGGCCGAGGGCGCATCGACGCAGCGCTCGACCCCGTGGTCGCCGAGATGATGCAGATGGCGTGGGCGGCGGCGCGTGCCGCGGGGAACGCGACGCCGACGGCGTCCCGCTCGACGACGCGGCGCTGAACCAGGCCGACAGCGACGGTCGGTTGGGCGCCGACGAGATCGCGTCGCGTCTGGCGTCGACCATGCTCGAACACGCCGAGTCCGACGGGCTGCGCGCTCCGGGCGGCGATCGCTTCCTCGTGCAGCTGAACATCGACGTCGAGACGTTCGCCGAACTCATGGGTCTCGACGTCGACGCGACGCTGCCGGTGCGGCTGGGCTCCGAGTGCTTCCTCCCGGGATCGGGTCGCCATCTGACCCGGGCACAGGCGGCCGAGCTCGCCTGCGGTGCTCGGGTGCAGGTGCTGATCGAGTCCAAGGGAGTCCCGTTGTGGATGGGCAGCGAACCTGCCGCCGCCAATCGTTGGCAACGCCGTGCCATGACCAGCCGGTCGGGTCGGGCGTGCTGCGAGCTGCCCGGGTGCACGCAGACCGAGTACCTGCACGCACACCACGTGATCTACCGCTCGCATGACGGACGGACCTCGCTCGAGAACCTCGTGTTCCTGTGTGGGCATCACCACCGGAAGCTGCACAAGGAGCACTGGACGGTCACCACCGACGGCGACCAACGCTTCACCTTCTGGAACGGGCCGAAGTGTCTCGGGACGACGGTGGTCGGTGAGCGAGCGGGACGACCACCGGACATCGCCCGATTGCCGTTCATCGAGCGACCACCCGACGTGCCACCGGGCATCTCGCCGATGGCGACCCTGGCCGACAACGGCGGCGAGCGGATGACCCCCTGGGCCATGAGCGCCTACCTCGAACACCTCTTCGCCGCCTGAGCCCTGGGTTCGGCGCGCCCCGCACGGTACGATCCGTGCGCGGGAAAGGGAGGCGGGATGCGGCGGATCTCGGTGGTGTTGGCGGTGTCGATCTGTGCGGTGGCGGCCGCGTGCGGTGCGCCGCCCGACGGAGGGGGCGGCGGACCCCTCGCGTGTTCGACCTCGCCGGTGGATCTCGGTCGCGGCGATCAGATCGTCGACATCTCCGACGCTCTCCATGGACGGCCTCGGGCACCGGATCTACGGCTACCGCTACCCGCAGCTGGCCGAGGGTGAGACGCCGTGGTTCCTGCACGACCTGCGGCTGGGCAGCAGCGAGGACCTTCCGGGAGGCATCGCCGGCTTCGATCAGGTGAGCGAGTTCTCCTCCGACCTGACCAGCGCGCTGGTCGACAGCCCGACACCAGGGCTCCTGTGGGGCGTGGTCGACGTCGCGTCCGGCAGGGTCGACGACCTGCCGCTCGTCCAGCAGCCGGGGTGGACCTACGGAGCGTTCAGCCCGGACCTGTCGCTGGTGCTGCAGTACTCGTCGACCCGGAGCTTCGTCCGGTCGGTCAGGGTGCTCTCCACCTCGACGGGAGACGTCGTGCGGGACCTCGGCCAGGTCCGGTCCGAGACCGAGTGGATCGTGTATGCCTCGTTCGTCGACGACGCGACGGTGCTGGTCACCGATGCAGTGCCGAACGGGTCGCCGGCCGACGGAGTCGCGGACGACGGCGCCTTCGTCGCCGACGTGGACTCGGGCCGGATCACCCGACTCGACCCCGGGGTGGCCGGTGCGCGCACGTCGGACGCGACCCCGGACGGCGTCCGGTCCATCTACTCGGTGATCAGGACACAAGAGGCGTGGATCCGCATCGACGGCGTGAACCGCCGTCTGGCGACGTCGTTCGACCTCAGCGGCGACGCGGACCTCTCGACCCTGGTCAGCATCGACGACCAACGGGTGTGGCTGCACTGTCCCTGATCCGGACAGCACTCCCTGATCCGGACAGCACCGCTGCTGACGTAACCTGACGACTCGTCAGATCTTCAGGGGGACCGATCGATGGGCGCAATCATTCCGCCGGGCCAGGTCGTGTGGGGCCTGCAGCTGCCGATCCAGTCGCAGAGCCTCAACTTCGTGCAGCCCTGGGAGGCCGCGGCGGGCCCGGACGAGCTCGCCCTGATCACCCGGGCCGCCGACCGTGCCGGCGCGCACTACGTCGGGGTGTGCGACCACATCGGTGTCCCGCGCCCGGCCGACGAGAAGATGTCGTCCACCTGGTACGACACGGTCGCCACGCTCGGCTGGCTCGCGGCGCTCACCGAGCGGGTGCACCTGCTCAGCCACGTGTACGTGCTGCCGTACCGACACCCGCTCGCGACGGCCAAGGCGTTCGCGACGTTGGACCGGCTGTCGGGCGGCCGCGCGATCCTCGGCGCAGGCGCCGGTCATCTCGAGTCGGAGTTCACGGTGCTCGGGGTCGACCACGACACCCGCGGCACGCAGGTCGCCGAGGCGATCCCGGTGATCCGCGCCGCGTTCGCCGAGGAGTACCCGACCATCGGCGGTCCCGGCGCCGAGGTCGGCGTCGGCATGAACCCGCGTCCCGCCCGTGACGGCGGGCCGCCGATCTGGCTCGGTGGCTCCTCGAAGGCCGCGATCCGACGGGCCGCGACGCTGGCCGACGGCTGGCTGCCCCAGGGTCCGCCGCAGATGGGCCTGACCGCGGCGCTCGAGCTCATCCGTACCGAGCGGGCCGCTGCCGGCCTGCCCGAGGCGTTCGACCTCGGAGCCACCGCCGGACCGGTCTACCTGGGCACTCCCGACTTCGACGTCGAGCCGTACACCGCCACCGGCAGCGCTGAGCAGATCGCCGATCGCTACCGCAAGCTCACCGCCAAGGGCATCAACCAGCTGCAGTTCGGGTTCCGTGGACGTGACGCGAGCGAGGTCGCCGAGCAGATCGAGCAATTCGGCACCGAGGTCGCTCCACTGCTCACTGCCTGAACCGGGCATCAACCCCTGAGCAGGTCCTCGACGGCATCGGCGACGTCGTCGAGGTCGACCGCCGGCTCGTCGAAGCGCCGCACGTCGCGATAGGTGCGGTCCCGACCCGCATCATCGACGAACCACCGCTCCAGACGACCCCGGACCGGCAGCGCGAGCAGCGCCGGCATGTCGTCGAGCGACGCCCGACCGGCTCCGGGCAGCAACAACAGGCGTGCCAGGTCGTAGAGGTCGGAGGCCCGCTTCTCGGGGCGCGTCGATGCCCGCAGCGGGATCGCCGTCGCCTTCATCGCGACCAGCCCGGAGGTGGACGCGACGAGTCGGCGCGAGGCCTTGGCCAGCGGCGCGCCGTCGAGCTCGTCGACCGCCACGACGTCGAGCGGTGTCGCGTCGTCGTGGGCCCACGTGAGCGACACCGCGTTGAGCTCCAGGTCGCTCAACGCGTCACCGGCACCGGTCAGTTCGGCGACCAGCTCGCCCGCCGGCACGGGTGCCACGTCGATCACGTCCAGGTCCATGTCGCCGGCGAAGCGGTACTGACCGCCGCCCGACGACGTGACCGCGACCCGGGCGATCGTCTCGTGCAGACCCTCGAGGTCGCGCGCCACGGCGTCGAGGTCGACGGTCGTGCGATGCGGCGAGCCGACGCGGCACATGACCGCGAGACCGCCGATGAGTCGGAGCTCCGGTGGCAGCGAGGCGAGCAGCTCGACCTCTCGGTGGGTGGTGCCGCCGCGACGGCCCGACAGCACGACGCTGCTCACGTGCCCGTCCTCATGCGTCAGCCTCCGGCACGATGCCCCAGTCCTCGACGATCTCACGGCCCCGGGCCGGGTCCGCGGCGAGTCGAACGGCGCACAGCATCGGCGCGGCGACCGACCAGGGGTGGTCGTCGTCGGGCGGGTGCTCGTCGTGCAGCGGGATCCAGTCGACGGGGGAGCGGCGCACCCAACAGCGCGTCGGCGCGTCACGGTCGACCAGGCCACGAAGCCGCCGCAACGCCGAGGCCGAGCGGACGTAACAACGGGCGGGCAGTTCGCCTGCGGCGGCGACCCGGGCACCGCCGAGCGTCGCCGCCCGTTCGTCGACACGCACCAGGTCGTCACCGCCGACCTTGGCGCCGGCGTCGAGGATCGAGACCGGCAGCGGGGTCCAGTCGTCGTCGGGCCAGTTGGCGGCGGTCTCCCAGAACAGGTCGGGCAGCAACGGGAGTCTGGTCCGCTTGCCGATCAGGCCCGCGGCGGAGAACCGCGCCACCAGCTCGTGGGTGGCGCCGACGCTGCGACCGATGGCCGGCGCGACCCGACGGGCGGTGACCTCGTCAGTGGGGTGCACGAGCGCGTGCAGCGCCACCTCGAGCCCGACCGTGGTCCACAGGTTGGCGCTACTGGGGCGCTCGCCGCCGATCGATCGCAACGGTGCCTCGACCCTGATGCCGGGCGCCCAGAGGCGCAGGTGCCCGCGTCGGTCGAGCCAGCTCCAGCCCTCGGCGCGCAGCACGTCGCGCCCGGCGTCGGAGATGCGGTCGGCCACGACCACGGCGGGGCCTCGGCCCCGGGCCTCGCCGACGAGCGACCGCAGATCGGCCGGTGTCGGGTGGGCACGTGCGACCAGGAGCGGGACCAGGCGCGTGCCGTCGACGAGCACTGCGTCGCCGTCGTGGCGCGCGTCGAGCCCGACGTCGTCGAGCGCCTCGACGAGTTCACCTGCGAGCTCGTCGTGCTCCTGCGTTCCTGCCGTCACGAACACCGAACACCACGGTATCGGCTCAGGGGTCCATGAGCAATGTCCTTCGTCCGTGCCGTCACGAACACCGAACGCCAGGCGCTGTGGGTGCTTCATTTGACGCCCAAGTAGCGGGCCCCAAGTAGCATGGTGGACATGGCTGAGGACCGGGGCGAGCAGCTCGAGCACCACATCTACGACCGCGACGGCGAGGTCACGACCGACCGTCCGTGGATCATCCGTACGTACTCCGGGCACTCGAGCCCGAAGGCGTCGAACGAGCTGTACCGGTCGAACCTGGCCAAGGGCCAGACCGGTCTGTCGATCGCCTTCGACCTGCCGACGCAGTGCGGGTACGACTCCGATGATCCGATCGCCCGGCCCGAGATCGGCAAGGTCGGCGTGCCGATCAACTCCCTCGACGACATGCACGTGCTGTTCGACGAGATCCCCATCGAGCAGATGAACACCTCGATGACGATCAACGGCACGGCGATGTGGCTGCTGGCGCTGTACGTGGCCCTCGCCCGTGAGCGCGGCGTCGACATCGCCGAGCTGACCGGCACCACCCAGAACGACCTGATCAAGGAGTACCTGGCCCGCGGCACGTACATCTACCCGCCCGAGCAGAGCCTGCGGCTGATCGCCGAGATGTACGAGTTCTGCCTCGAGGAGATCCCCTCGTGGAACGCCTCGAACATCTGCTCGTACCACCTGCAGGAGGCCGCGGCGACGCCGACCCAGGAGCTCGCCTTCGCCCTCGCGAACGCGATCTCGTTGCTCGACCTGATCAAGGAGCGCGGCCACTTCACCGACGAGCAGTTCGAGCGGGCCGTCGGGCGTATCAGCTTCTTCGTGAACTCGGGCATCCGGTTCGTCGAGGAGATGTGCAAGATGCGCGCCTTCGGCGAGCTGTGGGACGAGTACACCCGCGACCGCTTCGGCGTCACGAACGAGAAGTACCGCCGCTTCCGCTACGGCGTGCAGGTCAACTCCCTCGGACTGACCGAGGCGCAGCCCGAGAACAACGCGTGGCGCATCCTGATCGAGACGCTCGGCGTGACCCTCAGCCGCGACGCCCGTGCCCGCGCGGTGCAGCTGCCGGCCTGGAACGAGGCGCTGTCGCTGCCCCGTCCGTGGGACCAGCAGTGGGCGCTGCGCCTGCAGCAGATCCTCGCCTACGAGACCGACCTGCTCGAGTACCCGGACCTCTTCGAGGGGTCCGTCGTCGTGCGCTCCAAGGTCGACGAGCTCAAGGCCGACGCCCGCGAGGAGATCGAGAAGATCCTCGGCATGGGCGGCGTGATCCCCGCGATCGAGTCCGGCTACATGAAGTCGGCGCTGGTGCGGTCCATGTCGGAGCGCATGAGCGCGATCAACACCGGCGAGCAGATCGTGGTGGGCCTGAACAAGTGGACCGAGGGGCTGCCCTCGCCGCTGCTCGGCGGCGAGGACGGCGGCATCTTCAAGGTCGACGAGTCGGCTGCCAACTCGGCGGTCGCGTCGCTCGAGAAGACCCGCGCCAACCGCGACGAGCCCAGGGCGGTCGCCGCGCTCGAGGCGCTCAAGGCGGCAGCGCTCGACGGGTCGTCGATGATGGAGCCGTCGATCGAGTGTGCCCTCGCCCGCGTCACCACCGGCGAGTGGGCCGGCGCCCTGCGAGAGGTGTTCGGCGAGTACCGCCCCTCGACCGGCGTCGACGGTCAGCGTCTCGGCCTCGAGGGCGACCGGGTCGACGCGCTGCGTGCGCGCCTCGACGATCTCGCCGAGCGGATCGGTCACCGACCCCGTGTCGTCATCGGCAAGCCCGGCCTCGACGGCCACTCCAACGGCGCCGAGGTCATCGCCGTGTCGGCCCGCCACGTCGGCTTCGACGTCATCTACTCGGGCATCCGCCTCAGCCCGGACGAGATCGTGCAGTCCGCGGTCGAAGAGGGCGCCGACATCATCGGCGCCTCGGTGCTCAGCGGCTCCCACGTCGAGCTCACCGGCCAGATCTTCGACAAGCTCGAGGAGTACGGCGCACGCGACAGCATCGCGGTGGTGGTCGGCGGCATCGTTCCGCCGCCGGACGTCCCGGTGCTGAAGGAGCTCGGAGCGCAGCGGGTGTTCACGCCGTCGGACTACGAGCTGATCGACATCATGGAGTCGTTCGTCGACGTCATCGACGAGCGGTCGGCGTCCTGAGCGAGCTGCTCGAACTGGTCGAGCGCGCACGAGGGCTCGAGAAGCACGCGGTCTCGCGGCTGATCTCGGTCGTCGAGGATCGGCGTGCATCGGCAGCGGATCGGCGCCACGAGGTGCTCGAAGCGCTCGACGACGCCCGCGGCACCAGCGCGACCTCACCGCTCGTCGGCATCACCGGCACCCCGGGCTCGGGCAAGTCGACCCTGCTGTCCCGCATCACCGTCGACCTGCTCGACGCGGACCCGGACCTGTCGGTCGCGGTCATCGCGGTGGATCCGTCGAGCCACGTCTCCGGCGGTGCGCTGCTGGGCGACCGGACCCGCATGCGCTTCGCTCCGGACGAACGTCGGCTGTTCTTCCGCAGCCAGGCCTCGGCCACCGACCTGGGCGGCCTCGGCCCGATGAGCTTCCAGGTGAGCCGGTTGCTCACCCGGCTGTTCGACTGCGTGCTCATCGAGACCGTCGGGATCGGCCAGAGCGAGGCCGACATCCGTCATCTGGCCGACCGCGTCTACCTGGTCCTGCAGCCGCTCGGCGGTGACGAGGTGCAGTTCCTGAAGGCCGGCATCATCGAGGTGCCACACGCCTTCGTCATCAACAAGTCCGACGAGTCGGGAGCGACGACCAGCTACCACCAGCTGCGCTCGAGCCTGTGGTTGTCGCGGCCCTTCGACGAGGACGAGCCGCCGGTGTTCCTGACCAGCGCGCTGACCGGCGCAGGTCTCGACGAGCTCGAGGCCGACCTGCTCACTGCGATCCGGAGCCACGGCGGCGACTCCGGGACGCTGTCGGACCGTGAGCCGTACTTCTTCTCGCGCTGGGTCGAGGAGGAGTGGGGCCGTGTCGGGCTCGAGCACCTGTCGCGGCACCTCGGCGGCGCCGAGGCGTACCTCGGGCGCTGCGGCGGGTTCGACCCCGCACAGCTCGCGTTCGGTCCCGAGGTCGTCGCCTCGTTCAGGTAGATCCGACGGAACGCTGTCCGCTCAGCTCACCGTTCTCGATGCGAGTCGGTGTCGCGCCGGCGGTCGATCGAGAAGTCGCCGGCGTGCAGCCGCATCTTCCGGATGACCTTCACCAGCTGGCGGAGCTCCCCCTCGGACATGTCCGACAACCCGAACTCGGATTCGTTGAACCCGGCGGTGGCCTTCTCGACGACCGCCCGGCCCTCGGGAGTGAGCCGAGCGAGCATCGCTCGGCGGTCCGTCGCGTGCGGAACACGTTCGACGAGGCCGTCTCGCTCGAGCCGATCGATCACGTTGGTGACGCTGGTGGGATGCACCTGGAGCCGCTCGCCGAACTTCGCCAGCGGGAGCTCGCCCTTGCTGCTGAAGAGCAGCAGCAGGAGGGCCTCGTACCGGGCGAAGGTCAGCCCGAACGAGCTGAGGTGGGTGTTGAGCTCACCGAGCAACCACTGCTGGGCGCGCATGATCGAGGTGACCGCCTCCATCGCCGGAACCGCGGAGTCGCCCCAGCGGTCGACCCAGTGCCGTGATGCCTCTTCGACCGGGTCGAAGGGAAGGGGCTTGCGCGCCATGGCCACGATCCTCTCACCTCGTGCAGTCGGGAACGGTATTCGGTTCCGGCTCCGGCGTCATCCGAGAGGTTCCATCGTCCACTCGGTGAGCGATGTGCAGCCGTCGGTGCCCACGAGCGCACAGTCCTCGAGGTAGAAGCGGTGGCGGCGGTCTCCCGGCGTGTAGACGTGGGCGGCGACCACCGATCCCTCGCGGAGCGCCCAGTCGTGACGGGACGGCTGGGTGACCTCTCGATCGATGTGGTCGAGGCCGAGCCCGTGGAAGAAGAACAGGGTCTCGTCGGCGTGGGTGATGCCGGCGCCCCGCAGCGCGTCGACGCCGACCTGGGTCAGCTCCGACACCGTGGCACCGGCGCGCATGCGTGACTGGATGGCATCCATGGCCGTGATCGCCGCCCGACCGTTGCGACGGGCCTCGTCGTCGGCCGACTCGCCGCCGACGACCCATGTCTTGCCGCCGTCCCAGCAGTAGTTGGCCAGCGTTCCGTGGCAGTCGATCGCCACGTGCATCCCGGGTTCGAGTACGAACGGCTCGGCGTGCGCAAGGCCGTAGAACGTGCGGTCGTCGTCCGGTCCGTTGCTCATGACGACGGGACCCGGGTCGTGCACGAAGCCGCCGAGCCGGGTCACCTGCAACAGGTACTCGAGCTCGAGGTCGCGCCAGGTCGCTCCTGGCTGCCAGCAGTCGACCATGTGCTGGATGCCCGCTTCGTTGACGCGTGATGCTCTGACGAGCAGATCCAGCTCGGCGGGTGTCTTGACCTGCCGCACCGAGCGCAGCAGTCCGTATCCGTCGATCACCTCCGTCCCGTCGAGCACTCCCGAGTCGCGGAAGAGGTTGACGAATCGCAGGTCGTCAAATCCGAGCCTGGCGGCGCGGTCGAGCCCGAGGTCGCGCATCGCGGCGACGCAAGCGCTGCGCAGATCTTCGGCGTAGTGCTTGCGGGCGTTGATGCCCCAGGCCGCCTCGCGTGCCTCGGGCGGCACGGTCCGGGCGAATGCCACGTCGTCCGCCGAGTGCTCGAGGGTGACCATCAGCGAGGCATACGGCCGTCGGTCCTCGACGTGGCCGGGCGCCTGCAGGAAGTAGCCGAGGTCGTGGTCGGGCACCACCAGGATCGGCTGGTCGGATCGCGTCCCGTGCGATCACCATGGCTGCGTAGCCGTCGTTCTCCGGGATCGACACGCTCGTTCGCGGGGCGTACCCGCTCAGGTAGTACACGTTCGGTCGCATGTGCACGACGAGGCCGTCGACGTCGCGGCGCCGCATCTCTCGGTCGAGCTCCTCCATGTTGGCGAGCGGTCCATTTGTCATCGGTTCCCCCTGTGGTCGGTGTGTCCCCCTGATCCCGTGTCGCTCGGGCCGGAGCGTCAATCTCCACGGAACCCAAATAGTAGGATGTCAGATAAACGGAGGCTCGACAATCGGATCTTGTCCTGTTATCGGCGCCTCCCAGTGTTCCGGGGGGAACACGTCGCCGGCGGAGCCGGAGGGGGAAGACACATGCTTCAGAGAACTCGATTGACCCGCATCGCCGTGGTCGGCGTCGTCGCCGCGCTCGATGGCAACTGCAGCTGCGTGCGGCGGCTCCGAGGGCGGTTCCGGTTCGGGAGGGGGCGGTGACGGTGACGGCACGCTGAAGATCGGTGTTGCACTCGACCTCTCCGGTCAGGCTGCGTTCGCAGGCCTGCAGGATCGCGAGGGCATGGAGCTCGCCGCCGAGCAGATCGAGGAGTCCGGCATGCTCGGCGATCGGTCGCTCGAGCTGGTCTTCGTCGACATGGAGACCGACAAGGACCGCGCCGTCGCGGAGATCGCCAAGATGACGAAGGACGAATCCTTCGACGCCATCATCGGCCCGCTCAGCTCGTCGCAGGGTCTCGCAACGGCGCCGATCAGCCAGCAGGCGAAGGTGCCGACAGTGTTGATCCACAACGATGCGGCCCACCCGCGGCTGTTCGGTGACTACATCTTCCGGATCACGCCGCCGGCGACGTCGATCGTGGCCATCGGTCGTCGAGAACTTCGCCGAGCGGGGCGTCGAGAGCGTCGCCCTGGTCTACGACGAGACGAACCCCACGCTGGTCGAGGTCGCCGAAGAGGTCCTGCCCGGCGAGTTCGAGGAGCACGGAATGGACGTCGTGTACGAGTCGACCTTCCAAGCGACCGACACGGACTTCGCTGCGATGGCGACCGACATCGCGAGCCGCAACCCCGACGGGGTTGGTCTGCTGGCCGCCGGTGCGCCGAACGTGACGATCCTGAAGCAGCTCCGGGAGCGCGGATACGAGGGTCCGATCTTCGCCCAGAACGCCGCGACGGTCTTCAAGGACGTCGGTGCTGATGCGGACGGCACGATCTGGGCCACCTACTTCGACTCCTCGAGCGGGCTGCAGTCGGTGAAAGACTTCGTCACCTCCTACGAGGCCGCCAAGGGCACCCCGCCCAACCAGTTCAACGCCTCGGGCTTCGACGCAGTCTGGCTGATCGCACTCGCGGCCCAGGCCGGAGGCGACGGACGTGACGGCATCAAGAAGGGCCTCGACGAAGTCACCGCCCAGGGGTTCGAGGGAGCCCAGGGGGCGCTCACCTTCGAGGAGCGCGACGCACGTGTCGAGCCCAAGGTCTGGCAGATCACCGGCGGGGCCGAAGGTCCCTACACCGCAAGCTGAGGAGGAGGGTCAGGGTGAGCCAACACCTCGTCAACGCCATCGTGCTGGGCGGCATCTACACGCTGTTCGCGTTGGGCTTCAGCCTGGCGTGGGGCGTGCTGCGCATCCTGAACCTCGCCTACGGAGTCGTGGCGACCCTTGGGGCGCTCATGGCATGGCAGCTCACCAAGGACCGGGTCATCACCATCGTGGTGCTCCTCCCGCTGATCGTCGTCGCTGCAGGTCTCCTCAACGTCGTCGTCGACCGCCTGGCCTTCCGGCGACTGCGTCGGGAGTCCGACGGGTTGGAGCTCCGCATCCTCCTCGCTTCGGTGGGGGTCGTGGCGGTGTTGATCACCGTCGCCGAGCGCATGACGAAGCTCGACACGTACACCATCCGCGACGGCGTGTTCCCGAACCGGACGATCGAGCTGTTCGGGCTGCAGTCAAGCTGCTGCTCGATGGGACGGACTACACCGGACACGTCGCTACCGGCTGCGAGGGATGGGCATCGCCGCACCTTCCAGGGGATCCGACTGGTGAAGGGGATGTCGGTACGCGACGACGTCATGGTCGGCGCCGACGCCGGAGTCGACTTGCTGGGGCGCCTCCGTGGCTCGGTGGGCCGTCGAACGCCTCACGACGTGAGCTCGTCGACGACCTGCTCGGCGAGCTCGACCTCGACCGATCCGGGACCTCGAGGCCGACACGTTGCCCTACGGCGTTCAACGACACGTTGAGATCGCCCGTGCGCTGGCGACCCGTTCCCGGGTCCTGCTGCTCGACGAGCCGGTCGCCGGCATGAACGACGCCGAGGTCGCCGAGATCCGGGACCTGCTGCTCGACCTGCGATCGAAGGGAATGACGATCGTGCTCGTCGAGCACCACCTCGACATGATCCTCGCCGCGTCGGACCACCTGGTGGTGCTCGACTTCGGTCGGTGCATCGCCTCGGGCGACCCGTACGAGGTCGCGGCTCGGCCCGAGGTGCGTGCCGCCTACTTCGGAAAGGAGCACGATGTCACTCCTCGAGGTTGACGCGCTCTCGGTCCGCTACGGCGGCGTGCACGCCGTCCGGGACCTCTCGCTCACCGTGCCGGACTCGGGCATCGTGGCGCTGCTGGGCGCCAATGGCGCCGGCAAGACGACGTCGTTGCGGGCGATCACAGGGCTGACCCGACCGGCGTCGGGGACGGTCCGATTCGCCGGCGAGGACATCACCGGCCGGGCCCCGCACCGCATCGTCGAGTCCGGGCTGGTGCACGTCCCGAGGTCGTCGCGTCTTCGGACCCCTCACGGTCGAGGAGAACCTGATGCTGGGGGCGTACAACGGTCGTGCCGAGGACGTGGGGTCCACGCTCGGGACGGTGTACGAGATGTTCCCGATCCTGGCCGAGCGTGGGAAGCTCGACACGGTGTGCTCTCGGGTGGCGAGCAGCAGATGCTCGCGTTCGGACAGCGCGCTGATGGGCGCGCCACGGCTGATAGCGATGGACGAGCCGTCGATGGGTCTCGCCCCGATGATGGTCGACCGCATCCTCGCCTCGATCCGCGACATCGCCGAGAGCGGGTTGGCGGTGCTGCTCGTCGAGCAGAACGTCTCGGCGACCCTCGAGATCGCCGACACCGCCTACGTCATGGACCTCGGAGAGGTCCGTCGCAGCGGCACGCCCGAGGAGCTCGCCCGGTTCGACCTGGTCGGCGAGCTGCTCGGCACGGTCGCCCACGCCGCTGACGGCACCTCGTCGTCGGCCGTCGCACGAGAGGACACCTGATGGACCCAGCACCTGCTGCAGCTCCGACGCGCATCGCCCTGGTGGGCGGAACTGTCGTGGACGGGTCGGGAGCACCCGGCTTCGTCGCCGACGTGGTGCTCGAAGGCGATCGCATCGTGGCGGTGCGCCGACCCGGAGAATCACCTGTCGAGGCGGACGAGACGATCGACGTGAGCGGTTCGATCGTCGCGCCGGGTTTCATCGACGTGCACACGCACTACGACGCACAGGTGCTCTGGGACGGTGACCTCACACCGTCGGCCTGGCACGGGATCACGACCGTGGTGATGGGCAACTGCGGGTTCGGCATCGCCCCGACCCGTCCTGAGGGCCGCGAGACGATCGTGCTGACGCTCGAGAACGTCGAGGGCATGTCGGCAGTCGCGCTCGGCGAGGGCATCCCCTGGGGGTTCGAGAGCTTCCCCGAGTTCCTCGACGAGGTCGACCGGCGGGACAAGCGGCTGAACGTGGCTGCCCTCGTCGGGCACACGCCGGTGCGCCTCTTCGTGCTGGGCGACGAGGCGAGCGACCGCGAGGCGACGGCCGACGAGGTAGCGATGATGTCCGCCCTGGTCGAGGAGGCGGTCGCCGCAGGCGCGCTCGGGTTCGCCAGCTCCAAGGGCGCCGTGCACAACGGTGCCCACGGCAAGCCTGTGCCGAGCCGGTTGGCCGACCTCGACGAGCTGGTCCAGCTGACCTCGGCGGCAGGTCGCGCCGGTGCCCGCATCGTGCAGTGCAATGTCGGACCGGGCCTGGGGGTCGAGGAGCTCGCTCGGGTCTCGGAACGATCCGGCACGAGGATTTGCTTCACGCCCCTGTTCGCCAACGGCGACGGCACGGCGCCCGAGCTGATGGCGGGAATCGGTGACCTGCCCGGCGACGTGTGGGGCCAGTTCGGCTGCCGTCCGATCGTGATGCAGATCCAGATGGCCGACCCCTACCCGTTCGGCGCGATCGACGCGTTCGCCGAGATCCTCAGCCTCTCGCACGAGGGTCGCGTCGAGCGCTACCGCGACGAGCGGTGGAGGGAACGTGCTCGCGCCGGCTACGACGACTGGGAGGCCTCGGGCGCGAGCCAAGGCTCTCTCGGATGCTCATCGCCGAGACCGAGCAGCGTCCGGAGCTAATCGGTCGGGCGGTACCGGAGCTCGCCGATGAATTGGGCACACACCCGGTCGACGTGATGCTCGACGTGAGCGAGCCGGAGGACCACCGGGTCCGCTTCACGATGGTGCTCGCCAACCACGACACCGACGAGATCGCCGAGCTGCTCCAGTTGCCGCGTGCCGTCGTCGGTCTGTCGGACGCCGGTGCTCACGCGAGCCAGCTCTGCGACGCGGTCTTCTCGACCGCGATGTTCCAGGAGTGGGTTCGTGACCGCAACGTGCTCACGCTCGAGCAGGCCGTGCACCACCTGACCGGTAAGCCGGCCGAGGTGTTTGGTCTTGCCGAGCGGGGCCGACTCGAGCCGGGTGGCGTCGCGGACGTCGTGGTCTTCTCCGCCGACGAGATCGCACCGGAGCCGCCGCGGCGGGAGTACGACCTCCCCGGCGGCGCCGATCGACTCGTGGCCGGCAGTCGGGGAATCCGCCACGTCTTCGTGAACGGGATCCGGGTGTGGGCCGACGGCGTGCCCACCGCCCCGGCGACGATGCCAGGCCGCCTGCTGCGCAACGGAGCGGGCTGATGCGCTTCACCACCCTGGACGGCAGGGCGACGCTCGTCGCGCGGAGGTCGGGCGCACGACCTCGAGCGAGCAACCGCCGGCGAGTTCGGCCACGACCCGATCCAGGCGTACGAGCGGTGGGACGAGCTGCGGCGCTGGGCCGACGGCGCACACCTCGAGCCTGCCGAAGGACGGGCGGTCGGGAGCGGTGGGCCGCCCTCGCCGACCGCACGTCAGGTGGTCGGGATCGGGCTCAACTACCACGCCCACGCTCTCGAGCTCGGCCTCGACGATCCCGACGAGCCGGTCATGTTCGCCAAGCTGCCCAGCTGTCTGACCGGTCCGGTGGGAGAGGTGCGACTCCTCAACGACACCGTCGACTGGGAGGCCGAGCTGGTGGTGGTGATCGGACGACGCTGCAACGAGGTCCCGGTCGCTGCTGCGTGGGACCACGTCGCCGGGCTCACCGTGGGTCAGGACTTCAGCGACCGCACCCGTCAGGCCGCCGGCCCGGTCGACCAGCTCAGCGTCGCGAAGTCGGCGCCGACATTCGGGCCGACCGGGCCGTGGCTGGTGAGCACCGATGAACTGGGATCGTTGGGCGGGTTGGAGATGAGCTGCTCGCTCAACGGGACGGTCGTGCAACGCACCGACCTCGACGACATGGTCTTCGGTGTCGACGAGCTGGTGTCGCGGGTGTCCGCAGCCGTCGAGCTGCTGCCGGGAGACCTGGTCTTCACCGGGACGCCGGCCGGCTGCGGGGTGACGTCCGACCCGCAGCGCTACCTCCGGGAGGGTGATGTCGTCACCACCCGGGTCGATCGCATCGGGGAGATGCGCCACATCTGTGTCGCTCCCCGCGAACGGGGAGGGGCCCCATGTACCTCGAACTGAACCTGTCTGACCCCGACTGGGCCCCGGCGACCGTGGCGTCGCTGGAAGCCTTCGCCGGGACCCACGCCGAGGAGCTGCGGGAGGCCCGCCGATCGGGCACCTTCCTGCGCGACCTGTACCGCGAGATGGGCCGGCACGGCTGGGTCGGACCGTCGACCCCGGCGGCGCACGGCGGTGCGGGAGGCGGTGTCGCCGAGTATTGCCTGATCGAAGAAGAGGTCGGGCGGCTGGGCCTCATCCCGCCGCAGGTCTCGATCCAGGGGCAGCGCTGGCTCCTGGAATGGGGGAGCGCCGAGCAGCAGGACCGCTACCTCGAGGGCATGGCCACTGGAGAGATCGTCTTCTCCGAGTCGATCTCGGAGCCGGGGGTCGGCTCGGCCCTCCACGAGATGACCTCCACCGCCCGTCGTGATGGTTCGGACTGGATCCTCCGTGGGCACAAGACCCACGTGAACCTGGGGAGCGAGAGCGACGTCACTCTGGTGTACGCGATGGCTCCCGAGGGCCTCACCGCTTTCTTCGTCGACACCGATCTGCCAGGCGTGTCCCGATGGAAGACCGATCCTGTCGGGCTCCGACTGATCCCCACCGCCGATGTGGTCCTCGACGAGGTCCGTGTGCCGGACGCGGCCGTGCTGGGGGAGGTCGGCAAGGGCATCGACACCTTCTTCACCACGTTCAACATCAGCCGGCTGGGCAACGCGTCCGAACTGATCGGTCTCGCTCGTCGAGCACTCGGCGACGGACTCGACTATGCGAAGGCGCGTCGGGTCGGCGAGGCGGTCGTCGCCGACTTCCAGGGTCTGCGATGGATCGCCGCTGACATGTTCGGTGAGCTGTACGGGGCGTCGCTGGCTCGGGACCGGGCGGCGAACATGGCCGATCGCGACGAGGACCACACGCTCGAGACGAGCCTCGCCAAGAAGCTCGCGATCGAGGCGTCCGAGATGGCGATGCAGGGAGTGTTCTCGCTCGTCGGCGGTCACGGGCTGTACCACGACACCGAGTACGTGGCGATCTCGAACGACGTGAAGGTGCTCCGGATCGCGGGCGGGTCGCTCGAGATCCTCCGCAACCACATCGCCAAGCGACTGGTCCAGTCGTCCGACTACGAGGGGATCCGATGACACGGGAGGAGCCATGTTCCCGCTGCTGAGCTTCGAGCACGACGACTGGCCGGCGCTGTCCGCGAAGGAGCTCGAGGTATTCGCCGAGGAGGTCGGCCCCGAGCTGGTCGAGGCGGAGCGTGCCGGACGGTTCCCGCAGGAGATCTACCGCGAGATCGGTCGAGCGCGGCTGGGTCGGGCCGATCACGCCACGCACCCACGGCGGGCTCGGCGGCGGTGTCGCCGAGTACTGCTTCCTCCTCGAGGAGATCGGGCGTCGGGGCCTGGTGTCGACCCAGGTGTCGATCCAGGGCCAGCGATGGCTCCTCGACTGGGGTAGCGACGCACAGGTCGACCAGTACCTGGAGGGCATCGCCCGCGGCGAGATCATCTTCTCGGAGTCGATCTCCGAGCCCGGTGCCGGCTCGTCGCTGAAGTCGCTCGCGTCGACCACGACACGCGACGGCGACGACTGGATCCTCGACGGCCACAAGGTGCACGTGAACCTCGGCGCCGAGAGCGAGGTCACCCTGATGTACGCCATGGCGCCCGAGGGGCTGACGGCGTTCCTCGTCGACCAGTCGTCCCCGGGGGTCTCGAGCGTCGAGACCTCGGCGATCGGGCTCCGCCTGATGCCGACCGCAGAGGTGCACTTCGACTCGGTGCGGGTGCCGTCGAGCGCGGTGCTCGGCGAGCCCGGCCGTGGGCTCGAGACGTTCCTCTCCACCTTCAACATGAGCCGCCTCGGGAACGCGTCGGAGCTCATCGGCTACGGCCGTCGAGCGATGGAGCTCGGCATCGGGTACGCGGCCGAGCGTCGTATCGGCGACAGCCCGGTGGTCGGGTTCCAGGGCATCCAGTGGACGATCTCGGAGGCGTACGAGCGCCTCTACGCAGCGTCGCTGGCTCGCGACCACGCCGCCGGACTCGACGACGACCTGTACGTGCACGGCGTCGAGACCGCGCTGGCGAAGAAGCTCGCGATCGCTGCCGCCGAGTACACGACGAACGAGGTCTTCGCGCTCGTCGGCGGGCACGGGCTCTACACCGACCAGCCGTTCTCGCGGTTGCTCAACGACACCAAGGTGCTGCGAGTGGCAGGTGGATCGGTCGAGGTGATGCGCAACTTCATTGCTCGGTCGGTCATCTCCGGTGATCGTCACGGCGGTCTCGCATGAACCTCGCCCGCCTGCTCCGCGACCGCGCAGCGCGTGACCCGGACGCACGGTTCGGGACGACCGATGCCCCTCTGCGGAGCCGCCCGGCGGTCGAGCGGGCGAGTCGACTCGCCGAGCTGCTCGACGCCGAGGGCATCGGTGCAGGACAACGCGTGGCGCTGGTCGGCGCCACGAGCGCGGACTACCTGGTCGCCTGGGCGGGCCTGCAGCTGGCGGGCGCCGAGGCGGCGCTGATCAATCCGAACTACCCGGGTCCGATGCTGGCCGAGCTCGTGCGACGGCTCGACCCCGTGGCCACGATCGTCGTCGAGCCGGGAGCCGACTGGTCCACGCTCGACGGACGGGTGCTCGACATCACCGGTGTCGCAGACGGGTCGGTGGTAATCGATGGCGTCACCACGAACCTGGCCGCGGGGATGTCGGAGCGCGCACCCGGGCTCGACCGCCCGCCGCACGCCATCGCCGGGTACATGCACACCTCGGGGACCACCGGTCCACCGAAGTTCTGCGCCCAGAGCCAGCGGTACTTCGTCGAGCTGGGCTCCGCCGTGCGCGTCGGCGCTCGAGCTGCGGCGTGACGACGTCGTCCTCGCCCCGCTGCCGATGTTCCACATCAATCCTCTGGGCTACGGCGTCGGTGCGGCGTTGAGCTCAGGCGCCGGACTGCTCGGCAGACGACGCTTCTCGGCGTCGGAGTTCTGGAGCGACGTCCGTCGGTTCGACGTGACCGCACTTGTGCTGCACGGCCCGCCGCTCGAGATCCTGAAGCGTGGCGACACGGTCCGCAGTGGAGTTCGCACGATGTTCTGGGCCGACCTCGAGTTCATGGAGCGCTTCGACGTGCCGCTCGCGGTGAGCGCCTACGGATCGACCGAAGCGGCGGGCATCTCGAACTTGCAGCAGTGGACGGTGGCCTCCACCGCGGGCGGCCGGACCGACCGACCTGTCGAGGATCGGCGGCGCATCGCGCACGGACCTGGAGTGGACCCTCGATGCGGGCGAGATCCTGGTGCACGAGCGCGAGCTGGGCTCCGGGACGATGTTCTCGGGCTACCTTCCGCGACGGATCGGTCGAGCCGGCCACCGATGCCGACGGGTGGTTCCGTACCGGTGACCTGGGTGCGAAGTGCCCCCAAGGACTTCGCTTCGTCGAACGACGGGCCGAATCGATCAGGGTGAAAGGGGAGTACGTGCCGATTCCGATGTTGGAGGAGCGCTACCGGGAGGTGCCCGGCATCGTGGACCTCGCGCTGTGGAAACGTCCAGGCGCCCTCGGCGACGACGAGCTGGTGCTGTTCACGGCGCCATCGTTGCCGGACACCGAGGTCCTCGCGCGCCGTGGCGGCAGAGCTGCCCGGTTTCATGCGACCCTCGTCGCTCGTGGCGGTCGCCGAGATCCCTCGTGACGACGGTGTGGGCAAGGTGCGACGTCGTCTGCTTGACTCGCTCGAGCGTCTCGACGAGGTCGAGCTGTGAACGCCGTGGAGCCGCCGCGGGTCGTGCCGGTGCTGGGGGCAGGGGCGATCGGCTGCGGCGTCGGCATGGCGCTGGCCGCTTCCGGAGTGCGTCCGCTGCTCGTCTCGGACTGGGAGGAGCACGTGGCGGCGATCCGTCGCCGCGGTCTGCTCGTCGGCATGCCGGACGGCAGCGAGGTCCAGGTGCCGGCGGACGCGACGACCACCGACGAGCTCGTGCGGTCGGGTCGGACGTTTCCGCTCGCGTACCTCGCGAGCAAGTGTCAGGGCACGGTGCGCAACGCCGAAGCCCTGGTCGAGGTGCTCGACCCCGACGGCTGCGTCGTGACGGTCCAGAACGGGATCAACACCGACGTGCTCGCCGAGCACCTTGGCGTCTCCCGGGTCATCGGCGGCGCCTCGGTCTTCGGAGCGGTGCGCACCGGTCCCGGCGCCGTTCGGCGGACGGGTGCCTCGTCGTGGATGGTGATCGGCGAGCTCGAGGGCGGGACGACCCGACGGGTCGAGGAGATCGCTGCGCTGACGTCGTCCGGCGACTGGCGCACCGACGTCTCACCCGACGTGCTGGGCGTGCTCTGGGCGAAGCTGATCAACAACAGCCAGGTCAACGCGCTGTCCGTGCTCGGCGGCTGGACCGTCGAGGAGCTGATGGCGGACGACCGGGCACGTCGGGTCGCGATGGACATGCTCGTCGAGGGTGTCGCGGTCGCGGCTGCGGTCGGCGTGCGACCTCAGCCGTTGCCGACGATCGACATCGCCGCGCTCGCCGACGTCGCAGCGACGGACCCTGCCGCCGTCGAGGTCGACCTGCGTCGCTTCGGCGAGCTCTTCCCGGGCACGCGGGTGTCGTCGCTCCAGGACGTCGACGCCGGCCGGAGCACCGAACTGCCCTGGTTCACCGGACACGTCGTCGACACCGGGGCGGCCCACGGCGTCCCGACCCCGGTGTGCGCGACGGTGCTGGACGCGGCACTGCGCATCGACGCGGAGAACCACGTACGCCCGAGCTGATCGACGCCACGCTCATCGCCGCAGAGGAGGGACGACGTGTCCACTGACGATCCGTTCGAGCTGTACCGACGGATGGTGCTCATCCGGGAGTTCGAGGAGACCACCATCGAGGTGTACCGCGCTGGCGAGATGCCGGGCCTCGCGCACTCCTACGCGGGGCAGGAGGCGTCCGCGGTCGGGACCTGTGCCGCATTGCGGACCCACGACACCATCACCGAGTACGCACCGTGGGCACGGCCACATCCTCGCCAAGGGGGCAGATCCCGCCCGGATGATGCTCGAGATCATGGGCAAGGAGGACGGCTACTGCCGTCGGGCGTGGTGGCTCGATGCACATCGCCGACGTCTCGCTCGGGGTGCTCGGCGCCAACGGCGTGGTCGCCGGTGGCGTGGGCATTGCTCTCGGCGCAGCGCTCTCGTCGCGTCGGCTGGGCGAGGACCGGGTGTCGGTCGCGTTCATCGGCGACGGTGCCATGAACCAGGGCGTCACCTTCGAGGTGCTCAACATGGCGGCGTTGTGGCAGCTGCCGCTCCTCGTGGTGTGCGAGAACAACCTCTACGGGCAGTACAGCGCTCTGGCCGACACGTTGGCCGGCGCGGTCTCAGATCGCGCACGCATCTTCGGCATCGATGCCGTCGGTGCCGACGGCATGGACGTCGAGGACGTCCTCGCGGTGGTGTCGGTCCAGGTCGAGCGGGCCCGTGCCGCAGGTGGGCCGTCGTTCGTGGAGCTCCGCACGTACCGCTACGGCGGCCACCACGTGGCCGAGGTGAAGTCCGACTACCGCACCGAGGATGAGATCGCCGACTGGCGGGCTCGCGACCCGATCGTGCGGTACCGAGAACGCCTCATCGATCGGGGGGTGCCGGCCGGCACCCTCGACGCGATCGACGCCGAGTCGGCAGCGAGAGGTCGCACGGCGCGCGAGGTCGGGCTCGCCGGCGCGTGCCCGATCCGTCCGACCCTCTACGAGGAGGTCTACGCGTGAGCGGACCGACGCGCGTTGACGATCGGCCAAGCACTGAACGAGGTGCTGCGAGACGAGATGCGACAGGACCCAACGGTGGTCTGCTGGGGCGAGAACGTGGCCGCCGCCGGCGGACTCGTTCGCCGTGACCAAGGGCCTGCTCGAGCGAGTTCGGCGCCGAGCGGATCTTCGATACGCCGATCTCCGAGGCCGGCTGGACCGGCATGGCGATCGGCGCCGCGCTCACCGGCATGCGCCCGGTGCTCGACATGATGTTCAGCGACTTCTCGCTGCTCGCGATGGACCAGATCATCAACCAGGCTGCGCATCTCCGCTACATGACCGGCGGACAGACCGAGATGCCGCTGCGTGATCCGCATGCCGACCGGCGCCGGCGCAGCGTACGCGGCGCAGCACTCGCAGACGCTCTACGGGATGTACGCCTACATCCCGGGGCTCACGGGTGGTCGTGCCGTCGAACCCGGCCGACGCAGCGGGACTGCTGAGGTCGGCGATCCGCGACCCCAACCCCGTGCTGTTCTTCGAGCACAAGACCCAGTACGGCCGACGTGGGCCGGTGCCCGACGGGGATCACACCGTGCCGCTCGGGTCTGCAGCAGTGGTCCGCGACGGCACCGACGTGACGATCGTCGCGGTCGGGGCGCACGTGCACACAGCGCTCGAGGTCGCCGAGTCCATGTCGAGACGACGCGAGCATCGGTGTCGTCGACGTCCGGTCCCTCGCTCCGCTCGACGTCGACCTGCTCGCGCGACGCAGGTCAGCGGACGCGGTCGGTGTGTGGTCGTGGACGAGGGGCACCGCAGCCTTCGGACCGGGCGCGGAGCTCGCGGCGACCATCGCCGAGCACGCGTTCGACTACCTGCACGAGCCGGTGCGTCGCCTGTGCGGTGCCGACACCCCGGTGCCGTTCGCCCCGTCGCTCGAGGACGCCTTCGTCCCGAGTGCCGACCGGCTCGAGGCGATGATCCGGGAGATGGCTCGATGAGTGTCGCCGTTCTGCTGCCTCGGACCGGCTCGACCTCGAGCGACGTCGTGACCGTGGTCGAGTGGAGGGTGTCGGCGGGCGACGTCGTCGAGGTCGACGACGTCGTGGCGGAGGTCGAGACCGACAAGAGCACCGTCGAGATCGTCTCGAGCGCGAGCGGAACGGTGCTCGAGCTGTGCGTCGACGAGCTCGGCGAGGTCTCGATCGGTGATCCGCTGCTGTACGTGGGGAGCCGGGCGAGGCCGCCGCGGAGAGCCCATCGGTGCGCGTCGCGGATGCGTCGTCGCTCCACGAGCCGCTGTCCGCAGCTCGTGCGGCGGACCCGTTCGGCAACGCTGTGACTCGACCGCCCCCTCCGTCGATCCCGACGCCCCAGGACGTGGCGGCGCCTGCCGCGCCCCGCCGTCACTCCGCCGACGGGTCCGCTCCGGGCCACGCCCGCGGCCCGCCGAGTGGCCAGGGAGCGCGGTGTGGAGCTGGCAGATGCGGAGCCCGGGACAGGTCCTGGCGGCAGGATCGAGGAGCGGGATGTCGATGCGGTGGTTCCAGCGCAGGCGGCGAGGGGTGGTTCCGTTGGGGTGCCGGACTGGGCGGCCGGCCTTCGCGGAGCCCGACGGACCATCGCGCTGCGCATGGCCGAGTCACGCGGCGGTGGTGCCCGTCACGCTGCACCGCGACCTCGACCTGACCGCGATGGTCCGATGGTCCGAGCACCGGCCGGGCGGCACCGCGGTGCTCGACGCCGTGCTCGCCGTCATCGCCCTGCGTCGTCGCCCGCCACTCCGCGGCCAACGCACACCTCGGTCCGTCAGGGATCGAGTCCTTCGACGCGGTGCACCTCGGCTACGCGGTCGACGGCGGACGCGGGCTTATCGTCCCGGTGATCCGAGACGCCCACGCGCTCACCGTGGGGGAGCTCCGCGACACTCGACGAGCGCTCGTCGAGCGAGCGCTCGAAGGGCGACTCGATCCGACCGCGACGGAAGGTGCGACCTTCACGGTCAGCAACCTCGGACCGTTGGGGGTCGACCACTTCACCCCCGTGGTGAACCTGCCGCAGGTCGCGATCCTCGGCCTCGGCGCGCTGCGTCGGAAGGTCGACGTCGCCGAGGACGACCAGGTGGTCATCCGCCGGGTCATGGGCGCAAGCCTGACATTCGACCACCGGGCGATCGACGGCGCAGCAGCGGCCCGGCTGCTCGATGATCTGGCACGCGTGCTGGACGAACCGTTCGAACTGATCTGCTGAGCACAGCTGCAGTCCGCTCTGCGCCTGGGTCCGGCGTCTCGTACAACCCCCACGTCGAGCCGGACCCGGGCGCGACGTCCGCCACAGACTTCAGAGGTACAGCAAGTGGACACATCAGCGCACCGCGTCGAATCGAGCAGGGACGGGAACGTCGGTGAGATCACCTTCTCGTCGCCCCCGGCCAACCACCTCGACACCGATCTGGTCGAAGCGGTCGCGGACCACATGGAGGAGATGGACGGCGACTCGCGGGTCAGGGCGCTGGTCCTGCGCTCCGAGGGTCGCCACTTCTGTGCTGGTGCTCGGCTGTCTCCAGGCGAACCGCCGGGGCGCACGGGCGGCCGTCACGTGTACGACCAAGCGGACCGGCTCTTCGGTGTCCAGACGCCCATCATCGCAGCGGTACAGGGGGCGGCTGTTGGTGGAGGGCTCGGACTCGCCCTGGCCGCCGATGTGCGGGTGGGGGATCCCACGACCAGGATGCAAGCGAACTTCACTCAGCTCGGGCTTCACCCGGGCTTCGGTCTGACGGTGACCCTGCCGAGGGTGGTCGGCGCCCAGTGGGCCGATCGACTCCTGGTCGGCTCCGAGCGACTGGACGGAGAGGCGGCACGCCGGATCGGATTGCTCGACGAGCTCGTCGCCGAGGGTGAGCTACTCGAAGCGGCCCGGTCGATCGCAGCTCGGTATGCCGCACTCGCGCCCGTCGCGGTCGTGGCGACTCGAGCGACGCTGAGGCGAGGACTGCACGAACAGATCCACGCGGCGATGGATGTCGAACGGAGCATCCAGGACGAGCTCGCCTGCACAGCGGACTTCGCCGAAGGGCTCGCTGCAGCGACGGAACGTCGCGCCGCGTTGTTCCGTGGCGTGTGACCGACCGGCTACATCTGGATCTCGAACTCGGGGACGTCGATGGTGATCGGGTCGAGCGGGACCGGGGGCGCTCCGGCGGGTGCACCCGCGAAGGTCGCCTCGGCGCCGGTCACCGACACCGTCGGACGGTCGAGGGTGACCCGGCCCGAGTCCAGGTCGAGCGTCGCCGACTGCACCGACGCGAGCGCGTCGAACTCGATCGACACGCCGATGGTCCCGATCAGCTGGTCGTTGCAGGTCAGGCTGAACGAGCCCGCCGAGACCCGCGAGCGCGGCAGCTGCACCGACACGGCGGGGATCGACGCGGTGCGAGCGTCCAGGTCGTACTCGAACGGCGGCAGCTCCACGGTGGTGCCGGGGATCTCGACCTCTGGAGTCGTGACCGACGCGGTGCAGATCGCCAGGCCGAAGAACAGCTCGAAGTCGTTGGTGATGTGCTGTGACGGGACGGACATCGCCACGACGTACTCGCCGCCGTCGATCACGTTCGTGCCCGGTGCCGGTGTGCAGCCGGCAGCGATCGCCACGGCCGCGAGCGCCAGGAGGGCGGCTCGGGGAACGCGGGTTCGGGGAGCGCGGGTTCGTTTCGCCATGCTCCTGCTTCGACAGGGCTCGCACCCGACCTTTGAGTTTCGCTGAAGTCCACCCCGACGGGTGAGGCCCCATGGGTGAGGCCCCATGGGTGAGGCCGACGCCAGCCCTAACCTGCGGGCATGACCGCCGTCACCGGATACTGCTGGCCCCAGAGCGTCGTGGCGGGCGACGACGTCGCCCTGCACCTGTCGGCGGACGAGTCGTCGAGGCTGCCGGTTCGGATCGTCCGCGACGGGCTCGCTCCCGAGGTGGTCTGGACCGGTGAGGCCGAGGTCGGACCCCAAGCGATGCCCGACGATGCGCCCGAGCAGGGCTGCGGTTGGGCGCCGACGTTCGAGGTCGTGGTCGCGCGACGACTGGCGCAGCGGCCTCTACGTCGTGGAGATCGGTGGAGTCGGTGGAGTCGGCTCGGCCCCGACCGCCTGGTTCGTGGTACGCAGCGCGGTCCCCACGCCAGGCGCGCCGTTGCTGAAGCTCGCGACGAACACGTGGAACGCCTACAACGACGTCGGCGGGCGCAACCTGTACACGGGTGCGCTGCACGCCTCGGCGCACCGCCCGCTCGGCGCCGGCTTCCTGTCGAAGCCGTCGGGTGAGGGGAGCCGCGTCGTGGACGACACCGGTGACTTCCTGAACTTCGCGATCGACCACGAGCTGTCGCTCTGGCACGGCATGTCGGGCTGGGCGGGCCAGGAGCGCCGCTTCGTCGAGTGGGCCGAGGCCGCGGGATTCGACCTCGACTACGCGATCGACGCCGACCTCGACGGTTCGGATGGCGACACTCGCCCCGACGCCGGCCTGCTGGACGGCCGTGCGCTGCTGTTGAGCATCGGTCACGACGAGTACTGGACCTGGGGCATGCGCGACCGGGTCGAGGACTTCGTCGCCGCCGGCGGCAACGTCGCGTTCCTGTCCGGCAACACCTCGTACTGGCAGGTCCGACTGGAGCACGACGACCGGGTGATGGTCGCGTTCAAGCACCACTACCGCGACGACCCGGTGATGGGCACCGATCGTGAGCACCTGGTCACCTCGATGTGGGCCGACCCGTTGACCGGCCGGCCCGAGGCGGCGATGACCGGGGTGAGCTTCACCCGCGGCGGCTACCACCGGGTGCACCTGAGCGCGCCGCTCGGCTCGGCCGGCTACGAGGTGCAGCGTCACGACCACTGGTTGCTCGACGGCACCGAGCTGCGCCGGGGTGACCTGATCGGCACCGACGACCGCGTCGTCGGCTACGAGTGCGATGGCACCGAGCTGACCGTCGTCGACGGCCTGCTGACGGCGACCGGCGCGGGCGGCACACCCGAGAGCTTCACCGTCGTCGCCACGGCGCCCGCGACCGCGTTCGACCGGCACACGACGCCGCTGCCCGTGGAAGAGGGCAACGAGTACGAGCTCGAGTTCCACGCGAAGCGCCTGCTCGGCTCCGACACCCCCGAGCACATGGACCGGCTGCGCCACGGGTTCGCCGTGCTCGGCGAGTGGACGGCGCCGACGGGGGAGACCGGCCGCCCGGGCGGCACGGTCGTCACCGTCGGCTGCACCGACTGGGCCTACGGACTCGGCGACGCCACCGTCGATCGCATCACCCGCAACGTGCTGCGGCGCCTCGGCGGCGTGCAGCCCGGGTCGGCCTCACCGTCGATCGATCACCTCGGACGGGTGTGGGCGTCGCTGCTCGACCTGCTCACCGACCTCGACGAGCAGCAGTGGCAGCAGCCCACCGGCTGCCCCGGCTGGTCGGTCCAGGACAACGTCTCGCACCTGATCGACTACGAGGCCACCCTGCTGGGACGCCCCCGGCCCGACCACGAGGTCGGCACGTTCGACCACCTGCGCAACACCATGGGCGAGCTGAATGAGATCGGCGTCGATGCGAGGCGCTCGCTGACGGGCGCGGAGGTGCTCGCCGAGTTCCGTGAGGTGGTCGCCGCCAGGACCGCCGCGCTGCGCGACGTGACCGCCGACGAACTGGCGACACCGATGGAGACACCCGTCGGGCCGGGCACCGTCGCCGACATGTTGCAGCTCCGGGTGATGGACACCTGGTCCCACGAACAGGACATCCGCCGAGCGCTGGACCTTCCCGGCCACGGCGCCGGTCCGGTGGTCGAGGAGTCCCTCGACTACCTGACGCAGTTCCTGCCCTTCGTGGTCGGCAAGGGTGCCAAGGCTCCCGAGGGCGCGACCGTCGTGTTCGCCATCGGCGACACCCGTCGAGAGGTCATCGAGGTCGTCGACGGTCGTGCCCGCCGGACGGCCGACGAACCCGCCGCGCCGAGCGTCGTGCTCACGATGCCGGCCGCCACCTTCGCGGCGCTCGTCGGTGGCCGGTCCGACGCACCCGACGACGTGACGATCGAGGGCGACCCCGCCCTCGGCGCCGCCGTCGTCGCCGCGATGGGCTTCATGCCGTAGGCGTGATGTTGTCGGAGCATGCCGTAGGCGTGATGTTGTCGGAGCATGCCGTAGGTGTGATGTCGTCGGAGCATGCCGTAGGTGCTCCACCGGCCGGCAGTTTCTTCACCACGTCGACGATCAACGGTGCGATGGGGCTGAGCTGCAACACGTCGGGCAGCGCGCGCACGACCGTCTGACGTCCGGAGAGCTCGATGCGGCCGTTCCGCACGGCGGTGCGCATGTCCTCCTGACCGAACCACAGCTGGTACATCGTGGTGAGCGGTGCGCGCACCGTCGCGTCGACCTCGAAGCCGGGGTCGAAGGTGCACACCGATGGGCCGCCTGCATCACGGACGATCCAGAAGCGACGCCCCTGGTCGACGAAGTCGAACTCGAGCACCAGCCGTGGTTCGGGCAGCGGCGTCAGGTCGAGCCGGTCGTGCACCCACCACATCAGGAGCTCCGGGTCGAGCTCGTCCTCGCGGGGGTCGCCGAACTGCCACTTGGCGCCCCACACGCCGAGCTGCATGACCACTCCCTCGAGCTCGCGACCGGCGTCGGTGAGCAGGTACTCCTCGCCGACGTGTTCGACGATGCCGCCGCGCTCGAGTTGTCGCAGCCGCTTCGACAGCAGCGATCGCGACAGCCCCGGGTTGCCCCTCGCCAGGTCGTTGAACCGGGTCGATCCGCAGATCAGGTCGCGCACGATCAGCAGCGACCAGCGCTCGCCGAGCACCTCGACGGCTCGCGTGATCGGGCAGTACTGGCCGTACCCCTTCACCGGGTCCTGCGGCGTCGGCGTCGGCGTCGTCCGGTCCGGCATGCTCCGACCTCCTCGCTCCGCAACGATCCTACGACCGCAGCGGATCGGGGGGTGGTCCAGATCTTGCACTGGGAGCCGGTCAGGTCCGTCCGTACGTTCGAATCGAGGCCGACGTGCGACGTCGGCAGAGAGCGAGGACGAGACGATGACCATCCTGCAGGACACCCCGACCGCCACCAGTGGGGGCGCCACCCGATGGCGGGAGCTCACCGACGAGCTGCAGCCGTTGCTCGCTGAGCTGGCCGACACCGCCGACTCGAGCGGCGAGTTCGTGGCTCCGCAGATGGAGATGCTGCGTCAGCGTCGACTGATGTCGATGTTGGTGCCCGCCGAGCTGGGTGGCGGCGGGGCGACCTACGCCGAGGCGTGCTCGGTGCTGCGGGAGCTCGCCCACGGCTGCCCGTCGACCTCGCTGACCTTCGCCATGCACACGCACCTGGTGGCCGCCCAGGTGTGGCGGCACCACCGCGACCTGCCGGCGCCGGTGCTGCCCAAGGTGGCGGCGTCGGAGCTGATGCTGGTGTCGACCGGAGCGAAGGACTGGATCGACTCCTCGGGCTCCGCGGTCGCGGTCGACGGCGGCTACCGGGTCAGCGCCACGAAGTCGCCGTCGAGCGGCGCACCCGGCGGCGACATCCTGGTCACCAGCGTGCGCTGGGAGCCGACTCCCGGTTCGGGCGCACCCGAGGGCCCTCAGGTGCTGCACCTCGCGGTGCCGTTCTCGTCCGACGGCGTCCGGGTCGAGCCGACCTGGGACTCGGTCGGCATGCGCGCCACCGGGTCCGACACCGTCGTGCTCGACGACGTGTTCGTGCCCGAGGCGGCCGTGTCGCTCGTGCGTCCCGCCGGTGTGTGGCACCCGGTGTGGAGCGTGGTGCTCGGGGCCGCGATGCCGCTCATCATGTCGACCTACGTGGGCGTCGCCGAGTCGGCGGTCGAGCGGGCGATGGCGGTGGTGCGGCCGGGTGACGGTCGGGCGGCGACCGCGACGTCGGTGGCCCGCATGCGGCGGAGCCTCCGCACCGCGCAGGACTCGGTGGCAGCGATGATCGCCGCGTCGGACGACCTGCACTTCGACAACGACCTGGACATCGCCACCTCGACGCTCGAGCGGAAGGTGGTCGCGGCCGAAGCCTGCATCGAGACGGTCCGCCTGGCGCTCGAGGTCGGCGGGGCGGGCTACGCGAGGTCGAGCGGGCTCGGCCGGCTGTTCCGCGACGTGCTCGGTGCCGCGTACCACCCGTTGTCGGCCGCGGCTCAGGAGCAGTTCTGCGGCCGTGTCGCCCTGGGCCTGGACCCGCTCTGAGCTGCCCGCTCCCGGGGCGTTGCGTGGTGCAATGTCCCGCGCGCGTAAGGTTGCCCGATCAATCAGGGGAACCGGGGCGCTGGGGAGGAACAGATGACGGACGTGATCTCGGTCGAGGCCGCCGTACCTGCAACGGCCGTGCGGGACTCGCCCCGCTGGATCGAGCGCTCGATCGGTCGGGTCGACCAGCGCCTCCTGACCGGGCTGCTCACCGCGTCGGCGATGGCGCTCGCGTGGATCTTCCGGTGGACCCAGGACGACGCCTTCATCTCGCTGCGTTACGCCCGCCACCTCGCCGACGGGAACGGTCTGGTCTACAACCCGGGCGAGTACGTCGAGGGCTACACGAACTTCCTGTGGACGGTCCTGCTGGCGCTGCCGATTCGACTCGGGTGGGATCCGGTCCAGTTCGGTCACGTCGTCGGCGTGCTGTGCCTGGGGGCGACGGTGCTCCTGACGGTGAGGGCAGCCCGTCTCGCACTCGGATCCCACCTGCTGGCCAACGCCGCGGTCCTGGCACTCCTGTCCACGGTGACGTTCATCGCGTACGGGACGGGCGGGCTCGAGACCTCGCTGCAGACCACCACGGTGATGGCCGTGGTGGTCCTGGTCCTGCCCGCGCTGATGGCGGGAGGTGTGCCGAGCACTCGGACCGCGCTCGGTGTCTCGCTGCTGTCGGCCGCGGCGGTGCTGGTCCGCATGGACTCGGCTGTGGTGCTGCTCGTCCCGGTCGGCGTCGTGGCCCTGCGAACCCTGCGGCAGAAGGGACGCGAGGGCGACCGCTCGTCGAGGCAACTCGGAGTGCTCGCAGCGCTGGTCGTACCGGCCGCGCTGGTCCTCGGGACGTGGATGCTCTGGCGGCACGCCGTCTACGGCCAGTGGTTGCCGAACACGGCGGTGGCGAAGCGTTCCGACGTGCTCTCGCTGGTCCGGGGCATCCTCTACCTGGCCATGTTCGGGCTGCTGACCGGCACCGCCGTGTTCCTGCCCGTCCTCTGCAGGTCCGGCCGGCGACTCGCCCGGGTGAGCCCCTTCGGTGTGCTGTTCGCCACCATCGGGGCGTGGCTGGCCTATGTGCTCGTCGTGGGCGCGGACTTCATGGAGTTCCGCTTCCTGGTCGTCGTGCTCCCCCTGATCGCGATCGTCGAGGTGGCGCTGCTGCTCGAGATCCGTACCAGACGCTGGCAGTACGTGGTCGTGGCGGCGCTCGCGCTGTCCATCCCGCTGCACACGATGGTGTTCCGCGGCGCGGCGAACGTCGACTCCGTAGGACTGCTGCACGAGACCGTCGGACCCGACGACGAGTCGTGGCGCAGCCTGGGACGGCTGCTCGGTGACCAGCTCGGTCCGATCCCTGGATCCGAGGACCTCGTCGTGGCCGTGACCCCGGCGGGAGCGCTGCCGTACGAGTCGCAGTTGACCACGGTCGACATGCTGGGGCTGACCGATCCATGGACGGCACGTCATGGAGCAGAGATGCACTACGACGTGCTGCCGAAGGCGGGACACGAACACCTCGCCACCGTCGCCCACCTGCGCGATCGCGGTGTGAACCTGCTCATCGGCCACCCTCGTGTCGTGGCACCGGCCGCAGCGGGCGAGGCCTACGGTGCGGCCGCGATCGACGACCTGTTCCTGCACCGGGCGCCGGACCCCGAGAACGTCCCCGACGACGCGTCGGTCATCGAGGTGCCGGTGAGCGACGGACGTGTGCTCATGATGCTGTCGCTCGAACCGAACGAGACCGTGGACGGTCTGGTCGCCGACGGAACCTGGCGCCGGGTCGAGCTCGACATGGACGCCCCCTGAGCCCGACCGAGACGCTCCGACCCGGCCCGGACCCGGCGCTCAGCCGATCGGGCCGGGGGCCGGGTCCTTCACGACGCCCGGGCAGGTGTACCCGGCGGCCGAGAGGTCGCGGCAGAAGGTGCCGGCCGCGACCCGCCAGCGGCCGTCGATCAGCAGGACCCGGCCGATCTCCCACTGGTAGTTCGGACCGACCTTGTAGAGGATGTGCGCCTCGGTGGGAGCGACGAAGACGGCCGATCGGAACTGCGGATCGAGGTTGGACATGTAGGGGCCGACGACGTCGTTGGCGATCAGTGCGGTGCGGATCTTGTCGTAGGCGTCGGGGTCCTCGATGTGCTCTCGCTTCTCGGTGGAGTACACGTCGGTGATGTCGTAGACGGCTCGCAGCGACGCGAGGGCCTGGTCGGCAGCTGCGGTCGGGTCGGCGGGCTGCTCACCGGGTGGCGGGAGCTGGGGCGCCTCACCGATCGGGGAGCCCAGCACGTCGGTCTCGGCCGGCGTGGGTGTGTTGTCGATCTGGCCGCCGGGCACCGCGCAGGATCCGTCGACCGCTGCCAGGTCGAAGTGCCAACGCTCGGTGAGGAGCTCGAGCTCGCCGCCGACGAGCGGGATGCGGAGTGCCTCGCTGGTCTCGGTGCCGTCCTCGTGCACCCTGCGGAGGATGACGTCCACGCCGTCGAAGGGTGCACGCTCCGGGTCGAGGGCGACGCTCAGCATGTTCCACCCGTCGAGCGGCTGGGAGTCGAGCCGGTGGCCGTCGATCACCGACGGGTCGTCCGAGGTGAGCTCGACCACCTGGTCGTGGCCGAACACGACGGCGACGGCCAGGACCGCGTCACGCTCGCTCCAGGTGCCGCTCTCGACGTGGCCGGTGCCGACGTTGTCGGCAGGTGTGGTCGTCTCGGGCGGCAGCAGGTCCGGAGCCTGCGCCGGGTCCTCGACCGCCGGGTCCTCGACCGCCGGCGCCTCGGCCAGGGTCGTCGTCGGTTGGGCAGGATCGATGGGTTGGGCGGGATCGGTCGGTTGGGCGGGATCGATGGGTTGGGCGGGATCGGTCGGGACTGCGATGAGCGATGTCATCGATCCGACGAGCACGCCGTCGCCCGCCTCGCGGTCGGCGTCCGAGCTCGGCCCGTCGAAGCCCTCGGAGACCAACGTGTCGTTCAACGAGACGCGGGTCGAGAACCAGCAGTGATCCGGTGCGACCCAGTCGCCCTTGCGCAGTGCCTCGAAGTACTCGACGTCGAGCCAGGCCCCGCCGGGCACGCCGGACTGCGCGCCGGCCATCCGGCCGCCGGCCGCGCTGAAGGCGTTGTCGTCGGCGAGCGATGCCCGCTCCGCGTCGCCGTCGGGGTCGCCGACCACGACCTCCATGCCGCCACCGTCGCCGCCCGTGCAGGCGCCTCCGAGCAGCGCCAGTGCGACCAGCGATGTGGTGACTGCACCGACCCTCGCCGGCCGTCGCTTCCGTGTGTGGCCCATGGTGATTCCCCGATCCTCGTCGCAAGGGTTCCGACGACCGGTGTGGCCGAACGGTTCCCGGTCAGCTCCGATTCCCCCGGGCATCGATGCCGATCGCCGTGTCATTGCTGCAGTGTGATTGTTGCAGCAAACACGCTCACCCTGAGGTGCAGAGTCAGCTCGCTGGTGGGTCCTGGCGCTCGTGGATCCAGGCGCTCGTGGCGTCCCGGGCGACGGTCCGCGCGGGCAGGCCGGTGCGGCCTGCGACGGCGACGACGTCGTCATGCTCCGGTTTGGCGCCGTGAGGGCCGACCTTCATGCGAACCACGTGACCGTGCACCTCGATCTGGTCGCCACGCCGCTCGAGCTCGAACTTCTCGACCGATCGCTGACGTAGTCCGAGCGTGCCCGTCTCGGCGGCGAGCATCGCTCGGATCGACGCTGCTCGCTCGGGTCGGCAGAGCGCCGTCACGAGATGGGCCGGCCGGCCCTTCTTCATGGTGATCGGAGTGATCCAGGCGTCGTCCGCACCGCCGTGGAGCAGCTGCTCGACGACGTGGCCGAGCACCTCGGGGGTCACGTCGTCGACGTTCGTCTCGATCACCACGGCCTCGACGGGTGAGAGCCCGCGCGTCTCGGTGAGGCCGGGAGTCCCAGCGAGGTCGGGAGTCTCGGACAGCACCGCGGTGAGCACGTTGGCGTGCGTGGTCGGGTTCCACGAGCCGGCACCGCGCCCGTTGCCGAGGACGGTGCCGGCGGGCAGCGGACCCCAGTGGGTCACCATCGTGCGGAGCAGCGCGACGCCGGTGGGTGTCGCCGTCTCCCCGACGGCGCTCACCGGCACGGTCGGGAGGCCGGTGAGCAGCTCGAGCGTCGCCGGCGCAGGGACAGGGACGGCTCCGTGGGCCATGTCGGCCACCGCAGTGCCGATGCCGATGGCACCCGACGCGACGTGGTCGACGCCGATCGACTCCAGCGCGGCCCATGCACCGACGATGTCGACGATCGCGTCGATCGCGCCGACCTCGTGGAAGTGCACCTCGTCGACCTCGATGCCGTGCACCGAGGCCTCGGCGAGTGCGAGCTCGCGGAACGTGGCTCGCGCGCCGTCGGCGACGGCAGTCGACAGCGGTGCGGTCGTGAGCAGGGCGTCGATCGTCGTCCACGATCGGTGGTGGTGGTCCTCGCCGTGAGCGACGGTCACCGACGTGGCGACCAGCGCGCATCGTTCGGTGCTCGCGACATGGAGCTCCCAGCCCGGCAGGTCGAGTGCGGAGAGCTGCGACCGGACGTGGTCCTCGTCGGCTCCCAGGTCGAGCAGCGCTGCGATGGTCATGTCGCCCGCGACACCGACCGCCGGGTTGAACCAGAGCCGGCGGGTCATGACGCCACGATCCGGGCGACGGCCGCCGCAGCCCCGTAGCCGTTGTCGATGCCGACCACCGCGACGCCCGGAGCACACGAGCTGAGCAGGGACAACAGCGCGGTCAACCCGTCGAAGGTGGAGCCGTAGCCGACGGATGTCGGGACCGCGACGATCGGCGCGGCGACCAGGCCGGCGAGCACCGTGCCGAGCGCCGCTTCCATCCCCGCGACCACGACGACCGCCGAGACGCCCTCGAGTTCGTCGACCGAGTCCAGCAGGCGGTGCAGTCCTGCCACGCCGACATCGCGGATCTCGCGGGTCGGGACACCCAGTGCGGTCAGGGTGCCGCGACACTCGTCGAGCACGGGCGCATCCGAGGTGCCTCCAGAGACGAGGGCGACCGGCGCGACCTCTCGTCGCGGCGCGTGCCGCCAGGTGAGCGTGCTCGACCACCGACCCGTCGGTGCGAGCGGTTCGAGCGCGACGAGTTGTTCGGCCGTGCAGCGGGTCACGACGATCGGCGCCTCACCGCCGTCGGGCCCGAGGAGCGCTCCGACGATGTCGAGGCACTCCTGCACCGTCTTGCCCTCGGCGTAGATCGCCTCGGGCATGCCGGTGCGACGGCTCCGATCGAGGTCGAGTCGTGTGTGGCCGAGGTGATGGGTCCCGCTCACTGCAACGCCGAGTTCAGGTTGCCCGACCGGAGGCCTGCGAGGTCCAGCGTGACATAGCGGTACCCGACCGACACCAGCAGGTCGACGATCTCCTCGGCCCGCCCGGCGGCGAGGGTGAGCTCGTCGGCGGGCACCTCGACCCTGGCGGTGTCGCCGTGGTGACGCACCCGCAGATCGCTGAAGCCCAGTCCCCGCAGCGCCGACTCGGCGCGGTCGACCCGGCCGAGCAGCTCGACGGTCACGGTCGTGCCGTAGGGCAGGCGCGACGACAGGCAGGGCATGGCGGGTCGGTCCCACACCGTCAGCCCCCGATGGTGGGCGAGCTCGCGGACGTCGGCCTTCGACATCGCCGCATCGACCATCGGGAAGCGCGCACCGTCGCGCACGGGCGGCGTCCTGTCCGGGCCGGTGGTCGCTCAGGTCATCGGTGTTCACGCCCAGGACGACCACCGCACCCCGAGCCGAGGCGACCGGGTCGAGCGCGTCCATCAACGCCGTCTTGCACCAGCGGCAGCGGTCCCCGTCGTTCGCGACGTAGCGCGGGTCGTCCATCTCGGCGGTGTCGACGGTCGTCCACGGCAGTCCCCAGTCCTCGGCGAGGCGGCGACAGTGGTCGACCTCTCCGGCAGCGAGCGACGCGGAGCGAGCGGTCACCGCGAGGGTCCGCTCCGCGCCGCACACCTCGAGTGCGACGTGGGCCAGCAACGCGGAGTCGACGCCGCCGGAGAACGCCACGACGACCGAATCGAGACGGGAGAGCTCCCGACGCAGCGCATCGAGCGAGCGGGGTGCGAGGGGGACATCCGAGGACGGGACGGTGCCGGTGCTCATGTGGGCAGTCTGTCAGCCGCCGCCGGCTCGAATGCCATCGGGGCGTCGAACGCCGCCCGCCGGTTCGCTCGACGCAGCACGGCGAGGACCGCTGGACCGAGCAGCAGGATCGCGGCCGCGTTGGTGATCGCCCGTCCGGTGTCCCAACCGAAGGTCGAGGTCGCGAAGGTGAAGACGACGAAACGCCGCAGGTTCTCGACCACGGGATCGCCCGGCACGAACGACAGCCGGGTGCCCTCGCCGATGCTGTACGGCCAGAACCACATGTTGATCAGGAACCCGTAGGCGTACGCCGAGAAGATGCCGTAGGCGGTGAGCATCAGGATCTCCGGGCGGCCCCGGACCCTGCGGGGCAGCAGTCCCGCGCCCAGACCGAACCACGCAGCGGCGAGCATCTGGAAGGGAAGCCAGGGGCCGATCCCCCCGGTGAGCAGCGCCGAGGCGAACATCGTGGTGTTGCCGAGCACGAACCCGAACCCGGGCCCGTAGACGCGACCGGCCAGGATCAGCATGAAGAACACGGTCTCGATGCCCGCGACCCCGGCGCCCATCGGGCGCAGGGCCGCGCCGATCGCGGACAGCACGCCGAGCATCGCGATCGACTTGGTGTCCATCGCTCCGCTGTTGATCTCGGCGAGCACCACCGCGATGACCACCGGCAGGATCAGCACGAACACGAACGGAGCGTCGCTCACGTGCGACGTGCCCTCGGGCGGCGAGATCAGCAGCGGCCACAGGAACATGGACAGCCCCGCGAGGGTCGCGAGCGCCAGGACTGCCGCCGAACGAACGTCGATGCGCACGGAAGCGTGGCGGTTGCTCACGACCCTGGCTCCCGACCGTCATCGGTCCCACAACCGGCCGCCCCGTCTGCCGGTCCGCCTGTCGATTCGCCGAGGGCTGCTGCGAGCTCCGCCACGGTCAGCCAGGGCTGCGGATGCATGATCTTCGCGACCTGCGGGGCGAAGGCGGGCGAGGCAACGGTGACATCCGCGGTCGGTCCGTCGGCCACGATCTCACCCTGGGCGAGCACGACCACCCGGTCGGCCGCCGACGCGACGAACTCGACGTCGTGGGTCGCCACGACGACCGAGCGACCCTCGGCGGCCATCTCGCGCACCAGCGCACCGAAGCGCTCCTTCGCGTGGTAGTCGAGGCCCCGGGTGGGTTCGTCGAGCAGGACGACGTCGGGCGAGACGCTCAGCTGCACGGCGAGCACGAGCGCCAGGCGCTGACCCTCGGACAGGTCGCGAGGGTGCGCCTCCGGGTCGATGTCGGGCACGAGTCGTTCGAGCATCGCTGCAGCGGTGCCGGCGGGATGCGCGGCGTCGCGGTCAGCCTGCGCGCACTCCTCGGCGACGGTCGACAGGTAGAGCAGATCCGCCGGGGTCTGGGGCACGAGCCCGACGAGCCGCCGGGCCTCGGCGGGCGCGAGCGACGCGGGGTCGTCGAGTCCCGACGTGCTGCTCACCTCGACGGTGCCGCCCTGACGCGGGCCGGATCCCTGCAACGCCCACAACAACGACGACTTGCCCGAACCGTTGCGCCCCATCAGCGCCACGACCTGACCACGGGCCAGGTCGAGGTCGACCTCACGGACGGCGACGACCTGGCCGTGGCGCACCAGGACGCGACGCGCCCGCAGGACGGGCGGACCGGAGCGGTCCGTGCGTGCAGGAGGAGCGGACCCGGCGAGCCGCTCCCGCAGCGGACCTGCCGCACGACGCGCGTCGCGCACCGACAACGGCAGGGGTGACCAGCCGGCGACACGTCCGAGTTGCACCACGGGCGGCGCGACGCTGCTGGTCGCGAGCACGTCGCGGGGCAGACCGCTCGCGACCGTGCCGTCCCCGTGCAGGTACAGCACACGGTCCGCGTACTGCACCACCCGTTCGAGCCGGTGCTCTGCGATCAGCACGGTCACGCCCAGGTCGTGCACCAGGCGCGTGATCGCGGCGAGGACCTCCTCGGCGGCGCTCGGATCGAGCGCGGACGTCGGCTCGTCGAGGACCAGGACGCGTGGGTGGGCGGTCAGGACCGAGCCGATCGCGACCCGTTGCTGTTGGCCACCCGAGAGCGTTCGCAGTGCCCGTCCCCGCAGTTCTGCGATGCCGAGCAGGTCGAGCGTCTCCTCGACGCGCTTGCGCATCACCTCGGGGGCGAGCGCGAGCTGCTCCATCCCGTAGGCGAGCTCCTCCTCGACGGTGTCGGTGACGAAGCCGGCCAGAGGATCCTGGCCCACCACTCCCACGACGTCCGCGAGCTCACGAGGCGGATGGGTGGCGGTGTCCCGGCCGTCGACGGTGACACGCCCCGACAGCAGACCGCCGGTGAAGTGGGGGACGAGGCCGTTGACGGCGCCGAGCAGGGTCGACTTGCCGACGCCCGTCCGGCCGACGACGAGGCAGAGCTCGCCCTCGTCGATGCGGAACGTGACGTCGGAGATGGTCGGTGCCGTCGCTTCCGGGTACGTGACACCGACGCGGTCGAAGGAGATCATGTGTCGCCACCGGGCGGGGGAGGGGCGATCCAGGCGGGCAGCGCGCCGATCAGGATGCCGACGGTCGCGAGCAGTGGGAGGGGAGGCCAGGTGAGCGGCTGCACCGACGGCTGCAGCGCAGCGGGGTCGAGCCCGGCGGCGAGGATCAGCGCGGCGGCGACGGCGACGCCGCACGTCACGACGCCGAACTCGGGCACCTTCCACGGGTCGGGCCGATAGCGGGTCCGGCGCACACGAGGACCCCCGAGCACGAACCCCGCCGATGCGCTCGTCAGGCCGAGCAATAGGACGGGCACCCCGATCGCTCCGGGAGTCGTCGCGTCCAACAGGCCGTAGATGCCGACGCAGATGCCGCAGAGCCCGACGAGCACGAGGGATCCGGTGGCGGCGCGGGTGGCTCGGGGCAGACCCGAGGTTCGGCCGTATCCACGCGAGTCCATCGCCGAGGCCAACAGCAGCGATCGGTCGAGCGCGTCGGTCATCACCGGGATGACGACGGCACGGAACAGGTGCGTGCGTCGTCCCACCTCGCCGCGCAGCTTGCGGGCACGGTGGATGCGCTGGCCGCTCTCGACCAGCTGCGGCGCGACCGTGAGCGCCACCGTGACCGCGGCGCCCAGCTCGTAGAGCGCGCTCGGCACCGACTTGAGCAGTCGTTTCGGGTTCGCGAGCACGTTCGCAGCGCCCAGGCAGAGCAGCAGCGTCGCCAGCCTGAGCCCGTCGTAGAAGGCCGCCAGGATGCCCTCGAGCGACACCGCTCCGCCGATGCGGATGCCCGCGGCGCCTTCGGGCAGAGGGATCTCCGGCAGTGTGAACAGCACGTGCTCGCCGTACTGACCGTCGAGCAGCATGCGGAACACCACGCGCAGTCCGATGACGAACAGCCCGAGGTACAGGTAGGCGACGAACCCCTTGGCCCACGGGGCATCGGTGCGGCGCGCCGAGACGACGAACGCGACGACGGCGATGATCAGGCCGAGCAGCAGCGGGTTCGTGGTGCGACTCGCGGCCGTCGCCATGCCGAGCGACCACGCCCACCAGGCCATCGGATGGAGCGCCCGCGCCAGCCGCGCCCCGGTGAGGCTCACTCGGCGCCGACCACCCGTGGTCGGTCGGAGGTCGTCGGTGTCGTCATCTCGGATCTCCTCGGGCGAGGCCGCCGCCCGGGGTCCGGGATCGATCCCGTACGTACCAGGCTTCGACTCCCGCTCTCCACGGCGGACATGATCGAAGCAAGCACCTCGCTGCGAGCATTCCGACTCGGGCCCAAGGGCCCTCACGGCTGCGGGACAGTGCCGGATCTCTCACCGGCTTTCCTCGACTCGTGGTGGTTGGATTGTGATTCCATCTGATCATCCCGCGTTCGACACGGGCAAACGGGGAGTGGTCATGAAGGTGCGCATCGGCTTCGGGCTCGGCACGCAGACCCGGGCCAACGAGCCCGGGACCGTTCGGCGAGCTGGTCGACGCGCTCGAGGACCTGCGCTACGACTCGCTGTGGCTCTCGGAGCGGCTCACCGGCGACGCGCCCGATCCGTTGGTCGCCCTGTCGTTCGCTGCGGGGCGGACGTCGCGACTGAAGCTCGGCACGCGGTGCTGGTGCTGCCCGGCCGCAATCCGGTCGTGCTCGCCAAGGAGCTCGCCTCGCTCGACCGGCTCTCGAGCGGGACGGCTGCTGCCGGCGGTCGGTCTCGGCGCGCCGGTCCCGGTGGAGCACCGGGCGTTCGGCATCGAGCGCACCGAACGAGCCGCCTGGTTCGACGAGGCGATCACGCTCATGCGCTCGCTGTGGTCCGGCGACGAGGTGACCCACGACGGCGCACGCTTCGCCGTCGAGTCGGTGCGGCTCCGGCCCGTGCCGGTGCAGCAGCCGATCGAGCTCTGGCTCGGCGGTCGGGTGCCGTCCGAGCTCCGCAGCGACCGGCCGGCTCGGCGACGGCTGGTTGCCGTCGTTCTCGACGCCGGCCGATGTCGCTCGCGGGCTGGGAGCTGATCAACGACCACCGCGGCCGAGCACGGACGCTCGATCGACCCCGAGCACCTCGGGGTGCTCATCCCCTACGCCGAGCACGAGCTGCCCGAACGCGATGGCGGCCTTCCTGTCGAAGCAACGCCCCGACGTCGCGGTCGAGTCCGTCGTGCCCGTCGGGCCCCACGCGCTCCGGCGCCTGATCGAGGACTTCATCGCCGTCGGGCGCGTCGAAGTTCGTCGTCACCCCGCTCGACGACCTGACGCCGACGCGACGACCCCGACCGGGGAGCCGATTGGCCCGCGCGACTCGAACGCATCGACGACGCCGTCCGGGACCTCGAGAACTGAGACGACACTACGACCGAATCGAACGGGAGCGCTCCATGGGAACCGCCGAGGAGCACGCAGACGAACGGCGCTGGTGGATCCTCGCCGTGCTCTGCTTCAGCCTGCTCGTGATCGTGCTCGACAACTCGATCCTGAACGTCGCGATCCCGACGATCATCCGCGACCTCGATGCGAGCAACAGCCAGCTGCAGTGGATCGTCGACTCCTACACGCTGGTCTTCGCCGGCCTGCTGCTGAGCGCCGGCAGCGCTCGGCGACCGCTTCGGGCGTCGTCCCGCGCTGCAGGTCGGCTTCGTGATCTTCGGTCTCGGCTCGGTGCTCTCCGCGATCGCCGACGTCGGCGAACCAGCTGATCGGCACCCGGGCGATCATGGGGATCGGCGGCGCGCTGATCATGCCGGCGACGCTGTCGATCATCACCAACGTGTTCCCGCCCGAGGAGCGTGGTCGGGCGATCGGCGTGTGGGCCGGCGTCGCCGGGCTCGGTGCCGCGCTCGGCCCGCTGACCGGCGGGTTCCTCGTCGAGCACTTCTACTGGGGCTCGGTGTTCCTGGTGAACATCCCGATCGTCGTGATCGGCCTCGTCGCCGGGTTCTTCCTCATCCCAACTCGAAGGACCCCGCGGCACCCCGTCTCGACCTCGTCGGCGCGGTGCTGTCGATCGTGGGCCTCACCGCGCTGCTGTTCGCGATCATCGAGGCCCCGTCCCAGGGCTGGGGCGAGCCCGCGATCGTCGCGTCGCTGGTGGGCGGCCTCGTCCTGTTGGTCGCGTTCGTGCTCTGGGAGCGTCGCAGCAGCCACCCGATGCTCGACGTGACGTTCTTCCGGAACCCCCGGTTCAGCGCGGCGAGCGGCTCGATCACCGTCGTGTTCTTCTCGATGTTCGGATCGATCTTCCTGCTGACGCAGTACTTCCAGTTCGTGCTCGGCTACACGCCGCTGCAGACGGGCATCCGGATGCTGCCGTTCGCCCTCACGATGATGGTCTTCGCCCCGACGAGCCCTCGGATCGTCGAACGCATCGGCACCAAGGTCACGGTGACCATCGGGCTCTCGCTGGTGACCCTCGGTCTGGTGTCGATGTCGACGCTGCGGGTCGACAGCGCCTACGTCGACGTCGCCTGGCGGCTCGTGGTCATGGCTGCGGGCATGGGTCTGACCATGGCGCCAGCCACCGACTCGGTCATGGGCTCGCTGCCGCTGGCCAAGGCGGGCGTCGGCTCCGCGGTCAACGACACCACACGTCAGGTCGGCGGCGCGCTCGGCGTCGCCGTCATCGGCAGCGTGCTCGCCTCGACCTACGGCAGCAAGGTCGGCGACTACCTCACCGGGCTGGGCGCGCCCGACGAGGCCGTCGAGGCGGCGACGTCGTCGCTCGGCGGGGCCGCCCAGGTCGCCGCCGACCCGCGGGTGCCCTCCGACGTCGCGACGAAGCTGATGGACATCGCGAACCAGGGCTTCGTCGACGCGCTGCACCGCGGTGTGCTCGTCGCCGCGCTCGCCACGGCACTCGGCGCGGTCATGGCGTTCCTGTTCCTGCCCGCGCGGGCGCGGCCACAGGACCTCGCGGAGCAGGGCGGCGAGTTCGCCGCCGAGCACTGAGCGTGCTGCGCAACGCCGTCCGGCGTGCGCAGTGTCCGGCCCACGTCGAGCACCCAGGCGACCACGGCCAGCAAGGTCCGTTCCCTGCTCCGCAGAGGCCCAGGACTGCGAGCGCGAGCGCGGGTGAGCGCGAGTGTCGGGTGCACTCCCGCGCCGAGTTGGAACGAAACCGAGCGGTCGAACCACCCGCGTTTCGTCGCAACTCGGCTTCAGGACACACCCCACGGACCGGCGCCGCGCTGACGCTCGACGCTTCCGCGGAATCGTCCGCCCGGAGTGACGTCGCTCCACCGAGCAGAGGGGGCCGGTTCGAACAGCGGCTACCTCTGCGAACCGACGTACGACCCCAGCATCACGTGCCCCTCCATCTCACGTTGCTGCCGAACTCAGCCGAGCTCGAGCACCGCCACCGACGGCCGGTTCAGGAACCGGACCTGGGGTGCGCCGCCGCGTTCCGCGCCGACGCCGGGCGACACGTAGACCCGGTTGCCGTCGACGTCGTGCAACCCGCCGCGTGCGACGTGCCGCGGCACGTCGGAGAGCGTCAGCAGCGGGCCGACGAACGGCACCACGAGCTGTCCGCCGTGGGTGTGCCCGGACACGGTCAGGTCGACCCGTGAGGCGGGCGGCAGCTCGAGCACCGCGTCGGGCCGGTGGGCGAGCTGCACGGTGATCGCACCGTCGACCGGCTCGGCCGAGAGGTCGTCGCGGACGGATGTGGCGCCGGCGTCGTCGTGCGCGCCGCCGACCCCGCCGAGGAGCAGCTGGCGCTCGCCGACATCGATCCGCGTGGTCGCGTCGAGCAGCAGCTCGAGCTCGGTGCCGTCGACCAATCGCTGCAGGTCCGTGAGTCCGTCCACGTCGCCCGGCACCACGAACACCCCGTGCGGTGCGTGCAGACCGGAGTAGAGCTCGCGCAACGCCGGCAGCTGCGCCTCGAAGCGCTCGGGCTCCATGTGGAACAGGTCGCCGGGGACCAGGATGACGTCGGGGCGTTCGGCCATGAGGAGCGCGATCGCCCGTCGCTCGTGCTCGCCGACGGTGGCCATCTGCATGTCCGAGACCACGCCGACGCGCACCGTGCCGGTGCCGAGCCGTCGCTCGGCCACGGGCACCTCGACCCGGTCGGTGCGCAGCCAACCCGGTTCGACGTGCGAGACGTACAGCCCGAGGGGCACCGGCACCAGGCACAGCACCGACGCGCCCACCAGGGTGGGGCGCAGGTCGTGACGGGCGAGCAGCAGCGTCCCGATCGCGATGAGCGGCACCGTGACGACCACGCCGAAGTAGGCGACGTGCATCGCCACGAACGGGCCGGTGCCGCCGACGACTCCGACCGCCAGGAGCGCGATCGTCGATGCGCCGGCCACGACGATCGCCACCGCCAGGTCGAGGATCCCGACCCGACGGGGTCGACCGTCGCCGCCGCGGAGGATCAGCCGACGCGAGCACGTCGCCGCGATCAGGCCGAGGGCCGCGGCGACGAGCGCGCCGATGCCGGAGACGATGGTCTGGTACAGGGAGGACTCAGTCCTCGGAGGTGAGCGGAGCCTCGTTCGGGCCGGGCTCGCCCTTGCGGACCACGGCGTAGTCGAACGGGAACAGGGCGAGCTTGGCCATCGAGAAGTTCTTCAGACCGAAGGGGATGCCCAGGATCGTGACGCACAGGATCACGCCGAAGAGCACGTGGCCGATCGCCAGCCAGAGGCCGCCGATGATGATCCAGATGACGTTCATGACGCCCTTGGAGAACCGTGCACCGGGCGACTCCTGCAGCTCACGGCCGAAGGGCCACATGACGTAGCCCGCCAGCTTGAACGACTGGATCCCGAACGGGATGCCGATGAGCGTGATGCAGGCGAGCAGGCCGGCCAGTAGATAGGCGATGCCGAGCCACACGCCGCACAGTACGAACCAGAGGATGTTGCCGATGGTCTTCATGTACTTCCTCTCGGTCCGAAGCGCTGGGATGTGAGCGGTTCGTCAGCTCGAGCGGCGGATCTGTGCGCGGAGCTGTTCGTTCTCCTCCTCGAGCTCCGAGAGCCGATGCGCCAGACCTCGCAGCATCGAACGGGAGAGTCGCGGCAGGTCGTCGAGCAGCGTGTTGAACCCTCGGCGGTCGAGCACCTCGAGCACCAGGTCGGTCGCGGCGACCACGGACGCGGTGCGGGTGATGGTGTCGAGCAGTGCGACCTCGCCGAAGTAGGAGCCGGGACCGATGGTCGCGACGACTTCGCCGTCCTTCACGATGTCGGCGGTGCCCTCGACGATCAGTGCGAACTCCTGGCCGAGATCGCCCTGTCGGATCACGGTGCGTCCTTTCGGGATCCTGATCTCGTCGGTCAGCCGGTCGATCTCATCGAGTTCGTCCTTGGTGCAACCTGCGAACATCGGCAGGGTGCGGATCCGGGCGTGTCGGTCGGGCCGTGGTGTCACGGAGCGAGCCTAGCCAGGGGCCTCTGTGCCACGATGCCGATCATGGTGAAACTCTTCGCGATGCTCCGACGCCGATCCGAGATGTCCGCCGAGGAGTTCGTCGAGCACTGGCGCGACCACCACGGTCCCTTGATCGCCGGCGAGCCCACGCTCGCACGGCACATCGTCCGCTACGAGCAGCACGTACGGCACCTGCCCGACGCGATCTCCGGGACCGACGGCGTCGACGGTGTCGCGGTGCAGTGGTTCCGATCGATCGACGACTTCGTCGGGTTCATCTCCGAACCCGCCTACGCCGAGCTCATCGCACCGGACGAGCAGCGCTTCCTCGACATGTCGCGCGTCGAGTACGTCATCACCGAGGAACCGACGGTGGTCATCGCCGGAGAGGTCGGCAGCGGGGCGGCTGATGGAGCGGTCGGCAGCGGGGCGGCTGATGGAGCGGTCGGCAGCGGGGCGGCTGACGGCGAGGTCGCGTCGTGAGCGGTGTCGTGGTGACCGGCGGGGCGTCGGGCCTGGGCGCGGATCTGTGTCGGCGACTCGCTGCCGACGGACTGCGCGTCGGGGTGCTCGACCGCGTCGCCGACGGCGCGCAGGCGGTCGCGGACGAGATCGGCGGACTCGCCCTGGTCGCCGACGTCGCCGACAGTGCCGCGCTCGACGAGCAGCTGCAGCGCGCGGCGTCCGAGCTCGGCGGGTTGCGATGGCTCGTGAACAACGCGGGGGTCGGCAACCTCAAGCCGATCGAGTCCTACACCGACCGAGAGGTCGACCTGATCTGGCGGGTCAACGTCAGCGCCACCTTCTACGGCATCCGTTCGGCGGCTCCGCTGATCCGCGCTGCCGGCGGCGGTGCGATCGTCAACGTCGCGAGCGTCTCGGGCGTGCGCCCCACCCGCGGTGAGGCGCCGTACTCGGCGGCCAAGGCGGCGGTCGTGGCGCTCTCCGCCGCGGCGGCGCTCGAGCTCGCACCCGACATCCGCGTGAACTGCGTGTCGCCCGGGTTCGTGCACACGCCGCTCAACGACGTGCTCGCGTCGGACCCGGCCGCGCGTCGGTGTCATCGAAGCGGGCACACCGCTCGGCCGTGTCGGCGAACCCGGCGAGGTGTCGGACCTGATCGCGTTCCTGCTGTCGGACCGGGCGAGCTACCTGACCGGGCAGAACGTGGTGCTCGACGGGGGCTCGATGCTCACCTCGGCGCAGATGGACCCGGTGCTGGGGGCCATGCTCGATCACATGCGCTGATCAGGGGGAGCTCGATCACATGCGCTGATCGCGTGGGTGGATGTTCCCGGATCGTGCTCCGCACGGCTGTCTGCCGGGCGCGGCAGGGGGCGGGGGGTGTCACCATGGTCCTGCGATGCACTCCGGTGGCGGCCGGAGCTGGGACTTCCGACCGCTGGTCGGGGACGAGGCGGAGACATGGGCGATGTGACGATCGGAGTCCGCGGAGCCACGCGGCAGGTGAGTCGACGGCGGCTGCAGCTGGCCGCGGCGATCCTCGTGCTGAACCTGCTGGACGTGGTGACCACCAAGGGCGTGCTCGCACGCGGCGGCATCGAGGCCAACCCGCTCATGGCGGAGCTGATGACCGGGACGGCTGCGCCGCTCGGGGTCAAGGCCCTCGTCGCGGGGATCGCCGGCGCGCTGCTGCTGTGCTGCCCGCCCGAGTCGAAGCTCGCCGAACGAGCCGCAGCGACCGTCGCCGGTCTCTACCTGGCGATCGTCGTGTGGAACACGTCGCTGCTCGTCCTGCTGGCCACCGGCCTGGCCTGACGCGCCTCAGCGGGCCGCGTCAGCCGGCCGCGGCGAGCGCCGGGCCGACCCAGACCTGCCACAACCACGCCGCGTCCTGCGGGTGGTGCTCGCGGTTCCAGGCCACGTCCTTCTCCTCGGTCGGGGAGCCGTTCGCGTCGGCGTCGACGCACACCCGTTCGGTGGGTTCGACGACGATCGAGCGCGGCACCTGTGCCGCGGCGTCCCGCATGATCTGGTTGATCCAGCCCGGGTAGTCGGCGGGGTAGTCGCGGTCGCTGTCCTTGCCGGGGCACACCCACGTGACCCATGCAATGCGTGAGCCGGCGGCTTCGGCGCGCTGTCCGCTGGCGACGAGCTCCGCGAGGATCGCGTCGCCGACGGCGTCGGACATCGCAGCGTGGCGCGTGCCGTCGGGTGCCACGAAGCCCGTGCCCTCCCAGCCGCCGACGAAGCTGATGACCCAGTCGGGGCGTCCGGTCAGCCCGAGCGCTTCGGCCTGGGGCTGGAGGACGCAGTCGTCGGCCCACTCGAGGGTCGTGTCGCCCTCGCCGATCGTGCGCCATCCGGCTCGGGCGAGCACACCGCAGCCGATGAACCCCCGGCCGTCGAGCGAGGTGATCCCGGCCGTGGCGAGGGACTCGGGTGTCGATGCGAACGCGGCGACGAACGCGACCGAGTCGCCGATCGTCATCACCGACCGGGACTCGACGGCGGGCGCGGTGTCCGGGGTCGGGGTGCTGCCGTCGGGTGTGCTGCCGTCGGGTGTGCTGGCGTCCGGCGGAGCCGTCGGGGCGGTCAGCACCGTCGTCGGTGGCCGCAACGCCAGGTTCGCCGACTCCTCGGTGGTGACCTGCTCGCTCGCCGGTGGCGGGACCTCGCTCACCGTCGGCGAACGTCAACCCAGCGATCACCAGGACCAGTCCGCCCGCCCAGGCGCTGCGGCGCGGCACGAGTCGTCGTGCCCAACCCGTCGAGAGTCGCAGCGGGGTCTCGACGATGCGCAGCGAGATCGCCGCGAGCGCGATCGAGATCGCGACGATCAAGACCGAGGACAGGGAGCGGGGGAGTCGGTCGAGGTGCTCCTCGACCAGCAGCTGCACCGGCCACGACCACAGGTAGAGGCCGTAGGAGCGCACCCCGATCCACGCCAGCGGCCCCCATGACATCGCGGTGGCGAGCGGTCCCGCGCGGGTGGCCGTCAGGACCAGCACGAGTGAGGCGACCGCGGCGAGCCCCAGACCGCCCCGGTAGGCGATCACCATGTCGGCGGACAGCTGCAGCGCCAGGCCGGCGACGCGAGACGCCGCGAGCAGCGCCAGCGGTTGAGCCAGCGCGGTGCAGGTCGGCTCGGATCGTCGACGCGGACCATGCGGGTCACCGCGGCGGCGGCGCAGCCGAGCAGGAGTGCCCCGGCCCGGGTGTCGGTGCCGAAGTAGATGCGGGACAGGTCGTCGGTGACCCGTGACAGCTGCGCCGGCCCACAGGAACGATGCGACGGCCAACGTGGCGGCGACCGCCGCCACGATCGGCTCGGGGCGTCGACCGGTGCGCTTGGCGACCGCGACCAGGCCGAGCAACAGCAGCGGCCACACCAGGTAGAACTGCTCCTCGATCGACAGCGACCACGCGTGGCGCAGCGGCGAGGGGTCGCCGGCCCAGTACGAGGTGCCCTCGGCGATCAGGTGCCAGTTCTGCCACCACGTCAGCGTGGCGACCGCGTCCCAGCTGAGCCCGGCGGTGGTCGAGAAGGTGACCAGCACCGCGATCACGACCACCGCGACCGCGGGCGTGAGGCGGGTGAACCGGCGGCCCCACCACCGTCGCATGCCGGCGGCGCCCTCGGGTGGCCGGGCCAGCAGCAGCGTCGTGATCAGGAAGCCGGACAGGACGAAGAACAGGTCGACGCCGACGAAGCCGCCGCGCAGGTGCCCGAGGTGGTAGGCGACCACACCCAGCACGGCCACGCCACGCAGTCCGTCCAGGCCGACCACGTGTGTCCGGGCAACCGACTCCATCGCCGGACAGGGTAACGGTGCGACCGCCCAGGCGACTAGAACGCGTTTCAGTTTCGGCCTGACAGGTCGTCAACCGCAGGGTTACGATCGGCCCAGGAGCCCACAGTCAGCGACCCGAGTACCGGGTCACCGATCCAGTGCGCTGTCACAGACCCGCTTGTCCGGAGGCACCATGAGCGACACGACGAACCCCACGTCGGGCGGCACCGCCCTCGACGACATCCCGAAGATCGTCTCCGTCGACGACCACATCATCGAGCCGCCGAACGTGTGGACCGACCGCATCCCGTCGAAGTACGCGGACGTCATGCCGCGCTCGATCCGCATGCGCGGCACCATGAACTTCGTCGGCGGCGTCTTCTCCTTCGAGGAGACCGACGACGGCGACGAGGCCGACTGGTGGCAGTACGAGGACGGTCGCTACCCGCTGACCCGTCTCGAGTGCGCCGTCGGTTTCGACCGCTCCGAGGTCACCGTCAGCGGCATCACCTACGAGGAGATGCGCAAGGGCTGCTGGGACCCCAAGGCCCGCCTCGAGGACATGGACGCCAACTGGACCGAGGCGTCCATGTCGTTCCCGTCCAGCTTCCCCCGCTTCTGCGGTCAGCGCTTCTACGAGGCCAAGGACAAGGTCCTCGCCGACCTGTGCGTGAAGGCGTACAACGACTGGCAGGTCGACGAGTGGTGCGGTGACTCGAACGGTCGCCTGATCCCCTGCATCATCGTGCAGCTCTGGGACCCGCAGCTGGCTGCGGCCGAGGTCCGTCGCAACGCTGCTCGCGGCGTGCGTGGCATGACGTTCTCCGAGATCCCGCCCTACCTCGGGCTGCCGTCGATCCACGACCCCAACGGTTACTGGGACCCGCTGTTCGAGGCCTGCGCCGAGACCGGCGTCGTGGTGAACATGCACATCGGGTCCAGCTCGAAGATGCCGTCGACCTCGGCCGATGCGCCCGCAGCGGTCGGCTCCACGCTCACGTTCAACAACGCGATGGCGTCGATGACCGACTTCCTGTTCTCGGGGGTGCTCGAGCGTTTCCCGACGCTCAAGCTCGCCTACTCCGAGGGTCAGATCGGCTGGATCCCGTACATCCTCGAGCGGGCCGACAAGGTCTGGGAGGAGAACCGGGCGTGGGGTGGCTTCGGTGACAAGGTGCCGAACCCGCCGTCGACGTACTACTACCGCCAGATCTACGGCTGCTTCTTCGATGACGAGTACGGCCTCGACAACCTCGAGAAGGTCGGTCTGAACAACATCTGCTTCGAGACCGACTACCCGCACTCGGACTCGACCTGGCCGCACTCGCGCCAGATCGCCCACAAGCTGATGGGTCATCTGCCGCGCGACGTCGTGAGCAAGCTCGTGCGCGGCAACGCGATCGATCTGCTCGGCCTGGACCTGGAGCGTTGAGTGTCTGATTCCACCTACCGCCTGACCATCGGCGGCGAATCGGTCGAGGGTGCCGCGGGCACCTACGACATCATCAACCCGGCGACCGAAGAGGTCGCTGGCCGCGCGCCCGAGGCGACCGTCGAGCAGGCCAACGCCGCGGTCGACGCCGCCGCGGACGCGTTCGAGTCGTGGTCGCGCACCAGTCCCGAGGAGCGCGCCGCGCTGCTGAACCGTGCGGCCGACCTGATCGAGGAGCACCGCAAGGAGATCATCCCGGTCCTGCAGTCCGAGACCGGAGCGACGGCCAACACGGTCAAGTCGATGCAGTTCTTCCCTGCGACGGCGCGGCTGCGTCGCTACGCCAAGGGCGCGCTCAACCCGGTCATCGATCCGTTGCCGCCTGCGGTGATGCCGACGACGCCCCTCGCCCCGGGCGGTCTGATCTCGGCAGCAGTGCACCGTGCGCCCGTCGGCGTGGTCACCTGCATCACCTCGTACAACGTCCCGATGACGAACATGTCGGGCAAGATCGGCCCGGCGCTCGCCATGGGCAACACGGTCGTCATCAAGCCGGCGCCGCAGGATCCGCTCGGCGTGCTGCGCATGGTCGAGCTCATGAACGAGGCCGGCTTCCCGCCCGGCGTCGTCAACGTCGTGACCGGCAAGGAGATCGCGCCGTCCGAGGCCGTCGTGGCGCACCCGCGCACCGACATGGTGTCGTTCACCGGCTCGACCGGGGTCGGTCAGCACATCGGTTCGGTGTGCGGCTCCCAGATGAAGCGCCAGCTCATGGAGCTCGGCGGCAAGGGCGCCTGCATCGTCTTCGACGACGCGGATCTGAAGGCTGCGATCGGTGGCATCTCGTCGGTGTGGGGTTTCCATTCCGGTCAGATCTGCACCTCGCCGACGCGTGTCATCGTGCAGCGCGGTGTGTACGACCACCTGGTCGGCGGACTGCAGAAGGCGGCGGGGTACATGAAGGTCGGTGACCCGACCGAGCGTGAGACCGTCGTCGGCCCGGTCATCTCCGCGGCCCATCGTGGTCGCATCGAGGGCCTCATCGAGTCCGGTGTCGCCCAGGGAGCCACCATCGCGCTGGGTGGCGCGCGTCCCGACATCGACAAGGGCTTCTACGTCGCCCCGACGCTGCTCGTCGACGTCGACAACTCCATGACCGTCGCCCGAGAGGAGTTCTTCGGTCCGGTCGTGGTGGTCATCCCCTTCGACGACGAGGACGAGGCCGTCGCCATCGCGAACGACAGCGACTACGGGCTCTACAGCTACGTGTTCTCGAAGGACACGGGCCGTGCGTTCAACGTGGCGCAGCGTCTGCGCTCGGGCAACGTCGGCATCAACACGCTGCAGCGCAACCACGAAGCACCCTTCGGCGGCTTCAAGCAGTCCGGCGTGGGTCGCGACGGTGGCGACTACGGCCTGCTGGCGTACTCCGAGCTGCAGTCCATCATCTGGCCCGGCTGACACCGCTTTCTCCACGGAATCCGCTCTCTTTCGGGGTGATCACCCCGAGAAGAGAGCGGATTTCGGGCTTTTCGGCGGAGTTCCGGGAGAAGTTCTGCGAAAAGTGTCAGAACCGGACCGGCGGGTGCTCTGGACCTCCGTACGGCGACGACGGGTCGCCGACGGAACCAGGAGCACCACATGTCGGAGACCACGAACACCCGCCGCAACCTCACCACCCGCCGCACCGGCATCGCCCGCAGCGCAGGACTCTTCCTCGCCGGCACTGCCGGAGCGATCGCCCTCTCCGGTGGGTTCGCCGGGTCGGCCTCGGCGCTGACCCCGGCGCCCCGGCCGACGCTGCCGATCGCCCAGGCGGAACCGCAGCCCCAGCCGCCGGTCGTCCCCGGGGTCGTCGTCCTGCCGTCGGATCCCGGCCCGGTCGACCCCACGCCGGTGCCCGGTCCCGACCAGGTCGCACAGCCGATGCCGATCCCGGAGCCGCACCCGGCACCGCACCCGCAGGGCCCCGGCGATCTCACCAACGGTGAGGACGAGCCCGGTCTGCCCGGCCCGGACGACTTCACCAACGGTGAGGACGACCCCGGTCTGCCCGGTCCCGACGACGTCACCAACGGTGAGGACGAGCCCGGCTTCGATGGTCCCGACGACTTCACCAACGGCGACGACGAGCCGACGCTGCCGGAGCCGGAGACCGGCACCGACGAGCCCGGCGTCGACGAGCCCGGTGTCGCCGAACCCGAGGTCGCCGACGAGCGGACCGAGGCCGAGTCGGTCTCGGCCGACGACGCCGACAGCGCCGGAGCTCCCGAGGCGCTGGCCTTCACCGGCTCGGACCTCGGCCTGGTCGGGGCGGGCAGCGGCCTGCTCCTCGCCGGCGGACTGGCCGCCGCGATCGCCCGCCGTCGGAACCGGTCGACCGCAGGCAGCGAGTCGGCCTGAGGCGAGTGCAAGACTTGCGGCCACACGGGGGTCGAGTGGGGTCGATGGATCGAGTGAGTGAGTGGGGAGCCGTCGGGGACGAGTCGCTGGTCGCGGCCGCCCTCGACGGCTCCGTCGATGCCCGGGCGGAGATCTACCGCCGCTACGCGGATCGGGTGCACACGATGTGCGTGCACATGCTCTCGGACCGCGACGAGGCGGCGGACGTGTGCGGCCAGGTGTTCCTGATCGCCTTCGACCGCCTCGGGCAGTTGCGGGACGCGACCCGGTTGCGCTCGTGGCTCTTCTCCATCACCCGCCACGAGGTGTACCGGCGCACCCGACGCCGGCGCCGGATCGAGTTGGTCGGGGAGGTGGAACGGATGGACCAGATGCTGCACACCGACCAGTTGCTGCTCCAGGGCGACGACGCCGACGAGGCTGGGACCAGCGCTGCCGAGCTCGTCGCCGTCGTCCGGGCCGCCGCCGACGGGCTCGACGACAAGGACCGCATGGTGCTCGAGCTGCAGCTGCAGGAGCTCGGGGGCGACGAGATGGCCGAGGCGCTCGGCACGTCGGCGTCGACCGCCTACCAGCAGGTCCATCGCATGAAGGAGCGCTTCGAACGATCCCTCGGCGCGTTGCTGATCGCCCGGACCGGGCGTGCCGACTGCGACGAGCTCGACGGACTGCTCGACGGGTGGGACGGACACTTCAGCGTGCTGTGGCGCAAGCGGGTCGCCCGTCACGTCGACCGCTGCGAGGTGTGCGAACGCCGGCGCAGCGTCGTGCCGGCCACGTTGTTCGGAGGCGCAGGGGCCGCCGCCGTGCTGGCGGCCGCCGGTCCTGCCGGCGCGAGCACCGAGTTCCCCGCTCCCGACGCCGTGCGCGTCCGGGTGCTCGGTGGCACCAGCGGGTCGGGGCCCAGCGCGGGGCCCAGCGCGGGGCCCAGCGCTGGGCCGAGCGCAGGGTCGACCGGACCGATGGCTGCGGGCGGGCGCGGCGGACGCAGGTCGCTGCTGGTGGGCGGTGCGGTCGCCGCGGTCCTGTTCGTGCTGGCGATGCTGTCGGGACTCGGCGTGCTCGGTGGCGGCGACGGCGACGAGCTCGTGAGCGAGGGCACCTCGACGTCGACCACGTCGGCGTCGACCACCTCCACGACGTCGACGACGACCCCCGACGTCTCGACGACGGTCCCAAAGGTCCTCCCCACGCCCGGCGCGACCCTGCCGGTGTCGCCGACGGCCACCACGGTGCCGCCACCCGTGGTCGCCCCGCCGGGCCCGGGCGCCGGTGACGTGCCCGGCGGTGGCGGTGGCGTCGCGCTGCCTCCCGGGACGATCCCGCCGAGCCCCGCGCCGACCGTCGCCCCGCCGTCGGTCTGGATCGTCGCCAGCCCGGCAGCGGTGCACCATCCGACACCCGGCTTCGAGTTCTGCGGCGCCAGCACGCCCTTCGAGGCAGAGGCCAGCGCCGGCTCGGTCCACCTGCGATGGAGGACCGCCACCCGCGACGGTCGACTCGACCTGGCGCGGGTCGCCCCCGGAGGGTCCCGGTGGCGCGGCGTGCTCGAACTGCCCGCCGAGGTCACGGGCCCGGTCGTCGTCGAGGCCGTCGCCACGGTGCCCGGCGCCACCGGCATCAGCGCGGAGCTGAGTCTCGACGTCCTGGCCTGCCCGACCCCCGGCTGAGGGGCGCGGGCAGCTCAGCCGGCGAACTGCCAGAGGTCGTCGTAGTGCTCGTGGCGGCCGTCGATGTCGGCGAACAGCTCGTGGCCCTCGCGGCGGTCGGCGACGTCGTCGAGCCGTGCCAGCCAGTTGCCCACGGCGTCGGCGGCCTCGTCGGTCATGACGTGGTCGGTGTCGGTCTCGACGTAGGTGAGGTCCAATCCGAGCCCGGCCAGCAGCGCCGCGCCCGCACGCGACGCCTCGATCGGTGCGAAGTGATCGCCGTGTGCGCTCGACAGGAAACACGGTCGGCCCGTAGTCGCCCGGTCGACGACGAAGCCGCCGAACGCCGGCGGGAAGCTGCACACGCCGAACGCCGCACCCGGCCGGTTCGAGATGCCCGCCGCCAGGAGCAGGCCGATCCCGATGCCGCCTCCCTGGCTGAAGCCGCCGACCACCGCTCGGTCCAGATCGGACCCCAACTCGTCGACCAGAGACCCCATCAGCGCATCGAGCGATGCCACCGACTGATGGAACTGGGCGGTCGCCTCCTCCGGAGCGGGCAGGAGCGCACGGTGCCAGATCGCCTGCCCCTTGTGCTCGAAGGGGGCCCGCGTCACGACCACGGTGCACTCGCCGCCGGGATCGATCAGCCCCAGTCGGTCGGTCAGGTCGCTGGCGGGCAGGCCGTAGCCGTGGTTCAGCACCAGGAGACGGGCTTCACTGCCACGATCCCGGAACACCTCGGGTCGCAGGTCCAAGGGGGCAGGACGAGGGGGAGTCACCACTCGGAGGCAACCACAGCGGTACCGGGCCGGGCCAGTCCGAACTGAAACCTGTTCTACTTGTCGGCTACCGTCAGGGGAATGGAGACAGGCGCATGAAGGCGATCGTGTGGGACGGCCAGCAGGCGACGGTGCAGACGGACATCCAGGTCCGTGACCTGCGTGCGGGCGAGGTGCGGGTCCGGATCGAAGCGGCGGGGCTGTGCCACAGCGACGTCTCGGTGCTCAACGGCACGATCATGTTCCCGCCGCCGGTCGTGCTCGGTCACGAGGGGGCCGGTGTCGTCACCCAGGTCTCTCCCGACGTCACCAACGTCAAGGTCGGTGACCACGTCGTGCTCTCGACGCTCGGCAACTGCGGCCAGTGCGCCTCGTGCGACACGGGCAAGCCGACGTTCTGCCGGCAGTCGCTCGGCAAGCTGTCGCGCCCGTTCACCAGCGGCGAGGGCGAGGACACCAAGAAGGTGTTCCAGTTCGCCAACCTCGGCGTCTTCTGCGAGGAGACCGTCGTCAAGGCCACCCAGGCCGTCAAGATCCCCGACGAGGTGCCGCTGACCTCGGCCTCGCTCATCGGCTGCGGCGTGCTCACCGGCGTCGGCGCCGTGTTCAACCGTGCCAAGGTCACCCACGGCCAGTCCGTGGTCGTCATCGGCGTCGGCGGCATCGGACTCAACGTGATCCAGGGCGCGGCGCTGTCCGACGCGTTGCCGGTCATCGCGGTCGACACCAACCCCGGCAAGGAGGCGTTCGCCAAGGCCTTCGGCGCGACGCACTTCATCTGCCCCGACGGCCCGGACTTCGACCTGGTCGAGGCGGTCAGGGAGATCTGCCCGAACGGCGTCGACTACGTCTTCGAGTGCGTCGGATCGACCGCCCTCATCAAGACCTCGACCGACCTGCTCGACTGGGGCGGCACCGTCGTCATGCTGGGCGTGCCCAAGATGGGCAGCGAGGCCAGCTTCGTCGTCAACACCATGTACAACGACAAGACGATCATGGGCTGCCGCTACGGCTCGGCCCGCCCGCAGCACGACATCCCGCTCATGGTGAAGCTGTACCAGTCGGGCCGTCTGAAGCTCGACGAGCTGGTCTCGGCGACCTACCCGCTCGAGGACTTCCAGTCCGCCCTCGACGAGCTGCACGAGGGCAAGCTCGCCCGCGGCGTGCTCACCCTCGCCTGAGCGATGGGTCTGCCCGACGAACTGGTGCAGCTGGCGTCCCGTGTCTCGAACTGGGGGCGCTGGGGTGACGACGACGAGCTCGGCTGCGGCAACCTGCTGACCGACGTCTCGGCGCGACGCGGTGTCGACGCCGTGCAGTCGGGTCGACGTGTGTCGCTCGCCGGTGAGCTGCGGGCCGACGGCTTCCAGATCGGTCAGCCCGCTCGTCGCATCAACCCGTTCCTGACGGTCACGTCGTTGAACGAGCGTGACACGTTCGCCCCCGGGTTCTGGGCGGGCACCGACGACATCTTCACCATGTCGACCTGCGCCGGCACCCACATCGACGCGCTGAGCCACATCTCCTACGACGGGCTGCTCTACAACGACACCCCCGACTCGGTCGTCACCGCGAGCGCGGGGGCCACCCGCCTCGGCGCCGAGAAGCTGCCCGACATCGTGACCCGCGGCGTGCTCATCGACCTGCCGCGGCTCAAGGGCGTGGCGGGGCTCGACGAGGTGCAGCCCGGCTACGCGGTCACCGCGGACGACCTGGACGAGGCGTGCGACGCAGCCGGCGTGACGATCGAATCGGGCGACGTGATCCTGCTGCGCACCGGCGAGATGCGTCACTACCGCGCGGGCGATCGCGACCGCTATGCGCTCGGCGACCAGTTCCGGCTGCCGGGTTTCTCGGTGCACTCCATCGAGTGGCTGCACCGCCACGACGTCGCCGGGGCGTTCGCCGACACCTACGCGTACGAGGCGTTCCCTCCCACGCAGAAGGACTGGTCGGACTGCCTCGCGGTGCACATGATCCACCTGCGCGACATGGGGATGATCCAGGGCCAGAACTGGGACTTCGAGGAGTTGTCGGTCGCGTGTGCCGAGGCCGGGCGTTCGACGTTCCTGCTGAGCGCGTCGCCCGCCCGGATCGTCGGTGCCTCGTCCGCTCCGGTGGCACCCGTCGCGACCCTGTAGCACCCTGGTCCGGTGTCGCGGGACGGGGCCGACGGGCCGAGGACGATCAGCTTCTGGACGATCGTGGCGGTCGCCGTGGTGCTCTTCGCCGTGGGCATGGTGCTGTTCTTGAAGGGCAACCCCTCGGGTTCGACCTCGGAGCTCGACGTGAGCATGCGACGCCCCGAGGTGTCGGGGCCGTCGCTGCCGGACGGATCCGAGGTGCCCGACGGCGTGATGGACGTGCTCGAGGCCGACGGCGCCCTGACCTACGCCCTCGAGCCACCTCCCGAGTGGGCGACCGTCGAGGGAACACCGCCGGCCACGGTCGCCCCCGTGAGCGTCGAGCAGGTCGACGACGGCGCGGCGCTGTCGCTCGCCGTCGGCTGCGCGGGATCCGCCGGCGAGTACCTGGCCCAGGTCGGTCTCACCGAGTCCGCGTCGACGATCACGGTGATGGCCGTGGCGGTCCAACCCGCCGCAGGAGCGCCGTGCGACCCCGCCGCTCCCAGGCGGGAGTTCCGTCTGCCGCTGCAGGAACCGGTGGGTTCGCGAGCGGTCGTCGTGGTCCCTCCGGGCCCGGTGCCCGGCTGATCCAGGACACCTACACTGGCGCCATGTTGCTGGGGCGCACGCTGTGGGAGTTGATGGAGAAGCGGGTGGACGCCACCCCCGACTCGTTGATGGCGGTCGACGAGGACATGCGCACCATCACCTTCGCCGAGTACTGGGCCGAGGCCGAGCTCGCCGCCGCCGGACTCGCGGCAGCCGGAGTGCAGCAGGGCGACGTCGTCAGCTGGCAGCTGCCCTCGTGGATCGAGTCGCTCGTGCTCGTCGCCGCACTGTCCCGACTCGGCGTCGTGCAGAACCCGATCCTGCCGATGTACCGCGAGCGCGAGCTCGACTTCATCACCGCCCAGGCCGGCACGTCGCTGCTCGTGGTGCCCTCGGAGTACCGGGGCTTCGACCACGAGGCGCTCGCGACGGACGTCGCTCGACGCAACGGATCGATGCGCGTCCTGGTCAGCGACCGGGCGCTGCCCCAGGGCGACACCGCGGCACTGCCGCCCCTGTGCGATGAGGTGGGCCCCGAGGACCTCGAGCCCGCGGACCAGTCGACGAGCTGGCTCTTCTACACCTCCGGGACGACCGCCGAGCCGAAGGGGGTCCGGCACTCCGACGCCTCGCTGCTCGCCGCGGCCCGCGGCATGGGACAACGCCTGGGGCTCATCCCGCACGACCGCAACGCGTTGGTGTTCCCGCTGACCCACGTCGGTGGCATCGTCTGGCTGCTCGCCAGCTTGCAGTCGGGATGTTCGAACATCGTCACCGAAGCCTTCGAGGGTGACGACACCATCGAGGTGCTCTCGCGTGAGGGCGTCACGCTCGCCGGGGCCGGCACCGTGTTCCACCAGGCCTACCTGGCCCACCAGCGTTCGCAGCTGCACCAGGTGTTCCCCGATGTCCGTGGCTTCCCGGGTGGCGGAGCGGCCAAGCCGCCGTCGCTCGTCGAGGACATCCGCGCCACCTTCGATGCGCCGGTGCTCTCGGGGTGGGGGCTCACCGAGGCGCCGATCCTCACGATGGCCGGCCTGACCGACTCCGACGACGAGCTCGCCCACACCGAGGGCAAGCCGATGCACGGCGTCGAGCTCCGGGTCGTGCGCGACGGCGGTCGGATCGCCACCGACGGCGAAGAGGGCGAGCTGCGCGCCCGGGCGCCGCAGATGATGCTCGGCTACGTCGATGCCGCGCTCGACGTCGAGGCCTTCGACGACGACGGCTTCTTCCGCACCGGCGACCTCGGCCGGATCGACGACCGCGGCAACGTCGTCATCACGGGCCGCCTCAAGGACGTCATCGTGCGCAAGGGCGAGAACGTCTCGGCGAAGGAGGTCGAGGACCTGCTGCACACCCACGAGAAGATCGCGGACGTCGCGGTGATCGGGCTGCCCGACCCCGACTCCGGGGAGCGGGTCTGCGCGGTCGTCCAGCTCGCGGGCGGCACCGACGACGTCAGCTTCGACGAGCTGATCATCCACCTGCGCGACCTGGGCCTGACCAGCCGCAAGCTGCCCGAGCAGCTCGAGGTCGTCGATGTGCTGCCCCGCAACACCTCGGGCAAGGTGCTCAAGCACGTGCTGCGCGACGAGTTCAAGGGTTGACCGGCACCGGGTCGACCAGCACCGGGTCGAACGGCGTCGTCACCCGGCCGCTCACGCCGTCCGACCTGGACGCCGCGTTGGCGCTCAACAGCGAGTGGGTGCCCGAGGTCGGCGAGATCGACGCGGCTCGGCTCGAGCACATCGTCGCTCAGGCCAGCCTGGCGCTCGTCGCGGTCGACGCCGACGACTCCGATGACTCGCTGCTCGGTCTGGTCGTCGTGATGGCGCCGGGAGCTGACTACGACTCGCCGAACTACCGGTACTTCGAGGCGTCGCTCGACGCGGGCACCGTCGAGGACTTCCGCTACGTCGATCGCATCGTCGTCGCGACGTCGGCGCACCGGCGCGGAGTCGGTCGCCGGCTCTACGACGAGGTCTTCGCCCACGCTCGGGCGCACGGCGCTCCGACGGTCACCTGCGAGGTCAATGTCGACCCGCCCAACCCCGTCTCGACGGCGTTCCACACCTCGCTCGGGTTCGCCGAGATCGGTCGTCAGAGCAACTACGACGGTGCGGTGACCGTCGCGTTCATGGCCGCGCCCGTGGTCCCCGTGCCGTGATCCGTCACGTCGCCCTGGGCGGTTGATACGGTCGCCACAAGGGCCGACCTGAGGAGACCGTCATGTTGCAGACCAAGAAGCTGGGTGCCGAGCTCATCGGCACCTTCCTGTTGGTGCTCGGAGGCTGCGGCTCAGCGATCTTCGCCGCCGCCGCACTCGGCACGACCAAGGGCGCCGTCGGTGTGGGTGGCATCGCACTCCCTGCCGCGGGTGTCGTGAACAACGGCATCGGCTACCTGGGTGTCAGCCTCGCCTTCGGTCTGACCGTGCTGTGCGGCGCCTACGGACTCGGCCACGTGTCCGGTGGGCACTTCAACCCCGCGGTCTCGGTCGGTCTCGCCACCGCCAAGCGCTTCGACTGGAAGGACGTGCCGGCCTACGTCGTCGCACAGTGCGTCGGAGCCATCGCCGCGGTCGCCGTGCTCTGGGCGATCCAGACCAGCCGGCCCGGTGGCTTCGAGATCGCACAGGGGTCGTTCGCCTCGAACGCCTACGGCCAGGAGAACGGTCGGATCTTCTACGACCTGCCGGGTGCCGCGATCGCCGAGGTCGTGCTGACCGCGCTGTTCGTCATCGTCATCCTGGGCGTCACCACCAAGGCGGCCGCCAAGGCGCAGGCCGCGATCGGCATCGGCCTGATGCTGACGCTGATCCACCTCATCAGCATCCCGATCACGAACACCAGCGTGAACCCGGCCCGTTCGCTCGGCCCGGCGCTCTTCGAGGGGGGCACCGCGCTGACCCAGCTCTGGCTGTTCATCGTCGCCCCGATCGTGGGTGGAGCGCTCGGAGCGGTCATCTGGAAGCTCGCCACGGGCGGCGACGACTTCCAGACCGGCGAGATCGAGGCGCAGGGCGTCGAGGACCACTGACGACACGCCCGCGCCGCCGGGCTGATTCGGCCCGTCGGCACGCCCACCCCTAGGATCTGACGACCTGTCAGATCTACGGAGGAACACCATGGGCATGCTCGACGGCAAGGTCGCCATCGTCACGGGAGCCGGTCACGGCATCGGCCGCGGGCACGCGCTCGAGCTGGCCAAGCACGGCGCCAAGGTCATCGTGAACGACCTGGGTGGTTCGGTCACCGGTGAGGGCACCGGCCGCGACGCGGATCTGACCGTCGACATCATCAAGGCCCGTGGTGGTGAGGCCGCCCCGAACTACGCGGACGTCTCCGACTACGACTCCGCCGGCGAGATGGTCGCCCAGGCCGTCGCCGACGTTCGGTCGCCTCGACATCCTGGTGAACAACGCCGGCATCGTGCGCGACGGCTCGATCTTCAACATGACCGTCGAGGACTTCGACGCCGTGCTCAAGGTCCACCTGCGCGGCACCTGGATCCCGTGCAAGCACGCCGCGGTGCACTGGCGTGCGCAGAACAAGGAGACCGGCGCCAAGGTCGACGGTCGCATCATCAACACCGTCTCGGGCGCCGGCCTCACCGGCAACTTCGGCCAGACCAACTACGCGCCGGCCAAGGCCGCCATCGCGAGCCTGACCCAGACCCTCAGCCTCGAGCTCTACAAGCTCGGCGTCACGGTCAACGCGGTCGGTCCGGCCGCCGCCACCCGCATCACCGGCACCATGCCGGGCGCCCCGACGGTCATCGAGGCCGACGACGTGCCCGACGACGAGTGGAACCGCATGGACCCCGCGGTGTCGTCGCCGCTCGTCGCCTGGCTCGCCTCGGACGAGGCCGACCACGTGACCGGACAGATCATCCGCGCCGTGGCCGAGAACATCATCCTGATGAAGGGCTGGTCCGACGGCCCGACCATCAACAACGGTGAGAAGCGCTGGGACGCCACCAAGCTCGGCCAGCAGCTCGCGACCGACGTGTTCTTCACCCGGGCCCCGGGCCTTCGTTACTGAGCCTTCGTTACTGAGCCTGCGCTAGTGAGCCTCGATCGGCGCGACGGGCTGTCACGTCGCGTCCCGAGCGCTGTCCCGGGTCGCTCTACGCTGCGTCGTAGCGGCGTCAACGCCTCGAGATGATGGCCGTCAGGGTCGTCGAAGTAGACGCCTCGGCCGCCGTGGTTGGTGTTGATCTCACCGGGGCGGGTCATCCGCGGATCTGCCCAGTAGGTCAGGCCGCGCTCGTCGAGTCGATCGACGATCCGGTCGAACGTGAACTCGTCGACGAGGAACGCGAAGTGCTGGCCGGGGAAGCCGGCGGGTAGCTGCGCGAACTCGAAGAGCCGCCGTCGCTGAGCCGTACCTGGAGGAACGGACCGGCGGGTTCGGGAGCGTCGAGTCCGAACATCTCCGCGAAGAACGTCGCCGATCGTTCGGCGTCGGTCGCGGGGATGACCGTGTGGTCGAAGCGGACGTCGGATGGTTGGGTCGTGTGCATGTCACCTCCTCTCCTGGACCCGTGCCGGTGTGCGGTCGCACACCGGGTGGAGGAGGTGGTCGGCGGCCCTCGCGGCCACCATGACGGGATCAACGTCGGGCCGGGCGGTCCTCTCGTGCACGGCCACTGGCCGATCCGGCGATCACGGCATGCAATCATCGAACATCGGTGCCCCGTAGTGTGTCGCCGATGACTTCGGACCCTACGACGGCGACATCCTCGAGGACCGTTCCCGAGCCTCGGCGCGTGGGCCGGGTGCGCTGGCGGCGTCGTACAAGAAGATCGCCGTCGGGCGTGGCGTGGCACTGCTGCACCGTTCGACCGGGATCCGAGGGCGCGTCCACCAGGTCACCGACCAGATCGTCGTGCTGCAGGACGCAAAGGGCGGCCGGCACACCTTCGAGAACCATCCGGGCACGTTCGCCTACCAGGGTGAGACGGTGACCGTCGTCCAGAAGCGAGCGTCCGCGGCGTCGGCGGAGCCCGCGACCAAGCGCTCGGCCGCCGGCGGAGTCGTGTCGACGAAGCCCGTCGCTCGGGTCGCGCAACCGTCGCGGCTGTGGGTCGAAGGCGATCACGACGCCCGCTTCATGGAGCGGGTGTGGGGCGACGAGCTCCGCGAGCTCGGCATCGTCGTCGAACCGATGGGCGGCATCGACGACCTGGTCGGTGCGGTCGCCGAGTTCGACCCCCGGCCCGACCGGCGCCTCGCGATCCTGGTCGACCACCTGGTGCCCGGCTCGAAGGAGACTCGCCTGACCGAGAAGGTCGTCGGGCCCGACGTGCTCGTCGTGGGCCACCCGTTCGTCGACATCTGGCAGTGCGTGCGGCCCAAGGCACTCGGCATCGAGTCATGGCCGACGGTGCCGATGGGTGAGGAGTGGAAGGCGGGCATCTGCCGTCGCCTGGGTTGGGGTGACACCCGCCAGGGGTGGCAGCGGGTCCTGTCCGCTGTCGACTCCTTCGCGGATCTCGAACCCGAGCTGGTCGGATCGGTCGAACGAGCGCTCGACATGTTGGCGCCGCCCGTGCCCGAGGAGGACTGATGGCCCAGGTGTCCATCGGGCAGCTGCTCGAGCAACGTCTGCGAGCGCTCGGCGTCGAGCGTGTCTACGGAACAGAGCTCGGCGAGCTGACCCATGTGGCCGTCGACGACACGGACCTGGCGGTGCTGCTCGCCGATGCCGACGGTCGCATCGGACACTGGGACGGCAGCGGCCGGCTCGGCGCCGCACTGCTCGACGGACCCATCCTGCACCTCTCGTCCAAGCCGGGCGGCACCGCGCCGCTGCGGACGGTGACCGACGCGCAGGCGCTGCTCGACGCGCTGGCCGATCCGCCGGGCATCGCGCTGCCCGGCACCATGGCGCTGCACCTCGACCTCGACCTGGCCGAACCGGTCGACGCCGGGCTGCAGCCGTCGGTGCCACCCCAGCGCGCACCGGTGCTCACCCTGGATCCGGGGATGTCGTCGCTCGACATCGTCATCCTCGCCGGCCCGGGTGTGGTGCGCTCGAACTCCGTCGATGGCCTCGCCGAGTTCGCCCGCAGCGGCGGCTTCGGCATCGTGAACAGCTGGGGAGCCAAGGGCGTCGAACGTTGGGACAGCCCGTTCCACTTCGGCACCGCAGGGCTGCAGTCCCGGGACCTGGCGCTCGCCGGTCTGCCCGACGCCGACGTGGTGATCACCACCGGGCTCGATCCCGACGAGACGCCGCTCGACCGGCTCGGCAACTTCGTGGTGCAGGACGTGCTGCCCGGTCAGCTCGGTGCGCTGACCCACGGGTGGACGCCGAGCCGGACGCAGCCCGAACGACCGCCGCTCTACGCGACCATCGCGGCGGTGGTCCAGCCGCTGTACGAGTCGGACTCGGTGCCGCTCACCGCGCCGCGTGCCGCGCTGCACCTCTCCGGCGCGCTGCCCGAACGGGGCGTGGTGGTCGCCGATCCCGGCGCCGCGGGCTTCTGGATCGCTCGGTCGTTGCCGACGTCGTTCCCGGGCAGCGTCTGCGTGCCGGCGACGTTCACCCCCGGCTTCGCAGCGGCGGCCGCGCTGGTGTGCAGCCTCGAGGGCCGCCCGTGTCTCGCGGTGAGCGACCAGGTCGCCGGCGCCGAGGGCATCGACGACACCTCGGCCGAGGTGCTCGAGCTGGCCGAGGCCCTCGGCCGTCCCGTCGCGCTGCAGCTGTGGGGCACCGAGGGGTCACTCGAGAGCTCGACCGCACACGTCGAGCTGCTCACGGAGCTGCTCGACACCGTCCGCGGTGCGCATCGTCGACGTGCCCGTCGTGGTCGACGACACCGAGGCGCTCGAAGCCGCCGCGGGCGAGCTCGTCGCCTGGCGATTCGACTGATCGGCTCACAGCCACCGAGCGGTTCACAGAACTGGAACGAGTTCTCTTAAGCTGCGGGTCGCTCCGTTCCGGGGCGATCCGACGACGACGGGAACATCGTGGCAGTTCGTACCGCAGGCCTGACCCAGGCGCAGCAGGAGCGTCGAGCACGCATGCTCGAGGTCACCGCCGAGCTCGCGCTCGAGGGCGGCTGGGACGCGGTGCAGATGCGAGAGGTCGCCCAGCGAGCCGACGTCGCGCTCGGCACCCTCTACCGCTACTTCCCGTCGAAGGAGTACCTGCTCGTCTCGGTGATGATCGCCGAGATCGAAGGGCTCGCCGACCGCCTGGCGGTCAAGCCGCCCGAGGGCGACGACCCCGTCGAACGGGTCGTGGACGTGCTGCGCCGTGCGAACCGTGCGTTGCAGCGCCAGCCGCAGGTGACCGTGGCGATGATCCGCGCGTTGGTGTCGGGCAACACCGAGATCGCACCGGCGGTCGCCGACACCCGCGAGCTCATGCGTCGGATCATCAGCGACGCGCTCGGTGCCGACGGCACACCCGAGGGCTCCGCAGGGGAGCGCGACGTGCTGACGATCGACCTGCTGAGCGACATCTGGTTGGCCGCGCTCGTCAGCTGGATCTCGGGCGTCGAACCGGTCGGATCGCTGGTGCCCAAGCTCGAGAACGCCACCCGGGTGTTGCTCGGGTAGGCAGCCTGTTGCGCTCGGCGGCCTCGCTGCGCTGCGTCGCGCTCAGCGGCGGGCGATGGTGTAGCGGACCCGCCACCGGTGCACGAGCGACCCGTCGGGTTCGGCCAACGTCGACAGCGCATCGACCGCCGCGGCGTGCGCGGCGGGGCGATCGGCGTCGTCGATCATCTCCCACAGCTGGCGTGCTCCGTGGGACCACGACCACTCGATCCAGTGCTCGGGGTCGCGGAACTCGATGCCGTAGTCGGCTTCGAGGTGATCCACGGAGCCGAAGCCGTGCTCCTCGAGCAGCGCGGTGATCGACCCGGAGCTGGCGAACGGGCCGTCCTGCGCGCGAGCCGGACGATCCGGGACGGCGTGCTCGTCGCCGTCGGCACCGGGCGGCGACGGGATGTGCGCGGCGACCGCGCCGAACACCGAAGCGAACCGGTCGTCGTCGGACCCGAAGGTCGACAGCGCCAGACGGCCGTCGGGAGCGAGCGCGGTGCGGAACGACTCGAGCGCTGCGCCGGGGTCGGGCAGGAAGAAGATCACGAGCCCGGCGAGCACCGCGTCGAACGAGCCGGGCGCCACGTCTGGATGCTCGGCGTCGTCGACGCGCACCTCGACCCCGTCGAGTCCCTGCGCCACCGCATCCGCGGCGCACCGTTCCACCATCGCGGGGGACAGGTCGATGCCGAGCACCGAGCCGCCGGGTGCGACGGCGCGAGCTGCGGGGAAGAGCACGGCTCCCCGTCCGCAACCGACGTCGAGCACCCGCTCGCCCGGCGAGAGCGCCGCGAGCTGCACGAGGCGTTCGCCGAAGGTGGAGAAGAACTCGACGTCGACCTGGTCGTAGGTCGCGGCGGCCCGGTCGAAGAGGCCGGCGGTGCGACTCTTGGCGTCGTCGGCGGGAGAGTGCAGCTCGCTCATCCGCCGATGGTACGTGAGCGGTCGATCTCGATCCGCTGACCCCGGGCCGTCAGCCCGAGGCCGGGTCCGAAGCCTGCCGTCGCGCTGCCACGTGCGGATGTGCCGTCGACGGTGCCGCGAGCGGTCACGACGTCGATGCCCTCGACGTCGAGTCGGTCGAGCGCCGCGATGGCGGCGGTGATGTCGCCTCGTCCCAGGTGGTCCATCACTTCGGACGCGATCGCCGTCGCCGCAGACCCTGTCCGGTCGCCGAGCTCGATGCGGGCAGCGACGTCGTCGATGCGGTCGTTCGAGATGCCGCTGAGTCGCAGGTCGAGTTGTGGGGAGCCGTCCGGGGACTCGCCGAGCTCGAGTCGCAGCGAGACCCCCAACCGCTGCGGGTCCGGCAGGTTCACACCGAAACGTCGCAGCACCGTCGACGTGAGCGTCGCGTGGGAGTTCGCCGTCCACTCGACGACGGTCGACCGTCGCACCGAGCCGTCGCCGTCGTCGATCTGTGCCCTGCCGAAGCGGACCGTCGAGCTCGTCGCTCCCGAGAGGCCGAGCAAGCCCGACGCCCCCGCAGCGAGCGCTCCCGTGGCCGATGCGTCGATCTCGACGAGCGCCTCGGATCGGACCGGTTCGGGTGGCTCGAACCAGCCGGTCGCGTCGCGCAGCGCGCCGAGCGGCCACGGTGCGGTGTCTGTGACCCGGATCGCCGCCAGGTCGACGAGCAGGTCGTCGACCTGGTCGTCGTGGACCTCCCAGGTGGTGCGACCCACGCCGCCGAGACGCAGGCGCGCATCCGCCGTCCCCTTGTCGGCGGCGACGGGCGAGCTCACCTCATCGGCCAACGAGAACGATGCGCCCGAACCGACGCTCACGACGGCTCCGGCGGCGAGGCTCTCGCTGAGGGTGACGCGAGAGGTGTCGCCGTCGAGGTCGGCGATGGTCAATTCGCCAGCGACGGTGGCGACGGTCGGCCCGAACCGGACGTCGATGCCGCCGACGTAGCGGGTCTCGGTCGGGGCGAAGGCCGGGAGCGGCGCAGCAGAGCGGGTGCTCGTTCGTCCCTGTGACGCCTCGATCTGCTCGTCGGCCTGTCGCTCGATGCGCACGGAGATGTCGCGGCAACGCTGCGCCGCGTCGGTCAGGTCCCGGCGGCACTGCCGCCACGTGCCCTCGAAGCGGATGGCGTCGGGCCCATGCCAGCCGGCGTTGCGGACTCTGCGTTCGGTGCTCGGCCCGATCTCGTCGAGCGAGCGCGCCGCGGCGCGAAGTGCAGCGCTCAGCTCACGGAGCTGCTCCGGATCGGCTCCCAGTCGCATCGTGTCGAACCGTACGGAGCGCTGGTCGGCGAGTCACCGGGGACCGCGCCCCGCTCCGCATCATGAACACGAAGGTCCATCCGTCGCGGTGCTCCATCCACCGATCGACGGCCAGCCTCGCCCACAGCAGCGCGGTGATCGCAGGTCCGATCCAAACCAGCCACGTGGCGTTCGATCGCCGACACCCGCGGTACGGGCCCGTGTGACCCCCAGCGGTAGCGAGTCATGTCCAGGACGAGTCTCCCAGCCACGTCGCTTCGCCGCCGTCGGCCACGGTGGCGGTGTCCGATCGGTGCACAATGTCCGTTCGAGAGGCAGCCGGTGTGGGCGAGGTGCACGAGTGGGGGAGCGCGTGAAGGGGTTCTGGTCCCGGCGGGTGCAACGCGCGGCAGGCGGCTGCGGACCGGCGCAACTCATCTCGCATGGCCGCCGCCGATCCGGATGCGATCAGCTATGCCGAGGCCGCCCGGCTGCTCGGTCGCTCCGAGATCCACGGGCTGGTGGCGCGTCGGATCCTGGAGCCCGTAGTGATGTCCACCGGGTTCAACGGGATCACGAGGGAGTCGGTCGAGCGCGAGCTCGAATGGCAGCGGAGTGCCTCGTGGTGGCAACGCTGGTGGCGGGGTGGCTCGCGGTTCGTCATGGGCCTGCTGGACAACGTCTGATGGTCCGACCCGGTCGACTCGAACGCTGATCCCAGGGCGACTGGTGCGAGTCGACCAGTTCGGTCCAACGCCGGTCGGCAGTCGGCCAGCTCGGAGGGCGCTTCAGCGGAAGCGCGAGCGCCGGTGAGCGCCAGCGCGAGTGTGGGGTGCAGTCCCGCGCCGAGTTGGAACGAAAGTGAGCGGTCGAACCACTCTCGTTTCGTCGCAACTCGGCTTCTGGACACACCCCACGGACCGGCGCTCGCTGACGCTCGACGCTCCCGTGGACGCGTCAGCCCGGAGATCGTCGCACTGGGCAGCGGTGCTCAGCTGTCGAGGCCGAGGACCTTCGCTGCGTTGCCGCGCAGGAACTTGGGCCAGACCTCGTCCTTGAACGGGACGTTCGGCAGCTCGGTCATGATGCGCTCGTAGGTGAGGCCCGCGGGGAAGTAGCCGGCGTAGATGATCTTGTCGGCGCCGCGTGAGTTCGCGTACTTGATGATCGGTTCGGGGTAGTGCTTCGGGGCGAACGCCGAGGTGGAGTAGTAGAGGTTCGGCCACTTCAGCATCAGCTTCACGGCGAGCTCGGTCCACGGGTCGGCACCGTGTCGCATGACGACGGTCAGCTCCGGGAAGAACCAGCACACCTCGTCCAGGTGCTCGACCTTCTGGGGCTCGAGGGGCACCCGCGGGCCGGGCACGCCGGCGGTCAGGAAGATCGGCAGGCCGAGCTCGGCGCACGTCGCGTAGATCGGGTAGTAGGGGGCCGAGTTGATCGGCGTCATGCAGCCCGACGGGAAGCTCGACACGGCGACGATGCCGTACTCGTCGTGGAACTTCCGGATCTTGCGGACCGCGTCCATGCCGTCTCGCGGGTCGACGTCGACCATCCCGAGGAAGCGGTCGGGGTGCTCGCGGATCGCCCGGCGCGGCTCTTCGCGCACCGTCGTGCCGACGTTGATGAGGCCCTGGGCGACGCCGTAGCGGTCCATGTTGTCGAGCGTCACCGCGACCGGGTCGACACCCTCGTCGATCTCGCCGGGGATGTCCTTGAACATGTACTGCGCCGGCATCTTGAAGTCCTCGGCGGACTCCTTGTCGCGCAGGTTCGGGGCGAGGAACTTGTAGACCTCGCGGCGATCGGTGCTGGGGAACCCGATCATGGTGTCGATGATCGGGATGTTCGTCGGCATGGCCATGGGGGCAGCTCCCTGTCTCGGTCCGTCACTGTAGAGCCGTCGGGTAGAACGCGTTCCAGTTGCAGCCCCGTCGGATCCCCGCGACGGTATATGCACCGGGAGTGCAAGAACTTATGGTTCTCGGGCCAGATCTCGACGGGGGAACGCAGATGATCGTCACCATGCTCGGCACGGGTTCGCCGTTGCCCAGTGCCAACCGGGCAGGGCCCGCCACGCTGGTGCAGGCCGGCGGGCTCAACCTGCTGGTCGACTGCGGCCGTGGGGTCGCCATGCGTCTGGCCGCGGCGGGGGTGCCGGCGCCGATCTTCCTGCACTCGGTGCTGTTGACCCACCTGCACTCCGACCACGTCACCGACTTCAACGACCTGGTCACCACGCAGTGGGTCATGCCGCCGATCCCGATGCCGCTGCAGGTCGTCGGCCCGCCCGGCACGCGGGCGTTCGCGGACCGCACGATCGACATGCTCACCCTCGACGTCGGCTACCGCATCGCCCACCACGCGGACCTGAACTGGGAGCCGGCGGTCGACGTCGACGAGGTGCTCGACGGCACCGTCGCCGACGAGCGCTTCGCCGCGGCGGGCGTGACCGTGACCGTCGGCACCGACCGACCACCGCCCGGTCTCGCCGACGGTCGGCTACCGGTTCGACCACGACGGCCACTCGGTCGTCTGCGCGGGCGACACCGTGCCGTGCGACGGGCTGACCCGACTCGTCGAAGGGGCGGACGTGTACGTGCAGACCGTCATCCGCCACGATCTGGTGCGGGCCGTCGGCGTGCCGCGCCTGTCGGACATCTGCGACTACCACTCCACCGTGCAACAGGCGGCACAGACCGCGGCGGCGGGCGGCGTGCGCACGCTGGTGCTCACCCACATGGTGCCGGAGCCCGCACCGGGCACCGAACACGAGTGGATCGACATGGCTGCCGAGCACTTCGACGGCGAGGTCATCGTCGCATCCGACCTGGACCGTGTAGAGATCGGTGCATGACCTCATGGTGGCGCCGACTGTTCCCCGGACCTGACGGACCGACCGGTCGCACCCACGGCACGCCACCGTCGGCGAACGGTGCGTCGTCGTTCCACCTGCGCTGGGCGTTCGACCCTTCGACATCGCAGCGAACGGGCGACGGGTTCGACTCCGCCGCGGTCACCCTCGAGGTGGTCGAACCGCCGACGGTGCCGCGCCTGTACTTCTGGGCGTTGCAGGCCGACTTCGCGGACGGCCACCGCCGAGCCGCGGGCGGCGCGCACCTGGGGCTGCAGTGGCACCCGCAGTACCGGGGGTCGACCGCGGTGAACTGGGGTGGCTACCGAGCCGGCGGCGGCGAGCTCCCCGGGTCGACCAGCGCGTTGCGATCGACGCTCGGCAACCCGAACACGCGTGACCTGCACTGGGCACCCCGCCGGCGGTACCGGCTGCGCATCTCGAAGGTCACCGCTGCACACCACCCGACCGAGCCGGCACCCGAGGGAATCGTCGCGTGGCGCGGCAGCGTCGTCGATCTCGACGCGGGCGACCAGGTGGTCGTGCGCGACCTGTACGTGCCCGGCGATCGCATCACCGGTGTGACGATGTGGTCAGAGGTGTTCGCTCGCTGCGACGACCCGAGTGCGGCGATCCGCTGGTCGGATCCCGAGGTGATGACCGCGGAGCAACGTGTGCTCGCACCGGACGCGCTGGCGGTGAACTACCAGTCGTACTCCGACGGCGGCTGCGCGAACTCGAACTCGTTCGTCGACGACGTCGGCGTGGTGCAGCGGACCGCCACCGAACGGGTCACCGCCCAGGGCGCCCGCCTGGAGCTGCCGCCTCGCTGACCGCGGTCGGCGCCGCGTCGTCATGGTGGTGCGGCCCGTCGCCGGGGCGGCGGGTGAAGAGCACCGCGACCACGGCGAGTGCGACCACGGCGACGAGCGCGATCAGCGGCCCCGTCGCTGTCCGCGCGGTCGTCGCGATCGCGCCGATGGCGGGGATCGACATGACGACCTTGCCCACGGGAGCGTCAGGTCGCTCGGTCCAGGTCTCGCTCGTCTCGTTCGCGTCGCCGCGGGTCTCGAACTCGAGCTCGTCGCCGACGGGTCGGATGTCGCGGATCCGGTGTGTGAGCCCCTCGCCGGTCGGGGCGTGGTACTCGAGGCTCGCCACGTCGCCGGGGCGGAGCTGATCGGCGCGGACCTGTTCGACGAGCACGATGTCGCCGACGCCGTAGGCGGGGATCATCGACCCGCTGCGGATCACGTAGGGGCGGAAGCCCAGCAGCACGAGCACCAGCGCGGCGGCGACGAGCAGCGAACCGGCGACGACCAGCCCGGTGAGCAGCCGATGCAGGATCGCGACGGCGAGCCCACGACCCGTTCCATGGCGCTCGTGGTCGACCTCGGCCGGGTCGGTGGTGGCTGGGTCGGTGGTGGCTGCGGTTGGGTCGGTGGTGGCAGGGTCGGCAGGGCTGCGGTCGGCGGCGGCGCGCAGCAGCTGCGCGCTCCACTCGCCGATCATGTCGGATCCGCCGTGCAACTCGATGCCGAGCTGCGTGCGTCCGCTGCCCGACCGACGATCCGCGACGACCCCTGAGGTGGACATCGTCGAGCCGTCGTCGAGGCTGACCGTCAGGTCGACCTCGTCGCCCACCGCGGGCACCGTCGTGGTGAGGCGACCGACGACCGCCAGGCCGCCGGGTGAGCCGTCGACGGTGGTGACAACGATGCCGTCGATCGTCGCGGGGAGTCGCAGTCGGACGCGGTAGCTGTGTCGATGCCAGGAGCGCTCGACGAGCGATCGGACCGCGAACGCCCACAGCAGCCCGAGCGTCACCAGGCAGAGGGCAGCCGCGACGCGGGTGCCGGTGCCCGCGCCGGCACGCTGCGCGCCGACGAACAGCCAGCCGGTGACGAGCGTCAGGCCCAGCGCGCCCCAGACCAGGGGGCGGGTGCCCCACGCTCGGCCGCCGGGGCGGACCCGACGGCTGATCGCCGAGGGCAGCGCCGAGAACGAACCTGGCAGGTGGTAGAGCGCCGAGCTCATGTCGGCCCTCGCCCGTCGGTCCAGTCCGAGGCCGAACCTCAGTGCCGCCCAGCGCAGCACCGTGCATGCACCCAGTCCGGCGACGAGGCCGAGCAGCTCCACGCCGCCGGCCCGGCCGCCCACGAGCACGAGGCAGACCGCGAGCAACGTCAGCGGGTAGGCCCACAGCTCCCGCAGCAGCAACAGCAGCGCGTCGAGCCGGGCCGACGGTGCCCCGGTCCCTGCTGCGGCCGCCAGGTCGACCGCGGCGGCACGCTGGCGAGCCAGGGCGTCAGGCCAGTACGACGCCGCCGCGACGGGTGCCGCACGCATCGAGAGTGCGTCGTCGACCGACGCGCCATGCACGCCGTCGGCGGCACGGGCTCTCAGCCATGACCCCCAGGATCGTGAACGACCGAGCTCGTGATCGGTGAGCAGGTCACGGCGGACCATCGTCGCGTCGGTCTCCCACAGCACCAGCTCCGCCACGGCTCGTCGGCGCAGCGCAGCGCCGACGACATCGCGACGGTCCGAGACGAACCGGTCGTGGGCGAACGGCTCCGTCGTTCCCGTCACCCAGCCCGTCTGGTCGTCGAGCAGCGACGCCGCCCGAGCACAGACGTCGGCGCTCGGGACCGCACGTGCCGACACGAGCAGCACCGCCCGGGTGTCTGCCGCGCGTGCCGCCTCACGGACCGCCCGACCGAGGTCGTCGTCGGTGTGGACCGAGTCGGCGAGCGCGGACACCGCCTCGACGCGGATCGGATCCGTCGCGACGACGATCGTCGGGCCACCTCGTGCGGCCAGCGCGACCGTCGACCGCGCGATCTCGGCGGGTTCGTCGCCCACCCGCACGATCGTCGTGAACGTCGCGTGCCGACGAGTCCGCGTGGGGCGGGTGCGCCGTGATGGTGCGGGCAGCTCGACGTGTCGCACCGTGCCGTCACGTCGACGCCGACCGAGCAGTGCGGCGAACAGCGCCGCGCAGCTCCACACCAGCGCGACGGCGATGCCTGCGGCCGCGACCCGCTGGTTGCCAGGAGCGATGACGACCGTCGCGACCGCGACGCAGAGCGTCACGAACACGGCGAACGCCTCGGCCACCGGGCCGAGGCGTTCGCTCACGTTCGACGGTCGATCCGCCCGGGTCAGACCTGTGCCTGACGCTGGCGGGACCTGGCGACCAGGGCGATGGTCGCACCGGCGATCAGCAAGACGGCGCCGATCACGACGAGCGGCAGCGACGTGCCACCGGTCAGCGCGAGCGCCCGGGACTCACTCTTGCCGGCGACCGACGGGCCATCGGGGTTGATGCTCGTGCGGCTCACGTTCTCGTTCGCCACCTCGGGGGAGATGGTCGTCGAGGTGGTCGACGCCGTCGTGGAGGTCGGGCCCTCGGTCGTGGTCGGACCAGCCGTCGTGGTCGTCGCCTCGGTGGTCGTGGTCGTGGCCTCGGTGGTGGTGGTCGGCGCCTCGGTCGTGGTCGTCGGCGCTTCGGTGGTCGTGGTCGTCGACTCGGTCGTGGTCGTCGTCGCCTCGGTGGTCGAGGTCGTCGACTCGGTCGTGGTCGTCGATTCCGTGGTGGTGGTCGGCGCTTCGGTGGTCGTGGTCGTCGACTCCGTGGTCGTGGTCGTCGACTCGGTCGTGGTGGTGGGCTTCTCGGTGGTCGTCGTCGGCTTCTCGGTCGTGGTCGTCGGCTTCTTGGTCGTCGTGGTCGTGGGCTTCTGCGCCTTGCCGCAGAACGTCACGCCGACGATGTCGGAATCGCCCTTCTTCTTGCCCCCGACACCCTTGTTCGAGAACCAGCCCTGGCTCTGCGGTGAATCGAGCCACGAGGTCTTCGAGCCGGGTGAACCCTTCACGGTGAACGACGTGATCGGCACCGACGAGGACCAGTAGCCGCCCTCGGCGCTCCCGTGCGAGATCGTCACCACGTTCTGGTTGCCCTGTGGCTTCTGGAACGAATAGCCCTTGTGGTTCCGGCTGAACGACGCCACCAGGACCGAACCGTCGGGGCAGTCCTGGCTGTGGTCCGGGGACGCGGACGTGGTCGTGAGCATGCCGGCGAAGAGGGCGACGGCGCCGACGAGCATCATCGCGACGCCGGCGCGCATCGGGGTGACACGGGCTCCGTGGGTCGCCTCGGCCTCGGCGACGGCGGTCGTGCCGTCGGTGGCGCTGGCAGTGGTGCCATCGGTGGAGCCCGGCCGGCTCTGCGGGTTCTCGGGATCGGTCATTCTGCAGCCTCTCTCAGGGCAGGGTGGTGGACGACCACCTGCGCTCGGGAATTGAGTCGGCCGTATGACTCGGGACTTGAGAGTTCACCGGGACGCGACCTGATGGGTCGTCAGCTCTCAGGTGGCTCCTGCGACTACCGTCGTTGCTCCATGGGGGACCAACTGACCTACAACCTCGCCGACCAGTGGGAGGCGGTGTCCGATCGTGTCGCCGATCGTGAGGCCGTCGTCTGCGGCAGCCGGCGGCTCACGTACGCCCAGCTCGAGGAGCGCGCGAACCGCCTGGCGAACCACCTGGTGACCGCCGGCGTGGGACCTGGCGACTTCGTCGGCTGCTACCTGCTGAACGGCACCGAGTACCTCGAGACGCTGCTCGCCTGCTTCAAGCTCCGGGCGGTCCCGGTCAACATCAACTACCGCTACGTCACCGACGAGCTCCGCCACCTGCTGGTCGACTCGGGTTCGGTGGTGCTCGTGTGCAACGAGGAGTTCCTCCCGCGCGTCGCCGAGGTCGCCCCAGCAGTCCCGGCGCTGCGCCAGACATTGGTGGTCGCCCGGGGCACGGCGGCGTCCCAGCTGAACGACACCGGCGTGCCCGAACCGGTCGACTACGACCTGGCGCTCGCGACCGCGTCGCCCACACGACCAGCGGTGCCCGGTCGCGGTGACGACGACATCTACGTGCTCTACACCGGTGGGACCACCGGACTGCCCAAGGGCGTCGTGTGGCGCATGGGTGACGCGTTCTTCGGCTGCATCGGCGGCGGTGACCCGATGCGGCTGTCGGGCCCCGTCGGATCGCCCGAGGAGAACCTCGAACGCATCATCGACTTCGACTTCGTGTTCTACGCGCTCGCACCGCTCATGCACGCGGCGGCGCAGTGGGTCTCGATGATGTGGTTGCTCTGCGGCGCCAAGGTCGTGCTGCACACCGGCTCGTTCGACCCGGTGGAGATCTGGCGCACCGTCGACGCCGAGAAGGTCTCGGTGATGACCGTCGTCGGCGACGCGATGGCCCGCCCGCTGATCGACGCCTGGGACGAGCACGGCCCCTTCGAGGTGTCGAGCATGTACACGCTGTCCAACGGTGGGGCGCCGCTGGCTCCGTCGCTGCGGGACCGTCTCCGGGAGATCGCACCTGCAGCGATGCTCACCGACGGCTTCGGCTCGTCCGAGACGGGCATCCAGGGGAGCCGTCGCCTGTCGCCGGGCGAGGACGCGGGTGAGGGCGTGCGCTTCGACAACGTCGAGTCGGGCACCACGGTGCTCGACGAGTTCGGTCGCCCCGTCGAGCCCGGCTCGGGCACGATCGGTCGGATCGCCCACGCCGGCTACATCCCGTTGCGCTACCACAACGCACCGGAGAAGACCGCCGAGACCTTCGTCGAGATCGACGGCACCCGCTACGTGATGCCGGGCGACATGGCCACGATCGAAGCCGATGGTTCCATCGTGCTGCTCGGTCGCGGGTCGGTGTCGATCAACACCGGTGGCGAGAAGGTCTACCCCGAAGAGGTCGAGGGCGTGCTGAAGGCGCTGCCCACGGTCTACGACGTGCTCGTCGTCGGGGTGCCCGACGAACGATGGGGCGAGCGGGTCACCGCGGTCCTGCAGCCCGTCGACGGCGCGCAGGTGACCGTCGAGGAGATCGACGCCCACTGCCGCGGCAAGCTCGCCGGCTACAAGATCCCCCGCACCGTGGTGCTGGTCGACGAGGTCGTGCGCTCACCGAGCGGCAAGGCCGACTACCGCTGGGCGAAGGCGACCGCGATCGGCTGATCCAGTCGCATCACAGGTCGGATCGCGTCGATCCTCGACGATGGCCGCGACGACCTGGAAGCCGGCGGGGCGTTGCTCGGTTGGCGACGGCTGAGCCAGGCGGTCTTCACCGGTCACAGCGCTCCGCTCGAGGCGTACATCGAGTCGCTCGGTCCGGTTGGCCGGTGAGGACGTCGGTCCGGTGTCGGTCCGCTTCAGCGACCGCGACGGCGCGAACACGGAGCACCGCGCCGAGTTCAGCCATCTCACCGAGCTCGTCGGCACGGTGGTCACGGATCTGGCGGTCGTCGCCGAGCAACTCGAGGTCTCGGGCGGCATCGGTGGCCGCAACCTCTCGCGTCGCAGGGGCCGACCTCCGGGCCATCACTACGAGTGGCGCCGTCAGCGCAACAGCGAGTTCGTACGACGGCATGCGACCGCGACGTGCTTGAAGGACTCTGCGCATCCAACGGCGTCGACGAGCTGCACGAGGCGCTGCGAGCGACCGTCGTGGCCGCCGAGGCGCAGCAGTCGCTCATCCGCTCGCGCTGCCTCGAGCTCGAAGGATCGACGCTTCCAGGGTGAGCGCCTGGCGCAGTCGTTGCTGCTCACCCTCGGCGCCTTCGCGTTCATCGACCTGTTCTGGTGGGCCGGCGAGGTGTGGGGATTGGGTCGCAAGGCGTGGCTCGTCGAGGTCGCGTTCATCGCGTTCGTCGCCGCGCTGGTGCTCAGGTTCGTGGCGGATCCATGGTTCGAGCGTCGCCGCGGTCGGCGAGCGCGAGGCGCTCCACCGAGTCCACCCCGCTGACCGGGATCAGCGCGATGGTCGGCGCTGCCGTCATCCGCGCCATCAACGCCAGGTACTCGGCGTCGTCGGGGATCGTTCCTTCTTCCTCGACGTAGTAGCCCTCGGTCCACGCGGCGAGCCATGCCGAGGGCACTCCCGACCGCAGCAGCGCCGGGGTGGCGTAGTGGGCGAGCAGCAGCATGTCGCGCACCCGGTCGCCGTCGGGCGACAACCGAGGTTGCATCCACGGCACCGCGAGCGCTGCGGCTCCGTGACGTTCGTAGAAGCGGAGTCGGGCGGTCGGCTGCTCGTCGGCGCTCTCGGCGTACCACCGCGGGTCGTGCACCTCGCCGAGCACCACTTCGACGGTGCTGGCCGCGGCGATCTCGAGGACTCGCGTCAGCACCCGACCGCCGAGGCCCCGGCCGCGCTCGCCGGGCCGCGATGCCAGATAGCTCAGCACCCCGACAGGGGACCCGACCGGTCGGCCGTAGACCGCCGCGCAGGCGGGCCCGTCGCCGTCGACGGCCACGACGATCGTCTGCTCCTGGCCGTCGAGCGCTCCCCGCTCCAGCAGCTCGATCGACGGCAGCTCATCGGTCGAGAACGACGGACGCAGCACGGTGTCGAACAGCGACTGCAACAGGCCCGGGTCCGCCTGCGGATCGGTGATCTCGATCAATTCGACGTCGTCGGAAGCCCCCTCGTCCATGACCGCAGCGTACGGCCGGGGACCACCGCCCGTTCACGATGTCACCCGGGGATGGAACGATGGCACCCGTGACTCCCGAACCCACCCCCGAGTTCTCCGCCGCAGCGTCCGAGGTGTTGGCCCAGCTCGCCGGCCCCGAGGCGCAGCTGCGTGACGACCAGCTGCTCGCCATCGACGCGCTCGTCACCCACCAGGCACGGGTGCTGCTCGTCCAGGCGACGGGGTGGGGCAAGTCCGCCGTCTACTGGATCGCGACCCGTCTGCTGCGCGAGGAAGGGGCCGGTCCGACGCTGGTCGTCTCGCCGTTGCTGGCGCTCATGCGCAACCAGGTGGGCTCGGCGTCCGCTGCAGGCATCCGTGCCGCCACCATCAACTCCTCGAACATCGACGACTGGCGCGCCATCGAGTCCTCGATCGAGTCGGACGAGGTCGACGTGCTGCTCATCTCGCCGGAGCGGCTGAACAACCCGCGGTTCCGTCACGAGGTCCTGCCGTCGCTCGCGGCCAGCATCGGGCTGCTCGTGATCGACGAGGCGCACTGCATCTCCGACTGGGGCCACGACTTCCGTCCCGACTACCGACGCATCGCTGATGTGCTCGCAGGCCTCGACGCCCAGGTGCCGGTCCTCGCAGCGACGGCGACGGCCAACGAGCGCGTCGAGGCCGACGTCGCGACCCAGATCGGCGACCAGACGCTGACCTACCGGGGTTCGCTCGACCGGGCGTCGTTGCACCTGGCGGTCGCGTCGTTGCCGACCGCGCAGGAGCGCATGGCGTGGATCGCCTCGTGGGTCGCCGCGAACGAAGGCCCTGGTCTCGTGTACTGCCTGACCGTGTCCGAGGCCGAGCGAGTGGCCGAGTTCCTCGTCTCGGCCGGCGCCAGCGCTCGTGCCTACACGGGCGCCACCCCCGCACCGGAACGCGAGCAGATCGAGGCCGCCCTCGACGACGGGTCGCTCGCCTGCGTCGTCGCCACCTCTGCGCTCGGCATGGGCTACGACAACCCGCGCCTCTCCTACGTCGTCCACCTGGGCTCTCCGTCGTCGCCGATCGCGTACTACCAGCAGGTCGGCCGAGCCGGTCGAGGCGCTGTCGAGGCGCAGGTCGTCCTGGTCCCGACGCCCACCGAGTCCGACATCTGGGCGTACTTCGACTCGACGTCCATGCCGCCCGCCTCGGTCGTCGACGAGGTCCTCGGGGCCCTCGAGGCAGCGGGCCCCAGCACGGTCGCCGAGCTCGAGGGCCTGGTCAACCAACGCCGGGGGCGCCTCGAGGCGCTGCTCAAGATCCTCGATGTCGACGGCGCCGTCGACCGTGACGGCTCCAAGTGGCTGCGCACCAGTGCGCCGTGGGTCTACGACACCGAGCGCTACGCACAGCTCGCCGCGTCGCGGGCCGCCGAGCAGGCGGCCATGCGCGACTACCAGCGCACCGACCGCTGCCGGCTCGAGTTCCTCCGCGAACAGCTCGACGACACGGGTGCCGAGCCGTGCGGCCGCTGCGACAACTGCACCGGCCGTCGCGTGGCGACCGAGATCGACGAGGTCGCCGCAGCGGCGGCACGGCAGTTCCTCCGGGCGGCGACGGTCGTCATCGAGCCTCGCAAGCAGTGGCCCCGCGGGATCGAGCAGCGCAGCGGCAACATCTCGCCGGATCGGCGAGCGGCCGAGGGTCGGGCCCTCGCGTTCGGCAACGACCCCGGCTGGTCCGAGGTGCTCGCTCCGTTGTTCTCCGGTCCCGACGGTCCACCCGACGACGAGCTGATCCGGGGTGTCGCCGCGGCGCTCAAGGCGTGGCCGTGGGGCCAGCGGCCGACGTGGGTGACCTGGGTGCCGTCGCGCACCCGGCCGCAGCTGGTCGAGGGCCTGGCGCAGCGGCTGTCCGAGATCGGCAAGCTCGAGCTGGTCGACGCGGTGCGTCGCGTCCGTGCCGATGCGCCGCCCCAGTCGCGCATGGAGAACTCCGCCACCCAGGCGACCAACGTGCTCGACGCGTTCGAGTACGGCTCCGCCGACGGGGCCGCGCTGCCCGACGGCCCCGGGCTGGTGGTCGACGACTCGCTGCGGTCGGGGTGGACCATGACCGCCGTCGCCGACGGTCTGCGCGGCATCGGGGCCGGTTCGATCCTGCCGTTCGTGCTGTGGCGTCGCCCGTAGGGCAGCGGGCCGGGCATGCCCCTGGGCGCCGGTAGCGTGGCGCGCCGATGATCACGGTGTCGGGACTGACCAAGTCGTTCGGAGGACGCACCCTCTTCGAGGGGGTGACGTTCAAGTTGATGCCGGGGCGTCGGGTCGCGCTCGTCGGCGGCAACGGCGTCGGCAAGACGACGCTGCTCGAGATCATCGTCGGCGAGCAGCGCGCCGATGCCGGCGAGGTGCACATCGGCAAGGGCACCCGCATCGGCTACCTGCCCCAGGAGCTGACCGAGCAGATCGACGGCTCGGTCATCGACGAGGTGCTGCGCGGGGCCGCCCACGTGACCGACCTCGAGGAGCAGCTCGCGCGGCTGGCCCTCGAGGTCGCCGACACCGGCGACGGGGGAGCGAACCCGGACCCCGACGCCCACTCCGCCGCGCTCGATGCCTACGGCAGCGTGCAGCATCGCTTCGAGACGCTCGGCGGGTACAGCGTCGAGTCCGAGGCACGCCAGGTGCTCGCCGGTCTCGGGTTCTCCGACGCGGATGCCGACCGGCCGGTCCAGGAGCTCTCCGGCGGCTGGCGCATGCGCGTCGCGCTCGCCCGGCTGATGTTGTCGGCGCCCGACCTGCTGGTGCTCGACGAGCCGACCAACCACCTCGACGTCGAGTCCGTCTCGTGGCTCGAGCAGCACCTGGCGTCGTGGCCGGGGGCCATCCTCTTCGTGTCGCACGATCGTGACTTCCTCGACGCGGTCGCCGAGCGGGTCGTCGAGGTGTCCCACGGTCGGGCCGTCGAGTACGTCGGCGGGTTCGCCGAGTTCATCGTGCAGCGAGAGGAACGTCTGGCCGCGGCCGAGGCGGCCGCCGCTGCTCAGCAACGCCAGCTCGCCTCGACCGAGCGGTTCATCGAGCGGTTCCGCTACAAGGCGACCAAGGCACGCCAGGTGCAGAGCCGGGTCAAGGCCCTCGAGAAGCTCGAACGGCTGCAGCCGCCGGAACGCAAGGAGCTCGTCGCCAGGTTCGCGTTCCCCCAGCCGCAGCGGTCGTCGCGGGTGGTCGTCGAGGCCGAGGGGGCGACGGTCGGCTTCGACGGCGTCCCGGTGCTGAGCGGTATCGATCTGGCGGTCGAGCGAGGCCAGAAGCTCGCGCTCATCGGACCCAACGGGGCGGGCAAGACCACGCTGCTGCGGATGCTGCTCGGACAGCTGGCACCGATGTCGGGCACCGTGCAGGTCGGCAACAACGTCGACATCGCCGAATTCGCACAGCACCAGGTCGAGTCGCTGCGCTTCGAGCTGACCGTGCTCGAGGAGTTCCGCTCCGCGGTCGGTGACGAGCACGGGCGCAACCTGCGCAGCGTGCTGGGCAGCTTCGGTTTCCGCGGTGACGCCGTCGACCGTCGCGTCGGCGACCTGTCCGGTGGCGAGCGCACCCGTCTGGCGCTCGCCCGGATCATGGTCGACCCGGTCAACCTGCTCGTGCTCGACGAGCCGACGAACCACCTCGACCTGCCCAGCTGCGACGTGCTCGAGGACGCCCTCGTCGCCTACCCGGGCACCGTGCTGCTCGTCACCCACGACCGCTACCTGATCCGCTCGGTCGCCGACTCGCTGCTCGAGGTGCGCGACGGTCGCGTCGTGTTCCATCCGGAGGTCGACGAGGCGGTGCTCGCCCCGTCGGGTGTCACCGCCGCTGCCGGCCGTGCGACGGCGTCGTCACCCTCGCCGGCGTCCAGCTCGTCGCGTCGGCCGAACAAGGCCGACGCTCGCCGCCTGACCGCCGAGGAACGCCAGGCGAGGCAGCGGGCCACCAAGGACCTGAAGAAGCGCGTGCAGCAGCTGGAACGCCAGATCACCAAGGCCGAGGCGCAGGTCGCGACGCTGTCCGAGCAGCTCGCGGACCCCGACATCTACGACGACCACGCCAAGGTCCGTGAGCTCGCCGACGTGCTCGACGAGGCCAAGGCCACGGCGGACCGCCTGCTCGAGGAGTGGGAGACCGCCCAGCTCGAGCTCGAGGCCGCCACGGACTGAACCGGTCGGGCGCGGAACCGAGTGCCCGCGCACGTCGTCGTACCCCCATGACATCTCGACACACTGCCGCCCGGCGAGGCGCATCGACTGCCCGGCTGATCGTCGCGGCGGCGCTCGCCGGGTTCGCAGCGATCGGGCTGGTGCTGTGGCTGCGGTCGGGCACGACCGGCGAGCTGCGTCCGGCGATCGAACGTGGCGGTTGGTCGGGCACCGCGATCTCGTGCACGTCGCTCGACCCGAACGCCCTGAGCTCGCTCGGCCGCGGCGAGGTGCTCGACCTCGGTCAGGACCCGGGGACACCGCTCGGAACCGGGCGCTGCAGGCGCCTCGACGGGAGCGTGCTCGACCTGTCCGACGTCGGCGTCACCTGGTTCGCTGTCGGAACCGCGAGCGATCGCGAGGGCGTCGCGCTGGCCGAGGTCGACGCCGACGTGCAGCCGGCGCGGCTGGTCGTCGAGCATCTGGTGCCCGGCGACGGTTGCGGGGTGACCGCCGACTGGCGGGGCCGTCTCGTCCTCCTCGTCCAGGGGCCGGCCGAGGCGACGGCTCCCGCCGTGCGACTCGTCGAGGTCCAGGGCCCTTGCTGACGGCGCTGGCACCGGACGTGTCGATCGGCAGCGTGGCAGGCTGAGCCGATGCTCGATCACCTCGGAATCCAGTGCAACGACGTGGCTGCCAGCGCTGCGTTCTACGAGGCGGTGCTCGCCCCGCTCGGCGGTCGTCGGCTGATGGAACCAGCGCCGGGGATCGTCGGCTTCGGCGTGGCGCCCGTCCCGAACTTCTGGCTCGGCCCGCTGACCGACGACCACACCGGCTGGCGCGAGGACCACATCGCGTTCACGGCGCCGAGCCGCGCCGCGGTGCGCGAGTTCTTCGACGTCGCGGTCGCCGCCGGTGCCGAGGTGCTGCACGAGCCGAAGGAGTGGCCGATCTACCACCCCGGCTACTACGGCGCGTTCGTGCGCGACCCGGACGGCAACAACGTCGAGGCCGTCTGTCACGTCCCCGAGGGATGACCGGGTCACGCTGCCGACGGCCGTCCGGCCGGTCTCAGCGCACGAGTTGGGGGAGCACGTCGCTGATGGAGCCGTCGAGCGTGACGGCGTAGCGGTCGAACGGTGTCTCGCCCTGGTTCACGATGATCAGGTCCGCGCCCGCTTCGAGCGCGATCGGCACCATCTCGGCGATCGGATAGACCCCGAGCGTCGTGCCCACGCACAGCAGCAGATCGCAGCTCGACGCGGCCTCGAACGAGCGACGCAGGTCGTCGGGGTCCAGGCCCTCGCCGAAGAACACCGTCGCCGTCTTGAGGATGCCGCCGCAGCGCGGACACGGCGGATCCTGCTCACCGGCACGAACACGGTCGAGCACCTCGGCGGTCGTGCCGCGCCACGGGCAGCGCACGCACTTCGCCTCGCGCATGTTGCCGTGCACCTCGACGAGCAGATCCGGGTCGGTCCCCGCAGCCCGATGCAGGCCGTCGATGTTCTGCGTGGCCAGCAGCTCGAGACGGCCCGTGCGTTCGAGGTCGACCAACGAGCGGTGCCCCGCGTTGGGCTCGGCGTGCCACGCCGGGTTCTTCATGCGCCACTGCCAGGCGCGCACGCGCAGCTCGGGATCCGCCAGGTAGTGGTCGATGCTCGACAGGCGCTCGGCCTCGGGGTCGCGGGTCCACACGCCGTCGGGGCCGCGGAAGTCGGGGATGCCGGAGTCGGTCGAGATGCCGGCACCGGTCAGCACGACGACGCGGGTCGCCGCGGCAAGCGCCGCCCTGGCTCGTTCGATCGCCGAGGGCGTGTCGTCGTGGGGCATGGGTGCCCAGTGTGGCCCGGGAGCGGCCGGCGGTGCTGTCGGAGCGGGGCCGCTCAGCCGTGCAGGTCGACGTCGCGCAACATGATCCGCGTCGAGCTCTCGGTCACGCCGCCTCCCATGCGCCACCCGGTCAGCAGCCGGTCGAGGGCGGCGACATCCGCGCACGCCAGGATCAGGACGTAGTCGAGCGACCCGGTGACGTGGAACGCAGCCTGCACCTCGGTGGTTGCGCGGAGGCGCTGCTCGAAGACCTCGTAGGGGGTGTCGGGATCGAGCCGCAGCTCGGTGATGGCTCGCAGACCGATGCCGAGCGCCGAGGGGTCGACCTGCGCGTGGTAGCCCCGGATGACGCCGAGCGACTCCAGGCGACGCACACGATCCGCAGTGGCCGTCGGCCCCAGCCCGACCCGTTCGCCGATCTCCCGCCAGCTCGCCCGCCCGTTCTCCCGCAGCTCGGCGACGATTGCCCGGTCGAGAGCGTCGATGGTCGGGGAATCCACGGTCATGGGCTGGATTCTATGTCAAGGAACCCCTGAAACACGTCGCAGACCCCGACATACTCGGTGCATGACCTTCGCCGACATCCTCCTGGGTCTGACGATCGGATTCCCGATGATGATCGCCGTGGGCCCCATCTCGGTGCTGCTGCTCGACCAGGGCCTGGAACGAGGCATCCGGGCAGCCGCCCCCGCGGTCCTCGGCGTCGCGTCCGCCGACCTCACGCTGTCGCTGGTCGCCTCGATCGGTGGCTCGAAGCTCTCGGAGCTGCTCGCTCCCGTCACGTCGTGGCTGACCCTCGGCGCCGTCGCGGTGCTGGTCTGGCTCGCCTACGACCTGGGTCGGGCCGCGCTCGTCGACCTGCGCAGCGCCCGGCTCGCGTCGACCGAGCTCGAGCTCGTCGCGGTGGGCGGCGCCGCGCAGCCCGGGTGAGTCGGTCGGTGGCGTCGCATCCGGCGACGACGGGGCCGCGTCCTCGACGTTCGGCCACCTCTCCGGTGTCCGGCTCGGCGCGACGTTCTACGGTTTCACGCTGGTCAACCCGCTCACGCTGGTGCTCTTCGCGAGCGTGGTCGTCGCTGGCGGCGACGGCATCGGCACCCTCGGCTGGGCGCTCGGCATGGCGCTCGCGTCGCTGTTGGCCCACGGCTCGTTCATGGTCGCCGGCGGGGTGCTCGGCTCGCGCCTGAGCCCGACCGCCAACGGCGCGTTGCGCCTGGTCGCTGCCGTCTTCATGGCAGCGCTCGCGATCCACTTCGCCGCCGGCATCTGAGCCCCTCCGGCATCTGAGCCCCGCCAACCAGGCCGGCTGGGTTGCAGGGCCGTGCTGGGGAGTCGTTCCTGCAACCCACCAGGCCGGTTGGGTTGCAGGGCCGTGCTGGAGAGTCGTTCCTGCAACCCACCAGGCCGGTTGGGTTGCAGGGCCGCGCCGGACGCGCGCCCGTGCAACCCAGCGCCGGCCCACGCCGGAACAGCCGGAACAGTCAGGCCAGTCGGGTCAGCCGAGTCAGTCGGCGACGAGCGCGTCGCCGGACTCGGCCAGGGTCTTGGCCCACCGGTAGTCGGGCTTGCCCGACGGTGAACGCACGATCTGCTCGACGATGTGCAGCTCGCGGGGCACCTTGTAGCCGGCGATGTAGGTGCGGGAGTGCTCGACCAGGTCGTCAAGGCTGCACGTGTGGCCCTGGGTGACCTGGACCACCGCGGCGACGCGCTGGCCCCAGCGCTCGTCGGTGACGCCGATCACCGTGCAGTCGAACACGGCGGGGTGCGCCTTGAGCGCCTGCTCCACCTCTTCGGGGAAGACCTTCTCGCCACCGGTGTTGATCGACACCGAGCCTCGGCCGAGCATCGTCATCATCCCGTTGCCCGCCCACTGCGCCGAGTCGCCGCTCACGGCGTAGCGACGCCCGTCGGAGGCGACGACGAACGTCTCGGCGGTCTTCTTCTCGTCGTTGAAGTAGCCGAGCGGGATGTTGCCGCCGCGACCGAGCTTGCCGACCCGGTCGTCGCCCTCGGGGATGATCTCGAGGTTCTCGTCCAGGATGACGACGTCACGGCCTGCGGTGACCGTCGGCCCGCCGCGCGGCGGCCTTGGCGCCCTTGGTCGCGTAGGTGAGTCCGTTGAACCCGGACTCGGTCGACCCGATCGAGTCGGTGATGATCAGGTTCGGGAAGTGCTCCAGGTACTTGTCCTTGAGCGACTGGCTGAACAGCGCTGCGCTCGACGACAGCGAGATGAGCGCCGAGAGGTCCCAGCGGTCGGGGTTCTCCTCGAGCGCGTCCATGAGGGGTCGCGCCATGGCGTCGCCGGTGATGATGACCGAGTTGACGCCGTGCTCGGCGAAGAGGTCCCAGACACCCTCGCCGCTGAACTTGCGGACCAGCACGAGCGTGCTGCCCAGGAACCACTGGCTGAGCGTCGCGATCTGCGCGGCGCCGTGCATGAGCGGCGGGATCACGCAGAACACCAGACCGGTGGGCGAGGCAGCGGCCTGCTCGGCCCGGCTGTACTCCGACTCGACCCGCTCACCGGTCAGCGCGTCGATGCCCTGGCCGAGCGCGAAGAAGATGTCCTCGTGGCGCCACATCACGCCCTTGGGCATGCCGGTCGTGCCGCCGGTGTAGATGACGTAGATGTCGTCCGCGGAGCGCTCCCCGAAGTCGCGCTCGGGTGACTGGTTCGCGACGGCGTCCTCGAAGGCGACCGAGCCCGAGCGCGCTGACATCTGCGTCCGGAGTCGTCCTCGATGTGGACGAACGTCGTCAGCTTGGGGGAGCGGTCCGCCACCGCTGCGAGGCGACCCGCGTACTCCTGGTCGAACACGCAGGCCACCAGCTCGGCGTTGCCGATCAGGTACGACAGCTCGTCCTCGACGTAGCGGTAGTTGACGTTGATCGGCACGGCGCGGATCTTGAGGCAACCGAGCATCGCCTCGAGCCACTGGTGGGAGTTCTGGGCGTAGATGCCGACGTGGTCGGCGGGCCCGACGCCCTGCGCAGCGAGGTGATGGCCGAACTGGTTGGCCCGAGCATCGAGCTCGGCGTACGAGAGCTGGACGTCGCCGTCGACCACGGCGGTGCGGTCCGGCACGACGTCGGCGGTGTGTTCGAACAGGTCTGCGATGTTGAAAGCCACGGCCAGAAACTAGAACAAGTTCCACCTTCGGTGACAGCGGTCACCGGGCCCGCTGTGCTACACGCTCGACCCCGACGACGTCGCCCGGCGCGTCCGGGGTGTCGTCGACTGCGGCGGCGTGGCGGTCTGCGTCACCGGGGCGGGTGCCTTCGTGATCCGCGGGTCGGTCTCGCCCGCGAGCTGCAGCAGCTCCTCGAACGCCGGGCGGACCTGTGCGGCGACCTCCCAGATGTCGGGCACCAGCTCGGCGTCTGCGAGGAACCCGATGTCGATGTGGTCGCGGTAGCTGAGCACCGTGATGTTCAGGCCGGCACCGTCCATGATCGGACCCATCGGGTACGCGGCGACCAGTTCGGCGCCGGCCAGGTACAGCGGGAACGGCGGCCCGGGCACGTTCGAGATGACCAGGTTGTGGATCGGCCGGTGCTGGTTGGCCAGGTTCATCGAGCTGTACAGCCGCGATGCCAGCCCGAAGGTCCGCGGCGCCGCCCACTCGGCCCAGTCGGTCAACGTGCTGGCGCCGATGGCGTTGTGGTCCTCCTTCGCGCCCTCGGTGCTCTGGCGGATCGTCTCGAGCCGCTCGGCGGGGTCGTCGAGGTTCGTGGCGAGCGAGGCGAACATGGCCGACACCTTGTTGCCGCTCGCGGCATCCTCCTCGATGCGCACCGACACCGGGCACACCGCCACCAGGGGCTCCTCGGGCAGCGCCTCGTGCTGCTCGAGGTAACGGCGCAGCGTGGCCGAGCAGACCTCGAGCACCACGTCGTTCACCTTGACCCCGAGCGCCTCCTTGATCTGCTTGGTCTGGTCGAGCGGCAGACGGGCGAACGCGACGGACCGGTCGGGACCGATGGAGTGGTTGAACGGCGTCCGCGGCGCCGAGAGCGGCACAGCGCCGTGCTTCGACCCGTCGTCGAGGATGTTGCGGACCAGGGTGGTGGCCGAGCCGATCGTGCGGCCGACCAGCGGGACGACCCCGCGGGCGCGCCGCAGCTTCGACATCGCGGCGTAGGACAGGAGCTCGACCTCGTTGGGGACCCGTTCGGTCTCGAGGCCGATCTGCGCGGGCGGCTCGGCGTCGGGGGAGAGGTCGTAGAGCGCCGTCATGAGGTCCGCGCCGCCGGAACCGTCGATCGCGGAGTGGTGCACCTTGATCACCAGGCCGACGCGGTCGTGCTTGAGGCCCTCGATGACCCAGGCCTCCCAGAGCGGCTGGCTGCGGTCGAGCGGGACCGAGGCGATCTCGGCGGTGACCTCGGCCAGCTCGCGCCGACCACCCGGGGCGGGACAGGTGACCCGCCGCACGTGACGGTCGAGGTCGAAGTCGGGATCCTCGATCCAGACCGGGTGGTGGAACTGGAAGGGGACCTCGACGAGCCGCCGGCGGAACGGCGGCACCACCTGGAGCCGGTTGGCGATGTGCTGCTTGAACTTGTCGAACGAGTAGCCGTCGCGCATCGTCGACACGTCGTAGATGCCCACGAGGGCGATCTGCATGTGGCCCGCGTCCGTCTCGAGGTACAGGAATGCAGCATCCATCCCCGAGAGCCGTTCCATCGCACATCCCCTTCTGAGTCCCGTTGCATTCTTCCGCGGTTCCGGGTCGCGTGTCGGACATTGGGCGAGGGTTGTCACGCCCGTCGGTGGCCACGAGACTTCGGGGATGTCCGACTCCGAGCCGTCGACCCGCCATCCGCTGCGACAGGGCCTGGTCCGCGCCGGGCTCGTCGCCAACGCGTACCGCCCGCTCGCCGGCAACCCGGCCACCTTCGTCCCGGCGTTCTTCGCGTCCTGGGTCACCTCCGAGGCCGCACCCGCGCTGCTCGCGACCTGGACCGGCCGCACGGTCGCGCAGCAGTTGCGTCGTCGTCGCCGACAGGAGCCGATGCGGCCGGCGGAGGCGGCAGGCCTCGCGCTCACCGTCGCCGCGGGCATCGGCGCGATCGGGCTGATCCGCCAGGGCATCCGCTCCGACGAGGAGTACTCCTCAGCGCTCGCTCCGCTGGTGCCTGCCGCCGAGCTCGAGGAGCGTCCCGCAGCGGTGCGCGCCGGCGCGCTGTTGCCGTTGCTGTCGGGCAACCGCCGGCGCCGGCGCACCCGTGACGTCGTCTTCCACGACCACGACCCCGACGGTCCGTCGGGCCGCGGTCTCAAGCTCGACGTGTACATGCCGCTCGACGACCCGGCCCCGGGAGAACGTCGACCTGCGGTGCTGCAGATCCACGGTGGGGCGTGGGTGCTCGGCACGAAGAACGAGCAGGGCATCCCGCTGCTCAACCACCTGGCCTCTGCGGGCTGGGTCGGCTTCAACGCCGACTACCGGTTGAGCCCGAGGGCGAAGTTCCCGGATCACCTCGTCGACCTGAAGCGCGCGTTGGTGTGGATCCGGGAGCACGCGGACGAGTACGGCGTCGACCCCAACTTCGTCGCCGTCACCGGCGGCTCCGCGGGCGGGCACCTGTGCGCGCTGATGGCACTCACCCAGAACGACCCGGCGTTCCAGCCCGGCTTCGAGGATGCCGACACGTCGGTGCAGGCGGCGGTGCCGTTCTACGGCGTCTACGACCTGACCGACCGCGAGGGTGACTACATGTCGTCGCTGCCCGAGCAGTACTCCTTCACCGGGCTGCTCGCGAAGCTCGTCATGGGCGTGAGCCCGAAGGAGTCACCCGAGGTGTGGGCGTCGTACTCGCCGATCGACCGGATCAACGCCGACGCCCCGCCGATGTTCGTGATCCACGGTGACGTCGATGCACTCGTGCCCGTCGCCGGTGCTCGGCGGTTCGTGGCGAAGCTCCGAGCGGCGTCGCGGCAGCCCGTCGTGTACGCCGAGCTGCACGGCGCCCAGCACGCGTTCGAGATCTTCCCGAGCTTCCGGACGGTGCGCACCGTCGAGTACGTCGAGCGGTTCCTGCACCACGTGCACGCCGAGTACCTGGCCAGCTCCTCGGATCCGACCGCGACCCAGCCGATGCCCGACGACGTCGATGTCGCCCCGCTGCACGCCGATCAGGTCGACGACGCATCGCAGGTCAACGTCGAGACGGCTGACGCCATCAACGACTGACGCTCCCAACGACCGGGCCCGACGACCGGGCCCGACGACCGGGGCGGGGCCCGGACGCGTCGATCCCCGACCGCCGCTGATGAACAGCGGTCGGTCGGGGATCGGGGATGCAGGGCCGGGAGGGAGAGGGGGAGAGGTCAGCCCTGCGGGATGCCGAGGTCAGCCCTGCGGGATGCCGGGTCAGCCCTGCGGGATGATGGCCTCGACCTCGAGGTTGATCTTGACCTTCTTGCCGACGACCAGGCCGCCGGTCTCGAGCGCTGCGTTGAAGTCCAGACCGAAGTCGGTGCGGTCGATCTCGGTCTCGGCCGAGAACGCGATGCGCTGGAAGCCGTAGGGGTCGGTGATCGCACCTTCGAACTCGGTGGTGAGCTCGACGTTGCGCGTCACGCCCTTGATCGTGAGGTCACCCGACACGATCCAGTCGTCGCCGTCGGCCTTCACCGAGGTGGAGACGAAGGTGATGGTCGGGAAGTTCTCGACGTCGAGGAAGTCGGCGCTCTTCACGTGGGCGTCGCGGCCCTCGTCGCGGGAGTTGAACGAGGCGGTGTTGATCGTCGCGGTCACGGACGACGCAGTGGGCTCGTCGGCGATGACGACGCTGCCCTCGACCTCGGTGAACTCGCCCTTCACCTTCGACAGGCCGAAGTGCTTCACGGCGAAGCCTGCGTGGGTGTGGCTGAGGTCGATGACGTAGTTGCCTGCGGGGGGAGTGCTCATCGGGTGGTCCTTTCGGGGGGCGATCGGAGGGGCATCTGGTTGATGTCTTCATCAACATATCGAGAAGCATCTGACATGTCAACTATTACCTCGTCAGGTGTTTCCGTGTACGATCGTGGACATAGGATCTCGCATCGACCGACAGTCGACGCAGCCGCTCCCCGCGTCGTTCTGCGGCGTCGACGACGACCGCATCCACACCTTCGGCCTGCTGCTCGAGGCACACGCCCGACTCACCCAGCTGCTCGACGCCGACCTCCGGGCCAGCGACGGCATCTCGTTGCAGACCTACGAGGTGCTGTTGCGCATCGGGCGCAGCGAGCTCCAGCAGGTGACCATGTCGGAGCTCGCCGGCGGCGTCGCCCTGACGACGGGTGGGGTGACCCGCCTGGCCGATCGCCTCGAGCGTTCGGGTCTGATCCAGCGGGGTTCGTGTCCGAGCGACCGGCGCGTCACGTGGCTGTCGCTGACCGATCTCGGTGCGGACGACGCTCGAGGTCGCGACCCAGCACCACCTCGACAGCCTCGATCGACACGTGCAGTCACGGATCGACCCGGCGGACCTGTCGTCGCTGCACCGGGCACTCGACGTGCTGCGTTCGGTGCCGACGGCCCGGATGCTGCTGACCATCCCACCGCGACGTCCGACCAAGGAGGACCCGTCATGAGCACCGTTCCCGAGAGCCATCGCGCACTGCTCGACCTTCCGATCACCACGCTCGCCACCGTCGGTCCCGACGGTCGACCGCAGCTGAGCGCGGTCTGGTTCCTCGTCGACGAGGTCGACGGGGACCAGGTGTTCAAGGTGTCGCTCAACACCCGCGGCAGAAGACGAAGAACCTGATGGCGAATCCCGCCATCACGCTCTTCTTCGTCGACGTGGCCAACCCGCAGCGGTACCTCGAGGTGCGCGGCGACGCGCTGGTCGAGGCCGACGCCGACTACGCCTTCGCCGACCGCGTGGGGGCGAAGTACGGCGGCGCCGACCTGCGACAGATGGACCGTCCGGGTGAGAGCCGGGTCGTGGTGACCGTGCAGCCCCGCAGGGTCAACGCCGTCGACATGCCGGGTTGATCGCCGGACGGTCGAGTGACGGCGGTGAGCGGCTCAGCCGCGGCTGCTCGCCTGGCAGTCCACGCACAGGGTCGCGCTCGGCATGACCTCGAGGCGTGCGGCGGGGATCGCCTCGCCGCAGGACTCGCACGAGCCGTAGGTCCCGTCCTCGATGCGCGCGAGCGCATGGTCGATCTTCTCGAGCTGCGCCGCCTGCAGGCCGTTCAGCGCTTCCTGGGCCTCGCGGGCGGCGAGCCGAGCACCCGGGTCGTCGGCCAGGTCGACGTCACCCTCGGGTGGGGGGATGCTGAGCGCCGCGCGCTCCTGGGTGAGCAGTTCGGTCAACTCGATCAACTGGGCCGGAGTCAGGTTCGGGGGCTGCTGGCGGTGTGCTGTGTGGTCTGGGGTGTGAGTCGGATCGGTGGTGGTCATCGGATGTGCTCCTGTGCTGATCGGTTCCGGTGTGGAACCGGAGGCGGCGTGCGCAATGCGCGCACGGGTCGCCGTGTCCGAGGCCCGGTGGGGCCATCGGTCCTGCTGGCACCCGGGCGGACCGTCTCGTGGGTCTCCGGGCGCTGCGTCGCATCGACGAGGTTGATCCACCGTAGTCCGCCAGGGCTCGCCGAGGCGGGTCGATTCCTGGAGCGGTTGGGTGAGCCCGCTGATCCGGGTGACCCGGCGGAAGAGCTGGACCCAGCCATCGGTCTCGATCCGCAAGCGCTCCACGGCCGGGAGCGCCCCGATGCTCGTCGCCCGGGCGGACCTCCGCAGGCCGAGCGGCGCGCCGGGTCGGCACCGGGGCAGGGTCCCAGGTGCCGGCGAGCCGATCCCAGATCGGTCAACACGGGGCCGAGGTTCGACGCGACCGCCGTCGACGGTGTGGTGACGTCGATGCGTGGCCGGCGTCATCACCAGCGCGCCGATCGCCCAGCGGGTGTCAGGGTCACCGGCAGCGAGGTGTGCACGAGCGCCTGCCAGAGCTTCGACACCGCCGCGCAGCCGATCACCGTCGGTCGGCTCGCACGCCGAGCAACGCGACGGGTGGGAACGCGACGAGCCGCGTGCAGCGGGAACCAGGTCTGTCGCCACGCGAGGGTCAGGTCGTAGGTGCGTGCCGCTGTGATGCACCCGGTGCGCCGCCCAGCCGACGGCCGTGCGGTGCCCGAGGCGGTGGTAGCAGTAGCCGGCGGCGTCCCACGCCAGGAACGCCGCGATCGCTCCGAGCGCCGGGTGGTCGATGCCAGACGATCCGCAGCACTGCCGGGCGCCAGCGAACCGATCGTCGGCCAGACGTGTGCGTCGACCCGGGCCAGCAGCATCGCCGCGGGCAGCGAGCCCAGGGCCATGAGGGCGACCGTCGGCAGAGGGCCCACGTCGCGACGGCCGAGCCCGAGGCGGAGCCAGGCCACCTCGCCGAGCACCGCGGCGATCACCCCGGCGGTCGACACCCCGACGAGCACCTCGCGCACGGTCATGGTGGTCACGCCTCATCGGCCGCGAGTCGCGGCGCCGAGCAGCCGCGCCACCCACGTCAGCGCGGTGACCGCGGCGATCGTCGCGGTCATCGCGAGCGGCGCACGGGCGACGAGCGACCAGGAGCAGCGCAGCGACGTCGATGCCGAGACACGTGCGCCAGGCGAGCTCGGCTCTGACCCGACCCGGATCGCGACCGGCGCGGAACCCGGCGCAGAGGCCGGTGACGACCACGGCGAGGGCGGCGGCGCACACCAGCAGGAACACGACGAACACGGCGATGACCAGTCCGGGGTCGAAGGTGACGGCTTCGGCGAGGATCATGGTCACGAAGCATCGGTGTGCTGACGCGTCCGAGGGCCATCGGGGGTCGCCCCTGTTCCGGTCTGGGGGCGCCCTGGGTGGAGGTGCGCCGACATCGTCGAGCGGTGACGACCGTCAGATCTGACGTATCGTCAGGTCCCGTGCGGTGGCCGGGGTGTCGGCGTCGCACGCAGGGGAGCAGCGCAGCGCTGCACGTCGACCAGAAGGAACTCCACCCATGTCGCTGACCACGTCGATCGATCCTGCCGCTGTCGCGGCCTACCAGTTCGGCGGCCAGGACATCCCCTGGCTGATCGACCACTGGGCCGAGCACCGCGGCGACCACACCTTCCTGATCTGGGAGCCGAAGGACGAGGCCGATCGGTCCTGGACCTACGCCGAGTTCGCCGAGGCGACCAAGAAGGTCGCTGCCGGACTCGCCGGTCGTGGCGTCGGGGTGGGCGACATGGTGCTGATCCACGCCGAGAACTGCCCCGAGGCCGTCATCGCCTGGTACGCCTGCGCCCGCGTCGGCGCCGTCGCGGTGACCACCAACACCCGCAGCGTCGCGGCCGAGGTCAACTACTTCATCACCCACACCAGCTGCGTCGGCGCGATCACGCAGCCGAAGTACGCCTCGCTCGTGGCCGAGGCCGGCCCCGACCTGGGCTGGATCGTCGTCACCGACGACAACTCCGGCGTGCCGGCCGTCCGACGAGGAGCTCGCCCACGGTCGCGACCCGTTCTCGTCGCTCGAGGGTGACGTCGCCGACGCCCCGTCCCGCGAGGCCGACCCGATGCTGCCGGCCGGCATCCTCTTCACCTCGGGCACGACCTCGAAGCCGAAGGCCGTGGTGCACACCCACGCCAACGCGCTGTGGGCCGCCAAGGTGAACCCCACCAACATCGACCTGCTGGCCGACGACGTCTACCTGGCGTCGCTCCCGTTCTTCCACGTGAACACGCAGAGCTGGGCGATCTGGTCGGTCCTCGGCGTGGGCGGCACCGTCGTGCTGCAGCCGAAGTTCTCGGCCAGCCGCTTCTGGCCGGTCATCGAGAAGTACTCCGTCACGCACATCTCGCTGTTGCCCTTCGTCATCCAGACCGCGTTCGAGCAGGGCATCCCCGAGCAGCACACGGTCAAGGTCGGGGTGTTCGGTCTGATCATGCCGGTGCTCGACCAGATGATGAACATGCGCGTCATCGCCGCCTACGGCATGACCGAGCTGGTCACCCACTGCATCCACTCGAACCCGTTCGAGAGCTACCCGGACCTGGCCATGGGCAAGGTCTCGCCGGGCTACGAGTTCCTCATCGTGAAGGAGGACGGCGCGTCTCGCCGAGGTCGGCGAGATGGGCGAGCTGTGGATCCGCGGCGTGCGCGGCGTCACCGTGTGCCTGGAGTACTTCGGCAACGACGAGGCGAACGAGAAGTTCTTCACCGAGGACGGCTGGGCCCGCACCGGCGACATCGTGCGCCTGCTCGAGAAGGGCAACATCCAGTACTGCGACCGCGACAAGGACGCCCTGAAGGTCGGCGGCGAGAACGTCTCGGCCCGTGAGGTCGAGGACGCGATCCGTGCCGCCGGTGCACCGCTGGCCGACATCGCCGTGGTGGCCAAGTCCCACGAGCGCCTCGACATGGTGCCCGTGGCCTTCGCGATCAAGGGCGACCCGAACCTGGACGAGGCGGCCACCGAAGCGCTGATCATCGAGCACTGCACGGCGAACCTGGCGGACTTCAAGGTGCCCCGCGCCGTGTACTTCGTCGACGAGTTCCCGACCGCCGAGCTCGGCAAGGTCTCGAAGAAGGACCTGCGCGAGCTGGCGGACACCCACCCCGCCGTCTGACCCTCGCCCCGCTTTCGCTCTCTCACTCCCGCTCTCTCACTCCCACATCCGATCTGGGTTCGGTGCCATGGCACCGAACCCAGATCGGAAGTCCTTGACATCGCGACCATTTTGTATTCATTGTGCTGAGATGATCGATACAATGGGCTCGTGGTTGTCGTGGTACCCGCTGCGGCTCGCCGCTGTGGTGGACACGGTCGTGATCGCGCTCTGGTGCCTCGTCGTCGGGGTGGGGCTCGCTCCGACGGACGCTTCAGCACTCCTGCCACTGGCACTGGTTCTGGTGCCGACGACCTTCGTCGCGCTCTGCTGCACCCGGACCTCGGCGGCCCGCTGGGCGCTCGAGCGTGGCGCGCAGTTCTCGCCCGAGTGGTCCGACGTGCTGCACCGTCACCTGACCCGGACCAGGGTCGCTCGGACGTTGGGCTTCACCGGGGCGCTCGGTCTGGGAATGGTCATCGTGAATGCCCTGTACGAGCGGTCGACGGTCGTGCCAGCCGACGTCAGCCCCTGGAACGACGTGCTCTCCGGGTATTGGCTGCCAGGACTGGGCTACGTCATCGGGTCGCTGGCGACCGAGCTGACCAAGCCACGCCTTGCCTCGGTGGGCACGGGCACCGCAGTGCTCTCCCGACGTCGTCTCGGCGACTACCTCGACAACACGGTGCGCGAGATGTTCGTCGCATCGTGCGTCGTGATGGCCCTGGCGGTCACCGTCGCCCTGTTGGCACCACGGTCGAACGGCCAACCCGGTTGGCTGGACGACTGGGTCGCCGTCGGGCTGCCCCTGGGGGTCGCTGCGGTCGCGGTGCTCGGCGCGGTCTGGGTCTGCCGGCGTCGGGAACGGGCGGGCGACGAGCCAGCGCTCGCCTACGAGGAGCTGACGCGGTCGGCCACCGCCAATGCGCTGATCGGTGCGGCGGTCGCGATGGTCGCCGAGGCTGCCATCCGGCTGGTGGGCCTCCGGACCGTCGAGGGCACGGTGTCGGGTTGGTACCAGGTGGGCTTCGGCCTGTTCGGATTGCTCGCCCTCGGGCTCTGGGCGGCGAGCGGCACCAAGCTCGTGTTCCGCAACCGGCGCATCAGCAAGCTGCGCGCCGCGGCTGGCGTCGCGTCGGCGTGAGGGGCAGGCTCAGCGTCAGATGATCGTCGCCCTCGATCCGAACTCACCGACCCCTCCCGCCGAGCAGCTCGTCGCGCAGATCGCCGCGTCCATCGAAGCGGGCGAGCTCGAGGTGGGGGAGCGGCTGCCGACCATCCGCGGCCTCGCCGCCGACCTCGGCCTGGCGCCGGGCACGGTCGCCAAGGCCTACGGCGAGCTCGAACGCGACGGCTGGATCCGCACGCAAGGCCGACGCGGCACCACCGTCGCCGACCGCGCCGCCACGCCGGACGACCGCCGCCTCGCCGCGGCAGCCGACAAGCTCGCCGACCTGGCGACCTCGGCCGGGCTCGGCGTCACCGACGCCCACCGAGCACTCGACCTGGCGATCGCCCGACTCGGTCGCCGCTCGGGCGGCACCTGAGACCTCGAACGCTCCGGTCGGGCACTCAGCCGGGCAGCGAGAAGCGCTGGAAGAACTCCCAGGCCAGTGCGGTCGCGTCGATGTCGAACGTGGTCGGTCCGACGATGCTCTCGATCGCGCTCGAGAACTCGCTCGACGGCCACGAGTGGCCGCCTCCCTTGACGACATAGAACTCGACGGCCGCGTCAGCGGGGCAGTCGTAGACGCGGTGCACGACGGCGTCGGTCACGTCGGTGTCGGTGAACTCGCCGTCGCAGCCGTTCAGCTCGGCCCACTCGGCGACGGTCGCCGGGTAGCCGGGGCCGTCCAGGTCGGCCTCGACGCTCTCGGGTGTCGAGGTGGCCTGCGGCGGTCCGTCGCCCTCGACCAGGCCGCCGATGTCGCCGTAGCCGCCGTTGAACAACAGGATCGGATCCTCGGTGCCGTGGCTGCTCAGCATCGGCACCGGACGGGTGGGCGAGCAGCCCTCGGGGATGGTGATGCCGTCGATCGGGGCGATCGCCGCGAACGTGTCGCTGCGCTCGCACGCCAGGAACGTGCTCATGATGGCCCCGAAGGACAGCCCGGTGGCGTACACGCGTGACTCGTCGATGCAGCGCTGCTCGCCGAGCTGCTCGATCATCGCGTCGAGGAACTCGACGTCCGCGTTCGGCGACGAGTTCGGATCGGCGTCCCAGCGGACCGGGTCCCCGCTGCCGTGGGGGAAGGCGACGATGAATCCGTCCTGCTGTGCGAGTGCACCGAACTGGGTCATGATCGCGTGGATCTCGGCGCCCTCCATCAGGCCGTGCAGGTCGACCACGAGGGGGACCGGGTCCGAGGTCGGCACCGGGGTCGTGAGCAGGTACCACCGCTCCTGGCCGCCGACGGTCAGGTCGACGCGCATCGAGGTGACCTCGTCGGTGACCGGGTCGGCGCAGCCCGGTGACGGCCGCGGCGGCGCGTCCGCCAGGGACGCCGACCCGCTGTCGGGCGACTCGCCGTCGGCCGAATCGGTCGTGTTCGACTCAGTGGTGGAGGTCCCGTCGTCTGCGGACCCTCCATCCGAGCTGCACCCTCCGGCGATCAGGCCGGCGACCAGAGCGAGGGCGAGGGCGGTGAGCAGGGCGGGTGTTCGGAAGGGTCGGCGCATCGGGTCCCGTGTCTAGTCGTTCCGTGAGAGCGCGGATCGAAGCGATGCAGTGACCGATGTCGGTCCGCCGAGGGTGTACCACCGCAGGCCGAGCGACGTGGCGAGCGCCTCGGCGTCGGCGTGGTCCTCGTCGGGTGCGAGCAGGACGAGCTCGTCGAGTGTCGCGGCGTCGACGGTCGGGCTGCCACCGGCGGTCGGCCGGCAGTCCGACAGCAACAGGGTGAGCCGTCGTGACGCTCGTGACCGGGACAGCTGCTCGCGGGCCACGCGGAGCGCCAGGCCGACGTCGGTGACACCGACGCCGCGCAGGCGGAACAGGTCACCGACGATCTCGCTCGGGTGCGCGCGGCTCGGTCTGGGACTTCACCACCACCGCGTCCTCGGCGAACGCGACGACCGAGCAGTCGAGCGGGGCGCGCAGCACCACCGCCGCAGCGGCGACCGCTGCGGTCGCCAGGCGCTCGCCGTGCATCGAGCCCGACCGGTCGACGAGCAGGCAGACGGCGGTCTCGGACCGGTTCCAGGTCTGCACCACGAGCTCCTCCGCGTCGACCGGCATCCCGGCGCGGCGGGCCCGGTGGATCGCGTCGAGCGACGCGTCCAGGTCCACGTCGCCCTCGGCGGCACCGAAGGGGCGCCGGACGAGCCGATCGACTCCGCTGCGAGCCGCGGCAGCGTCGCTCGCCGCCTCGACCACGACACGTCCCGCGAGCCGTCCGGCGAGCTCGCGCAGCCGCTCGGTCGGTCGCGGCGTTCATGTCGGCGAGCAGCGACGAGCGCGGCATCGGGGTCCGCGTCGTAGAGCTCGTCGAAGGCCGCCTCGTCGACGACGCCGACCTCGGGGGAGACGTCCGCGAAGCGTTCGTCGCGGGCGAGCTCGCGTCGTGACACGGTGCGACGCGCGGCGTCGGCCACGGCCTCGCGTGCGGACTCTCCCTCTTTCACGTCGTCGTCGGGACCTCGTCCCCCACCCGGGGGTGGGGTCAGGCTTTTCCTGCTGGGCCGTCCTCGGGTGCCGCCCTCGGCATCGCCGTCCGTCGCCCTCGTCGCCCGGTCCGTCCGGCCGACGCGAAGTGGCGTTCCCAGAGCTCGGCGACGATGTCCTCGGGTGACCGCGTGCGCCGCCGTCGCGCAGACGGATGCGTCCCGACAGCGCGAGCTGTGCGGCGTCGAGGGTGACCGTCGCGTCGAGCACCCCGGTGCCCGCGCAGGCCGGCGAGCTCGTGCGCGACCATGACGAAGTCGATCGCGCCGCGCACCGACGAACCGGTGCGCAGGTCGTGGTGCTCCCGGCTGTCGCGGACCATCGACACCGCTGCGCACACGGCTCGAGGGCCGAGTCGGCCAGCGGCCTCGGGTGCCGCACGCTCGACGATCCGGACCTCGTCGTCGAGGTCCTGGTAGCCCACTGCCACCCGACAGCACCGGTCGTAGACCGCCGAGGCGATGCGAGCGGTACCGACCGCGTCGAACGGGTTCATCGCCGCGACCAGCCGGAAGCCTCTGCGCTGCAGCGACGCGCCCCAGGCGCGGCACGTGCACCTCGCCCTCGCTCATCACCGTGATGAGCACGTTGAGGGTCTCCTCCGGGATGCGGTTGATCTCCTCGACGTAGAGCAGGGAACCAGCTCGCAGCGCGGCGACGAGCGGGCCGTCGAGGAACGCGTCGGCGACGTAGCCGTCGTTGAGCACCGACGCCGGATCGAAGGTGCCGACCAGCCGCGCCGGCGTGAGCTCGGCGTTGCCCTCGACGAACTCGAAGCCCGGACCGCAGCTGCTCGGCGATCGCTCGCAGCACCGTCGACTTGCCGGTGCCCGGCGGACCTTCGAGCAGCAGGTGTCGCCCCGCGGCGAGCGCCGCGACGATCGCCTCCGACGCGCGCCGCCGCCCCACGACCGAGGTCGTGAGGCGGTCGAGCAGGTCGGGACCGAAGGTCACCGAGGAGCGGGTGCCGGCGTCCGGCGTGACCTCACCCGAACTCGATGACACCGCGGATGTTCTTGCCGTCGTTCAGGTCCTTGTAGCCGTCGTTCACGTCGTCGAGCGGGTACCGCTTGGTGATGAGCTCGTCGAGCTTGAGCTCGCCCTCTCGGTACATCGACAGGAGCTGGGGGATCATCGCCCGTGGGTTGGTGGATCCGAAGACGGTGCCCTTCACCTCCTTGTTCATCATCGAGAGCATGAACAGGTTCATCTGGGCGTCGGTCTCGAGCATGGGGGCGAGGCCGGTGACGACGAGCGTGCCGCCCTTCGAGGTCAGGTTGAGCGCCGGGTCGAGCATGTCGCCGTGCACGACGCCGGCGCAGAGCACGACGCGGTCGCACATGTCGCCCCAGGTCAGGTCGGGCACCGCCAGCAGCGCCTCTTCGATCGAGGCGTAGGTGTGCGTCGCGCCGAACTGCATGGCCTGCTCGCGCTTGAACTCGAGCGGGTCGATGGCGATCACGCGCTTCGCTCCGGCGGACTTGGCGCCCTGCACCGCGTTGATGCCGATGCCGCCGATGCCGATGACGGCCACGTTGTCGCCCGGCTTGGTGCCCGCCCGTTCGGTCGCCGAACCGAACCCGGTCGCCACGCCGCACGACACGAGCGCCACCACGTCGAGGGGCAGGTCCTTCTCGACCTTCACCACGGAGTTCTCGCTGGCGAGCACGTACTCCGAGAAGGTGCCGAGCTGGGCGTAGCGGCCGATGGCCTGGTCGCCGATGTGGTGCGCCTCTCGACCGTCGCTCATCATGCCGATGTCGAAGAGCTTGGCGCCCTCGTTGCACAGGTACTGGCGTCCGGTCGAGCACCACTTGCAGCGTCCGCACGACGGGATGAACGACATCGAGACGTGGTCGCCGACCTCGACCGAGGTGACGCCGGGGCCGACGGCCTCGACGACGCCGGAGCCCTCGTGGCCGCCGATGACCGGCAGGCCGAGGGGCAGATCACCGGTGACGGCGTGCTCGTCGGAGTGGCACATGCCGGCGTAGGCCATCTTGACGAGGACGTCGCCCGCCTTGGGGTCGTCGAGGGTGATCTCCTCGATCTTCCACTCTTCTCCGACTCCCCAGAGAACTGCGGCGCGTGTTGTCGTTGGCATGGGACCCCCTGTTGTCCGGGCATCCCCGGATCGAGCCCGGGGTGCCTCAGTCGGGTTCTACACGATGCCGCCGGTGACTGTCGGTCAGAGGTGGCCCCCGTCGGTGCCGCCGCACCAGTCGACCGTCACCTCGGTGGTCGGCACCTCGATGGGGTCCTCGTCGAGGTGCGAGGTCGTCGACGCCGATCTCGCCGGTTCGTTCGCCGTGCCCCGGCGGGTACGCTTCGGGGCACAGCCGCCGACCCGAGGGGTTCCTGATGTCGACCGACGTGATCACCGAGACCACCGCCGATGAAGAGGCCGTCCAGACCGCGCCGGACGCCGCGCTCGTCGAGGAGGAGCTCCTCGTCGAAGAGGTCTCCATCGACGGCATGTGCGGTGTCTACTGAGCGTCCCTGAGCCACAGGTGGCCGTGTCGCACGTGGTCGAGCCCGGCGTCTCCCCGCTCGAGCGGCGGCTCCGGTTGCACGCCAGCGTGTCGCTGCGCCCGGAGCGCTTCGGCGCGCTCGCCTACAGCTTCGACACGCGGAAGTTGTCCTTCATCAAGCACCCGGACCTGCTGCGCGTCGTCGAGTCACTCGACGGCGAGCTGACCGTGGCCGAGGCGCTGCGTGCCGCCGGCGTCGACGAGCGGCGCTGGCCGTCGTTCGTCACGGCGCTGTCCACCCTCGAGGCCTCCGAGATGCTCGAAGCGGCCGAACTGGAGAACCGTGATGACTGACGTGTTGCTGCCGGACCCGACACGGCGCCCGACCGCTCGCCGAGCAGCCGCCCGCCGCGACCCGGTCGCTGGTCGAGGAGTTCAAGGAGGGGCTCGACGCCCCGATCTGCCTGACGTGGGAGCTGACCTACGCGTGCAACCTGTCGTGCGTGCACTGCCTGTCGTCGTCGGGCCGGCGTGACCCGCGCGAGCTGACGCACCGAGGAGTGCTTCGCCGTCATCGACGAGCTGCAGCGGCTGAAGGTGTTCTACGTGAACATCGGCGGCGGCGAGCCGATGATGCGCCCCGACTTCTTCGAGATCCTCGAGTACGCCGCAGCGCACGACGTCGGGGTGAAGTTCTCGACCAACGGCACCTACATCGACCGTGTCGCCGCGGAGCGACTCGCGTCGATGGACTACCTCGACATCCAGATCTCGATCGACGGTGCGGACGCCGACGTGAACGACCTGGTCCGCGGTGAGGGTTCGTTCGCCGCGGCACGTCAGGCGATGGACCACCTGCGCGACGCCGGTTTCGGAGCGTTCAAGATCAGCATCGTCGCGACCCGTCACAACGTCGGCCAGCTCGACGAGTTCAAGGCGATCGCGGACTCCTACGGCGCTCAGCTGCGCGTCACCCGACTGCGGCCGTCGGGTCGTGGTGTCGACTCGTGGGACGAGCTGCACCCGACCCAGGCCGACCAGCGAACGCTGTACCAGTGGTTGCTCGGCCGACCCGACGTGCTGACCGGCGACTCGTTCTTCCACCTGTCCGCGCTGGGCGACGCGCTCCCGGGGCTCAACCTGTGCGGCGCCGGTCGCGTGGTCTGCCTGATCGACCCGGTGGGCGACGTGTACGCCTGTCCGTTCGTGATCCACGACCAGTTCCTGGCGGGCAACATCCGCGACGAGGGCGGTTTCACCAAGGTGTGGCGCGAGTCGGACCTGTTCACCTCGCTGCGCGAGCCCGACAACCCGGGCGCCTGCACCAGCTGCGGCAGCTACGACGCGTGCCAGGGCGGCTGCATGGCGTCGAAGTTCTTCGTCGGTCTCGAGCTGACCGATCCCGACCCCGAATGCGTGCTCGGCAACGCCGAACCGCTGCTCGCCGCGCTCGCCGCCGACGGTGGAGCCGCGCCGGCCTCGACGGTCGACCACTCACGGCCGGGTGTGCCGGTTCCCTCGCCGGTCACGTTGCGCCCGACGCGGCGTACTCGCGCCTGAACGTGGCGCTGTGAGGTCGGTGGATCGCGACAGCACCGAGCCGCTCTGGGCGCAGGTGCTGGAGGACCTCAGGGCCCGGCTCGTCGCCGGTGAGTTCGCGGACCGGTTCCCGACCGACCTGGAGATCACGCAGGCCTACGACGTGAGCCGGCACACCGCTCGCGAAGCGGTTCGGCACCTCCACGACGAGGGGCTGGTCGAGCGGACCCGAGGTCGAGGCACCTTCGTCCGCACCACGACGATCGATCAGCCGCTGGGAGCGATCTACAGCCTGTTCCGGTCGATCGAGGACCAGGGCCACGAGCAGCGATCACGGGTGCGCACCCTCGAGATCCGTCACGATCCCGAGGCGGCCGCCATCCTCGGCGTCGCCGCGGAGGACCCGCTGGTGTTCCTCGAGCGCGTCCGCCTGCTCGACGGCGAGCCCTTCGCCGTCGACTGCAGCTGGTTGCCGGCGAGCTTCGCTGCGCCGCTGCTCGAGGTCGACTTCGCCCGGACGTCGCTCTACGAGGAGCTCGCGGTTCGATGCGGGGTCGGACCCGACAACGGTTGGGAGCGGATCGCCCCGGAACTGCCGACCGAGACGCAGCGAGGGCTGTTGCAGCTCGACGTCGCCGAGCCGGTGTTCGCCATCGAACGCCTCGCCCTCGACGGGGAACGTCCGATCGAGTGGCGGCACAGCGTCGTGCGTGGGGACCGGTTCGCCTTCGTCGCTCGATGGGCGGGCGACGACGTGGCCACCGGCATGGAGTCGATCGACTGATCCGGTGCGACGTGACTTTGTACGGACATTTGGGAATAATGTCCGGACAATATGGTTCGTGTGAGGGAAGCCCCTGACCGGACGAGCCACCGAGAGGTCACGCATGAGGATCGAGCAGTACTACCTGGAATGCCTGTCGCAGGCGTCGTACCTGATCGCCGACGACGCCAGCGGTCTCGCCGCGGTCGTCGACCCGCGTCGCGACGTCGAGGAGTACCTGGCCGACGCGGCCGAGAGTGGTCTGCGGATCGCGTACGTGATCGAGACCCACTTCCACGCCGACTTCCTGTCGGGTCATCTCGAGCTGGCGGCTGCCACGGGTGCGGAGATCATCTTCGGGGACGCCGCGGCGCCCGGGTTCCCGGCGCGCCTGGTCCACGACGGCGAGCGGATCCGGATGGGCGACACCGAGCTGGAGTTCCTCGCGACTCCGGGGCACACACCCGAGTCGATCTCGGTGGTGGTCCGCGACCTCGCCGGGGCCGTCGACGGGACGCGTCCCGATCCCGTCGCGGTGTTCACCGGCGACACGCTCTTCATCGGCGACGTCGGTCGCCCCGACCTCCTGGCGTCCGTCGGCGTCAGCGCCGACGAGCTCGGCGCGTCGCTGCACGACTCGCTGCACCGGAAGTTGATGACCTTGCCGGACGACACCCTGGTCTACCCGGCCCACGGCGCCGGATCGGCGTGTGGCAAGAACCTGTCGACCGAGACCGTCTCGACGATCGGGCGGCAACGGGTCGAGAACTACGCGCTGGCACCGATGAGCACCCAGGACTTCGTCGCTCTGGTCACCGCCGAGCAGCCGGCGGCCCCCGACTACTTCCTCTACGCCGCCACGACGAACCGTGACGGCCACGAGCTGATGGAGGCCGTCGACGTCCCGGACGTGGGACTCGCCGAGGCGCTCGAGCTCGCCGCCGACGGGGCGGTCCTGCTCGATGTGCGCGCTGCGGGCGACGTCGCCGCGGGGCACCTCGCCGGCTCGCTGAACGTCGGTCTCGACGGCCGCTTCGCGGAGTTCGTCGGCATGGTCGTCGATCCGATGGACCGGGTGGTGGTGATCGCCTCCGACGCCGCGCAGGCGGCCCAGGCGACCCTGCGCATGGCGCGCATCGGCTTCGACCGTGTGATCGCCCGGCTCGTCGGCATCGAGGCCGCGCTCGCAGCAGATCCCGAGGTCGCCCGAGTGGCGTCGCGCCTGACCGCGACCACCCTGCGCGAACGCCGGGCGCAGGTCGGTGATCTCTGCGTCGTCGACATCCGCAACGACGGTGAACGTGCGATCGACTCGATCGAGGGCACCGTGCACATCCCACTCGCCGAGCTGCCCCGACGCGTCGGCGAGCTCGACCTCGATCGCCCGATCGTCGTGCACTGCGCCGGCGGCTACCGGTCCTCGATCGCAGCGAGCTGGCTGCGGGCCCACGGTGGCCGGGACGTGAGCGACCTGCTCGGTGGCATCGCCGCCTGGCGATCGACCGAGCAGCTCGTCGGCTGACGCTCGGGGCGGCCGTGACTGCTTCGACGCGCCCTCGAACCCGAACCACCCCACCCGGCCCAGGAGGTCGAACCACATGTCCACCACCGCAACCCACGCCCACACGTCGCCCGAGCTCGTGCCCGGCACCGTCGTCGACGTCGCCACCCTCAAGGAGCTGCTCGACGTCGGCGTCGATCTGCGTCTGCTCGACGTGCGTACGCCGGCCGAGTTCGAATCCGCGCACATCGCGGGGTCCTACAACGTTCCGCTCGACACCCTCGCCGAGCACAGCGCCGAGCTGCACCGTCGCCTCGAGGTGCCCGTCGTCGTGATCTGCCGAACCGGCAACCGGGCCCAGCAGGCCGAAGCGCGACTGGCCGCGGCGGGCATGGCTGAACCTGCACGTGCTCGACGGCGGGATCGCCGCCTGGGAGGTCGCCGGACACGACGTCGTGCGCGGCCAGCAGCGGTGGTCCCTCGAGCGTCAGGTGCGGCTGGTCGCCGGCTCGTTCGTGCTGGTCGGGATCGTCGGCTCGCTCCGTTGGCCGAAGCTCCGGTTCGTCTCGGGTGCCGTCGGCGCCGGGCTCACCGTGGCTGCGCTCACCGACACCTGTGCGATGGGACTGGCGCTGTCGAAGCTGCCCTACAACCGGTCGGCGTCGTGTGACATCGACCAGGCGGTGGCAGCGCTGTGCGAGCGCTGATCGCCAGTCCGCTCGGCCTGCTCGTCGGACTCAGCCTCGGCGCGCTGGGCGGCGGAGGTTCCATCCTCGCCGTGCCGGCCCTGGCACACGGCGTCGGCGAGTCGGCCCAGATGGCCACGACCACCAGCCTGCTCGTGGTCGGCGTCGCGTCGCTCATCGGCGCGTGCCGCACTGGCGCAAGGGCAACGTCGACCTGCGGGCCGGCCTGCTGTTCGCGCTCGCCGGCGTCGGCGGGAGCTACGTGGGGACCTGGCTGAACCGTGGCGTCGACGGCGACGTGCTGATGCTCGCCTTCGCCGGGTTCATGGTGCTCGCCGGCATCGCGATGTGGCGGGGCAACCGTCCGGTCGTCGGTGCGGCGTCGCAGGTGAGCGGGGCCCGTGCCGGGCACGTGGGATCCGGCATCGAGGGCGCAGCCGTGGCGCGGCCGAGGGCGCGGTCGAGGGCGCGGTCGAGGGTGCCGTCGAGGTCGGGGCCGCCGGCGACGTCGCGACGCTGGTCCGTCCGGCGGCCTGTGCGGCGCGACGGCACCCGGCGCGCTGCACTCTGCTCAAGGTGCTGGCGACCGGAACGGCGGTCGGTGCATTGACCGGGTTCTTCGGGGTGGGCGGTGGATTCGTGATCGTGCCGGCCCTCGTCCTCAGCCTCGGTGTCGCCATGCCCGTCGCGGTGGGCACCTCGTTGGTGGTCATCGCCGTCAACTCGGCGGTCGCGCTGTCGATGCGTGGCGGTGTCGGCGTCATCGACTGGGGGGCGACGCTGCCGTTCCTGGCGATGACCGCGGTCGGCACCCTCGTCGGCGGACGGATCGCGGCACGTGTCGACCCGCGGACGTTACGTTCGGCCTTCGTCTGGCTGCTCGGCGCGGTGGCGGTGTTCACCGGTGGCGGCGCGGTGCTCGCGTTGACCGCGGCGTCGTGACGCCATCGCGGTCGTCCTTCACTCAATTGGCTGAGCGCCAATAGCGGCGCTCGCACTACGGTTCGCTCATGGTCAGGTGGGTCGGGGGACTGCTGTTGGTGTGCCTGCTCGCGGCGTGTGCGCCGAGCCCGGGCGGCGAGGTCGTGCGGGGAGCCGACGGGCCGCTGCCGGTGCCGTGGACGTCGGTCGCGGCGATCGAGCCGATGCTCACCGCACCGAACTCGAGTCCGGCCGGGGCCAACGACGACTCGTGCGTGCCGTCCGACGCGCACCCGAACCCGGTGATCCTGGTGCACGGGCTCACCCAGACCCGGGCGTTCTGGCAGACCGCGTCGCCGCTGCTCAAGAACAACGGCTACTGCGTGTTCGCCATCACCTACGGGCAGCTCCCGGGTGTCGACGCCCCAGACGGCGGGCTCGGCGGCATGGCCTCGATCGAGGACAGTGCCCACGAGCTCGACACGTTCGTCGACCACGTGCTCGACGTCACCGGTGCGACCGAGGTCGACCTGGTCGGCCACTCCGAGGGCACCGTGATGCCGCAGTACTACCTGAAGCGTCTCGGCGGCGCGGAGAAGGTCCGGCCGTTACGTCGCGATCACGCCGCTCTACGACGGCTCGACCGGCTGGGGCATCGACGGGTTCATCCACGCCCTCGAAGCGCTGCCGCTCGGGTTGGGCGACGTCATCCGTGACCTGTTCGAGAGCGTGTGCGGGGCGTGCCGCGACGCGCTCGCCGGCTCCGAGTTCAACCGCGACCTCTACGCCGACGGCGTGAAGGCTGTCCCCGGCGTCGAGTACACGACGATCCTCACGCCGCCATGACGAGATCGTCACCCCCTGGCAGAGCGGCATCCTCGACGCGCCGAACGCGACGAACCACGTGTTGCAGGACGGCTGCGAGCAGGACCTGTCCGAGCACCTCGCCGCGGCGGTCACGCCGCGGGCGATGGGCATCATGTTGAACGCGCTCGATCCCGAACACGCCGTCCCTCCGCCGTGCGTGCCGGTGGCGGGACCGCTCGGCTACCTCGGCTGAATCGGCGGACCGTCGGGCGTAGGGTCGAACCATGACGCTCAAGGGACTTCCGTTCACCGAAGAGCTGCAGGACTACCTGCTGGCGCATTCGCTGCCCCGCAGCGTCGTGCACGAGCGGCTCGTGGAGGTGACCGCCGAGTCGCTCGGCGAGACCGCGCGCATGCAGATCGCTCCCGAACAGGGTGCGTTCCTGACGCTGCTGGTCCGGCTCATCGGGGCGCGCACCGCGGTCGAGGTCGGCACGTTCACCGGACTGTCCGCGTTGTGCATCGCCGAGGGGCTGCCCGAGGACGGCACGCTGACCTGCTTCGACATCAGCGAGCAGTGGACCTCGATCGGCATCCCGTTCTGGGAGGAGGCGGGACTGGCCGACCGTATCGAACTCGTCATCGGCCCGGCAGCCCAGACACTCGCCGCGACATCCCTCGACCGTCCGATCGACTTCGCGTTCATCGACGCCGACAAGGCTGGGTACTCCCTCTACGTCGACCTGATCCTCGAGCGCATGCGCCCCGGCGGGCTCATCGTGGTCGACAACGCGCTGTTCGGCGGCGAGGTCCTCGCCGCGGCCGAGGGCGGCGAGGTGAGCGAGAACGCCGCAGCCATCCACGCGTTCAACGAGGCGGTCGCCGCGGACGACCGCGTCGAGTGTTCCTTGGTGAACGTCGGCGACGGGCTGCTCCTGGTCCGCAAACGCTGAGGCTCGGTTGTGGCGGCCCCGTCGACGTGGGCCACGATGTGGGAGTGAAGCTGCTCGATCCACTGGTCATCGGCACGCACCAGGCCCCCAGCCGGGTGGTCCTCGGTCCGCACGAGACGAACCTGGGTGAGCGGCGCGCGATCTCCGAGCGGCACGTCGCGTACTACCGGCGCCGCGCCGCGGGTGGCGCCGGCGTCATCGTGATCGAGGAAGCCTCGGTCCACCCGTCCGACTGGCCCTACGAGCGCGCACCCCTCGCGTCCGACTGCGTGTCCGGCTGGGCCGCGGTGGCCGAGGCCTGTCACGCCGAGGGCTCCCTGGTGCTCGCAGCCCTCGGCCACGCCGGCGGCCAGGGCACCTCGCACTGGAGCCAGCGTGAGCTCTGGGCGCCGTCGCGGGTGCCGGAGGTCAACACCCGCGAGGTCCCCAAGTGGATGGAGGAGACCGACATCAGCGCGGTCGTCGCCGGCTTCGCTGCGGCCGCGGCAGCGGCGGTCGCCGCGGGGTGCGACGGGGTCGACGTCAACGCCGGCCAGTACTCCTTGGTGCGGCAGTTCCTGTCGGGCCTGACGAACCAGCGCGACGACGAGTGGGGCTGCCGACCGGCTGCGCTTCGTGCGAGAGGTGCTGCGGGCGGTCCGTTCGGCGATCGGTCCCGACGCCGTGCTCGGCCTGCGCCTGTCGTGTGACGAGCTCGCTCCCGTGGGCCGGGGTCACCCCTGAGCAGGCCCCGGAGCTCGCCGCCGCGATCGTGTCGGACGAGTCGTCGGTCGATCTGCTCACCGTGGTGCGCGGGTCGATCTACTCGACGTCCGCCACCCGGCCCGACGGGCACACGCCGACCGGGTTCAACCTGGAGCTGACCCGCTCGGTGCGCGACGCGGTCCGGGCAGCGACCGACGGCCGCGTGCTCGTCGTCGCGCAGGGATCGATCGTCGACGTCGACCAGGCCGAATGGGCGATCGACGACGGCATCGCGGACGCGGTCGAGATGACGCGGGCGCAGCTCAGCGACGCCGACCTGGTCGCCAAGCTGCGCCGTGGCGAGCCGGGGCGGATCCGTCCGTGCACCCTGTCGAACCAACGCAGCCAGGTGCGGGACAACCGGAACCCGATCGTGAGCTCGCTCGGCGACCCGTTCACCGGGCACGAGACCGAGGACGAACCGGTCGACGGCGCGGCGCTGCACCCCCGTGCAGTGATCGTGATCGGCGGTGGTCCCGCAGGGCTCGAAGCGGCCCGTGTCGCGGCACTGCGAGGTCACGCGGTCACCGTGTACGAAGCCGGCGAGCAGTTCGGCGGCATGCTGCGCACCGCCGCCAAGGGGCCCGGCTGGTCGCGGATGGACCTGCTCGCGGACTGGCTCGTCGAGGAGTGCCGACACGTTGGCGTCGAGCTCGTCGCCGACCGTCGCGTCGATGCCGACGGACTCGCCGAGCAGGCGTCGGACGGGTTGCACGTCATCGTGGCGACCGGCGGGCAGCCGGGTGGCGCCGGGTACCGGATCGACGAGCCGTCGATGCTGCGCCACGCCGTCGACGTGCTCGACGATCCCGCCCTGCTGCCCGACGGCGAGATCCTGATCTGGGACCCGATCGGCGGCCCGATCGGCGTGGCCGTCGCCGAGCTGCTGGTCTCCCAGGGTCGCCGTGTGCATCTGGCGACCCAGGACAACATCGTCGGCAACGAGCTCGCACGGTCGGGCGACCTGGCCCCCGCCAACTCCCGTCTGCAGCAGGCCGGCGTCGAGCTGCACCGGCGCTCGATCCTGCGGTCGGTGCAGTCCGGGTCGGCGACGTTCGAGGACCGCTTCAGCGGCGAGCGCCGCGATCTCGACGTCGCCGCCGTCATCGACGCCGGACACCGCCTGCCCGACGAGCGGCTCTGGCACGAGCTCGCCGCGGTCGACGGCCTGCACGTGCAGCGCGTCGGCGACTGCGTCGCGCCGAGGACCGTGTACGACGCGATCCTCGAAGGCCGTCGCGCCGCCCTCGCGCTCGGCTGACCGGAGCCACCCGCTCGATCTGAGATGATTGGGTGGAATCGCCCGTTGAACCGTTCGGCGTGCCGGGTACCCTGACCAGGCGGGAGCCGTGTCCGGGGAAACGGTTCCGCCTTGATCAGGAGGTTGCGTGATGGGAACGACCACGGTGCTGCCGACCGCAGCGATCAACACCGCAGCGATCAGCGATGCGCTCACGACCACCAGCGCGACGCTCGAACGCACGATCAAGAACGCGATCGACCTGGCCAAGTCAGCCAACGGTCTCTTCCGCACCCATGACGACGTCGCCGTGGCCCTGCCGGGCGGCATGTTCGGTCACGTGCGCAACGGCAAGCTGCTGAGCTTCGGCCTCGAGCCGATCGGCGACGTGGTCGTCGACTCCCAGCGCAAGGTGTCGGGCCTGATCGACGGCTCGAAGGGTCGGGTCCTCTGGGGTCGCGTCGCAGCGGTCGCCGGCGGGTCCGCCGCAGCCGTCTCGTCGGTCGCCGGCGTGACCACCGCGGTCATCCTCGGTCGCCGTCGCTCCTCGTCGAGCTGAACCGGCGCCCCGCGCGCTGAGCGGACACCGCCGAGCGAGGCCGCTTCGAACGTTGGACCGAACCCGACCGATCTGGTCACTTCGCGTCCAGCGTTGTCCAGTCGGTCAGCCGACCCAGTCGGTCAGCCGGCTGTGGGGCCAGTCGGTGAGCCGATCGTCCGTCGATCGGCGAGGAACGGGAACTTGGCGCGCACGTCGACGACCCTCGACGGATCGATCTCGGTGACGAGCAACGCCTCGACGCCGGCCGCCGACGCGATCGTCTCGCCGAGCGGGTCGATCACCGCTGAGTCGCCCGAGTAGTCGAGCCCGCCGCCGTTGCCCACGCGGTTCACACCCACGACGTACGCCTGGTTCTCGATCGCTCTGGCCCGCAACAGCGCCTGCCAGTGCGTGCGCCGCGAGGCGGGCCAGTTCGCGACGACGACATAGCAGTCCGTGTCGTGGGCGAGCGACCAGAACACGTCCGCGAAGCGCAGGTCGTAGCAGACGAACAGCGAGACGCGGACGCCGTCGACGTCGACGGTGACCAACGAGTCGCCGGGCTCGTAGTGCTCGTCCTCCTTGGCATAGGTGAACGGGTGCGTCTTGGCGTAGCGGTGCACCGAACCGTCGGGTCCGGCGAGCACCAGCACGTTGGCCGGTCGGTCGGCCCCGGGCGAACGCTCCGGGACGGAGCCGCAGAGCCACACCCCGTGCAGCGCGGCCTGGTCGACCAGCCACGCCGAGGTGGGTCCGTCGGTCGGCTCGACGATGCGCTCGACGTCGAGCGAGAACCCGACGGCGAACATCTCGGCGAGCACGACCAGGCGTGCACCGGCTCCGGCAGCTGCAGCGACGACGTGGTTCGAGCGCGGCGAACGTCGCCGCGCGGTCCTCCCAGACGATGTCGTGCTGGATCGCGGCGACCTTCATGTCGGACCTCCCGCTCGCCGTCGACCCGTCGAGCCGGCCGAGTCGTTCGACGGCGTCGTCGAGCACCTCGTCCCGTTTGCAGAACGCGAAGCGAACCTGGCGCCGACCTGCGTCGGAGTCGTGGAAGACCGAGTTGGGGATCGCGACCACGCCGACCGCGCTCGGGCAGCATGCGACAGAACTCGACGCCGTCGTCCCAGCCGACCGAACCGACGTCGACGGTCACGAAGTAGGTGCCCGACGGCCGGTAGGTCTCGAACCCGGCGACACGGAGCCCGTCGACGAGCCGGTCGCGCTTCGACTCGAGTGACGTGCGCAGGTCCTCGACGACCGAGTCGGGCATCGACAGCGCCTCGGCGACCGCATGCTGGAACGGTCCGCCGGAGACGTAGGTGAGGAACTGCTTCACCGTGCGGGCCGCGGCGACCAGATGTGCGGGTCCGGTCACCCAGCCGACCTTCCAGCCGGTGAACGAGAAGGTCTTGCCGGCCGACGAGATCGTCAGCGTGCGGTCCGTCATACCGGGGAACGTGCACAGCGGGCGGTGGGGGACACCGTCATAGGTGAGGTGCTCGTAGACCTCGTCGCTGATCGCGATCAGGTCGTGACGGACGCACAGCTCGGCGAGCGCGGACAGCTCGTCGTCGGTGAACACGGCGCCGGTCGGGTTGTGGGGCGAGTTCACCAGCAGCACCTTCGTGCGCGGCGTGATCGCCGCGGCGACGGCATCGACGTCGACCGCGAAGTCCGGGGCGCGGAGTGTCACGACCCGCCGCTGCGCACCGGCGAGGGCCACGACGGCCGCGTAGGAGTCGAAGTACGGCTCGAAGGTCACGACCTCGTCGCCGGCATCGCAGAGCGCCATGACCGATGCCGCGATGCCCTCGGTCGCCCCGGTCGTCACCAGCACCTGGGAGTCGGGATCGAGCTCGATGCCGTAGTGGCGCCGCTGGTGATCGGCGATCGCGTGGCGCAGCTCCGGGATGCCCGGGCCGGGCGGGTACTGGTTGTGCCCGTCGCGCAGCGCCCTGACCGCCGCCTCGACCACCGCCGGGTGTCCATCGACGTCCGGGAAGCCCTGACCCATGTTGATCGCACCGGTCCGCGTGGCCAGCTCCGACATCTCGGCGAAGATCGTCGTGCCGAACCCCGCCATCCTCGTGACGAGCACGCTCCCCGTGGCGGTCTCGGTGGTGGGGTGAGCGGTCATGGGTCGATGGTACCGACCGGCCTTCGAGCGACTGCAGCGGCACGGGTCGCTGTGGGACAGTGGGGCCATGGCCCGACAGATCGCCACGAACGACCGGGTCGACCGGGCCGCGCTGATCGAGTTCCTCCGCCCGCGGCATCGCCTGATCCTCTCGACGCTCCGCACCGACGGCTCGCCGCAGATGTCCCCGGTGACCGCCGGCGTCGACGGCGCCGGACGGATCGTGATCGCGAGCTATCCGCAGCGCGCCAAGGTGCGGAACCTCCGGGCACGGCCGCAGGTGTCGGCGTGCGTGCTGTCCGACGAGTGGAACGGGCCGTGGGTCCAGGTGTCGGGCACCGCCGAGGTGATCGACGTGCCGGACGCGGTCGACGGGCTGGTCGAGTACTTCCGGAGCATCTCCGGCGAGCACCCCGACTGGGACGAGTACCGCGACGCCATGCTCGCCCAGGGCAAGTGCCTGATCCGCGTCACCGTCGACCGATGGGGCCCGATCGCCACCGGCGGGTTCCCGCCGGAGCTCGCCTGAGCGGGTGGCGGTGACGTGCGAGCCGTGACTCGTCCGGATGTCGGGACCCAACGGGTCTCCCCCTAACCTGCGGCCATGAGCGAGCTCCTCTGGTCGCCGCTGCAACTGGGTCCCGTCACGGTCCGCAACCGTGTCGTCTTCTCGGCACACCTGACCAACTACGCCGAGGGCGGTCTGCCCACCGAGCAGCACGCCGCCTACTACGCGGCGCGTGCCGCGGGCGGCGCGGGGCTCATCATCACCGAGGAGCACTCGACCCACCCGACCGACTGGCCCTACGAGAAGCTGATCCACGGCTTCCACCGAGAGGTCATCCCCGGCTACCGACGCATCACCGACGCGGTGCACGCGCACCGCGTGCCGATCTTCGCCCAGATCAACCACAACGGCGGCCAGGCCTCGTCGATGTACTCCCGCCTGCCGGTCTGGGCGCCGTCGCCGGTGGCCGACCCGCTCTTCCGCGAGGTGCCCAAGGCGATCGACACCGCCGAGATCGCCGAGATCGTCGCCTCGTACGCGATGGTCGCGGGTCACTGCGCCGAGGGCGGCTTCGACGGCATCGAGCTGCAGTGCTCGCACTCGTCGATCGTGCGCGGGTTCCTCTCGCCGGCGACGAACACGCGCACCGACCACTACGGCGGCACGCTCGAGAACCGGGCCCGGATCCTGCTGGAGATCGTGGCCGCGGTGCGCGCCCGCATCGGCCCCGACCTGGCACTCGGCGTCCGGCTCTGCGGTGACGAGCTGATCGAGGGCGGCACGCGCATCGACGAGGCCGTCGAGGTGGCCCGCATGGTCGAGGCGACCGGGCAGGTCGACTACATCAACACCTCGATCGGCGTCGCCACGGCGAGCCTGTTCATGATCGAGGCGTCGATGCACATCCCGCCCGGCTACGCGATGTTCATCCCCTCGGCCATCCGCGAGGCGGTGGACCTGCCGGTCGTCGGCGTCGGCCGCTTCAAGGACCCGCTGCAGGCCGAGCGTGCGCTGCAGGAGGGCCAGTGCGACCTGGTCGGCGTGGTGCGCGGACAGATCGCGGACGCCGACTTCGTGCGCAAGGCGCGCGGCGGGCTTCACCGACGACACCCGGCTGTGCCTGTCGTGCAACCAGGAGTGCGTCGGGCGCATGGGCCTGAACCGCTGGCTCGGTTGCATCGAGAACCCGCGCACCGGCGGGAGGCGCTCGGCGTGGGTGAGGCCCAGCCGGTGTCGATCCGCCGACGCGTGCTCGTCGTCGGCGCCGGGCCCGCCGGCATGCAGGCGGCGATCGCCGCGGCCCGCAACGGCCACCAGGTCACCGTCTGCGAACGCGAGCGCCGCGGCCGGCGGCCAGGTGCGGCTGGCGGCGACGCGTGCCCAACCGCGCCGAGTTCGGCGACCTGGTCCGCAACCAGCTGCACGAGTGCAACCGGCTCGGCGTCGACCTTCGAGTACGGCGTCGAGGTGACCGCGGACGAGGTCGACCCGCAGCGGCGCCGACGTCGTGGTCGTCGCCACCGGCTCGGTGCCGGCTCGCGCCGTACTGGGTGCCCGGCGACGCCGACTGGATCGTCGACGTGCGCGACGTGCTCGAAGGGCCGGGCGCGCTCCGAGCGGTGACGTCGTCGTCATCGACGAGCTCGGCTTCCACCAGGCCACGTCGGTCGCCGAGCTGCTCGCCGACCGCGGCTGCCGCGTCGAGGTCGTCACCCCCGGCATGGTCGTCGGCCAGGACCTCGGCATCACCCTCGACATGGAGAACTGGTGGATCCGTGCGAACGCCAAGGGCATCGTGCAGACCACCGACTGCGGTGCCATGGGAGCGTCGACCGCGGACGACGGCGCCCATGAGCTGAACCTGCAGCACCACCCGACGGGCGGCAGCTCACCCGCACCCCCGACTGGGTCGTGCTCGCGGTGCCTGCGAACCCGGCCGACGAGCTGTACCACCAGCTGCAGGGCGCCGGCGTCGCGGTCGAACGGGTCGGTGACGCGGTCGCGCCCCGGCGTGCCCACGCCGCGGTGATCGACGGCGAGCGGGTCGGGGCGGGGATCAGGTGAGCGCTACCGTGCGCCCCATGTCCGACGCCGAGCAACGACCCCGGCGCTCGCGGTCGTGCCCGTGCGGGCCGGCGCGCTGCCCGTCGGTGGCGCCGAGGTGGTCGCCGAGGCCGACGGCCGCGTGCTGCTCGTCGGCGACGGGGCGAGCGATGCCGCCGCCGAGCTGACCGGTCTGTGCACCTCGGTCGAGGTGTGGGACACCCCCGGTTTCGCCCCGGGTGAGTGGGCACGGCGTCTCGGGTCACGCCTGGCCGCTGAGCACCTCGTGCTGCTGCCGGCCTCGCCCGACGGGCGCGACCTCGCACCGCGACTCGCCGCGGTCCTCGACGTCGCGCTGTTCGCCGGCGCGATGGAGCTGGGTGTCGACTCGGTCACCACGATCCGCCACGGCGGACGGGTGCTCGCCCGCCAGCCGCTCGCCGGTCCAGCGGTCATCACCTTCCAGCCGGGCGTGCGCTCCGTCGAACGTCGAGGACATCCCACCGCCCGAGGTCGTGACGTTCATCGGCGACGCCATCGCCGACGAGGACCGCCGCCGCCGACGCGACCGTGGTCGAGGTGCTCGCGCCGGACGTCTCGACGATGGACCTGACCGAGGCCCCGCGCATCCTCGGCGGCGGCGCCGGGCTGGACGCTGCCGGAGCGCTTCGCCCTGCTCGGCGAGGTCGCCGCCTCGCTCGGTGCGTCGATGGGCGCGACCCGTGTCATCACCGACCGGGGGTGGATCCCGCACGACCGACAGATCGGCACGACGGGCGTGGTCGTCGACCCGCAGCTGTACCTGGCGTTCGGCATCTCCGGCGCCGTGCAGCACACTGCCGGGCTCGGCCACCCGGAGCACGTGATCAGCATCAACACCGACCAGCACTGCCCGATGATGGAGCTCGCCGACCTGGCCGTCGTCGCGCGACGCCAACGCCACGCTCGACGAGCTCGCCGAACGACTGGGGGTGCGCTGAGGTGCCCGACTTCGACGTGATCGTGGTGGGCGCCGGCCCCGCCGGCGCGGCCGCGGCGCTCGAGCTCGCACGCGCCGGCGTCTCGGTGTGCCTGCTCGAACGCGGACCGTTCCCCGGGTCCAAGAACATGTACGGCGGGGTCATCTACGGCCGCATCCTCGACACGCTGGTGCCGAACTGGTGGGACGAGGTGCCGGTGCAGCGGTGGGTCACCCGTCGCTCGACGATGATCATGACCGGTTCGCAGGCGCTGACGGTCGACTACCGCACCGAGTCGTGGGGCCGCCCGCCGTACAACGGCATGACCTCGTTCCGTCCCGAGTTCGACGCCTGGTTCGCCGGCAAGGCGACCGACGCGGGCGCGGTGCTGGTCACCTCGACGACCGCGACGGGGTTGCTGCGCGACGGGCGGCGCGCGTCGTCGGCGTGCGCACCGACCGACCCGACGGCGACCTGACCGCGTCGGTCGTGATCGCCTGCGACGGCGTGAACTCGTTCCTCGCCAAGGAGGCCGGCCTCTACGGCGAGTCCGACCCGGCGAACTACACCGTCGGCGTGAAGCAGACGATCGGTCTGCCGCGTGAGGTCATCGACGAGCGCTTCGCGGTGCGCGGCGACCACGGCGTCGACATCGAGATCATGGGCTGCACCGGTGACGTGCCCGGCGGCGGCTTCGTCTACACCAACCGCGACAGCCTGGCGGTCGGTCTCGTGCTCAGCCTGCCGGCGCTCGCCAAGGGCGGGCGTCGCCCCGAGGAGCTGCTCGAGGACCTCAAGGTCCACCCGGGCATCGCGCCGCTGATCGACGGCGGTGACGTCTCGGAGTACTCCGCGCACGTCATCCCCGAGGCCGGCTACGACATGATGCCTGAGCTCGTCGGCGACGGCCTGCTCGTCGCCGGTGACGCGGCGGCCATGTGCCTCGCCGCGGGCATCTGGCTCGAGGGCGTCAACTTCGCGATCGCCTCTGGCGCAGCGGCCGGTCGAGCGGCGACCCGGGCGGTGCGCCGCAAGGACGCGAGCGCGGCGGGTCTCTCGTCGTACCGCTCGCAGCTCGAGAGCAGCTTCGTGCTGCAGGACCACAAGAAGCTGCGACAGGCACCCCACATCGTGATGGGCGAGTTCGCGCAGCGTCAGGCACCCGGTCTGGTGTGCGGCGTCGCCGAGGAGCTGTTCACCGTCACGAACCCCGTCCGCAAGCCGGGCGTGATCAAGATCCTGTGGACCGAGATTCGACGCAACGACGTGAAGCTGCGCGTCGCGCTGCGAGACGGCTGGCGCGCGCTGCGCTCCTTCGGATGAGCTGGTGATGACATGAGCGCTCCCGCAGATCGCTACCCCGCCCTGAGCTTCGAGTCCCTGATGGGGACCGTCGAGTTCCGCGTGCACGAGCAACCGCACATCGTGGTCGACGACCGCTTGTGCGCCGACTGCTCGGTGCGGGGCTGCATCGCGGCGTGCCCCGCGAACCTGTTCGTGCCCACCGCGGACGGCGGGATCCTCTTCAACTACGAGCAGTGCTTCGAGTGCGGGACCTGCTACCTGGTCTGCAACGAAGAAGGCGCGATCACCTGGAGCTACCCCGAGGGTGGACACGGCGTCGTGTTCCACTCCTCGTGATCGGCGCGCCGCGGTGAACGACTCCCGTCCGGTACAGCTCGTCGTCTGCGTGAAGTGGACCGACCTGCGACCCGTCGTCGACCCGCTCCACGGCAGCACCGTGCCGCAGACCCACGGCGAGGGCTTCTCCGAGGCCGACCGAGCGGCGCTCGAGGTGGCACTGCGCTTCGGTGAGCGCTGGGACGCCACCACCACGCTCCTCACGCTCGGACCCGCCGCTGCCGACGGCGCGTTGCGTGACCTCGCCGCCTCGGGCGTCGAGCGCGTCGTGCGGATCGCGTCCCGGGCCGACCTGCCGAGCGACCGTGTCGCGGCCCAGCTCGCCAGCGCGATCACCCGGATCGTCGGCGACGACGACGTGGTCGTGGTGTGCGGCGACACGAGCGCGGACCGCGGTTCCGGTTCGGTGCCGGCGTTCCTCGCGCACGAGCTCGATGCCGCACAGGCGCTCGGTCTGATCCAGGCCGTCGCCGAGGGGCCTGTGGCTGGGGAGCCTGTCGCCGGAGGGTCTGTCGCCGGAGGGTCTGCGGCCGGGGGTGTCTCGGCGCTGCGTCGTCTCGACGGAGGTCGTCGCGAACGCCTGTCGGTCGGCGCACCGGCCGTGCTGTCGGTCGAGGGCGGTGCGGGTGAGCTGCGACGTGCGTCGCTCGCCGCGTCGCTGGCTGCCAGGACCCTCGGGATCGAGGTCGTCCCGCCCTCGGGTTCGAAGGAACCAGAGACGGTGCTGCTCGCCCCGTGGCGTCCCCGCACCCGCGTCCTGCCGCCCCCGGTGGGTGAGCACGCGCTGCAGCGGATCGTCTCGCTCACCGGCGCGCTGGTGGACCGGACACCGCCGCGCACCGTCGTGCTCGAGCCCTCCGCCGCCGCGGACGAGATCCTCGACCAGCTGCGGTCGTGGGGCTATCTCGACGGCGACGCGACCGACGTCGTTCCCGACGATGCAGCCGCCGCGACCGACGTTCCCGCCGCGACCGAGTAGGTCCCCGGTGGCGTCGCAGCACCTCTCGGCGATGACCTGGCCAGAGGTCCCGGAGCGGTCGCTGCTCGTGGTGCCGGTGGGCAGCTGCGAGCAGCACGGCCCGCACCTTCCCTTCGACACCGACCTGCGCATCGCGACCGAGCTGGCGCAGCGCCTGGTCGACGGTCGCGACGACGCGGTGCTCGGCACCGCCGATCGGCATCGGTGCGTCGGGTGAGCACGAGTCGTTCCCCGGCACGCTGTCGATCGGGACCGACGCGCTGGTCGCCGTCGTGGTGGAGCTCGGACGCTCAGCGTTGCCGGAGCCGTCGCAGGGTCGACCGTGCGCCGTTCCGGGCGGTGCTGTTCGTCAACGGGCACGGCGGCAACATCGAGGCGCTCACCCGGGCCGAGGCGCAGCTGCGCGCCGAGAGCCGGGACGTCGCGGTCTGGCACCCGAGGGTGCCCGACGGGGACTCACACGCAGGTCGCACCGAGACGTCGATGATGCTCGCCATCGACCCCACCAGCGTGCGCGTCGACCGCCTGGCCGCCGGGAGCACCGCCAGGTGGCGCGACATCGGACCGACCGTCATCGCCGACGGCCTGCGTGCGGTGACCGACAACGGCATCCTCGGCGACCCCCGTGGCGCGGATGCCGACCACGGTGCGGGCCTGCTCGACGAACTGGCCGCCCAGCTCCGAGCGACGGCCGCCGAGCGCTGGGGCTGAGCGGTGCGGTATCGCGCTGACGACAGCGTCCGCCGGTTCGGTGCCGGGGGTCGCGTCGTGCTCGGCGGCGACCCCGTCGGGCTGCTGCGGCTGTCGAGCGTCGGCGCCGCGGTGCTCGACCGGGTGCTGGTCGGTGGCGGGTCCGACACTCCGGCCGAGTCGCGCCTGGTCGACCGGCTGGTCGACCGGGGCGTGCTCGTGCCCGAACCGACCTCCGCCGAGGCACGGTTCGCCGCTGGTGATGTCTCCGTCGTGGTGCCCGTGCGCGATGACGCCGAGGGGGTGGCACGCCTGCTCGACTCGTTGGCGGCCGCGGGGGACGCGCTCGCCGAGGTGATCGTGGTGGACGACGGCTCGGCGGACGCCGCGTCGTTGGCGACGGTCGTCGGGTCGCGTCGCGGCCTCGCCACGCGGTTGGTGCGACGCGAGCACTCCGGAGGACCCGCTGCGGCCCGCAACGACGGCGCGGCGGCGGCCCGTTCGCCGCTGCTCGCCTTCCTCGACGCCGACTGCGCCGTCGCTCCCGGCTGGCTCGACCCGCTGCTCGGCCACTTCGACGACGACCGGGTCGCCGTCGTCGCGCCGCGCGTCGTGGCGGCCCCCGCCGCGTCGCGACGAGCGGCCGGCCGGAGCAGCGACTCCGGGTGGGGTCCTGCTGCGGTGTGGGGTGTCGACCGGTTCCGCTCGCCCCTCGACCTGGGCGGCCGGGCCGCACGTGTCGCGCCGGGCAGACGGGTGTCGTACGTGCCGTCGGCCGCGATGCTCGTGAGGGCCGAGTCGTTCGATCAGGTCGGCGGCTTCGACGCCTCGATGCGCGTGGGCGAGGACGTCGACCTGGTCTGGCGGCTGGTCGAGTCCGGTCGGACCGTGCGCTACGAACCGGCCGCGAGCGTCGCCCACGAGGTGCGCCCCGACGTGGTGTCGTTCCTGCGTCAGCGAGTCGGCTACGGCAGCTCGGCAGCAGCCCTCGACGAACGCCACCCCGGCCGGGTCGCCCCGGCCCGACTCACGCGCTGGAGCGCGCTGGTCGCCGCCGGACTGCTCGTCGGTGGTCCCGGGTGTGCCGGCCGCCGCCGCACTCGTGGCGTGGACGTCGTGGCGGTTGCGCGACCAGCTCGACGGGGTCCCGACCGCACAGGTGCTGCGGCTCGGCGTCACCGGCCACTGGTCGGCCGTGCGCCAGCTGCTGCGTGCGTCGCTGCGCGTCTGGTGGCCGCTGCTGGTCGTGGCCGCGCCCTGGTCACGCCGTGCTCGTCGGGTGCTGCGCGCCGCGCTGGTGCTGGCGGTGGTCGAGGCGTGGCGCGACGGCGTGCGGCCCGGACACCTCCCGCTCGCGGTGCTCGACGACGTGGCCTACGGCGCAGGTGTCTGGGCGGGCTGCGTCCGCCGTCGTTCGTGGCGGGCGCTGCTGCCGTCGTCGTCGTTCCGCGACGCAACGACGCCTGAACCTGGTTGACTCGTTCACATGAGCACGAACCGGGGGAGGTGGCTGGTGGCCGCGACGGCCGCGCTGGTGCTGTGCGCCGGCTGCGGTGACGGCGAACCCGGAGCGGCCGAGGCCCGGGAGGAGTCGCCCACGACCGCAGCACCCACGACCGCAGCACCGACGACCGCAGCACCGACCACCGCAGCACCGACGACGACGAGCCCGACCGCTCCCGCCTCGACCACCTGGGCCGAGGTGCCGGCGGGGCCGTGCCCGGCCGAGCCGCCGTACGGCTCGCCGCCGGAGTGGCTGCTCGACGAGGTGCCGTCGGACCTGGTGGTCACCTCGGCGGTGACCTGGACGTGGTCCTCGGCCGCGGACAGCAGCGGTCCGAGCGAGACCCACGTCCTGATCGAACGCGGAGCGGACGGCACGGTGGCCCGGACGATCCAGCTCCACGTGGTCGACGCACCGGCCACCGAGTACTACTCGACCCCGCTCGAGGGGGCGGCCGTGATCGACGAGGTCCGATCGCTGCCGGGCACGATCACGACGTTCATCAACCGCGGGAACCGCGGGTGGCTCGCCGCCGAGTGGCAGGAGGGCGGTCGGCACTGGCGGGCGAACGCCGACGTCTCGGTCGGCGCGGACGGGCTCGCCGAGGCGCTCCGACCACTCGACCTGGCGAGCGCGCCGATCTCGGATCCCTCCGGCACCTTCGAGCTGATCGGGACCGACGCCGTCGACGGGCCCCTGCCGGACCGGGCGGTCGTGATCGACCTGGCCGAACCCGGCGCCCGCGAAGGGGGGCCGACCGTGTCGGTCGCGGTCCGCTGGCGCGGCGCCGGCTCGAGCGGTACCCGTCTGCCCGAGCAGGCGCTCGGCGCCCGCGTCGAAGAGGTCGAGGGTCGCCGGGTCGCGGTGGCACCGAACGGCGGCGCGGTCGTGGCCGAAGGGTCCGACTCGACGCTCGTCGAGGTCACGTCGATGCCGGGCGGCCCGGAGGTCGATCTGGTGGACCTCGCCCTGGCTGCCGTGCTCGTCGATCCCGCGGGCGAGCAGGCCCTCGCGGCGCCCGCAGGCGCGGAGGGCGAGGGGGCCGCGGTCTGCCGGCCCGGCTGAACAGCCGGCCTCGGGCGCTGACCCCGCGGCCGCTCGGGCGGATCCTTCGACAACACTCGGCGGCCATGCGCGCGCTGCACCTCCACCACGACGCCAACTCCTCGGCCGGGATCATCGGCGAGGTCCTCGACGCCCGGGGCTGGGACGCCCAGGTCCACCAGGTCTGCGAGGTGGCCGGCTCACCGGTCGGCGGCACAGCGTTCCCCGACCCGGCCGGCCTCGACCTGGTCGTGCTCTACGGCTCTCGTTGGTCGGTGTACGACGAGGCCGTCGCCCACTGGGTCGAACCCGAGCTCGAGCTCATCCGACGTGCCGACGACCTGGGCGTGCCGGTCCTGGGTCTGTGCTTCGGTGGGCAGCTGCTGAGTGCGGCGTTCGGCGGCGAGGTCACCGCGAGCGACGTGCCCGAGGTCGGCTGGTGCAAGGTGGTGCCGCGGGCCGCGCAGATCGAACCCGGTCCGTGGCTGCAGTGGCACTTCGACCGGTTCACCGTGCCCGACGGCGCCGAGGAGCTGGCCGTGTCCGACGCCGGACCGCAGGCGTTCCGGCTGCGACGGAACCTGGCGCTGCAGTTCCACCCGGAGGCCGACCGCCCGGTGATCGAGGGCTGGTTCGAGGACGACATCGACCAGATCGCTGCGGTCGGGGTCGATCCGGAGCAGCTGCTCGCCGAGACCGGACGCCAGAGCGTGGCCGCCAGGGCACGTGCGGATCGGCTGCTGACCGAGTTCCTCCGCTGAATTCCGCTCGGCGCGCAGGCCGGACCCGCCTCGCACGGAACGAGAACGTGTTCTAGTCTGCCGATTCGGCACCCCGGGTGGACCGGGGGCGGACTTCGACGAGGGGATGACATGTCGAACGAGTCGACCGCTGCGAACGAGGACGTCCTGCGGGCGCCGCTCGTTCTCGAGTATCCGTTCCGTCGGACCACCGGTCCCGTCATCGGTGCGTTCCTGACCGGCCTGCGTGAGGGTCGGATCATCGGGATCGAGGACGAGCAGGGCAAGGTCCTGGTCCCGCCCGTCGAGTACGACCCGGCGAGCGGTGCGCCCCTCACCAAGCTGGTCCCGGTGGCGAGCGAGGGCCAGGTCGTCACCTGGTCGTGGAACGAGCAGGTCCGCGACGGTCAGCCCTTCGACCGTCCCTTCGCCTGGGCGCTCGTCCAGCTCGACGGCGCCGACACCACGATGCTGCACGCGGTCGACGCACCGCAGGACGCCATGGCAGCGGGCCTCCGTGTCCGTGTCCGGTTCGCCGCGGACCGCGAGGGTGCGCTGTCCGACATCGAGTGCTTCGAGCCGGTGGGCTGACCGGGAAGATCTGGAAGGAACACATGTCTGACATCACCGAACCCGCACCGATCGACCTGCCCGAGGGCCTCTGGTCCCAGCCGGCCGTCGACACCTCGGCCATCGACGGCCTCGACGACGTCGAAGGGGTGCAGCTGCTCAAGGCGTTCGCCTCGCTGACCTACGACTACACGCCGGGCATCGCGACCACCCGCTTCCTTCGGACCATCAAGGAGAAGCGACTGGTCGGCGAGCGCTGCAGCGAGACCGGCAAGGTCTACATCCCGCCCCGCGGCGTGTCGCCGGTGTCGGGACTGCCGACGACCGAGCAGGTCGAGCTCGGCCTGGACGGCACGCTCGTCAGCTACTGCGTCGTGAACCTCGACTTCACCGGCAACGCCCAGGAGATCCCGTACGTGTCGGGTCTGATCCTGGTCGACGGCTCCGACATCCCGATCTACGGCCTGGTCCGTGAGATCCCCTACGACCAGGTCTCCGTCGGCATGCGACTGAAGTCCGTCTGGGTCGAGGACTCCGAACTGACCACCAGCTTCGAGAACATCAAGTGGTGGGCCCCGAACGGCGAGCCGGACGTGCCTCGCTCCGAACTGACCGATTTCATCTGAGGACGCTGCCGTGAGAGACGTTGCCATCATCGCCACCGCTCAGACCAAGCACGTTCGGGCCGCCACGGCCACGAACGAGGTCGAGCTCATCCAGCCGGTCATCCAGGAGGTGATCGAGAAGTCCGGCGTCGGACGCCACGACTTCGACTTCACCTGCTCGGGCAGCTCCGACTACCTGGCCGGACAGCCCTTCAGCTTCGTCATGACGCTCGACGCGGTCGGCCGCCTGGCCGCCGATCTCGGAGTCGCACGTCGAGATGGACGGCGCCTGGGCGCTCTACGAGGCCTGGGTCAAGATCCAGACCGGCCACGCCGACACCGCGCTCGTCTACAGCTACGGCAAGTCGTCGCCCGGCGACCTGCCCCGGGTGCTGTCACGCATGACCGACCCGTACTACGAGGCGCCGCTGTGGCCGACCTCGATCGACATCGCCGCGCTGCAGGCCCGTGCCGCGATCGACGCCGGCGTGACGAGCGAGGCGGCGATGGCCGACATCGCCCATCGCAGCCGCACCGCTGCGGCGGGCAACCCGTTCGCCCAGCTGCAGGGCTCGGCCGAGCCGACCGCCCTGCTCGGCGACGACTACCTGGCGAACCCGCTGCGCAAGCACGACTGCGCGCCCATCACCGACGGCGGCGTGGCGATCGTGCTCGCCGCCGGCGACAAGGCCCGTGCGCTCAGCTCGCGTCCGGCGTGGATCCGCGGCATCGACCACCGCGCCGACGGCCACCACCTGAACTTCCGTGACCTGACCGTCGCACCCTCGGTGTCGATCGCGGCCGAGAAGGCAGGCGTCGGCGAACGGCCCGATCGAGGTCGCCGAGCTGCACGCCAACTTCACCCACCAGGAGCCGATCCTGCGCGCGGCGCTCGGCCTGGGCGACGACGTCGTCGTCAACCCGTCGGGTGGCCCGCTGGCCGCCAACCCGATGATGGCCGCCGGCCTGATCCGCCTGGTCGAGGTCGCCAACCGCATCCACTCCGGAGAGGTGTCCCGGGGCGTTGCGCACGCCACCGGCGGACACGCACTCCAGCACAACCTGGTCGCTGTTCTTGAAGGTGAGGGCTGAGAGATATGGCTGAGAGAACTGCTGTCGTCGGCATCGGCCAGACGAAGTACACCGCGACCCGTGGCGACGTGTCGCTGCCCGGTCTGCTCCGCGAGGCGACCTTCCGTGCCCTCGAGGACGCGCAGATGACGCTCGCCGACATCGACGCCATCGTCGTCGGCAAGGCCCCCGACTTCTTCGAGGGGATCATGGTCCCGGAGTACTCGCTGGTCGAGGCGCTCGGCGCGGTCGGCAAGCCGATCTTCCGCGTGCACACCGCCGGCTCGGTCTCGGGCTCGACGGCGATCGTCGCCACCGGGCTCATCGAGTCCGGCGTGCACGAGCGGGTGCTCACCATCGGCTGGGAGATGCAGAGCTGCTCCGAGGCCATGTGGGCGCTGAGCTTCAACATGCCCGTTCCAGCAGCAGCTGGTCGCCGGTGCGGGCGGTTACTTCGCCCCCTACATCCGCCAGTACATGGCACGCTCCAACGCCCCCGACGACACCGGCGTGCTGGTCGCGCTGAAGGACCGCCAGAACGCGCTGAAGAACCCGTACGCCCACCTGCACGAGCACGACATCACCTACGACTCCGTCAAGGAGTCGCTGATGCTCTGGGACCCGATCCGCTACTCCGAGACGTGCCCGTCGTCCGACGGCGCGATCGCCCTGGTGCTGACCAACGAGGCCGGCGGCGACGCCGCTGCGGCCGAGGGTCGCCCCCCGGCGTGGGTGCACGGCACCTCGTTCCGCTCCGAGCCCGCCATGGCTGCCGGTCGTGACCAGGTCTCGCCGCAGGCGGGCAAGGACTGCGCCGCCGACGTGTACCGCCAGGCCGGCATCACCAACCCGCGCGAGCAGATCGACGTCTGCGAGGTCTACGTGCCGTTCTCGTGGTACGAGCCGATGTGGCTCGAGAACCTCGGCTTCGCCGACGAGGGCACCGGCTGGCAGCTCACCCACGACGGCGTCACCGCCATGGACGGCGACCTGCCGTGGAACCCGTCGGGCGGCGTGCTGTCGACCAACCCGATCGGCGCGTCGGGCATGATCCGCTTCGGCGAGGCGGCCCTGCAGGTGCGTGGCATGGCCGGCGAGCACCAGATCGACGGTGCCCGCACCGCGCTCGGTCACGCCTACGGCGGCGCTGCGCAGTTCTACGCGATGTGGATCGTCGGCTCCGAGAAGCCCTGACGCACCCGCAGCCAGAACCGGTCAGACCGGAACTGGGTGCGATCCGACCGGTGGGGGCCGGCGTGTTCGCACCCAGAACCGGTCAGACCGTGAACTGGGTGCGATCCGACCGGTGGGGGCCGGCGTGTTCGCACCCAGAACCGGTCAGATCTGGGAGCGGCCCCGCTCGGTGACCGCTCGCCGACGGGCCTCCAGATCGAGCTCTGCACGGTCCCGCAGCCACTCCCGGCTGCGGGACCGTTCCAGTTCCAGGGCCTCGGCGGCCGTGACCGAGGTGCCGGCGTCGTAGGTCGCGAGGATGTGTCGCACCCCGTGGGTGTCGTTGCCGGCGATGTCGGCGGCGAGGCCGAGCGCCGTCGCCATGAGCTGGTCGTGGGGGACCACGTGGTTGACCAGGCCCCACGAGTGTGCGGTGGCGGCGTCGAGGAAGTTGCCCGTCGAGGACAACTCCTTGGCCCGGCGGATGCCGACGGCCTGGGGCAGCGTGACCGTGAGCCCCCAGCCGGGCATGATCCCGACGCGTGCGTGGGTGTCGGCGAAACGTGCGTGCTCGGACGCGACCAGGAAGTCGCACAGCAGGGCGAGCTCGAAGCCGCCGGTGATCGCCACGCCGTTGACCGCGCCGATCACGGGCACCGACATGTTCGGGAAGGGTCGGTCGAAGTTCGTGCCCGGACCGAACCCGCCGGCGACCGAGTCGGGAGCGCCGGCGAGCTCCTTCAGGTCGAGCCCCGCGCAGAACGCAGGATCGGCGCCGGTGAGCACGACGACGTGCACCCCGGGATCCGCGTCGAGCTGCGACATGGTGTCGTACAGCGCACGTCGCAGCGCAGCGTTCAACGCGTTGCGGGCGTGCGGCCGGTCCAGCGTGACGACGGCGACCGAGCCGTGGCGCTCGGTTTGCAGCGGTGGTGGTCCGGCATCGGGTTCCTGAGGCACGGCTCGGAGACTATCGCCGGTACGATTTCGACGATGATCGACCGGACCACCGACCGACTCCTCTCCGCAGCGTGACGCCGGTCCAGCCGCCCCCCACGTCGACGCGACCCACGAAGGGTCGAGGGCTGCTCATCACCGGCTCGGTGATGATGGCCGTCGCCGTCCTCGTCGGCGGTCTGGTCGGATCGATCCTGTGGAACCAGGTCGACCTCCGCAACCTCGAACGCGACGTGGTGATCGACGGGTCGTCGGATCGTCTGGTCCCGGGCACCATCGAGTTCGAGGTGCTCGAGCCGCTCGGCAACTCGTCGGGCAGCGGCGAGATGAACGTCGGCGTCGCCATCCCCTCCGATGCGTCGCCCTCAGCCCGAGTGCATGATCACCGAACCCGGCAGCTCGACGCGGCTCTCGGCCGCCGCGTACAGCGACGACGTGTTGTGGGCGAGCGGCAACACGAGCACCGACACCGTGCTGGTCGTGGCCAAGTTGGAGCCGGGGAGCTACGTCGCGGAGTGCGAGATGGTCGGCGAGCCGTCCGCTGCGTCCGGAGTGAGCTTCACGGTCGGTCGGGTGATGCGAGGAGAGGAGCTCCTGTCGGACTTCGGCGCGCTCTTCGGTGTCATCGCCGTGTTCGGCGTCGGCGGGCTGCTCTTCGTGGTGGGCATGGTCCTGGTCATCGTCGGCTTCGTGGTCAGGTCGCGCTCGAAGCGCGCGCCGCTGCAGCCGCCGTACCCCGGCTTCCCGTACCCGCCGGGCCAGTACCCCCAGCCCTCGTCTCCGGGTCAGACCCAGTACCCCGGTCAGGCCCAGTACCCGGGTCAGGCCCAGTACCCCGGGCAGCCCGGATACCCCCAGCCCGAGTACCCGCAGCCCCAGTACCCGGGTCAGTCCCCGTACCCCGAGCCCCAGTACCCGCAGTACCCGCAGCCGCAGTACCCGCAGCCGCCCGCGTCGCAGCCGTGGACGCCTCCGCCGACCGAGCAGCCCGAGGCCCCGCCGGAGGACGACGGCAACTCGGGTTGGACGGTCCCGCCCAGCAAGCGCTGAGCGGCAGGCACTCGGCCCAGCATCCCGCTCACCGTCCCGAAATGTGCCGTCAGCGTGCCCCTCGGGCAGCGCTGTCACGGCACAATACGAACCGAGGTCGAGCTCAGTCGTTCGCGAACGGATCCGAGCCGTGCTTGCGTGACGCGGTGACGACGACCTCGGCCGGGTAGCTGCCCTCGGGCTCGTAGACCAGCGCGGTGTCATCGACGCCCTCGGCGTAGAACTGCGACGCCCACTGGCGGAACTTGGTGAACGGGCCGTCGGTGTCGGCGAGCGCCGGGCGCACCAGGTGCGCCTTGTTCTCCCAGATCGGCTTGTCCTCCTCGACCTGCTTGCCGACCTCGTCGACGAAGGCCTGACCGACGCTCGAGTTGAGCGCCTCGTCGTCACCGAGCTTGCGGACGGTGAAGCTGAAGCGCATCTCGCAGGACTTCTCGTCGATCGGCACGTTGCAGCCCATGAGGACGGTGTCGATGATGCCGGAGAAGTGGATGCAGCTGACGCCGGGGCCGTAGGAGTCGGCGTCGATGCGGCCGTTCACCACGCCGCGGGGCGTCGGGAACTTCTGCGCCGAGCGCATGTGCGAGAACGGGCCGTCCATGACGTAGCGACTCGAGCTCGGGCACCTCTTCGGTGTGGTGCACGTAGCGGAAGTGCGCGGAGTCGACGCCGTTCTCGGCCAGCTCCTGCCACGGCGCCTCGACCCGGTAGATCTTGGTGATCACCTGGGTGAAGTTCTCGGGGTCGTTGAACTCGGGGATCTCGGGGATCTCCCACATCGGCTCGACGGCGTCGGGGTGGTACCACGACAGGATCAGACCGTTGCGCTCGACGGTCGGGTAGGACCGCACGCACGCCTTCTTGTTGGTGCGCTCCGAGTAGGGGATGAGCGTGTTGTTGCCGGCGGCGTCGAAGCGCCAGCCGTGGAACGGGCAGATCAGGTCCTCGCCGTCGACCGAGCCGCCGTGGCCGAGGTGCGCACCCAGGTGCGGGCAGAACGCGTCGTTCAGATGCGGTGCGCCGTGGTCGTCGCGCCACAGCGCCAGGTGCTTGCCGAAGTACTGCAGCGGCTTCACCTCGCCGACCTTCACGTCGTCGGGCCATGCGACCTGGAACCAGCCGAACGGGATCGGGAAGGGTGAGCGCTTCGACATCGGTGCTCCTCATCGAGAGACGGTCTGGCCGCGGGGATCGATCGGACAGGAAAACTAGAACGTGTTCCACTTTACGTGGGACGCGCCGCGATGTCACGGCCCGACAGATCGACCGGGCGTCACACTGCCGGCAGGTAGGGACCCCACGACGCCGGGGGGACCCTGATGCCCGGCCCGCGAGAGCAGGATGAGCGCGCCGCGTGGCGCCTCGGGCTCGCACTTGAGGGACCAGCCGAGCTCGTCCAGCGAACGGTCGCCCTTCTGGGAGTTGTGGCGCACGCACATCATCACCACGTTGGTCCACTCGTGCGTGCCGCCCCGCGACCGCGGGACCACGTGGTCGATCGTCTGCCCCTTGCGCGAGCAGCCCGTCACCTGGCAGCGATGGGCGTCGCGGGTCTGGATCGCGCGCCGCGACAGCGGGGCGGTGGCCTGGAACGGCACCCGCACCATGCGTCGGAGTCGGACCACCGCGGGTACCTCGAAGGTCGCCCCGCCGGTGGAGCGGATCACCTGGTCCTCGAGCGGCACGATCAGATCGGCCTTGGCGGCGATGACGAGCCCGAGCGCGCGCCGAACGGTGATGACCCGCAGTGGTTCGAAGCTGGCGTTCAGCAGCAGCACCGTCATGTCGGCGTCCTCGTCGAGGTTGCCGTCCATCGTGCCCCATCGTCCTGTTTCTTGTCAGCGGAAATCGTCGAGGGGTTGACAGGCTAACGCCATTAGCTACACTGGGGGCTAACGACGTTAGCCTCACGGGCTGCCGAGGACTGGAGTCACCATGACCGCCACCCACATCTCCGAGCACCACACGACCGACGTGAACCACTACCGGGCACCCGGCTGGTTCACCCGCAACGTGAACAACCGGCTCGTCCGGTTCGTCACCCGGCGACGGACTCAGCCTGTGGGGCAGCCGGGTGCTCGAGGTGCCCGGCGCGGACCCGGTGCGCCGCAGCGCATCCCGGTCAACCTGCTCGATGCACGGCGACGGGCAGTACCTGGTGTCGGCCCGGGGCAACGGGCAGTGGGTGCGCAACGTGCGAGCGAACGACGGCCGACTCACGCTCCGCGTCGGCCGCCGCCGCACCGAGTAGGTCGGGGTCGAGCTGCACGGCGACGACGACGGTCGCGGTGCTGCGCGCCTACCTCACGAAGTGGAAGGCCGAGGTCGGGATGTTCTTCGACGGTGCCGACGGCAACTCCAGCGACGCCGAGCTCGCGGCGATCGCTCCGAAGCATCCGGTGTTCCGTCTCGAGCCCGTCGACGAGCTGTCGACCCGACGGCCGACTGGCGCCTCGTGAGCGACCTCAGCGTGAGCATCGCCGAGGCCCCGCCCGTCCGAACTCGACCAGCCGTCCCGGACGCCGCGGACCGCCCGTGCGGCCGAGGTGATCACCGCCGCGGGCGAGATCCTCGAGGCCGGAGGGGCTCGAGGCGCTCACGATGCGGCGCCTCGCCGACGAGCTCGGCATCCGGGCGCCGTCGCTCTACAAGCACCTGCCCGACAAGGCGGCGCTGTGCTCGGCGCTGGTCGAGCAGGCCTTCGCCGAGCTCGGCGCCGCGCTGCACGCCGCCGTCGACCCGGACTGATCCGACCGGATCGGTCGACTCGCTGCTCGAGGCCTACCGGGCCAACGGCCTGGCGCACCCGAACCTGTACCGCCTGGCGACCGCTGGCCCGCTCGACCGGGGCCCGCTGCCCGAGGGCCTCGAGGAGTGGGCCGGGACACCGTTCTTCCTGGTGACCGGTGAGCCGTACCTGGCCCAGGCGCTGTGGGCGTTCGCCCACGGCATGGTCATCCTCGAGATCGACGGACGGTTCGCCGGACACCTCGGACCTGGACCGCACCTGGGCACAAGGCGCCCACGCGTTCGGCGCCCAGTAAGAACGGCCTTCGGCGCCCACTGCACACGATCAGCGAAATCGGTCTCGCTTTCCGTGTGACCGGTCCGAACGCGGAGCGGAGTTCGGGTGATGTGGGCCGGCGGGGACCCGGTCAGCGGGCGGGGCGCCACATGGGCCAGATCGGCGGTGCGCCCGGCACCAGGACGACCTCGTCCATGACCTCGAAGCCGAACCGCGCGTACAGCGGGATGTTCGCTTCCTTCGAGCTCTCGAGGTACGCCGGCATGCCCTCGCTGTCGCAGCGGTCCACGCCGGGCTGCAGCAGCGACGAGCCGATGCCCTGACCACGCCGGGCAGGGTCGGCGCCGATGATCTCGAGGTACCAGTGCGGCTCGGCGGGGTGCAGCTGCTCCATGCGCTCGATCGCGGCGAGGCTCGCTCGGATGTGGGTCAGCCCTGCGGCGCGCATGAACGGCACGGCCAGCGGGATCGCCTCGCGGTTCGACGTCTTCCAGCCGTTCGGCGGCGCCCAGACGGCCGCGCCGGAGCGGTCCTCGTTGGTGTGCGCGTGCCCGCCGCCGACCAGTGGCTTCACCACCTGGGCGAACAGGGACCCCAGGTGCAGGTGTCGGCGTCGAGCGTCCGGCGCCATCCACGCCCACAGCGGGTCGTCCTGGAACGCGTCGCCGAGCATCTCGCCGATCACCAGCCACTCGGCGGGACGGGCGACGCGGACCTCTGGCGGCCCCGGACGATCGCCGATCCTCATGACGGCGGCCGACAGAGGCCGGCCTTGGCGCCGAGCGAGGCGATGCGTCGGCCCTCACGCAGGTAGTGCGGGTCGATGCCCGACGTGGTCAGCGCGAACGAGACGCCGGTGTCGGGGTCGGCCCACACGATCTGGCCGGCCGCGCCGTTGTGCCCGAAGGCGCGTGGCGACACCGTCGGACCCATGCCACGCAGTGCGCCCATGCCGTCGTCGCCGGCGATGATCAGCCCGAGACTCCGGTTCGACGCGACGCCCTTCATCAGGTCGGGCAACGTGCAGCGGATCCGCCCGGTGCCATCGGCGAGGATCTCGGGGTCCCACATGCCGTCGGGGTTGTGGAGCAGTGCCTGGTAGTACAGCGCCAGGTCTGCGGCGGTGCCGATGCCGCCGCCACCGGGCACGCCGACGGCTCGCACGTCGGGCCGGTTGAACTCGAGCAGTGCGCCCGGGCTGACCGCGTCGAGCAGCGAGGTGTCGAAGTCGCCGAACACCGCGGCGAGCTCCTCGTACGTCGGTGCCTCACCGACCAGGGTCAGCTCGGCGATGTCGTCCTGATCGTCCTCGGGCAGGCCGAGCGAGAACCCGCGCAGGCCGAGCGGTTCGATGATGCGTTCGGTCACGACCTGCCGATAGTCACGGCCCTCGATCGTCTCGATCATCTCGGCCGCGACCCAGTGAGCCGACAGCGGGTGGTAAGCGAAGGCCGTGCCCGGTTCGGTCGTGGCGAACCACCGGCGGAACGCGGCGCGGCGCTCGTCGCGTGAGGCCCAACGGTCCGGGCCGAGCGGGGCGAAGGGGAACCCACCGGTGTGGGTCAGCAGCTGCTCGAGCGTGATCGACGCCATCCACTCCGGCGTGCGGCCGTCGACGCCGATGTCGTCGATCACCTCGCCGAGCTTCGTCGAGGGATCCAGGCGGCCCTCGCCGATCAGCTGCCACACGACCCCTGCGATGAAGGCCTTGGTCGCCGAGAACACGTTGAAGCGGGTGGACGTGGTCGCGTCGCCGTAGGCCTCGAACACGGCGATCTCGCCGTCGATCGCGAAGGCGTACTGACCCGACGGCATGCGCCCTTCGTCGAGCTGCTGGGCGACCTTCGCCCGGAAGGTGTCGAGCGCGGTCAGGTCGAATCCTGCGGCGGCGGGATCGACGGTCACGGCATGTGGTTCGAACACGGCCGACACGCTATCCCGCACGCTGGGCCGCCCCTCGGTCGGACGCTCCGTTGCCCGGGGCGAACGGGCTAGATTGCCCGCAGTTGTGCCGAAAGGGGTCCAGATGAAGGTTGTCGTGAACTACGACCTGTGTGAGAGCAACGCCGTGTGCATGGCCGTCGCTCCTGAGGTGTTCGAGGTCCGCGACGACGACTTCCTGTACGTCCTCGACGAGGAGCCGGCAGAGGCCCTCCGCGACAAGGTCGAGGAAGCCGCTCGTCGCTGCCCCAAGCAGGCGATCACGATCGAGGGCTGACGGCAGCCGCCGCCGCCCACCGTTCCCGGCTGTCGGTCCGTCCGCGGCCGTCACACCCAGCGGAGACCAGATGAGCACCGTGTGCATCGTCGGCGCGTCCCTCGCCGGCCTCACTGCGGCCGAGACGCTGCGCGGGGCCGGCTACGACGGCCGGCTGATCATCGTCGACCCCAGCAGCGACCTGCCGCCCGACCGGCCGCCCCTGTCCAAGCAGGTGCTCGCCGGTGAGTGGGAGCCCGACAAGGCCGTGCACCGCTCTGCGACGCGCCTGCCGGAGCTCGACGTCGAGCTCCGCCTCGGTGTCGCCGCCGTCTCGCTGGACGCCGCGACCCGAACGCTCGGACTGAGCGACGGCACCACGCTCGCGGCCGACGGCATCGTGTTGGCCATGGGCGCGGCGCCCCGGATGCTCTTCGAGGGCGTCACCGGTGTGCACGTGTTGCGCACCATGTCGGACTGCCTCGCGATCCGCGCCGAGCTCGACGCCGGGTCGCCCCGCGGGTCGCGGTCATCGGCGCCGGCTTCATCGGCGCCGAGGTCGCGGCGACCTGCCGTGGCCGTGGGCTCGACGTGACGATGATCGAGGCGGCCGACGTGCCCCTCGGCCGCGTGCTGCCCGGGCGCATCGGCGACTTCGTCACCCAGCTGCACCGCGACGAGGGCGTCGACGTCCGCCTCGGTGTCGGCGTGAGCGGGCTCGACCGTCGACGGCGACACGAAGGTCCTGGCGCTCGACGACGGCAGCGAGGTGCGGGCCGAGGTCGTGGTCGTCGGCGTCGGTGTCGTGCCCGAACACCGGCTGGCTCGAGGGGTCGGGGCTGACCCTCGACGACGGCGTGCGCTGCGACGAGACCTGCCTGGCAGCGCCCGGCATCGTCGCGGCGGGTGACGTCGCCAGCTGGCCCAACCCCCGTTTCGACGAGGTCATGCGCGTCGAGCAGTGGGAGAACGCGATCGAGATGGGCGAGCATGCCGCGCGTCGTCTGCTCGCCGAGCTGCCCGGGGCGCCGGCCGACGATCCCGGCGCGCACCGAGGCGTTCCGGCCGATCCCGTGGTTCTGGTCGGACCAGTACGACCGCAAGCTGCAGCTCGCGGGCCGTCCGTCGGGCACCGACGACATCGAGATCGTCGAGGGCACCGTCGAGGAGCGTCGGTTCGTGGCGCTCTTCCGTCGCGGCGACCGCTGCACCGGCGTGCTCGGCGTCAACCGCCCGCGCCACGTCATGCAGGTCGCGGATGAAGATGGCCGAGTCGCTCGACTGGCAAGCTGTGCGGGACCTGTTCGCCTGAACGTCGCGCCGCTGCGTGCGTCGATCGGCCCGCCGACCACCGAGCCGGTCCGAGGAGACACCACCGATGGGCACCTTCTATGCACTGATCGCCGCGACCCTGGTCGTCGCGGCAGCCGACTGGTGGGCGGTGTCGACCGATCGCCGCTCGCTCGAGTACGTGCTCAAGCCCCTGACGATGGTGGTGCTCATCGCCGCCGCGGTCGCGCTGCCCGACGCCGACCTGCGCAACGACACCGCACGTTGGCTGTTCGTCGCCGCGCTGGTCTGCTCGCTCGCCGGCGACGTGTTCCTGATGCTCAGCGAGAAGCTGTTCCTCGGCGGGCTCATCGCGTTCCTGCTCGCGCACGTGATGTACATCCTCGGGCTGCTGCAGTTCGACATCACCCCACCGCTGCTGATGGTCGGCACCGTGCTCGCGCTGGTCGTCGCTGCCGTCATCGGGTCCCGCATCGTGCGTGGCGGCCAGTCGACCGATGCCGCGACTCGGTGCGCCCGTCGCGATCTACATGGCCGTCATCTCGTTCATGGTGGTCAGCGCCTTCGGCACCGCGCTGCCGTTCGCGATCGTCGGCGCGGTGCTCTTCTACATCTCCGACGGCGTGCTCGGTTGGAACCGCTTCGTCGATCCGCTGCCCCACGGACGTCTGATCGTGATGACGACCTACCATCTGGGGCAGATCGGACTGGTGCTGGCGCTGGTCGGCTGAGAACGGGGGAGCGATGTCGCTGACCGACGAGGATCTGCTCGACACGGCGCGTGCGCTGCTGCCCGACGTGATCGACCTGCGGCGCCGGCTGCACCAGCACCCCGAGCTCGGGCTCGACCTGCCCCGCACGCAGGCCGCGGTGCTCGACGCGCTCGAAGGACTCGACCTGGAGATCTCCGTCGGCGAGCGGCTCAGCTCGGTCGTCGCCGACCTGAAGGGTGCCCGCCCCGGACCGACGGTCCTGCTGCGCGGCGACATGGACGCGTTGCCGATGCCCGAGGACACCGGGCTCGACTTCGCGAGCACCGTCGACGAACACCATGCACGCGTGCGGCCACGACGCCCACACCGCGATGCTCGTCGGCGCCGCCCGGCTGCTGAGCGACCGACGCGACGAGCTGGCGGGCAACGTCCGCTTCATGTTCCAGCCCGGTGAGGAGGGCAGCGGCGGCGCCGCGCTGATGATCGACGACGGCGTGCTCGACGGCGTCGACGCCGCGTTCGCGATCCACATCGCGCCGAACGTGCCCGTCGGGGATCGTCGCGTGGCGACCCGGCGCGGCGATGGCCTCGGCCGACGAGATCACGATCATGGTCACCGGGCGCGGCGGTCACGCGTCGAGTCCGCACTGGGCGCTCGATCCGATGCCCGTCGCGTGCGAGATCGTGCTCGCCCTGCAGTCGATGATCACCCGCACCGTCGACGCGTTCGACCCGGCGGTGCTGACCATCGCCCAGATCGGCGGCGGGCACGGTCAACAACGTGATCCCCGAGTCGGTCATCATGCACGGCACGCTGCGAGCGGTGTCGGAGCGGACCCGGCACTCGGTCTGGGCGCGGCATCCGCACGGTCGCCGAAGGTGTCGCCGCTGCCCACGGCGCGCAGGTCGAGGTCGTCATCAAGCAGGGCTACCCGGTCACCGTCAACGACGAGCGCTTCGCCGCGTTCGCCGCGTCGGTGGTCGACGACCGGCTCGGCCCGGGACGGTCGTTCCGGTTGCCGAACCCGGTGATGGGCGCCGAGGACTTCTCCTACGTGCTCGACCGGGTGCCGGGCGCGATGGTGTTCCTCGGGGTGTGCCCGCCGGAGCACCCGAACCCCTTCGACGCACCCTCGTGCCATTCGAACCGGATGATCCTGCACGAGGGAAACATGGCCGACGGCATCGCCCTGCACGCTGCGGTGGCGACGACCTTCCTGGAACGAGCCGGAGACATCGGATGAGCACGCAGAAGAAGAAGTGGTCCGAGCTGAGCCCCTCGGCACGGGCGGGCCTGGTGGCCGCGGCCCTGGTCGAGCTGGTGCTCACCACGGTGGCGATGCGCGACCTGTCGCGCCGCCCACGCGCCCAGGTGCGGGGACCCAAGTGGTTCTGGCGACTGGTGTCGATCGTCCAGCCCGTCGGGCCGCTCGCCTACCTGGCGCTCGGACGTCGCAAGCAGCGCTGACCAGCCCGGCGGCCCCCGCCGGGGCAGGTCACCAGGTGACCGAGCAGCAGCGGTCCTCGATCGTGCCGGTCGACCACAGCGCCCACGCGCCGCCGAGCACGTGGCGGGTGCCTTCGATCCAGGCCATGGGGGCGGGCTCCAGGATGCGGCGCACCGCCTGGACGATGCCGCCGTCGTGGACGGTGTAGCCGGCCCACACCCCCGGGAAGTGGTTGGTGGCCGCGACCTCGGTCCACGTCACGCCCTCGACGACGCGTCGACGGCAACGGTGGGTGTGACCCGACGACGCCATGACCGCCGGGTTCGCCGCGGCGATCGTGCGTGCGAAGTCGTCGGCGTCGGGTCCGGGGATGCCGTGGGGCCAGAACAGCGGCGGGCGGAACCGCTGCGGATGGTGGTGGGTCGCGACGAACACGCCGCGTTGGGCCTCGGCCGCGAGCGTCGCGACCTCGTCGGCGTGGCGGGCGACCGACCCCCAGCCGTTGCCGGGGTTCGTCGAGTCGACGAACACGATGCGCAGGCCCGGCACGTCGAGGTGGCCGACCCCGCGGACGACCTCGAGTCCCCGCTCGGCGGCGGCGATCTCGGGCTCGATGACCCGCAACGCGCCGGTGTCGTGGTTGCCGGGCAGGATCACGACCGGCACCGGGAGCGAGCCGAGCAGGTCGGCCGCCTGGTCCCAGATCCAGTCGACGCTCTCGTCGCACAGGTCGCCCTTCACCACCAGCAGCTGCGCGCCCCAGGCCAGCGCCTCGTCGATCGCGGCCCGCGCGGCCGCGGAACTGCCGGTCGGTCTCCAGGTCGACGGTGACGTGGCGCGGCTCGGGCACCTCCTTGCGCATCTTCGGCACCCGGTACGTCGCGGTTGCCCCGTCCGAGGTGCAGGTCGCTGATCGTCGCGAAGCGGAACAGCTCGTCGCCCGCGGGCGCCGCCGGGGTGCGGAACCGGCAGGTCGCGACGACCTCACCGTCGCGGCGCAGCTCGGCCCGGTGCACGCGGTCGGGCTGGAGGTCGGTCAGCTCGATGCCACCCGGTCCGTCCAGGTCGCGGTGCGCGATCGGGGAGCTCCACCGGTCGCCCGTCGAGCTCGACGTGCAGCGTGCCGGCGCCGGGCCTGCGCCCAGGTGAGCTGCGCCCGAGTCGGTTCGACCGCGACGACGTCGAAGCCGACCCCGGCGGTCCGTCGACGGACCAGGTGCTCGAGGGTTCGTTCAGCCACGCGTGCCGCCGCGGTGCGCGTGCTGCCGCAGTGCGCTCGGCCGCCGCGACCGACACCCACATGCGCTCGACGTGCTGGGCGACGGTGCGCTCGCCCGACGGGAGCGGGTGTGCGTCGAGGAACGCCTCGACCTGCTCGGCGGTCGCCCGGTCGCAGATCGAGCGGATGCCCTCGAGCATGCGCGGCAGGCTGTTCGACGGGAACTTCTCGCCGATCAGGTCCCAGCGGTCGGTGATGTGGCGCCACGCACGGTCGCCGAGGGTCGGGTGCGAGATCGCCCGACGCAGCAGGTACGGCGCGTTCTGCGTGCGGACCTCGTCGACCGCCAGGTCGAGCGCGTGGTCGAACCGCTCGACGTCGTCGGTGTCGACCAGCGCGGTCAGGTAGCGCAGCTCGTCCTGTGGGGTCGTCGCGCCACGCCAGCGACGTTCCAGCTCCGCGTGCTCGGCCGCGGTCGCGTCCGCGGCGACGACCGAGATGGCGGCGACGGTCAGCGACGCATCCGCGCCGCCGTGTTCGAACACCGCCCGGGCGCGTGCACGGGTGGCGGCGTCTCGTCCGTCGACGCCGAGCATCGACACCAGCACGGCGCGCACCTCGAGGTCCCGGGCCGTCGGCCCGCCGGCTTCGGTGGCGCCGCCGGCTCGGCGAGCAGGTCGAAGCGGGCGAGCGCCGGGGTCGCGAGCGCCACGATCGCGGCGCGGACGGCGCCGTCGTGGGCGGTGCCCGCCAGGCGCACCAGTTCGTGGGTGGCGGACGCGATGCGACGCCACACCGACGGGTCGCTCTCGGTGACCGCGAGCCGCTCGACGAGCTCGAGCACCTCTCCTGCAGCGACGCGCCCCGCCAGGTGTCCCGCGACGGTGTCGTCGAGCAGCACGAAGCGTTCGAGCGCGCTGGCCGAGGTGTCCGCGGCGAGCGCCGCACGCAGCGCGGGGTCGGTGAAGGTCCGGTAGAAGCCGCTGCCGGCGACGTTCGCCTGCACCCGCTGCGGTCGGTGGCCGAGCTCGAGCGTGGCGGGCTCCTCGAGCAGCACGCGGTGCACCTGGGTGTCCGCATGCTCGCCGTCGCCGGTCGCGGCGAGCACCACCGGGATGGGCCACGGGTCTTCCTCTCGCTGTCGCCGCGGCGTCGGTGTAGCGGAATCGGGACTGGGTGAGCTCGACGCCGGTGTCGGTCGCGGTGACCTCGACCGCGGGGTGGCCGCCGCGGAAGATCCAGTTGTCCATGATGCGGCGGACCGGTTCGCCGGTGACCTCCTCGAGGGCGTCCCACAGGTCGGTCGTCTCGGTGCTGCCGTAGGCGTGGCGGTGCAGGTACGCCGAGATGCCGGCCCGGAACGGCTCGGCACCGAGGTACTGCTCGAGCATGCGCACCACCGAGGCGCCCTTCTCGTAGGTGAGGATGTCGAACATGCCCTCGGCGTCCGCGGCGGTGAGGACCTCGTACTCGATCGGCCGGGTGGAATCGAGCGCGTCGGTGTCGAACGCCGCGGCGCGGGCCAGGCCGAACGTCGTCCACACGTCCCACTCGGGGCGGAACGAGTCCGAGGCCATGACCTCCATGAACGTGGCGAAGGCCTCGTTCAGCCAGATGCCGTTCCACCACTTCATCGTCACCAGGTCGCCGAACCACATGTGGGCGAGCTCGTGGTGGATGACGTCAGCGACGCGCTGCAGCTCCGACGGCGTCGACGCGGTCGGGGTCGATCAGCAGCAGCACCTCGCGGAACGTGATGCAGCCCAGGTTCTCCATCGCGCCGAACGCGAAGTCGGGGACCGCGACCAGGTCGACCTTGTCGCCGGGGTAGGGGAGCCCGTAGTACTGCTCGAAGTAGCGCAGGCCGTGCTCGGCGACGTCGAGCGCGAACTCGGTCAGCGCCGCGGTGCCCGGCGGGTGCACGACGCGCAACGGGATCGGGCCGCCGGCGCCGTCGACCATGCGGGTCGCGGTGACCTCGAGCGGGCCGACGACGAACGCGACCAGGTAGGTCGACATGATCATCGTGTCGGCGAAGCGCACGCGCACCGGCCGTCGCCGAGCTCGTCGCGTGCGACCTCTGCGCTGTTCGACACCGCCAGCAGGTCGTCGGGCACGACGAGGGTGATCGAGAAGACCGCCTTGAACTCCGGCTCGTCGAAGCAGGGGAAGGCCCGCCGGGCGTGGGTCGACTCGAACTGCGTGACGGCCAGGGTGTGTTCGACGGGCGCGCCCGAGGCGGGATCGGCCGAGGTGAAGTTCGACCGGTAGAAGCCGACGAGCTGGTCGTTCAGGATGCCGCGGAAGGTGAGGGACAGCACGTGCTCGCCGGCGGCGAACCCGCCGGGGGCGGTCAGCACGATCTGCTCCTCGGCGGCGACGTGTTCGATGCCGAGCTCGGTGGCGGGATCGCGCGTCGGCCGCGTCGGCGTCGTCGTCGGCGGTCGGCGTCGTCGGCGGCCGGGTCGGCGAGGTGGGCGCCGGTCAGGTCGAGGTCGAGCGCGTGCAGCACGATCCGCTCGACGTCGGTGTCGACGGTGACGGTGATGCGCACCGAGCCGTCGAAGGTGCCGGCGACCAGGTCCGGCCGCAGCTCCAGGTCGTACCGGGAGGGCCGGATCCCGTCGGGCAGGCGGTGCGAGGTGGGGGTCACGCACACGGAGCGTAGAGCGGGCGCTTCGATTACGGTCGCCACCGTGTACGAGTGCTTCGACGTCTCGGTGTCCGACAAGGTCGCCCACCTCCAACTCCAGCGCCCCGACGAGCTGAACACGATGACGCCGGCGTTCTGGACCGAACTGCCGACGATCGTGCGTGAGCTCGACGCTGCGGGCGACGTGCGCGCCGCGGTCATCTCGTCGACCGGCAAGCACTTCTCCGCCGGCATGGACCTGTCGGTGTTCACCGGCGGGTCGGCCATCGGGGGGACCGGCGGTTCGACCGAGGTCGGTCGTCAGCGGGCGAACCTCTGGATGATGGTCCAGAACCTGCAGGACTCCTTCACGGCGCTCGAGGACGCTCGGTTCCCGGTGCTCGCGGCGATCCAGGGCGGTTGCATCGGCGGCGCGGTCGACATGGTGACGGCGGCCGACATGCGGTACTGCTCGGCCGATGCGTTCTTCTGCATCCAGGAGATCAACATCGGCATGACCGCCGATGTCGGCACCCTGCAGCGCCTGCCGAAGCTCATCCCCGAGGGCGTCGCCCGTGAGTACGCCTACACCGGTGAGCGCATGCCGGCGCAGCGTGCGCTCGAGGTGGGCCTCGTCAACCGGGTCTTCGACGACCACGAGTCGCTGGTCGCCGGGGTGCTCGAGATCGCCGGCGAAGATCGCGGTGCGTTCGCCGCTCGCGATCTGGGGCACCAAGGAGATGATCAACTACACCCGCGATCACTCGGTGGCGGACTCGTTGAAGTACATGGCGGGCTGGCAGTCGGGCATGTTCCAGCCGCATGACATGCTCGAGGAGTTCGCCGCCAAGGGCGAGCGTCGCGACCCGGAGTTCGACGGGCTGCCGACGCGACCCGACAGCATCTGAGCGTCGGGACTCTACCCCGACTCCGCGCCGAACCGTCCAGTTATTCGGGACGCTTCGCACCACCCGGCCCCGAACCGTCCAGTTATTCGGGACGCTTGACCTGATGTCACCCGAACGTCCAGTTTTTCGGGACGGTTGGGCAGAGGTGCGGGGACAGGTCCCCGTACACCGCTGTCCGCGACGGGTACGCGAGTCTGTCGGGGTGAGTGATCAGGGCAACGTGACCGAACCGGCCGCACCCCACGCGGGTGACCGCCACCTCGACACCATCCGAGCACTGCTCGCCAAGGCCGAGGCCACCGAGTTCCCCGAGGAGGCCGAGGCGTTCTTCGCCAAGGCCTCCGAGCTGATCAGCCGTTGGGCGATCGACGAAGCGATGCTGTGGGCCGGCGCCGACACGGCAGGGCGCGAGCAGCCCGACGAACTGCAACTCGTCGTGCACACCCCCTACCTGCCGCAGAAGGCCGTGCTCATCGGCGCAGTCGCCCAGGCCAACAACTGCCGCGCGGTCCGCCTCGTCGGCGGCAACGGCGCCCGCACCGAGGTCATCTCGATCATCGGGTTCCCGAGCGACCTGCGCTGGGTCGAGACCCTCGTGACCAGCCTGCTCGTCCAGCTGACCTCGGCCATGCTCGCCAAGTGCCCACCGGGGACGTCGTCGTCGGCCACCGCCTCGTGGCGACGCAGCTTCATCGTCGGGTACGCCGAAGAGGTCGGCTCCCGCCTCGAGATGGACCGGGCGACCGCCGCGGCCCGTGCACCTCACGCCGAACCGGCCGCAGCTTCGGCCGACGCAGCCTCGACCGACGCGCCGTCGGTCGCGCTGGTGCTCGCCTCACGCTCCGCCGAGGTCGACGACGACTTCCGTCGCCGCCACCCGAACGTCCGCTCGTCGTGGGCCTCGAGCGGCCGATCCGCCGCCGGCCGACGCGCCGGTCGACAGGCCGGCCGCGAGGCGTCGCTGTCGCGGAACGGACTCACGGGACGCCGCTCGCTCGGTCGGGGGTGAACGCCACGGCACGCGACCCGGCGGCCGGCGGCCCAGCGGCCAGCGATCCGGCGCCCGGCGGCCCAGCTGCCAGCGGCCCGGCGAGCGGCCAGCCCAGCACCGAGCCCGGTGACCCGCACCGCCAGGCGCTCTACGACGCGGAGCACGACGCGGCGCCCGAGGGCGGTCGACGCTTCACCCGCTTCGCGCACCTCGAGCAGTACGTGCAGGACATCGTGCTCGGACCCTGGTGGGAGCGGACCTTCCCGGACGCACCGATCGAGGTCGACGTGCTGCGGCGATCCCGCAGCGCGACCTTCTCGGCCGCCCATGTGCCCGCCGACGGCGACGGCGCGGTGGTGTGGATCCGTGACGGTTCCTGGGACCAGGTGACCGTCGTGCACGAGCTCGCTCACGTCGCGACCGAGGCGCCCGGACCAGGCGCCGGTGCCGGCACCGGCACCCGCACCGGCACCCGCACTCCCACGAGCGCACCGGATCCCACCGGTCCGCACGGCGCACGGTTCGCGACGACGCTGCTGATCTGCTGGCGCGAGCTGCTCGGTGCGCACGCCTACGGCGCGCTGCGTTCCGCCCTCGACGCCCACGGCGTGCCGTACCAGCGGGAGCGTCTGGTCTGAGCCTCCCGCAGCGTGAACGTCGCGGCGCGCTCCCGCCGGCCCTTGAGTGCGAGGCGGCCATGCGCGACCCAGGCGTCGACGGCAGTGGCCCGGGTCGTCGTCGACTCCGACGCGAGGGCTGGGACCTCGGCGTCCTTCGCCGCGTCGCACAGCCGTGAGGCCAGGTTCACGACGTCGCCGATCACCGTGTACTCGAAGCGTTCGGGGGTGCCGACGAACCCGGCGATGACCTCGCCGCTCGCCACGCCGATGCCGGCCTCCAAGAGGCCCTCGACGTGCGACATCTCACGGGGCAGCGCGGCGGCGGTGCGCAACGCCCGGTCTGCGTGGTCGGGCTGGTGCTGCGGCGCACCGAAGAGGCACATCGCGGCGTCGCCCTCGAACTTGTTCACCCAGCCGCCCTCGCGGTTGACCACGGCGACCACGACCCGGAAGAAGCGGTTGAGCATCGCGACGACCTCTTCGGGGGAGTGCGTCTCGGAGTAGCGGGTGTAGCCGGACAGATCGACGAAGAGCACCGTGACGTCGCGGCGTTCACCTGAATGCGCCGGGTCCCAACCCCCGAGGGCCAGGTCGGCGAAGTCGTGCTGACCGACCTGGCGGCCGAACAGGTCTCGCAGCTGCTCACGTTCGCGGATGCCGGCGCCCAGGTTGTTCACGCCCTCGGCCAGACGGCCGAGCTCGCCAAGGTCGTCGACGGGCACGTGGGCGTCCAGGTCGCCCTGTTCGATCTGACGCATCGCGTCACGGACACGGGTGAGCGGACGGGCGACCGACCGTGCTGCGACGCCCATCACGAGACCACCCGCGACCAGGCTGACCGCCGGCGATCCAGGCCAGGCGATGCGGTTCGAGCGGGACCGGGCACGATGACCGTGGTCATCGCGATCGCGATGAGCGGCACACCGCTGCCGAGCAGCCAGGCGAGCATGAGCCGCGGCAGGACGTCGCGACGGTCCTCGGGCAGCTCGGCGTCCTCGAGTGCGAGCGCGTACAGCGGTCGGAAGTACCCCTCGAGCAGCAGGTACAGCAGCGCGCACGTGACGATCCCCGCGAGCGCGATGCCGATCGCGATGCGTTCCGAGCCCCGGTTGAACAACCCGAAGAGCACGGCGGCACCGAACCACGACAACAACGCCGAGAGCGTCTCGGCCATCGGCAGGCTGAAGAGCAGCTTGCGTTGTCGGTCGGTCGGCGTGGTGCCCTCGCGCGCCCAGATCACCGCGCGGCGTAGCAGCAGCGCGTTGACCGGTAGGGCGAGCAGGCCCATGATCGCCAGGTAGCTGCCGAACACGACGACGTTCAGGTCGACGTCGCCGATCTCCTCGGTCGTGGGCAGCGGGTAGAGGAATCGGAAGTACGCGGCGACCGCGGCGACGCCGAGCGCGTTCGCTGCGATCTGCAGCACCACGACCCCGCGGACCGTCGACCGGGCCTTCGCCGCGCTCGACGCCTCGGCAGACGGCGGTGCCCACGTCGATCCGGCCCCCTCGTCCATGCGCGTCAGTGTAGGTGCGCGACGAAGCGACCTGGCCGGGTCGGCCGACGGTCACCACGCAGGCCGGGCATGGGCGATGTCCCCAGCTGGGTTCACAAACGGCGCCCGGTCGGTCATCCTGTGTCCGTGATCGGTGTGGACGACGTGGCAGAGCTCCGGACCCTGCTGCGTCGCAGGGACCCCGTCGCCCGATCGCTGGCACTCGCGACGTTGGCGGAGTGGTCCGGTGCGGACCTGGATGCCCTCGGCGCCCGGGCGGTGCTCGAGGCGGCGTCGGGTTCGTATCCGTCGATCCACGGCGACCACCGCCACCCCGCCGAGATGCTGGCCCGGATGCTCTGGGCGCAGCCGAGCGTCGTCGACGCCCCGGACGTGGTCCGCGCCTACCTCGTCGCCGGCGAACGGGTGCGTCGGGCGTTCCTGCACCAGCTCGCGCTGCGACGCGACGTCGAGGGCCTGGCCGCGCTCGAGCGACTGCTCGGCCCCGGGGGACGCACCGAGCTGCTGCCCCGTGTGACCACCGCCGCGCTGGCGCCGCTGCTCGACCTCGCCGACGCGGTCCGCACTGCCGAGGGTGTCGCTGCCGATGGTGGGACGGCCGAGACGGCCGAGGCTGCGACGACCGAGGTCATCGACCAGATCGTGGCGATCCTGAGCGAGGTGCTCGGCGAGCCGGGGTGGACGTGGCACGCGGCGGACCTGCTGGGTCAGCTGAGCCAGCGTGGACACCTGAACGACGCGACGCGCGCGCAGCTCGTCGCTGCGACCACGCACCACGTGCACGTGCTCGTCGACGTCTGCGACCGGGCCGCCAGCACACCCGCGCACGTCGGGCGACCCGGTGCGCAGCGACCGCGAACGACTCGGCGTGCTCGCCCGGCTGCTCGACCGTCTCGACGGCGTCGACCGCCGCGACGCCCTGCTGCGTCTGCTGTCCGCTGCCGACCCGCGGGTCTCAGCCCTGGGCGCTGCTCGTCTGGCGACGCTCGGCGAGCCGGTCGCCCCGGAGCGCTTCGGGCTGATCGCACGTGACCCGCTCGGGCTGGCCGAGCTCTACGACGGACTCGCGCCGAACGGCCGCCTCGACCTGCTGCCCGAGGACGTCGACCAGGTGAGCGTGCGTGAGGCGATGCTCACCCGATGGCTCGCCCAGGTGACCGAGCTGGGTCGAGCGCCCGACGAGATCGAGTACCTGGACCGCCGGATCATGGGATCCGAGACCGTCGACCTGTTCCGCTTCCGCATGCATGCACCGCACTGGTCGTCGGCGCGTGGCTGGATGATCGGCGCGGCGGGAGCCTTCACGTACTCCTGCTACGCGGCCGAGGACGAGTGCTCGCTCGAGGATCATGTCGCGGAGATGCACACGACGTTGGCAGACTGGCCGGACCGGCGCGCCGACGGGGCGGCCTGACACCCGAGGGTCACGGCCCCCGGGTCACAGCGTGAGGCAGAGCAGATGAGTCGAGTCGTACTGGTGCACGGGGCGTTCAACGAGCTCTGGGGGCCGAACGAGATCGCGAGCCGGTGGGTGCCGGCGTTGCGCGACGGGTTGTGGCACGCAGGCGTGGACATCTCGCCCGACGAGGTGTCGGTCGCGTTCTACGGCGACCTGTTCCGGCTCGACCCCGACAAGGGCGACGTGCCCGACCCGGCCGACCTGGCCGCGAAGAGCGGACTGCTGGACGTCATCGGTTCCATGCCGGGCATCCAGGGCATCGAGACGATCGCCAAGGCGGTGGGCGACGCGGCGAACGAGCGGCTGATGGACCAGGCGGGTCGGTTCCTCGCCGCGGGCGACGTGCGACGCAAGGTGCGCGCCCGGGTCGACGCGCAGCTGAACGAGCGCACCGAGGTCGTGGTCGCGCACTCGCTCGGCACGATCGTGTCGTACCTGATCCTGGCGGACCGCCCCGAGCTCAGTCCCGCGTTGGTGACCATGGGCTCACCACTGGCGAGCCCGTTCGTGTTCGACCAGCTCAAGCCGGCGCCCGAGGACGGCGTCGGCGTCTGGCCCGGTGGGGTGCGCTCGTGGACCAACATCGTGGCGGTCGGCGATCCGGCGTGCGGCGGTGGCAAGGGCTTCGGCCGCCGCTTCGGTGACTCGGTGGTCGAGCACACCGTCGACAACGGCCACCGCGCGCACGACCCCGAGCCCTACCTGAACGCCGCGGTCACCGGCGCCGCCATCGCGAGAGGCCTGGGGCTGCGGCCGAGGCTGAGGTCCGGCCTGGTCGCCGATGAGAGCAGCTCGAGGCTTGGGGCTGCGGCCGGGCTGAGCGCTCAGGGCGCTGCGGTGGTCGTCGTGGCCCCGGCGGGCTCGTTCGGGGCGGGCGTCGTCGAGGAACTCGACGAACTGGTCGTCGAAACGGTCGAAGTCCGGGTTGTGGCCGCGGAACTCCTCGGGACCGTCGCTGACGACGATCAGCTCGACGCGGTCGCCGACGCCGGCCGCGTCGAAGGCGGCGACGACCGCCTCGCCGACGGCGGGCGGAGCGATGGGATCCTCACCGCCGTGCAGGATCAGCAGCGGCGCGCTGTTCCCGTCGACGTAGGGGATCACCGAGGCGCGTGACGCGACGTCGGGGCAGTTGTCGCAGCCGACGTACCAGCGGGCGGCGCGCTCCCAGCCCGAGGTCCTGCCGAAGGCGTCCAGGTCCGACACCGGCGCGATCGCGATCGCGGCGATCACCGAGGAGTCGACCGCGGCGAGCTCGGGCGTCAGGTCGGTGGGCTCGAGCTCGGGGACGTCCGACGGTGACGGCGAGCATCGCGGCGAGGTTGCCGCCGGCGGAGTGGCCGGCAGTCGCGACCGACGTCGGGTCCCAGTCCTGCTGCGCGGCGCTGGCCTTCACCCAGCGCACCACGCGCTTGGCGTCGTGCAGCGCGGCGGGGAACTGGTTGCCGTCCTCGGTCGAGAGCCGGTAGTTCATCGACACGATGTCCCAGCCGGCGTCGAGGAACGCGGCCAGGTGCTCGTTCAGGCCGGTGGCCTTGTCGCCGCTGACGAAGCCGCCGCCGTGGATCCACACCAGGACCGGGTTCGGGCCGGCCTCGTCCGAGCGGTAGATGTCGACGGTCTGGGCGCCGGTGCACGGATCGACACCGGGTGCGCACGACACGTCGGTGCCGTAGGCGACGTCGGCCTCGGGTGGGCGGGCGATCGTCGTCGGGGGCGGGTCGCTGTCGAACCAGCTGCACGACGACGCGAGCACCGCGATCAACCCCACGAGAGCGACGACCAGGACCCGGGTGGCACCGTGCGTCGGACGAGTGGGTGTCGGCGGAGTCGGCACGCAGGGAGCGTTGTGGCCGGAAGGTCCTCATGCAAGTCAGGGCGCTGCTCGGGTTGCACAATGGCGGCCATGCCTCGCTCCACCGCCGACGCCGCCGAGGGTTCGGGAACGCACCTCGACAGCGTTCAAGGACCACATCGACTCGGCGCTCGTCGGTCGTCTCGGCCGCTGCGTTCGCGCAGGTCGACCCGAGCTTCCCGGTCGAGCGCTTCACCGCACTCGCGCTCGACGGGATCGCGCCGCTCGAGCTCAAGGCCCGGGTCACCCACGTCGCGGTGGCGCTCACCGCGTCGCCTGCCCGAGCGCTTCGCGGACGCGGCGCGTGTCGTCGACGGGGTGCTCGCCCTGCCGCCCGACGACGACGGGCATCCGGGCGGGTTGACCGGTTGGGACGGTTGGCCGCTCGCCGAGTGGGTCGGGCTCGCCGGGCGGGGTGACCCGGCGGTCGCGCTCGACGCTGTTGTCGCGGGTGACCCGCCTGGCGAGCGGCGAGTTCGCGATCCGTGGGTTCATCGACGACGACCCCGACACCGTGCTCGCGCTGCTCGACACGTGGCTCGATCACGACGACGAGCACGTGCGCCGGCTCGTCACCGAGGGCACCCGACCGAAGCTGCCCTGGGCGCCGAAGCTCGCGGTCGCCACCGGCGATCCGGGCTACGCGGTGGCGCTGCTGGACCGGGTGGTCGACGACGACTCCGAGTACGTGCGGCGCTCGGTGTCGAACCACCTGAACGACCTGTGCCGGGTGTCGCCCGAGCTCGCGCTCGAGGTCGCGACCCGCTGGACCGACCGTGGTCGTGCGGCCGGCGGCGAGACCGAGGCCCGCATCGACTGGGTCGTGCGCCGCGGGATCCGCACGCTGGTGAAGGCGGGCGACCCCGCAGCGATGCGGCTGCTCGGCCACGAACCGGACCTGGACGTCGCAGTGGCGTTCGACGTGTTGACTCCGACGGTCGACTTCGGTGGGCAGGCCGAGTGGCGCTGCACGATCGAGTCGCTCGAGTCGGCGACGCACCGGGTGGTCGTCGACTACGCGATCCACTGGGTGCGGGCGAACGGGTCGACGGGGCGCAAGGTCTTCAAGTGGACGACCGTCGACCTGGCCCCGGGGGAGACGCTGGTGCTCGAGCGGCGGCACCGCATCGTGGCGATCACGACCCGCACCTACTACTCGGGGCGGCACCTGATCGAGGTGCAGCTCAACGGCACCGTCGTCGCCAGCGGGGCGTTCGAGCTGGTGATCTGAGCCGTTCACTGGGTCGGCACGTGACCTGACACAGGTGTCAATCGCTAATACTGCGCATCGTTATACTGGATGCGTGGCGGCAACACGGCTGCCCGTAGTCCGGGGGGACGATGAGCACCGCCTCACTCGAGTCCGCATTTCCGCACCTGCACGCACCGTTGCACCACGGCCGGCTGCGCCTGAAGAACCGGGTGGTCTTCCCCGGGCACCAGACGCTGCTCTCCGAGGACGGCGTGGTCGGCGAGCGGATGCTCGGGTACTACGTCGAGCGCGCCAAGGGCGGCGTCGGCGCGGTGATCGTCGAGGGCGCCGCGGTGCACCGCACGACGGTGAAGTTCACCGACTACCTGCTCGCCTACGACGAACGCATCATCGCGACGCTCGACCGCCTGGCGGACCGGCTGCACGAGTACGACTGCGCCGCGATCCTGCAGCTCGCGCACAGCGGGTCGCGCATGTCGACCTTCGACTCGCGCCGTGAGCTGTGGGCGCCCTCGTCGGTGCAGTCCGCGATCTCGCCCGAGGTCCCCCACGAGATGACCCTCGACGAGATCGCCGAGCTGCTCGAGGGCTACCGCATCTCGGCGGCGAACACGGCCCGGTCGCGCGTCGACGGCATCGAGATCCACTCGGCGCACGAGTACCTGCTCGGCGAGTTCCTGTCGCCGCACAACAACCGTCGCACCGACCGCTACGGCGGCTCGCTCGAGAACCGCATGCGGCTGCTGCTCGAGGTGATCGAGGTCGTGCGCGACGCCGTCGGCCCCGACATGGTCGTCGGGGTGCGCATCAACGGCTCGGACCTGATCGACGGCGGCGTCGACAACGAGGAGTACGTGCGAGATCTCGCAGGTGCTCGCCGCCACGGGGTCGATCGACTACATCAACGTCTCGGTCGGGACGTCGGCGGACAACAACCGGATCGTGCCGACGATGGAGTGGGACCAGGGCCTGAACGTCGGCTACGCCGAGGCGATCAAGGCCGCGGTCGACCTCCCGGTGATCGCAGTGGGCCGCATCAAGCACCCCGAGCACGCCGAGCAGGTCCTGGCCGACGGACGGGCCGACGTGATCGCTGTTGCCCGAGCCCTCATCGCCGATCCGGAGTGGGTGAACAAGGCGGCGGTCGCCCCGGAGCGGATCCGTCCGTGCATCGGCTGCAACCAGGGGTGCTTCGGGTTCCTCTACGGCAACCACCCGATCTCGTGCACCGTGAACCCCGCGGTCGGGTTGGAGCGCACGCTCGGTCTCGGAACCGCGGGTCGTCGTAGCGCACGGCGAGTGGTCGTCGTCGGCGGCGGACCGGCGGGGCTCGAGGCGGCCGTCGCCGCGGCCGAGTTCGGTCACGACGTGGTGCTGCTCGAGCGCAGCGACCGACTCGGTGGACAGATCCCGTCGGCTGCGTCGATCCCGACACGGCGCGAGCTCGGCGAGATCGTCGAGTTCCAGATCCGCGAGCTCGACCGCCTCGGCGTCGATGTCCGCACCGGAGTGACGGCGACGCCGCGACTGATCGACGAGCTCGACCCCGACGACGTCGTGGCCGCCACCGGCTCGCGGCCCTCGGCCGCGCCGATCGAGACCGACGGGTCGCTGCGGGTGCTCGCGCCGATCGAGGCGATGGACCTGGCCGAGGATCGGTTGCCCGAGGCGCACGTGGTGGTGGTCGACGGCGTCGGTCACTTCCCGGCGTACGCACCGGCGGAACGGCTGATCGACGCCGGGCGGCGGGTGAGCGTGGTGAGCGCCTCGATGACGCCGGTCGCGAACCTGGACCAGTCGTCGCAGCTGACCACCCTGCGCCGACTGGCGACGAAAGGTGTCGTGTTCCGCACGTCGACCAAGGTGGTGTGCATCGCCGGGGGCGCCCTGCGCGCCGTCGACGTGTTCAGCGGTGCCGAGGTCGACGATCGAGGCCGACGCAGTGGTCGCCGCGGTCGCCGGCGTCGCGGTCGACGACCTGGCGGCGAGGCTGCGAGCGGATGGGCGCACGGTGCACGTCATCGGCGACGCGTTGGCGCCCCGGACGATGCTGCACGGCATCCGCGAGGGTCGGCTGCTGGGACGCATCGCTCGGCACCGCGCCGGTGCCGGTGGCCGTCGCGATCGGTCGTTGACCGGCGGCTCGGGGACGGTGCCGGTGACGCTTGCCGCACCGGTACCGAATTGAACCGAGGGTCCCCTGCGGGTACGGTGGTCGCCACGCCGCGGGGTGGAGCAGTTCGGTAGCTCGTCGGGCTCATAACCCGAAGGTCGTGGGTTCAAATCCCACCCCCGCCACCACCTGAAATACCTGGTCAGAGGCCCTTTTCGAGACATCGAGGAGGGCCTCTTCCATGCCCCAGCGACCAGATTTCTACTGTTTTTTCTACTGTGCGGCTCGTGAGCGGCAACGCGACCCCGGTACACAACGTCACGCGACGGGATCTTGGCCCGTCACAACGACGGTGCCGAGCGGCTCATGCCGGCGACTCGACCGAGGGCATCGACGCCCAGGGGGTCGATCTTCGGGTTCTCGAGGCGTAAGGTCGAAAGCGCAGCGCCAGATCTCCGCCGGACGTCGCGGGATCACCGGCCTCGTTCGCTGCTCGATGTCCCCAGCCGGTTCGAACCGAAGGGGACGCTGATGCGCGGAACCATCCAGAAGAAGGGCAAGAAGTGGTACGCCGTCGTCTATGACGGCGTGAACCCCGCGACCGGCGAGTACCGCCGCCGCTGGGTCCAGGCGGGCACCCGGCGTGGCGACGCCGAGAAGCTGCTGGCCGAACTCGTCAAGCGGGCCCACCGCGGTGAGACGGTGGTCAGCGAGAAGCTCACCCTGGGCCAGTACCTGACCGAGCGGTGGCTCCCGGTCCAGGAGTCTCGGCTACGCAAGAGCAGTTTCGACTCCTACCGGCGCAACATCGAGCTGCACGTGCTCCCCGCGCTCGGCAAACGCCAGCTCGATCAGCTGGCGCCGGAGGACATCGACATGTTCTACGCGGCCCTGCTCAAAAGCGGTCGCAAGAAGCGACCTGGCGAGAAGGGTCCGGCGAAGGGCTTGGCTCCGAAGACGGTGCACAACATCCACGTGATGTTGAACAAGGCGCTGAGCGACGCGGCCCGCAAGGGCACGGTCGTGCGCAACGTGGTCGCGCTCGCTGATGCTCCGTCGCTGCAGGCTCGCAAGCGCCCCGAGATCAAGGCGTGGGAGGTCGACCAACTCGTCGCGTTCCTCGACGCCATCGCCGCGCACCGCATGGCTCCGGCCTACTACTTCGCGGCGCACACCGGGATGCGTCGCGGTGAGGTGCTCGGGGTGCGCTGGCGCGATATCGACCTCGACGTCGGCCGGGTGTCGGTGCGTCAGGCGCTGGTGTCGGTCGCGTACGAGCTGTCGATCTCGGACGTGAAGACCGGGACGAGTCGCCGCACGATCGACATCGGCGAGGACGTGACCCAGGTGGTGCGGGACTGGCGCAAGGTCCGCACCGAGGAACGCGACGGTGTCGCACCCGAACCGGACGACCTCGTGTTCGTAAAGGCCGACGGCACCTCGATGCACCCGGACATCTTCAGCCAGCTGTTCGACCGAACCGTCGCCAAGATCGACGTCCCGAACATCTCGCTGCACGACCTGCGCCACACCCACGCCACGCTGCTGCTCAAGTCCGGCGTGAACGTGAAGGTGGTCAGCGAACGGCTCGGCCACGCCAACGTCGCGTTCACCATGAACGTGTACCAGCACGTGCTCCCGGGCATGCAGGCAGCGGCGGCCGACACGTTCTCACTGCTGGTTCGCAACGAACGCAACAAGGCCAAGCCCGAGGCCAGCCCGGACGACGACGGCAGGGCCGACGGCCCTGCCGAAGCGGAAGAGCGGTGACTCGCTCGGATGCGACGGCGAGGCAAACCTTCCCGGTGGGTTGCGCTCAGACGAGTGCGCCGACGGCGTCCTGTGATTGGGTTAGCACCTCGTCGGCGAGCCGGATCAGATCGTCCTGGGCGCTTCCGTCGGTGGTCAGAACACCCTGGACGTTGATCGTCACGATCGTGAGCTGGGCGGCGGCCACGTCGACGAAGCTCTGGTAGCGCTGCTGGTCGGCTTGGCCAAGTGAGTCCCAAGTCATCGGCTCCGGCCCCAGCTGGCCTTCCCAACGGTTGAGGGCGTGACCAGCATGTGTAGCGATGTAGTCGAGCGCTTCGGAAGCTCGCGGCAGTATCTCTTGGAGCGCTGTGTAACCGGGTTCTGTGGCGGCGAGTTGAGCTTCAGCCTCGTCGAGCTGTGCGGCAAGCTCCTGCTGCTGCTTACGATTGCGTCTCGCCATCCAGACGAGCCCGCCGGCGAACAGGACCACCATGGGCGCAGCGACGACGCTGGCCAGCAGCATGGTGCCGCCTGCAATACCGGCGCCGCCAGCCGCCAGCGTCCCCCCGCCGAGCAGGGCGAGCGTGGCGTTCGTTGCTGCGACACCCGATAGCCCTGAGATCGCAGCGCCGGTAGAAGCAGTCCCGAATGACGCTGCCGCGACGAACGTTCCGTAAGCGGCAGCGCTGCCGACCGCTGCTCCCGCGGCTGCGCCACCGGCGCCTCCGGCGAGGAGGCTTCCGACGCCGGTGGCGTTGGACTTGAGCCGGTAGGCCGCCACGGCGTCAGGGTCCGTCGCGTCGTCATCCGAGAAGTGCGTCGGGTCGGGCTGTGGTGCGCCGTCCACACGTTCCGCGATTTCGACGAACCTCATGAAGAATTCGTCGCGGGCGCGGTCATGCTGCTTGTTGAACTCTTCGCCGAGGTTCGTAATGACGGTCGTCCGCTCGCCGATCTCGTGCTCGAGATGCCTCACGCGTTCCTTGAGGTCCCTTGAACCACGCGACGCTGCCCCACCGTCCGACGCGACCGCCCCGTCGCCATCAGCTGTCTGCTTGGCGGCTTGGTCCTCCAGCTCCTCCGGCTTGAGATCCAGCGCCTTGGCGATGCCAGCGAGCCGCTCGGAGCCCGGACGAAGGATCCCGCTCTCGAGCCGGGAGATCGAGACTCCCGCACCGGTGCCGTAACCGGCTTCACGTCCCAGCTCTTCTTGGGTGGTGCCCCTGCGTTCTCGCAGGCCACGCACCACCTGACCGAGGGCCTCTTTGGAGTAGTCAGCCATAGAGAGAGCCTATACGGGAGGATAGTGCTTGACAAGGATCACTTAGTGACTAAAGCTGCAGACTAGCGATTCATCCATCGACTAACCACGTTCCGAGGAACGTGCAGAAGGGAAAGCACCATGGCACGCATCGACATCTCCAAGCTCACCCAGAACGCAACCGCTCTCAGTTCACGAGCGCTCGAGGCTCACCAAGATCCAGCGGTCCAGAAGGCTGGCAGCAAGGCTTGGCGCGATGCCGCCAGGGCGGCCAAATCGGTGTCTGAGTACGGCTCCGAGTTCGGCGCGGCGTGGCGCCGGCTGGGTTCGGGCGACACCGCTGCGGTTGAGGGCCTGCTTGCATGAAAGGCTGCTACGACGTAGCCGCAGGCGAGAGTGCATCGTGTCGGGACCGTCTACGCAGCCCGGTGGTGCGGATCGTCGCTACCGTCGTTGGCGGGCCGCCCGAGAAGGCGGTCGAGGTCGGCGCGGGGGACGCGGAGGGTGCGGCCGAGCTCGATGCAGGGGAGGCCGTGTTCGCCTCCGGTTGCTCGCCACTGGCGGGCGGCGGCGTAGGCGGCGTTGCGGCTGATGCGCAGGATGGCAGCGGCTTCGTCGATGGTGAGCACCTCGGTCGAGGTGTCGGTCTCGGTCTCGGTGGCGGACATCGGGTCCTCCTCGATGGTTGGTGACCTGCCTACGTAGGCCCCTGACGGCGTCACCACTTCGCGTGGAACCTCAGATTCCGACGGCCGGCTCCCTGGCTCCGGGCTCGTCCGCAGGGTGGGCGAGCTCCCAGGCGGTCAGCTCGCCGGTCGAGCGGTGCAGCCGTTCGGCGACGGCAACATCAGCCGGTGATGGCGGGATGCGCGGGAGGGCCTCGCCGTCCAGCGGGTCGGCCGTCGCGGTGAGGTAAAGGTGATTCTCCTGCCGGCCGCGGGTGATGTCGACGTAGGTCTCGGCGCGGGTGGCGGTGGCGTCGACGCGGCTGGTGGAGATGTCGCGGGTGGAGCCCTGCACGGCGTAGCTCGTGAGCGCGTACGCGTGGTCGACGCCGACCTCGGGTCGACCGGCCGGGGTCCGGTGGAGGTCGAAGAAGGTGCGCGGGATGTCGATGCGGCCGATGCCGTCGAAGGCCACGGTGAGCGTATCGCGGGACCGGTCCCCTCGGTCCTGGTTGACAGCGACGATGGTGCCGAGCGCGCCGTTGCGGACATACGCGCGTCGGTCGCCCTCGACGTGCAGGTCGCGGTTCGGGGCGCGGGCCGTGATGCGATCGCCGACTGCGAAGGTCCGATCGCCGCTGGCCTGGATCTCCTCGTCGCCGAACTCTCCGTTCACGCGGCGAAGCAGGTGGGCGAGACGGTTGAGCTGTCGGCGGGTGGCGTTGCGCCGGTCGACCATCGGGTGATCGAGGCCGTCACAGTGAGCGTCCCACCAACGCCCGAGCACTTGCCGGAACATCGTGAGGTCATCGCCGACGACGTGCAGATGACCCGCAGTGGCCAGTTCATCGAACGCCTCATCGACGCGACCTTGACGGAGGGCCTGGGCCGCGGCGCGGTCGTGCGGATCCTGCAAGCGGTGGGTGGTGGTCAGCTCCGGGGTGTGGGTCGGATGGCGTTCGCAGAGCACGCGGAACATCCCACCCGCGGCGATGGCCCCGTGCTGGGCCGGGTCGCCGATGAGTCGGAGGCTGGCTCCCGTGGCTGCGGCCATCGTCATGAGGGTGTCGAGGTCGCGATCGGAGAGCGTGGACGCTTCGTCGATCACGAGGATCGTCCGGGCATCGAGCGGGAGGCTCTGTGGGTCGGTGTGCGCGAGGTACCAGGCCACGGTCTCGCATTCGATGCCCGTGGCAGCAGCGAGCGTTCGGGTCGCCTCGCCCTTCACGGCCGCGCCGACGACCCGGTACCCCGCGGCGGTCCACGCATCGGCGCACGCGGCGACGGTCGTCGTCTTGCCCGCTCCGGCTCGGCCGATTGCGGCTTGGAACCGGTGGCCGCGCTGGCACCACTCGGTCACCAGCCGACGCTGCTCGCCGGTCAGGTGCGAGTGGCGGGCTACTGCGGCGTCGAGCAGCTCATCGGGAAAGAGGTGGGCTCCACGGTGCAAGCCTTTGGTGAACCGTTCGGAGATGCGGTCCTGTACCTCGACCATCTCGGCGGTGCTGAACAGCGGCTCGTCGGAGTCGGTGAGTGCCACGACGTGGGAGGAGGCGAGGAACTCGTCGGTCATTTCGATCAGTCGACGAGCGCCGCACAGCAGCGGCTGGGCATCGTCGTCTCCCTCGCCGGGTACGGGGTGGTTGGTCAGCGCGGCGAGTGCTTCGGATCGGGAGAACACCGAGCCGCCCGCGCAGATGCCATCTGGTCCGGCAAGCGATCGGAACAGCACGTCAGTGTCGACTTCCTGTTCGGCCCGCTCGTGTCCGGTGAGATCGATGAGGGCATCGGTGGTCAATCCGTGGCGAGCGGCTCGCTCTCGCCACGAGGAGACGAGGTCATCTGCCGGTGTGTGGTTCTTGGCCGGGCGGGTCCTCAGGACGATGTGCTCGATCTCGTTCGGGTGAGCGCCCCGCCCGATCTCTGCCTCCAGTTCCCGGAGCGCGTCGTCGATCTCGTTGCGACGCTTGGAGAACTCCCGCACGACGGTGTTGGTGATGCCGTCGATCTCCCAGCCGCCCTTGCCGCTCGGACGCCATCGGACTCCGAGGCTGGTGCTGAGCTGGTGGCGCATCTCGGCGGTGGCCAGCGCCGAAGCGGCGTGGGCGTTGGCGAACAACGCACGGGACCACAGGCCCCGGTGGCTGCCATCGGGCATTCGAGCGGTGTTCATGACGACGTTGTGATGGTGCGGGAACGGATCAAGAGAGCGGGAGGTGAGGTGGCGGAACGACGCCACCGCGAGTCCTTCGGCCGCGACCGGCTTGCCGTCGATGCGACCGACCGCCCGGTCCTCGAGCCAGTCGATCGCCCAGTCGTTGCCGGCCCGGATCGAATCGAGGACGGCGTCGCGCGTCGGCGGGCCGCTGAGCAGCGCGAGGACGCCGAGCGACTTCTCGGTCGTGAGGGTGAGGTCGTAGGCGACGCGAACGGCGGGCGGACGCCTCCGTTCCAGGAACTCGGCCAGATGTTCTCGGGTGACCAACCATTTGCCCTTGGTGCCGCGGTGCGCGACGAGGAATGCCCGGCGTGGGTGACGGCCAGCGGTGAGGGACCGCTCGATGTCGGTCTGGTGGTCCTCGTGGTAGCGGGCCAGCCCTCGTAGGTACTGCTTTGTCAGCCCGACCAGCCGGGCAGCTTCGGCCAGCGAGAGCTGATCGTCTCCTGCTCCGAGCGACCGGAGGTGCTCGGGGTCGAGTCCCGTCTCACGTGCCGTCGCGCAGCGTTCCAACTCGGTGGCGCGGACCCAACGTGAACCATCGTGTTCGACCACCGGTAGGAGGTAGGAGCCGCCCGGTTGGCCGAACTCGCTGGTCAGGTCGGCGGCGGGTGGTCCAACGGGGGGTCGCGCGGGTGGTCCAACGGGAGGTCCCGGCCGGCCAGGAGCTTCGCCGGGCGGTCCAGCGAGAGCCGCGGCCGCACCCGCCAGGTGGCCGAGGGCGATGGCGGTACCGACGTCGAGCATCCGCTCGACCTCCCGGTGGGTCACCCCGAGCGTCGCAGCGACGTCGGCAACGCCGTAGAGCCGCTCACCGTCGTCACCGGTTCTGGTGTGGCTGCCGGCGCCCAAGGTCGGCCGCCGCCCGGCCGACCCCTGCGCGGAGATCAGCCGCTCATCGGTGTGCGGATCCCTCCCCGCGAGCATCGCGGCGAGGTCGTCGCGCCGGACCGCGCCGGCCAAGCCCAGGCTGGTCGCGGTGCGGCCGAGCCAACGCCCCGGCTCCTCGCCACCATCCGCGTAGTAGCGCTCAGGACCGGGAGGGGCGGGAGTGCCGCCAGCTGGAGCAGGAGGCGGTTTCGGATGCGGCTGGAGGTAGCGGACGATCGAGTCGACGACGCGGGCCGTGTCTGCTCGTCCTCCGCCGAGTGGGGTCACCGTGAACTTCACCGGGAACCGCCAGCGGGAGGTCCAACAGGTTTCCCGGAGGGAAACCTGTCAATGTGTGCGCGCCGGACCTGCCGTTCGGGAGCGATGTGAGCCGCGGGATCGCTCGGTGTTCCGGGAGAGCCGTTCCGGCGACTGAGAGTCACCGCCCGAGGCCCTTCCCGGTCGGGTGGAGCCCGTTGGTTGGTGCCGGTGGACCGTGCTGGATGCGGTCGAGACGAGCGCCCATCGATGCGACGTTCGTCTGGTGTTGAGCGGCGGTATCGACCTGCTCGAGGTGGCAGCCGAAGAGGCGATCGTGTGTACCGCGGGTCCACTCCGGTACCCGCCCGAGTTGGCGAGAGCTGAGCGGAGCGACCTGGCGGTAGACATCGAACCCCGTGCCGTCGAGCGACGGCTTGGCCAGTCGGAACTGGACGAGGCGGTTCAGCGTGTTCGCTAGCCGGCTTCGCTCGCCGACTCCGATACCGAGCCCCAGCGACCTGGACAGGTCACTGGCGCCGACCTCGGCGGGCACTTGTGCGATCCACAAGGTGGGAAGCCGGCGCAGCAGGAGCGTCGAGCTCGGCCCGACCACGGACGACCAGCACTGCTCGATGTAGGGGTCGGTCAGGTCGAATCCGACCCGCTGCACGCGTTCGTCGGGATGGTCGACCGGCGTGAACGACAGCGTTCGGTCACGTTCCATGCCCTCGTAGGCCCCTGGGCACCGCCGGAGCGCGCGTCCGCGGGTCACTCGGGAGGTCGAGCGGGAGGTCGAGTGCTCGAACCGGGGCGCCGAGATCGAGAAATCCCGGCGACCGGAGGTCGACCGGTAGGTCCAGCGGGAGGTGGCACGCGGACCCTGCTGGTGTTCGACGACACCAGGAGGCTCTCGATGGCACAGATCCTGCAATCCCTCAACCAGGAGTGGGCGATGATCGCTGACTCACCGGCCGCACGACGCGCGCTCATGCGCTGGTCATCGGCCCACTCCGTGCTGCTGCCGGCGGCCGACCTCGACGATGTGCTCGACCTCGGGTACCGGCCCGACATCGGTCCCGAGGTTCGCCGTGCGCTGGCGACCATGGCACCCGCCGATCATCTCGCTGCTCGAGCGCTGTTGCAGGAGCTTCTCGGCGGTCTCGTCAACCTTGCGCACCGTGTTGGTCGCGATCGCGACGCGGTCGATGACGTCATCGGCCTCGCGTGGGAGCGGATCCGCACCTATCCCAGCCACCGGCCCGGTTCGGTCTCGGGGAACGTGCTCTTGGACGTGCGCAAGCGCTACCGCCGTCAGCACGACACGGAGCGGTGCTTCCCTGCCAGAGTCGACGACGCAGAGGTCGAACCGTCGACTGAGGACCGGGTTCTCGGCACCGCCTTCTTCGAGGACCTGGTCGCCGCAAGCGAAGCAAGTGGTCTGTCGAACGAGGTGCTCGGCACGATCATCCGCAGCCGCGTTCGTGGCGAGTCGATGGCTGACCTCGCCGCCGAGCAGCAGGTCACGCTCAAGGTGCTGTGGCACCGTCGGTGGCGGGCAGAAGCACGGTTGCGCGAACTGGCGTTGGCAAGTTGATGGGGTCGCACGAGTCAGAGGCTTCGGTCGAAACGACACGCGGCCGAGCGCGGTACGGCACCATTCGCTACCGTTACTTGCGACATCGACTTGTTGGTGTCCGGTCTCGTCCGTCTGACCGTTACGGGACGGTCCTCCTCACCCTGACCTGCGGCGCGGTCATCGCTCCGATGTGGACGCATGGGCACCGTTGGGTAGTCACCCGCGCAGATCAGGGGAAGGGTCGTCCCGAACGAGGAGGCGCGGCTGTGGCCAATGCCGATCGGATCACTCGAGTTGCACTGCCTCAGCAGCGCTGGCGGCTGCTGGTCGCCCTGGTTGCCCTCGCCCTCGTCGCCACCGCGTGCTCCGATGGCGACTCGACGTCACCATCCTCGACGACCGGGCGACGTGGGTCGTCAACGACGGCGTCGACGACCACGGCCTCGAGCACTACCGAGCCGGCGACAACCGCTGCGTCCTCGACATCGGTCGGCCGGACGGTCGAAGACGAGATCATCGCTCGCTACATCGGCTACTGGAATGCGCGGTTCGCTGCGAACAGCGGCACGCCGAATCCGAGCGACCCGGCGCTCCGGGAGTACGCCACGGGTGACCAGCTCGATGCCGTCGTTGTCGAGACCCAGAGCAACCTCGACGACGGGCTTGCCTTCCGTCGCTCCGTGGCCCCGGCCGACATCCAGCGCGTCAACGTCGTCGAGGTCGACGGCGATCACGCCGTCGTGCAGGAGTGCGTCGTGTCCGACGGAGTCATCGTCAGGCGTGACTCGGGCGAGGTCGTCAACGACGAGGTGGCGACCCACAACGTTCGTGGGGAGTTGCTCCGCGTCGACGGAGTGTGGCGAGTCTCTTCCGCCAATCTCGTCCAACGATGGGAAGGAGTAGCCGGATGCGCTCGCGCCTCGTGATCGCAGCGTTGCTGGGCATCGCAGGCTTGGCGTTCGCGGCTCCGGCTTCTGCTGATGACCGGCCCGACGGGGGCGGCGGGGCTTACGTGGGTCCGAGCGGCGACCCCACGGCTGTCGCCGGAGATGGCGGCTCGGGCAGTGGGAATGGCGGTGGCTCAGGTGGCGGCTCAGGAGACGGAAGCGCTTCGGACGTCTCGTGCGAATGGCTCGTCGTGATCGAGGACGACTTCGCCTTCTTCGTCTACGACGTCGACTCGGCCCAGCCCCAGCACTCGGCGACGGGGCGTTGGCTCGAGTACCGCTGCAACGGCCTCGGAGCGGTGTCGGTGGACGGCTATTTCGTGATCCCTGAGGGCGGCCTCGTCGACCCGTACCAACTCGCGGTGGACGCCCTGGCGTCGGTGGCGATCGCTCCGCCGGCGATCAGAACGAGTCCCTCGGAGGACGGCCGCCTCTACGTACAGATACCGACGTGGCTGTGGCTGGATCAGAGCTGGTGGCAGACCTACGAGGCGACCGCCAACACCGGCCGCGTGTGGTCCACCGTCCGAGCCACTCCGGTGGCCACGACATGGGACCTCGGCGATGGCGGCAGCGTCTCCTGCCGGGGACCTGGGACGCCCTGGCGGCCTGGATCGTCCGAGGAATCAAGCGACTGCACCCACACCTACCGCACGTCCTCCGCGCAGCGACCCGCTGGAACTTTCGCCCTTCAGGCGACCGTCACCCTTGAGGTGTCCTGGACATCGAACGCCTCGGGTGGTGGGACGTTGCCGGCGATCAGTCGCACGTCGACGCTCGAGGTCGAGGTTGGCGAGATCCAGGCGATCGGCACGCGGGGAGGGCGGTAGCGGTGGCGACAACTCGAACTCCCGTCCGGGCTGGGGCACCGTCGTCGAACGGACGCGGGCCGCGCTCGGCCGTCGACGTCCGACCTCCGGGCAGGCGAGTGCGCGTGCCCGAGCTGGCTATCGGACTGTTGGTCACCGTGGTGTTCGCACTGGGAGCTGTGCTCTGGCACTTGAGCACGGTCGAGAAGGTGCCGGCACTGGCCACAGCAGCGCGGATCGAGCGAGGTGAGGTCATCGAGTCCGGCGATGTTCGGGTGGTCTACGTGTCGAGCGACGACGCGTTGGCCCGGCTCGATCCGGCTCAGATCGATCGAGTCGTCGGCAATGTCGCTCTGGTCGACCTGGCCGAAGGCACCTTGCTCACGCCATCGGTCGCAGCGGAGGCAGCGGCTGTCAACGCTGGTGACGGCGTAGTCGGTCTGTCGCTCGACCCGGGCGCGTATCCGGCTCGAGGTCTGGCGCCCGGCGACCGCGTCAATGTGGTGAGCGCCGCGGATGTGGCCGAACTCGACGCCGAGCCGACCGTGGTTGCTCGCAACGCGACGGTGTTCGCCATCGAGGAGCTGTCGAGCGACCGGCTACTCGTGTCGGTACTCAGCACCGAGGCCGATGCGGAGGCTGTGGCCGCGTCGGCGGACGCTGGCGGGTTGCGACTCGTTCTGGTGGCGCCATGAGGATCGTGACGCTCGCATCGGTGCGGGGTGCCCCCGGGGTGACCACCACAGCGCTCCTGCTGGCCTCGACGTTTCCAGACGCGGCCGTGGTCGAGGCCGACCTCGACGGTGGCGTGCTCGCCGTTCGCTACGGCCTCGGCCGTGAACCGGGTTTGACGACCCTGGCAGCCGCGGGAAGTGATGGCCCCGGGAGTTGGCGGGCGCATGCCCAAGATGCCGGGGGCGTCCCGGTCCTCGTCGGCCCAGATGCGCCCGGCGCGAGCGCAGCGTTGTGGCGAACCGCAGGCGAGCGCATCACGCAGCGGGTCGCTGTGGCGGAAGGTATCGCGGTTGTCGATGCCGGGAGGCTTCGGTCGCCGGTACCGATCGTGAGCGCGTCCGACCTTCTGGCGGTGTTGGTGTGCCCGGTCGCGGAACATCTCGTCGCGCTGAGTCACCTCTTGCCGATCGTTCGTCAGGCGGTTCGGGGTCAGGTAGCGGCGGTGCTGGTCGGCGACGGCCCTTACAGCGCAGCTGACGTCGAGGGGTCGTTGGCGTTGACGGTGATCGGTGAGCTCCCGGACGATCGGGATGCCGCCGAGTTGATGCGGAACGGCGGCTCGGGGGCACGCCTGGCACGATCCCGCCTCGCTCGTTCGGTCACCGCGCTCGGCGAGCAGATGAGCCACGCCCTCATCGAGCACGTGGAGGTGGCAGTGTCATGAGCGCCACGCTCTCCAGCCCCATGGAGTGGCAGGCCGATGTCGTCGACCGGGATCTCGTCGCCGAACTGCACCACCGCGTCGGCGAAGCGCTGACGGCGGCGCACGTCGCGCACGAGGAAGCCGGCCGGGCTCGTCTCCTGCCGATCGACGAGCGGGCCCTCGCTCGCAAGCTCCTGGCCGACGAACTGCGCCACCTCGCCGCGACTGCTTACGCCGATGGATCGACTCCGCTCGACGAAGCCACTGAAGCGAAGGTCACCGCTGCCGTACTCGACCGCATCCACGGACTCGCCCGGCTCCAACCGCTTCTCGACGATCCCCACATCCGCGACATCCACATCTCAGGTGCGCAGCGCGTGTGGCTCATCATGCGCGACGGGAGCAAGGTTCGAGGGCCAGCGGCCGCGGACTCCGATGACGACCTCGTCGAGCTGATCGCAACCGCAGCGCGCCGGATCGGTCGCAGTGAACGACGCTGGGACCACGCGCACCCCGAGCTGAACCTTCAACTCCCCAACGGGGATCGCCTCCATGCTCTGATGGCTGTATCCGGTCGGCCGACCGTGACGATCCGTCGCCACGACTTCGACATCCACCGCGTGAGCCAACTCATCGACCGCGGTGTCTGCGACGACCTCCTGGCGAGCTTCCTCTCCGCGGCGGTACGAGCGCGAGCGAACATCATCGTCGCCGGAGGCACCGGAACGGGGAAGACCACGACGCTGCGCTGCCTCATCAACGAGATCCCGGACGATGAGCGGCTGATCACCGTCGAGGACTCGCTGGAGATCGGCCTCGAACGGTTCGAGGATCTCCACCCGGACCACGAGACGCTCGAGGCGCGTGAGGCGAACACCGAGGGTGTGGGCTCCTTCACGCTCGCGGAGCTCGTGCGCTCAGCGCTTCGGATGGACCCCCAGCGCGTGATCGTCGGCGAGGTTCGCGGCGCCGAGGTCCTCCCGATGCTCCTCGCGATGAGTCAAGGCAACGACGGCTCCATGTGCTCCGTCCACGCCGACTCTTCCAAGGGCGTCTTCGGTCGACTCGCCATGTACGCAGCCATGACTCCTGAACGGCTCGTCCCGGACGTCACCAACCTGCTTGTCGCCAACGCTGTCGATCTGATCGTCCACCTTGGCTGGGTCGCGGGCGAGCGGCGGGTCAGCAGCGTCCGGCAAGTCACCGGCGCAGTCGAGGGCGGCCAGGTCGTCTCCAATGAACTGTGGCGACCCGACAACACCGGAACCGGGGTCCCTGCGGCACCTCCGACGCCGGAGTTCGCCACCCAGCTCGAGGCCTACGGCTTCGACGCCGCCGCCCACGCCGCCGCTCAGGGGTGGTGGCGATGAACACCCTGATCATCGCCGCGCTGTCAGCAGGCGTCGCGCTCGGTCTGCTCCTGACCGCCGCTGGGCTCACCGGACGCCAGCTCATCGACGCGCCTGGCGACTTCGTCCGACGGCTCACCGCCAGCTCGGTCCTACCGAAGGCGGCGCTCGCCTGTGCGGCTGGTCTCGTCGCGCTCGCTGCAACCGGTTGGCTGGTCGGCGGAATCATGGCCGCCCTCGCCGCGCTGGTGCTGCCCAGAGTTCTGGGCGGCAAGCGCGCGCGGCAGCGCGCCATCGATCGCACTGAAGCCATCGCCTCGTGGACCGAGATGATCCGCGACTCGATCGTCGCCGCGTCCGGGCTCGAGGAAGCCATCGTCGCCACGGCTCCCGTCGCGCCGCCGCCCATCGCGTCCGAAGTGCGGACGATGGTCCGGCGGCTCGACCATCAGCGGCTCCCAGACGCGCTCGTCGCCTTCGGGCAGGATCTCGACCACCCCTCCGGCGACCTCGTCGTCGCCGCACTCGTCATCGCCTCGCGAATGGAGTCCGCTGACCTCTCTGGGTTGTTGTCGAGACTCGCCGAGGCCACTCGCGGTGAAGCCCGAATGCGCATCCGCGTCGAAGTCGGCCGCACCCAAGTCCGAACCGCAACCAAGGTGATAGTCGGCGTCGTCATCGCCGCGGTGGTGTTCCTCGCCATTGCCAACCGCAGCTATCTCACCGTGTACGACAGCCTCGGCGGCCAGATCATGCTGGCCATCGTCGGCGGGATCTTCGCCCTCGGCGGCTGGCTGCTTTCTCGCATGGCAGAGATCGATCTGCCCGAGCGCTTCACCGCCCGCGCCGGAGGCCCCACCCACCTGGGAGCCGAACCATGAACACCTTGGTCATGGTGATCCTCGGTGCCGGCGTTGGTGTCGGCGTCCTTCTCACCTGGCGTGCCCTCGTCCCTCGACCGCCGAGTCTCGACGCGGTCCTCGCGGGTCTCGGTCGACCCGGTATCGCGATCGACGATGCCGCTCCCTCCGGATCGTCCGGTGTCGATCGAGTGGGCTCGACCGCCCGGCGGGTGGTCGAGGCGCTTGGCTACGACGCAGACCGCCACCACCAGGAGCTCGAGCTGATCGGTCGCACTCCGGAGCGCCACGCGTTCGACAAGGTCCTCGGAGGGGTCGCCGGGCTGCTCGTGCCCAACCTCGTCGGCACCGCGCTGGTGATCATCGGTGTGCCGGTCCCGCTCGGCGTGATCGCGGCCTTCTCACTGGTCACCGCTGCCGCCGGGTTCCTCATGCCCGACCTCCTCCTGCGGGACGAGGCAGAGAAGCGGCGACGAGCTTTCCGCCACACGCTGTCGTCCTACCTCGATCTGGTCAACGTCCTCCTCGCAGGTGGAGCGGGCATCGAAACTGCGCTCCACGCAGCTGCCGATGCCGGTGACGGCTGGGGTTACCAGACCATCCGGGCCGAACTCCGTCGGGCCCGGCTGACAGGCCAGTCGCCGTGGGACACGTTCGCTCAACTGGCCGACCGGCTCGGCATCAACGAGCTGGCCGAGCTGGCGGCCAACATCTCGCTCGCCGGATCCCATGGGGCGCGCATCCGGGCTTCGCTCGCTGCGAAAGCCGACACCCTCCGCGGTCACCAGATTGCCGAGACCGAGTCCGCCGCCGAGGCGGCGACCGAACGCATGACGGTGCCGGTCGCCGTCCTGCTGTTCGGATTCCTCGTGTTCATCGCGTACCCCGCTGTCATCCAGATCACCTCGGTGAGCGGACCCCAACCCTGAACGGAGCACATCACCACTTCAAGGAGGCCACCATGCCAATACCCGATCCTCGATTGCTCGTTGCCTACTGCTGTGCCCGCCTGGGCATCGATCCCCACGACGAGCGCGGGATGACCACCACGGAAGTCGCAGTCGTCACCTTCCTGCTCGTCGGTGCCGCCATCGTCGTGCTCGGCATCATCTACGCGGCAGCGAAGAGCAACGCCGACAACATCCCGACTCCCGCACAGCCTGGGGGCTGACCCCATGCGCCGCCGGCTGCGCGACGAGCGAGGCATGACGACCATCCAGGTCGCCATCCTCTTCCCTGTCGTCCTGTTCTGGATCATGCTCATCGTCCAGTACGGACTGTGGTGGCACGCCAAGCAGGTTGCCAACGCCGCCGCGGCCGAAGCAGTCGACGCGGCACAGGTCTCGAGCGGCACAGCCCGCGATGGCGAGGACGCCGCTGAGTCCTACCTCGCTCAGGCCGGGAACCTCGACAACATCACGATCACCGTCTCCCGCGAGCCGACCACGGTGATCGCCGAAGTCCGCGGCGACGCACCCCGCCTCGTCCCCGGCATCGAGTGGTCGGTCACCGCCCGAAGCTCGGCTCCGGTCGAGCGGTTCGTGCCCGAGCCGGAACGATGAAGCTCCCCGTGGGCCTCCATGGCGAACGAGGTTCGGTCGCCGTCGAGGTAGCGGTGATCGCTCCCGCTCTGTTGTTCCTCATGCTCCTCGTCGTGTACGCGGGCAAGGTCTCCGAGGCCGACGGCAACGTCGAACGCGCCGCCTCCAACGCCGCCCGCGCCGCATCGCTACGACAGCACCCCGGCGATGCCACCACCGATGCGCAGAGCAGCGCCGCCGCGAACCTGAGTGCCGCTGGCGTGCCCTGTCTCACGTTGACCACAGAGGTCGACACCGACGACTTCGCGCCTGGTGGCACGGTCACCGTGACGGTTCGCTGCGAGGCGTCCATGGCCGACGTCACCCTCCTTGGTGTGCCCGGCCGCCGGACATTCACCGCGACTGCAGTCGAAGTCATCGACACCTATCGGAGTGATGGCTCATGAAACTCCACGACGAACGAGGCACCATCACCGCCTTCGTCGCTGTCGTCGCCACGGCCCTCGTGCTCGTCGCTGGCATGGCCTACGACGGCGGCCAGGTCATCGCCGCTCACAACGCCGCACGCAACGACGCCGAGCGTGCTGCCCGAGCCGGCGCCCAACAGATCGACCTCGATCACCTTCGCTCCACGAACGAACCGCTCCTCGACGTCGTGGCGGCAGAATCCGCTGCCGTCGACTACCTCGAGCGTTCCGGAGCCAGGGGTACGGCCACGGTGTCCGGCACCTCGATCACCGTCACGGTCACCGCCGTGCAGCCGATGCTCATCCTTCCCGGCGCCGACCGAACCATCACCGTTCACGAGACTGCGACCGCCGTCGACGAGGCCGGGCCATGAACGACCGCCGATCTCGTCGGATCCTCCGGGGCGTCACCTCGTCGGTCGCGACACTCGCGCTGCTCCTCGGTGTCCCACTGCTGCTCGCGACGTGGGTGGGCTGGCCCTTACCCGCCAGCATCCCGAACCTCGACTCCTTCGAACAGGCCGCGCAATCGGGCGTCCGTGACGAGGTCGTGGTCAACATCCTCGCCGTCATCGCCTGGATCGCTTGGATCCAGCTCGCCCTCGCGCTCCTGGCCGAGATGGCTGCTATTGCCCGGGGCCGTCAAGCGATCCACCTCCCTGTGCTCCCCGGATTCCAGCTCACTGCCGCGCGTCTCGTTGCCGGCATCTTCATGATCGCCTCGACGGTGCAACCGGTCCGCGCTCACGCTGCGCCACCACCCATTCCTGTCGTCGCCGAGGTCACCGCTGAGAGCGCAGGGCCGACGATCGATCCGATGGTGCCCAGCTACAATGGCCGCACACCGACGCCCATCGCCGACACCATCGGCCTGACCTCGGCAGCGCCGACATTCGGGCTCCCGACGGTCACCGTCCAACGACACGACAGCTACTGGGCCGTCGCCGAACGCACCCTCGGCGACGGTTTGCGATGGAGCGAGATCCTCGACGTCAACGTCGGGCGCACCCTCCCGGATGGCACGACGATCATGGCCGGCGACGAGACGCTGCATTCCGGCTGGGTTCTCGTTCTTCCCGTTGGTGCAGTCGTCGAGCCCGCTGCTCCGATCGGCGACGACCCCGTCTTGACCGCCGAGGAAGCCGGTGCTCCCACCACGGTTGTGGTCGAGCGCGGGGACAACCTCTGGTCGATCTCTGAGGACCGCCTCGAGTCTGACCTCGCACGAGAGGCCGCCGACCCCGAGGTGGCGCCCTACTGGCAGACGGTCGTCGACGCGAACCAGGACCGCTACGTTCAACCCGGCAATCCCAGCCTCATCCATTCCGGCCAGGTTCTCGTCCTCCCGCCGACAGGTCACGAGCAGCCGCCCGCGGAGGCTGCACCTGCGCCAGCACCCGATGTTCCGGTCGAACTCGAACAGCCCCCTCCGCCCACGTCGCCGACTCCGGAGGCCGAGGACCCCGTGGTCGAGAACACACCGCTCACATCGACGCTGGGATCCAGCGACGAGGAAGCACCGGCACCGTCCGCCGACACATCGGTGCGATCGGATCCTGGGGGCAGCGACGAATCGGGCGAGGCGCCCCTTCCGCTGACCGTCGCCATCGGCGGGTTGTCGAGCATCGCTCTGGCCGTGGGGCTGAAGCGCCTGCTCGACAGGCGACGGCGCCGATTCGCGAACGAGTATCCCGGTCAGATTCCCGGACGTACTCCGGCCGACCAACGCGGCCTGCACCAGGCGATCGTCGCGCAAGCCGACGAAGACCGTATCGATGACCTCCAAGGCGCGCTTGGCCGCCTCTCCGCGTCCCTTGCCTCCGTGGGTTCGGAGCGCCGACCGCGGATGATCCGACATTCCGACAACAGCCTCGAGGTACTCCTCGATCAGCCCGACACGAACGCGCCGGCCGGGTGGAGCAGCACCGACGACGGCTCCGTGTGGACGTTGATCGAGCGGCCCGACTTCGACGACCCCTACGACGGGCCGCTGAGTCCGTCCCCGCTGATGGTGACCGTCGGTCGGCCCGAGGACGACGCCCAGCTCTACCTCGACCTCGAAGCCGACGGGGTCCTCGCGCTCACCGGTGATCTCGATGTCGCCGCGAACCTCGCCCGGTCGATCGTCACCGAACTGACACTCAGCCCGCTCGCCGACACGCTCCGAGTCGTCGCGATCGGTGACGTCGTGGACCCTGATGCCAAGGTCCTCGAGCACCTCACCATCGTCGATACCTGGGACGGCCACGCCGAGGACCTCATCGCCTGGTCAACCCAGTCTCACGCCGCACTCGTCGAGAACAACTGGGCCAACGCGTTCGTCGGGCGCGGACATGAGCCCGACCACGACGCGTTAGTCCCGATAGCGGTAGTGGCAGACCGGCCACCACCTGATGAGCTGGCTGCCGCGCTTCGCTCCGCCCAGCCATCTGCGGTGGCGGTGGTTGTCGTCGGCGAGTTCCGCGACGCGCTTGCCACGGTCCGGTGCGAGGACGACGCGCTCGAACTTCGACATGATCGACCTAGCGTGCTCACCGCAGGAGCTCGACGCCGACGAGCTGGCAGCGATCTCCAGCGTTCTCGTCGCCACCGACAGCCCAGCGGAGAAGGAGCTCATGGAGCAACTGCGCGCCGAATTCGAAACGGCTGTGTCGTCGAACGGCGCCGAACCCGTCGAGGGCGACGGCCAGCCGCGCTCCGACAACGGTCCGCCCGACACACCCGACGGGCTGCCGGACTACGACGTGCTCGTGCGGTTGCTCGGGGACATCGCCGTAGAGGGCGGCCAGCCGCTGAAGCCCAAAGCGACCGCAGTCGTCGCGTACCTGGCGCTGAACCGAGCGGTCACCACCGCACGACTCGAGGAAGCCTGCTGGTTCGGCTCGAACGGGACCTCCCACACCAAGCGACTCCACGACACCATGACCGAGAGCCGATCTGCCCTCGGCTCCCAGCACTTCCCGGCCAACCGCAGCGGCCGCTACGTCGTCGGCTCCCGGGTCCGCACCGACCTCGAGCTCTTCGACCGGCACGTCCGCCGAGCGGCGGACCTCCCGCCCGACGAGGCGGTAGAGCAGTACCGAGCGGCACTTGATCTGGTCACCGGCAAACCCTTCTCCTACCCGAACGTCGCCCGCGCTTCCTACGGCTGGGTCGACTTCGAGCACCACGCCACGACCTGGGAGTTGCGGGTCACGGGAGTCGCGCAGGCCTGCGCCGCGACGTACCTCGACGCAGGCGAACCAGCGGCAGCGATCGCGATGCTCAGCAAGCTCGTACAGGCGATCCCGTTGAACAGTGCCCTCGTCGAGAGTCTGATGCGAGCCCACATCGCCGCCGACGACCACGCCCGAGCGGAGAGCGTCTACAAGGAGCACGCCTCAGCACTCGAGCAAGCGAAGCTCGGAGACCCAGGGGACTCAATCGAGCAACTCCGACTTGATGTCACTGCCCAACGAAACGGGTGACGAGATGTCCGCGGACCGGTGATTGCTTCAGGTCATGCACTGCGCGCCGGTGGACAGGGTCCGGGTCCGTTCAAGGCTCTGGACATCTCCACGCATGAACCGCCCCGGGTTCGTTCAGTTCGGGATCCAGATCGAGATCCAGAACTTCGGCGCGTCTTCGGAGTAGAAGGCTGCGGCGTCTGTTCCGCTCGTGGCGGTCATCGGACAGCAGTCGACTCCGGGCCGTGTCGAGGGGGTCGATCGCCAGCGGTCGTCGTCGAGTGTGAACGTCGGTGCCGACCTTGACTCGCCTGTGGCACAGGGTGCGGCGACGGCGTGGTCGGCAGCGCTGGCGAGGACATACGAGCAGTAGGTGCCGGTCGGAATCGGTGTCGGGGGTAGGTCGTCGAGCCGTGTCCAGGCGCCGGTGGTCGGGTCGAGTCGCGCGGTGAGCGTCGTGCCCGTCTCGTCGCCCACGGCGAGCGCGACGACCTCGCCACCGATCGCGGCTGCCCATGTCGCGTCGGCGATAGTGGGTACGTCGGGCGGCGGAGGGAGGAGTCCGACGAGTCGTCCGTCAGCGTCCCATGCGACCCCGGACCGCGACGACCATGCGGTCATGACGACGAGTGAACCAGTCCACACCGGTGTCGTCGTCTCCACCAGTGCAGTCGATTCGATGTCGGCCGGAAGCTCCAGCGGCGTCGAGGTCCCGGTCGCCGGGTCGAGCACACTGCCGTGCGTGAGGTCGATCACCCGGCGTCCTGTCCAGACCAGACGCGTGGTGCGTAGCGGCGTCTCCTCGAGTTGCTGCAGCGCTGCTGCCGGCGCGATGTCACCCCGACTGGTCCACGAGGCATCGCCGGGCGTCCACGTTGCCCACTCGCCTGGCTTGACGAGGTCTGCTTCTGACTCCGTGGCCTGCGTGCCGCGGGCAACGAGCTGATCGCCGGCCGCGGCGATCGTCGCGCGCATCATGTCGGGCGCAGGGACCTCCGACCAACCGTCGGTCACCGGGTCGAAGCGGTACAGCTCGGCGTGAGGTTGTTCGGGGCCAGCGGGGTAGCGGGTGCCAGCGAGGTACAGGTCGCCGTCGAGGAACGCGACGGAGACGTTGCTCACGTCGGGCACACCACTGGTGTCGAGGTCGTGCCAGCCCGGACCCCAGTCACGGAACCCGTCGTCGCGTGTTCCGGCCGCAGCATCGATGTCGTGCGTGCTGTCGGTCCGACCGACCGTCAGCGCGACACCGGCGACGAGCAGCAGCACGGCTGCTGCCGCAGTGACCGCCCACACGCGTTGCGGTCGCTGTCGATCGCGACCGCCGTGTCCGGGCAAAGCGTCGCTCGGAGCACCTGGATACGGCAGGGGTGGTTCAGCTTGGTCGACCAAGGCTCGCAGCCCGGCGCTGATCCGTTCGTCGATCTCGGCGTCGTTCATGCCAGCTCCTCTCTCAGTCGTGCACGTGCCCGAGCGAGTTGCTTTCGGACCGCGCCGTCGGACACGTCGAGCAGGCCGGCGATCGCACTCGGCTCCAGGTCCATCCAGTACGTCAGCACCACCACCGTGCGCTGTTGTGAACTGAGCTGATCGAGCGCATCGACGATGCGCTCATCGGCGAGCACGACGCCTTCACCCGGGCTGCTCGACTCGCTGACCGCGACGCGGTGCTCTCGAGCCCGCCGGCGGCCAGCGGACCGGGTGAACGAGCGGGCCTCGAAGACGATCGTTCGTAGCCACAGCGCTCGCTTGTCCCGGGCGGCAGCCCATGTCGGCGTCGCCGCCACCCGCAGGAACGCGTCGGCGACCACATCGGGAGCATCGGAGACGCTGACCAAGGCGGTCGCGAACCTCACCAACTCCGCCGCGTGCGCCGCGTACACACTCTCGTCGGAACGCTCGTCCACCTTCATCCACGCTACGACGTCGCAGCGAGCGTTCCCGGGTGACATTGTTGGCCGAACTCAGCGAGCCCGGGAGCGATTCAGGCGTGGCCGGTCACAAAATCACTGCCAACTGGATGGGCGAGCGGGTCGAGACTCTTGACGACCTGCTCCCCGAGCGACCGCGGATCGTTTGCGTGGGGATCAATCCGGCACCAGTGAGCGTCATCGCCGGTCACTACTACCAGGGCCGGCAGGGCCAGCGGTTCTTCGCTCGGCTTGTGCAGGCCGGAGTGCTGCAGCTGGCCGGAGAGGGCTTCGAGGACGACGTCGCGGTCGCTGCCGGCGTTGGTTTCACTGACCTCGTCAAACGTCCGACTGGGCGCGCTGACGAGCTCACGCCCGACGAGCTTCGCCACGGACGTCAGGTACTGGAGCGCAAGCTTTCCGACCTCGATGGACCCGTACTTGTCTTCCCATTCAAGGCCGCCGCTGTGGCGCTGGTCGGGAGATTCGATGGCAATGGATGGCTGGATCGGACCTTCGCCGGCTGTCGGCTGTTCGTGATGCCGGGGCCTTGTGAGAGGCGCGACTCAGCGGACTCGACGATCGCGACGCTTGCTCCGGCGCTGAACTGAACGCTGGGCCGTGGGCTCGTGTCAGAGCCGAACGAGGTCGGGCCGAGGCGTGTTGCCCGAGTCGAACTCGAAGCCGATGACTGCGTGGCCGTCGAGGGCTTCGGCGAGACGGCGGAGGGTGTCGGTTCCACTGCGGTGCTGACCGCTTTCGATGCGGGAGATCACCGACTTGGTGGTGTCCATCCGCTCTGCGAGCTCCTGCTGGGTCAGCCCGAGCTGCGCTCGCCGCATGATCACCATGCGGGCGATCTCCTCGAACGGGCGGAGCCGATCCTGGGTCTCGCGGAACTTCGTGCTCCGGGCGCGCCGCTGGCCGGTGTGCTCGTCGACGCTGCTTCCGATGGGGCTGTCGTTCTTGGCCATGGCGGTCACCTCGCGGACCAGGTTAGCAGTTCTGCGAACCACACGATCAGGGTGCGTCGTGCCCGGCCGGTCGAGGCGGAGTCCGAGGGTCGGCGTCCATCCGGGCCTTGAAGTCGTCCCAGCGCTGCTGGGCGAGGGCGATGTCCGACGCTGCGATCTTCGCAGTTCGCTTCGGGAAGATGTGGAGCAGCACCAGGAGGCGGTCCGAGCGGCGGTACAGGACCCGGAAGAGCTGACGCCCGTAGTGGCAGCGAAGCTCTCGCAGTTCTCCGTCGACCTGCGATGTGTGTGGGAACGGAAGATGGGGCACCTCGTCGCTGAGGAGGTTCAGTCGGTCGATCTGCTGGGCCAGGACCGCGGCGACCTCGTCGTCGAGGTCATCGAGGTGGTCGCGGACGGGCTCGGCTCCGCCAGGTTCTCGGTAGTACACGGCGTGAAATGCGGCCATCGATCGAACCTACGTCAGTAGCTGCAGCCGGTGGCCGGCAGACTGCCAGGGGCGAGTGGTTGGCCGTCGACGATCGCGACGAGGAACGGCTGAGGGCAGCGTTGCGCCACATCTGCACGGATACCGAAGTGCAGGTGGGGGCCGGTGCTGTTGCCGGTCGATGCGCTGTCGAGCAGGTGCTGCCCGACCGTGACACGGTCGCCGATCGCGACGGCCTGGGTTCCGGGTCGACCGTGGCAGTACGTGTACTGCGCGCCGTCGTCGCCGTTGAACACGATGCCGATCCCGCACTTGCCGCTGGTCGGGGTACCGACGACGACGCCGTTGGTGACGGCGTAGAGCGGCGTGTCGACGGGGACCGGGATGTCAGCGGCCGGGTAGTCGTGGTGAGGCTTCGTGAACCACTCGGGGTGCTCGTCGTACCAGCGCCGCTCGAGTGGCAGGCCGTAGTCGCCGGCGAGGGCCAGCTCGCTTGTCGGGCACGACATCGCACTGGTCGCGGCGACGGCTTCGAGCTGGTTGGGACTCGCCCCGGCGTGGGCGCGCATCGCCTCGTAGACGGAGCTGAGCGAGGTCCAGTAGTTCGTGGCCGAGGCCCAGGTGCCGGCGAGTCCGCCCCACGTGGTCGCCGTAGCGCCGGCGTTCGGGGAGACATCGGGGTTGGCGAGCGGGGCGTCGTTGCCGAGCGCGTACTTCTTGAGCAGCTGGATCTGTGCTCGCACACCGATGATCGGGTCACGGAACGCGGAGCCCGACGCGGTGCCGTCGTAGTGGGCGATGCCGGCGAAGTTGCTGATGGCGGTGTCGCTGTTGGTGAAGTGCCCGGTCTCGAGCACGGCCTGAGCGAGCGCGAGGTCGCCGCGGACTCCTTCGGCGTCGCCTTCAGAGAGGTAGAGCGCGAGAAGGTCGTCGATCGCAATGCCCAGCCGTGAGGGTTGGCCTCTGCCGGTGCTGGCCCACCAGGCGCGCAGGTCGGGAGCGGTGAGCGCGGATGGCCCGAGGATGCTCGGTGTCCCGTCGTCGGCGATCTCCCCGGCTGAGGTGCAGCCGGGCGGTGACGCACCCCCGATGCCGATCGCGAGCAACGGCATCGCGGTGAACCCGCCGACGGTGAGCAGGCATGCCAGCGCGAGCGAGGTGCCGATCTTTGGTCGCTTCATGACCAGGTAGGCCACGAATCGAGCGGATTCTTCGCGGCCGTGTGGAGAGTTCTGGTTGGCCGAGGGGCCTACGGGAGTGACGCCTACGTCTCACCGCTTCCGAGGAGGTCCGTCCGATGATCGCGATCCCTGGTGTCCTCGCCCAGGTCGAGGTCGACCCGAGCACCGATGGCATGCCTGGTGCCGAGCTGATCCAACAGCTCCTCAACTGGGCGCAGATGCTCGCGCTGTGGGGCAGCCTCGCCGCTCTGCTGGTCGGCGCCTCCATGTACGGCCTGGCGCGGGAGGGCGGCAGCTATGGCGGCGCGAGTCGCGGCAAGACGCTCGCGCTCGGCGGCGTGGTCGGGGCGATCCTCGCCGGGGTCGCTCCCACCGCTGTGAACATGCTGTTCGAGGCGGCGAGATGATGGCCGGCCAGCCGAGCTCTCCGTCCCGGCGCACGGCGATCCTCGCCGCAGTTGCGGTGGTCGCTCTCGTCGCTGGGGTGATCGTGGTTCGCCTGACCCAGCAACCCGCCAGCGGCCCGGAGCGAACTGACACTCGCGCTGCGCCCGACGATCGCCGTCCGAGCGCTCCGGCCGACGAGGTAGGTCCAGTCGGTGAATCGGCGGGGGTGCCGGTTGGGTTCGGCGCTGACGAAACGGGCGCTGTCGCCGCCGCGCTCGCCTATGCGACGGCATCGCAGCGATGGCTCTACTTCACCGATGCCGAGATCGAAGCGGCCATCGCCGAGATCGCCACCCCGGTCGCCGCTCCACGCCTGGTCGACGACGTCGTCGCCGACGTCTCGATGGTTCGGGATCAGCTCACCAAATCGCAAGGGCCGATCTGGTGGCTCGTTCGTCCGCTCGCGTGGCGGGTAGATCACCTCCGAGACACCGAAGCCCGCGTCTCGGTGTGGACCGTCACGATCCTGTCCGCAGCAGGTGTCGCCGCGCCGCAGTCGGAGTTCGTCACCGTCACCCTCGACCTTGCCTGGGTCGACGACGACTGGAGAGTCGACGGAGTTCGGGACACCCCTGGACCGACACCGATCAGCGGCCCCCAGGACCAGCCGTGGGATGCCGAGCCGTTCGACCAGGCACTCGACGGGTTCACCCGCATCGACGGGGAGCGCCTCCCATGATCCTCGGCATCGGATTCCCCAACCCCGTCGGTTGGGCCATCGACAAGGTCACCGGCTTCGTCAACGGGGCCGCCACGGCCGGCTTCGAAGCCATGATCGGTGGGCTCACGGCATGGGTCGTCGACGCCGTCGTGTGGGTCGTCGGTGGCGTCTTCAACTTCTTCCTGGACTCGACCGATCCCAACGTTCAGGCCGACTGGTTCCTCACCGGAAACGGCCCCTACGCCACGACGGCCAGCATCGGCGCCAGCCTTCTGCTGCTGTTCGTGCTCGCCGGGATCATCCAGGGAACGATCAATGGCGACGTCGGCGGGATGCTTCGCCGCATCGCGCTCGAGCTACCCGTCTCGATCATCGCGATGATCGGCCTCGTCACGGTGACACAGATCCTGATCCGGCTCACCGACGCGCTATCCGGACAGGTGCTCGACAATTTCCAGGACGACATCGCCGAATTTGGATCGGTCGTCGCAAGCCTGAGCACGCTGCAGGGGCAGCACGCCACCGCACTCGTGGTCTTCATCCTCGGCTTGGTGACCGTGCTCGCCGGTCTTGTACTCGTCGCCGAGCTCGTCGTGCGCTCAGCGCTCATCTACATCGTCGTCGCCTTGGCGCCGCTCGTGTTCGCCACTCGTCTGTGGCCCGCCACGAAGGGTGCGAGCCGCAAGCTCCTCGAGCTGCTCGTGGCGCTCATCTTCTCCAAGCTGGTCATCGCGATTGCCCTCTCCGTCGCTGCCGCCGCAGCGGTGGGGTCGGGCTCGGGTGGAGAGGTGACGGCGCTGCCCGAACCGGAGGTCTTCGCTGAGGATCCCGGTGGGTCGGTCACCCAAGCGGTCGGGATACTCCTGACGGCTGCCGCCGCGTTCGGGGTGTCGGCCTTCTCGCCGTTGCTCATCGCTCGGTTGCTGCCGATGACCGAGGCCGCCGTCGTCGCGCAGGGTGTGAAGGGCGGTCCGGTGCGTGCCGGGCACCAGGGGATGATGATGGCCAACACCGCGCAGATGGTGACTGGCCGCCGCTACAGCCAGATCGCCAACGGCAGAGCGGCCTCCGGTGCCGGGGCCGGGGCCTCGCCCGCGGCCGGTGGCGGCGCGGGTGCAAGCGGCGCAGCTGGGGCCGGAGGAGCGGCGGCCGTGGCCGGACCACTCGCCATCGCCGTCGTCGCAGCAGAGACCGCCAAGAAGGCCGCGTCCACCGGTGCAAGAGCGGCAACTGACACCGCACAGGCAACCAGCGACGCGCCGACCTCTGCTCCCTCGGCCACCCGTCATCCGGGTTCGGGCGGCTCGGCCTCGGAGCCGTCATCGACGGCGCGCGACGCGCCACCGGCGCGACCAGATCGGGGCTCGCCTCGCCCGCTGGGCTCCGACGGGGCGAAGCCTGCGAAGCCACCGCGAGGTCCCGATGGCAAGTGAACGCCTCGAGCGCACCTACCGGCTCGAACCACTCGACTCGTCCGGCATCTTCCTCGGCCTCGGTGCCGTCCAGTGCGTAGTGCTGGGCGGAGGGATCGGCCTTGGCGTCATGACGCTCACGGCCGGAGCGCTCCTGCCGATCGCCGCGGCTCCGGTCCTCGTGGCAGCGGCCGTGAGCTTCACTCGCATCGGCGGCCATGCCACTTGGGAGTGGGTCCCCCTGCTGGCAGGGTGGGTGTGGTCCCGGTTGCGCCGCGGTCGCCGGTGGGCTGCGCCGCTCCCGCTGTGGTCCACGGTCGAAAGCGCGGCGCCGATGCCGCCGTGCCTCGATGGGCTCGACATCGTGGGCATCGACTGGCGGGCCGGCGTCTCGCTCGGAGCGGTACGAGACCGACATCGCCGCACTCTGACCGCCGTCGTCCCCGTGTCCGGTCCGCAGTTCGTGGTTGAGCCTCGAGGCGAACAGGAACGGCTTCTCGCCGGCTGGGGTGATCTGCTCGGCCAGTACGCCGTTGAGCGGGGGGTTGTCTCCCACCTGTCGTGGTCGGACCTCGCCCAGCCGTCTGGAATGGGCGACCACGTCGCCTGGCTCAGCTCTGACGAACGTGGTGCTCCCAACGAGTCGGCGAGCGCCTCGTACCGCGAGTTGCTCGACGTCGGCACCACCTCAGCGATCAACCACGAAGCCGTCGTCACCATCACCGTGGCCCGCGAGCGGCTGTCTCGGCATCGAGCCGGGAAGGGCGGCGCCAATGAGCAGCTTCACCGTGCGCTCGTGACCGCCGTTGACGCACTCCTTCGCGGGTTGCGGTCGGCGGACCTGACTGCTTCCGACCCACTCGATCCGTCCGGGCTGCAACGCCTCATCCGATCTCGTATCGACCCGGTCGGAGCGCGGCCTCGACCCCGCAGGGGTCGATTGGTCGAGCGTCTCGCTCTTGTCCGAACCTCGACTGCCGGACCACTGGCCCTCGAAACCGACTGGCGTCACCTCCGAGCCGACGGAGCATTCCACCGGACGTGGTGGGTCGGCACCTGGCCTCGGCTCGCAGTCCCGCCGGCCTGGCTCGAGCCGTTCCTCTCCGGAGGTGGCATCACCCGATCGATGACCGTCTACTTCCAACCCGTCTCGACGCACCAGAGCCGACGACGCATCGAACGCGACCTCGTGAAGCTCGAGTCCGACGCAGTCACGAAGGAGGAGAAGGGTCGACGTATCGACGCCCGCCACCGGCGTGCAACCCAGGCGCTGCTTGACAGGGAGGAGGAGCTCGTCGCCGGCTATCCGGAGATGGGCTACGCCGGCCTCGTCACCGTCTCGGCTCGCACGCTCGACGACCTCGAGGAGCACTCCGAGATCATCGAGCAGCTCGCCCGCGAGAACGGCATGGACCTGCGCGTCCTCGATGCACGCCAAGACCTCGGCTGGGCGGCTGCACTCCCGCTCGGCCTCGCCCCATCGACCCTCCTGGCGTCATGAACCGCACGTCGCTGCGGCTCCGCTACCACCAGGGCACCACCGCCCATACCTCGAGCATCTACCCGTTCTCGGTCCAAGGCTCCTTCGGGCACCGAGGGACCTACATCGGCCTCGACCTTCTCGCCGGAGGTGGCGAGTTCTGCTGGGACCCTTTCGATGCCTACGCCGCCGGGTTGGTCACCAACCCGAACGGATGGATCCTCGGCGAACCCGGCAACGGCAAGTCCGCCCTCGTGAAGTGCCTCTTGTGGCGCCAGGCCGCCGTCTACGGCACCGGTGCCCGGGGCCGCTGGACGGCCATCGCTGACCCGAAGGGGGAGTACTCGATCCTCGCCGAGCATCTTGGGCTCACCACCGTGAAGCTCAGCCCCGGGGGCTCGGCCACGATCAACCCGCTCGCACCCGGACCGGCAGCTGACCACGAGCCCGAGGACAAACAGGTCCTCCGCCGCGCCGAGATGTGCACCGCGCTCGTCGGCACTGTGCTCGAACGCACGCTCACGCAGCTCGAAGACGCCGTCGTGTTCGCCGCCGTTGAGCAGCTCACCGCGGCGCCGCTCGCCGAGCCCACGCTCACCGACGTCGCCCGGCTCGTCGCCAGCCCGACGGAGACGATGACCGAGCGGCTACGCGGCAGCGACCGCGACCTTGCGGCCGAGACCAGCACCATCGCCTACGCCCTGGACAAGCTCCTGTCCCGGTCCCTGCGCGGCATGTTCGATGGACGATCGACCGTCCCGCTTCGCTGGGATGGGCCGGGGGTCGTCCTCGACCTCTCGGCCGTGCCGCTCGACTCCGACGCGCTTCCGCTCGTCATGGTGGCCGCCGCCGGATGGTTCCAACAGCTCATGGCTTGCCCTGGCCCCCAACGAGTCCAGATCATCGACGAGGCCTGGGCGCTCCTCGGCAACCGCCACACGGCTGGGTATCTCCAGACCTGCTTCAAGCTCGGTCGCACCTACGGCGTCGCCAACCTCTGCATCACCCACCGGGCATCCGACCTCGTCGCCCAGGCCGACGACGGCACCGCCACCAGCAAGATCGCTGCCGGGCTGCTCGCCGACTCGGCCACCAAGGTCATCCTCCGCCAAGCACCGGACCAACTCGACGCCGCCGTCGCTCACTTCGGCCTCACCGCGCCCGAGGCCAGCATCGTTGGTCAGCTCACGCGTGGCCGAGCGCTGTGGAAGCTCGGCGGACGAACCGCGGTGGTTCAACACGTCCTCGGACCGAGCGAGTTGGAGATCACCGATACCGACGCACGCATGCACGGCTCGACCGGCAGCGGAGCCGAGGCGGCATGAGCCATGTACGACCGCGACGCACTCCTCGCTGCCGTCGACCTCCGAGAGCTCGCCGACGACCTGCTCGGCCCGGCCGGCGCGAACGGGCGCGCCCGGATGTGGCCCTGCCCCAACCGGCAGCACGCGCAAACTGGACGCACACCACCCGTCAGCGTCTTCACCAGCCGTCGAGGTGACCAGCGTTGGCGATGTCACGGCTGCGGTGACGGCGGTACCGCGATCGACCTCGTTCTCGCCTGTCGCGGCGGTACTGCCCGCGATGCCATGGCCTTCCTCGCCGACCGTGCCGGCCACCGCGAGCAAGGGGAGGACTGGCGGCCGTCACCTCGCCCACCTGCTGCCCGATCACTCCCACCCGCAGGGTGCAGCGATCCGGAAGGTCTCGACCGCTACGTCGACGAGTGCGCCCAGCGCCTCTGGCGACCTGAGGGTCGAGCGATGCGGCGCTGGCTGATGGTCGAACGCGGCCTTCCGCTCGACGTCCTGCTGGAGAACCGCGTCGGTGCCGATCTGGGACCCCGGAGGCAGGCTCGCCCCGACGGGATGCCGCGGGCGACGGGCGTGGTCCTTCCGGTGATCGACAAGGGCCACGCCGTGTACGCCCAACTCCGCATCACCCACCCGAAGCCCGACCGGCCCCGCTACCTGAACCCGGCTTCCGGTCTCGCGACCAACCCTCGCCTCTCGCGTGCCCGGCCGCTCGGGGCGCGACACCCGGAGGTGGTCGTCACCGAAGGCGCGATCGACGCGCTGTCGGCAGCAGCGGCGAGCTACCGCGCCGTCGCTGTGCTCAGCGCCGCCTACGGCGACGAAGCAGTCGCTGTCGCTCTGGCGAAGCTCCCGCATCCGCTCGTCATCGCGTTCGACGCGGACGACGCAGGTCGGTCCGGTGCCGACCGACTCGCCACGCTGCTCGTTGCCCGCCAGCGCCCACCCGTCGTCCTCGACCTCGGAACCGGCGACCTCAATGACGCAATGCGCCAATCCGACGACTGGCCGACGCGGATGCAGCTCTCCGTCGACTCGGCGATGGCGAATCGAGCGGCTTCGCTCGGTGCAGCGATCAGCCGTTGACCGGAGCTCGCAGTGCCTCGTCGACCGCGGTGATGCCGCGGTCGCGAGCAAGGACCGTGGTGATGATCACCGTGAGGAGCGGCACCCACCACCCGGCCAGGCAGTAGGGCGGATCGTTGTCGAAGGTCAGGTCGAGCCGCGCCGCCTCAAGGTCGGGACGGAACTCGCGGATCGCGTGATACCAGACCGATGCCCACGCGCCCTCGTGCCACACGAGCAGCCGTCGGTCGGTGGCGAGGATGCGCAAGGCCCCGAGCGGTCGCCACTGCGGGGCGGCGAGCCCTTCAGCTTCCCGGCGAGCACGCCGGCGGGCAGCGGCGCTACCGGCGGCCACGAGCCCGAACATGAGCGGGCCACCGATGGCCACCGCGTGTGGAGCGTCGTAGGTGACGTCAGCACCGTGGAACCGCCAGCCCTCGGCGTTGAGATCGGCGTGGAGCAGTTCGCCGGCATCGAGCAGCACCGGACTCGGGATGCTCGGAAGCCCATCGCCGCCGGCGACATGGTTTGCGAGATTGACCGCGGCGTCCCACGCGCTGTCACTGTCCGGACGACTCCAGGTCGCGTCCATGCTTCGGAGTGTACGCCCGCCCAGTGACGGGGCATCGGTTCGCGTGCGGGCGAGTCGCCTTCGTCAACCGCGGAGGCGGGGAGGCATCATCCGAGGCGGCCGCGGAGCCGCTTCAGTTCCGAGTCCTTCGCGAGGTCACTCGGGCTTCCGTTGAAGGATCGGATGGCGTCGATCAGATCGCGGGCGACGGGTCTGGTGATCTTGGGGTCGAGAAGGTCCAGCAGTTCTGCGTACTTCCGTCGCGGGATATCCCATCGCAGCTTGCTCTGGGTCACCTCGCTGAAGAGCTCCCGCATCGCGACCTCGGCTGCTTCCGGGGTGAACCGGGAGATCATCTCTCGATAGGAGGGATCGGCGTTCCGTGCGATGCCGCTTCCATTGGTGAGGAAGACCTCGATCAGCGAGGCCACGTAGGGAGTCAGGACGGCGGGTGGCACGTGCTCGCCCGCGAGTGTGTTCAGGCGCCTCGCCGACGCCGGTTCAGTGTGGAAGTTGTTGAAGCCTCGGTGTGCCATGACGAGGTCTTCGATCGCCGCAGCGAGTTCGGCCACGCGAACGGGCTCGGGGAGGTAGGCGGATGCGCCGAGGACATCGAGGAGCTGGCGAGCGAGAGCGGCCTGAGAGTTGTCGCCGTTGGCGACGTATCGGCCGTAGCGCATCCCGAACTGCTGGCGCTGGTCCTCGCTGACCAGCGCCCACAGTTCCGGTAGCAGTAGGCGGACACCATCCCGCGCTGGTTCGGTGGATTGGTTCTCGACGTAGATCCCGAAGAGTCCGGCAGCGATGTTGTCAGCTTGAATCTGTCCGAGCCCTCGAAAGAACTCGGCAGTTGCCGCGGCCATGGTCGCGTCGATGTTTCCGTCTCGGACGTTCTGAAGTAGCCGCTTGGTCTCCGCAACCTCATTCGACTCGGGCAGCGTGATGACCTCGTGAATGCAGGTCTGGAGGAATCCGAGGAGCTGATACGCGAGGACGTCGTTCTGATTGGGGTGCGCCGCGCTGGCGTGGTTGCGCATGTACCGGATGAGGTCCAGCTGCTGGAAGCCAACGTTCGATATCAGCGCCATCTCTCGAGCGGCGCGAATGAGCTCCTGATCTTCGATCCTGGTGAGGTCGTCGTGTGTCCTCAGGTGCTTCCGTCGCTCGGGCGATGTGACGGCTACGTCATAGAAGTAGGCGAGGTCGTAGGCCGCCACGCGTCGTCGGAGCTCTGCGACCGTCTCGTCCCAGAGGTAGTTCAGGGCGGCGTCGAACAGTCCTGCACCGATGGCTGCGAGAAACTTGGACAGGTAGAGGGCTCGTCCACGGTCGCTCACCTCGAGATTCGAGATGGCATTCTCGAAGTTGGCGAAGACCGTGCGCCGCTCGTCGACACTCACGAGGACTCCGACGGTCGGTAGGCCGATCGAGGAGAGTTCTGCCAGCATCGCCTGCTCGAACTCGGGGAGCTGATCGCCGACGCGGACGGGGCTTGTTCCGGACGAGGGCACGAGCTCAGACATGAGCCGAGAGTAGAGGGCTTCCGAAGCTCAGACTCGGGGTGTTCTCGCCGCGCTTCGGCCAAGCAGGCCGCCGAAGCGCGGTGAGGTTGATGAAACGAAGCCGGACTGGCCCGCGAAGTCTCTGCCGCCTCAGGGGCCTACGGGGGTATGGAACGCGAAGGTCTGGGTGGCTTCGAGCTGCTCGTCATCGTCGTCGCCGGGGTCGGCTTGTCACTGGTCGGCGCGGTGTGGGCGGGCGCGTGGGTCGCGCTTCTCGTCTCGGGTGGCGCTCGTGGGATCCCGCTCTCTGCGGCGGCGGATGCGGCGCCGCGACTGCCGGCGCACCTGAGGGTTCCGGCCGAAGCGTGGCGCACGCCCTTCAGCGAGGTGCTGCCCGGGGCACCGCTCTACTGGTTCTGCACTGCGGTGACGGCTGCCGTGGTCGCTGCCGCGATCGCCTTGGTCGTCAGGTGGCTGACCCGGTCGAAGGTGGGGACGGCCAGGCGTCGTCCGCTCGGGGTTGACGGTCGCAGTCGCTTCGCGAAGCGGCGCGATCTGGAGCCGCTCCTGGTGTCGGCGCCCGCCACCGGCCGGTTCGTGCTCGCTCAGTTCGGCCGACGCCTGGTCGCAACCGAGTGCCCGCCTCCCATCTCGGCCAACCCCGCCCGCCGCGCTCGCCGTCGCACCCGTCGAGGAGATCGGGGCGCCGTCGCGCTGGTTGGACCGTCGCGGTCGGGCAAGACCACCGCCGCGGTCGCCGGGATCCTCGAGTGGGAAGGGCCGGCGGTGTTGTCCTCGGTCAAAGCCGACCTCCTGGCCACGACTTGCGGGTGGCGCACGGCGCAGGGTGAGGTGCGGATCTACGACCCGACGTCCTCCACCAGTCCGAAGGGGCCGTCGGCGCTGTGGTCCCCGCTCCAGCAGGCGGGGACCGTCGTCGGCGCCCAACGCGCAGCTCGGTCCCTGTGCGATGCCGCGCCGAGGGGCGGGGTCGAGGGCGGCATGGACTTCTGGCTGGCGCAGGCCGAGATCCTGCTGTCCGGACTGCTGTTCATCGCCCACCACGCCCACCGCGACATGGATGCCGTGTGCGAGTGGGTGCTGACCCAGGACCGTCCCGGCGAACTGGGCTCAGGCGAGGTTCGCGAGGCGCTCGATGCGTTGAGCGTGTCGAACAACGCCGTGGTCGCACGCGGTGCGGTCGAGGTGGCCAAGGCGGTGGTGTCGGTGTGGGAAATGGAGGAGCGCACCCGCTCGTCCATCTACGCCACCGCGCAAACGGTCATCTGGCCGTGGACCGACCCCGGTGTCGCTGCGTCGTCGCGCTCGGGCAAAGGCAAGGACGGTCGCCCGACCAAGTTCGTCGGCGTCGATCTCCCGTGGCTGCTGTCGGGGTCGAACACCATCTATCTGTGCTCACCGATCGAGGACCAGAAGCGTCTCGCCCCGGCGTTCGGCGGACTGCTCAACGACCTCATCAACCAGGCGTACCGCCACGTCGCGGCAACCGGTCAGCCGCTCGACCCGCCGCTCCTGGTGGTCATCGACGAGGCCGGGAACACACCGCTGCGCCAGCTGCCCGAGTACGCCTCGACGCTCGCCGGTATCGGAGTGCTGCTGGTCACGATCTGGCAATCCCTCGCGCAGCTCGAGGTCGCCTACGGCAAGGCGGCCGACACGATCCTGACGAATCACCTGACGAAGGTGTTCTACGCCGGCCTGTCGGACCCGACCTCGATCCAATACATCGACCGCGTCCTCGGAGAGGCCGAGGTCGACACCCGATCGCACTCGGCAGCCGAGCGTCTTAACGGCGGGTCGGACCAGTTCTCGACGATCCGTGTTCCGCTCGCTCCCGCCCACGTTCTGCGCCAGATGCGCCCAGGCGACGCACTGCTCGTGCACGGCACCCTGCCACCGGCCCACGTTCGAACTCGACCCTTCTATCGAAGCCCGCACCTGTCGCAGCGGTCAGCGATCAGCGTTGGTGAACGGAGCGCGGCGTGAGGCCGTTCCTCCGTGCGACCGACCGGGCCCGGCTCGCTCCGGCCGGGTGGGTGTCGGAGCCCGCGGGTGTCTGGGCCGGTCGCCAGGTCGAGGTGGTGTTCGACCCGCGCCAACACCAGCTCCTGATGGTCCACAACGAGCCGGGCGACACGACCCGAGCGGCACTGGCGGGCGAAGGTTTCCGTCGTCTGGCCGTCGACGGCCCACAGGAGATGTGGCTGCGCGATCGAGCGAGCGCCGCGGAGCAACCCCCCGGCAAGGTCACCGCGATTCACACGATGCCCAAGGTCGCCTCGCACGGAGGGCAGGGGCTGTGATGCGCCGTGTCGGTGTGCCCGGAAGGCGGGCGACAGCGGGGGTACCGTGATGGCACGCGATCGGAGCGCTCGCGGTGAACCCTCTGGGCAGCTGTCGTTGTTCGATGTAGCGCTCCCTCCCGACGATGCCAACGCATCGGCACAGGAGGCGACTCATGAATCGCTACGGGCAGATGGCCCTGGACCACAACCGGCAGCACCAGCCGGACGCCTATTCGCAGATCCCCGACCCCGACGTGTTCTTCGACGAGGCAGGCGAGGCGATCGCAGCGGGGGTGACCCGGCTGCGCGATCAGATCCTCGGTCCGCCCCATCACGGCGAGGACCCGGAGGCCTACCGGATCCGGAGCTACCAGGCCTTGGCGACAGCCGAGGAACTGGTCCTGGCGGATCACCACCTCTTCCAGGCGGTCCCGACGCCAGCAACGGACGAGGACTGGAGCGACGATCCGGACCTGGACCGCCGCTACCGGACACTCGCCGAGATCAACCAGGCGATCAACGCGCCGCTGTAGACGAGTCAGAGGAGCCGGCGCGGCCTGCGCCGTTTCGCCCGTCCGGACAGGAGGCACTTGCCCCTCCGGGCACCGCCGCCAAGCTGCGCGCGAACCTCACCGCGCTCGCGGTCCTGGACCGCTGCCGCGACGAGGGCGACCGGTGGGCCGACGCTGACGAGCAGTCGGCTCTGGCGCGCTGGTCCGGATGGGGCGCGATCCCGCAGGTCTTTGACGACGCCGACGACCGGTACGCCGACGACCGGGCCGAACTGCGCCGGCTCCTGCGAACCGAGGACGGTTGGGCCCAGGCGCGGCGCACGACGCTGAACGCGCACTACACGTCGGCCCCGGTGGTCGCGTCGATGTGGCGGGCCACCGAAGGGCTCGGTGTTGGCGGCGACGTGCGCGTGCTCGAGCCGGGCTGCGGGTCCGGCAACTTCATTGGCCTTGCTCCACCTGGAGCGCGGCTGACCGGCGTCGAACTCGACCGGAGCACCGCCGAGATCGCCAAGCACCTCTACGGCGCTCGCGCCACCATCCACGCGACTGCTTTCGAGGAGCTGCGAGTCGAGGACGGCGCGTTCGACGTGGTGATCGGCAACGTCCCGTTCGCCAAGGTCACCCCGCACGACCCTCGCCACAACCGCGGCCGCCACGCACTGCACAACTACTTCCTCATCAAGTCGCTGCACCTGACTCGTCCAGGTGGGCTCGTCGTCGCGCTCACTTCCCGCTACACCCTCGATGCCCGCAACCCGGCGGCCCGCCGCGAGATCGCCGCACTTGCCGATCTCGTGGGCGCGGTCCGCCTCCCCGAACGTGCCTTCGCTCGATCGTCGGGTACCGACGTCGTGGTCGACATGGTGCTCCTGCGCCGTCGCCCACCCGGCGCCGAACCCACTGGGCCGGCGTGGGAACGCGTCGGAGCAGCACCCATCCCGACGCCTGACGGCGCCGAGCCGCTGGAGGTCAACGAGTACTACCTCGCCCACTCTGATCGGGTTCTCGGCGAACTGACCGCGGCCCGCGGCATGTACCGCGACCACGAGCTGACCGTCGCCGCCAACGGCGACCTCGACGAGCAGCTCCCGACGGCGCTCGACGCTCTCGTCGCCGAGGCCCAGCGAGCGCGGCCTCGCCTACGTACCCGCGGCTCGCAGCGAACAGGCACGGCCGGAACCATGCCCCGCTCGAGGCGACTTCGACCTTACCCACGCCCAGGACGGCAGCTTCGTCGTCAACCAGCGCGGCGAAGTCGCTCAACTTCGGGGCGGTACCCCGGTCGCGTACCAGCCGCGCGTCGCCAAGGACCGCAGCGAACTCGCTCGACTCGTCGGCCTGCGCGACGCCGCCCGCAACGTGCTCGCCGTTCAGGTCGACGGCGGCAACGACGACCAACTCGGCGCAGCGCAAGCCACCCTCGCCGAGCGTTACCGCAGTTACGTCCGCATCAACGGTCCGATCAACCGATCGAGTCAGGCCCGCACTGGGCGCCGTAACGCCGAGACCGGCGAGGAGATCATGCGCCGCGTACGGCCCCGCATGGGTGGCTTCCGCGACGACCCCGACTGGCCCCTCGTCGCTGCGCTCGAGGTGTTCGACGACGAGACCCAGGAGGCCCGCCCGGCAGCGATCTTCTACGACCGTGTCATCGACCCGCCCCACGAACGCCACGGCGTCGACACCCCCGACGAAGCAGTGGCCGTCTGCCTCGACGAGACAGGTACCGTCACACTCGACCGGGCCGCCGAGCTGCTCGGCACCGATGCCACCTCCGCACGCCGACAACTTGGCGAGCTGGTGTACGACGAACCCGACACCGGTCGCATCGTGCCCGCCAGCGAGTACCTGTCCGGCAACGTGCGGACCAAGCTCGATGCCTGCCACGCAGACGACGATCCCGACGGCCGCGTCCGGTCCAACATCGCCGCTCTAGAGCGAGTCCTGCCCCGTCAGCTCGAGCCGACGGAGATCACCGCCCGCCTCGGCGCTCCCTGGATCCCGAGCCGAGACGTCGAGCACTTCTGTCGGGAGGTGCTCGACGCCACCGTCGACGTCGAGCACCTCCCACAGCTCGGCCACTGGTCCACTGGCCTGCGCGACGGCGGCCGTCGCAGCGTCGCCCTCACCTCGGAGTGGGGCACCTCCCGCGCCGACGCGATCACCCTGCTCGACGCGGCGCTGAACCAGCGCCTCCACACCGTCACTGACGCCACCGATGACGGCCGTCGAGTTCGCAACGATGCCGAGACCCTGGCCGCCCGCGACAAACAGGAGGCGCTCACAGCGCGCTTCTCGACCTGGGTCTGGGAGGACCCCGGGCGCGCCGAGCGGCTGGCCGGTCGCTACAACGAGCTGTTCTCCTCGACCGTCCTGCCCACCCACGACGGCAGCCACCTCACACTCCCCGGCCTCGCCGGCACGTTCACCCCGCGGGCCCACCAGCGCGACGCGGTCGCCCGCATCCTCACCGACGGTCGCTGCCTGCTCGCCCACGCCGTCGGCGCAGGCAAGACCGCCACCATGGTCATGGCCGCCATGGAGCTACGCCGACTCGGATCGACGTCGAAGCCTGCGGTGGTGGTGCCCAACCACATGCTCGAGCAGTTCTCCCGCGAGTGGCTCCAGCTGTACCCGACGGCCCGGATTCTGGTCGCGGACCGGGAGCGGCTCTCCAAGGATCGGCGCAAGGAGTTCGTCGCCCGGGCGGCCACCGGCGACTGGGACGGCATCGTCTTCACCCAATCCGGCTTCGCCCGACTGCCCCTCGGCCGTGACCTGATGACCTCGTACCTGGGCGAGGAGATCGAGACGGCGCGCTCAGCGCTCGCCGGCTCCAAGGACGGCAAGGGCCTGTCGGTCAAGAAGCTCGAGCGACGCATCGCCCAGATGGAGGAGACCTACAAGCGGCTCCTGGCCGAGCACACCAAGGACGACGGCGTCCGCTTCGAGGAGACCGGCATCGACTACCTGTTCGTCGACGAAGCTCACGCCTACAAGAACCGCCGCGTCGACAGCTCGATCGACGGCCTCGCTACCACCGGGTCGCAGCGGGCGCAGGACCTCGACTCCAAGCTCTGGGCGCTGCGCCGGATGCACGGACTGCGCGTCGTCACCTTCGCCACAGCGACACCGGTGGCGAACTCGATGGCCGAGCTGTGGGTGATGCAGAGCTACCTGCACCCCGACCTGCTCGCCAGCGTCGACCTCCGAGCATTCGACGCCTGGGCGGCGAACTTCGGGCGCACCCACACCGCGCTCGAACTCGCACCCGACGGGGCCTCGTACCGGATGCAGACCCGCTTCGCCCGGTTCCAGAACGTTCCCGAGCTCCTCACCCTCTACCGACAGGTCGCGGACGTCCGCACCAATGACGACCTCGACCTTCCCGTCCCGACGCTCGCGGGAGGTCAGGCAGAGACAGTCGTCGTCGAGCCCGACGCGGCGCTGGTCGACTACGTCGCGGACCTTGCGTCGCGAGCCGAACGCGTCCGCAACCGCTCCGTCGCACCGAGCGAGGACAACATGTTGAAGATCACCGGCGATGGCCGGCGCGCCGCGCTCGACCTCCGCCTCGTCGGCGAAGATCCTCCGGGCGATGGAGGGAAACTCACCGTCGCCGCGCAGCGGATCGCCGCAGTGCATCACGCCAGCCGAGACCTTCGTTACACCGACGAGCACGGTCAGCTCACTTTGCGGCCGGGTGCACTTCAGCTCGTGTTCTGCGATGTGTCGACCCCGGCCGCTGCCGGGTGGAACGCCTACGACGAACTGCGCGACCTCCTGGTCCGTCGCGGCATCGACGCCAGGTCGATCCGCTACATGCAAGACGCCAAGACCGACGTGGCGAAGGCCAAGCTCTTCGCCGCGTGCCGAGACGGCACCGTGTCCGTGCTGGTTGGTTCCACCGAAACGATGGGCGTCGGCACCAACGTCCAGACCCGCGCCGTCGCCATGCACCACCTCGACGCACCGTGGCGCCCGGCGGACATCGAGCAGCGCGACGGGCGCATCCTTCGTCAGGGCAACCAGAACCCCGAGGTCCGGGTGTTGCGCTACGTCACCGAAGGCAGCTTCGACACCTACATGTGGCAGACCCTCGAACGGAAGGCAGTGTTCATCGCCCAGGTGACCCGGGGCGACCTTCCCGATCGCGACGTCGACGACATCGGTGACCAGGCGCTGTCGTTTGCCGAGGTGAAAGCGCTCGCCACCGGTGACCCTCTCGTGCTCGAGAAGGCTGCGGTCGACGCAGATGTGGCCCGTCTCGCCCGACTCGAACGGGCTCACCATGATGACCAACACCGTCTCCGCCGAACCCTCGACGCAGCAACGCATCGAGCGGACAACGCGGAGCACCGAGCCGTCGACCTCGAAGCCGTACTCGATCGACTGGTCGACACACGGGGCGACCGGTTCGCCATGACCATCGACGGCAGCTCGCACACCAAGCGCGTCGATGCCGGCGACCACCTCCAACGCCTCCTTCAGCATCGACTCGACCAGACGCCACCCGAGACCAGCGGACCCACCATCCAGGTCGGCACGCTCGGCGGGCTCGCGGTTCGCGCCCAAGCGACCACCACCATCGAGGACGAGGTCCGCGTCACCGTTCCCGACGCCCACGTCGAGATCCGGTTCCTTGCCAACGACCTCCGGCGTAGTGACCCCTCCAACCTCATCACCCGACTGGAACGCCACCTCCATCGGCTGCCCGCCACGATCGTCGACCTCAAGCAGGAAGCCGCGACAGCGCGTGCGGAGGCCGATCGAGCCGAGGCCCGCGTCGGCGCGCCGTGGGACCGAACCGACGAACTCACTGGTCTGCGCCGACGACAGCACGAGATCGACGAGCAACTCGCGGCCACGACCGAGCCTCCGCCCGAACCGCAAGTCGCTGTACCGGCGGCTGGCGCGACGCCGAGCTCTCGATCCTCGTCGGTGACTTCGCCGCTCGCTCCTCCGGGCCGTTCGGCAGCGGGTCTCGCAGCGGCCGAGCGGATGACCGGTCGCCTTGATGCCATTCAGCATCGGTCGAGCATCGACCCGCCGGGAGTCGGCCTGTGACTGCACCCCGAGGTATTTCGGAGAGCCGAACGTACCCTGTTGGTATGGCGAAGACGGTCGGTTCGAGCTCTTGGCGTGGCATCGGTGGAACGGATGCACGCGGCTCGGTGCAACTGGTCGACGGCGGGACACAGCGCGGGGCAGCCCATCGTCGGAGAACAGGTTCCGATCCCACAGGGGTGTCCGATGTCGGCGGAGACCAGCGGTAACGGGGCTCACCCATCCGAGAACGAGCCGCAACCCGCAGAGGGCTTGCGGCTCAGAGCGCTGCCCGCTGCGTCGGAGCCCGCCTTCCCGCTCGAGCACGACTACTTCGAGATCGTCTACACACCTCTGATCGGACCGACCGCGGTGCTTCTCGCTCGAGCGATGGCACGACACCTCGACGCCGCTGGCGGGCCGACGACCGTGTGCCCGATCGAACTGGCGCTGGAGGTCGGCATCCGAGCGAGCAGCACCGACCCGCTCGGCAAGAAGTCACATCTCGTCCACGCCATTGATCGCCTCGCCCACGACCACATCGTCGCCCGCCTCGGAGACCGAGTCCTCGGCGTGCGCCTGGCGATCCCCCTTCTGAGCCAGCGGGCAGTCGACAAGCTGCCGGTCGCCGCCCGTGAAGTCCATGTCCAGTTGCTGGCAGCGATCGACCACGACGCTCCTCGTCCGACTTCAACGTCGGACCGCGAGGTGTAGCTCGTCCAGGTGATGGTCCCCGCGCTCCCGGGGTCGGTACACCGCAGCTAGAGGGTGGGCTTGACGGCAGTCGCTGCGGCCGTGGCTAGGTCGGCGACAGCCTTGTACCTCACCGTGTGATCTGGCCGAAACCCGACGACGGTGTAGCCGACCTTGCCAACGTTGTCACCCGCAGTGTTGAACTTGCCCTGGATGACGAAGCGAATGTGGACCTTTGGTCGACCGTCTGCCTGTTGGAGTCGAATCAGCTTGTCTCGCATGTCCTGCTGAAGGTGTGAGCCCTTGGTGTCGATGACGATCACGCCCTTGGCGTCCCAGACGATAAAGTCGGGGAAGAACTTCGTGTTTCCACCGATCCTGATGATCGGGATTGAGTAGCCGGACTGTGATGGGTTGCGCGCCCACGGCACGCCCACCTTGTCGAGTTCCCTGGCGAACGGCAGCTCCAGGCTCGGATTCAAGCCGTCGTACCCCTCGTGCAGCGCGTTCTTGAAAGGTTCGATCGTCTCGCGAGCCACGTAGTCGCCGACGATGTAGTCGTCGTCATCGTCGGCGGCGACCTCGACGTAGCTCTCCTCGACGAAGACCAGCCCAGCCTTGTCGGCTAGGTCGTTGAGCGTCTTGGCGGCACTACTTCCGATCCCGATTGGAGCGTCCCACTTCCCGTCGCTCAACGTCACCGCTGATGCTGCCCGCGGATGCTTGTGTGACAAGGCCCTGCTGAAGAGCCAGCGCGCCAGCACACGGGCTGTCGAGCCGACCTCTATCCATTCGAATGACGGGTCGTCGACGTTCCCGACGACGCGCTCCACCTGGGCCTTCAGGCCGACCCCGCTGGTGTTGGTGGTATCCCCGCGGAAGTCAGTGGCATCGACTTCGATCTCTGCGAGTTCGTCGATCGCCTCATCGAAGTGCTCAGCGATCTCGGGAACTGTCCGGGTCTCCTTTGGTTCCAGGACCGTCAGGTGCTTCTTGCCAGGCGCGGAGGTGGTGACCAGCACCGGCACGTTGTCATCGCGGAGCCGTGCCTGTGTCCTGTCGACAACCTCGGTGAACACCTTGTTGCTCTCGACTCGGACATGGACCTGCGCCGTGTTAAGACGGTCCGCCGGATAGTGCTTGCGGCCTGGCTGTCGTAGCAGGCGGCCCACGATCTGCTCGGCCGCGATCGTCGAGCCAAGCGTCTTGTCGATGTAGGCGAAGTAGACGAAGGGATCGTCCCAGCCTTCTTGCAGGCTCTGGTTGAAGATGATGTGGCGGTACGGGCCGCTGACGAAGTCGTCGTAGTCCCGATCGCCCCCTCCGTAGAGCACGAACTCGGCAGGCAGCGGGTGGCTCTTGTCGACCTTGAGGTCGCAGTAGACCGCGATCTCGGCTGGGTCGACGCCGAGCCCGTCGACGAGGTGCCGCCAGATCAGGATCGGCGGAGCCTGTCGCATCTGGAACGGCTGCTTCGGATCGTCTTTCCGCCGGTCGTCGCCCTCGACGATGTTCGTACGACAGACGTAGACGGCCTTGGGCTTCCCAGCGAGGCCATGGATCTCAGCGTCCGCCTCGACGGCGACGATGTCCGCGTACATTTCGGAGACGACGTCTTCCATCGGCGCCTGCCGCCCGATCAGACCGACCTTGGTCTTGACTAGCCCACTTGCCGCGACCTCGCTTGGAGCGACGGTCGAAAGCAGATCATCGTCAGTGAGATCGTTGCTCTTTAGCTGGTCGACCACCTCGGTCTGCATCGCCCTCGGGACCCTGGCCGTCGCGGTCGACAACAAGAACGCGCTGGGGGATAGCTCCAACAACCTCTCGGTCTGCGGATCAGTCAGGTTGTGCGCCTCGTCGTAGACGACGATGAGTGGCCGACGGATGCCGCTTGGGTCCCGCCGGCGGCTCAGCGAGTCCCAGATCGAGCCGTCCGCGGTATCGACCTGCGAGGCGTAGACCTTGCGCCCCTCCTTGTCCTTACGGTTGAACTTGCCAACCGTCGCGAAGAACAGGAAAGGGCTGTCTACCGTCTCGAGCTCGGTTGCCGACAGGTCAACCAGCGCCCGAACCTCGAAGTCGTCGATGAGGTCGTGATACTGCCCGCCATCGTCGAGGTTCGCGAAGGTCTGTTCGACGACGACGCTCAGCTTCGACAGCCAGAGAACAATCGGTTTGGCGGGTGACTGGGCTGCGATCTGCGCTACGGCGTCAGCAAGGATGACCGTCTTGCCCGATGCAGTAATGGAGGACAGGAATTGCACGTAGGGGATTGGGCGGCGCTTCGCCCCGGCGCCGCGCATGGCAGGTTGAAAGATGTAACCGAGTACGCCTTCTGCCATCTCATCGGCAGCTGCCTGTTGGAAGGGGTAGAGCGTGATCAATCGAGATCCTCGTTGGCGAACGGCTCGCTACGAACGTCGAGCCCGAACGAGGCCAGGATGTGATCGGGGATCTGGTAGAAGCTCGTCTTCGATGCCCACGACTTCGACTGGATCGGCGACGATGACCCCGCACCGGACTCGGTCGAACCGAGCCTCTGGCGACAGTCGCAGGTCATCAAGAAGGGTGGGCTCTACAAGCTCGCCGACGGTGTGTTCCAGGTGCGCAACAGCGACATCGCCAACCTGACCGTCATCGAGGGCACCGACGGGCTCGTGATCGTCGACTGCATGGCGGGCGTCGAGTCCGCGAAGCAGGGCATGGACATGATCCGCGAACACGTCAGCGACAAGCCCGTCGCCGCGGTGATCTACACCCACACCCACATCGACCACTACGGCGGCGTCAAAGGAGTCGTCGACCCGGCCGACGTCGCCTCGGGCAAGGTGCCGATCATCGCCCCGGGCACCACGAAGAGCTTCGACAAGTTCGCCATCGGCGAGAACGTGATCCTGGGCAACGCGATGGCTCGTCGGGCCGGCTACGCGTTCGGGAGCCTCCTGGACCACGGCCCGCAGGGCTTCGTCAGCTGCGGAATCGGAATCACCACCACCGCCGGCCCGCAGGTGTCGTACATCTCGCCGACCGACGGCATCACCGAGACCGGCACCCGTCGCACGATCGCGGGGCTGACCTTCGAGTTCCTCTACGCGCCTGACACCGAAGCGCCCGAAGAGATGCACATCTGGATCCCCGAGCTCCAGGCGCTGACCTGTGCGGAGAACGCCAACCACGCGTTGCACAACATCCAGACCCTGCGCGGGGCTCGCACCCGTGACGCTCGCAACTTCGCCCGCTACCTGGACGAGACGCTCGAGCGGTGGGGCGACGAGGCCGAGCTGCACTACGGGCCCCACACCCATCCGATGTGGGGCAACGACCGCATCACGGACTTCATCGCGTCACAGCGCGACACCTACAAGTTCATCCACGACCAGTCGCTGCGCATGGCGAACAAGGGGTACACGCCGCTCGAAGCGGCCGAAGTGCTCGAACTGCCCGACGAGCTCGGCCGCGAGTGGTTCAACCGCGGCTACCACGGCACTCTGCACCACGACGTGCGCGCCGTGTTCCACAAGGAGCTCGGCATGTGGGACGGCGACCCCGTCTCCCTGCACCCCCACCCGCCGGTCGAGGCCGCGCAACGGTTCGTGAACTTCGCCGGCGCCGAGAACATCCTCGCCGAGGGCCAGCGCGCCTTCGATGAGGCCGACTACCGGTGGGCCGTCGAGATCCTCCACAAGCTCGTCTTCGCCGAGCCGGACAACACCGCCGCCCGCGAGCTCCAAGCGGATGCGTACGAGCAGATGGGCTACCAGGCCGAAGGGCCGCAGTGGCGTGGCATCTTCCTGACTGCCGCCAAGGAGCTGCGCGAGGGAGCGCTCCCTGCGGCGTTCGTCACGGCGAGCGAGGACTCGATCCAGGCGATGCCGATCGACATCCTCTTCGACTTCGCCGCGGTGCACGTGATCGGCGACAAGGCCGCGAGCATCGACGTCCGCATCGACTTCGAGTTCACGGACCACGACGAGACCTGGAACATCTGGGTGCGCCGCGGCGTGATGAACGCCCGCAAGGGCGCATCCGACTCGCCGCAGCTCACGGTGTCCGGCCCGAAGGCGGCCCTCGTCGGCGTCCTCCTCCAGCCCGCTGTCGCCGACCAGCTCGCCGCCGGCGGGAAGGTCACCCTCGACGGCGACACGTCGGCGCTGCAGACACTGGCGCCGGTGATGGATTCGTTCGACCCGAACTTCCCGATCGTCACCCCCTGACGACAGGACCCACCCGCCGCGTTCCACCAGCCCCAATCAGGGCCAAACAGCGAGCCGGCACGAACCCGAAGGTCACCTCAGCGGGCGTCGCGAGTGCGATCCCCGCTGACTCTGCTGACCACGTCGCGCCCTCCCAGCGAGCACCTGTCGGTGAAGTCACCCCCGCTCCGCGAGTGGATCGATCTTCTACTGTTCCTTCTGCTGTGCGGCGCGGTACGGGGGTGTACGGACTGTCACGGCGGCGGTACGATGACCCTCGAAACCCCTGCAAGAGGGCACGATCCGGTACGCAGTGGTACGGGCCGAGATTCCGATCGGAAATCTCATAACCCGAAGGTCGTGGGTTCAAATCCCACCCCCGCCACCATGTGATGTCTCGCGACATCGGAAACCCTCGAACCCTCAGGTTCGGGGGTTTCTTCGTTTTCTGGAGCGGGGCTGTCCGGTGGGTTGGTAGTCCCGGGTGGGGTCGAGTTCGAGTGCTCGGAGGAGTTCTCCGGTGGCGGCGTTGATGATGCGGATGTCGAGTCCTGCGACGAGGAGCAGGATGTGGGTTCGGGCGTGGGTTCGTCCGATGCCGATGTGGTGGAGTCGTCCGGCGTGTCGGAGTGTGACTTTGCCGGTGGCGTCGATGCGGTCGACGCGGACGCGGTGATGCGTGTCAGGGGCGCCGGGTGTCGGGCTCGCTTTCGGGGAGCGCGGTGTAGATCGTCGCGGGGGTTGCCCGGTTCGGTAGTGAGCGGTGTGGGCGTTGGTGGTTGAATCAGCACGGGTTCAGTGGAGGGCTGGTTCTCCCGGAACCGGGTCGGTTCGGGTGTTGATGTGACGGTAGTGCTCGGTCTCGAACTCGATCGGGGTGGCGTGGCCGAGCGCGCTGTGGATGCGGGTGTTGTTGAACCACCACACCCAGTTCAAGGTGGCGAGCTCAAGATCATCCGGGCCTCGCCAGGGTCCTTCGTGGCGGACGCACTCGGTCTTGTAGAGCCCGATGGTCGTCTCGGCGAGCGCGTTGTCGTACGAGTCGCCGACGGTCCCGATCGATGCGACCGCGCCGGCGTCGACGAGCCGTTCGGTGTACCGGATCGAGGTGTATTGGCTGCCCGGCATCGCTGTGGTGCACGAGTCCGTCGACGAGCTCGTCGGCCTGGGCTCGGGTCCACAGCGCCATCTCCAACGCGTCGAGCGGCAGCTCGGTCGGCATCGGTCGGCCGGTGCGCCAGCCGACGATCCGCCGGGAGAACACGTCGATCACGAACGCGCTGAACACCGTGCCCGACCAGGTCGCGACGTAGGTGAAGTCGACGACCCACAGCTGGTTCGGGCCGTCCGCGGTGAAGTTGCGCTCGACCAGGTCCGGCGGCCGCTGCACGCCGGCGTCCGGGTCGGGTGCGTGACGACGGCCGGCCACGGCGCACGCCGCGCAGGCCGGCGTGCGCATCAGCCGCTCGACCTGCAACCGGCACGTGACCGAGCCGGGGTGCTCGCCCCGGGCATCTTCGCGGCGAGTTCGTGGTAGACCTTCCGCGCCCCGTAGAGACGCCGGCCGATCATCGGGCGACTCGTGCACCCGGCGGATCTGCGAGCACGACCTCGTCCCGCAGCGCCCTCGCCGACGGTGGGCGGGTCTTGGCGGCGTAGTAGGTGCTCGGGGCGATCTTGCAGCCGTGCTGGCGCTCAGCACTCTGCAGATCGGCTCGACCCCGAACCGGTCCCGGTGCGCGGTCGATGAACCGACTACCACGGCAGTCGCGGGTCGAGCTCCCGCGCGAAGAAACTCGACGCCGCCAACAAGAATCTCGTTGGCGCGCTTCAGCTTCGCGGATCTCCGCCTCCAGCTCCTTGATCCTGGCCGCCTCCGACGTCGTCGTCCCGGGCCGCCGCCCGCTGTCGATCTCGGCCTGCTTGACCCAGCCGCGCAGCGTGTCCGGGTTCGACCCCGACCCGCGGCCCGATCCGCATGCACCGCCGCGTTCATCGACAACACGGGTCCTCCGTCATCGCGCTTCGCGCACCAACCGCACAGAACGCTCCCGCAACTCCTGCGGGTACTTCCTCGGTGCTGGCATGACTCCACCTTTCCGTGGAATCAGACCCTCCACCAAACCCGGGACGATTCAGAGTTCGCTGTGGAACGAGGCGACGGACAGCGTCGAGGAGCCGGTCACAGCTGTGCTGCAGGCACTCGTCGCCGTCGCGTTGCACCTACAGGAGTTGCATCGGCCGCCGTGCGCCCAGCTGAGAAACGACGTGTTCTGTCGATGGTCCGCTCGCCGGACGAGCCAGGTCTTTTGCCGGGCGAGCGAGCCGGCTGATAGTCCATGGCTACTGAGCGGGCGATGAGTGATGGGGCGTGGATATGAAGGTCGGTCGGCTGTTGCCGTTGTTGTTGGCATTTTTGGTGATCGGTGCACTTGCATGCGCGCCGACTCCCCCGACGGATCCGACCGATCCGACGGTGCCCCCAGACACGACGGTCCCTGCGGACGCCGTCGCACCGGTGCTGTCGCTGCCGGCGGACATCTGGGTCCCACGATCAGCACCGCTGGTGCGAGCGTCACGTACACCGCCTCCGCGACCGATGACGTCGACGGCGCCGTCGACGTCGTCTGTGCGCCGGCCTCCGGGTCGACGTTCGCCGTGGGCACCACGATCGTGTCCTGCTCGGCCTCGGACACCGCTGCCAACACAGGGACCGGGACGTTCTCGGTGGTCGTCACAGCGTACGAGCCCGGCACGATCCGGCGTCGCCAGCGGCGCCGCCCACACCTGTGCGCTCATCGAGGGCGGCACCGTGAAGTGCTGGGGCTCCAACACCGAAGGTGAACTCGGCAACGGCACCAACACCGCATCGACGGTGCCGGTCGACGTGACCGGCATCACCGATGCCGTCGCCGTCTCCGCTGGCGGATCGCTCTCGTCCGCGCTCATCAGCGGTGGCACCGTGAACTGCTGGGGCAAGGGCGCCAACGGCGCACTCGGCAACGACGGCGTCACCTCGTCCAACGTTCCCGTAGAGGTCGTCGGTATCACCACGGCGACCGCCGTCACGACCGGCGGGAGCTACTCCTGCGCGCTGCTGGCCAACGGCTCCGCACGCTGTTGGGGGTACAACGCCTATGGCCAGCTCGGCGACGGCAGCTTGAACTCCTCGAACGTGCCGTCCTGGTGAGCGGCCTGACCGACATCGTCAGCATCGACGCCGGGACGTTTCACACCTGCGCCGTGCTCGCCGACGGCACCGCCCGCTGTTGGGGATGGAACGGCAACGGCGAACTCGGCAACGGCACCAGCGGGTCCGCCAACAGCATCTTCGACGCGCCCACCACGGTCGTCGGCCTCGCCGACGCCGTCGACATCTCGACTGGTCAGTACCACTCCTCCGCGCTGCTCGGCGACGAGACGGTGCGCTGCTGGGGTCACGGCGGCAACTACCAGCACGGCAACGGCATCACGGCCAACTCGAACGTGCCCGTGACGACGCGGTCACCGACGCCGCCGCCGTCAAGCGGGCACGCTCTACTCCTGCCACGCTGGGTACCGACGCGACAGTTCGTTGCTGGGGCCACAACGGCTCCGGCCAGCTCGGCAACGGCACCTTGGGTGGCGACTGGCCGGGACCAGAGAACACCGGCCTCGTGGGGGTCACTCATCTGAGCGCCGGTGGAGATCACACCTCCGCGACTCTCGACGACAGCACCGTTCGCTGCTGGGGCCGCAACGCCATCGGCCAGCTCGGCAACGGCAGCTCCACGTACACGGCGACGCCCACCAAGGTCTCCGGAATCCGCTGAGACGACGGTCACGCAGCGCCGACGCTGCGTGATCGACCGCCGCTCGTCGTCCGCAGTTCGACCGTGAGGGACTTGTAGGAGAGGAGGGGGCTGGTCCCGGGCGCAAGCGATGCAATCGGCCCCGATGCCGTCGTCACCGACATCCGCATCGGTGGACAGGGCTGCTCCATCTCGCAGTCGTCGGCGTCGATGATGTCGGGCCACGGGTGAGCTGTTCGGTAGGGCCACTGCTCTGGGGGGGTGGTCAGCGTGGGAATCACCGGCTGGAACATCCACAACGACGCCAGCGAGGGGTGGGTACAGAAGAGGCGAACGGCCGGGATCAGATGAGCGTGGCGTCAATGGCGGTGTCGCCGTTCCAGGCCCGCCGGAAAGTGCGGTCGGTGCTCGCCCAGAGAAGTTCGCCTTGAACCCAGCTGCGCCTCAGCTTCCGGCGGCGCCGTCGAGGAGGCGCCGCGTGCTCGTGGTCACAAGTTGTGCGACGTTGGCGTGGTCGGCGACAGCGGTGTTGGTGGCGAGCTCCTCGAGCAGTTCGAGCACCGTGGCCTTCGCCGCCTCGGTCTGTATCCGCCAACGACGTGCCTCCACGACGAGTTCGTTGACACCAATGTCGGTCATGGGCCACATGTCCGCGACGGATAGTGCTGCGGTCGAACGCAGCTTCGTCCACAGCACGGTTGGCACCGTGTCGTACAGAGGTGCGAGCGCGGGGTGTCCTTCAGCAGGAACCCGTCGGCGCCGGCTCGGAGCACGTCCATGACGTGCTCGTCGGCCTGGAACGTGGTGAGCACTATCACGTGCGGCGGCGTCGCGAGGCGGCGGAGAGCGGAGGTGGCGGCGATGCCGTCCATCCCGGGCATCCGGATGTCCATCAGGACGACATCGGGTCGATGCGCCTGCACGGCGGCGACGGCGTCGACCCCTTCGGCAACCTCGCCCACCACCTCCATCTCCTCTGACGACGACAGGATCATCTTCGAGACCGGCGCGCACCAACGCGTCGTCGTCGACCAACAGCACCCGGATCTTCACCACGGCAGTTCGGCCTCGACGACGAAGTCACCCGACGCGTCCGGTCCGTGCACCAGCACACCGTTCGCCAAGGTCACCCGCTCCTGCAGCCCGAGCAGACCTGTGCCGGAACCGGGCGGAGCCGGACGGTCGGATGCGCCCACTACGGGTGGGTTCCGAACGCAGACGTGCAGGCCTCGGTCCGGTGCCCCGGTCACCGTTCCCACGGCTCGTCCGGGTCGAGTGGGCCAAGGCCACCGACACCCGCGCCGCCCGCTGGCTGCTCGCGCTCGTCGCCCTGTCGACCGCGGCGATGATGCTGGCGCCGGTCCTCGCCCCGACGTCCTTCGATCAGACCGCCGCGAGCTACCTCCGTGTCGCCGCGCATCGCGCTGACGATCCCCCTGCCGGTGGTGGCGATCCTGCTGTTCACCGGCGAATGGAGCCACCGCAGCGTCATGACCACGTTCACCCAGGAACCGCGACGCATCCGGGTCGTGAACGCCAAGCTGGCGGTGTCGATGCTGCTGGGCGGCGGCGCTGCGGTCGTCGGCGGTGTGGTCACCGCCGCCGGCCTCGGCGCTGGCGGCGGCCTCGGGCCGCGCCCTGGAGGCGGACCTGACCGTCGGCGATCGTCACCGGCTACCTGCTCTTCGTGCTCCTCAACGTCCTCGCCGGCGTCGCGCTCGGGGCGCTGCTGCAGAGCTCGGCGACCGCCATCGCCGCCTCCTTCGCGCTGCCTGCCGTGTGTGCGGTGCTCGGCGCCGCATCGACCGCTGGTGTCGGACTGGATCGACATGTCCACGACCTGGAACTGGGTGCTCGAGAACGACTGGGCCGGTCACGTGCCGCAGATCTCGGTCTCGATCGTCTTCTGGGTGGCGGTCCCGCTCGCCGCCGGTGTCGTCCGGACGGTGCGTCGCGACATCGGGTAGGCGGCTCGGACCAGGCCTTGGGGTCGGGCCCCTCGCCGATGAGCGGGGCTCCCGAGCGTCCCCGGGGATAACGACCATCGAGTAGATCCGGCGACGTCGGTAGCGTGCCGTGGCGTGGAATCCGACGGCGAGATGATGGTGGATCGCGGCGACGGCGTGCAGCTGTGGGCCCGGGCGAGCGGCTCGACGGCCGGCACGCCGTTGCTGCTGGTGATGGGTGCGAACGCGTCGGGGGTGGCGTGGCCGCAGGAGCTGCTCGATCGGCTCGGCTCGGTGCATCGAGTGATCCGCTACGACCACCGCGACACCGGTCGGTCGACCTGGACGTTCGAGGAGCAGCCGTACGCGATCCGCGACCTGGCCGAGGACGCGGTCGCCGTGCTCGACGCGTTCGGGGTCGAACGTGCCCACGTGGTCGGCATGTCGATGGGCGGGACGTTGGTCCAACTGCTGTTGCTCGACCATCCCGACCGGCTCGACTCGGCGACCGTGTTCTGCACGGCGGCTCTGGAGCGCGGACCGTCGACGGGTGATGTCCCGGTCGACGACCTGCCGGGTCCGGACCCGCGGCTGCTGGAGAAGTGGGAGTCGATGGGCGAGCCGCGCGATCCGGCGGCCGAGATGGAGTGGCGGATCGATCACTGGCGGCTGCTCAACGGGGACGCGCTGCCGTTCGACGAGGCGGAGTTCCGCCGGCTCGAGCAGGCGGTGATCGATCACTCCGGCCGCGCCGACAGCCCGGTCGCGCATGCGCTCGCCGATCAGGGCGGACTCGATCGAGGTGACGAACTGGCCCGTGTCGCGGTGCCTGCCCTGGTCATCGAAGCGCCTGCGGATCCGATCAATCCTCCACCACACGCGTCACACCTCGCACGCGCCGTGAACGGCGCTCGTCTGGTGACGATCCCGGGGATGGGCCACGCGCTCAGCGAGCCGGTCATCGCCCCGCTCGCCGACGCGATCCTCGAGTTCACGACCGGCGTCGACTGGTCGGTGTGCGGCGATCCGACGCAGCCAGACCTCGAGGTCGTGACCACCATGGCCGCCAGCGCGAGCCAGCTCTGGTCGGCGTGGACCGATCCCACGGCGATCGTCCGATGGTGGGGCCCCGATGGGTTCACGAGCACCGTTCGCGAGCTCGACGTCAGCGATGGCGGCCGCTTCGACGTGGTCATGCGCGGACCGGACGGCACCGAGTTCTCGAACGTGTACGAGTTCGAGCAAGTCGAGCCCGCCCGCCGCATCGCGTACGTGCACCTGGGGTCACCGGAGCACGGCCTCGCCCCTTCGCGGTCCGTCCTGGAGATCGACCAACTCGGGGGCGACACCCCGCGGACCAGGGTGTCGCTGCGCGCGTACTACGCCTCCGAGGCCGACCGTCGCCGGCACCTCGACGACTTCCAGGCCGAAGCCGGCGCTCAGCAGCTCCTCGCGAGGCTGGAGCGGGTCGCGCTGGACGGCTGATCCGCTACGCCGAGCAACGACGCGGTCGTAGCATCGGCAACAGCGACGACAGGACGAGGAGCAGGTGATGGCTGGACGTGTGGTGCACTTCGAAGTCCCCTACGACGACGCCGATCGGGCTCGGGCGTTCTACTCGGACGTGTTCGGCTGGAGCATCCAGCCCGTTCCGGATTTCGAGTACAACTTCGTGCAGACGGGACCGACCGACGACGAGTCAGGTATGCCCGCCGAGCCTGGATTCATCGGCGGCGGCATGTTCCAGCGTGCGGACGACATCGGCCGGCCGATCATCACGATCGACGTCGATGACATGACAGCAGCCCTCGCCGCCATCGCGCAGCACGGCGGCGTCACGATCCGTGAGCCCATGCAGGTCGGCGAGATGGGCATCGCGTCGTACTTCACCGACAGCGAGGGAAACCTCATGGGCCTCTGGCAGACGCTGGGCCCGAGCTGATGCTCTGATCCTGGGTCAGAGGCGGGCGTGCATCTTCTCGCACACCCCGCTGACGCCGTTCACGTCGCAGGTGCGGTGCGCGCCACGGACGACGCCCCGGTAGGTGCCGTACATCATGAAGTAGTCGACGGCGAACACTCCGAACTGGTGACGCACCGTGTTGCGGCGCGACGGCTCGAAGGTGACCTCGAGCCGTCCGTCGTCCGAGGAGATGGTCCAGGCGCCGAGGGGATCGTCACCCTCGGTGAACGAGACGTCGGTCAGGGGTTCGCAGTCGCCGTCGATCCACAGGCTCGACTCCTCCTCCTGATCCGGGAGCTGGGGGCGGGTCGCGAAGTTGGCGCCGACGATGCCGCCGTCGTCGCGGAACGCGAAGGTCCCCCACGTCCAGTCGGTGCGGTACGGCAGCAGCGAGCGGTGCTCGTCGATGATGGCCAGGTCCCGGTCGGGGTCGAACACGATCGTCGCGTCGCCCACCGCCAGGGTGCCGCTGACGGCGAAGACCTGCTTCCAGGTGTACAGCGATCCGCTGGGGAGCTTCGCGCTGACCGACAGCGGGGCAGACGATGCCGTGGTGTCGAGGGTGAGCTTGCCCCGGATGGCGTCGCAATGGTCGGAGGCGGCGATGTCGATGAGGATGCGATGGGCGCCGCCGGCACGGTCGAAGGCGAACTCGAGGGAGTAGCCGCTCCGGCTGAACCGGCAGGTCGCGTCGGGGAGGTTCGTCGGCAACCGCAGCGCGCCGGGCGGCGCGACGGCCTGCCGGGAGTGCAGCCGGTCGGTCGGCCGGTGGTAGGCGAAGAAGTCCGAGCTGGCCAGGTACTTGGCGTCCTGGATGATGAACGAGGTCGACCACTCCGGATGGACCACCAGGAACCCGGCCCATTCCTTGAGGCGCGTGCGGCGCAACCATCGAGTCGGCCAACCGACGCCCTCGGTCGGGTCTGCAGTCGATGGACGCTCCTCGAAGCGGCCGAACTCGATCAGTCCGGCGGTCGAGAGATGCTGGGGACGCTCCATGACTCGACACTATGCAGCCATTCGCAGCGACCGCCGCGGAGCTGCTCGCGCGGTGCCGCGACGGCTGCGTTCGAACCGACGCTGATGGTCATGTCCCGATTCGGCGGACTCGGGCGATCCACGTGGGTCGGTGGTGCCGAGTCGTCGAACTCGTTCGTTCCCGGCCGGAGTGAGCAGGTAGGTCAGGCTCTCGTGCCGGGTGTTCGCCGAGACCGATGGCGACGTGCTCGCTGACCCGCGGCTACGCAAGCACCTGTTTGCGATGTTGCGCGAGGGCATGCGCCAGGGGTTCACGGGCGTCGGTTGGGACAATGTGGCGTGGGTCGGAGCATGGGATTGATTCGGCCTGGGATCCGCGGGTGCTCCTGACCTTGGAAACGAGGATGGAGGGTGGTTTGTCATCACCGCGAGAGTGCTCGGCGTCGGGGTTCGCGATCTCTTGGAGTTCCTTGCATAGGACGCCATATGGGTGGGTAGGAACGCTCCGGACCTGGTGACGCGACCTCCCGGACACGCCACGAGCGGCCCGCAACCCCTCGAAGGGAGTGGCGAGGATGACCATGAACGACGGAAGCCTGCAGCTCAATCCACTGTTCGCCCGCCCCGGCGAATCGAGAGAACACCCGCGTTTCGAGCTCGGTGAGTCCTCGATGCTGCCCGAGACGGCATATCAGTTCGTGCACGACGAGGCGATGCTGGACGGAAACGCCAGACTCAACCTCGCCACGTTCGTCGGCACCTGGATGGATCCGACCGCGTCGAAGTTGTACACCGAGTCGTTCGACAAGAACATGATCGACAAGGACGAGTACCCCGCGACGGCTGCGATCGAGGACCGCTGCTGGAAGATCCTCGCGGGGATCTGGCACGCACCGGACCCGATGCGGTCGATCGGGACCTCGACGATCGGTTCCTCGGAGGCGTGCATGCTCGGCGGGCTCGCGTTGAAGCGACGCTGGCAGGCCTCGCGGCGCGCGGCGGGCAAGCCCACCGATCGCCCGAACCTGGTGATGAGCTCGGCGGTCCAGGTGTGCTGGGAGAAGTTCGCCAACTACTGGGACGTCGAGGCTCGGCTCGTGCCGATCAGCGAGGAGCATCCGACGCTCGATGGGCACGACCTCGATCAGTTCGTCGACGAGAACACCATCGGCGTCGTCGCGATCCTCGGCGTGACCTACACCGGGATGTACGAGCCGGTGAAGGACATCGCTGCAGCACTCGACCGGATCCAGGCGGACACCGGCCTGGACATCGCGATCCACGTCGACGGAGCGTCCGGCGGCTTCATCGCCCCGTTCGTTCAGCCGGAACTGGAATGGGATTTCCGCCTCGAACGTGTGCACTCGATCAGCACGAGCGGCCACAAGTACGGGCTGGTGTATCCGGGGGTCGGGTGGGTGGTCTGGCGTGATGCCGAGTACCTACCGGAGGACCTCGTCTTCAAGGTCTCGTACCTGGGCGGCGAGATGCCGACCTTCGCGTTGAACTTCTCGAGACCCGGCGCCCAGGTGCTGTTGCAGTACTACAACTTCCTCCGGCTCGGTCGGGACGGGTACACCGAGGTCCAGAGCGCCTGTCGTGACGTCGCGCTGCACCTGTCCGGCGCGATCGGGGCCATGCCGGCGTTCGAGCTGTGGAACGACGGCTCGGACATCCCGGTGTTCGCGTGGCGACTCCGTGCCGGTCACACCGAGAACTGGGATCTCTACGAGCTGTCGAACCAGCTGCGCCAGAGGGGGTGGCTCGTCCCCGCCTACCCGATGCCCGACGATCTCGCCGATCTCACGGTCCAACGAGTCGTGGTCCGCAACGGCTTGTCGATGGACCTCGCCGACTCCCTGCTCGACAGCATCCGGTCGAGCGTCGACTACCTCGACGGGCTCTCGAGCCCGTTGCCCACCCACGGTCGGCCGACCCAGACGTTCCACCACTGAACGGAGTCCCGATGTCGGACGAGGATGGGAACGCGGCCCCGGCACGCCGCAGCCAGCTGAAGTTGGGGCAGCTGGCGGTGCTCACGGTCGTGGCCGTGGCAAGCCTGCGCAGCCTGCCGACCATGGCGACCTACGGGCTCGGATCGATCACGTTGTACGTGATCCCTGCGATCGTGTTCCTGGTGCCGACCGCGCTCGTCGCCGCCGAGCTGGCGACGGGCTGGAAGGGCGGCGTGTACGTCTGGGTCCGTGAGGCGTTGGGCAACCGATGGGGATTTGTGTCGATCTGGCTCCAGTGGATCCAGAACGTCGTCTGGTTCCCGGTCCAGCTCGCCTTCATCGCGGCAGCGATCGCGTTCACGATCGGCCAGGACCACCTCGCGAACAGCGGTCTCTTCACCGCGGCGATCATCATCGTCCTGTACTACCTGTCGACCCTGGTGACGCTCCGCGGCGGCAACCTGTTCGCGAAAGTCGGATCCTGGGGCGGGATCATCGGCACCATCATCCCTGGGCTCCTGCTGATCGTGCTCGGGATCATCTGGTTGGCCAGCGACACCAAGAGCCAGACACCCCTCGAGTGGGGCGACGTGATCCCGCCGTTCTCCGGCATCTCGTCGATCGTGCTGATCGTGTCGAACTTCCTCGCCTACGCCGGCATGGAGGTGAACGCCGTGCACGTGAACGACATGAGCCGACCGGGACGGGACTATCCCAGAGCGATCCTGATCGCGGCCGCACTGATCCTCGGAGTGTTCATCATCCCCACCCTCGCGATCGCGATGATGGTTCCAAAGTCCCAACTCGGGCTCACCACCGGCATCATGCTCGCCTTCCGCGTGTTCTTCGATCACTTCAGCATCGGATGGGCCACGTACGTCCTCGGCGCGATGATCGCGATCGGTGCGCTCGCCTCGGTCGTGACCTGGATCGCCGGCCCGTCCAAGGGGTTGTTGCTCGCAGGCGAGACCGGCGTGCTGCCGAAGTGGATGCAGAAGCGCAACAAGGCCGGGGTCCAGGAAGGCATCCTCGTCGTCCAGGCAGTCGTCGTCACGCTGCTGGCACTGGCCTTCGTCGTCATCCCCAACGTGAGCACCGCGTTCTTCACGCTGGTCGACATGGCCGCTGCGTTGTACCTGATCATGTACTGCCTGATGTTCGCGTCGGCGATCGTGCTTCGTCGCACGAAACCCAACGTCAAGCGCGCCTACCGCGTCCCCGCGATGAACCTCGTCGCCGGGGTCGGCTTCGTCGCCTCGCTCGCGGCGCTGGTGCTCGGGTTCGTGCCACCCGCCGGCCTGTCCGGTATCCCCAACGGCGCGTACCCGTTCGTCATGTTGGCTGTGATCGTCGTCCTCGGTGGGCCTCCGCTGATCTTCTACGCCGTGAAGAAGCCGTCGTGGGTCACCGCCCCTCCCGCCGACGACACCCACCAGGGGGATCCCGGAGCCGCCTCCATAGGGAGCGGCACGACATGACGCGCCGCCGGGTTCCTTGGATCATGGTCGCTGCGGTGATCGCCGTCGGTGCCGCTGCGTGTTCCGAACAAGATGCGACGGCGACGGCGACGGCTCGGGCCAACGAGCTCGTCGCCGAGGCTCGGTCGACAGGGGTGGCACCCGACCTCGACGTCGACGTCGCAGAGTCGCTCTACGGCGAGGATGCCCCGGCCGTCTGTGGCCCGCTCGAGGACGATCCCGTGAACATCACCACTTGGTCACGGGTGAATCGCGGCATGCCGGACACATTGGTCAATGACCTCATCCGCTACGACCGGCTCGTGATCGACACCTACTGCCCGGATCTGCACAACCGCTTCGACGACCTGCTCGACGACCTCCACCACCAACCGGACTGATACTGCCTGGCGGCCAGCAGCTGCTGGTTCCCTCGGCCCGCTGGCAGGACCCGTTCGATGTCCGCCGACCCCACCGGCACCTCGGCCCGGTCGGCCTCGCCGTCGAGCAGCCGATCGTGGTCCACGAGGAAGTTCTCGGGCTCGACGACCACATCGAACCCGTCGTGTAGTGAGCGGACGATATGGGCCGCCAGAGGGAGTCGGCAGCATGGATCCGGCCATCAGCATCCTGTTCCGGGTGATTCCGTTGGCGATGGGGGCGATCTGCCTCTCGTTCGGGCTCTACGTGCGCTCCGGCGGTGGCGATGCGAACCACTTCGTCGCAGGTCACGTCCTGGTCGCGTTGACCGCGATCTGCATCGCGCTGTTCACGACCGCCGCCACGATCATCCGTCAGCTCATTCAGCGGTACGGGCCGGGGTGGGCTGTTGCGCTGCCAGCGCTCGGGTACACGGTCTCGGTGGCCACGATGATCTGGGGTGTCACGATCATCGCCCGCGGCGACGAGTTGAAGTACGTGGTCGCCGGGCACGTGACGCTCGGCATCGGGTTCGTCGCCGCCTGCGTCAGCACCGTGGCGACCGCGTCGACCAAGTTCGTGCTCATCCAGCAGAGCGAGGCACGAGCGGTCGGGAGCGGCGCCGCCCGACGGCGCGTACTCGCGCCGCGTCGGTGAGGTGCTCGTCGCCATCCCGGTGCTCCTGGCGCTGGTCGGCATCGTGGTGGCGGTGACGCTGTTCGCCGAGGTGGCGACGTGGCCCTCGTCGCCGGGCACGTGATGTTCGGGCTGTCGGTGATCTGCGCGGCGCTCGTGGCGCTCGTGGCGAGCATCGTGCGACAGGTCCGCAACGAGTTCGGCGACGCCGAGCGCTACCGCTGGTCGTGGTGGGTGGTCGCGACCGGGACCGCCAACATCGTGTTGGGCCTCGTCGTCCTGCTCAGCTCCGACGACCCAGCTCGCCTGGCTCCAGGGACCGTGCTCATCGGTCTGGGTCTGATCTGCTGCAGCATCCTGTCCAAGGTGCTCCTGCTCGCCCTGGTCTGGAGACAGACCTTCGCGCTCGCCAACCGGATCCCGCTGATCCCCGTCGGCACCGCGCTGGCCTGCCTGTTCTTCGCCGCCTTCCTCTTCGAGGCGACCGACGCGCAGCCGGGTTTCTTCGTCGGCGCTCGACGTCCTGGTGGGCCTCGGCGCGGTGTGCTTCACCCTGTACTCGATCGTGTCGATTCTGGAAGCGGGGACGTCCAAGGAGTAGCTGGTGCAGCGCTCGGGTCGAGCGTGTCGTGTGGGCGGCGCGTCGATGTCGACGTGAGGGAGAAGGCGGTCGCACCACCGGGCAGCCACGAGTCGTTGCCTGCAGTGTTCACGACACTGAACCGCCCTGGACACGCGGAGGCTCTGATGTGCCCCGGGTCTTGTGTTGATGGGAATCGGATCGGAAATCGCCGAGACCGTGCATCGGTTGCCAGGTGCCAGGACTGACGAGTGCGTCGTAGGCAGCGGTGAGTGCGGTGGCCGCTGCGGCGGCCTGGAACGGAAGCTCGTCGTGGCCTGGTAGGCGGACCACGGGTTGGGCCCTGGACTCGCTGCTCCACGTTGCGAGCGGCCAGTTCCAGCTCGGACTCGAACCGCCTAGGTTTGACCGGCTCGACTCGTCGTTGGAGAGACCGTGACCCGTTCCATGATTCACCTGGTGGCCGTCGTTGCTGCAACGGGGGTGCTGTTGATGGCCGGTTGCTCAAGCGCGGAGGAGTCGTCGGCAGGCGCCTCGGCGGCTGCCGAGGACGTGACGTTGCACCCCTACGAGCTGCTGGACCTCAGCCGCCCGGACGGGACCGACGAGGTGGCGTTGGCCGACCCGTCGCTCGTGATGGTGGACGACACCTGGTACCTGTACGGGACCACCGATGCCGACGGTTTCGAGATGTGGTCATCCACAGACCTCGAGACGTGGACCTATGGCGGAGTCGTCTGGAAGCCGACGGCAGGGACGTGGAACGAGAAGGATCCGGGCGGATCCGGCGGCTACTGGGCTCCCGAGGTCCATGTGAACGACCGTGGCGTGTGGCTCTACTACACGTCGAACGTCCGCATCGGCGTGGCGCGTGCCGACTCGCCCGAGGGCCCGTTCATCGATGCGCTCGACCACCCCTTGATCGGCAACGGACATGGCGGCGTCGGCGACGGCGACCTCCCCGAGTCCGAATCGACGATCGTGGGCAACTTCGACGACCGTGCATGGGACGCGTGGTACTACGAACACTCCGACGGCGCCCAGTACCTCTACTTCTCGGCGATGACCCCGTTCAGCGAGTTGCGTGTGATCCCTCTCGAGGACGAGATCACCCCTGCCGCCGTCGCTCCAACTGTGGTGGTCGCCGCCGAAGGCCACCTGGGCACCTGGGAGGGTTGGGTCCGTGAGGGGCCCGCTGTCGTGGAGCACGACGGAGTCGTCCACCTCATGTACTCCGGCAACGCCTGGTCCAACGCCTGCTACTCGGTCGGCGTGGCCACTGCCGCCGACCCGCTCGGGCCGTTCACCCGCGACGACTCCAACCCCATCCTCGCCACCGACGACGACAGCAAGTTCTACGCACCCGGTCACAACAGCCTGGTGGAGGGTCCGAATGGTGAGCTGCTCGCGTTCCTCCACGTGAAGGTCGACGCCGAACCCTACGGTGAGCGGCGTCCGATGTATGCGCCGGTCTCCTTCGACGACGGCGCACTGCGCTTCGTCGATCCGCCCAGCACCACCCCGCCGAATACGAAGCTCTGCCTCGAACCCACCCTCTGAGCCGATCTCACCGGCTCACCAACATCGCTGATGGCGCGTCGGGCGTTTCGGGCGCTCCGACGGCACGCAGGACCGAACCGAGTGGGATCTCGCGCCCAGCTGAGGTCGCTGTGCCAGACGTTCTCGTAACCGGCGATGTCGGCCCCCGTCTCGAAGCGGACGATCTCCGGGGATTCCTCGGGCTGGTCGACGGCGACCCGGATGAAGGGGTGGACTCGAGTGGGCCCATCTGGCCGCGAAGGCGGCGTGCTGCTCGGCGCCCTGGCCATCTCGTGATCCGGCCAACGCCCACGACTGCGAGCTGTCGGGCCCGGCCCCATCGATGGGGATCCCGATGCCGATCGACGGGGAGCGGCGCTTCGTTGCACAACACTTCACGAGATGGTTAAGTGAGCGGATGGCCGCCACTGACCAGCTCAGCATCGTGTTCTCGGCGCTGGCCGACCCGACCCGGCGAGCGATCCTGGCCGAGCTCAGCGTCGGCGACGCCACCGTGACCGAGCTCACGGAGCCGCTGCCGATCTCGATGCCGGCGGTGTCGCGGCACCTCAAGGTGCTCGAGGGCGCCGCGCTGATCTCGCGCTCGCGCGAGGGGAAGTGGCAGCGGAGCCACCTGGAGGCGGCGCCCCTCCGGGAGGCGGCCCTCTGGGTCGAGCGCTTCCGAGGGTTCTGGGACTCGTCCTTCGACCGCCTCGACGCGCACCTCGCCACGCTGCAACAGGACCAGGAGCACCGATGACCGCCGAACCACCCGACCTGTCCATCTCACGCGTGTTCGACGCCCCACGGGCCCTCGTCTTCCGGGCCTTCACGGAGCCGGAACAGCTGGCGGCCTGGTGGGGGCCGACCGGCAGCGTGCGGCCGCTCGACGAGATGGCCTTCGACGTCCGGCCCGGCGGCTTCCAGCGGTTCGTCGAGGTGTTCCCCGACGATCCGTCCGTCCGAGCTGAGGTGCACATCGACCTCACCGACGTCGCCGAGGACCGAGTGCTCGACGGCGTGATGCGCGTGAGTGGCCATCTGCCCGGGGGCTTCGAGGCGTTCGAGACGCGGTTCCGGTTCGAGTTCCACGACGAGCCGGATGGGCGCACTCGCCTCGAGGTGCGGCAGTGGCTGCCGGCTCACGTGACCGGAGCGACCGAGCAGGGCTGGCGCCAGAGCTTCGCTCAACTCGACGCACTTCTGGCGAAAGGGGCGATGGCGTGAACAAACGGACGACCGCAGCAAGGGGAACATCGCGATGAGACCACTTCGATACTCGATCAACGTCACGCTCGACGGCTGTTGCCATCACGAGGCGGGCCTCCCGCCGGACGATGACTCCATGCGCTACTGGACCGCTCAGATGGAGCGAGCCGATGCACTGCTCTTCGGTCGGGTGACCTACGAGATGATGGAGTCGGCGTGGCGGAAGCCGGTCACCGGCACGTGGCCGGACTGGATGGGTGACTGGCAGATCCCGTTCGCCGAGGCCATCGACGGAGCGAAGAAGCACGTCGTGTCGAGCACGCTGAGCGGGGTCGACTGGAATGCCGAACTGCTGCGGGGCGACCTGCGGCAGGCGGTCCAACGGCTCAAGGAGGAGCCAGGTGAGGGCTTGTGGGTGGGTGGGGTGACCCTCCCGCTGGCGTTGGCCGATCTGGGGCTGATCGACGAGTACGAGTTCCTCGTGCAGCCGGTCCTCGCCGGAGGTGGGCCGACGTTGCTCGCAGGTCTTCGTGAGCGCATCGAGCTCGAGCTCGTGGATCGCCAGGAGTTCCGATCGGGTGCACTTGCCCTGCGTTACCGCCCTGCGCACCCTTCGGCGTGAGCAGTTGTCCACGATCAGCGGCGTCAGTCAGTCGTCATCGACCGGCTCGGACAGCGAACTGCCCGGGCCGAGGCGGAACACCGGGACGGGTCGGCCGGCGCGACGTTCGTAGCGCTCGATCCGCGGCCACACCTCGGTCAGTGCTGACCACACCTGTGAGCGTTCGTCGCCGTCGAGCTCGGCGGCTCGGACCCCGAACCTGCGGCGGTCGACGGTCACCGCTGCCCGGGGCTCAGCCCGTACGTTGTGCACCCAGTCGGGAAGTCGCGACTGCCCACCGGCTCCGCCGACGACCAGCAGCGAGCCGTCGGTCTCGACGTACGACAGGACGGTGTCGCGTTCGACGCCGCTGCGACGACCCGTCGTGTGGAGCACCAGGACGTCGACGCGGTACGCGGCTGCGAGCGCGCTGCGTCCGAGGCGCCGAACCTGCGCCGCTTCGACCACTGCGATCAGACGCAGCAGCGGACGCGGCCAGGAGAACCTCGTGCGAGTCGCCACCCGGGCAGTCTGGCCGACGTCTCGGCCGTTGCCGGTGGAGCAGGCGCTTCCCGACGATCCTGCCCTCTGCAACGTGTCGTCGCTCTACGTTTGGGGCCATGACGTTTCGCACCCCGCTCAGCGTGCGCCACGAGATCGGGGAGGAGTGGAGCCTCCTCGATCCGCTCGTCTTCGAAGGCAGCGACGAGTTCTTCGTGATCCGCAGAGGGTTCACGACGGACTTCGCCTCGATCCCGCGACCCGTGCGCTGGCTGTTCGACACCGCCGGTACCAACAGCGAACCCGGCGTCCTCCACGACGCCCTGTGGCGAGAGTCGAAGCGCGTCGACGCCCCTCCACGAGTCGACCCCTGGGACGCCGACGGGCTCTTCCGGCGAGCGCTTCGCCAGTCAGGTGCAACGGCGATGACCCGTGCACTCATGTGGATCGCCGTGCGAGCCGCCGCGATCGCTGGCGGCCGCTTCGGCAAGCAGGGACCCGCACTGCCCGTGAAGGTCGGCCAGGTCGCGGGGATGGGGGTCGCCGGCGTCGTCTCGGTCGGAGCGCCGACGGCGGTCGCACTGATGGGTCGAGCGTTCTACTGGGTGGTCGAGTGGCTCGTCGCGGTGCCGTGGTCGCGCTTCGAACGTGCCCACGGCTACGAGACGAACCTGCCGTGGTGGCCGGGGCGGAAGCAGCGCGCCGAGCGCAAGGGCAAGGACGAGAAGAACGAGAAGGACAAGGCCCTGAAGGAGTCCCCGGAGGAGCTGCTGCTCATCATCCCGATCAAGAGCCACGCCGGAGCGATGCTGGCGAGCTGGCTCAGCCCGAGGAACGACGTCGTCGTCGCTGACGAGCAGCTCGATCAGCTTCCCCCAGAGGTGTTCCGAGCGGCGTACTGACCGCACGCGGACTTCCGACGCGGGGAAACCTGAGGGGCCTCTGGCAGACGCTCGGCCCGAGCTGATGCTCCACGGGTGACGCTCGTCGCCGGGTACCCTCGAGCTCGGTGGGGGAGAGGCACGAGGACTCGGCGTTCGCCAGCATCCAGATGCGAGCTGCGACGGCAGTGACCGCGGGAACCTACGAGTACGTCGCGTCCGAACCCATCTCGGTGTGGCACCGGCACATCGACCTCCACGAGATGTCCCGCACTGCCCGGTCCTCCAGGACGTGCACACCATCGCCGTCTTCTTCGATGCGGCGGTCTTCGATGCGGCGACCTTCGGTCGTCCGGTCCCGGAACCGGCGAGCTTCGCCGTGCCGCCGGTGCTCCACGAGATGATCCGCTACGCGCTCCGCTGGCCCATCACGCGCCACGAGGCGGGCGGCGACGAGCCGGCGGTGTTCTTCGAAGCGATGCACGCGGTGGTGCAGAACGAGCTCGCCCACGCGACACCGCACCTGGCGGATCCGACCGACGCCCTGGTCAACGACATCCTCGCCCACACCGCGGCGAACCTGCGCGACGTCACCACGGCGTCGCTGTGCCATGCCGTCGGCATCAGCGAACGCACGCTGCGACGACGCTTCCCCGCGGTCGTCGGCGAGAGCTGGCAGGCACACGTGCGACGGCTCCGCCTGGCCCAGGCGTCCGCGTTGCTCCGCGATCAGAGCCGCAGCATCAGCGACATCGCGCTCGCGACCGGCTTCGACAGTCCGAGCTCGTTCACCCGTGCGTTCCGCTCGTGGATGGGCGAGACGCCCTCGGACTACCGCGACCAGGTTCTGGCCGGTCTCGCGCAGAAGTCGTCCACCTGAGCCAAGCGAGCTCCGTCACACGAACGTAGGTTCAGGAGCCATGGATCTCAGCACGTACCAGCGAACCGAACGCGTCCTCGTGGACGCCCCGGCCGATGCCATCTACGACCTCGTCGCCGACGTGTCGCGCATGGGCGACTGGAGCCCGGTCTGCACCGGCGGCGAGTACGACGCCGACGGCGAGTGGTTCACGGGGCACAACGCCATCGACACCTACACCTGGTCGACACGTTGTCGGGTCGTGGCCGCCGACCGCGGCCGCGAGTTCGCGTTCGTCAACTACGGACAGGACGGCGTACACGAGCTCGTCCGGTGGGGCTTCACCCTGGACGCGGCGTCACCGACGAGCACCGAGGTCGTGCAGAGCTGGCTGGTGCTCCCCACCTACGAAGCAGGCTTCGCCGCCGAAGGGCCCGGCAACGGCACATTGCGCGACCGTCTCGACATGATGCAGGCGTTCGCCGAGCAGGGCATGCCCGAGACGCTGGCACAGCTCAAGCAGGCCGCCGAAGGAATGTTGCGGTCGTAGCATCGGGTCGACAGCGACGACAGCACGAGGAGCAGGTGATGGCTGGACGTGTGGTGCACTTCGAAGTCCCCTACGACGACGCCGATCGGGCTCGGACGTTCTACTCGGAGGTGTTCGGCTGGGAGATCCAGCCCGTGCCGGAGCACGAGTACAACTTCGTGCAGACGGGACCGACCGACGACGAGACCGGTATGCCCGCCGAGCCCGGGTTCATCGGCGGCGGCATGTTCCAGCGTGCGGACGACATCGGCCGGCCGATCATCACGATCGACGTCGACGACATGACCGAAGCCCTCGCCGTAGTCGCGCAGCACGGCGGCGTCACGATCCGTGAGCCCGTACGGGTCGGCGACATGGGCATCGCGTCCTACTTCACCGACAGCGAGGGAAACCTCATGGGCCTCTGGCAGACGCTCGCCCCGAGCTGATGCTCCGCGGGTGACGGTCGTCGCCCGGAGCGCCTGGACGCGTCGTGCAGCGATCGAGCATCGCTCGCTCCGCGCACTCCGTCGATCATCATCGGGGGCGACGTGGGAGGGACGCATGGGCAAGGAACTCGACGGCAAGGTCGCGATCGTCACCGGTGGCGCGAACGGGATCGGACGGGCGATCACCGAGGTGTTCGTCGAAGAGGGTGCTCGGGTCGTGATCGCCGACGTCGACGACGAGGCAGCGGTCGAGCTGGTGGAGGTGCTCGGCGACGCGGCCGCGTTCGTCCACACCGACGTCTCCGATGCGGACAGCGTCCAGGCCGCGATCGACCACGCGCTCCAGCAGTTCGGCGCGCTGGACGTGATGGTGAACAACGCCGGGATCTCCGGGTCGTCGCGCAGGCTGATGGACGACGACCTCAGAGACTTCGACCGCGTGATCGCGGTCGACCTGTACGGCGTCATGGTCGGGACCCAGCGGGCGGCACGAGCGATGAGCGAGGGCGGGTCCATCATCAACATCACCTCGATCGCGGGCATCAGCCCCGGCGCTGGATTCAGCAGCTATCGCGCCGCCAAGGCCGGGGTCATCCACTTCAGCCGTTCCGCAGCCATCGAGGTGGCCGAGCTCGGCGTCCGGGTCAACGTCATCGCTCCCGGCAACATCCCCACCGATATCAACGCCTCGTACGACACCACGTCGGTCGCACGACGACTCCAACCGCTGCCACGCCTGGGCGACACCCGCGACATCGCCAATGCGGCCGTCTTCCTCGCGAGCGAGCGCGCCGCCCAGGTCACCGGAACGCTGATTCCCGTCGACGGGGGCACGACGGCCGGACCTCCGCCCGTGAAGTGGGACGACATCAAGGCCGCGTCGCCCGTCGGCGACCTGGAATGAACAGAGCGTCAGCAGTCAGCGCTCCTGCTGCTGACCGTCAGATGCACGTGTCCCACTGATCGGGGCGAGTCGTCGGCCCTCCGTTGACATTCTTGTTAGAACTCCGGACGCTCGGTGGGTGCGTGAACTGTCGACGAGCGAGGTCGTCCAGACCCCCACTCGCAGGAAGCCCTTCGCCGACAGCCCGGTGATCGGCCCCCGGGGACTCCGAACGCACCAGCGCGTGCTCGACGCCGCGCTCGAGGCGTTCGCCGAGTCCGGCTACGACCGCACGACGCTCGACCGGATCGCCGAGCTGGCCGGCTGCTCGAGGGTGACCATCTATCAGTACGCGTCGGGCAAGGACGACCTGTTCCGCCGCCTCGCCACTCAGGCAGCTGCCCAGATGTGGGCGGCGTTCGAGGCCCTCGACGACGTCACACCGGACTCGTCGGGTCACGCCGCGCTGCTGGCGTGCATCTCACGCCTCGCGGACATCGAGGCCCGCTACGAACCGATCATCCGTGCGTTCGAGGCTGCGGCAGAGAGCGACCTCTCCCTGGTGGGCGGCGCCGCCTCGATCACCCATCGAGCGGTCGGCGTCTTCGAAGCCCGGCTCGTGTCGACCGACCTTCCGCCGAGGCTGCTCGATCCGATCGTCGAGCTCCTCAACACCGGCGTGATCAGCGCACTCAGCCGCATGTCGATCCTGCGCGCCGCGGCGCCCGAGCACTATCGCCGTGAACGAGTCGACGCCGCACTCGCCGACGTCGTGCACCGAGCACTGTTCGGCCCGGTCCCCGGTGTGAACGTCCACCCGAGCGCAGCCGGCCCGCCGGCGCCGATCCTGCGTCTCAGCTCCGAGGCACGGACGATCTTCGATCGAGCCCGCGACCTCGACGCCGACGCAGCCCGTCCCGGCAAGCGTGCCCTCGGTTCGATCCTCGCGGTCGCGAACGAGCTGATCGCCGAGCGGGGCTACCGGGGCCTTCGGATCGACGACGTCGTCCGTGCTGCCGAGGTGTCACGCGGCTCCTTCTACACGTACTTCGACGACATCGATGACTTCGTGCGGGTGATCGGCGTCCGAGCGATCCAAGACGTCTCGGAGGTCGTGCGCGACCTCCCCGAGGTGCCGACCCGGCCCGCGCTGCGGCGCTGGCTGCGGCGCTACGCCGAGGTGAACCTCACGAGCGGTCCGCTGGTGCGCGTGTGGATCGAAGCCATCGAGGGGCCACTCCGGCAGGACCGCGCGGCGGTGACCGACTGGGGCCGCCGACGGATGGTGAGCGATGCTCCGAGACGAGCGCGCTCGGCGACGTCGAGATCGAGGCCGAGATCCTGATGGCCATCGTCGAGGTCTTCGGCTCGAGGACTCGGACGAAGGCCGAGCTCGACGCCTGCCTGATGCTGATCGAGCGAGGGTTCGTGGGTGCTGAGCCCACGGCGGCGAACCGACCGTCCGAGCGTTAGGGGAGACGATGGCAAGCAACGAGCTCCGAGGGTTCATCGAGAACATCCGGGCCGCCGGCTCGTTCGACGGCGACCTGATGACCATGCGGAAGATGACGAGCCGGGCACCGGCCTACCCCCAGCCCGCTGACATCACGTGGGAGCCGGTCGACGCGGGGCGGTGTGCCCGCGGAGTGGGTGATCCCCGACGACTGCGTGCCGGGCCGCAGCGATCGTGTACTTCCACGGCGGCGGCTACGCGACGGGCACCGTCGAGTCCTCTCGCGCCCTGTCCTGCCACCTCGCCCGAGCGTCCCGCGCTCGTGTGCTCGCCGTGGACTACCGACTGGCGCCCGAGCACCCCTTCCCGGCCGCCGTCGACGACGCGGTCGCGGCGTACCGCTTCGCGATCTCGGCGGGCCACGCGCCCGAGGCCATCGCGCTCTGCGGTGACTCCTCCGGTGGAGGACTGGCGCTGGCGACCGCTCGTCGCGCTCCGCGACCTCGGCGAGCCGTTGCCGCGGACCGCGATCTGCCTGAGCCCCTGGACCGACCTGACCCTGTCGGGGGCGAGCCTCGAGACGAACCGTGAGTCGGATCCGATGGTCAGCGCGTCGACCCTCGCCCTGATGGCCGACGCCTACCTGGGCGAGATCGATCGGCGATCACCGACCGCGTCGCCGCTCTTCGCCGACCTGGCGGGCTTGCCGCCGCTGCTGGTGCAGGTCGGGTCGGGCGAGCTGCTGGTCGACGACTCGACGCGGTTCGCCGAGCGAGCCGAGGCGGCAGGCGTCGACGTGACGCTCGAGCTCTGGGACGACGTGTTCCACGTCTGGCACGGGTTCGCCGATCTGTTGCCGGAGGCTCGGGATGCCATCGCGCAGATCGGGACCTACGTCGACGAGCGGAGCGTCATGAACGATCTGCTGTCCGTCGCCCGGTCGTCTGCGTCCGCTGGTCGAGGCGGAGGCCGACGCGACCGACCGCGAGCTCACCATGACGGACCCGGTCGATCGATGCGTTCGCCGAGTCGGGGCTCAACCACCTGCAGGTGCCGAAGGAGCTCGGCGGCCTCGAGGCCGACGTCGACACGACACTCGACGTGCTCGAGGAGGTCGCGCACCAGGACGGCTCCATCGGCTGGAGTCTTCATGGCGAACGCCAACGCGACCGCGATGTGCTCGATGTTCGATCCCGACGTTGCTCGCGAGATGCTCGATGGTCGGCCCGAGGTCGTCTGCGCCGGCCAGTTCGTCTCGCGCGGGAAGGCCCGGCGAGCCGACGGGGGCTTCCAGGTCCACGGGCGGTTCCAGTTCGGCAGCGGGATCGCTCGAGCGACCTGGGTCGGCGGCGGCGCGCTGGTGCGCGACGCCGACGGCAACGGTCGAGGTCGACGACGCCGGGATGCCCAAGGTGTTGGCGTTCGTCGTGCCGAGCGACAGCGTCGAGATCACGGGCAACTGGGACGTGATGGGGCTCCGGGGTACCGGCAGCTTCGACTACTCGATCGCCGAGCAGTTCGTCGAGGAGGGTCGGAGCTTCTGGCTCTTCGACGGCGAGCCGCGCTGCGGCGGCGGCGTGTACCGCCTCGGCGTCGTCGGCTTCGCCGGGATCGGCCACGCCGCCTGGGCCCTCGGGGTGGCCCGTCGCGCGCTCGACGAGATCCAGGGCATCCTGACCTCCGGACGTGCCCGCATCGGCGGCGGGCAGATGCGCGACGACCAGGTCATCCAGCGGGCGTTCAGCCAGCACACCCTCGCGCTGCGCTCGGTCCGCCTGCTCGTGCACGACACGATCGGGAGCACCGTGGAGCGCCTCGACGCCGGTGATCCCATGACCAAGGCGATGCAGGACGAGCTCGTCAGCGCCGTGACCTACCAGACCAACGTCTGCATGGACGTCGTGCGCTGGGCGTACATGACGTCGGGCAGCGCCGGCCTCCGGAACCCGAGCGTGCTGCAGCGCTGCTTCCGCGACATGACCGTCGGTGCCCAGCACATCTACGTCGATCCCCGATGCCACGACGAGATGGGCAAGGGCCTCCTGGAGGTCACGCCATGACGACCACCTCGACCAATTCTGCGAACGGAGCCAACATGACCGAACCCCACATCGAACGCTTTCGTCCCGACGTCTCGATCGAGTCGCTGATCGACGCCATGGATCGCGACGGCTGCGCCATCGTCGAGGACGCCATCAGCCCCGAGCTCCTGGCGAGCCTGAACGCGGAGTTCGACGAGCTGCTCGCGGCATCCGAGCCCGGCACCCCGAACCACATCCCGATGCTCATCGACTTCATGGGCGCCAAGACGCATCGCATCGACGGGCTGCCGGGCAAGTCGACGGCGTTCGTCGATCTGCTGCAGTACCGAACGTCCGCTCGACGTGGCCGACCACTACCTCCTGCCGTCGTGCCTCCACTACCTGCTCAGCACGGCGCAGCTGATCGAGATCCTGCCCGGACGAGACCGTCCAGCACCTCCACCGCGACGACACCGCCTGGATCCACCCGCCGATCCCGACCGACCGTGACGCGGTCCCGACCGTGGACGTGCCGCAGCTCGAGGTGATCGTGCTCTACTCGCTGTGCGACTTCACCGCCGAGAACGGCGCGACCCGCGTCGTGCCGGGCAGCCACCTCTGGCCGGCGCGCCGCAAGCCGCAGGAGCACGAGGTCGTGGCCGCCGAGATGAAGGCGGGCTCGGCGATCTTCTACGTCGGCAAGACCCTGCACGGCGGCGGCCCGAACCAGACCCAGGACCAGATGCGCCGTGCGCTGTTCCTCGGCTTCTCCCTCGGCTGGCTCCGCACCAAGGAGAACTTCTTCATCAGCACCCCGATCGACGCGGTCCGCGAGATGCCGACGCGGGTGCAGCAGCTGCTCGGCTACGAGACCCACGGCGGCATCGGCGTCGTCGACGTCGGCTGCCCGAGCGCGCTGCTCGCCCGATGAGGGTCACACCGACATGACGACAGCGTTGGCGCACACGGACCTCACGCCTCGCGTGGGTTCGCTCGTCGAGACCGATCTCTCCGACGCTCCTCGAGCGGCACGCACGCGGCCGAGCTGCGGGCGCTCCTCGAGGAACGCAGCGTGGTCGCCATCCGCGGGATCGAGGTCGACGACGAACAGCAGGTCGCGATCGCCCGCACGCTGGGCGAGGTCGAGTCCAGCGTCGTGGGAGAGATCTACAAGGTCACCTTCGACAAGAAGGACAACCCGGTCGGCGCGTCGATCAACCGGGCGACCTTCTTCTGGCACATCGACCGGACCGACCTCGACGTGCCGCCGTTCGCCTCGATGCTCAGCGCGAAGGTCCTCACGCCCGACGGGAGGACAGACGGAGTTCGTGAACACCTACGCCGCGTACGACGACCTACCCGACGACGAGAAGGAGCGGCTGGACGACGTCCGGGTGGTCCACTGCATGGAGACCGCCTTCCTCGACGCGTTCCCGGACCCGACCGAGAAGCAGCTCGCCGCATGGCAGCACATGCCCGTCACGACCCACCCGCTCGTGTGGCACCACCGCTCGGGCCGCAAGTCCCTCGTGCTGAGCAACAGCGCCACGGCCGTCGTCGGCATGGACGACGCCGAGGGCCGGGCACTCCTCAGCCGGTTGCTGGCATGGGCGACGCAACCGCAGTTCGTCTACGTGCACGAGTGGGCGATCGACGACCTCGTCATCTGGAACAACACCGGCGCGATGCATCGCGTCAGGGAGTACGACGCCGAGCACGGACGCAGGCTCCATCGCACGACGCTGCTCGGCGACGAACCGTTCGACACCAGGCCGATCCAGGCCGGCAAGGAACACGATGCTCGACAAGGTTGACATCCAGGAGACGATCAGCCTCTACCACGAGGGTGGCAGCACGGCCGACTACGACCAGCTCGTGGCGACGTTCCTGCCCGACGGCATCTGGGAGGTTCCGGCGTTGGGCATCCTCAGCAGCGGCATCGACGACATCCGTTCGACGATCGCGACGCTGATGGCGCCGATCGAGTACCTGGTGCAGATCAACGCACCCGCCATCATCGTCGTCGACGGCGACACCGCGACGGCCCGCTCGCTCGTCCGCGAGTCCGCGAAGTTCCGCGATCGCTCCGAGTTGATGGATGTCGTCGGTCAGTACCGCGACGAGTTGCAGCGCACGACCGACGGCTGGAAGTTCGCACGCCGCACGTTCACGTCCTCGGCACGCACCTGTCAGCGGCGATCGCATGACCGAGCTCACGGGCAAGGCGGCGGTCGTCACCGGCGGAGGCAGCGGCATCGGCATGGGCCTGGCCACGGAACTGGCGCGCCAGGGTGTCGCCGTCGCCATCGCGGACATCCTCCTCGAGAACGCCCGCAAGGTCGCCGAGGAGATCAACCGACGCCGGCGGCAAGCGCCGTCGCGATCCACTGCGACGTCAGCGAGCGCTCGTCGATCGAGCAGATGAAGGCCGAGGCGAACGCGGCGCTCGGCACCATCCAGCTCGTGTTCGCCAATGCGGGGGCCACCTCGTTCATGCCGGTGGCCGAGCTCACCGAGAGCGAGCTCGACTGGATGACCGAGGTCAACCTCAAGGGCGTCATCTGGACGGCGCTGACGTTCCTGCCCGACATGATCGAGGCGGGCGGCGGCCACGTCGTGGCCACCGCGTCCATGGCCGGGCTGATCCCCACGCTCGTCCCCGTCCACACCGCGTACGCCGGGGCCAAGATGGGTGTGATCGGCTTCGTGCGCAGCATGCAGCTCGAGGTCGAGCAGCACGACGTGTTCTGCACGATCTACTGCCCGGGTGGCGTGCTCAACGGCATGCGGGACCACAACGCGAAGTACCGCCCGGAGCGGTTCGGCGGTCCCAGCGACGAGCGGATGGAGATCCCCAAGGCGTCGTTCAAGGACAACCGGCTGCGGTTCCTCACCCCCGATGACGTCGCTCCGATCGTGCTGCGGGCGGTCCGGAACAATCGACCGTTCGTCTTCGACCACTCGGAGCAGCGGCAGAGCTTTCGTGAGCTGTACTCCGACGTCATCGAAGCCTGCTTCGACGACATCGAGCAGTGGGAGCGGGAGAACAGTCTCCCGGAGTCCGGTTCGTAGCCGGTCGAGGAAGGAATTCGACATGTCCGATCAGACCGTCACCGTGCTCCGCGCCAAGGGGGTCCTCGACGTCGACCTCGGCGAGGTGCTCGAGGGCGCGAGCGTCGTCATCGAGGGGAACCGCATCACCGCGGTGACCGACGACCGCCACGGCCGAGTCCGGCGCCGACCAGGTGATCGACCTGCCCGAGCTCACCCTCGTGCCCGGGCCTCATGGACATGGAGGTCGACCTCGTCCTCGGCGGCCGGGGCGCGAGCCTGTTCGACCCGGTGCGGATGGACCCGGTGAAGATGGGTCTCCGCGCGGTCGCCAACGGTCAGCGGACCCTCGCCGCCGGCTTCACGACGGTGCGGAACCTCGGCCTGTTCATCAAGACCGGCGGCTACCTCGTCGACGTCGCACTCGCCGAGGCCATCGACGCCGGCTGGGTCCAAGGACCGAGGGTCATCCCCGCCGGCCACGCCATCTGCCCGACCGGCGGACACCTCGACCCGAGCGCGCAGAGCGGCCTCGCGCCCGGCATCATGCGGATGACCGTCGAGGAGGGCATCGCCGACGGGGTCAGCGAGGTCCGCAAGGCGGTCCGCTACCAGATCACCCACGGCGCCAAGCTCATCAAGTGCTGCGCGTCCGGCGGCGTGATGACCCCGACCGGCCCTCCGGGTGCCCAGCAGTACTCCACCGAGGAGCTCGACCGCGATCGCGGACGAGGCCCACCGCCGCGGCCTGCGGGTCGCGACGCACGCCCACGGCGACCAGGCGGTGAACGCCGCGCTCGACGCCGGCATCGACTGCATCGAGCACGGGATGATGATCAGCGACGACACCATCCAGCGACTGGTCGACACCGGCACCTTCCTCGTCTCGACCTGCGCGCTCACCGAGAACTGGGACATCTCCGACCAGCCGAAGTCGCTCCAGGCCAAGGCGGCGCGAGGTGTTCCCGAAGGCGAAGGAGTCGCTGTCCAAGGCGATCGAGGCCGGCGTGAAGATCGCCCTCGGCACCGACGCCCCTGCCATCTGGCACGGCCGCAACGCCGAGGAGCTCGAGGTCCTCGTCCGGCGGGGCATGACACCCATCCAGGCGATCCGCGCAGCGACCACCGTCGTCCGCCGACCTGATCGACGCTCCGGACCTCGGACGCATCGCCCCGGAGATGCTCGCCGACATCATCGGCGTGACCGGCGACCCGCTCGCCGACGTCACGACGTTCCAGCGAGTGCCGTTCGTGATGAAGGACGGCACAGGTCGTCAAGCACCGAACCGGGGCCTGATGGCGGCCGGGGGTGGTGACCGGCGTGGCTCGGTCAACCGACGATGTGTGGGAAGTGCTCTCGACCGCTCGCTCGATCCGACGCTTCACCGATGAGCCGGTCGACGACGCGACGCTGCATCGGTGTCTCGAGGCGGCGACCTGGGCGCCGAGCGGCGGGAACGCCCAGCACTGGCGCTTCGTCGTCCTCGACTCGCCCGAGACGCGGGCCGTGGTGCAGCAGGCGGCCGACGCGGCGTTGGAGGTCATCGAGAACGTCTACGGCATGAGTCGACCCGCCGACGACGACACCTCTCGCGACGCACGGAGGAACCGTGCCACCTATGAGCTCCATGACCGGGCCGGGCAGCGGACATCGGTGCTGTTCGTCGCCTTCCGCAACGAGTTCGCCTCCGACTTCCTGCAAGGTGCGTCCATCTTCCCCGCCATGCAGAACTTCTACCTCGCCGCCAGGGCCCAAGGGCTCGGAGCCTGCATGACCAGCTGGGCGGCCTACGGCGGTGAGTCACTGCTGCGCCGGGCGGTCGGAATCCCCGACGAATGGGTGCTCGCCGGCCACCAGCGTCGTTGGTTGGCCACGAGGGCGACACGGCCCCGTTCGGCGGCGGCCGGTGAGCGACGTCGTGTTCCGCAACTCGCTGGGATCCCGATCGCGCCGACATCGTCTACGGCCCCGGCGCCCGCCCGAAGCCGAGGGAGTGACGGGCCGTCAGCCTCGAGCCAGGTCGCGCTGGATCCGGCGGAGCAGCGACATCTCGGCGATGTTCTTCGTCAGCTCCATCGAGGCCCAGCCCACGACGTAGATGAAGGGGCGTTCATCGTGGAAGGGGAAGCTCGTCAGGGATGCAGATTCGAGCGCTGCGGGGTCGAGCGCGTCGACGAAGCGGGACCACTCGGCCCACAAGTCGATCAGGGTCTGCAGCGCGTTGGCCGGTCCAGGCCATTCGACGTATGAGTCCCGTGGAGTGGTGGGGTTTCGGGGAGCGGATCGGTCCACCACGAGGTGAGCCATCGGCGTGATGCTCGATGTGTACGACCAAGTGCACACCGAGGAGACCACACCGATGGCCCTGTCCGATTCTGCCCTGTCCGAACTGCTTGACGCGCTCCGCGTCGGCGACGGCACCGACCTTGTCCGCGAGCTCGCCCAGTGGGCGCTCCAGCAGCTGATCGACGCCGAAGCCACCGAGACGATCGGCGCCGGCCGCTACGAACGCTCCGACGACCGGGTGACGCACCGCAACGGCACCCGAGCGAAGACGCTGTCGACGAAGGCCGGCGACCTGGCCGTCGGGATCCCGAAGCTGCGCAAGGGATCGTTCTTCCCCGAGCTGCTCGAGCCCCGCCGCCGGATCGACCAGGCGTTGTACGCGGTGGTCATGGAGGCCTACGTCAACGGCGTCTCGACCCGCTCGGTCGACGACCTCGTCGCCGCGATGGGAGTCGACACCGGCATCTCGAAGTCCGAAGTGATCCGGATCTGCGCCGGGCTCGATGAACGTGTCGACGCGTTCCGCCACCGCACCCTCGGCCACACCGCGTTCCCCTACGTCTACCTCGACGCCACGTACATCAACGTCCGCGACGACGCGCTCGGCCAGGTCGTCTCACGAGCGGTCGTCGTCGCCACCGGGATCACCGCAGACGGCGGACGCGAGGTCCTCGGCGTCGACATCGGCGACAGCGAGGACGAGACGTTCTGGACCCGGTTCCTGCGCTCGCTGCGTGACCGCGGGCTCGGCGGCGTGCGCCTGGTGATCTCCGACGCGCACGCCGGGCTGAAGGCGTCGATCCGCAAGTGCTTCACCGGCGCGTCGTGGCAACGCTGCCGCGTGCACTACGCCCGCAACCTCCTCGCCTGTGTCCCGAAGACCCACAGCGAGTTCGTCGCCGCAGCGTTCCGGTCGATCTTCGCGCTCGGCACACCCGCCGAGGTCGAAGCCCGCTGGGACGACGTCACCGACACCCTCGCGGAGCGGTTCCCGAAGGCCGCGGAGTCGATGCGCGACAGCCCGCACCGACGTCTTGGCGTTCACCGCGTTCCCCACTGCGCACTGGCGCAAGATCTGGTCGAACAACCCGCTCGAGCGCTTGAACAAGGAGATCAAGCGACGCTCGAACGTCGTCGGGATCTTCCCCAACGACCCCGCCGCGATCCGTCTCATCGGCGCCGTGCTCGCCGACCAACACGACGAATGGGCCATCGCCCGCCGCTACCTCTCGGAGGGCTCGATGGCCGAGCTCAACACACCGCGCGACACTGACCCCGATCAGCCGGCACTCGCCGGCTGAACACATCGAGCATCACACTCGATTTCCCACCACGCCGCGGGACTCTGTCGTCCTCAGTGTCGGAACCGGCCGGCAGCAGCTCAGCTGGGATGGTCGGGGTACACGGCCGACGGCTCAAGAGGACACCAAGGCTCTCGGATCAGATCTGGGGCTTGAGCCGAGCGCTGCTCACCGGAGGCAGGTCACCAGGTGGGTCGGCTCGTGGTGCCGGCCGCTGTGCTGCGCGCAGCACCCGGTCGAGGATGCCGCGGCTGAGCGCTTCGGTGCTCCCGCATTCGAGACACGAACGTCCTCGGTGCTCCCGTGTGTCGATCGGCGACACGACGATCGTGGCGGCTTCGGAGGGCCGCCCTTGATCATGTGCTTCACCCACGACCCATCGGCAGGTGCACCTCGTTGCTGTAGGCACCGAGGTCGATGAAGGCATCGCCGCTCTTCTCGGGCACCTCGCCGCGCGTGGAGTCCGTGCCCGCTACAGCTGCCCAGACGACGGTGCGCGGGCCTACATCCTGTTCGCCGACGCTGCCTCCCTGGAGCGAGCGGTGGTGGCGCTCGCTGAACTGGCCGAGCTCGGCGAGCAGCGCGACCTCCGTGCGCGGGTACTCCAGCTTCCCGGTCACCGAAGCTGGGACCCCGAATAGGGTTGGAGCTACGAGGTCAGTGTGCAGACCCTTCAAGGGGTCGCGATGACAGTCCGGGCGTCCTGCGCTTCGCCTACGTGCTGCGGATGCCGGCGGAGGACCTCCATCGCTTCAACGACGTCCTCAACGAGCTCGTCGCCGCGGCGACGGCGGCTGGAGCGTTGCGAGCCCCGACACCGCGCGCGTAGCGCCCTGACTTACGCGCGCGTGGCGACCGTTCGAGGCCGCCCGCGGCCCGCTACGAGGCTTTCGTGTTCGCCCCACCATCACCATGTGATGTCTCGCGACATCGGAAACCCTCGAACCCTCAGGTTCGGGGGTTTCTTCGTTTTCTGGAGCGGGGCTGTCCGGTGGGTTGGTAGTCCCGGGTGGGGTCGAGTTCGAGTGCTCGGAGGAGTTCTCCGGTGGCGGCGTTGATGATGCGGATGTCGAGTCCTGCGACGAGGAGCAGGATGTGGGTTCGGGCGTGGGTTCGTCCGATGCCGATGTGGTGGAGTCGTCCGTCGTGTCGGAGTGTGACTTTGCCGGTGGCGTCGATGCGGTCGACGCGGACGCGGTGATGCGTGTCAGGGGCGCCGGGTGTCGGGCTCGCTTTGGGGAGCGCGGTGTAGATCGTCGCGGGGGTTGCCCGGTTCGGTAGTGAGCGGTGTGTGAATCAGCACGGGTTCAGTGGAGGGCTGGTTCTCCCGGAACCGGGTCGGTTCGGGTGTTGATGTGACGGTAGTGCTCGGTCTCGAACTCGATCGGGGTGGCGTAGCCGAGCGCGCTGTGGATGCGGGTGTTGTTGAACCACCACACCCAGTTCAAGGTGGCGAGCTCGAGATCATCCGGGCCTCGCCAGGGTCCTTCGTGGCGGACGCACTCGGTCTTGTAGAGCCCGATGGTCGTCTCCGCGAGCGCGTTGTCGAACGAGTCGCCGACGGTCCCGATCGACGCGACCGCGCCGGCGTCGACGAGTCGTTCGCTGTAGCGGATCGAGGTGTATTGGCTGCCCGCATCGCTGTGGTGCACGAGTCCGTCGACGAGCTCGTCGGCCTGGGCTCGGGTCCACAACGCCATCTCCAACGCGTCGAGGGGCAACTCGGTCGGCATGGTCGCCTTGGTGCGCCAGCCGACGATGCGCCGGGAGAACACGTCAGTGACGAACGCGCTGAACACGGTGCCCGACCAGGTCGGAACGTAGGTGAAGTCCACGACCCACACTCGTTGGGCCGAGACGCGGTGAAGTCCCTCTGGACCAGGTCCGGTGGCCGCTGCACGCCGGCGTCGGGTCGGGTCGTGACGAACGGCCGGCCACGACGCACGCCTCGCAGCCCGTAGCTGCGCATCAGGCGTTCGACCTGACAACACGGCACGTGACCGAGCTCGGGGTGCTCGCCCCGGGCTTCTTCGCGGGCGAGTTCCTTGTAGACCTTGCGGGCCCCGTAGAGACGCCGGCCGATCATCGGGGACTCGTGCACCCGCACGATGTGGGCGAGCACGACCTCGTCCCGGATCGACCGGGCCGACCGGGGGCGGGTCTTGGCGGCGTAGTAGGTGCTCGGAGCGATCGTGTGGCCATGGGCGCTCAGCACCCGACAGATCGGCTCGACTCCGTAGCGGTCCCGGTGAGCATCGATGAACGCGCTCACCACGGCAGTCGAGGGTCGAGCTCCCTCGCGAAGAAACTCGACGCCGCCAACAAGATCTCGTTCGCCCGTTTCAGCTCGCGGACCTCCGCCTCGAGCGCCTTGATCCGAGCCGCCTCCGACGTCGTGACGCCGGGCCGGCGGCCGCTGTCGATCTCGGCCTGCTTGCACCAGCCACGCAGCGTGTCCGGGTTCACCCCGACCCGCTGGCCGATCCGATGCACCGCCGCGTTCAACGACAGCTTTTCGTCCTCATCTCGAGCTTCGAGCACGAGCCGCACAGCCCGCTCCCGCAACTCCTCCGGGTACTTCCTCGGTGCTGGCATGACTCCACCTTTCCGTGGGATCACACCCTCCACAACACCCGTGCTGATTCAGAGGGTGGTTTGTCATCACCGCGAGAGTGCTCGGCGTCGGGGTTCGCGATCTCTTGGAGTTCCTTGCATAGGACGCCATATGGGTGGGTAGGAACGCTCCGGACCTGGTGACGCGACCTCCCGGACACGCCACGAGCGGCCCGCAACCCCTCGAAGGGAGTGGCGAGGATGACCATGAACGACGGAAGCCTGCAGCTCAATCCACTGTTCGCCCGCCCCGGCGAATCGAGAGAACACCCGCGTTTCGAGCTCGGTGAGTCCTCGATGCTGCCCGAGACGGCATATCAGTTCGTGCACGACGAGGCGATGCTGGACGGAAACGCCAGACTCAACCTCGCCACGTTCGTCGGCACCTGGATGGATCCGACCGCGTCGAAGTTGTACACCGAGTCGTTCGACAAGAACATGATCGACAAGGACGAGTACCCCGCGACGGCTGCGATCGAGGACCGCTGCTGGAAGATCCTCGCGGGGATCTGGCACGCACCGGACCCGATGCGGTCGATCGGGACCTCGACGATCGGTTCCTCGGAGGCGTGCATGCTCGGCGGGCTCGCGTTGAAGCGACGCTGGCAGGCCTCGCGGCGCGCGGCGGGCAAGCCCACCGATCGCCCGAACCTGGTGATGAGCTCGGCGGTCCAGGTGTGCTGGGAGAAGTTCGCCAACTACTGGGACGTCGAGGCTCGGCTCGTGCCGATCAGCGAGGAGCATCCGACGCTCGATGGGCACGACCTCGATCAGTTCGTCGACGAGAACACCATCGGCGTCGTCGCGATCCTCGGCGTGACCTACACCGGGATGTACGAGCCGGTGAAGGACATCGCTGCAGCACTCGACCGGATCCAGGCGGACACCGGCCTGGACATCGCGATCCACGTCGACGGAGCGTCCGGCGGCTTCATCGCCCCGTTCGTTCAGCCGGAACTGGAATGGGATTTCCGCCTCGAACGCGTGCACTCGATCAGCACGAGCGGCCACAAGTTTGGGCTGGTGTATCCGGGGGTCGGGTGGGTGGTCTGGCGTGATGCCGAGTACCTACCGGAGGACCTCGTCTTCAAGGTCTCGTACCTGGGCGGCGAGATGCCGACCTTCGCGTTGAACTTCTCGAGACCCGGCGCCCAGGTGCTGTTGCAGTACTACAACTTCCTCCGGCTCGGTCGGGACGGGTACACCGAGGTCCAGAGCGCCTGTCGTGACGTCGCGCTGCACCTGTCCGGCGCGATCGGGGCCATGCCGGCGTTCGAGCTGTGGAACGACGGCTCGGACATCCCGGTGTTCGCGTGGCGACTCCGTGCCGGTCACACCGAGAACTGGGATCTCTACGAGCTGTCGAACCAGCTGCGCCAGAGGGGGTGGCTCGTCCCCGCCTACCCGATGCCCGACGATCTCGCCGATCTCACGGTCCAACGAGTCGTGGTCCGCAACGGCTTGTCGATGGACCTCGCCGACTCCCTGCTCGACAGCATCCGGTCGAGCGTCGACTACCTCGACGGGCTCTCGAGCCCGTTGCCCACCCACGGTCGGCCGACCCAGACGTTCCACCACTGAACGGAGTCCCGATGTCGGACGAGGATGGGAACGCGGCCCCGGCACGCCGCAGCCAGCTGAAGTTGGGGCAGCTGGCGGTGCTCACGGTCGTGGCCGTGGCAAGCCTGCGCAGCCTGCCGACCATGGCGACCTACGGGCTCGGATCGATCACGTTGTACGTGATCCCTGCGATCGTGTTCCTGGTGCCGACCGCGCTCGTCGCCGCCGAGCTGGCGACGGGCTGGAAGGGCGGCGTGTACGTCTGGGTCCGTGAGGCGTTGGGCAACCGATGGGGATTTGTGTCGATCTGGCTCCAGTGGATCCAGAACGTCGTCTGGTTCCCGGTCCAGCTCGCCTTCATCGCGGCAGCGATCGCGTTCACGATCGGCCAGGACCACCTCGCGAACAGCGGTCTCTTCACCGCGGCGATCATCATCGTCCTGTACTACCTGTCGACCCTGGTGACGCTCCGCGGCGGCAACCTGTTCGCGAAAGTCGGATCCTGGGGCGGGATCATCGGCACCATCATCCCTGGGCTCCTGCTGATCGTGCTCGGGATCATCTGGTTGGCCAGCGACACCAAGAGCCAGACACCCCTCGAGTGGGGCGACGTGATCCCGCCGTTCTCCGGCATCTCGTCGATCGTGCTGATCGTGTCGAACTTCCTCGCCTACGCCGGCATGGAGGTGAACGCCGTGCACGTGAACGACATGAGCCGACCGGGACGGGACTATCCCAGAGCGATCCTGATCGCGGCCGCACTGATCCTCGGAGTGTTCATCATCCCCACCCTCGCGATCGCGATGATGGTTCCAAAGTCCCAACTCGGGCTCACCACCGGCATCATGCTCGCCTTCCGCGTGTTCTTCGATCACTTCAGCATCGGATGGGCCACGTACGTCCTCGGCGCGATGATCGCGATCGGTGCGCTCGCCTCGGTCGTGACCTGGATCGCCGGCCCGTCCAAGGGGTTGTTGCTCGCAGGCGAGACCGGCGTGCTGCCGAAGTGGATGCAGAAGCGCAACAAGGCCGGGGTCCAGGAAGGCATCCTCGTCGTCCAGGCAGTCGTCGTCACGCTGCTGGCACTGGCCTTCGTCGTCATCCCCAACGTGAGCACCGCGTTCTTCACGCTGGTCGACATGGCCGCTGCGTTGTACCTGATCATGTACTGCCTGATGTTCGCGTCGGCGATCGTGCTTCGTCGCACGAAACCCAACGTCAAGCGCGCCTACCGCGTCCCGCGATGAACCTCGTCGCCGGGGTCGGCTTCGTCGCCTCGCTCGCGGCGCTGGTGCTCGGGTTCGTGCCACCCGCCGGCCTGTCCGGTATCCCCAACGGCGCGTACCCGTTCGTCATGTTGGCTGTGATCGTCGTCCTCGGTGGGCCTCCGCTGATCTTCTACGCCGTGAAGAAGCCGTCGTGGGTCACCGCCCCTCCCGCCGACGACACCCACCAGGGGGATCCCGGAGCCGCCTCCATAGGGAGCGGCACGACATGACGCGCCGCCGGGTTCCTTGGATCATGGTCGCTGCGGTGATCGCCGTCGGTGCCGCTGCGTGTTCCGAACAAGATGCGACGGCGACGGCGACGGCTCGGGCCAACGAGCTCGTCGCCGAGGCTCGGTCGACAGGGGTGGCACCCGACCTCGACGTCGACGTCGCAGAGTCGCTCTACGGCGAGGATGCCCCGGCCGTCTGTGGCCCGCTCGAGGACGATCCCGTGAACATCACCACTTGGTCACGGGTGAATCGCGGCATGCCGGACACATTGGTCAATGACCTCATCCGCTACGACCGGCTCGTGATCGACACCTACTGCCCGGATCTGCACAACCGCTTCGACGACCTGCTCGACGACCTCCACCACCAACCGGACTGATACTGCCTGGCGGCCAGCAGCTGCTGGTTCCCTCGGCCCGCTGGCAGGACCCGTTCGATGTCCGCCGACCCCACCGGCACCTCGGCCCGGTCGGCCTCGCCGTCGAGCAGCCGATCGTGGTCCACGAGGAAGTTCTCGGGCTCGACGACCACATCGAACCCGTCGTGTAGTGAGCGGACGATATGGGCCGCCAGAGGAGTGGGCAGCATGAATCCGACGATCAGCGTCCTGTTCCGGGCGATCCCGTTGGCGATGGGGGCGATCTGCCTCTCGTTCGGGCTCTACGTGCTGTCCGGTGGTGACGCGGCCGCCCACTTCGTCGCGGGTCACGTCCTCGTGGCGTTGACGGCGATCTGCTTCGCGCTGTTCACGACCGCCGCCACGATCATCCGCCAGCTCATCCACCGGTACGGGCCGGGGTGGGCCGCCGCGCTGCCCGTGCTCGGGTACACGGTGTCGTTGGCCACGATGATCTGGGGCGTCACGATCATCGCCCGCGGCGACGAGTTGAAGTACGTGGTCGCCGGGCACGTGACCCTCGGCATCGGGTTCATCGCTGCCTGCGTCAGCACCGTGGCGGCCGCGTCGACCAAGTTCGTGCTCATCCAGCAGAGCGAGGCACGAGCGGTCGGGAGCGGCCCGCCCGACGGTGCGTACTCACGCCGCGTCGGTGAGGTGCTCGTGGCCATCCCGGCGCTGGTGGCGCTGGTCGGAACGGTGGTGGCGGTGACCCTGTTCGCGCGAGGCGGCGACGTGGCCCTCGTTGCCGGGCACGTGATGTTCGGGCTGTCGGCGATCTGCGCTGCGCTCGTGGCGCTCGTGGCGAGCATCGTGCGGCAGGTCCGCAACGAGTTCGGCGACGCCGAGCGCTACCGCTGGTCGTGGTGGGTGGTCGCGACCGGGGCCATCAACGTCGTGTTGGGCCTCTTCGTCCTGCTCGGCTCCGACGACCCGGCTCGCCTTGCTCCCGGGACCGTGCTCATCGGACTGGGTCTGATCTGCTTCAGCATCCTGTCCAAGGTGCTCCTGCTCGCTCTCGTGTGGAGGCAGACCTTCGCGCTCGCCAACCGGATCCCGCTGATCCCCGTCGGCACGGCCTTGGCCTGCCTGTTCTTCGCGGCCTTCCTCTTCGAGGCGACCGACGCTCAACCGGGCTTCTTCGTCGGCGCTCACGTCCTGGTGGGCCTCGGCGCCGTGTGCTTCACGCTGTTCTCGATCGTGTCGATCCTGGAAGCGGGGACGTCGAAGGAGTAGCGCAACCCTGGCCTGGAGTCGATCAGGTTCGGTGGAGCATGCGGAGCCGCAGAGTGTCGTACACGGGGTCGGAGCGGAGCTGGGTCGCGATGAGCACCGCCGCGAAGCTGGCAGCGAGCAGCGCCGTGGTGAGCTCCGACGCTCCGGTCATCTCGACGATCAGCGCGATGCCGGTCACGGGGGCGCGGACGACCCCGGTGAAGAACGCCGCCATGCCGACGACGGCGAACATCGTGGCCGACGACGAACCAGTCGGAAGCAGACCCCCGATGCCGGCGTACACGAGCGCGCCCCACAACGCGCCGATGGCGAGCAGCGGTGAGAACAGGCCGCCGGGCACGCCGGTGGCGTAGCACGTCGGGCCGATGAGCAGCCGGATGGCGAGGTAGCCGAGCAGGGGTCCGGAGTGGACCAGGTCGCCGCTCAGGACCTCACGGGTGAGCGCGTCGCCGCCGGTGGCGAAGTTGGTGTTGAGCACGAACGCCGCGCCGACGAGTGCGCCGACCGCAGCGGCCACGACCATCGGGTTGCGCACGGGTGATCGATCGTCGAGCCAGAGCGCCCCGGCCACGACCTTGTTGTAGAGCGCGCCGAGCGCGCCCGTGGTGAGGCCGAACATCGCCAACACGAGGACCAGCCACAACGACGGCGTCGGGAGTTGCTCCACCGGCAGGTCCAGCGAGTCGCCGATCATGAGGTGGGAGCAGCTGACGGCGATCGGGCACACGATGAGGGTGGCGACGACGAGGCGGAGTTGGAAGGACTTGGTCACTTCTTCGAACGCGAACAGCGCTCCTGCCACGGGGGCGTTGAACGCGACGCCCAGGCCCGCGCCGGCCACTGCGGTCTGCAGCACGCGCAGGTCGGACGGAGGCACGCGGCTCAGCCGGGCGCCGGCAGTGCCGAGCACCGCGCCCATCTGGACCGTCGGGCCCTCACGACCGAGAACGAGCCCCGAACCGAGCGCGAGGAGACCTCCGACGAACTTGGCGGGGACGACGCGTGCCGGCGCCGGCGGGACCTCGCCGCGCCAGACCGCCTCGACGCGTTGGATGCCGCTGCCGGCCGCCAGGGGAACGTAGCGGACGATCCATCGAGCGAGCGCTGCTGCCGAGGCGGTCACGGCGATCGGGACCAACCATGCAGGCCCCGGCGAGTCGCGCGCCCAGGTGACGAGGTCGCTCATCCGGTCGCCGGCTCGGATCAGGCACCACTGAAAGGCGCCGCCGACGAATCCGATGGCGGCCCCAGCGAGGGCGGCGATGAGGCTCAGGCGCACCAGACCGCGTCCGGGCGCTTCACCTCTCGCGTCGTCCGTCTCAGACGAGTCCATGGTTGATCAATACCAGACCCTCGCGACGATTCGTCGTCAGTACCTGCTGTGCGAACCAACGCGCCCGGGCCCTGCGTTCGCGGCCGGACTCACCATGTGCAGCGCGAGTCGAGCGTCGCGTCTGCAGAGTCGGGGGGTTCAGCGGAACCGTCCGCAGGTCATCACAGGTACCGTTCGCCGTCGGCGAGGGCGCGGACCTGCACGACAGCGGCGTTGGCCCCGGGCATGCGGTCGGCGACCCACTTGCTGGCGTCCCAGGCGATACCGCCGCCCCACCCGTCGAGGTTCGGCAGACGCCCGAACGACCCGTTCGGGTTCAGGACCGCGTGCCGAGCGTAGGTGGTGTACGAGATCGCACCGCTGTTCATGTTGATGGAGCCGATGTCGGTCGTCGAGCGGTCCGATGCCCACAACGGCGTGTTCAGCGCCGCCCACCACTGGGCGTTGAACCCGGTGGGTGTTGCCACTGAGACCATGTAGGCGTTCACGCTGCGGTTCCCGCGGTCCCGCAGCAGGCTCGTGAACTCCGCCTGGGTGGGCAGGCGCCAGCCACCGAAGGGCGCCGGGCCTCCCGGCGTGCCCGGCGGGGCGGCCTCGTTCCACCGCGACCACTCCATGGCACCGATCGACCAGTGCAGCACACCGGAACCGGCGCCCTGCCACATCAGCGACGACTGCAGGTCGACGACGACGCCGGGCGTGTCGAGGCGGGCGGGGAGCTGGGCACGCTGGCGGGCCTCGGCTTCGTTGTACATGTCGATGGCCCCGGTGACGTTGCCGGCGATCACCGACTGGTACTCGGCCTCGAGGTACGCAGCAGCGGCCTGCCACGACGCGAAGTCGTCGTACACCGCGTACACGGCGTCGTTCTCGGCCTTGGAGATGAAGCGTTGGCGAGCCTTGATGGTGTCGGCGTACTTGGCGACGATCGACTTCGCGTTCCCCGTTCCGGCTTCGAGGAACAGGTTCAGCGTTCACGAACGCGCCGCCAGCCAGGGTGTTGTAGTTGTTGCGGAAGTTGTCGAGGGCGACCTTGCCCACTCGCCGCCGGTGTCGCCCGGACGGTACGTCGCGACGTCGGGTAGTCAGCTCGGCCGAAGCCCGGTCGCTCACGATGCCTTCCCGGCGAGTGGGACGCGCACGATGCAGGGCACCTGGTGCGCGCAATGAGTACGTTGTGGCCCGGATGCAGGAGGGGGTCCTGATGAAGCGATGGATGGTGCCGGCCATGGCCGGTGTGGTGATGCTGCTCGGAACCGCGGGCGCGTGCGACCCGCCGCCTCCGGCCGGATGGCTCCGACCCGAGGTGCAGGACCTGACCGTCTCGCCGACGCCCGTGGTGCCCGGCGAACCGTTCACGCTCTCGGCGGCGCTCGTCGACGACCACCAGATCGCGTGGATCGACGTGTGGTTCCGCTCTCCGACCGGACGCGAGAGCCGCCCCTGCGAACTGCCGTCATTCGATCCGCAGGGCGACCCGCAGACCCGGGTCGACGTGGTCGTTCCATGCCAGCTGCCCGAGTTCGCGCTGAACGGCACATGGACCGTCGTGATGAACGTGTACGACGGCGAGACCTTCACCGGGCACGGCGCTGGCGCCGGTCAGGCCGTCACGACCTTCGAGGCACTCGGAGGCAGCAACGACGACGAGCCGCCGGTCGTCGAGGCGTTCACGATCGATCCCGCGTCACCGATCCAGGGTCAGCCCTTCACTGTCACAGTGCGCGTCTCCGACGACCAT
>CAVPQM010000021.1:0-359997 GCA_963707555.1 uncultured Actinomycetota bacterium
CCCGTGGCGCAGAGCATCGCCTCACTGCGATCCGCACCGACGATCTGCAGACCGGCCGGCAGGCCACTGCCCAGCGGGACCGGGAGTGCCAGCGACGGGCACCCGGCGAGGTTGACCGGCACGTTCGTCGTCCGGGTGTCCTGGGCCGGATCGTCGAGCAGACGCGGCAGCTCGAGCAACGTGGGCCACACCAGCACCGGCGCCCGGTCCCAGGCGGCGGCCAGCTCGCTCCGCCATGCAACACGCGTGGCCTCGGCCGCCGCGGTCTCCGACGCCGAGACCCGGCTGCCCTGGTCGAGCCGTTCGATCACGTCGTGACTCAGCCGGTCGGGCTGCTCGTCACGGAGGTGACCGTTCACGGTCCATGCCTCGGCCAGGAGCACGGTGACGCCTGCGGTGACCGCAGCGGCATATCCGGCCAGCGTGATCTCGACGACATCGATCTCCGACTCGTGCAGCAGGCGGTCGATGGCCGTCTCGATCCGTGGGTCGGTCCCGGGGACGCGGACCCGGCCGATGACCGGCGCGGGCTCGGCGAGGTGCATCGAGAAGCGGGGGTCCAACAGCTCCATGCCTGCGACGACCCCTGCGACGTCCCGGGCCATGGGACCGACGACGTCGAGCGACGGCGCGAGGGGACGCACCCCGGCGGTGGGGATGCGGCGGTGGGTGGTCTTCAGCCCGACGGTTCCACAACACGCCGAGGGAGTCCTGATCGAGCCGGCGGTGTCCGTGCCGAGCGCGAAGTCGACCTCGCCGGTGGCCACCGCGACAGCGCTCCCGCTCGAGCTCCCGCCGGGGATGCGTCGCTCGTCGAGCGGGTTGCGAGGGGTGCCGAACCAGTGGTTGACACCGGTGCCGCCGAAGGCGAGCTCGTGGAGGTTCACCTTGCCCACGATGGCGACGTCGCCGGCGCGCAGCCCGGCGAGGCAGGCCGCGTCGGCCGTCGCCGGGGTCGCGGACGCAGCGACCGCCGGGCTCGCCGCGGTGGTCGGGACTCCTTCGACGTCGATGAGGTCCTTGATCGCCACGCGCGGCCCGCGGCCGGGTGCGTCGAGGCGTGTGATCCATGTGGTCATGTCGGTCGCCGACGCTACCGGGGGCGCCGTGGCGCCCCCGGAGTCGCGGTCGGATCGCTCAGTGCTCGCCGGGCTCGGCGCCCCACTGGATGACCTGGACGAGGTTCCCGTCGGGGTCGGCGACGGTGCCGATGAGGCCGAAGGGCATCTGCTCGACCTCGCGGACCCAGGTGACGTCCTGGGCACGGAGGTGGGTCTCGATGGCGCGGCAGTCATCGACGTTCAGGTTGATGATGCAGCGGGCGGGCTCGGCGGTCGGGCCCGACACCTCGGTGTGCTCCTCGATGAAGAGCTGCACGGGCCCGAACTCGAAGGCGCCGCCCTCGTTCTCGGTGGTGTCGAACGCTGCGCGGTACCACGCCTTCATCGCGTCGACGTTCGACGATCCGATGAGCAGGCTTCCGATCGGTGGGGTCATGTGATCTCCTTGGGATAATTGACTGTTGGTCTGACCATAGCGTCAGATTCGACGTGGTGGGGGAAAATGGTGTGGCGGTCTGACAGACTGTGCAGATGCCAGGCGGCTCGACCCGAGGAGATCGGCAATGTCCGACGTGACCACGCCCTTTGCCCCATCCCGCGCCGGACGGTGGCCTCCGCCGTCCGTGAAGCCATCGAGGGAGCGATCTCGACGGGCGACATGGCGCCGGGGACACCCCTGCCCTCGGAGCGCGAGCTGGCCGAGCAGTTCGACGTGGCGCGCACGTCGATCCGTGAAGCCGTGCAGGCGCTCCTGACGGTCGGACTCGTCGAGAAGCGCGGCAACCGTTCCTACGTCGCCGAGCGACTGCCCGAGATCAGGTTCGACCACGCCGATCACCGCAAGCGGCGAGTGGCCGAGCTCTTCGAGGTGCGCCAGATCGTCGAGGTGCCGATCGCACGCCTGGCAGCCCGCAACGCCACACCCCAACAGCGGTCCGAGATCGCCGAGCTCGCCGGCCACTTCCACGAGGGGATGGAGCTCGAGGAGTTCCGTCGGCTCGACCGTCAGTTCCACTGGGCGCTCGCCACGGCGTGCGGCAACGCGACGCTCGCGGAGCTCTTCGGCAAGGTGCTCGACAGCCTGTTCGCGTCCGAGGAGTTCGCCACCCTGCTCAACTCCGACCAGAACCGATCCGTGGTCGAGGAGATCATCTCGGCGTCGACCGCCGCACACCGGCGGATCGCAGGGGCAGTGGTCGCCGGCGACGAGGACGGCACCGAGGGCGCGGCGCGGGACCACCTCGGCGACGTCGAGGAGCAGATGGTGGCGCGGCTGTTGTAGGGAGGAACACCTGCTGGCCGGCGCAATCACGCGCCTGTCAACGCAGAAGAAACGCTTGTCTTCGTGGACGATGGTGCTATGGTCAGACCAACAGTCTGACAGTCCATCGAACCACATGGCGGAGCTCCTTGAACATCACGCGACTGAACCATGCCGTGCTCTACGTCTCGGACGCCGGGGCCATCGCCGGCTTCTACCGCGACGTGCTCCGGTTCCGGACGGTCATCCGGGACCCGCACAACCGATTCGCGTTCCTGCGGGCCAAGCGCTCCGAGAACCACCACGACCTGGCCCTCTTCACGGTGGGGACCGGCGCGGCCCGTCCGGGGCGTGGCCGATCGATCGGTCTCTACCACCTGGCGTGGGAGGTCCCGACGCTCGACGACCTCCGCTCCGCTCGCACGGCGCTCGAGTCGGCTGGTGCACTCGTCGGTCAGAGCGACCACGGCGTCAACAAGAGCCTGTACGCCGAGGACCCGGACGGGAACGAGTTCGAGGTGATGTGGCTCGTGCCGCCGGACCAGTGGGGAGCCGAGGAGGACCAGGCGATCGTCCGGGGGCTCGACCTGGACGCCGACCGTCGCCGTTACGGCTCGACGCGCACCTCGTGGAACCTCGAGGTCACCTCGTCGAAGGCGGCCCGATGAACGAGCTGACGACCGACGAAGCGCTCTCCCACGTCTGGTTCCTCGACGACGCCGCCTTCGACGACACCGGTCGGGCGGGGTTCCGCCGCCGGGTCATCGACGGCGACCACATGCAGGTCTGGTTCTGGAGGATCGCCGGGGGCTCGAGCGGATCGGTCCTCCACCAGCACCTCGAGAACGAGCAGTTCGGCATCATCGTCCGCGGCCGCCTCGACTTCAGCATCGGTCCCGACGGAGCGACCGAGCGGACCGAGCTCGGCCCGGGCGACATCTATCTCGCCCGGCGCGGCGTCTGGCACGGCGACTCCATCTTCCACGGGGACGACGAGGTCGACGAGTGCTGGATCGTCGATGTGTTCGCACCGCCGCGGACCGACGCGTAAGGAGCAGTGATGGGCAACTGGAGACTTGCGGTCGACATCGGGGGGACCTTCACCGATGTCGTGCTGGTGGACGCCGAGCAGGGGACGGTGGTGGTCGACAAGACCCTCACGACCCCGTCGGCGCCCTTGGACGGGGTGCAGCGCGGGGTGCGGCAGCTGCTCGCCAAGGCGGGGGTCAGCCCCGCCGACATCACCCAACCGATCGTGCACGCCACGACCCTGATCACGAACGCCCTCATCGAGGGCAAGACGGGTCGGGCCGCGCTGGTGACCACCGACGGGTTCGGCGACACGCTGCTGATCCGCAGCGAGCACCGCTACGACATGTACGACCTGCAGATCGAGTTCCCGGCGCCGCCCATCCCGCGGTCACGGGTGTTCGAGTTCGCCGAGCGCACGACGGCACAGGGGATCGTGCACACCGCCCCCTCGGCCGCGGACCTCGAGGCGCTCACCGAACAGCTCGCCGCGGCCCGGGTCGAGGCCGTCGCCGTCTGCTTCCTGCACGCCTACGCCAATCCGGAGAACGAGCGGTTGGTCGCGCAGCACCTGGCTGCGGCGCTGGATGTGCCGGTGTGCATCTCCGCGGAGGTCGCTCCGCAGATCCGTGAGTACCAGCGCATGGTCACGACTGCGTGCAACGCCGCGACGATGCCGGTGATCGGTCCGTACCTCGACGACCTGCAGGACTGGTTGCGACAGGAGGGCTTCGGCAGCGGGGTGCTGATGATGCTCTCCAACGGCGGCGTCGTCTCCGCGGCCGACGCCAAGCAGGTGCCGATCCGCCTGGTCGAGTCCGGTCCCGCAGCCGGCGCCCTGGCCGGCTCCTGGTACTCGCGACGGCTGGACGAGGATCGTCTGCTCTGCTTCGACATGGGCGGCACGACGGCCAAGTCGTGCCTGATCGAGGGCCACGAGCCCGAGCTCTCGAACACCTTCGAGATCGCCCGCATCTACCGTTTCAAGAAGGGGTCCGGCTTCCCGGTCTCGGTCCCGTCGGTCGACCTCGTCGAGATCGGCGCAGGCGGTGGCAGCATCGCCCGCGTCGACAGCCTGGGCCTCCTGAAGGTCGGCCCCGACTCGACCGGAGCGGACCCCGGTCCCGCGTGCTACGGCCGCGGCGGCACCGATGCCGCGGTCACCGACGCCGACCTGCTGCTCGGCTACCTCGACGGCGACTGGTTCCTCGGGGGCGACATGCGCCTCGACGTCGAGGCCGCCCGGTCGGCGATCGGCAAGTTGGCCGTCGCACTCGAGCTGTCCGACCTCGACACCGCAGCGGGCATCCACGAGCTGGTCAACCAGAACATGGCCGCATCGGCCCGCATGCACGGCATCGAGCACGGCGTGGATCTGCGCGGTGTGCCGCTCATCGCGTTCGGCGGGGCCGGACCGGTGCACGCATGTGGCGTGGCCGAGCTGCTCGAGGCCACCCGCGTGGTCTTCCCGGTCAACGCCTCGGTGCTCTCCGCCTTCGGCACGCTCGTGTCACCGGTGCGCATCGACCTGGCCCGCTCGAAGGTCATGCCCGTGAACGGGATCCTCGAGTCGGCCCGCGACGAGATCCTCCACGAGCTCCGCGGCGAAGGTCGCAGGGTGCTCGAGGGCGCAGGCATCTCTCCCGACGACGTGACGTTCCGCTACGGCGTCGACGCCCGGTACGTCGGCCAGGGCAACGAGATCACCATCTGGTTGCCGGAGGCCGACAGCCCGGTCGAATGGCCGGTCGACGACGAGGACCTCGTCGCACGCTTCGAGACCGAGTACGCGCGCATCTTCGGCATGGCCATCCCGGACGTCGGTGTCGAGGTCGTCACGTGGCGCCTCGCCGCCTCAGCTGCCTCGCCGGACATCGACACCCGGGAGATCCCGTCGGGTCCCGAGTCCCCCGAGCCGGATCGTCATCGACCCGCTCAGTTCGCACGGGGCGTCGCGCCGGTGAGCACACCGGTGTACCGACGTGCCGATCTCGCCTCGGGTGGGCGGATCGCAGGGCCCGCCCTCATCGAGGAGCGGGAGACCACCGCAGTGCTGCGGCCGGGTTGGGATGCGACGGTGCTGCCCGACGGCGCCATCGTCGCCACCCGGTCGGCCCGCATCGAGACCACCAAGGAGGCGTGATGGACGCCATCGAACTCGAGGTCCTCTGGGCCAGCCTCGTCGCCACCGTCAACGAGCAGGCCAAGGCGCTCCAGCGAGCCGCGTTCAGCCCGATCGTCCGGGAGGCCGGCGACCTCGCCAACGCTCTGTTCGACCGCCGCGGTCGCATGGTCGCCCAGGCGATCACCGGGACCCCCGGCCACATCAACAGCCTGGCGGCGTCCGCCGGCGCGATGCTGGCCGAGTTCCCGCTCGACACCCTGGCGCCGGGCGACGTGCTGATCACCAACGACCCGTACAAGACGGCGGGCCAGCTGCTCGACGTCACGGTGCTCTGCCCGGTCTTCCGCGGCGAGGAGGTCGTGGCGTTCTTCGGCTCGACCATCCACCACACCGACGTCGGCGGCTACGGCATCGGGGCGGGCGGCCGGGACGTCTTCGAAGAGGGCCTCTGGATCCCCATCTCGAAGCTGATGGTCTCGGGTGAGCGCAACCCCGACGTCTGGCGCTTCATCCTCTCGAACGTGCGCCAGCCGGAGCACATGGCCGGCGACCTGCACGCACAGGTCGCGTCGGGTGAGGTGGGCGCCCAGCGCCTGCTGCGCCTGATGGACACCCACGGCCTGGTCGACATCGAGGGCCTCGCGGACGAGATCATCGAGCGTTCGGAGTCCGCGACACGCCAGGCGATCCGCGCGCTTCCCGCCGGGACGTTCGAGTCGACCTCGGTGCTCGACCTGGCCGACGGCTCCGAGATCACCATCGCGGTCGCGCTCACGATCGACCCCGTCGAGGGCGAGATCCTCGTCGACTACGCCGGCACGTCCGGCGCGAGTCCCTGGGGCATCAACGTGGCGCGGAACTACACCCACGCGTACACGACGTTCACGATCCGCAGCGTGCTCAACCCGGACGTCCCGAACAACGCCGGCAGCCTCGCTCCGATCCGGATGGAGGCACCCGAGGGCTCGATCGTCAACGCGGTGTCGCCGATGCCGGGCACGGCGCGTCACGTCGTCGGGATGTTCCTCCCGATGCCGCTGCTCGGTGCGCTGTCCCAGGTCGTTCCCGACCACGTCATCGCCGAAGGCGCGGGCGCGGTCTGGACGATGCAGGTCAACGGCACCCACGACGACGGCTCGCCGTTCATCACCGCGATGTTCACCTATGCCGGGGGCGTCGGGGCCCGCGCCACCAAGCCGGGCCTCTCCGCGACGTCGTACCCCACCGGTGTCTCGGCCGTGCCCGTGGAGGTCGTCGAGGCCTCGGCGCCCCTGCGGTTCCTCCGCAAGGAGCTCCGCGAGGGCTCCGGCGGTGCGGGCCGGCAGATCGGCGGTCAGGGCCAGACGATCGAGTTCACCGTCGATGCGGCCCAGCCGTGGCAGCTCAACGCGGTGGTCAGCCGTCTCGCCCGAGGACCCGCCGGGTTCTTCGGAGGAGAGCCGGGCGACGCCGGAGCGTTCAGCGTCAACGGGGAACCGGTGGTCACCCAGCAGCGGATGACGCTCGCCCCCGGCGACGTCGTGCGCCTGGATCTGCCCGGTGGCGGCGGCTACGGCTCGGCGTCGACGCGCACGGATGCCACGAGCTGATGCAACGCCCTGTGCCTACGGGCACGTTCGCCGGGCTGTGGCGCCGCGCGGTCGCCGCGCGGGCCACCGCGCCCTTCCTCGTCTGGGAAGGTCCTGACGGCGGCGTCACCGAGTGGACCTACGAGCACTTCGACGCGGTGGTCGGCGAGGTCGCCGGTGGGCTGAGGTCACGCGGCGTCATCGAGGGGTCCGGTGTGCACGTGGTGCTCGCCAACAGCCCTGCCTTCGTCGCGGTGTGGCTGGCCTGCGTGCAGCTCGGTGCGTGGATGGTGCCGGCCGACCCCCGGGCGGCGTCCGGTGAGCAGGCGGCGCAGCTCCGGCGGACTCGCCCGGCGCTGACCATCGGTGCGGTCGCACGCGCCGGGGCCCACCGCTCCGCGGTCCGAGCGGCGGCGGAGGACGGCGTCGAGGTCTCGTCGCTCGAGATCGACGAGTCCGACACCGCGCTCGGCGCGCTCCGTGGGAACCGTCTCGAGTCCGACACGCACACCGCAGCCGCTCGACCGGGCCGCGGTGATGTTCACCTCCGGCACGACGTCGGAACCGAAGGGCGTCGTGCTCACGCAGGCGAACTACCGGTTCGCCGGCGAGGTGATGGCAGCGGCCGCGCAGCTGGGCCCCGAGGACCGCCAGCTGGTGGTGCTCCCGCTGTTCCACGCGAACGCCCAGTACTACTCGGTGGCCTCCGCGATCAGCGTCGGTGCGAGCGTCGCGCTGGTCCCGGCGTTCTCGGCGAGTGGTTTCGCCGGACAGGCCACCCGTCTCGCGGCGACCCACGCCAGCCTGTTCGCCGCGCCGGCCCGGATGATCCTCGCTCGGGGGACCGAGCGGGTGACCGGCGGACGCCTGCGACACGTCTGGTGCGCCCAGAACCTGACGCCCGCGCAGCACGACGACATCACCGATGTGCTCGGCTGCAGCCCTCGGCAGCTCTACGGGATGACCGAGACGCTCCCCGCGGTGCTGACACGCCCGGTGCTGGATCCGACCCTGCGGTCCATGGGCGTGCCCTCGCTCGGGTGCCGCGTCGATGGTGTGGGACGACGACACGGGTGCACCCGCGGCCCCCGGCACCACCGGGCAGCTCCTGGTGCACGGCCGCCCGGGCTACGAGCTCTTCCAGGAGTACCTCGACGATCCGGCGAGCACGGCCGCCTCGGTGCGGGCCCGCGAGGCCGACGGGTCCATCTGGTTCGACACCGGTGATCAGGCCTCGGTCGACGACGAGGGGCGCGTGTTCTTCGAGGGGCGCGCCGGCGAGATGTTGAAGGTCTCGGGTGAGAACGTCTCGGCGCTCGAAGTGGAAGCGGTGCTCGCGGAGCATCCGGACGTCCTCGAGGTGGCGGTGGTCGGCGAAGCCGACCCCGTCCGCGACGAGGTGCCCCTGGCGTACGTGGTCCTCCAGCGCGGCGCGCCGGCGACGCAGATCGCGGACCTGCCGTCGTGGGCGGAGAGCAGGCTCGCTCCGAGCAAACGACCCCGCACCTACCGTCTGGTCGAGGAGCTGCCCCGTACGTCGGTCGGCAAGATCCGCAAGCACCTGCTCGAGCAGACCGAGGTCGTGCGAGAGGTGGCCCACGATGGCTGACACCGGTTCGAACGAGATCGGTTCGGCGGACCTGCTGGCACACGAGACAGCGTCGGCACACGAGACTGCGCCGTCGAGCGCCGTCGCCGATGTGCTCCTGCTCCGTGGTCGGAGCGGCTGGCTCAGTCCGCCGCTCGTGCACCTTGGTGGCGACACGACTCCGACGGCCAGCCCGGCGTTCACCGTGCAGGTCGAGGCGAGCGCCGGAGGCGGCGGTCTCATCGACCTGTTCGAGCTGTTCGACTCGGGCACATTGGCCGGGCACGCGCTGGTCCTCGCGGGGGCAGCGGACATCCCCGGCGCGGTCTGGGGAGAGATCCTGACCGCGGCTGCGCTGCGGTCCTCGGTGACGACGATGGTCGTCGACGGGATGGCCCGGGATCTCGCCGACCTGCCCGCCGGCTCGCCCGGCCTCTGGGCCCGGTCGGTCTGCACGGTCGGTCCCGGTCGAGCCATACGCGTGGCGTCGATGGGCGAGCCGGTCCGCATCGGCGACGTGCAGGTCGCGTGCCGAGATCTGGTGGTCTCCGACGCCGGCGGCGTGGTGGCGCTTCCTGCCGCCGACGCGACGACGGTCCTGGCCGACGCACGTCGGTACGCCGCAGGGGAAGCGGCGGTTCTGGCGGCACTCGGCCGCGGTGAACCGGCGGCCGAGGCCTACGGGCACAAGCGTCAGGTCGTCGACTCGCTCCTACTGAAATCGAGTTAACGCAGACGCAACACGGGGGACATACGGTAGTGGTCTGTTTGTAGGACAGTCAGTCCATGACAAGCAGCGGCGAAGGGGGAGCAGTGAGCAGTACCAGGTTGGTGGTGGAGACCGGGGAGGCGGTGCTGGCGCACGTCCGCGCCGGTCAGCGTGTGATCGTGGAGGACCCGCTCGGGGGCCAGGTCGGAGACCTGTTCGCCTTCGTCGCGGACGATCCCGCGGAGCACCTCAGCGCGTCGCACACCCGCTCGGCTCTCCGGCGGCTCTTCCCGGCGGTCGGCGAGAGCTTCTACACGACGGCCCGGCGACCGATCCTGACGATCGAGTCCGACACCTCTCCCGGCGTGCACGACATGCTGATCGCCGCGTGCGACCCGGAGCGGTACCGGCAGCTCGGAGCCGACGAGGGTCACCGCAGCTGCGCCGGCAACCTCGCTGCGGCGCTGGCGCCGTTGGGCATCGAGGTCCCGGTCGTCCCGCAGCCGGTCAACGTCTTCATGAACACTCCGCCGGTGGCCGACGGGACCATCGCCTACGGCGAGTCACCGAGTGCCGCGGGTGACCAGCTGGTCATGCGCGCCGAGCTCGACGTCCTGGTCGTGCTCTCCGCGTGCCCCATGGATCTCATCGCGATCAGCCGTGGAGGACCAGGTCCCCTGGCGATCCACGTCACCGATCGATCAACAACGCCCTCGGGCACGACAAGGAGCTAGTTCAGTGATGTCGAAGAAGTCAGTGATCTCGAAGAAGATCGTCATCGTCATGACCAGCGTGCTGGTCCTCGGGACTCGCCGCATGCGGAGGATCCGACGACAGCAGTGCGGGCATCGGGCGATGACACCGACCGCGGAGTCCAAGGGCACGATCGCCTACGCCGTGGCGGGCGACCGCAACGACGGCGGCTACTACCAGGGTCAGGTCGACGCGATCGAGACGGCCGCCGAAGCAGCCGGGTACGACGTCGTCGTCGTCGACAAGGTGAACCCCAGCGCCGCACAGGAGACCTTCGAGAACCTGGCTCGCCAGGCTCCCTCGTTGATCATCGCCGGTGGATCCGAGCTGAGCGGCGGGATGATCCCGGTGTCGGAGTCGCCGGAGTTCGCCGACATCGACTTCCTCGTGGTGACCGCCGCGCCGCCGTCGACGGACACCTACGCCACCGTCGGCGCCAACGAGAAGCACGCCCATCTGATGGGCGGCATCGCCAGCGCTCTGGTGCTGCAGCGCACCGGTGCCACGAAGGCGTGCATCGTCGCCGGACCCGAGCTCCCGTTCGTGCAGAGCGCAGAAGCCGCCATGCGCGAGGGACTCGCGTTGGTCGACGAGTCGTTCGAGCTCATGGTCACCTACACCGGCAGCTTCGAGGACGCGGCGCTCGCCCAGGAAGCGACCTCGTCCCTGGCCGCCAACGGCTGCTCGCTCATGTACCCGTACCTCGGTGGAGCGGTCACCGCAGCAGTGAAGGCTGCCAACGACGCCGGCGTGCCGGCGACGGCCACATCGATCGACCGCTGCGGTGACACCAGCGCCGACTTCGCCGCCTCGATCCTCTACAACCCCAGCCTCTACCTCGAGCAGGTCATCGAGGCCTACGCCGCCGGCGACATGACCGAGGGCGAGTCGCTCGGAGTCTTCGGCGCCGGCGACGGCGTGGACATCGGTGCCGTCGTCTGCGATGCGACTCCCGAGGAGCAGGCGACGCTCGACGAGTTCTCCGAGCAGCTCGCGGCGGGTGAGCTCGACGCTCACCTCGGATCCTGACCGGGACATCGTGCACCGGCTCACCACCACACCGGGCATGAACGCGTCGGAGGCCTCCGGGCCTCCGGCGCGCCCCCTGCTGCAGCTCCGTGGGATCACGAAGCGCTACGGGTCGCTGGTCGCCTGCGACCACGTCGACCTCGAGGTCCGCGCCGGCGAGATCGTCGGCCTGCTCGGACAGAACGGGGCAGGCAAGTCGACCCTGATGAAGGTCGTGATCGGCGCGGAGCGCGCCGATCACGGCGAGGTGCTCGTCGACGGGCAGCCGTTGAAGGGCGGTGACCCCGCAGCGTCGGCCTCCGCAGGGGTGGGCATGGTCCACCAGCACTTCAGCCTGGTCGGTCGACTGGCGGTGTGGCAGAACGTGGTCCTGGGCGAGCACATCGCCCTCGACCGCGACGCGGCCATCGCCCGGGTCGAGTCCATCGCCGAGCGGTACGGCCTCGACGTCGATCCGCTGGCAACCGTCGACGAGCTGTCGGCCGGTCAGCGTCAGCGCGTCGAGATCATCAAGTGCCTCCGGGCCGACCCGAAGGTCGTCATCCTCGACGAGCCGACCTCGGTGCTGACACAGGTCGAGTCCAGGAGGCTCTTCGAGGTCCTGCGAGGTCTGGTCGAGGACCACGGTCGCGCAGCGATCCTCATCAGCCACCGCCTGGAGGAGATCCTCCACGCCACCGACCGGGTGACGGTCCTGCGGGCCGGACGATCCGTCGCGGCGGAGCCGACGGCGGCCTGCGACGCAGCGTCGCTCGCCGCGATGATGCTCGGCCGCGACCTCGAGGTGCAGGAGGACGCCGCCGGCGTGGGTCTCGGCACCGTCGAGGAACCCCCTGGTTCCGACCGTGCCGCCACCGGGAGGGTCGTCCTCGCGGTCCGTGGGCTCCGCGCGGAGGGCGAGGCACATCAGCCACTCCTCGACGGCCTGGACCTCCAGGTCGCGGCCGGCGAGATCGTCGGCATCGCCGGCGTCGAGGGCAACGGCCAGGACCCGCTCGTCGACGTCCTGTCGGGGCTCCTCCGGCCACGTGCCGGCGAGCTGGTCACCACGCTCGACGACGGCCGCGAGGTCCCGCTGCCGTTGGACCGCCTCGGCGTCATCCCCGCCGACCGACACGACTCGGGCTGCGTGCTCGACATGAGCGTCGCCGAGAACCTCGTCCTCAACGACCTCGACAGCGTCACACGCAGACGGACGCTGCGCCGACGCCTCCTCGACGACGTCGCCATGCAGCGGGTCGCCGAGTTCGACATCTCCGTCGTCGACATCCACGCCCCGATGTGGACCCTCTCCGGAGGCAACCAGCAGAAGGTGGTGCTCGCTCGTGAGCTCGCTCGTCGCCCCGACGTCATCGTCGCGGCCCAACCCACCCGCGGCCTCGACATCGGCGCCATGGAGTACATGTGGACCCGACTCCGCCAGGAGGCCGAGCGGGGGACCGCCGTGCTGCTGGTGTCCACCGAGCTCGACGAGATCATGGCGCTGGCACACCGGATCCTCGTCATCTACCGCGGACGGATCATCGGAGAGATGCCGCGTCACGAGCTCGACGTCGACCGCCTCGGGCTCCTGATGGGAGGCACCGCCGCATGACCGATGTCGTGACCCCTCCCCCCGGCGCGATGACCGACGAGCGACGCCAGCGCCTCACGAGCGCGCTCGTGTACATCGGTCTCGTCGCCGCAGCGATCCTGTCCGCGCTGGCGCTCGCCGCCGTCATCCTGGCGTTGGCCGATCGACCCGCCGGTGAAGCGTTCGAGCTGCTCGCGCGCGGCAGCATCGGCTCCACCTCTGCGATCGTCACGTCGCTCAACCACACCGCACCGATCCTGGTGGTGGCGATCGGTGCGTGCATCGCCGGTCGGGCCGGTCTGCTGAACATCGGCCAGGAAGGTCAGGTGCTGCTCGGGGCGACCTTCGGTGTCGTCGTCGGCACCACCCTCTCGGGACCGTCGTGGATGATGGTGCCGGTCGTCCTGGCAGGCGCGGCGATCGGTGGCGCGCTGTGGGCCGGCATCGCGGCGGTGCTGCGCTACGTGTCGAACGTCAACGAGGTCGTGTCGACGCTGCTGCTCAACCTGCTCGCGGTCGCGTTCGTCTCGTACCTGGTGAACCAGCCCAGGCTCCTGCAGGAGACCGTCCCCGAGGGCTCGATCCAGGCCGCGTCGACCCAGACCGATGCCATCACCCGAGCCGCGCAACTGCCCGCGCTGCTGTCGGGCCGTGGGTACCGGCTCCACGCCGGCGTGCTCATCGGTGTGGTGCTCGCGTTCGTGGTCGCGTTCCTGCTCGCTCGCAGCCGGTGGGGGTTCCGGCTCCGGATGTTCGGACACAACCCCCGGGCCGCCCGTCGGGCAGGGGTCCGACCGATCGCGATGGGTGCCGCCGCACTGGTCCTCTCCGGAGCCTTCGCCGGCCTCGCCGGTGGCATCGTGCTCAGCGGTACCGCGATGCGGGTGACCCCCGCGGTGGCCGGGAACTTCGGCTGGGAGGGTCTGCTCGTCGCCCTCGTGGCCCGCTACAACGCCGTGACGGCCATCGTCGTCGCCTTCCTGTTCGGCGCGTTGCGCGCCGGCGGCGGCTCGCTCGCGGCGTCCGGGGTCGACTCGTCGATCGTCGGCGTGATCCAGGCGCTGATCGTGCTCGCCGTCATGCTGCCGGCCCTGTACATGCAGAGGCGCCGCTCACGCCGAGCCTCCGAGATCGCCCGGCGGGCATCCGCTCCCGAGCCCGTCCTGACGCTGGAGACCGTGTGAGCGCCAACGCAGCCCTCATCTTCGAGAGCGCGGCCCGACTGGCCGTGCCGCTCCTGCTCGTCGCCATGGGTGAGCTGATCGCCGAGAAGGCCGGAGCCCTCAACATCTCCGTCGAGGCCGGGATGCTCGCCGGCGCCTTCGGAGCGGCGCTCGGAAGCGACATCACCGACTCGACGGCTCTGGGGCTGCTCATCGGCATCGCCTGCGGCGTGGCGGTCGCGCTCGTCCAGGCGTACCTCTCCCACGCCCTCACCGTGAACCAGTTCGTGGTCGGGCTCTCGCTGAACGTCTTCGTGCTCGGTCTGACCTCGTTCCTGCACGCGTCCATCACGATGGAGTCCCTGCAGTTCGGGGTGCTGCGGATCCCCGTGCTCGCTGACATCCCCGTCGTGGGTGAGGCGCTGTTCGCCCAGCGCGTGCCGTTCTACGCCGTGTACCTGCTCGTCCCCGCCGTGTGGTGGGTCCTCAACCGCACCCGCTGGGGTCTCGAGGTCCAGGCCGCCGGTGAGGATCCCCGAGCCGCGGATGTCAGCGGGCTCGACGTGGCCAGGCTGCGACGTCAGGCGACGATCCTCGGCGGCGCGTGCGCCGGACTCGGCGGTGCGTACCTGTCGGTCGGTGCCATCGGCGGTTTCAGCCAGAACATGGTGGCGGGGCGTGGATTCATCGCCATCGCCGCCATCATCATCGGCGGCTGGTCGGTGCGCGGCACCTTGCTGGGTTGCGCCCTGTTCGGGTTGATGGACGCACTGCGCCTCGCACTGCCGGCGATCGGGGTCGAGCTGAACCCACAGCTGCTCATCGCCTCGCCGTACCTCATGGCCCTGGTGGCCATGCTCCTGTTCAGCCGGAGCCTGCGCCAGCCGCGGGCGCTCGGCCTGGACTTCGTGCGTCGTTCCGGTTGATCCGGACCGACGCGACCCGACCCTCTCCCAACCAAAGGAACTCGATGACCGATATCGCACCCCGACCGACCACGAAGAGCCCGATCCCGCTCGAGCTCTTCGACGGCTCCGACCAGGACTTCGCCACCGCCGTCACCCTGCCGCCGGCGGCCTACACCGACCCGGCGTTCCACGACTTCGAGATGAAGGCCGTCTTCGAGAGCGAGTGGGTCTGCGTCGGACGCGTCGACCAGGTCCCCGAACCAGGGGACTACTTCACCATCACCGTGTTGAACGAGCCGCTGATCGTCACGCGCAACACCTCCGGAGAGATCCGGGTGATGTCGTCGGTGTGCCAGCACCGCGGCATGTGCGTCACCGCGCCGGGCGAGCGGCCCAAGGAGGAGTGGCTCGAGCTGCCACCGGAGACCCAGGGCAACACCAAGCGCTTCAAGTGCCCGTACCACTGGTGGGTGTACGACCTCGACGGGCGCCTCATCGCCGCCCCCGAGATGAACCGGACCGAGGGCTTCGTCAAGTCCGACATCCAGCTGCCCAACGTCCGCGTCGAGACCTGGCTGGGCTTCATCTTCATCAACCTCGACGGTGAGGCCGAGCCGCTCGCCCCCCGTCTGGGCCCCTTGGAGGAGTTCCTGGCGAACTGGCACTTCGACGAGATGGTGACCGTCGACCCGGAGAACGTCGAGGATCTGCCCTTCAACTGGAAGATCATGGTGGAGAACTTCATGGAGGGCTACCACCCCGATCGTCTCCACACGATCATCCATGACTTCGCGCCGAGCTCGACGATCAACTACGCGCCCTACGAGCGCGGCATGGACTACATGTACGGGCACCACCCCACGATGGGTCCCGAGGGCGGCTTCAACGCCATCCAGAGGGCGCTCTTCCCGGCGATCGAGACCCTGACCGCGCGAGGAGCGCGACAGCGTCCAGTTCGCGTACGTCCCGCCGGGCCTGCTGATGGGCATCCAGTGCGACTCTGCGTTCTGGTTCACCGTCCTCCCGACGAGCGCGACCACGCACACGCTGACGATGGCGTACGTGTTCCCCAAGAGCACCGTGGAGATGCCGCTCTTCCGCCAGACGCTGGACATGGCGATCCGAGGCGTCGAGATCTTCAACAACCAGGACCTCCCGGCCAACACCGCGGTCCAGCGCGGCATGGAGTCACGATTCGCTCCTCGGGGGCGCATGTCGTGGCAGGAGTCCGTCCTGGCCAGCTTCAACATGTGGCTGATCGACCGCTACCAAGCAGCGGACAGCGGCACGGCGGTCGAGATCCGGCGTTGACCGCCGCCGACCTCCCCGCTGACGGGGCCGCCGGCAGCCTCGACGGGCTCCGGGTCCTCGACCTGTCGAGGGTGTTGGCCGGCCCGTACGCCGGCCAGCTCCTCGCGGACCACGGCGCCGCGGTGCTGAAGGTGGAAGGTCCCGCCGGGGATGACACCAGGGCCTGGGGTCCGCCGTTCGAGGGCGACACCGCCTCGTACTTCGTCGGGCTGAACCGGGGGAAGCGCAACATCTGCGTGGACCTCGGTTCAGCGGTCGGCCGGGATGTCGTCCGCTCGCTGCTCGCATCGACGGACGTCCTGATCGAGAACTTCAACGCAGGGACGATGGAGCGCTGGGGGCTCGGCCCCGACGAGCTCCTGGCCGCGTTCCCGCAGCTCGTGTACTGCCGCATCAGTGGTTACGGCGGCACCGGACCCCAGGGCGGTCGCCCCGGCTACGACGCCATCCTGCAGGCGTCATCGGGGCTCATGAGCGTCAACGGGCCCTCCGGGGGACCGGCGGAGCGGGTGGGCATCCCGGTCGTCGACCAGACGACGGGTCTCCACGCGTTCAGCGGGATCCTGCTGGCGCTGCTCGAGCGCGAGCGGTCAGGGCGCGGCCAGCTGGTCGAGGCCACGCTGCTCGACACCGGCATCGGGCTCCTGCATCCGCACGCCGCCGTCTGGTTCACCAGCGGTGCGGTACCCGGGCCGGTCGGGTCGGGCCACGCCTCGATCGTGCCGTACCAGCCCTTCGACACCCGGGACGGAGCGGTGTTCATCGCTGCCGGGAACGACCGACAGTTCCGTCGGCTCTGCACCGCACTCGGGCTCGATGAGGTCGGTGCCGATCCTCGCTTCGCGACCAACGCCGACCGGGTGCACCATCGGGCCGATCTGATCGCCGCCCTGTCGGAGGCGATGCGGGTGCTCGATCGCTCGACACTCCTCGACGAGCTCGCGTCCAGCGGCGTGCCGGCGGGGCCGGTCAACGACATCGCCGAGGCGCTCGCGGACGAGCAGGTCGCGTGGCGTGAACTCGTCGTGTCGATCGGCGACTACCGCGGCGTGGCGTCGCCGGTGTCGCTGAGTCGCACGCCGCCGTCGTACTCGCTCGCGCCTCGACCGAAGGGCGCCGACACCTCCCGCGTGCTCGGCGAGATCGGATGGTCGGACGCCGAGGTGGCTGCAGCCACGGACGCCCTGGACGATTCCGGTGCTCGAGTGGTGCGAGGTGAGCGAGCTCGTCACGCGGGCTGATGCACCGCTCGCTCTAGAGTGCCGGCGTGGTGGACGAGGAGTTCGACGTGGTCGTCGTGGGGGGCGGCACCGCCGGCGCGAACACCGCCTATCAGTTCGCCCGGCGTGGGCGACGGGTGCTCGTCGTCGAGCGACGTCCCCTCGACCGGGGCGGCGCCCAGTGGCGCAACGGCGTGCTCGACCGGCACTTCGACCAGGCGGAGCTCGATCCGCCGAGCGGCGCGGAGCGCGGCCCGAGCAACGGGCTCGTCCACATCCGTGCGGTCGACCCGCTGCTCGGTCCGAGCTTCGCCGCCCCCAGCGTGTCCGCCGACATGGCGCTGCTCGGTCGGCGCCTCCGTTCACTTGCGCTCGATTCGGGCGCCCACGTCCTCGACGAGGTGACCGGCCTCGAGGTCGGCACCGACCCCGACTCGGGTCGGCTCGAGTCCCTGACGATGCGCCACGAGGGGTCATCGGTGCCCCGACGCGTGACCGCCCGACTGTTCGTCGACGCCTCCGGCCGCGGCGGCGCCCTCAGGCGGCACTCACGGGACCTGACGCCGTGGTGCCCGGTCGTGCGGGGCGACGAGCTCTGCTCGGCCACCGACGCCCACCACGAGGTGGTCGACGCCGTCGGGGCGGGCCGCTTCCTCGAGCGTCACGGGGCCCGACCCGGTGACGCCGTGACCCGCGTCGGTGTCGCCGGCGGGTTCTCGACCTGCGCAGTGACCGTCGCGGAGGACCTCTCACACGTCGGGGTGCTGGTGGGATGCCTGGCCAACGGCCGGTACGGCACCGCGCCGCAGATGGTCGGCGACCTGCTCCGCGCCGAGCCCTGGATCGGCCCCGCCGTCTCGTCCGGCACGGGGGTCATCCCGCTGCGTCGCCCGTACTCGCGCATCACCGCCGCCGGGATCGCGCTCGTGGGCGACGCCGCCTGTCAGGTGTTCCCTGCGCACGGCTCCGGCATCGGCGCGGGCCTGATCGCCGGATCCATGCTGGCGGACGCCGTCGGCGACTCGGACGACCCGGGGGACCCGCGTTCGCTGTGGCGCGGCTACCAGGCCCGCTACCAGCGGACCCTCGGACGCGACCTCGCCGGGTACGACGTGCTGCGGCGGTCGACCACGGCACTGGGTGCCGAGGGTGTCGACGCACTGCTGCGCACCGGGCTGCTCAGCGAACAGACCGCCCGCGACGGCCTCGAGCAGCGCTGGGCCTCACCGCCGGCGAGGGAGGCGGTCCGCAGCGGTGCACTCCTGGCACGGCACCCGCGCCTGGCAGCGGTGATGGTCCCTGCGCTGGTCCGCGCGCAGGCGGCCCACACCCTGGCCGGGCGCCACCCGGAGGAGCTCGATGTCGAGGCGCTGGACGCATGGGATCGTCGACTGTCGAGGACCATGGGCGGTCTCCCGAGCTGACCCACCTCGGTCGTCGATGGTGCAACGATGTCGCACCGGGTGTCGGTACAGTCGACACGTGTCGCAACGCAAGGACCCTGGACCCCGCTCCGGCGCAGGGCGGACCCGGCTCATGGACGCTGCGGAGCGCCTGCTCGACGAGACGGGCATCGACGGCACCACCGGCGCCGCGATCATCGCCGTGGCGGGCAACCGCAACGCCGCAGCCGTCAACTACCACTTCGGCAACCTGGACACGCTCATCCGCGCCGTGCTCGACCGCCGAGCCGCGGAGCTGAACGAGGCGCGCCACCAGCAGTTCGACCGGCTCGAGGCGACGGGCACGCGCGACCCACGCGTCGCGTTCCTGGCACTGACCGACCCGCTGACCGATCTGCTCGATTCTGAGGACGGTCGTCGGTACCTCCGGCTGTTGAACCAAGCGGCGAACCACCCACGATTCACCCGAGAGGCACAGCGGGAGCTCCACTCCAGCGCCGAACGCGGCGGCGTGCTGCTGGCACCGCTGGTCGCACACCTGACGCCGCGGCTGCAGCGACACCGGGCGCGCACCGTGATGGGGTTCGTGCTGCAGGCGCTCGCCGATCAGGCCCGTTCGATCGACTCGCCGGACGCGGAGCCCCTGACCTCGGCAGAGTTCCGCGACGACCTGGCCGACTCGGCGATCGCTGCACTCGGGGCCTGAGCTGTCGCGGAGTCCCGGACGCGGATGCGGCAGCCGGCGATCTCGGGCGGCCGCACGACCAGGTCCAGGATCGTCGATCCGTCGGCCGCGACCTCGGCGATCCCCTCGGCCAGACCACGGTGCAGCGCACACACCACCTCGGGTGTCCCGGTCGCAGGGCCGACGAACGGGCATCGAGCCAGGACCACGTCGGTCCCGTCGGGCGTCGCCTCGCGACGCGGTTCGAACCCGAGTCGCCGTGCGACGACCTCGATGACCGCCGAGGTGTCGGCGTCGACGCCGTGCTCCTCAGCCATGCGTCGACCCGTGGCGCGGCCGACCTCGCGGGGCGTCGCTCCCGTGCGCAGCATCTCCAGCAGCATCGTCGTCAAGGTCTCGTAGGCGCCGGGTGCCCCCCAACGCTCCGCCGCACCGGGCACGGTCCGGTACCGGACCGGGGGTCGGCCCGGACCCGACGGGGGGTCGCGGTGCTCCGTCGCCAGCCCGGCTCCGAGCAGCTTGGCGAGGTGCTGTCGGATCGCGTTGTGGTTGAGCCCGAAGTGGGCGGCGAGCTCGGAGACGGTGACCGGCTCGGCTGCATCACGCAGGTGCACGAAGATCGCGTGGCGCGTCGGATCGCCGAGGGCTCGGCTCTGGACGAGCAACTCGAGGTCGCTCGACTCGTCGACGTTGGCCATGGTGACGGTCCCAGGGTGACGGCGCCGGCGTCGCCACCGGCTGATGGCGTCGTGTTCGGCGTGTGCGGTGCACCGTCGAGGGTAGATCGCCGGCGCACGCAGCGCCGTGCCGGGCCCCGTGGTGGGCGAGCCCCGTCCGCCGGGCGCACCGTGCGTGGCGATCAGCGCTCCAGATGGGCCGCGAGGTTGGCGAGTGATGACGCCATGCCTTCGGCGTGGTCCTCGGCGGTGATCCCCGACGGGACGCCGTCCGCTCGGAGCGTCACGCAGGTGCCGTGGTCGACCGCGGCGACCGACCACGTCATCGTCATGGTGCCGGACATGGCGGGGTCGTCCGAGACGAACTCGATCGCCTGCACGACCCGTTCGCCGTCCACGACCTCGACGAACCGGGCCTCGACGACGTCGGTGTCGTCGGAGGACTTGCCCGGCGCCGCAGTCGCATCGTCGTAGGTGAGCACCATGCGGTACGAGCCGCCGGGGCCCAGGTCGTAGTGCTCGAACGTCGCCGTCATGCCCGTCGGGGGCAGCCATTCCACGAGCGCCTCGGGATCGACGAGTGCGGCGTAGGCCGATGCCGGTGAGGTCGAGATCACACGCTCGGCGTGGTCGGTGCGAGCCATCGCGAGACGGTAGCCGGCTCGGTGTCACCCGTTCGGACGGGCCGCTCGGGGTGGTTCGACGAGGGCCGGATCGGGGTGCTCGCACCGCTCCTGATCGCCCCGCCGACCACCACGATAGCGGCGGGTGGGGGGCTTGCCGCAAGGGCCTGGGGTGTGCTGACACTGCACGTCCGGACTCGGGCGACGAGCCCGGTTCATGGCACAGCAGGCACAGTCGGCTCGCGGGCCGGAGGAGAGGTGGTCGATGGTGGACGACGTGGTGACGTTCGAGGAGGTGGACCGGTCGCAGGTGGAGCTGGTCGGTGGCAAGGGTGCGCACCTTGGTGAGCTGTTCGCCCTGGACGGCGTTCGTGTCCCGGACGGGTTCTGCGTGACGACCGCAGCGTTCGACCGTGTGGTCGCGGCAGCGCCGTCCGTCGCAGGGTTGCTCGGGCAGCTCGAGCAGTGCGGCCCGGGTGACCACGACGGCATCGCACTGCTCAGCGCCGAGCTCCGCGAGGCGGTCGACGCGCTCGACGTTCCCGACGACCTGGCGACGGCGGTGGGCGCCGCGCTGGCCGTGCTCGGCGACGGCGCCGCGTACGCCGTACGGTCGAGCGCGACCGCCGAGGACCTGCCGGACGCGTCGTTCGCCGGTCAGCAGGACTCGTTCCTGCACGTCGTCGGCCCCGCTTCGGTGATCGACCACGTGCGCCGGTGCTGGGCGTCGCTGTTCACCGAACGTGCCGTCGCGTACCGGATGCACCACGGCATCGACCACCGGTCTGCTCGGATGGCCGTGGTGGTGCAGCGGATGGTCGAGCCGCGGGTGTCCGGCGTCCTGTTCACCGCCGAGCCGGTCACCTCGAACCGACGGATCGCGACGGTCGAGGCGACCGTCGGTCCGGGTGACGCGCTGGTCGCCGGACTCGTCGACGCCGACGCCTACCAGGTGCGTGACGACCGGGAGGTCACCCGTGTCGTCGACACCGAGGCGTCGCGACCGCGGCTGCTGCGTGACGACGAGGTCGTGCGCCTGGTGGCGCTCGGGCGACGGATCGAGGCGCATCTCGGCGGCCCCCAGGACATCGAGTGGTGCCTCGTCGGTGACGACATCGAGGTCGTGCAGAGCCGCCCGATCACGACCCTGTTCCCGGTGCCGGTGCGCGACGACGCCGAGCGCCACGTGTACGTGTCGGTCGGCCACCAGCAGATGATGACCGATCCGATGAAGCCACTCGGGCGCTCGTTGTTCCAGCTGACCGCGCTCCGACCGATGTACGAGGCGGCCGGGCGACTCTTCGTCGACATCACCGACGCGCTGGCCTCGCCCGCGAGCCGCGCTGCGATGATCGCCATGCTCGGACGGTCGGATCCGCTCATCGGTGACGCCCTCTCCGTCGTGCTGGCGAGCGACGACGACACTGCGCCACCGTCGTCGGGGCCACCGTCGTCGGGGCCCGTGGCCGCCCCGCCGATCGGGGCCGGAGCGCTCGAGATCGAGCCCGATCCGTCGCTCGTCGATGCGCTGATCGAACGGACCCGTGCGTCGGTCGCCGACGCTCGGCGCACCATCGAGCCGTTGCAGGGCATCGAGCTGATCGATGCCATCCTGGCCGACCTCCCTGCGCTGCAGCGCGGCCTCGCCGACCCGCAGAGCATGCCGGTGATCATGGGTGCCGTGGAGGCCGCCTTCTGGCTCAACGAGCACATCGAGGAGTGGCTGGGGGAGCGGCAGGTCGCCGACGTGCTCACGCAGTCGGTGCCCCACGACGTGACCGCCGAGATGGGGTTGGCGCTCCTCGACGTGGCCGACGCCGTCCGCCCACACCCAGAGGTCATCGCCTTCCTCCGCTCCGTCGACGGTCCGGACTTCCTCGACCAGCTGACCGGGCTCGACGGCGGCACCGAGGTGTCGGCCGCCATCGAGGACTTCCTCGAGCGCTACGGCATGCGGTGCGTCGGCGAGATCGACATCACCCGACCACGCTGGAGCGAACGCCCCGACGGCCTGATCCCGGTGATCCTCGCCGACGTCGAGCACTTCACCGCCGGCGAGGCATCACGGCGATTCGAGGAGGGCCGACGTCGAGCGACCCGGGCCGCTCACGACGTGGTCGAGCGTCTCCGGGCACTGCCCGACGGTGCAGCGAAGGCCGACGAGGCGCAGCGCATGATCGACGTGCTCCGGACCTTCACCGGGTACCGCGAGTACCCCAAGTACGGGATGATCTGCCGCTACGCCGTCTACAGGTCGGCGCTGACCGCCGAGGCCGCCCGCCTCGTCCGGGCCGGCGTGCTCGCCCGGACCGACGACATGGACCACCTGACGATCCAGGAGCTGCGCGAGGTCGTGCGGACACGCCGGGCCGATGCCGAGCTGATCGCCCGCCGACGCGTCGAGCACGCGGCGTACCTGACGCTCACGCCGCCGCGCGTGCTGACCTCGGACGGCGAGGCGGTCGCGGGTTCCTACCGTCGTGAGGACGCGCCCGACGGTGCGCTGGTCGGTCTCGCGGTCTCCTCCGGCGTCGTCGAAGGGCGTGCACGTGTCCTGCGCGACATCTCCGACGGGGACGTCGAGGCGGGCGACATCCTGGTGACGACCTTCACCGACCCGAGCTGGTCACCGCTGTTCGTCGTGATCGGCGGGCTGATCACCGAGGTCGGCGGTCTGATGACCCACGGCGCCGTCGTCGCACGGGAGTACGGGCTTCCCGCGGTCGTCGGGGTGCAGGACGCGACACGTGTGATCAGCGACGGCCAGCGGATCCGCCTGCACGGCACCGACGGCTACGTCGAGCTGCTCGACTGAGGTGCCGCGGCCCGTGTCCCGGTCCGTGTCCTCGAGGGACCGGGACGCGAGGTCTCGTTCCGGTGAGGGCGGGGTACGACACGCGCAGGTTCGAGCCCGAGGAGGCGCACATGGCACGCAGCGAGAGGCCCGCCAAGGTGCATCGTGCGGTGATCGAGGAGGCCGGCCTCCGCCGGCTCTCGGTCGTGAGCGTCACCGCTGGCATCGTCACGGCCTACGGCACCTTCGCGTTGATCGCCGCGCTGGTCGGTTCGATCCTGTCGGCGGCCGACGTCGACACCGAGTTCCGCACCGACGACTGGACCAGCAGCGGCGCGGCCGCATCGCTCGCCACCGCCGCGACGTTGCTCGTCGCCTACCTCTTCGGCGGCTACGTGGCCGGCCGGATGAGTCGTCGGGCGGCGGTCCTGCACGGCATCGCCGTTTTCATCGGCACGCTGGTCGTCGCCGCCGTCGTCGGCTCGGTGGTGGGCTGGCTGACCGACGACGACCAGATCCGCGCCAACCTGCAGGGCATCGGTGTGCCGACCAACACCGACCAGCTCTCCGACGTGGCCGTGGTGGGCGCCCTGGTCTCGGTGCTCGCGATCCTCGTGGGTGCCGTGGTCGGTGCGATGTGGGGCGAGCGGTGGCACACCACGCTCGCCCGGAGGGTCGACGACCCCGAGCGGGGCGCGACCGCCGAGCGGCGCCGACGTGCCGAGGAGGAGGAAGCCGCGAGCCAGCGTCGGGTCGCCGCGGATCGTGCGGTCGCCACCGAGCGCGACGCCGACCCGGACGCCGTCGTCGCACCCCCGCCCTCCGGTCCCGGCCAGAGCGATGTCGTCACCGAGCCGGGCGCGGCTCCCGTGCCTCCGACTCCGCCACCCGCGCCACCGGCTCCGGCGACACCGGCTCCGGCGACACCGGCTCCGGCGACACCGGCTCCGGCGCCGCCGGCGCCCGCAGCACCGATCGGGGAGCCGCCGCCGCGATGAGACGGTGTCGACGGGCGGTGGTTGCGGGTAAGGGCTGCGAGTGGTCGAACCCAACGCATCCCCCGAGTGGTACCGAGACGCCGTCATCTACGAGCTGCACGTCAGAGCCTTCGCCGACGGCAACGGCGACGGCATCGGCGACTTCACCGGTCTGCTGCACCGGCTCGACCACCTGAGCGACCTGGGTGTCACCGCGATCTGGCTGCTGCCGTTCTACCCCTCGCCGCTGCGGGACGACGGCTACGACATCTCGGACTTCACCGGCGTGCACTCGTCCTACGGCGACCTCCGCACGTTCAAGCGGGTGCTGGCCGAAGCCCACCGACGTGATCTGCGTGTCATCACCGAGCTCGTGCTCAACCACACCTCGGACCAGCACGCCTGGTTCCGTCGGGCCCGGCGCGCGGCGCCGGGTTCGGTCGAACGCGACTTCTACGTCTGGAGCGACGACCCCGAGCGCTACGCCGACGCCCGGGTCATCTTCGGTGACTTCGAGACCTCGAACTGGACGTGGGATCCGGTCGCCGGGGCCTACTACTGGCACCGCTTCTACTCCCACCAGCCCGACCTGAACTTCGACAACCCCGCCGTGGTCGAGGCGGTCGACCGGACGATCGAGCAGTGGCTCGACCTCGGCGTCGACGGTGTCCGCCTGGACGCGGTGCCGTACCTGTTCGAACGCGACGGGACGAACTGCGAGAACCTGCCAGAGACCCACGCGTTCCTGAAACGTCTGCGCCGCCACATCGACGAGCGCTACCAGGACCGCATGCTGCTCGCCGAGGCCAACCAGTGGCCCGAGGATGCGGCCGCCTACTTCGGCGACGGCGACGAGTGCCACATGAACTTCCACTTCCCGGTCATGCCACGGCTGTTCATGGCGTTGCAGCGCGAGGATCGCATGCCGGTGGTCGACATCCTCGAGCAGACCCCGGAGCTGCCTCCGGGCTGCCAGTGGGCGATGTTCCTCCGCAACCACGACGAGCTCACCCTCGAGATGGTCACCGACGAGGAGCGCGACTACATGTACCGCGCCTACGCGAGCGATCCGCAGATGCGAGTCAACCTGGGCATCCGGCGACGGTTGGCACCGTTGCTGGGCAACGATCGTCGCAAGATCGAGCTGCTCAACGCACTGCTGTTCTCGCTGCCGGGCACGCCGGTGATCTACTACGGCGACGAGATCGGCATGGGCGACAACGTGTACCTCGGTGACCGCGACTCGGTCCGAACGCCGATGCAGTGGTCACCGGACCGCAACGCCGGGTTCAGCACGGCGAACCCGCACCAGCTGTTCCTGCCGGCGATCATCGAACCCGAGTACCACTACGAGACCGTCAACGTCGAGACCCAGCGGGCGAGGCCGAACTCGCTGCTGTCGTGGATGCGCCAGCTGGTCGCGTTGCGTCGCCGTCACCGCGTGCTCGGCCGCGGCAGCCTCGAGATGCTCGAGCCCGACAACCCGCACGTGCTCGCCTTCCTGCGTCACCCCGAGGACGACGAGGGATCACCGATGCTCATCGTGGCGAACCTGTCACGCATGGCCCAGCACGTCGAGCTCGACCTCCGGGAGCACCTGGGCGCGACCCCCGTCGAGGCGTTCGGCCACACGGAGTTCGCGCCCATCGGCGAGCTGCCCTACTACCTGACCCTCTCGCCCTACGGGTTCTTCTGGTTCGAGCTGCGACCGGCACGCGAGGGCACCGCCGGTGCCGCCGGAGCCGCCGACGGGCCACGGATGCTGGGGGCGCCGCCGGAGCAGCTCCTGGCTCGACCCGCACGCGAGCTGACCGAGGTCGTCGCATCCCACGTGCAGCAACGCCGCTGGTTCGGTGGCCGGGACCGGGCCGTGGTGCGTCGCAAGGTGCTCGACGTGCTCGCCCTGTCGGCCGACACCTCGATGGTGGTCCTGCAGCTCGACTACGCGGACGGCGAACCCGACGTGTACTCGGTGCCGCTCGCCGCGGTGTCGGGGACCCGCGCCGAGGAGCTGCTGGTGCACCACCCGGAGGTGGTGCTCGGCGTGTTCGGTGACGACGACGAACGACAGGTCCTCGTCGACGCGCTCGGAGACCCCGGAGCGGCCGCCACGTTCGTCGCGGCGCTCGCCGGGCGACGGCGAGCCCGTGGCTCGCACGGCAGCGTGACGGTGGACCTGCCCGCTCGTCTCCGGGCGCGACTCAGGACGCTCGCCGAGCAGGGCGAGGTCCGGGTCCTGGGGGCGGAGCAGTCGAACAGCTCGATCGTCATCGGCAACGAGGTGATCCTCAAGGCGATCCGTCGCGTGCACGACGGCGTGAACCCCGATCTGGAGCTCGGCCGTCATCTGGGCGATGTCGGCTTCGATCACGTCGCCCCGGTGCTCGGCTCGCTGACCTGGGAGCGCGGCCGCTCGGCAGCCACGCTCGGTGTGCTCACGGGTTTCGTGACCAACGAGGGCGACGCCTGGCAGCACGTCGTCGACGACCTGTCGCGCACCCTCGAGGATCACGTCCGTTCCGGCGAACCCGTCCCCGTCGCGCCGAGGGCGACGGATGCGTCGACCTTCGATCGGCTCGCCGCCGCGCGTCGTTCGGCCGTCGAGCCGCTCGGACCGTTCGTCGAGACGCTCGACCTGTTGGGACGCCGCACCGCCGAGATGCACCGAGCGCTGGCCGACAGCGACGACCCGGACATGGCCCCTGAGCGCTTCACCTCGCTCAGCCAGCGGTCGCTGTACCAGGGCGTTCGCAGCCAGGTGCGCGCCGCGGTGTCGCAGCTGCGTCGTGCCCGCAATCGACTCGACGACCCGACGCGCGACCTGGTCGAGCAGGTGGTGGATCGCGGCGACGACATGGTGCAGCTGCTCGAACCGCTGCGTGGCGACCGTCTCGATGGCCGACGCATCCGCGTGCACGGCGACTTCCATCTGGGCCAGACGCTGTGGACGGGTCGCGACGTCGTGATCGTCGACTTCGAGGGCGAGCCCGCACGTCCGGTGACGGAGCGGAGGATCCGCCGATCGCCGCTCGCCGACGTGGCCGGCATGCTCAGGTCGTTCGGCTACGCCTCTCGCGCCGCGGTGCGTGAGCAGGTCGACCGAGGGCTGTTGCCGGACCCGGCGCCCGATGGCGGCAAGGAGCCGGCGGCCGCGTGGGCGCAGTGGTGGGAGGACGCGGCGGGCATCGTGTACCTCGATGCCTACCTCGACGAGATGAGCGGCTCGGACCTGCTGCCCGAGGATCGCCAGCAGATCCGGATGCTGCTCGTCGCCCACCTGCTCGAGAAGGCGGCCTACGAATCGCTCTACGAGCTCCGCTACCGACCCCAGCTGTTGAGCGTGCCGCTCCGGGCGCTGCTGTCGCAGGTGGACCGATGAGCCCGCCGCGGCACGCGCCGACCGAGGCCCGACCCGAGGAGATGTCGATGACCGCCGCGCAGTTCGACCCCGCGAGCTACTGGTACTGGAACGAGGGCACCGAGCGGCGGGCCCAGCGGCTCCTCGGCGCCCACCCCGATGCGGACGGCACGACCTTCGCGGTCTGGGCGCCGAACGCCCGGGCGGTGTCGGTCGTCGGTGACCACGACGGCTGGGACGACACCGCCCACCCGCTCGAACCCGTCGGTGGCAGCGGCGTCTGGGCCGGCCGCGTCGACGGCGCCGGTGCGGGCGACCGCTACAAGTTCCGGGTCCGCACGCCCGACGGCGATGAGGTCGACAAGGCCGACCCCTTCGCCCGGCGAGCCGAGGTGCCGCCGGCGACGGCGTCGGTCGTCGACGACGGCGCGCACGTCTTCGGTGACGACGACTGGATGGCACATCGGGCCGCCCTCGTCGAGCCCGGCGTCGGTGCCGGCGCGCCGTGTTCCGTCTACGAGGTGCACCTCGGGTCCTGGGGTCGGACGCTCGCCGCCGAGGGTCGTTTCCCGAACTACCGCGATCTCGGCCGGTCCCTCGGAGAGCACGTGGCTGCCCACGGCTTCACGCACGTCGAACTGATGCCCGTGATGGAGCACCCGTTCTACGGCTCGTGGGGCTACCAGGTGACCGGCTACTTCGCGCCGACGTCGCGCTACGGCAGCCCGGCCGACATGATGGCGATGGTCGACGGCCTGCACCGCGAGGGCATCGGCGTGATCCTCGACTGGGTGCCGTCGCACTTCCCGACGGACCGCCACGGGCTCGCCCGCTTCGACGGCACCCATCTGTTCGAGCACGCCGATCCGCGCCAGGGTCACCACCCGGACTGGGACAGCGCCATCTTCAACTACGGCCGTAGCGAGGTGCGCAGCTTCCTGATCTCGAGTGCGCTGCACTGGATCGAGCAGTTCCACGCGGACGGGCTGCGCGTCGACGCGGTCGCCTCGATGCTCTACCTCGACTACTCACGTCGAGCAGGGGAGTGGATCCCCAACCGCGACGGTGGCAGGGAGAACCTCGAGGCGATCGACTTCCTCCGCCAGCTCAACGAGGCGATCTCCGAAGAGGCACCCGGCGTCGCGGTGATCGCCGAGGAGTCGACGGCGTTCCCGGGCGTGACGGCGCCCACCGAGCGCGGCGGCCTCGGCTTCACCTCGAAGTGGGACATGGGCTGGATGCACGACACGTTGTCGTACCTGCGACGCGATCCCGTGCACCGCCACTGGCATCACGGCGAGCTCACCTTCCGCTCCGTGTACGCCTTCAGCGAGCGGTACACCCTGCCGCTGTCCCACGACGAGGTGGTGCACGGCAAGGGCTCGCTGCTCGACCAGATGCCCGGGGACCGTTGGCAGCAGATGGCCAACCTGCGCCTGCTCTACGGCGACCAGTGGACCCAGCCCGGCGCGAAGCTGCTGTTCATGGGCGGGGAGCTGGCGCCCGAGCGTGACTGGTCCCACGAGGCGACCCTGGACTGGTCCCTGCACGACTCGCCGGGTCACGAGGGCGTCCGTCGCTGGATCACCGCCCTGAACGAGCTCCATCGGACCCGGCCCGCGCTGCACGCCTCCGACGACGACCCGTACTGCTTCGAGTGGATCGTCGCGGACGACGACCGCAACAGCGTCGCCGTCTACCTGCGCCGCTCCCGCGCCCCTGACGGCTGCGACCCCGAGCAGCCGACCGACCAGGTGCTGGTCGTGCTGAACGCGACACCGACCCCGCATCCGCACTACCGGATCGGCGTACCGGTCGAGGGCGAGTGGGAGGTGCTGCTCGACGGTGACGACGATCGCTTCGGCGGCAGCGGTCACCGCACGCGCCACGGTGGTGGCGACGTCGTCGCCTCGCGACCGGAGCCGTCGCACGGCCGGCCGCAGTCGATCGACCTCACGATCGGGCCGCTGTGCGCGGTGGTCCTCGGTGCCCCCGGCGGGCGGCGGTAGCGTCACTCCGGACGCGGCGTGGGGTGCCGCGGCGAGGGGGACAGCTCGATGACCGGCAACAGCTCGATCACCACCGGGGCTCGGACGATCACCGTGGACGGCCGATCGGCCGGTGTGCAGCGAGGCGTGCGAGGCGTGCGAGGGCCCGACCGGCGAGTGCGGATCGCAGCGGTGGTGCTCGCTGCGGCGCTGGTCGCGGGCACCGCGGCGTGCAGCTCCGACGCTGACCCGGCGGCTCAGGACGCACCGACCACCGCGAGCACCTCGACCACGCTGCCCTATGCCGAGGAACCGCTCGACATCACGGCCACCACGCCGCCGCCGGCGCTCGACCAGGAGGTGACCTTCGTCGGCGACCTCCGCTGCGGAGATGCCGAACGCAACCTCATCGACGTGGCGGTCCCGCCCGGTGTCGGTCGCGCCGAGGCGGGCGAGGCGGGCACGGTCCCGCTCGTCATCTGGCTGCACGGCGGTGGGTTCATCGGCGGTGACAAGGAGAGCGTCTGGGATGCCGACGAGGTCGCGCCGATGAACGCGCTGCTCGACCGCGGTGTCGCCGTCGCGTCCATGAGCTACAGCCTGCTCGGCGACCCCGATCCTGACGGCGTGATGAAGCCGCTGATGGATGCCGCCCGGTGCCTGCAGTTCATGCGCCACCACGGACCCGCGACCTTCGGCATCGATCCCGAGCGCATCGCGTTGCGCGGCGGGAGCGCGGGTGCGGGGACCGCGCTGTGGCTCGCGGTGCACGACGACCTGGCCGACCCCGACGCCGAGGACCCGATCCTGCGCCGGTCGACCAAGCCGGTCGCGGTGGCAGCGCACGAGACCCAGGCCACCTACGACCTGATGCGCTGGAGCACCGACGTGTTCGGCGAGTACGACGAGATGTTCGGCGGCCGGAACCTGGTCGAGCTCGCCGAGCTGTTCGGCATGAGCCAGCGACTGCTGTCGTTCTACGGCATCACCGATGCCGGACTCCTCGAGACACCCGAGATCTCCGGGTACCGGGCGGACGTCGACCTGCTCGCGCTCATGGACCCCGAGGACCCGCCGGCGTGGATCGCCAACACTCGCGAGGAGGACGCCGTCCCGGTGTCGGTGGGGCTGCTCTTCCACCACGCCGATCACGCCCTGGCGCTCCAGCGCCAGGCCACGGCGGTCGGCTACGACGCGACGGTGACCGCCGGCCCGGGGCTCGTCCCGGCCGTCGACGAGATCGACTACCTGCTCGCGGCGCTGGACCACGACGGCGAGTAGTTCAGTCGCCTCTGGCGGACTCGAGCAGGATCGTCTCGATGCGCGCCCGGAGCGCGGGAGTGTCCTGGTCGCCCGCGAGCACGCTGGCGAAGAGTGCCGAGCCTGCGGCGAGCACGATGATCGCGGTGGCGTCGAGCGCTGCGGCGCGGTGGGTGCGGTCGTCGTGGTGACCGTCACCCTGTTCCGCGAAGATCTCGACGGGCGCCGAGGTGAACGTGCGCCACAGCACGTCGCGCAGCTCCGGCTGGTCGCGGATCGCGGCGAGCAGGCCAGGGGCCGCGGCGCGCACCACCGGGCGGTCGAAGATCTCGACGCTCGCCCGGGCGACCCACCGGATCCACCCTTCGCGATCGACGCCCTCGAAGGGGGCGAGGTCCGGCGCGGCGCCGATGACCGCGTCGAGCACGAGCTCGGCCTTCGAGGGCCAGCGACGCAACACCGCGGCGCGGCTCACCCCTGCCAGCCGGGCGACCCCCCGGACCGTCGTCGCATCCCACCCGCTGTCGGTGAGCATCTGCCGGGTGGCGTCGAGGACCCGTTCGTCGATGGACGGGTCCCTGGGTCGGCCACCCGCGATCGTTTGGCCGGTCTCGGTCACGCAGATATGGTACCAGCGGTATCGGAGCCCCGAGCGTCGATCGGCAGCGCCGCCGCCGTGTCGACCCGGATCAGCCAGGAGCGCACATGAAGTCACTTCGTGACCGGGTGGCCGTGATCACCGGAGCCGGGAGCGGCATCGGCCGAGCGACCAGCGAGGCGCTCGCACAGCGCGGCGTCGACATCGCCGTGCTCGACGCCAACGAGGAACGGGCCCACGACACGGCCGACGTGATCAGAGCACTGGGCCGCCGAGCCTCGGTGCACGTCGCCGATGTCCGCGACGCCGAACGGCTCGAGGCCGTCGCCGCCGAGGTGGTCGAGGAGCACGGCGGCTGCAACATCCTGGTCAACAACGCGGGGGTCACCTCGGCCGGCAACTTCGACGAGGAGTCACTGGACGACCTGCACTGGATCGTCGACATCAACGTCTGGGGTGTCGTCAACGGCTGCCGGGCGTTCCTGCCGGTGCTGCGCGACGCGGACGAGGCGCACATCGTCAACCTGTCGAGCATGGTCGGCTTGTTGGGGCTGCCCCACAACACCGCCTACTCCCTGACCAAGGGTGCGGTGCGAGGCTTCAGCGAGGCGCTGCGGGCAGAGCTGGTGACCACCGACATCGGACTCACCGTCGTGTTCCCCGGCGCCATCCGCACCGACATCACCAACACCGCCCGGGGGACGCACGCCGAGAAGCTGGCCACGATGGGCCAGTCCAGGCTGGCGCCGCTCGCGATGCGCCCGCCCTCCGCGGTCGCCCGTCGGATCGTGCATGCGATCGACCACGACCGTGCACGGGTGACGGTCGGCCCCGACGCCAGAGCGGTGGATCTCCTCACCCGGGTGCTCCCGGGCCGCTCCGGCCTCGTGGGCCGACTCACCTCGCGTCTGACCTGATCAGGCCAGGCAGATCAGGCCAGGCAGATCAGGCCGGCAGGGCCGCGAGCTGCTCGCGGATCGACTCGAGCGCGCCGATCGCCGTGGCGTGGGTCGCAGCGGAGTGGTGCGTGACCTCGATGACCCTCCCGGCCTGCACGGCGGGCAACGACTTCCACAGCGCGGAGTCGAAGAGCTCCTGCATGCCGTCCTCCATCGAGCCGTCGGCGCGCACGCCGTAGGTGATCACGTCGACGGTTCCGAGCGACTCCGCGAGCAGTTCGGCGGAGATCTCCTCGCTGTGGTCGGCGTCCGGGCCGGCCGTCGTCCTCGGGTAGTCCGCGCCCAGGTCGTCGAAGAGGTTCGACGTGTAGGAGGACGCGTACTCTCGCACGAACGCTCCCTCGTAGACGCCGCACGGGGTGCAGACGCCGCCGAAGCTCAGCTGCTCGAAGGTGTCGGCGTGCTCGGCGGCGATCTCGGCGGCGAGCGCCTCGTACTCCTCGCGTGAGTCCCCGTAGCGATCGGCGACACCCGCGGCGTCGGCGTACCGCTCGCCGAGCTCGCGCCACTGGGCGGGCTGTTCGGGGGCGAGGACCACGACGGGTGCCATGGCGCGCAGCTCGTCGAGCTTCACGTCGCCGAGTGCCCGCTCGGGCACGCCCAGGATGATGAGGTCGGGCTCGGCGGCAGCGACGGCCTCGTAGTTGATCGTCGAGACGTCACCGTCGGCGGCGACCTTCGGAAGGGCGTCGTACGCAGCGCGGCTCTCGTCGTCCATGTTGTCGAGCTCCCGGGTCCACTCGCACACCGCGGACAGCTCGGCGTCGGTCTGGATCAACGGGAGGACGGCGTAGCCGCATGCGACGATCGAGGTCGGTTCGGCGGGGATGGTCACCTCGCCGGTCTGGTCCTCGAAGGTGCGGGTGGACGCCGTGGGTGTCGCGTCGGCTGCCTCGTCGCCGTCGGACGCCGAGTCGGAGCCGCACGCGGTGAGGGCGAGCAGCGACGCCGCGCCGATCGCGAGCACCGAGCGGGTCGCAGATCTGCGGCGCCGACCGGACGGGGAGTTGGCGAGAACGGACATGGATGATGGCTCCTTTGAGGGTGGGGGGAGAGGGGGAGAGGGATGGGCGAAGAGGGGTGGGGACGGGGCCGGTCAGACGTCGGGCGCGGCGAGCGAGAACTCGAGCAGCCCGAGCGGGCCCATGGGGTGGACGGCGTCGAGGCGGAGGCCCGCGCCCGCGCCGAGGGCCCGGTAGTCCTCGATGCTGCGCTCACGGGCGCCGAACAGCGACAGCATGAGCAGGTCCATCTCGGCGTGCTCGGCGCTGCGCTCGGCATCGTCGGTCAGGCGTTCGGCGACGATCAGTCGTCCATCGGCGGGCATCGCCGCGGCGACCTGCCGCAGGATCTCGCCGGCGGGGGCGTCGGGCCAGTCGTGCAGCACCTGGACCAGCGTCACGGTGTCGAACCCGGTGGGCAGCGCCTCGAAGAAGCTCCCGTCGACGGCCTCGCCGCGTGTCGTCAGCCCGTGCTCGGCGAGCAGCCGGCGCGCTCGGGCCGCCGTGCCGGGCAGGTCGACCACGGTGACGTGCAGGTGGTCGTGGGCCTCGAGCAGCGCCGCGGCGAAGGCGCCGGCTCCGCCTCCCACGTCGAGCACGCGCGTGCTCTCCAGCCAGACCGGAGCAGCGACCACCGGGGGTCCCCACTGTGCGGCCCACTCGGCCAGGTGGTCGTCGAAGCTGCGACCGAGGCGCTCATCCGCGGCGAGCGCGTCCCAGAACGACCTGTGGTGCAGCGCGTCGTAGCCGGGTCCACCGGTCGTGACGGCGTGGAGCATCCCTGCGAGCGAGGCGTCCATGTGGCCGGTGCCGCCCCGCAGGTCGAGGTGCTCTCGCCAACCACGCTCGTCCCCGTCGAGCAGCAGCTCGCCGATCGCGGTCAAGGCCAGGCCGTCGTCGCCGGACGCGACGACGTCCTTGGTGGCGAGGTAGCCGAGCAAGGTGGTCGTCGCGCCGGGGTCCGCGCCGACTGCTGCTGCAACCGCAGTCGCGTCGTGGGCGCCGTCGGCGATCGCGTCGGCGATGCCCAGGGTCGCGGCGCACCGGAGGGCGTACGGCGACATCAGGTCGGTGAGCTGCCAGAGGGCGTGTTCTGCCTCCATGATGCTGGCGATGCGATCCACGACGTCGCGTCGCCAGTAGTGCACGACGTAGCTGCGTGAGCGGTCGATGCCGTGCGCGGCGAGCAGCTTGCGCAACGTCCGCGCCTCGGAGAACTCGACCGCGCCCCAGACGAACGGGTCGTCGAGTCCCTCGAGCGCTCGCTCGACGTGGGCGGTCAGGTCGGTGGTGTCCTGGTGCGGGCGCACCACGACCGTGGAGGGGCGGGGCAGCGGGTAGTCGGCGTGCTCGGCGTCGACGAACACCACGGTGCGGACCTCGGTGTCGTCGGGCAGCTCGTCGTGGAAGCGGGCGATCGCCGGCAGCGCTGTCTCGTCGCCGATGAGGACGACGGGGCCCTGCTCGACGGGGTGCTCGAGGGAATGGGCCGGGCCTGCGACGTGCACGACGTCACCGACCGCAGCGGTTCGCGCCCACGACGCTCCGGGCCCGTCGTGGCCGGTGAGCGCGTCGATCTCGAGCTCGGCGCGCTCGGGGTCGAAGCGTCGGACGGTGTAGTCCCGCGCCAGGGGAGCCGGGTCGGTCGGCCAGTCGAGGTGGCCGTCGTCCTGGACGGGGAGTGTGATCGAGCCGTCGACGGGAAGGAACACCTTGACGTGGTCGTCGGGCGCCGAGGTGTCGAACGCCGGTTGCCTCGGTACCTCCGGTCCGGCGTCGACGGGATCGAACTCGCCGAGCTGATCGCCGGTGAGCGTGAGCCGTCGCAGTCCTGGGGTGATGTCCTCGATGCTCGCCACGGTCAAGGCCCGCAGGGTGATCGGTCGGTGTTCCAACAGGTGCTCCTACAATAGTGATCAAGGTGTCACTGTTATAAGGATTGCCTAACACCATGCGAGCTGTCGACAAGGGCGACGAACGACCGTTCCGGACCGTGGGAGAGATGTTCCTCGAGGTCGCGGACGAGATGCGCGCCGCGTTCACCCGCGCGGCGGCCGCCGAGGGCCTCACCTACACCGAGGCGCGCACGCTCCGCCTGGCGTCGTTCCACGACGAGCAGGCCCGGTTCACCCGGGCGCTCGGCGTGCCGCAGACCCGGGTGAGCGCGCTGCTCCGTCGCCTCGACGAGGCGGGTCTGATCCGGCGGAGCGTCGCTCGTGGCGACAACCGCGCTCGTGTGGTCGCGCTCACCCGGGCGGGCGAGGACGCGCTCGAGCGGCTCAACGAACGGCTCGAGGTGACCTCACCGCTGCTGCGTCACCTCGACGACGAACGGCTCGACGTGCTGCGCACGATGCTCCTCGAGATGCTCGACGACATGGCCGCACATCCGGCCGAGTGACGCCTGGGGGTCGGCTCAGATGCGTTCGATGATGATCGCCGGCGCCATGCCGCCGCCGGCGCACATGGTGACCAGGCCGAACTGGCCGTCGATGCGCTCCAGCTCGTCGAGCACGGTGCCGATCAGCATCGCCCCGGTCGCGCCGATCGGGTGACCGAGCGCCATCGCGCCGCCGTTGACGTTCACCTTGTCGCGGTCCAGGTCGAGGTCGCGCATGAACTTCTCGGCGACGACGGCGAACGCCTCGTTGATCTCGAACAGGTCGATGTCGTCGATGGTCAGCCCGGCCGCTTCAGCACCTTCTGCGCGGCCGGCACCGGCGCGTTGAGCATCAGCGTCGGGTCGTCACCCATGTTCGACGTCGCGACGACCCGCGCACGGGCGGTCAGGCCGTGCGCCCTGGCGTAGTCCTCGCTGGCGAGCAGGATCGCCGCGGCGCCGTCGACGACGCCCGAGGAGTTGCCGGCGTGGTGCACGTGCTGGATGTCGAGGTCCGGGTACTTCTGGTTGATGAGCTCGCGGAAGGTCGGGAAGTCGTCGTGGCGGTAGTCGGCGATCGCCGGGAAGCTGGGCTGCAGCGAGGCGAGCGACTCGGCGGTCGTGCCCGGGCGGGGGAACTCCTCGTGGTCGAGGGCGACGGTGCCGTCGAGGTTCAGCACCGGGACCAGGCTGCGGTCGAAGCGGCCCTCGGCGATCGCCGCGGCGGCCCGTGCCTGTGACTCGGCGGCCAGCTCGTCGAGCGTCTCACGCGAGATGCCCTCCATCGTGGCGATCGCGTCGGCGCACACACCCTGGTGCGACTGCGGGTGGATCGACCGGAGGTGCTCGTTGTTGGCGCCCATCGGCAGCAGGCCCTTCTTGGGCAGCGACATCATCTCGGTGCCGCCACCGACGACGAGGTCCTCCATGCCGGCCATGATCGCGTTGGCGGCGATGTTCTTGGCCGTGATGCCCGAGCCGCAGAAGCGGTCGAGGGTGACGCCGCTCGCGGTGACGTCGTAGCCGGCGTCGAGCGCCGCCATGCGGCCGAGGTCACCGCTCTGCTCGCACACCTGCGCGCTGGTGCCCCACACGACGTCGTCGACGTCCGCGGTGTCGAAGCCGTTGCGATCGACCAACGCCTCGAGCACGGTCCGTGCCAGGTGCTGCGGGTGCAGGTGCGCCAACGCGCCCTTGCCCTGCTTGCCGATGCCGCGCGGTGTGCGACAGGCGTCGATGATCAGTGCGTCAGCCATGGGATCCCCTTCGGTCGGTCGACGTCGGGTCGCACCGATCGGGACAGCATGGCGCGTCCCGGGGGTGCCGCGCATGCGCGAAGTACCTCCGGCACAGATCCCGGGTTCCGACGTCCCACCCGACGGGATGTCCGCCGGGGTCGGCGTGGGCGGCCTTCCTAGGGTCGCCCCATGGTGGTACTGGCCCCGCGCATCCCGCGCGACTGGAACGTGTCGGCGGACTGGATGACGCAGGCGCTCGCTGATCGGCACCCCGGCGCGGTCGTCTCCGAGGTCGTCCGGGTCGACGGCTCCGAAGGGACATCGAGTCGAGCCGTGCTCCGCCTGGCCTACTCCGAGGGCGCCGGTCCGGGGACGGTGTTCGCGAAGACGAAGGGCGATCCGCTCCGTCGCGTCTTCCAGTGGATGACCGACAACTCGTTCATCGAGGGGCGCCTCGCCGAGTCGGGCGTCGCGCTGCAGGTCGAGCACCCTGTCTTCTACTCGGGTGTCGTCGACCGATGGCGGCTCAACGACATGGTGGTGATGGAGGACGTCGCGGCACGGGGTGCCGTGCTCAACGACGCCACGACCCCGTTGTCGGTCGACGAGGTTGCGAGCGGGCTTCGCGGACTGGCTCGTCTGCACAGCGCGTACTGGCACTTCGATCCCCGAACCGCACCGGGGCTCGAGTGGGTCACCACCTGCTCGGCCGGACCGACCTTCCGGTTCCTGATCCGTCTGGGTTGCTCCCGAGGACTGCCCCGCCTGCGCAGCCACCTGCCCGATCAGGTCGCCGCGCTGGGCGTCGGAGGTCTGATCGACCAGTGGCGGCGGCAGGTGCGGACCGTGACAACAGGACCCCGCACGCTGCTGCACGGTGACGCACACGTCGGCAACACCTACACGCTGCCCGACGGCGAGCTCGGCTTCTACGACTGGGGCGTGGTGCGGCGTGGCCACTGGTCCTTCGACGTCGGCTACTTCATCATCAGCGCCCTCGACGTCACCGATCGGCGAGCTCACGCGGCCGAGCTGGTGGAGACCTATCGGACCGCACTCGAACTCGACGAGTGCGACCGGCCGAGCGCTGACGAGGCATGGCTGCGGTTCCGCTCGTCGCCGCCATACGGCCTCGCCATCTGGATCACGACCGGCTCCGAGGACCAGTACCAAGCCCCAGAGGTCTGCGTACGGCTCGTCGAGCGGTTCGGCCAGGCGTTCGTCGACCTGGACACCCCGTCGGCGTTGACACGACTCGGCGCCTGAGGGCGACATGACCGGAGCGGAACGAGGTTCGCAGTGGACGAGGTGACCGCAGGGATGAACCTGGCGAGCGTGTGGGAGGCGGTCGCACGGACCGTGCCGGACGCCCCGGCACTGGTGCACGGCGACCTGGTGCGCACGTGGCGGGAGTTCGAGGACCGGGCGGCGCGCCTCGCGGCGTTCTTCGACTCGCTCGGCATCGGCAACGGCTCGAACGTCGCGTTGTACCTCTACAACCGCCCCGAGTACCTCGAGGCGACGTTCGCGGCATTCAAGGTGCGGGCGGCGACGGCCAACGTGAACTACCGGTACCTGGAACCCGAGCTCCAGTACCTGCTCGACAACTCCGATGCCGCGGCGGTCGTGTTCCACGTCGAGTTCGCCGAGCGACTCGGCGCGATCCGCGAGTCGCTGCCCGACGTGCGCGCCTACGTCTGCGTCGGTGCGGACGACCAGCACCCGGTCCCGGAGTGGGCGGTCGACATCGAGGAGCTGCTGGCCACCCACGATCCCGCGCCGCCGATCGAGCGCAGCGGCGACGACCTCTGGTTGCTCTACACCGGTGGCACCACAGGCATGCCCAAGGGTGTCATGTGGCCGCATCGCAGCATGCTCGGCGCCTCGACGGCCACGTTCGCCGCGATCAAGGCGCCGGTGCCGACCGACCTCGACCAGGTCGTCGCCGCCGTGCGCACCTTCCACGAGCGCGACAAGGCCATCCGGCTGCTGCCCGCAGCACCGCTCATGCACGGCACGGCAGCGCTCACCTCGATGGCGGTGCTGGCCGCCGGTGGGACCGTGATCACCCTCACCTCGACCTCGTTCGACGCGCGGGAGCTCTGCGCCACCGTCGAACGCCACCGGGTGAGCCAGCTGACGATCGTCGGCGATGCGTTCGCCCGCCCGATCGTCGACGCGCTCGAGGACGCCTCGGCCGCCGGCGAGCCGTTCGACCTGTCGAGCGTGAAGGTCGTCCTGTCGTCGGGCGTCATGTGGTCACAGCCGTTGAAGGACGCGCTGCACCGCTGGTGCGGAGCGGCCCTCGCCGACGCGCTCGGTTCCTCCGAGGGGATCGGCTTCGCGAACTCGGTCGCCCGGCCGGGTGTCGCGGCGACGACGGCCCGGTTCTCGTTGGGCGAGCACGCTCGCGTCATCGACGACGACGGCGTCGACGTCGTGCCGGGTTCGGGACAGCGCGGACTGCTCGCCGTCGGTGGTCCGATCCCCATCGGCTACTACAAGGATCCGGAGAAGACGGCGGCGACGTTCCGCACCATCGACGGCCGGGTGTGGTCGGTGCCCGGCGACTTCGCGACCGTCGAGGACGACGGCACCGTGCGTCTGCTGGGTCGCGGCTCGGCGTGCATCAACACGGCGGGGGAGAAGGTGTACCCCGAAGAGGTCGAGGAGGTGCTCAAGCTGCACCCCGGGATCAGCGACGCCAACGTGCTCGGCGTGCCCGACGAGAAGTGGGGTCAGTCGGTGGTCGCGGTCGTCTCGCCGACCGACGGCGCCGCAGTGCCCGACGAGGCTGCGCTGATCGCCCACACCAAGTCGCACCTGGCGGGCTACAAGTGCCCCAAGCGCGTGGTCCTGGTCGACGAGGTGCGACGTGGCCCCAACGGCAAACCGGACTACCGCTGGGCCGCCGAGGTCGTCGGTCGCTGAGCGCGGCGTTCCCGCCATCCCGCCCGGCGGGACCTCGTCCGGTTCAGGCATCGGGAATCGAGGCACCGGGCGCAACTTTGGTGTCATAGTGATGACACCAAATCGTGACCGGACCTAGGGGGGATCGATCCGATGAGCAGCACCGATGCGGTCGCGGCGTACTACGACCCGTACGACGTCGACATCAACAACGACCCGTACCCGGCGTTCAGTGCGCTGCGCGCCGAAGCGCCCGTCTACTACAACGACGTCCACGACTTCTGGGCGCTCAGCCGGTTCGAGGACATCGACCGCGCGCTGCGTGACCACCAGACGTTCATCTCCGGACGTGGAGGCATCCTCGAGTTGATCAAGGCGGGCATCGAGATGCCGCCGGGCATCCTCATCTTCGAGGATCCGCCGACCCACACCGTGCACCGACGACTGCTCTCACGGGTCTTCACACCCAAGCGCGTCGCCGAGCTCGAACCGAAGGTGCGGGAGTACTGCGTGCAGTGCCTCGACCCGTTCGTCGGTGAGCCGGAGTTCGACGTCATCGCCCACCTCGGTGCCCAGGTGCCGATGAAGACGATCTCGATGCTGCTCGGCATCCCGGAGAAGGACCAGGAGTTCATCCGAGACCGGGTGGACGCGAACATCCGCACCGAGGCCGGCCAGCCGATGGAGGTCAGCGACGACTTCGTGAGCGGCGAGATGTTCGCCGAGTACATCGACTGGCGCGCCGAGCACCCCTCGGACGACCTGATGACCGATCTGCTCCGGGCGACCTTCGAGGACGAGACCGGCGAGGTGCGCAGCCTGCGCCGCGAAGAGATCCTCACCTACGTCAACGTCATCGCCGGAGCGGGCAACGAGACGACGAACCGCCTCATCGGCTGGGCCGGGAAGACCCTCGCGGACCACCCCGACCAGCGCCGCGAGCTCGTCGAGGACCACTCGCTCATCCCGAACGCGATCGAGGAGCTGCTGCGCTTCGAAGGACCTGCGCCCCACGTCGGCCGCTACGTCGCGAAGGACGTCGAGATCGACGGCGTGACCGTGCCGGCGGGCAGCGCCATCCTGCTGCTCCTCGGGTCGGGGAATCGCGACGAACGCCGCTGGGCCGACGCCGATCGCTTCGACATCCACCGCGACGTCGGACAGATCCTGAGCTTCGGCTACGGCATCCACTTCTGCCTCGGTGCGGCACTCGCCCGCATGGAGGGACGCGTCGTGCTCGAGGAGCTGCTCCGGCGCTTCCCGGAGTGGCAGGTCCAGGAGGACCGCGCACACCTGTCGCCGACCTCGACGGTCCGCGGCTGGGAGACGCTCCCGGTCACCCTCGGCGCCGCCTGAAACCGGGCGCCCGACCCACCGAGCGGCACGTCGCCGGCTCGGTCGAACAGTACGCATTGACACTACTTCGAGCCCGTAGTAATCCTGATCCGGCGGGGCGCTCCGGGGGACGCGACGTCCAGCGGGACACGCTTCGACAGGACAAGGGGGAGACCATGTCCGACACCAGCACGCTCAGGTATCCACCGGGGGGCCTCGGCGCTCCGAAGGACCGCAGTCCGGGCACGCCACAGGATCTCGGCCTGCCCGCCGGGTTCGAGGTGTTCTCCGCCGACGACCACATCAGCCTTGCGGACGACATCTGGTACGAGCACTTCCCGGCGCACCTCCGGGACCAGGCGCCGCGGGTGATGCAGGTCGACGACGGGTGGGTGATCGGCACCGACGGGTCGACCTTCCTGCCGCCCGCGTTCATCGAGGTGCTCAACCAGTACGACCCGGTCCCGGGCTCGCACTCCGGCGACATCGACGCACGACTCGGTGCGCTCGACGCCGAGGGCGTCACTGGCGAGCTCGCTTTCCCGAACGCGATCCTCGCCCTGCTGATGTGGCCCGACAAGGAGATCCGCGAGCTCTGCTTCCGCGTCTACAACCAGTACCTGGCCGAGGTGCAGCAGCGATCCGGGGGCCGCATCTGGGGTGTCGGGCTCATCAACTGGTGGGACGCCGAGGGGGCGCGGCGCACCCTCGCCGAGCTGAAGGACCTGGGCCTGCGCACCTTCCTGTTGCCGCTCAATCCGGGTAAGGGTGACGACGGGAAGCCGCTCGACTACGCCGGCACCGCGATGGCCGACGTCTGGTCCGCCATCGAGGACTCGGGTGTGCCGGTGTCGCACCACATCGGTGAGACCACCCCGGGCATCCCGAGCCAGGTCAACACCGTGGGAGTGGGCATGCTGCAGTCCGTGGCGCCGTTCCGTGAGGTGTTCGCCAAGTACGTGCTCGGCGGCATCCTCGACCGACACCCCGGCCTGCAGATCGGCTGGTTCGAGGGCGGCATCAACTGGGTGCCCTCCGCAGTGCAGGACGCCGAGCACATCGCGGCGTCGTTCGCGCACCTGAACGACCACGAGCCCGAGCACCCGGTCCAGCACTACTGGGAGCAGCACATGACCGCGTCGTTCATGGTCGATCCGCTCGGACTCGAGCTGATCGACCGGATCGGGGTGACCCGAGCGATGTGGTCGTCGGACTTCCCGCACAACGAGAGCACCTACGGCTACACGCCAGAGGTGCTCGCCTCGGTCGTGGGACAGGTCGGCCCCGAGGCCGCGCAGGCGATACTCGGCGACAACATCCGCCGCTTCCTCGGGCTCGTCGCCTGATGCCCAGTGGACTGATGGAGCGCGTCACGCCGACGCGGCTCCCCGAGACACCCGACGTCGACCGCATGCGCGCCGATCGCCTGGGCCGGGTCCGGGACAACATGCGTGCCCAGGGACTCGACGCGGTCGTGCTGATCGGCAACACCAACGTCGTCTACGCGACCGGCGCGACGTGGCCGCTCGGTGATCCGGGACGGGCGAACTTCGAACAGCCCGTCGCGGTCGTGCTGGTCGACGACGAGTGGCCGCACCTCTTCACCCCGCTGCCGGATGCGACCGGACTGCCCGCCGATCACGTGCACGGACCGGTCTACCTGGACATCGACGAGGGTGTCCGCAGCTTCGAGCGTCAGCTCGCCGGCCTGGTACCCGCCGATGCCACCGTCGGCGTCGACGAGTGGACCTTCGCGATGTCACGTGAGAGCTCGATCCTCTTCACGGGCGGCTCGCCCCGTGACGGCGGCAAGGTCATCTCGAAGGCGAAGCTGGTCAAGACCCCCGACGAGCTCTCGGGCATGCGTGAGGCGTTGCGCATCACCGAGTCCGCCATCGCCGAGGTGCAGGCTCGCCTGGCACCCGGGATGCGGCAGGTCGAGCTGACCGCCACGTTCCTGGGAGCCGTGTTCGACGCCGGAGCGGACGCGAACACGCTCGACCCGATCTGGCAGGTGATGCCGACGACCATGGGCGACGGACCCTGGACGACCCACGGCGACCTCGCCTGCCCGCTGCTCACCACCGAACGCGAACTCCGACGCGGCGACGTCCTGTGGGTCGACACCAGCATCACCCACCGCGGGTTCCACTCCGACTTCGGGCGCACGTGGATCGTGGGTGACGAGCCCTCTGCGCGCCAGCGGGCGCAGTTCGACCAGTGGCAGGCGGTCATGGCGGCGGTGCTCGACGTCACCCGGGCGGGCGCGACCCACGCCGAGCTCACCGACGCCGCACGGGCCGTGGTCGGTGGCGACACCCCGTGGATGTCGCACTTCTACCTGGGTCACGGCCTGGGCATCGACGCCGCCGAGATGCCGTTCGTCGGCAGCGACCTGGGCGAGCAGTTCGACACGACCCACACCCTCGAGGCCGGCATGGTCCTGGTCCTCGAACCGCTGATCTGGGACGACGGCGCCGCCGGCTACCGGGCGGAAGAGGTCGTGCTCATCACCGACGACGGATGGGAACCCATGACCGACTACCCCTACGACCCGTTCTGATGGCCGGTTCGCTCACCGTCGACGTCGCGCCCGACGACGCCGCGCTGCGGCGTGCGCGACGCGAACGCGCCCTGGCCGAGATGGAGGCCGACGGGATCGACGTGCTGATCCTCGGTCGCGAGGGCAACGCCCGCTACGTCGCCGGGGTGCCCCGGCTCTGGACCGCCGGTTCGCGCCCCTTCACGCCGGGCTGCGTGCTCGTCCGCTCGACGGGTGACATCCACCTGCTGTCGACCTGGGACGAGGGCATCCCCGAGGACATCCCCCACGAGCACCTCTACGGCATCACGTTCAACCCCATGAACATGGTCGATGTGCTCCGAGGCGTCGCCGGCGCCGCCACCGCGACGCGGGTCGGCACGGACTCGATGACGCCGATGTTCTCGCAGCTGCTGCCGATGGCGTTCCCGGCGGCCCAGATCGTCGACGGCGAGACCGCGATGCGTCGAGCCCGTCGGACCAAGACACCCGAGGAGCTGCGCGAGCTGCGTCGAGCGGTCGCGCTGGCGCAGGACTGCCTGGGCGCCGGAGCGTCCGAGCTGCGCGTCGGCGTCACCGAGCGTCGGATCACCGGCAGGTTCATGGAGGAGATGGCGCTGGCCGGGGTGACGACACCGTCGAGCCAGGACGTCGCCTGGATCACCTCTCCCGAGCACCCGTGGCGCCGCGGCGACCGTGACACTCCTGTCGCCGAGGGCGACGTGGTCGTGCTCGCCGGTGGTGTCGTGCGTGACGGCTACACGGGCGAACTGGCACGCACCCAGGTGGTCGGCGGCGGTCACGAGGACCTGCTCGACCGGCTCGGCGAGCTGCGCTCGTCGCTGCTGTCGACCTGCGTACCGGGAGCCCCGGCGAGCGCACTGCTCGACGCCTACTCCGCAGCAGGGATCGAGCCGCCACCGGTGCCGGTCGCCCGCGGACTCGGACTGGGCTTCGACCTGCCGATCGTCACCGCGGACCTGCCCGGGTCGGCCGCGGACGAGGTGCTCGACGAGGGTGTCGTCTTCGCGCTCACCAGCTACGTGTGGCAGCGCGGCGTCGGCGCGGCGATCACCGTCGACCCGGTGCACGTCGGAGCCGACGGCCCCGAGCTGCTGACCACCGGCCCGGACGAGTCATGAGCCACGCCGTCCGACACCCCGTGCGACACGCGACGAGGAGCGACCACCAGTGACCGACATCCCGCCACCCGAGGAGATCGTCCGCTACGAGAAGGACAGGGCGAACCGGATCGCGACGATCACGTTCGACCGACCGGACCAGCTCAACGCGCCGACCATCGGTGCGCGTCGTCGGTACGGCGACCTGATCTTCAAGGCGAGCCTCGACGACGACGTCAAGGTCCTCGTGATCCGTGGCGAGGGAGCCGACCTGGGCTCCGGCGCCGACCTGGACGAGCTGATGGCCAAGCGCGAGGGCGACGAGGCGCTGCGTGAGGAGTTCGGCCTGACCGACGACGACGACGTCACGCTGCCGCCGCCGCGCAACTACCGCAACGGTGCGTCGCTGGTGCAGTGGTACGCGGATCCGCGAGCCGGGTGCCGGAGCCTTCAGGACTTCAAGAAGATCAGCATCCTCGAGGTCAAGGGCTACTGCTACGGCTGGCACTTCTACCAGGCCGCCGATGCGGATCTGATCGTCTCGTCCGACGACGCGCTCTTCGGCCACCCTGCGTTCCGCTACGTCGGCTACGCGCCCCGGATGTGGCAGTGGGCGACCATGATCGGCCTGCGGAAGTTCCAGGAGATGGTCTTCACCGGACGGCCCTTCACCGCGGCCGAGATGGAGGACCTGGCCTTCGTGAACAGCGTCGTGCCCCGCGACGAGCTCGAGGCCGAGACCGCGAAGTACGCGATGGCGTGTGCGAACAACATGCCGACCGACACCGTGTTCGCGCAGAAGGTCTTCTTCGAGATCATGAAGCAGCACCAGGGCGAGCACATGGGCTCGCTGATGAGCGGCTGGCTCGAATCGATGCGCGGCCCGTTGAAGCCCGACGCGGAACGACCCGTCGTCGGGCTCGACCGCGAGACCATGGAGTCCGGTCTGAACAACGCCGTGAAGGGCAACGACCGGAACTTCCCGCCGGAGTGGCGGCTGAGCAAGACCGGCCGGGAGCAGCCCGAGTGAGCGGAGCGACCGGGCCGACGGGTGGCGACCCGGGCATCCGGCCGCTCGGTGCGCTGCGCGTCGTCGACCTGTCGACCTGGATCGCCGGGGCCTACTGCTCGCGGCTGCTCGCGGACGCCGGTGCGCACGTCACCCGCGTCGAACCCGACCGAGGACACCCGTTGCGGACGTGGTCGGCGTCGGGCGCAGCGCTCGACGGCGACGGACCGCTGTTCGCACACCTGAGTGCCGGCACCGAGGTCGCCACCCCCGACCGCCTGGACGAGATCCTGTCCGGGGCCGACGCCTGCATCTGGTCACCGGGCGGGCGACTCGACCCGGACACGATCCGGGCTGCCCATCCGCACCTGAGCGTCGTGGCGATCACCCCGTTCGGTCTGGACACGCCGTGGAGCGACCGTCCCGCCACCGAGTTCACCCTGCAGGCGTGGTCGGGCGGCGTCATCGGACTGGGACGCGGTGACCCCGACCGTGCGCCGGTCCACGTGGGCGGCCAGGTCGGGGAGTGGCTCGCCGGCGCCTACGCGACCGTCGGGTTGTTGGCAGCGCTGCGCACGGGCCACGCCGGGCTCATCGACCTCTCGATGCTCGAGGTCCAGGCCATGTGCCTGACCTACCACCCGGTCACGTTCCACGACGCGTTCGGACGACCCATGCGCACCCGTCGTGCCCTGACGGTGCCGGGTGTCGCCGCGGCGAGCGACGGTCTGGTCGGCCTCGGCGTCGGGACCGGGCAGCAGTGGCTCGACTTCTGCGTGATGGCCGGGCATCCCGAGTGGGCCGAGGACGCCTCGCTGTTCAGCGAGCGAGGCGCGCTCGCTGCTGCCATCGACGACTGGGTCGGTGACCAGTCGGTCGAACAGGTGCTCGACGTCGCGGGCGCCTTCCGCATCCCGCACGCCCCGATCATCGACGGCGCGAACGCGCCGACCATGGAGCACCTGGTGGCGCGCGAGTCGTTCCGCGTCGTCGACGACGTGACACGCCCGCGTTCCCCGGTGCGGATCACACCGGGTCCCGTGCCCGGGTCGCGCCCTGCGGGTACCGACGGCCCGCGGAGCGCTGCCGGCCGACCCGACGGCGATGCAGACGGCGGTCATGCTCACGGCGGTGGCCTGCCGTTCAGCGGTCTGCGGGTGCTCGACATGACGGCCTACTGGGCGGGGCCCTCGGCGAGCCACCTGCTCGCCATGCTCGGCGCCGAGGTGATCCACCTCGAGTCTGCACGCCGACCCGACGGCGCACGCCTGGTCGGGGGTCGTCCGACCGACGTCGACCGGTACTGGGAGCAGGGCCCGATCTTCGCCGCACTCAACACCAACAAGTCGAGCCTGACCCTCGACTTCGGGACCGACCAGGGACTCGACCTGCTGCGGCGCGTGGTCGCCACCTGCGACGTCGTCATCGAGAACTACACACCTCGTGTGCTCGAGGCCCTCGGGTTCGGCGGCGACGAGCTGCGTACGCTGCGCGACGACCTGATCGTGGTCCGCATGCCGGGCTTCGGGCTCGACGGGCCGTGGCGCGACGACCCCGCGTTCGCCTTCGTCATCGAGGACGCCTCCGGGTTGACCTGGATGACGGGCCACCCCGACCAGCACCCGGTCGAGCCGTACTGCGTCGGCGACTCGAACGCCGGCCTGCACGCCGCCTACGGACTGCTGCTCGGCCTGGCCCACCGCGATGCCACCGGTGCCGGCTCCCACGTCGAAGCGGCCATGCTCGACGCGGCGCTCAGCATCACCGCCGAGCAGGTCATCGAGCACTCCGCACACGGCGTGCGGCTCGCCCGCGACGGCAACCGCGGGCCGGCTGCGGCCCCCCAGAACCTGTACGACTGCGCGGACTCCGACGAACGCGGCCGCGAACCGGCCAGGGTCGCGATCGCGGTCGCGACCGATGACCAGTGGAGCGCGCTGTGCTCGGCACTCGGCGATCCGTCGTGGAGCCGCGACGCCGCCCTCGCCGACCACGCCGGACGAGCGGCCGCCCATGACACGATCGACGAGCACCTGCGGGCGTGGTGCCTCGACCACGACGCCGACGACGTCGTCGCCGCCCTCTGCGATGCCGGTGTCCCGGTCGCTCGGGTCATGCAACCGCACCACCAGCCCGACCTGCCACCGATGCAGTCGCGGGGCTTCTTCGAGACCCTGGAGCACCCGGTGATGGGCGACGCCCGCTATGCCACCCTGCCGTTCCGCGTCGAGGGGTTCCCGGGTCGACTGCACCGACGTCCCGCCCCACTGCTGGGCGAGCACACCGCCGAGCTGCTCGCCGAGGTCGGGGTCGACGCCGGCGAGCTCGACCGCCTGGCGGACCGGGGCATCGTCGCGACCAGCCTCGAGGGGGCCTCATGACCACCGCACCACCGCCGAGCGACCACGACTGGGATCACCAGGTCGACCTGGTGATCGTCGGGTCCGGAGGAGGCGGCATGGTCGCTGCGCTGGCCGCCGCCGACGCCGGCGCGAGCGCAGTGGTGCTCGAGAAGCGTGACCTGATCGGCGGTTCGACCGCCATGTCCGGTGGCGTCGTGTGGGTCCCCGACAACCCGCTGATGACGGCCGAGGGTGTGGCCGACTCCCGCTCGGACGCACTCCGGCACTTCGACGCGGTCGTCGGCGACGTCGGAGCGTGCTCGTCGCCCGAGCGGCGCCGGGCGTTCGTCGACTCCGGCCCGGAGATGGTCGAGTTCCTGCAACGCCAGGGCGTCCGTTTCGAGCGCTGCGAGGGCTACAGCGACTACTACTCCGACGAGCCCGGTGGCTCCGCCCGTGGCAGGTCGCTGGAACCGACCCCGTGGGACGGTCACCGACTCGGCGACCAGCTGCCTCTGCTGCAACCGGGACTCGCTGCGGGTGTCGGTCTGTCGGTGAAGACCAACGAGGTCCGCACGCTCGCACACTGGAACCGCTCACCCGGGGCCTTCGCGACCGCCACACGGGTCATGCTGCGCACCTGGTCGGCCAAGGCGAGGCGCCGGGCGCTGTTGACCAACGGCGCCTCGCTCATCGGACAGATGCTCGCGATCGCGTCGGCCGAGGGAGTGCCGGTCTGGACCGACTGCCCGGCGACCGGTCTGATCGTCGAGGACGGCCGGGTGGTGGGTGTGACCGCGACCCGAGACGGCGAGCCGATCACCGTTCGTGCCCGACGAGGGGTGCTGCTCGCCGCCGGCGGGTTCTCGCACGACGCCGAGATGCGACACCGCTACGCCCCCGACCGTCGTCAACAGCCCCGCTGGTCGATCGCGAACCCGGGCGACACCGGCGACGCGCTCCGATCGGCGATCGATCTGGGTGCTCAGGTCGACCTGATGGACGAGGCGTGGTGGCTGCCCACTCCGAGGGGCGGCAAGTTCGGCCAGTCGACGTTGGTCGACGCACGTTTCCGACCGGGAGCGATCTTCGTCGACGCAGCGGGCCGGCGATTCGTCAACGAGGCCAACTCCTACATGGAGATCGGCCGGGCCATGTTCGAACGGGACCTGACCGCCCGTGCGGTGCCCTGCTGGTTGATCTTCGACGACGGCTACCGACGCCGCTACTCCCACGGGCTGTCGCGGCCCGGCAAGCTCCCCAAGGGACTGCTCGAGAGCGGCACGCTGCATCGAGCGGACACGCTCGAGGGGCTCGCCGAGGACTGCGGCATCGACGCGGAGGGCCTCGCCTCGACCGTCGAGTCCTTCAACCGGTACGCCGCCGACGGCGCCGACCCGGAGTACGGACGGGGCGCCTCGGCCTACAACCGAGCGATGGGTGACCCGGGCCAGCGACCCAACCCGTCGCTCGGGCCGGTCGCCAGGGCGCCGTTCTACGCGGTCGAGGTGGTGCCCTCGGACATCGGGACCTGCGGCGGGCTGCTCACCGACGCGGACGCCCGGGTGATCGGTGCCGACGGCAGCGCCATCCCGAACCTGTACGCCACCGGCAACATCACCGCCACCGTGATGGGCCGCCGCTACCTGGGTGCCGGTGCCAGCATCGCCAACACGATGATCTTCGGCTACCGAGCGGCGCGCTGCGCGACCTCGTCGGACCTGACCACCGACCCGGCCGCCGACCCGATGTCCGGCTCGGCCCCTGCCGCGCCGGCTGCACCCACCGATCTCTGACGACCCGATCTCTGACGACCCGACCCGCTCGACCCGACCCGAACGACTGGATGACACGATGACCGAGACCGACACGCCCGGCGTCGCCGACGCGACCGAGCAGGACTACTTCCGCTCGGGTCGGCTGATCCGGGACCCGTACCCCTACTGGGACGCGATGCGCTCAGAGTGCCCCGTGCACCAGGAGCCGCACCACGGCGTCTACATGGTGACCGGCTACGACGAGGTCCTGGCGATCTACCACGACCAGGAGACGTTCTCGTCGGTGAACTCGGTGATCGGGCCCTTCGCCTCGTTCCCGGTCCCGCTCGAGGGCGACGACCTGACCGACCTGATCGAGGAGCACCGCGGCGCGCTGCCGTTCACCGACCAGCTGCCCTCGTTCGACCCGCCACGCCACACCGAGCACCGTGGCTTGCTGATGCGGCTGTTCACACCGCGTCGACTGCAGGAGAACGAGGATGCGATGTGGGAGATCGCGGACGAGCTCATCGCCTCGTTCGCGCAGCGGGGCAGCTGCGAGTTCGTGGGCGAGTTCGCCTCGCCGATGGCGCTGCTCGTGATCGCCGACCTGCTCGGCGTTCCCGACGAGGACCGCAGCCGCTTCCGCGAGCAGATGGCGGCACCCAGCTCGAGCGGCAAGGCCGGCGTCGAGCACTCACCACTCGAGTTCCTCTACGACACCTTCCGGGCGTACATCGAGGAACGTCGGGCCGAACCACGCGACGACGTGCTGTCCCGCATCGCCCAGGCCACGTTCCCCGACGGCTCCCTCCCGAGCGTCGACGACGTGATGCTGCTCGCCGCGAACCTGTTCGCCGCTGGTCAGGAGACGACGGTCCGCCTGCTCACCTATGCGCTGCAACGCCTGGCCGAGGACCAGGATCTGCAGCGCCGGCTTCGTGACGACCACTCGCTGATCCCCGGGTTCATCGAGGAGGCGCTGCGCTTCGAGAGCCCGATCAAGGGCGACTTCCGCCTGGCGAAGCGGACCACCGAGGTGGGGGGCGTCACCATCCCCGCCGGCGCGACGGTCATGTTGATCAACGGCGCCGCCAACCGCGACGAGCGCAAGTTCGAGTGCCCGAACGAGTTCCGCCCCGACCGCACCGACGCACGTGAACACGTCGCGTTCGGCCACGGCATCCACTTCTGCATCGGGGCTGCGTTGGCCCGTGCCGAGGGTCGGATCACCGTCGAGCGACTGCTCGACCGCTTGACCGACATCACGATCTCGGAGGAGCACCACGGTCCCGAGGGGGCCCGGTCGTTCCGCTACGTGCCGACCTACATGCTGCGGGGCCTGACGGAGCTGCACCTCGAGTTCCGGCCGGTCGACCAGTGAACGGCCGGAGCCCCGCGGACTCCGCGGGGGGAGCGCTCGAAGGGAAGGTCGCGATCGTCACCGGCGGCGCGAACGGGATCGGCCGGGCGGCGGTCGAGCTGTTCGTCGCCGAGGGCGCGAAGGTCGTGATCGCGGACGTCGACGAGACCGCGGGGGAGTCGTTGGCCGCAGCGCTCGGCGCCGACACCGCGTTCGTGCGGACCGACGTGGGTGACCGTGCGTCGATCGAGGCGGTCGTCGAGGCGGCGGCCGACCGATTCGGGTCGCTCGACGTGATGTACAACAACGCGGCGATCTCCGGGGTGCCGCGGCGGTTCCTGAAGGACTCGCTCGCCGACTTCGAGCAGGTGATCGGCGTGTCGCTCCTGGGAGGGATGCTCGGCAGCCAGGCCGCGGCGCGCCAGATGGTCGAACAGGGAACGGGCGGCTCGATCATCAACACCGCGTCGCTGGCGGGGCTGACCCCAGGGGCCGGGTTGGTGACGTACCGGGTGGCCAAGGCCGGCGTCATCCACTTCACGAAGTGCATCGCACTCGAGCTCGCGGAGCACGGCATCCGGGTCAACGCCGTGGCGCCGGCCAACATCGCGACGGCGATCAACGCCCAGTTCGACATGACTCGGACGATCGAGATGACCCAACCGCTGCAGGAGCAGGTCACCGTCGACGACGCCGCACAGGCCGTGCTGTTCCTGGCGAGCGACCGATCCGCCAAGGTCACCGGGATGGTGCTACCGGTCGACGGCGGCACGTCTGTGGGCATCCCGGTGGCACGGATGACCGAGATCATGACCCCCGTGACGCCACCCGCGGCGTCCTAGCCTCGACCCATGGCGTTCCGACCGGCCCCCTATGACGTCGTCGAGGCATCTCGGTGTGTCTGGCAGCAGCGGTGGGACGAGGAGTCGGCGTCGGGCAACGCCGTGTTCACCGCGATCCTGCGGTCGCACCAGATGCTCATGCACCAGGTGCACGAGGTGATGAAGGACCACGACCTGACCTTCGCCCGCTACGAGGTGCTCGCCTGGGTGGCGGCCGAACCCGGCGCCGCGTTGGCGCTCAGCTGGATCAGCGAGGTGCTGCGCATCCCCCAGGCCACCGTCACCAACCTGATCGACCGCCTGGTGGCCGACGGCCTGGTGCGACGGGTTCCGCACCCCACCGACGCCCGGACGACGTTGGCGGAGATCACCGACCGCGGACGCAGCGTGGTCGACGCCGCCACCGAGGAGCTCAACGAGCGTGTGTACCGGCCGCTGCAGCTCTCGGGCGAGGAGCGCGACGAGGTCGTCGGTCTGCTGCAACAGCTGCGTTCCCGTGGCCACGAGTTCGACACCGAACGCTCCGAGGAGCGCATCGCGAGGCTGGACCCGGGCGGCGTCAGCTCGCTGGACGTCCAGGAGTAGCCGTCACCACGCCGATCTGCCGGCACCGGCAGATCGGACGCTCCCGCCCGGTTCGTGCCCGTTGTGGCAACAGCAGAGAATGTGCAAACATCCCGGGCGAGGGGAGGGTCGACTCGATGGCGCGAGCCACGGTCACGGTGCTGTTCACAGATCTGGTCGGTTCCACCGCCCTCCTGTCGTCGGTCGGCGAGGAGGTCAACGACGCGCTCCGCCGAGAGCACTTCGCACTGCTGCGCGCCGTGATCGACGCTGCCGGTGGGGAGGAGGTGAAGAACCTCGGCGACGGTCTCATGGTCGTCTTCACCAGCGCTGCGGATGCCATCGGCGCGGCGGTGTCGATGCAGCAGACCCTCGACCAGCGCAACCGCCACGCTGATCAACCGACCACGATGCGCGTGGGGCTGGCAGCGGGAGACACCGATGTCGACGAGGGCGACTACTTCGGTGTTCCGGTGGTGCAGGCCGCCCGCTTGTGTGCGATGGCGGAGGGCGCCGAGATCCTGGCGACCGACGTCGTTCGGCTGCTGTGCGGGTCTCGAGCCGGCGCCGGCTTCGAGGCCGTCGGAGAGCTGGAGTTGAAGGGCCTCGACGACCTCGTTCCGGCGTCACGGGTCGTGTGGGCCGCACTCGACACCGTCGACCCGTCACCGGCAGCGCTGCCGCCGCGCCTCACATCGGTGCTCTCCGCCAACTTCGTCGGACGCACCGAGGAGCACGAGCTGCTCCGCGCCGCGTGGAAGGACGCGTCGGTCGACGCAGACCGCCGTGTCGTGCTCCTGGCTGGAGAGCCGGGCATCGGGAAGACGACCTTGGCCGCCCGGTTCGCCCACGAGGTGCACGAGCAGGGCGGCGTCGTCGTCTACGGGCGCAGCGACGAGGGCCTGGGCACCCCTTATCAGCCCTGGTTGGAGGCGCTGGGTCAGCTCGTCGAGCAGAGCCCGGACGAGGTGCTGGCCGCCCACGTCGCCGGCTGCGGTGCGCTGTTGGGGCGCGTCGTCCCTGCGCTGAACCGACGCGTCGGTGGGGACGGTGCTTCGGTGCCGGTGTCCGGCGACGGCGAGATCGAGCGGTACGCGCTGTTCGGTTGTGTGGCGGATCTGTTGGATCGGGTGTCGGCGAGCGTGCCGATCCTGATGGTGCTCGACGATCTCCACTGGGCCGATCGTCAGAGCCTTCAGCTGTTCCGCCACCTCATCGCCTGTGGTCGCCCGATGCGCATGGTCGTGCTGGGCACGTTCCGGGATTCCGACGTGGCCCGCGGCGACCCGATGTCCGAGCTCCTTGCCGCACTGCATCGTGAGCAGGGGGTGGTGCGGGTCTCGCTGCGTGGTCTCGGCGACCTCGATCTGCTCGAGATGCTCGAACGTGTTGCGGGTCATGACCTGGACGATTCCGGCCTCGCGCTGCGCGACGCACTGGTCGAGGAGACCGCGGGCAACCCGTTCTTCGTGGGCGAGGTCCTCCGCCACCTCTCCGAGACCGGCGCGATCTACCGGGGCGACGATGGCCGTTGGGTCGGGGCGGGCGACATCCGCGGCATCGGGCTGCCGGTCAGCGTCAGAGAGGTCGTGAGCCGCCGACTCGACGCGCTCGGCCCGGACACCGCGCGGGTGCTGTCGTACGCGGCCGTCATCGGTCGCGACTTCGACATCAGGCTCCTCGCGGCGATCACCGATGTCCACGAGGATGCGGTGATCGACCTCTGCGACGCCGCCGTGGCGGCCGCAGTGCTGCAGACCACCGACGACGCCGACCGCTACACGTTCGCCCATGCACTCATCGAGCACACCCTCTACGACGGACTCTCGCCAGCTCGCCGCACCCGGGCACACCGTGCCGTCGCCGAACATCTCGAATCGGACAGCTCAGACGCCGGCCGACGGGCGGCGGAGCTCGCCCATCACTGGTCGGCGGCGGTGCAACCGGCTGACGCGACGAAGGCGATCCACTACGCCGAGCTCGCTGGCGAGCGTGCGCTCGAGCACCTTGCGCCCGACGACGCACTCAGGTGGTTCACCCGTGCGCTCGACCTTCTCGAGAACTCCGCGGAAGACGATCCACGACTGCGAGCGGAGCTGCTGCTCAGTCGTGGTGAAGCTCAGCGCCAGAGCGGTATCGGGGCCCATCGTGAGACTCTGCTCGAGGCCGCACACCTGGCGGATCGGATCGACGCGGTCGATCTCCTCGTCAGAGCCGCGCTGGCCAACAACCAGGGCGGCAACAGCACCACAGGAACGACCGACGACGAGCGGCTCGCCGTCATCGATCGCGCCATCGCCCGCGTCGGCAGCGACGACAGTCCCGAGCGGGCCCTCCTGCTGGCGCTCGCCGTGATCGAACGCGTGTGGACGCTCGACCCTGCGGAGCGTTCGCGTCTCGCCCACGAGGCGGTCGCCGTCGCTCGGCGCGCGGGAGACCGGGCAACGCTTGCACGCGTTCTCGGATCGGCCGCGATCTCCGTCACGTCACCGGCCACGCTCGAGATGCGACTGGAGTGGCTGGCCGAAGCCTGCGAGCTGTGCGACCCGGTCACGGAGCCCGCCACGCATCAGCTCTGTCACGGGGAACGGATCGCGGTCGCTCTCGAAGCTGGTGACATGGTCCTCATCCGTGCAGCGAGCGCGAGCACCGCGGCGAGCGAGCGGTTCCCGGCACCGGGGGCTCAGTGGTACTCACTGCATCGCCAGGTGTGGAGGGTCGTGCTCGAGGGCGACCTGGAGCGTGCGGAGGGGGTGGCCGAGGCGGCGCTCGAGCTCGGCCTCGAGATCGGTCGACCGGATGCGATCACGGCCTACAGCGCGCAGCTGTCGAGCATCCGCCACCACCAAGGGCGCCTGCACGAGTTCGCACCGCTGATCGAGCGGGCACTCGAGGAGACGCCCTCGTTGACGGCCTACTGGCCGGCGCTGGCCTCGGCGTACTCACGCTCGAGTGAGCCGGCGCGTGCCGTCGGGCTGCTCGACGAGGCGGTGGCGTCGGGGCTTCCTGTGCCCTTCGACTCGACATGGACGACCGCTCACGCGGCGTGGTCCACCGCGGCGGTTCGCGTCGGACACGACGCGGCGGCCCGCCTCGTGCGCGAACGTCTCGAACCCTTCCACGCCCAGATCGTGACCACCCATGTCGCCGTGCAACCGGCGGTGGCGTTCTACCTCGGCCGACTCGACCACTACCTGGGGAACCTCGACGAGGCCGAACGCCGGTTCGTCGAAGCCGACGCCATCCACCGGCGTCTCGAGTCGCCGTTGCTGATCGCCTACGGCGATTCCGCACGTGCGGCCCTGCTCGCTGAGCGCGCACGGGGAGACGACATCGCGGCGGCCCGCCGGCTGGCCGAGGGCGCGCTGGAAGCGGCGACCGCTTGGGGCTACGGGTACATCGCCGACGATGCGCGCGAGGTGCTCACTCGCCTCTCGTGAGCACGCCGTTCACCCCGGCCGACCCGTGCCGTCGGCGGGTTCGCCCCAGCGGTCGAGGTAGGTGACCTCGCTCGCCGGGCGCCGCCGCAACGGGCCGTGGCGCCCGCGGGGCCAACCGACGACGACGTGTCCGGCCATCAGCCAGTCGTCGGGCACGCCGACCGCGGCTCGAATGATGTCCTCGCCGTAGGACGCCCAACTGGTGAGGCACGCGCCGAGGCCCTGGGCCCGAGCGGCGAGCAGGAAGTTCTGCATCGCGGGGTACACCGACCCGCCGAGCAGCAGCGGCGACGCCACCTCGTAGTTCTGCGTGGTGAAGAGCACCGAGGTGAACTCGCCGCCCCGGTCGTGGAACTCGTAGGTGGCCCGGTCCGATCGGGCACGGCGGCTGTCGTCGTCCGGGCTCGGTCGTGACATCGAGTACAGCGGTTCGATCACCTCGAGCGAGACCGCCGCCGCCCGAGCGACAGCCGCTCGGGATTCGGGGGAACGGAGCACGACGAACCGCCACGACTGCCAGTTACCGCCCGACGGCGCCCAGGTCGCCGCCTCGAGGCAGCGGCCGAGCGTCGCGTCGTCGACGGGCTCGTCGGTGTAGCGCCGGATCGCGCGAGCGGTCGCCATCGCGGTCCACACATCGAGGTCGCCGGGGTCCGTCACGATTGCCGCCCTTCGTCGTGGTACGAGTTCCACAGCCAGAGTGAACGATCACTCATCGTTGCCGCCGACGTGCTTGCATGGTCGGATCCGGCGGTCGTCCGTCCCACACGGTGGGGTCGGCAGGGGATCACTCGTCGCCGGTCCGGGAGGGGACCGTGAACGTCGTGATCGGGGGAGCATCGGGAATCGGGGCGGCGGTGGTGCCGCTGCTCCCGGGCGGGACACTCGTCGCGGACCGTGTCGGCGCCGAGCACGACTGCGATCTCACCGACCCGGCGTCGCTCGTGGCGCTGGCGGCGCAGATCGACCGCCTCGATGCCCTGGTCGTGACCGCCGGCGTGTCGCCGAGCATGGGGAACGCAGAGTTGATCCTCGACGTCGACCTGGTCGGCATGGCGCGAGTGCTCGAGGCCTTCGACCCGCTGGTGGGTCCCGGCACCGTCGCCGTGTGCGTCGCGTCGATGGCCGGTCACCTGATGGCGTTGCCGCCCGACGTGCTCGAGGTCGTCGACCGTCCGCTCGACCGGGACGCGGTGCTCGCCCTGACCGACGACCCGTCGATGGCCTACGTGTATGCCAAGCAGGGCGTCCTGCGCCTGGTGCGTCGTCTGGCGCCGTCGTGGGGACAACGTGGCGCCCGCATCGTGTCGGTGTCGCCGGGGGTCGTCGACACGCCGATGGGTGCCGCCGAGATCGCCTCGGGCAACGGGACCGACCAGATGGCTGCGGCGAGCGCGCTCGGGCGAGCGGGTACTCCCGACGAGCTCGCGCAGGTCGTCGCATTCCTCTGCTCGTCGATGGCGTCGTACATCACCGGCACCGACGTGCTGGTCGACGGCGGCACCGTGGCAGCCGTCCTGCCCTGAGCAGGCGTGATCCAAGCTGGCCTGCCCGTCGCGCACGGTGCGCCGGCAGCTCAGCTCGCCGCGGCGGTGAGCGGGACCACCACGCCGGAGAGCTCCTCGGACAGGTCCCAGAGTCGGCGCTGCAGCGCAGGGTCCTGCGAGCGTGCGCTGGACCGCACGACGATCGGGTGGCCCCGGGTCTCGCAGAGACGGTCGGGCCCGAGGTACTGGCCGCCGCTGATCGCCGGGTCGGTCGCCGCGCGCAAGGTGGGCAGCGCGCCCATCGCGGCGGGCTGCGCCAACGGCGACATCCACCGCCGCATGAACCCCATGCCGGGCACGTGGTTGGCGAGCTCGGTGTCGGACCCTCCCGGGTGCGCGGCGACCGAGATCGTGCGGGCGCCGACCGCGGAGAGTCGGCGGTGCAGCTCGTACGCGAACGCCAGGTTCGACAGCTTCGAACGCGTGTAGGCGCCGAAGCGGTTGTAGGACCCCTCGGCTCGGACGTCGTCGAGATCGATCGGGAAGGGCGCCCAGTGGCCGAGGCTGCCGACGGTGACGACCCGCGATCCCTCGACGGGCAGCAACCGGTCGAGCAGTCGGGCGGTGAGGGCGAAGTGGCCGACGTGGTTGGTGCCGAACTGCAACTCGAGGCCGTCCTCGGTCACGCCTCGGTCGGTGTACATGACGCCGGCGTTGTTCACGAGCAGGTCGATGCGGTCGTACGTGGCGCGCAGCGAGTTCGCTGCGTCGCGGACCGATGCGAGCGACGCCAGGTCGAGCCGTTGGATCTCGAGACGAGCGTCGGGCGCGGTCGAGAGGATGTCCTCGGCAGCGGCCTCGCCGCGTTCAGGGCGACGGACGGCGAGCACCACCGTCGCGCCGCGGGCGGCGAGCTGGCGCGCGGTCTCGAGGCCCAGTCCGGAGTTCGCCCCGGTGACCACCGCGACCCGGCCGGTCTGGTCCGGGATCTCGGCCGCGGTCCACACAGTCGCGCTCACTCCACACCGCCTGCGTCGCTCCCCACAGCCGCCATGGTCGCCGATGCCCGGTCGCCGTGCACGCAGGTCCCACGCTGCGGCCCACTGGTCGGGACGCCGGCACCGGTCACGCAGCCGACGGCGTGACCCGCAGCGCAGCGCCTCGCTACGCTGTTCGGCGCCGGTCGACCGGGGAGAGCGGATGACGATCAGGCGACCGGGGGAGTGCGGATGAAGATCGGGATCGTCGGAACGGGAGCGATGGGCGCGGTGTACGCCGCGCTGCTCGCGAAGTCCGGTCACGAGGTCTGGGCGATCGACCGTTGGCGGGAGCACCTCGATGCGATCGCCGCGGGCGGGCTCGGTGTGTCGGGCGCGAGCGGCGAGTACGTCGTCGACGGCATCCACGTCGCCGAGCGCGGCGCCGAGGCGGGGCCGTGCGACCTGTGGCTCGTGGCGACCAAGGCCGACGCCGTCGACGCCGTGATGGCCGACATCGCACCGCTGGTCCGCCCCGACGACGTCGTGATGCCCTTCCAGAACGGCCTGGGAGCGGGGGAGCGCGTCGCTGCGCACGTCGACCCGTCGCAGATCGTCATCGGCATCGCCGAGGGGTTCGGTTCGTCGATCCCTGCGCCGGGCCACGTGCACCACAACGGCATGCGTCTGATCCGCATCGGTGAGATGACCGGCGGCCTCACGCCCCGCGTGCTCGAGATCGAGCGCAGCTGGTCCGAGGCCGGCTTCCGGGTGAAGGCCTTCGCCGACATCGAGCAGATGATCTGGGAGAAGTTCCTCTGCAACGTCGCGCTGAGCGCCCCGACCGCCGTGTTCGACGTGACGATCGGCGAGCTGCACGCCGACGACGAGCTGTGGGCCGTGGCCATGGGCTGCATGCTCGAGGCACACCGCATCGGGATCGAGCGTGGCGTGACGTTCTCGTTCGGTGACCCCGTCGCCTACGTCGCCGAGTTCGCGTCGACGATCCCCGACGCCAGCCCCTCGATGCGCCTCGACCAGCTCGCCCGCCGCCGCTCCGAGGTCGACGTGATCAACGGCAAGGTCGTCGAGCTCGGTCGTGCCATGGGCGTGCCGACGCCCTACAACGAGGCGCTCTGCGCCGTGTTGCACCGCCGCGAGGCGCACTACTCCTGACTCGGTCAGCCGGTCTCGACACGTCGGTCGACCTACCGACTCGGGCCGACGGGTTCAGCCGTCGTCGCTGGGCGCGGCGACCAGACCGTTCGCATCGAGGTGTGGGAACGCGTCGTTGTCGACGAACCGGTCGCCGGGCTGCAGGCCGAACTGGTCGTAGTGGGGGTGGGTCAGTCCGACGTAGATCGTGTCGCTGCGGATGTAGCGGAACGCCACGGCCTCACGACGGCCGGGGCCCTTGTTGCGACCCGAGCCGTGCAGCGTCAGCTCCCAGTGCGCCTGGGCGTCGCCCGCCTTCATCGCGTTGCCGCCCACGACCTCGCTGTCGCGCAGGTGCGGGTAGGCGTCGCGGATGTCGCGCTGCTCGATGAGCCCGAGCGGGCCTTCGCGGTGCGAGCCCTTCAGGTAGCGCAGCGGACCCATCTCCGGGGTCAGGTCGACCAGCGCGATCCAGAGCGTGACGCATCCCTTCCGGTCGAAGGGCCAGTACGAGTAGTCCTGGTGGTAGGGGATCGGCTTGGCCCCTTCGGGCTTGAAGAAGCTGATGTCCTGGCAGAACAGGGCGTCGGTCTGCTCGATCAGCGCCACCACCGCGCTCGAGAGGCGCGTCGAGGTGGCGATGTCGCGGATGAAGGGGTCCTTCCAGGCGACACCTTCGTGGCTGAGCAGGGCGGCCGGATCGGCGGCGGGTTTGGTCGGGCCGCTGATCGTGGTGCGCGGCTCCGCCGCGAGCAGGGCGTCACGCAGCGCTGCCGCGGTGTCGGCGTCGAGCAGTCCGGGCAGCGACGCCCAGCTGTCCTCCTGCAGGCTGCGGACCTGCTCCTGGGTGATCGGATACGGCGTGTCGAGACCCCGGTCCCCGGTCTCGGTGCGTGCTTCGGTCATGCTCATGGCGACACCCCCGTGTCTCTCGCCGATGCAGTGCTGCGTGTGCGCAACACAGGTGCGCTGGTGCTGTGCGACCGCCCAAAAATTAGACCGATCGGTCGAATTCGTCAACGCCGGTGTGCGATCATTCGGCGCCGACCACGACACACCCGAGGTATGCCGATGGCCCCGTCGCCCTTCCACCCCGAGCTGCGTCGAGCGGCCGCGCTGGTGCCACGCCACGTCGTGGGGCCCCGGTCCCTGCCGGCGTTGCGAGCCGGCGTCGGGCTGCTGGCACGGCGCCGCCCACCCGGGGTGACCATCGACCGAGCAGGCGACGTGCCGCTGCGGGTGCACCGTCCGCCGGGCGCCTCGGTCGACATCCCGGGGCCGGGCGTCCTGTGGATGCACGGCGGCGGGTTCGTGATCGGGGCAGCGGCCCAGGACGACGACGGCTGCGCCGAGCTCGCCCGTCGGCTCGGCGCCGTGGTCGTCGCCGTGGACTACCGCCTGGCGCCGGAGCACCCGCACCCTGCGCCGCTCGAGGACTGCCACGACGCGCTCGAGTGGCTCGCGGCACAGCCGGATGTGGATGCGAGCCGCGTGGCGGTCGCCGGCGCGAGCGCGGGAGGCGGCCTGGCCGCAGGTCTGGCGATCACGGCCCTCGAGCGAGGGGTGGTGTCGCCCGCGTTCCAGTTGCTCGTCTACCCGATGTTGGATGACCGGACCGTCGGTCTGCCCGCGGCGTTCGACGAGCGCAACGTCCGCTTGTGGGATCAGGCGTCGAACCGCTTCGGCTGGCAGTCGTACCTGGGCGTCGCTCCCGGCTCTCCCGACGTGCCGCCGAGCGCGGCGCCCGCCCGTCGCGAGGATCTGAGCGACCTGCCGCCCGCCTGGATCGGTGTCGGCACGCTCGACCTCTTCCACCGTGAGGACGTGGCCTATGCCGACCGACTCCGCAGCGCAGGCGTCGAGTGCGAGCTGGTCGTGGTGCCCGGCGCGTTCCACGCGTTCGACATGGCGCAGCGCGCCGAGGTCGTGCGCGAGTTCCGTTCGTCGCAGCTCGCCGCGCTCAGCGCGGCGCTCGGCGTACCGGACGCGGCGGCCGGCGACCCTGACGGGCCATGACCCACGCCGCTCGTCGCTACACCGACGACGTGCCCGCCGACGTCGAGTCCCGTGCGCGGGAGCTGTGCCTCGCCCTGCCCGAGACCTACGAGGAACCGGCCTGGGTCGGGACCCGCTGGATGGTCCGGAAGCGGACCTTCGCCCACGTCCTCGGCATCGAGGACGACGCGACCGGCTCATCGGTCGTGCTGGCCGTCCGTTCGAGCGGTGAGGAGCTCGAGGCGCTGCGCCACGCCGGCCATCCGTTCCTCGTGCTCGGCTGGGGCCGTGACGCCATCGGGATGGTGCTCGATGTCGGGACCGACTGGGACGAGGTACGTGAAGTGGTGACCGAGAGCTTCTGCGTCATGGCGCCGAAGAAGCTGGTTGCACTCGTCGTCCGCCCCTGAGCCCGTGTGAAGATGCGGGGAGCAGATGCAGCGTCCGACGCTGCGGAAGAGGAGGGTCGCCGCCGATGGTGCCCGTGCTCGTGTTCCTCGCCGTCGCCACGTTCGTCGGTTGCCTGATCTGGGGGGTCGTCGTGGTCCGACTGCGTGCAGCGACCCGGCAGCCGGACGTCTCCGAGGGCGACCTGTGCCAGCTCCGCCAGGCGAACCGGATCAGCACGATGGCCGTCGTCGTGTCCCTGGTCGCCTTCGTGATCATCGGCGTTGCGTTCGTGACGCTCTGAAGAGGCGGGCCGACGGAGCTGCCCATCCGCCGGCCGGGCACGCCGGCGGCTGTACTGAGGTGTGTGAGCGTCCCAGTGCCGCCTGACGTGCAGACCTACCTCGACCACATCGCCCCCGAGCACCGCGCGATGTGGGAGCGGATCGATCGGATCGTTCGGACCCTCCACCCGGATGTCGAGCTGCGCATCACCTACGACATGCCCACCTTCGTCGTCGGCGAGCACCGACTCCCCGTCGGCGTCTGGAAGCACGGGCTCTCGCTCTACGGGCTGAACGAGTCGAACGATGCCGGCTTCATCGGCCGCCACCCCGAGCTCTCCTCGGGCCGGGGCACGGTCAAGCTCCCGTCCGCACGCGCCGAGGAGTTCTCCGACGACGAGCTCACGGCGATGCTGGCGGCCATCCTCGGCCCGTAGCCGACGCCACGCGCTCGGTATTGCCCAGCCGCCTCGACGCACAGCCCCACTCGACGCACAGCCCCACTCGACGCACAGCCACCGTCGTACGTGCCGTTGCGGACCGGCCCCGGGCACCGCGGCACCCCGAGGGTGTCCCAGAACCTCCGCTCCCCGCGCCGCGTGTTCGCCGCGACGTGACCAGAACGCTGCCGCAGGAGCGCGGCTCGAACGCTTCCGCGGGGCGTGGCGAGTCGGCAGGGGGAGCGGCTCAGAGTGAGCGGGCGAACCAGGCGATGTCGGCCAGGGTCGCTCGGGCGACGTCGGGGATGACGGCGAAGTAGTTGTTCTCGGCGGCGTGAACGGTGCCGTGGAGCGTGCGGGCGCGAGCCGGCACGCCGGCGGCCAGCAGTCGTCGGTAGTAGGTCAGTCCTTCGTCGCGCAGCGGGTCGAGCTCGTTGACCGACACGACGTGCGGCGGCAGCCCAACCAGCTCGGCATCGTCGACCAGCAGCGGCCACGCGAGGCCGCTGCGTGCGTCGTCGGGGTCCGGTGTGTAGGCCTTGGCCATCGCACCCAGCAGCGCCACCGACACCAGGTAGCCGTCGTTGTCGCGCAGCGACGGCAGGTCATCGGGCGGTGCGGCGTAGGCGTTCGAGATGTACGGGCACAGTGCGTAGACGCCGTCGATCCGCTCCGACACGCCCTCGCGCTTCGCCCGAAGCGCGGTCGACAGGGCCAGGTTGCCGCCGCCGGAGTCTCCGGAGACGACCAGGCTCGACAGCCCCAGCGACGAGCGCTGCTCGTGCATCCAGGCGAGCGCCGTGGCGCAGTCGTCGAGCCCGGCGGGGAACGGGTGCGGGCCCAGACGGCCGGCTCCGTTGCGGAACTCGACGCCGACGACCACCACACCGTGGGTGGCCAGCTCGTCGCGCCAGCGCACGTAGTGGTCGTCCTCCGCCGACATCATCACGCCGCCACCGCCGTGAAGGTGCAGCACGCCGGGGAGGGGATCAGAGGCGCCCTCGGGCCGGTGCAGGCACAGCGTGATCTCGTGCCCGGCGGGCGCGGTGACCGTGACGGTCGATCGCTCGACCCCCACGACGGGATCGAGGCCGTCGACCGCGAGTGCGTTCATCGTCGCAGAGCCCGCTTCGAGGCGATCGAGCACCGACCGGATCCTCTCGAGCGGTGTCGAGGCGTCGAGCCGCGACGGCGGCAGCGCGTCGGCGAGGCCGAACGGTTCCATCGCTGCGACCAGGCGGGGATCGACCCGGGGGTCGTCACGCAACGCAGGCGTCGCCGCCGGGGCGGCGGGCACCGAGGTGGGCACATCGGTGGTCATGCGGTGACGCCTCCGTCGACGGGGATGGCGAGGCCGGTGACGTACGACGAGGCGTCCGAGGCCAGGAACAGGGCGAGGTTCGCGACGTCGTCGGTGGAACCGAGTCGTCGCATCGGGATGTGCTCGGCGATCGTCTCGAGCGGGACCGGCACGGTGCCGTCCTCGATGTCACGACGCAGGGCCGGGGTGTCGGTCGCACCGGGGCAGATCGCGTTCGCCCGGATGTTCTGTGGGGCCAGCTGCACCGCGAGGGATCGCACGAACTGGATCAGCGCACCCTTGCTCGCCGAATAGGTGAGCAGGCCCGGGACCGCTCGCAGCCCCGAGGTCGACGCGGTGTAGATCAACGACGCGGACGGCGAGCGACGCAGGCGGGGGAGCAGGAGCTTGGTCAGCTCCATCGGTGCCCAGACGTTGACGACCATCGTCTCGTTCCAGCTCTCGGCGTCGAACTTCCACCCCGGTGGGCCGGGAAGGCCGGCGTGGCTGAAGAGCACGTCGACGGTCTCGTGGTCGAGCGTCTCGACCCACGGTGCCAGGGCGGACTGGTCGGCCAGGTCGAGCACGTGGTGCTCGGCGGTGCCACCCGAGGCGGCGATCTCGGCCACGGTCGACGCCGCGGCGTCGCCGTCGCGGTCCACGACGATCACGTGCGCGCCGTGCTGGGCGAACAGCACCGACGCGGCGCGTCCCATGCCCGAGGCGCCGCCGGTGATGACCGCCGTGCGACCGTCGAGGGTCACGAGTGCTCCTCGGCCGGCGCCGAGTGCGAGAGCAGTGACCGGTAGCCATCCTCGCGCTGCTGGGCGATGAACGAGAAGAGCATGGGGCGCCCACCGGGGTTGAGCAGGTTCTTCACCGGCTTGCCCGGGATGTTGGACCCGAAGAAGTAGCTGATGCTCGTGAACGGCACGTGCCGTGCCATGCCGTCGATCATGTCGGTGAAGCTCGCTTCGAGCTCGTCGGGCACGTCGACCACGTCGACACCCTGGTCCCGCATCGCCACGAGCAGGTCGGCGACGTAGTCGACCTGGTCGGTGTTGTAGCGCGGGATGTTCGCACTCGCGCCGTGCGGACCGCCCGGGAAGAAGAAGTTCGGGAAACCGGCCGACTGCACGCCGAGGTAGGTGCATGGACCGTGGGCCCAGCGGTCCTCGAGCGCCACGCCGTCGACGCCGCGCACACCCAATCGGTTGAGCTGGCCGGTGCCGTAGTCGAACCCGGTGGCCCAGACGATCACGTCGAACTCACGGTGGCCATCGGCGGTCTCGATGCCGGACTCTGTGATGCGGAGCATCGGCGTGTCCACGAGCGACACCAGCGAGACGTGCGGCTCGTTGAACACCTCGTAGTAGTCGGTCACGAACGGCGGCCGCTTCTCGCCGTAGCGGTGGTCGGTCGGGATCAACCGGTCGGCAGTGACCGGGTCGGTCACGATCGCCCGCACCTTGGCGGCGATGAAGTCGCACCACTCACGGTTGATCTCGGCATCGCTCAGCAGGTCCTTGTAGTTGGACAGCAGCTTCGCGAACCCGGGGCTGTTCCACATCGTCTCGTAGAACGCCTGACGCTCGTCCGGGCTGTGCGTGCTCGACATGAGCGACGGGGGAGGGATGAGGAATCCAGTGGCCGAGGTGTCGAGCGTTCGCTGGATGTGCTCGAACTCGTCGCGCAGCCGCTGCTGCTCCTCGTCGCTGATCGGCTCGTTGTTGAGCGGCGTGCACCAGTTCGGTGTGCGCTGGTACACGACGAGCTCGGCCGCCTCGGCGGCGATCGGCGGGATGACCTGCACGCCGCTGGACCCGGTGCCGATGACCGCGACGCGCTTGCCGGTGACGTCGACACCCTCGGCGGGCCACAGCCCGGTGTGGTGGGACTCGCCGGCGAAGTCGTCCCGACCGGGCACATCCGGGATGTAGGGGTAGGACAGCATCCCGGTCGCGGCGACGACGTAGCGAGCGACCCACGACGTCCCGTCCGCCGCGGTGACCGTCCAGGCGCGACGGGCGGCGTCCCACACCACCGAGGTGACCTTGGTGCCGAAGCGGATCTGCGGGGCCAGGTCGAAGTGCTCGACGAAGCGCTGGAAGTACCGCTCGATCTCGGGCTGGCCGGCGAAGCGCTCCGACCACTCCCACTCGTGGAACAGCTCCTTCGAGAACACGTACGCGTACGTGTAGCTCTCGGAGTCGAAGCGCGCCTCGGGGTAGCGGTTCCAGTACCAGGTGCCGCCGACGCCGTCGCCGGCCTCGAGCAGCACCGCCGAGAAGCCGTCCTCCCGGGCGCGGTACAGCTGGTACAGCCCGGTCACGCCCGCGCCGATCACCAGCACCTCGACGTCCACGTCGCCACCCGAGCGAGCGCCGTCGGCTCCCGTCTCCCCGGCCCGGTCCTCCATGGCCCCCCTCGTCGTCGTGCGTCCCGGGGCCATGACCCGGAACGAAGAGTTGGTGCGAGAGTAGACCGATCGGTCCATTCCGGAAACGGCGTGGTCGGTCGCCGTCCCGGCCAGCGGTCCCCACGCTCCGTGCGCGGCGGATCAGACCGCAGCGAGGCGGCGCAGCGCCGTGGCGATCTCGTCGACGCCCGGCAGCCAGGCACGTTCCAGGTCGGGCGCGTAGGGCGCCGGCATGGCCACCGCTCCGACCCGTTCGATCGGGGCGTCGAGCGACCAGAACGCCTCGCGTGACACCGTTGCGGCGATCTCGGCGCCGATGCCGAACGGGACGACCGCCTCGTGCGCGATCATCAGGCGACTGGTGCGGCTGACCGACTCGAGCACCGGATCCAGGTCGAGCGGCGCGACCGTGCGCAGGTCGATCACCTCGACCGAGATGCCCTCGGCGGCGACCGCCTCGGCCGCGGCGAGCGCGTCGTGCACCATGCGTGACACCGAGACGAGCGTGATGTCGGATCCTTCGCGCACCACCGCGGAACGACCGATCGGCACCAGGTGGTCCGCCGGAGGACGGGGGCCCTTCATGCCGTAGATCAACCGGTTCTCGATGAACACCACCGGGTTCGGGTCCTGGATCGAAGCACGCAGCAGGCCGTAGGCGTCGGCCGGGGTGCTCGGCATGACCACGGTCAGCCCGGGGATGTGCGCGAGCAGCGCCTCGAGGCTCTGGGAGTGCTGGCTGCCCGAGGACCGCCCGGCACCGAACTGGGTGCGGACGGTCAGTCCCATCTGGGCGACGCCGCCGGTCATGAACGGCAGCTTCGCCGCCTGGTTGAGCAGCTGGTCCAGACACACGCCGATGAAGTCGAGGTACATGACCTCGACCACCGGCCGCATGCCGGCCATGGCCGCGCCGACCCCGAGCCCGACGATGGCGGTCTCGGAGATCGGGGTGTCGCGCACGCGGTCGCCGAAGCGGTCACGCAGGCCCCGGGTCAGGCCGAACACGTTGCCACCGTCGCCGACGTCGATGCCGGCGACGAACACCCGGTCGTCGGTGGCCAGTTCGACCTCGAGCGCGTCGTGGATCGCGTCCATCATGCGGAACGGCCGCTCGGCCTCGGCCGGTTCGGCCGTACCCGGCGGCTCCGGCGCCGCCGGTTCCGCGATCGACGGCCGTGGCCTCAACACGAAGTCGCCGAGTGACTCGACCTTCGGGGCCGGGGCAGCTCGGGCGACCGACAGCGCATGGTCGAGCTCCTGATCGACCCAGGCCGCCAGGTCCGTGATCTCGTCCTCGTGCACGCCGAGTGCTGCGAGCCGGGCTGCGTGGACCACGATCGGGTCGCGCTGCTTCCAGTGCGACAGCTCCTCGGCGGTGCGGTACCGCTGCGGGTCGCCCTCGTAGTGCCCGTGCCACCGGTAGGTGGTCGCCTCGACCAGGACCGGCGGTCCACCCGCTCGGACCTGCGCCGCCGCGGTCGCCATGGTGGCGGCGCACGCCTCGACGTCGTTGCCGTCGACGGCCAGGTAGGTCAACCCGTAGCCCTCGGCGCGTCGGTCGAGCGACACGGCGTGTTGCGCCGACGCAGGCGAGAACTCGGCATACCCGTTGTTCTCGCACCAGAAGACCGTCGGCAGCGCCCAGACGGCGGCCAGGTTGACCGCCTCGTGGAACGCACCCTGGGCGACCGCGCCGTCGCCGAAGAACGCCACGGCCAGATCGCCGTCGTCGGCACGCAGCTGGCTCGCCGTCGCCGCACCGACAGCGATCGGCAGACCGGCTCCGACGATGCCGTTGGCGCCGAAGATGCCGAGCGACGGATCCGCGATGTGCATCGACCCGCCGCGCCCACGGTTGGTGCCGGTGTCGCGAGCCATGAGCTCGGCGAACATCGGCGTCGGTGCGAGCCCCTTGGCCAGGCAGTGGCCGTGACCACGGTGGGTCGAGGTGATCACGTCGCTGGTCCGCAGCGGCCAGCACGCGCCGACCGCCGAGGCCTCCTGTCCGCTGGAGAGGTGCACGAAGCCCGGCACCTCGCCGTCGCGGTACAGCGCCGAGACCCGCTCCTCGAACCCGCGGATGACGCAGCATCCGACGTAGCATCTCGAGGGCGTCGGCCTCGCTCGTCGCGTGGCGTCGTCGGTCATCGCGTCACGCCTCTCACGAACAGGTCGCTGAACTGCTCGGCCACCTCGGCAGCGCTCAGTCGGCCGCCGGGTCGCAGCCACAGGTAGGTGTAGTTGTGCATGCCGAGCCAGGCGCGTGACGCCAACCGGGGGTCGACGTCACGGAACTCTCCGGACTCGACGCCCGCGGCGATGACCGCCTCGACGGCCTGTTCGTACTGGTGGCGGCGGGACCGGAACTGCGTGGCGTTGTCACCGGTGAGCGCGGGGAACTCGTGCAGGAACACCCAGACGTGGTCGGGGTAGCGCGAGATCACGTCGAGCAGCTCGGCGCCGAGTGCCGTCAGCTGCTCGGTCGGTGTGCCGCCCGCGTCGACGACACGCTCGGCGCCGGCGAGCACCTCGTCCATGACACGGTCGTGGATGGCCGCGAGCAACGATTCCTTCGAGCCGATGTAGTAGTAGAGCGCGCCCTTGCCGAGACCGTTCGCCTCGCACAGCCCGACGGTGCTGGTGCCATGGAAGCCGTGCACAGCGAACACCTTCGCCGAGGTGTCGATGATCTGCTCCCGGCGGCGCAACCACTTCACGCTGCGTGCTGCAGCCGCTGGCGGGTTCTCGGTGATCGGCTCGCCCTGTGACACGGGGCGACCCTACAGTTTGTTCCGACTGGTCGAACGAATTCGCGTGCGGCGATGCAGCCGCGTCGAGGACTCGCCTCACTGGTCGGGAGCAGTCCGGGGGGACGAGGGGGAGGCGACATGTCGCACGGATCGGCGAGTGGCGGGTCGGACCCGGCGACGGCCGACATGAACTGGGTCTCGGTGCTGGAGCACCACGCGGCGCGCACGCCGGACCACGCCATCGTCGTCGGCCCGGAGGGGCCCGTCAGCTACGCCGAGATGCTGGACCTGTCGTCCCGCCTGGCCGGCGGGCTGGCCGCTCGTGGCATCGCCGCGGGCGACGTCGTCGGCCTGTTGTCGTACAACAGCGTCGAGTTCCTGACGACGATCTTCGCCGCGAACACCCTCGGTGCCATCGCCATGCCGATCAACTGGCGACTGGCTCCGGCGGAGATCCGCTACCTGCTCGAGCACTCCGGCGCGGGCGCGTTCGTGTGCGACGCCGAGCTGCTCGACGCAGGCTCCGAGGCAGCAACAGGGCTCGCCCTGGAACGCGTCGTCGTGCCCGTCGCGAGCAGCGGGACGACGCGTCCCGAGCCGACCGACGGGGGCGACTGGACCGAGTTCGGCGTGCTGGCCGCCGCGACACCCGCCACCAGGGTCGAAGCGGGCGGCGACGTCGTGCACCGCCTGATGTACACCTCGGGCACCACTGGGCGACCCAAGGGCGTGATGATCACCCACGCCAATCTGGCGTGGAAGAACGTCGCCCACGTCACCGAGCTGGGGGTCACCCACGACGACGTCGGCCTGGCGTGCGGACCGCTCTACCACGTGGGCGCGCTCGACCTGGTCACGACCACGCTCATGTCGGTGGGTGCGACGACGATCCTGCACCGCACCTTCGACGCGGCCCTGGTCGTCGACGAGATCGAACGATCACGCGTCACGGTGGTGTGGATGGCCCCGGCGATGCTGCGTGCGGTGCTCGACGAACCCGACATCGGTGAGCGTGACCTGTCGTCGCTGCGCCTGATCATCGCCGGTGGCGAGAAGCTCCCGATCCCGTTCATCGACCGGCTCGAGCAGGCGTTCCCCAACGCGTGGCTCGCCGACGCCTACGGCCTGACCGAGACCGTCTCGGGCGACACGTTCCTGGACCGGGCGAGCACCCGGACCAAGCTCGGCAGCGTCGGTCGACCGTGTCTGTACCTGGACCTGGAGATCTGGGACGACGACGGTCGTCCGGTGCCGCCGGGGGAGCGCGGTGAGGTCGTGCTGCGCGGGCCGAAGGTGTTCGCCGGCTACTGGCGCGACCCCGACGCCACCACCGCGGCGTTCGCCGGCGGCTGGTTCCACACGGGCGACATCGGGGTGAAGGACGACGACGGCTACGTGTACATCGTCGATCGGCTGAAGGACATGATCATCTCGGGCGGCGAGAACATCGCCGGGTCCGAGGTCGAACGTGTGCTCGACGAGCACCCAGGCGTGCTCGAGGTCGCTGTCGTGGGACGTCCCCACGAGCGATGGGGTGAGGTGCCGGTGGCGCACGTCGTCGCGCGCCCCGGGACATCGCCGAGCGCTGACGAGTTGATCGAGCACTGCCGTGGGCAGCTCGCCAAGTTCAAGGTGCCCGCGGCCGTCGAGTTCCTCGACGCGCTGCCCCGCAACCCGTCGGGCAAGGTGCTCAAGCGAGAGCTGCGGGAGTCGACCTGAGCGAGCACCGGTTGGTGATGATGTACCACCCGAGCCACCGGGTGCCGTCGTTGGATGACGCCGAGGACTTCTTCGAGCGCGTGTTCGGGCGCAGCAGCACCAGGCTCTCGTCGCTCGCGCGTCCGTCCTCGGATCCCGACGCTCCCCGGCGATCGTTGCCGGACTACTCGACCTTCACGCCGATCGCGGAGGTGCTCTTCGACTCGATCGACCCGGTTCGGTACCGGCCCGGCGGTCGGCCCTGTTACGAGCCGGTCGACCGTCCACGACTCGCCGGGTTCGGGTGGTACGTGGAGGGCATCGCATCGCTGTACCGACGCCTGCACGACCACGGCATCGGTGTCGTCGACCAGTTCGGCGAGCGGGCTGAGGGTCCCCACCCGCCGACCGCGGCTGGCTCCGAGATGCCGCTGTTCTTCACGGACGCCGACGACGCGGGCCTGCGCTACGAGTTCGTGCCGAAGATCCCGTTCCCGCTCGATCCGCGGCTCACCGAGGGCTGGCGGTTGCCGTCGATCGCCGACGTGCTCGACTCGGACGACCCGCTCGGCATCGTGCGCTGCGCTCACCACACGATCCTGACGCACCGACCCGAGCGGGCGTTGCGCCTGGTCGTCGACGTGCTCGGCGGATCCGTCCTCGACCGGGGCGCCGATCCGGTGACCGGTGGGGAAGCCGTCTCGGTGCACCTCGCCGACTCGATCCTCCGCTACGTCACCCCCGCCGCGGGCACACCCGCCGGGCACGCGCTGCGCGACGAGCCGCAGGACGTGTACCACTCGATCACCTGGCAAGTGGCCGACCTCGACCGTGTCGAGGCTCACCTACGAGCGGAGGGTGTCGGTGTCACCGGCGTCGACGACACCCAGCGCGGCGAGCGCCTGCTGGTCGCTGACCCGGACACCGCCCTCGGCGTGCCGTGGCGGTTCGTCGGCGCCCCCGTGCCGGGTGACCCGAGGGATTGACCTGTTCAGGTCTCCGCCCAGCTCCGCGTGATCGAGGTCTGTGTTCGTTCCAGCCACGAGCAACAGCAGCTCCCCGCCGCAGGGTGCCCCAGTTCGGCACTTCGGGGGCAGCCTCAGCCGTACCTCACGGCGACGCGGACAGTCCTTCTGTGGCCAGTGCGGAGATGGCGGCGTGGTGGCGGTTGCCGCGTTCGGTGGTGCCTGGTCGCTGGCAGCGCTCGATCTCGGTGAACCCGGCGCGCTGGAGCCGTGCCGCGAAGTCGTCGACCGGCCAGAAGTAGGCCGTCGTGACCTTGTGGTCGAAGGGAGCGACCGCGTCACCGTCGAAGAACCCGGCGACGAGAACGCCGCCCGGGCTCAGGACCCGCCGCAGTTCCACGAGCACGCGTTCGAGCTCATCCGGGGGCACGTGGATCAGGGAGTACCACGCCAGAATGCCAGCGACGGAGCGGTCCGAGAAGGGAAGTCGACGCATCGATGCGAGTGCGTATCGGCCGGCCGGATCGATGGCTCGTGCATGACTGATGAACTTCGGAGCCACGTCGAGCCCGATCGCATCGACCTCGAGCGAGCGCAGATGAGCGGTGAGGTGCCCAGGCCCGCAGCCCGCATCGAGCACGGTTCCGGGGCGGGTCGCCAGGTGTCGCTCGATCAGGGCAATGTCATCGCTGTGAGGCTCGGCAGTGCGGACGAGCTCGATGTACGGCTCGGCCATGTTGTCGTATACCCGCCCAACCGTGTCCATCGCCGACGCACACTACTGATCGAGACCGGCCGCCCGGCTCCTTGAACGGCAGTTGGATGGCCGCCTGAGGTGACCGTCCTCTATCGCCGGGGCTGCGGTCGTCAGGGGCGAGTGGCTTGACTCTACGAGCGCCGCTCGCTTGTGATGATTTTGTGCACCTAGGCCGCGAGGAGACGGCTACGCCTACCCTTCAGTCCATGAGCTTCGGTCGTTCAGCAATCATCACTGTGTTGGCGACTGCGGTTGCACTTGTCTGGCCCATCATGGTGTCAGGGCCCGACATGATGATCGGCTGGCTCGGAGTCTCCGGATTGCTGATGTGGGTTCTGCTGCTCTCAGTCCTTGCGGAGCGGCGCCAGTGGAAAGTCATCGGCGCAGTGTCCGTCGTGCCAGTGGTGGCGCTCTGCTTAGGTGCCATCGGCCTACCGGGCAAAGCGCGCATCGCTCTGAGCGAGGACGCCATCAGCGAGGCGGCCGCAGCTGTTCGAGCGGGCGAGGAACCTGGCCAAGCGGGTTTGTTCGGGGTCAGATCGTTCAGGGTGGACGAGAATGGCTGCACCGTCTTTCTCACTCAGACGGTCGTTTTCGACGAGTACGGCGTCGCTCACTGCCCCGATGGCGTCGACGCCGATGCTCCGTACCCGGAGTTCTTCCACAGTGTCGGAGACATCTACCGATACGAGGTCAACGAGTAGCCGAAGGGGCTGCCCCGGGTCCCTCCGGAACGGAGCTGGAGATCGAAGCCGACTGCCTCCGAACGCCGGTTCGATGGGCGCGGCCGAGCGGCACTTCTGCCACGGTCGGACGGGTCTGAATCGCGTCTGAACGTGTGCTCGCCAAGCCGTCGGCGCGAGACTGGCAAGGTGGATGGGACAGCCGCAGTCGAGGTCCTTGCTTCAGCCCTGGAGGCCGATGCGGCCGCTCAGGAAGCGGGGAACGCTGAAGAGATCGGTGAGCGGTACGACGAGGTTCTCCTCGAACTGCGGCCCGCTTGGGAGGGGAATGCGGACGCCCTGTCGATTGGCTTCCACTTCTGGGACTGCTGGACGGACGCGTGGAATCACGACTGGAACTACTACCCGGACGTTGAAGAGAACGACTGGCCCCTGCTGGCCAAGCGCGTTGCGGACTCCGTGCGGAGCGGTCGGCAGCCGGAAGACCTGCCCGCTGCGCTCCTCCTGAGTGCTCCTGGGTGGTGGAGCAGGCTGAGGGATCGGATCCGACAGGCTCGCCCTGCCCCGTAGCGCCGGGTCGGGGTGCTCGATTCGTCCCTCGGCATCGATCAACACCCGGTGCTTCAACCGTCACCGTCGACGATGCGTCGGTTCCTTGTTGGCCGAGGCGGTTCAGGGCTCGACTCGGTCGGCCTCTGCTACCAGCCCCCAGCCGGGTTCTTCCCCGGCCCACAACGCCACGTCGGGAGCCTCTCGGTCCCAAGGGTGGCGGTGCCACACCATTCCGCATTCCTCGATTGCCGAACGGACGCACCTGCGTTGAGAGACCCCGAAGACGATGTCCTCGGCGCCATCGACGCGGACACGGAGCAGTTCGCTGATGGAGCGCACTGAGGCCCAGGGGACATGGATCGCCTTTCGCCTACGCCACGGACTGAGCGGCGCCCAGGCCATACCTTCCTCAGAGATCGTGAGCCGACCGGGCAGTCGCCAGGGAGCGAGATACGTGGAGGCGACGGCAAGCGGTAGCAGCGAACCCGCAGCGCTGACCCTGGTGGCGAGCCGTCGGCGCTGGACGGCTTCCCACGCTACGAGAGCGACGATCGCAGAAACGACCAACGCAGACACAACTACTGCGAGCAACGTCGAGTAGTTGGGAAAATTCAGCCGCACTACCGTCGCCGTTACGAGCAGCCCAGTGAAGAAGAGAAGGGCGGCAATCGGAGACCAACTCTCGTACCACGGGCGCGGGACGTTCTTCACACAAGCAGGCTACAAGCGCAGGGCTTCGTCCCAACCCGGCTGCTCCAGTTCCCATCGAACTCCACTCGATCGGCCAAACTCAACAATCGAGCCCATCAGGCGTGTCCCCTATCGCCGGTTGGCAGGCGGCCCGCTCGAGGGCGCTTCCGAGGAAGCGTCAGCGCCGACGCCAAGACCCTGGGTGCCGCCTCGCGCCGACTTGGAACGAAACCGGGCGGTCGAACCACTCTCGTTTCGTCGCAAGTCGGCTTCAGGACACACCCCGCGGACCGGCGCGCGCTGACGCTCCACGCTTCCGCCGGGACGGCGCCCCAGAACGCCGGGAACGTGATCCTCCCGTCAGGGGCACGTGCCGCCAGCGTGGAGTGGCAGGTGCCCGATCTCCCCACCGGGTTCGGTCCACTCCAGACGAGATGGCGGACCCTCAGCTCGCGAGAACCCGATCCATCCGGGTCGGTCCGTCTCGTCGTCGCCGAGGAGAATGACCGGTGACCGCTCGTCACCCTGCACAATCGCAACTTCCGACGCGCCGAACGGCACCGACCCACGCAGCACGATCAGTTCGGCCACCGGATCGAGCTGGCCCCAACCATCGAGACTTGCTGAGGCATCAGGCTCGCGTATGTACCAGCCGCAACCGATGGACCAGCCGCCGAAAGAGAACTCCCGACAGGACCCCTCCCCGCTCAGCTCGAAGCGGTGACCGTCGATTTCCCCGAGGATCAGGGGATCGTCTATCGACGCCGACCAGGTCACGTTCACCGCTCGAGTCAACCACACCGGCTCACGTACTGATCCCGCTGACGCCCCTCGTCAGGCAACACGCACGACTGCCCCATAGCGCCGGTTGGCAGACGGCCCGCTCGGAGGGCGCTTCAGCGGAAGCGCGAGCGCCGACGACCACGAGCGGCGGGTGCACTGCCGCGCCGACTTGGAACGAAACCGGGCGGTCGAACCACCCGCGTTTCGTCGCAACTCGGCTTCAGACGCCCCCTACCGGGCCGGGTGCCCCGGAATCCGACACGCTCACACGTCCGCGGCAGCGCCAGCCGCGTCCGCGGCAGCGTCAGCACCGACCCTCGAGACCCTGGGGTGCCGCCTCGCGCCGACTTGGAACGAAACCGGGCGGTCGAACCACCCGCGTTTCGTCGCAACTCGGCTTCGGGACACGCTCCACGGACCGGCGCCGCGTTGACGCTCGACGCTCCCGCGGAAGCGTCCGCTCGGGGTGACGTCGCGCAACCGAGCAGAGGGGGCCGGTTCGACCCGCGGCCTGCTCACCGAACCAACGTACGACCCCAGCATCGCGCGCCCCACCCGCCGGAACGGTGCCCCAGAACGCCGGCTTCCTGACGCCTAGATCCGACGAGCTGCCTGATCTAGCGGTCGAGCCGAAACGGTTTGTCGCCAATGAGCCCGTGGAGAGCCTCGGCGCCTTCGGTGCGAGAGAAGCACTCGGGATGAGTGACCTCGAACGGTGTCCACCCGTGAATGTCCGTGTCGGCGGGCACCCACATTCGGTGCCGGGGGGCTGTCGGGTTGTTCCAGTTGGTGGGTCCCGTGTTCACGAATGCCGCGTCTGGAGCGACTGGTCTTCCGCAAACGCAGCAACGACCTGGCGAGCCTTTGCCACTCATGGCGCAGAACGGTAACGCCGCGAGCCCGAACTCGAGGGTGACGCTTGCAGCCCTGTCCCAGAACGCCAGGAGCGAGGCGGGTGCCGTTCCGTGCTCAGAGGCCGAGGACAGAGCGCAAGTAGCGATACTCGTCCGACTCGGGGCGCTCAGCGCACCACTCGACTCCCGTGACCTCGATCGGCGCCGACACCAGCCCCTGGGCGATCGCTCGCCGGTAGTCGACCGCGTCGAAGGTGAACAGGATCGACGCGCGACCGTTGTCGAGCTCGCCGCCGAACTCGAACCCGGTCCACGACACCTGGTCGCCGGCTCGTTCAATCCGAGCGAATACGCCACAGCAGTCGGCAACTCCACAGGTGCCCGTCAACACCCGCGCCGTTCCCGCTGACCCTGGGCTTGAGCGCCGGTTGGAGGGGCTTCCGGTCCATTCGCTGGACGGTCCTCGCAGGAGCTCCAGCTCGATACCTGCTTCGGCGCTGCTGTCGAGCAGCTCGCGCAGCGGCACCCCGTTGATCAGCGGGACGGCGAGGGTGGTCAACGGGACGTCGGGGTCGAGTGGCTCGACAAACCGAAGAAGACGCACGGAGAACTCATCCACAGCGATTCACGGTAACGGTCAGGGTGGCTCCAACACAGCGAGTTCCCTGCCCCCGAACGCCGGATGGCGGCGTGCGTGCCCAACGCGGAGTCGGAGAGAATCGAACGGGGATCGATAGCATCGGCCGGACTGTGGCCTCCATCACCATCGCCAACGTCGCGCCGTTCGTGCTGATGCAGTTCGCAGTCGCAGGGATGATCGTCCTCCCGACGCTCGGGTACCGGACGTTTCGGCCGCAGCGGGCCGGTCGGCGAGCGATGCGCTACCTCGCGTACACCGGCGTCCTCTGGACGGCAATCGTGGTGATCACGCTCGAGGTCATCGCCTTCTCGCTCCTGACTGCTGACCTGTGAGCCCCCACCGGCCTGCCCCAGAACGCTGGGTGTGCGACTCGTCCCGCCGGGGCCGTTCGATGGCAATGCACGAGGTGTACCTACACCCCAACGCATGCGTCAGAAGATCAACTGCGGAGGCTCCGGGTACGCTCCGATCGGTGAGGAAGTCGAGACTCGGCGCGATTGCAGCAACCGGCGCGGCTGCCGCGATCGCATCGTTCGCTGCTGGGTGCACCACAGGCACTGATGACTTGGGCTACGCAGTGACAGAACATGGCGGTGCCCAAGAACTGATCGTCGACCTGTGCGGCGCAGCCCCACCGGGACGGTTGACGATCACGCGGGGCCCGACCGGCGGCCTCCAAGACCCGAAGCAGCTGGCCGAGTACGCCAAGCCTATGAAAGAGCTCGTCCTGTACGAGGTCGACGAATCGGAGTGGAACTCGGACAGGCGAACCTTCGACCTCGGTGTCGTGTCTGATGCCCCTCCGTCGATGCGGGAGTTCATGGTCTACGCCGAGTCCAGCAGTGGAGTTAGCTCCGAAGCAGGAATGTTCACGCTGCCGACGGATTCGTGGCCGGCTCATCCGTTGGCATTCACGAGTCCGTTCGGTTTCACGCGACCTGTGCGCCTCGACACCGAGCACGGCGACTTGTGTCAGCGGTTGTAAGCACCAGGGCCGCGGGTGCCCCAGATCGCCGGGTCCGTGACGTTCGCCGGTTGCTAGCGATCGGCACTCGCAGTTGCGCGCCGGGCGCTTTCTCGGACGCGTGGTGATCGCCTGGGGATTGCCGGCGCTACGGCAAGTCGATGCGGACGGAACCGTTCTCGCCAGCCGACCTCGACAGGGTCAACAACAAGGCAGAAGCGGTATCGGGCGGGGTGCCCAAGAATCGGACATGCATCTGCTGCGTGTAGGGACTTCCGCCCCCTCCACCGCCTGCACGGCCGTAGGGCGTGCCGACATCGTCGGCCAGGCTCACCGACCCGAACGGATCCGGCGAGTCACCCGGCCAAGGTCGTCGAGTGCTGATCTCGGTACAGATCTCGGTCCACTGAACAATGACTTCGTGGGACCAGACCTCGACCGAGGTCACCACGATCCGACCGCCGTCGGAAGTGTTTCGCTCGACTCCCACCGGGATGACGTGTCGCAACTGCTGACCTGCGAGGACGACCGCCTTGATGTCCTCGTCGAGCGGTGCGTCCATCCCGAGGAGGTCTCGGCCACTCGCCGTGACGTGTGGCGGGCCTGGAGGGCCCGTGAGGTAGCCACGACGCACCAGTTCTTCGGTCAGCTCGGGCTCAACCTCGCGTGTCCCGTCCATGTGTCGAAGCAGCGCGTGACGCAGGTCGGCATCTGAGAAGCTCTGACGTTCCTCCATTCTTCGACCCTTTCACAACGCGCAGACTCCGCGCCCGCAAGATCGACTGACCGAGGGAGTTGTTGAGCCGCGGCACCTGCCCCAGAACGCCGGTCGGCAGGCGGCCCGCTCGAGGGCGATTCCGCGGAAGCGCCAGCGCCAGCGCCAGCGCCGGTGAGCGCGAGTGTCGTGTGCACTCCCGCGCCGACTTGGAACGAAAGCGAGCTGTCGAACCACCCGCGTTTCGTCGCAACTCGGCTTCAGGACTCCCCCCAGCGGGATGGGTGCCACGGAATCGACACGCTCACTGCCCGCGGAAGCGCCAGCCGCGCCCGCGGCAGCGTCAGCACCGATCGCCGAGACCCTGGGGTGCCGCCTCGCGCCGACTTGGAACGAAACCGGGCGGTCGAACCACCCGCGTTTCGTTGCGACTCGGCTTCAGGACACACCCCGCGGACCGGGCGTGCGATAACGCTCGACGCTTCCGCTGTGATGATGGTGGTCGGTTCTCCCCGCCGGGTGTGACTCTCGCTTCCGCTGGCCGGTGTGCCCTGCTTCCGATCCGTCCACCTGGTCGGGGAGAACCAACCCGGAACGGCACATGACGGGTCAGGCCGACGCAGCGGAGTCACCCTGTCATGGCGGTGGCGCGTCCAGCGGTCCGAGATCCCGGTAGACGCCCATGAGTGCGGCGATGAGCGTCGCCTCCACCTGGTCCGGGCCCGGCGTCGGAACGCCTGCCGCGTCGGTCATCCCGATTCCGGCCTCGATGACAGCGATGAGCCATGCCATCGCGTCCGGGTCGGGAAAGTCCTCGGCGGTGCGACGGATGACCTGGTGCCGCTCCGCATGGAGCTCGGCGAGGCCTGCCGCGACGTCGTGGTCGTAGCGCGCTGCAGCGGCGGCGTCGACCTCGAGCAGTCGGAGGTCGCGGCGCTGCGGTGCGCCGAGTCTGTGGGTGTCCGCCTCCACGGTCAGGTGCTCGAAGTCGCTTCGCTCGTCGAGTTGGGCGAGCGTCCATCGCACGACCTCGATGAGGAGCTGGCCCCTGGAGCGGAAGTGCCCGTACAACGCGCCCTTGGTGAGTCGAGCTGCGTCTGCGATGTCCTGCATCGACACCGCCTCGTAACCCCGCTCGGTGAACAGCGCAGCCGCAGATGCCAGCAGCAACGCTCGGGTTCGTGCCGACTTGGGCGTCAGTGGCGGGGGCGGCGGGACGAAGCTCCGAGCTGGTGGACTGCCGTCGTTCACAGTTTCTTCCAGCAGAACATTTTCTGAGTATGCTCCGTGGAGCGTGGCGAAGGCCAGCGCTGTTCCGGGGGGAGGCGCCGTGAGAGCGTTCCGTGTGCTGGCTGTACTCACCGCGCTGGCCGTGATGGCCGCCGGGTGCGGCGACGGCGGTGACGTCGACGACGCGTCGGAGAGGCCCGTGGCGACGGCGCTCGACTACGCCGCGCTCGGGCTGTGGGACGACGGACCGTGCGACACGGCGAAGGAACCGCTCCGCATCGGTTTCATGGCGACCCTGGAATCGGGTGTCATCTCGCTGAAGTCGTTCGAGACCGTCCTGGAGGCATCAGCCGCCGCCTTCAACCGGCGAGGCGGCGCCAACGGAGGGTGCATCGAGGTCGTCAGCTGCGACGACAAGGGCACCCTCGACGACGCGTTGACGTGTGTTCGCGAGCTCCAGGAAGCGGGGGTCGTCGCGACCGTGAACGACCAGGGCACCGCTGGTGCGGCCGAGGTCTCCGACGCGATGGCGACGGCGGGCATCCCCCGGGTCGCGACCAACGTCACGAACGTGGACTGGGACGACCCGAACGCCTACCCGACCGACGCCGGCGGCGTCGGTGCCACGTTCCTGGTCCCCCAAGGGCTCCTCGAGGAAGGTTCGAAGAACATCGCGATGGTCCGGGTCAACGTCGCCCAGGCGTCGGCACTCACGGGGTTCCTGGAGTCGATCTACGAGGACGACGGCGTGTCGTTCGTCGCCGACCTCCCGGTGGCTGCGGGCACCACCGACTACACCCAGTTCATCCTCGCCGCCGAAGAGGCCGACGCTGACGGCATCGGCCTCGCGCTCGGACCGCAGGAGGCCGAGCAGGTCGTGAAGGCGGCGGGAGCGATGGGCAGCGACGTCCCCATGGCGGTGGGGTTCCCCCACTCGAAGATGGTCGAGCTGGGGGAGGTGGCGGACAACATCGTGATGCTCTCGCCGTTCCCGCCCGCCACCAGTCTGGAGGTGCCCGTCTACGAGGCGCTGCGCGCGCGATCTGGCTGCCGCCGACGATCCCGAGATCGCGCCGGAGAACGTCGAGGGGTTCGCGCTGCGGGGCTGGATCGGCCTCTACGCCCTGCTGCGGATGATCCGCGACGCCGGCATGACCGAGTTCTCCGGCGAGGCCATCTCCTCGATGCTCCAGGTCCGCGCACGAGGTCCCGATGCTCGGCATCTTCGGCGACGAGGACTGGACCCCGAACGAGAACCATCCCGGGCTCTTCCAGCGAGCGGGCACGAACCACTGGGCGGTCTACCGGTGGGATCCCGATGCCGAGGCGCCGGACGGCCTCGAGGGCAACGTCGTCCGGACGAGCGACTTCGGGTTCGACGAGACGCTGTGCGGCACACCGCTCGGCGCGCCGGAGCCGTGCTGATGGTTCGTCGAACCGGAAACGATCAGATGAGCTCGTCGACCATCGACAGCTTCGACTCGGCTCGGGCTGCGGTCGACGCCGGGATGTCGCCGGCCGACGCGGCACGCGAGCTGGTCGCCGTGATGACACCCGAGGAGCGCCTGTGGTGTCTGGACGGCGACCTGCCCGGGCTCACCGGGCTCATGTTCATCGGGCTGGAGGACGGCTACCACCGCGCACCGTTCCACGGCGCCGTCGTCGAGCGCCTCGGGCTGCCCGGCATCGCGTTCGCGGACGGCCCTCGCGGGTCGGTCCTGTCCAACAGCACCTGCTTCCCGGTGTCGATGGCCCGGGGAGCGACGTGGGACCCGGAGCTCGAGGAACGGGTCGGAGTGGCGATCGGTGCCGAGCTCCGCGCCTCGGGCGCCACCCTGACGGGTGCGGTGTGCGTCAACGTGCTCCGACACCCCGCATGGGGCCGGGCTCAGGAGACCTACGGCGAGGACCCCTTCCTCGTCGGGGAGCTCGGCGCCGCGTTCACCCGTGGCCTCCAGCACCACGTCATGGCGTGCGTGAAGCACTACGCGTGCAACTCGATGGAGAACGCGCGATTCCGGGTCGACATCACCGTCGACGAGGTCGCGCTCCACGAGGTGTACCTCCCGCACTTCCGGCGGATCGTGGACGAGGGCGTGGCATCGGTGATGTCCGCGTACAACAAGGTCAACGGTGCGTGGTGCGGCGAGAGCCGGGAGCTGCTCACCGACATCCTGCGTGACGAGTGGGGCTTCGAGGGCTTCGTCATCAGTGACTGGGTCTGGGGACTTCGCGACGCGGGCCGCTCGCTCACCGCCGGCCTCGACATCGAGATGCCCGCGCGTCTCGTCCGTGCACATCACCTCCGGGCCGCGCTCGAGAACGGCGAGGCGTCGTGGGACGACGTCGACACCGCGGTGGTCCGGCTCGTGTCGACCCTGCTGCGCTTCGACGACGTGCTCTCCGCGCCGGCGCCGCCGTCGACGATCATCGGTTCGCCCGAGCACCGCGAGTTGGCCCGGGAGGTGGCGTCCAGGTCGATCGTGCTGCTGCGGAACGAGCCAGTGGGGGACGGTCCAGTGCTTCCCGTTCGCCGCCGGTTCCCGAGTCGCGGTGCTCGGCCGCCTGGCCGACGAGGTCAACGTCGGTGATCACGGCTCGAGCGACGTCTGGGACCTCCGATGCCGGACGGTGGCCGATGGGCTTCGTGCAGCGTTCGACGACGTCACGGTCGACGACGGCGACGACCTCGAACGTGCAGCCGCCGTCGCGGCGTCAGCGGACGTCGCGGTGGTGGTCGTCGGTTTCACCGCGGCGGAGGAGGGCGAGTTCATGGGTGACCTGGAATCGCTGCCGACCGAGGTGTTCCCCGCCGCGGACGAGCCCGAGGTCGTCGAGCGGTTCGACGCCTGGAAGGCCACCGTTCCCGAGATCACCCGACCGCCGCGATTCGGCACCGGCGAGCAGACGTTCGGAGCGGGCGGCGATCGCGAGTCGCTGCGTCTGCCTCGAGCGAGACGTCGAGCTGGTTCGCGCCGTGGCACGGGCGAACCCGCGCACCGTCGTCGTGATCCAATCCGGGAGCGCCGTCGTGTGCAGCGAGTGGGTCGACGATGTCCCGGCGATCGTGCAGGCCTGGTACGGCGGAGCCGAAGCCGGTCCCGCGCTCACCGACGTGCTCACCGGCACGACCGAACCGTCCGGCCGACTGCCGTTCAGCGTTCCCCACGACGAGGCCGACCTTCCCGACGTTCGACCGCGACGCCGTCGCGGTCACCTACGACCGTTGGCACGGATGGTGGCACCTGGACCGCATCGGGCGTCGGGCGACGTTCCCGTTCGGGTTCGGCCTCAGCTACACGACGCTCGCGCTCGACGGGGTGACGGTCGACCGGGACGAGCGAGCACATCGTCGCCCGCGGCATCGTGCGGAACAGCGGATCCAGGGACGGCTCCGACGTCGTCCAGGTGTACGCCGAACCTCCCGAGCAGCGAACATCCGCCACGCCTCATCGGCTTCACCCGGGTCCAGATCCCCGCCGGTGACGAGGCCGAGTTCCGGATCGAGGCGCCCGTCGACCGACTCGCCGTCCGCGACCCGGACGCCCACGCCTGGCGGCCCGCCGTCGGCCGACACCGCATCACCGTCGCCCGATGCGCAGGCGACGACGCAGCCGCCGCAACCGACCTGGAGCTGTGACCGTGCTCCTGCGCCTGCTTAGCGAGTCGGGCTCAGCGAGCCTGGCTCAGCGGTGCACCCAGCCCTCGTCGTGCCAGTAGGTGAGCAGCTTCGGCAACGGTGACGGCCACGTCTCGATGTAGGTGACCCCCTCGGAGCCGGCGGTCATCGTGTACGGCGTCCCGGCACGGCTCAGGAAGTACTCGCCGGGCCCGATCGTCACCGACTGCGGGTCGTCGTCGCCGTGGTCGATGCGGTACTCACCCTCGAGCACGATGACCATCTCATCGAGGCTGTGGTGGTGGCGTGGCACCACGAAGTTCGGCACCACCCGCAGCGGGTTCCGGTTGTAGGTGCGGATGCGGATCGGCTTCGCGCACATCTCCATGGCGCCATCGAAGGTCGCGGCGAAGTCGACGGGTGCTTCGGACAACGGGCGGCCGTCGTGCCAGAAGTACGTCGGGTTGCCCTGCTGGTCCAGCGCGAGCGGCACCCAGTCCTGACCATCGAGCAGATCGGCGACGATGACTCCCATCGGCTCATCATCGCGGAGCCGGTTCACGGCGACGGCGCCACATCCCGCCCATCAGGACGACGACTCGACACCGCTGCTGCCTCGTCGGCACAGTGCCGACGTGCCGATCGAGTTCCTCGACCTCCTCGATGCCGATGACGACGGGGCGTGGCGTCCATGGCCGCCCGACGACGCCGCGCACGTCGACGGCCCGGCATGGCACGCGACACGGATCGACCCGTCGTTCGACCTGACGGGAGTTCGCCTGGCGACCGGAGTGACGGTGCAGCGTCACCATCACAACCGTTCGTTGCTCGTCCTGGTGTTCGCCGGTGAGCTCACCGTGTCGTGGTCCGACGAGGACAGCGACAGCGACAGCGAGCAGCACGCCGGTCTGCGAGCCGGTCAGTTCTGTGTCATCGATGCCGACACCGAGCACCGGCTGACCGCAGGCACCGACGGGGCGACGTACTTGACGTCGTGGCCGCTCGAGGCACCCGAGCTGATCACGACCTGGGAGGACGCATGAGCACCGAGGAGCGTTACGACGTCATCGTCGTCGGGACCGGGGGCGGCCTGATCGGCGCCTACGCGGCCGCCGAGCGCGGACTGCGCACGTTGGTGATCGAGAAGTCCGAGTACGTGGGCGGCACGACCGCCTACTCGGGGGCGGGCATCTGGTTGCCCGGCAACCCGGCGATCCTACGTGCGGGCATCGAGGACTCGCCCGAGGCCGCCCGGCCGTATCTGGACGCGATCGTCGGCGACGACGCACCCGCCGAGCTGCGTGAGGCGTTCCTGCAGGCCGGTCCGCCGATGATCGAGGAGCTGGAGCGCAACGAGGCCTTCGGCGAGTTCTACTGGCGAGGCATCCCCGACTACTTCGCCGGCGAGCCCGGCTTCCTCAAGCAGGGCCGCACGATCTTCCCGCGCGACATCACCCGCACCGAGCTCGGAGAGCTCGAACCGCTCGTGCGTCGCCCGTTGTGGACCGAACGCTGGGGCACACCCGAGACCGAGGCGATGATCGGCGGCCAGGCGCTGAGTGCCCGTTCGCTGCTCGCCGCGGTGGGCACCGGCAACGTGACGCTGCACACCTCGACCGCACTCACCGACCTGGTGCTCGATGGTGACCGGGTGGTCGGCATCGACGCGGTGCGCGACGGCGAACCGGTGCGCTACCTGGCCGACCGCGGGGTGCTGCTCGCCGCCGGCGGCTACGAACGCAACCGCGACCTGCGTCAGCAGCACCAGTCGCCGCTGACCGACGAGTGGACGATGGGCTGCCCCGAGAACACCGGCGACGCCCTCACCGCTTCGGTGGCCATCGGCGCCGACACCGCGCTGCTGGATGAGGCGTGGTTCGCGCCGGGCGTCGTGACGCCCGTCGGCGGACCGGTCTTCTACACGATGGTCTGGGGCGGCGTCTGGGTGAACGCCGAGGGCGAGCGCTTCATGAACGAGCGCCTGCCGTACGACCGTGCCGGGCACGAGCTGATGCGACTGCACAACTCGTCGCCGACCGCGCACATCCCGGCCTACTGGATCTTCGACCAGCGACAGATCGACGCACGAGGTTTCTCGATGCTGCCGGTCGAGCCGCAGGTGGCCGACTGGTTCGACGTCGACGCATGGCGAGAGGCCGGCTGCCTGTGGCAGTCCGACACCCTCGAGGGCCTGGCCGAGCAGCTCGGCCTGCCCGTCGATGCCGTGACCGCGACCGTCGAGCGCTTCAACGGGTACGCGCTCAGCGGCAAGGACGAGGACTTCGGTCGGGGCGAGACCCCCTGGGACCGAGTCGTCGCCGGCGTGTTCGGACCGCACACCGACGGCCCCAACAAGTGCCTCGGGGTGATGGACGCCGCGCCCTACTACGCGGTGCAGGTCGTGGTGACCGACATCGGCACCAAGGGCGGCGTGCGCACCGACCGCCACGCCCGGGTGCTGCGAGCCGATGACACCGTCATCGAGGGCCTGTACGCCTCGGGCAACACGATGGCGCCCGCACTCGGTCGCATCTACCCGGGTGCCGGCGGACCGATCGGCTCGGCCATGGTCTTCTCGTGGCTGGCCGCGCTCGACATGGCCGGCGAGGACCCGCTCGCCTGACGCTGCGGCCCTCGGCGGGGTGATCGCAGCGGTCAGGCGAGGTCGGGTGTCGCTCGGGCTCAGGTGAGCTGCGCCTCGCAGGCGGTCGCCATCCACATCGTCGCCGGACCCATCTCGGCAGGCTCCGCAGCCCTGAGGGCGGCGTGCGGCTCGGCGGCGGCCTGACGGTTCGGCGCATCGATGATGGCGTAGGCCTTGTCCCACATGTGGTTGAGCATCACGTGGACGTCGTTGCGGTGGTCCTCGTCGACGTGCTCGATGCCCTTGATCAGCTGGTCGAGCAGTGCTGCGCCGTCGAGCCAGGTGGCCTGCAGCTCGGTGAACTCCTCGTCGGTGGTGACGTCCGCGAACTTCGCGTTCGTGATGGTGTCGTTCATCGCTCCCGCCACCTCGCACCACTCGGTCTGGTCGCCCACGGCGACCTCGACGGTGATCGTGTCCGTGATGTCCTGCGCGACGTGCACGCCGTCGCCGACCTGGAGGCAGAGCTCGTGACGGCCGGCGGGCAGGAAGACGGTCGCTTCGGTCTGACCCTTGCCGAAGTGCACGTGGTTGACGTCCTTCGGGATCGAGGTGCCCTCCTCGACGCACGGCAGGTCGACGACCAAGTGGAAGTGACCGGATCCCTCGACGGCCTCTCCGGCGGGTGCGATCTCCACGCCCTCGGCCGCCATCCGGACGGTCACCGGGCCGTAGAGGCGCTCGCCGTCGGCCGGGCTGAGCAGCGACACCGACGCAACGCCGGGAGCGTCGTGCCCGTGATCGTCGGCGGGTTCGGCGACGATCGTGGTGGTGGCCTCGGTCGTCTCCGGGCCGGGGTCTGGCGTCGCGACGTCGTCGCTGCTGCAGCCGACTGCGGCGAGCAGGGCGACGGCCGCCGCGGTGGCGAGCGCCGCGCGGGCGTGTGGGGTGGACATGGCGGGACGGACTGGCATGGGGGCTCCTGGCCGGCGCTGGCCGGCGACTCGGGGATTCGGTACGAGGAACGTACGAATCCTCCTCACCGGCCGCCCCGGAGGAATCCCTAGTGCGACCCCTAGTTCAGCGAGTCGCAGTGTGGGTTCAGCGTGCCGCTGCGAGTCCGACGGCGATCTCGATGATCTGGTCCTCCTGGCCGCCCACGAGCCGACGCTCGCCGCACTCCAGCAGGATGTCGGCGCCGGAGACGCCGTAGCGCTCGGCCGCCCTGTAGGCGTGGCGCAGGAACGACGAGTACACCCCGGCGTAGCCCATGATCAGCGACAGGCGGTCCAAGGCGGCCTCACCGTCCATGACCGGGCGCACGATGTCCTCGGCGACGTCGAACATGGCGAGCGCGTCGATGCCGGTGCGGATGCCGAGCTTGTCGCAGACCGCGACGAACGCCTCGCACGGCGTGTTGCCCGCTCCCGCACCGAAGCGACGGGTCGAGCCGTCGATCTGCGTCGCGCCGGCTCGCACCGCGCAGATCGAGTTCGCCACCCCGAGGCCCAGGTTCTCGTGTCCGTGGAAGCCGACCTGCGCGTCGCGGCCGATCTCGGCAAGGACGGCGGCGACCCGGTCGGTGACGTCCTCGAGGATCATCGCCCCGGCGGAGTCGACGACGTAGACGCACTGGCAGCCCGCATCGACCATCGTCCGGGCCTGCGCGGCGAGCACCTCGGGCGGTTGCGTGTGCGCCATCATCAGGAACCCGACGGTCTCGAGGCCGTGCTCGCGGGCCAGACCGAAGTGCTGGTCCGCGATGTCGGCTTCGGTGCAGTGCGTCGCGATGCGGATCACCGACACGCCCAGATCGGCCGCCGCGGTGATGTCGTCCTTGGTGCCGAGCCCCGGCAGCATCAGCGCCGCGATCTTGGCGCGGCTCGCGGACTCGACCGCCGCGGCGATCAGGACGCGCTCGTCGGTGTGGCTGAACCCGTAGTTGAACGACGAGCCGCCGAGCCCGTCGCCGTGGGTCACCTCGATGACGGGCATCCCCGCCGAGTCGAGGCCGGTCACGATGTCGCGCACCATCTGCTCGGTGAACTGGTGGGCCTTCGCATGGGAGCCGTCGCGCAGGGCGGAGTCGGTCATGCGGATGTCGAGCTCGTCGGAGAAGGGCATCAGGACGGGACCTCGGTTCGAGTGGCGATGTGACGGGCGATCTCCTCGCCGACCTTGGTGGCCGCCGCGGTCATGATGTCGAGGTTCCCGGAGTACGGCGGCAGGTAGTCGCCCGCCCCCTCGACCTCGATGAAGATGGCGACCCGGGCGGGCCGTCCCGGCGCCGCTTCGTCGAACTGCGGGCGTTGCCGCAGCCGGTAGCCGGGGACGTAGTCCTGGACCTGTGCGACGACGTCGTCGATCGACGACTCGATCGCGGCCTGGTCGGCGTCGTCGGGGATCTGGCAGAAGATCGTGTCGCGCATGATCAGCGGAGGCTCCGCAGGGTTCAGGATGATGATGGCCTTGCCCCGCTCGGCTCCGCCCAGGACCTCGACCGCGGACGACGTCGTGCGGGTGAACTCGTCGATGTTGGCCCGCGTGCCCGGTCCGGCGGATCGTGACGCGACCGTCGCGACGATCTCGGCGTAGGGGACCGTGGTCACCCGCGAGACCGCATGGACCATCGGGATGGTCGCCTGCCCGCCGCAGGTCACCATGTTGACGTTGGTCTCGCCCAGGTGCTCGGTCAGGTTGACCACCGGGATCACGTACGGCCCGACGGCAGCGGGGGTGAGGTCGACCGCCCGGATGCCGGCGTCGCGGTAGCGCTCGGCGTTGGCGACGTGTGCGTAGGCCGAGGTGGCCTCGAAGACGATGTCGGGCAGCTCCGACTGCTCGAAGACCCAGTCGACGCCGTCGGCCACGGCCTCGACACCCCGCTCGGCGGCCAGCGCCAGGCCCTCGCTGCGAGGGTCGATCCCGATCATGGCCCGCAGTTCGATCTGGTCCGAGCGGAGCAGCTTGAACATGAGGTCGGTGCCGATGTTGCCCGAGCCGACGATCACCGCGGATGAGGTCATGGATCCATCGTCGCGGAGGGCGTCGTCCGCAACGACCGGGCCGTTCCGTTCGGCGAGACGGCACCGACCACGCTCCAGGGGCCGCTGGTAGGTTCCGCAGCGATGGGAGTTCGATCACTCGGTTACCTGCGCCTGGCCACCCCCGACGTGGACGCCTGGCGTCGCTTCGCGGGTGAGTTCATGGGGCTCATGCCCGTCGACGGCGACGACCCCGAGGTCGCGTCGTTCCGCATCGACGAGATGCCCGCCCGTCTCGTGGTGGCGCCCGGTCCCGAGGCACGGGCGACCGCGATCGGTTTCGAGGTCATGGACCGTGTCGAGCTCGCCGCGCTGAGCGACGCGATCCGTGCCGAGGGCATCGAGGTCGTCGACGGAACTCCCGAGGAGCGCGCCGAGCGACGGGTGACCGGCCTGGTCCGGTTCGACGATCCGGGCGGCAACCCGATCGAGCTCTACTACGGCCCGCGCCTCGAGCACTCCCCGGTGCAGACGCCGATGGTCTCGGGGTTCGTGACCGGCGACATGGGACTGGGCCACGTCATCCTCAGCGCCGAGGACGGCGACGCCGCGTACGACTTCTACACGCGGGTCCTCGGCTTCGTGGAGCGCAACACCATGGCCCGGGGCCGGGTCGTCTTCATGGGCTGCAACCCGCGACACCACACACTCGGCATCACCACCCAGAAGGGTCCCGGTCGGCTGCTGCACCTGATGGTCGAGGTGCGCACCCTCGACGACGTCGGGCTCGCGCTCGATCGGGCGCACCGGATGGAGGTGCCGATGATGCACACGTTGGGCAAGCACACCAACGACCACATGGTGTCGTTCTACGTGTACTCACCCGAGCACTACGCGATCGAGGTCGGCTACGACGGCCTGCGCGTCGAGTCGCCGGTGCCGACCTACGAGATCACCGCCGGTGCCTACTGGGGCCACCGGTTCTCACCGCCGCCGACCCGATGACCGGCACCGTGCCCTCCCGCGCGACGTGGAGCGACGCCCACGACGCCGCAGCCTCACGCCTCGCCCAGGCCGTGACGACGCTCGTGCCCTGCTCGCCGGTCCGTGACCTGCTGCCCGACGCCACCATCGACGACGCCTACCTCGTGTCCCAGCGTGTGCTCGAACGGACGCGTGGCGACATCCGTCGGGTCGGTCGCAAGATCGGTCTGACCTCACCCGCGGTGCAGCAGCAGATGGGCGTCGACACCCCCGACTTCGGCGTGCTGCTCGCGGACATGGCCCTCGGTGACTCCGAGCCGATCGCCGCTGGGCGCCTGCTGCAGCCGAAGGTCGAGGCCGAGGTCGCCTTCGTGCTGGGCCGCGACCTGCCCGATCGCCCTGTGGCCGCCGCCGACGTGCTGCGCGCCACGGACTTCGTGGTCGCCGCGATCGAGGTGGTCGACAGCCGCATCCAGAACTGGGACATCTCGATCGTCGACACCGTCGCCGACAACGCCTCGTCCGGACTCTTCGTGCTCGGCGGTTCGCCGCGGCGTCTCACCGACGTCGACGACCTGCGCGCCATCGAGATGGCGCTCACCTGCGACGGCGAGACGCTCAGCGCGGGCACGGGCGCCGCGTGCCTGGGGCACCCGATGAACGCAGTGGTGTGGCTGGCGAACGCGGTTGCGGAGCGAGGCGCACCGCTGCAGGAGGGTGAGGTGATCCTCTCGGGATCGCTTGGCCCGCTCGTGGCGGCCCAGCAGGGGAAGATCTACGAGGCCGAGTTCAGCGGCCTGGGAACGGTGCGCGCTCAGTTCGAGGCGTGACCCGCCCGGGTCGAGAAGCGGGCGTTCCAGATCGACGTCGCGGTGTTCTGGACGAGCGTCGTCAACGTGGTCCACTCGATGCGGTCGATCGGACCGGTGACGGACACCGCGCCGATCGCCCGCCCCGAGTTGCGGATCGGTGCGGCCACGCAGCCGAGTCCGTCGTAGGACTCCTGGCGGTCGTAGGCGACTCCCGTGGTGCGCACCCGCTCCAGGTCGTCGCTCAGCCGAGCCGCGCACGACAGCGTTCCCGATGCGCGTGCTGGGAGGTCTGCGCCGAGCACCAGTCGGGAGGCGCCGTCGTCGAAGGCCAACATGGCCTTGCCCAAGCCGGTGCAGTACGCCGGCATGCGTCCGCCCTGGCGGGTGGGCAGCCGGTAGTTCCCGACGATGACCCGCTCCAGGTACACGACCTCGTCGCTGTCGAGCACGCCGAGCTGGACCGCGAGTCCGGTCCGGCTGGCGAGCTCGTGCAGATGGGGGAGCGCGGGGTCCCTCAGCAGGCTGGGCTCGGCGGCCAGGCCCCCGAGCTCGAAGAGGCGCATGCCGACCCGGTAGCCGCGCTGGTCACGCTCGAGCCAGCCCATGGCACGCAGCTGCTCGGCCAGGCGATGGGCGGTCGACTTGGGGAGGCCCGAACGTCGACTCAGCTCGACCAACGACAGGACGGGGTCCTGGTGGTCGAAGGCATCCATGATCGCCGCCACCCGGCCGACCAGGCTGCGGCCTGCTTCCGCTGCGTCATCGCTGCCCTCACCGACCGGACCCCCAGTCGACTCGATGCCCCCGGCCGACTCGACGAGCGATCGTACGTCCCGGACGTGTGTCACCATCACGGACCCCCTTGTCGGAGAATGACGTTATCACCAATGGTGCAGTGGGTTCTGCACCAATCGGAAAGCGGCGCTTCTCGTCGGGGCCGCGGGGTGTCCGGTCGTGGACGACGGGTGTGCGACGGGTGCGACGCGTGACCGGGGTCGATCAGCGCTCGGACTCCTCGCGCAGGATCTCGAGCAGGCGCTGCATGCCGGGGCCGAGCTCCATCACCTCGACGCGGTGGCCCAGCTCGGCCGTCATGTCGAGGTAGCCGAACCGGATCGCGCCGGTGGAGCCGTACTGCTCCCAGCGACGCCCGTTCTCGGTGACGATCGAGGTCGCCTCGTCGAAGTCGTCCACGCGCACCCCGATGTGGTGGAACGTCGCGGGTGCCCCGGGCCGGATGCCGCGCCGGTACATGTCGACCGCTCCGCTGACGGGTCGGATGAGCTCGATGTTGGTCGGCCCCGAGTTCACCAGCGCCGCGTCGATCACCCACTCCTCGGCGGGCTGGTCGTCGACCACCACGGTGCCGCCCAGCGACGACGCGTACATCGTGTGGACCGGGCTCGTGCCGAGTGTCGACTGGAGCCACTCGACGCCGACGTCCAGGTCGTCGGTGACGTAGGCGAGCTGGATGACCTCACGGAAGAGATCGCTGAGGGACCGCAGCGGCGCGCTCATGCGTCCCACAGGTAGCGGTCCGCGACCCGATGGTGGTTGTAGATCGTCATCTCCTGCTCGGTGCTCAGTCGATGGCCGTCGAAGCTCGGCGAGTGCATGCCGACGGTGATGTTCTCGGTGTTCTCCAGGTCCTGGGTGAGGATCTGGCCCATGTCGCCCTCTCGGAAGTCCTCGAAGAACTCCGGGGTGACCTCCCACTTGTCGTCGTAGCGGTCCACCGGGATCTGCTCGAGGCAGATCACCTCGAAGAAGCAGCGGTCGGGGTCGAGGCCGTGGGGTCGTGAGCGGTAGACGAGCGCGGCGCCCTGGTTCGGCAGCACGATCGTGTTGGGGGTGATGTGCCAGGCGGTTCCGGCTGCGGCCCACTGCGCCGGCGTGATCTCGGGCCAGTCCAGGCCGTCCTCGATGGCGAGCTGCCGGTAGAGCTCCAGGTGGTGCAGCCCGGCGTTGGCCCCTTCGGGCAGTTCGGCCTCTCGGAGCAGCTGCGCGGCGCGCACGCTGCGCTCGGTCTCGAGCGCGCGGAGCTCGTCGTAGATGTACTCGACCGCGTTCGCGATGCCCTCACGCGGATCCTCGCCACCGCCCGCGCCGGGACGGCGTGACGGATCCTTGTCGAGGCGCTGGGTCTGGCGGCGCTTGACCCCCAGGCTCTGGTACATCGCGTGCCGCTCGTAGACCGAGGTCGGAGACCAGCTGCGCAGCCCGTCGATCTCCTTCATGGTCGCCGGGTTGTTGTTCGTCCGGTCCGGCCGGTTCAGCTGCGGGTGCGTGCCGGGGATGTGGTACCCCTCGAGGAAGCCGTCGAGCACGGTCTTCCAGTTGCACGGCACGAGCGTGCCCTTGTACCAGCGCACCCGCATGTTCTCGAGCTGGAACGGCGCCAGCGTGGACGGGACCGGGTCCAGGTACTCGAGCAGCGGCGGCGCGTCGTCGTCCATGTTGATGAAGACGAACCCGCCCCACTGATCGCAGCGCACCGGCTGGAGCCCGAGGTCCTCCTCGGAGCGGGCCACGAACTCCTCCGGATCGAGCTGGAGTCGGATCGAGCCGTCGAGGTTCCAGCGCCAACCGTGGAACGGGCAGATGATGGACCCCACACGGCCGCGTCCGGTCGCCAGGCGTGTGCCGCGGTGACGGCAGGCGTTGTGGTACGCCCGGATCGAGTCCTTCGACTCCCGCACCACCAGCACCGAACGGTCGCCGATGCGGTACTCGACATAGCTGCCGATGCTCGGCAGCTCCTCGAGGCGACACGCCATCAGCCAGGTGCGCGGGAAGAGCAGCTCGAGCTCGAGCTCGAGGAACTCGACGTCGAGGTACCGGCCCTTCGGCACGAAGGCCGGACCCAAGCGGTAGCGCTCGGGGACCCGTCCCGGATCGATGTCACCGTCGAACGTCGGTGCTGCTTGGGTGGGCGAAACCTCGGTCACGCCTCCCGTCCTACCGAGGCCCATCGACAGGGTCAATCGGTCGTCTCATCGGCCGGGATGTGGGTCCCTCAGCGACGGAGGCTCCCAGACCGAGGAGGGCGAGCACCACTCGCGCGAACGTGGCGCTCACTCCCGCCTCAGCGCCGGAGGAACTCGAGCACCACTCGCTCGAACGCGGTCTTCTGCTCGAGCATCGCCCAGTGTCCGCAGTCGGGGAACACGTGGATCTCGCAGTTGCGGATGACCCGCATCGGCACCAGCACGTTGTCGAGGGGGGTCACGCGGTCGTCGCGTCCCCAGGTGATCAGCGTCGGCGCCTTGATGCGCGCGAGGGTCGCCACCTGGTCCGGCGCGCCGAGCGGGGCTCGTCGCATGGCCTGCAGGGTCTTGCGGTTGAACATGCGTCGCACGTCTGCGAGTGCGGCGGGGTCGTTCGCGGTGGCCCAGCGCTGCTCGACGAACTCGTCGGTCAGGACCGCCGGATCGAAGACCATCGACTCCATCCACGCGACCAGCCGCTCCCGGGTCGGGTCCTCGACGAACTCGACGAGCAGCTTCACGCCCTCGGGCGGACTCGGGCTGAAGAGCGCGACGCCGACGCCGCCGATCGTGACGAGGCGGTCGACGAGCTCCGGTCGGGATGCCGCGACACGTGCCGCGATGTTGCCGCCCATCGAGTTGCCCACGATCGAGGCGCTGCCCAGGTCGAGAGCCTCGAACAGGTCGGTGACGGCCCCTGACCGCGACGAGCAACGGGTTGTCGTCGCAGGAGTAGCTCGTGCCGAAGCCGGGGAAGTCGAGCGCGACGACCCGGAAGTGCTCGGCGAACTCCGACAGGTTGTTGCCGAAGTTCGCCCAGGCGCTGACGCCCGGACCGGAGCCGTGCAGCAGGAGCAGCGGCGGACCGTCGCCGGCCTCGTGGTAGTGGAGTCGACCCGCATCGGTGTCGACCGAACGGCTGGTGGATTCAAAGGTGAGGTGCATCTGTGTACCGATCAGTACAAGGTATGGGATAGGGTGACGGCCGCGAAGGAGACGTGATGCCGGACCGGATCGACATCCCAGCGACGTTCCCCGAGACCGGCGTCACCGGTCGCAGGGTGGTCATCACGGGTGCCGGGCGCGGCCTGGGTGAGCTGCTCGCCCACGCCTTCTCGCGCTCGGGTGCGGACGTGGCGCTCGTGGCCCGCACCGAGCGCGACCTGAAAGAGGTCGCCGACGCGCTGCCGGGCCGGTCGCTCGTGTTCGCCGGCGACGTGCGCGACGCCGAGTTCAACGACGCCGTGGCCCGGGGCACCGCCGAGGAATGGGGCGGCGTCGACGTGTGGATCTCGAACGCGGGTATCTCGCCGGTGGTGGCGGGTCCTCTCGACACCGACCCGTCGGTCTTCGCCGACGTGCTCGCGGTGAACGTGACGGGTGCGTTCCTGGGCGCCCGCGCCGCAGCATCGGTGATGGGAGCGGGTGGCCGGGTGATCTTCACCGGGTCCGTGCTGGGCGAGCGGCCCGCACGGGGGCTGAGCGCCTACAGCGCGTCGAAGGCAGGTCTCGTGGGCCTGGCCAAGTCGCTGGCACTCGACCTGGCGCCATCGGGTGTCACCGTGAACGTCGTGAACCCCGGCTGGTTCGACTCGCCGCTCGCCGCCGGCTGGACCGCGGACGAGCGCAAGTCCAAGTCGGTGCTCGACCACACCGCACAGGGCCGCTGGGGCCCGCCGGGCGACCTGGCCGGGGCTTACCTGTTCCTGGCCTCCGAGGCCGCGTCGTTCGTCACCGGAGCGGTGCTCGCCGTCGACGGCGGCTATCTGCTCGTCTGACCCGTGGGGGGAACCGAAGTGATCGATCGAGGAGCGCCCCGGCGCGTCGTGGCAGTGCTGGGAGCCGGCGGCTCGCTGGGATCGGCGATCACCACGCGTCTCGCCGGTGAGCCGGCCACGGACCTGGTGCTGAGCGACCTGAGCGAGGTCTCGCTGCGTGCCACGACCGACGCGCTGACGGCTGCCGGCGCACCGGGCGGCGATCGTCCCGGGATCGAGACGCTGCTCGCCGATGTCGCCGACGTGGATCAGGTCGTCGCGGTCGTCGACCGTGCGGTGGAGCGCTTCGGGCGACTCGACGTGCTGATCAGCAACGCCGGGGTGCTCTCGCCGAACGGTCGCATCCACAACCTCGACACCGAGGACTGGGAGCGGGCCTTCCGCATCAACGTGATGGGAGCGGTCAACGCGGTCCGCGCAGGGGTCGGCGTCATGCGCCCCCAGGGCAGCGGGTCGATCGTGTTGACCGCGTCGGTGTCGGGCATGACCGCGTGGAGCCACGCCGGGCCCTACTGCGTCACCAAGGCCGGTGTCATCGAACTCGCGAAGGTCGCCGCGGTCGAGTACGCACGGGACGGCATCAGGGTGAACTGCGTATGCCCCGGCACCTTCCGCTCCGCGATCCACGACGAGCTGCCGCCCGAGGCGCTCGACACGATCGGGGCGAAGCACCCCCTGGGGCTCGGCCGCGCCGAGGACGTCGCCGGTGCGTACTCCTACCTGGCGAGCGACGCCTCGGCCTGGACGACCGGTACCGCGCTCGTCGTCGACGGCGGGTACGCAGCACCCTGAGCGTCGTCGTGCGCTCAGCAACCCAGGGCCCGAGCGATGACGACGTGCTGGATCTCGTTGGTGCCCTCGCCGATCTCGAGGACCTTCGAGTCGCAGTAGAAGCGGGCGACGGGCGAGTCGAGCATGTAGCCGACACCACCGTGGATCTGCACGGCCTCTGACGCCGCGGAGGCTGCCAGCCGACTCGCCTTGAGCTTCGCCATCGCCGCCTCCTTGAGGAACGGCTGGCCCTGGTCGCGCAACCATGCCGCCCGGTAGGTCAACCACCGTGCCGCCTCGAGCTCGGTGGCCATGTCGGCGAGCTTGAACTGGATGGCCTGGAACTTGCCGATCGGCTGTCCGAACTGCTGTCGCTGTGCGGCGTACTCGAGCGACAGGTCGAGCACCGCCTGGGTCAGGCTCAACGACAGCGCGGCGATCGAGATGCGGCCCACTTCGAGGGTGCGCAGGAACTGTCCGAGCCCCAGGTCCGGGTCGCCGACCAGGTGCTCGTCGGGCACCCACACGTCGTCGAAGAACAGCTCGCGGGTGTCGAGCCCACGCCAGCCGATGCCCCGCATCTTGGGCCCCATCGAGAAGCCGGCGGTGTCCTTCTCGACCACGAAGCTGCCGAAGCGGGGGTGGGACTCCTCCAGTGCTCGGTCCTCGTTCGTGTCGGTCCGTGCGAGCACCGTGACACCGAAGGACATGTCGGTGCCGGCGTTCGAGATGAAGGTCTTGGCGCCGTTGATGAGCCAACCTCCGTCGTGGCGAACCGCTCGCGTGGTGATGCCGCGTGCATCGGAGCCGGCGTCGGGTTCGGTGAGGCCGAACGCGCCGAGGACACGGCCCTCTGCCATGGGTCGGAGCCAGCGCTCCCGCTGGTCGTCGGTGCCGAAGAGCAGCAGCGGCATGGACCCGATGGTGACGTGGGCCTGGAATGCAGCGGCGACCGACTGATCCGCATGACCGAGCTGCTCCAGCGCCGCGACGAATCCGACCGTCGACATGCCGATGCCGCCCCACTCCTCGGGCACCAACATGCCGAGCAGCCCGAGCTCACCCATCTCACGCAGCAGGTCGGTCGGGCATTCGGCCCGCTCCCACGCGGCCGGTGCCCGGGTGGCGATCTCGCGCTCCGCGAAGCTCCGGCAGAGCTCGCGCAGGTCTGCTTCGGCCTCGGTGAGCGAGAGGTCCATGGTCAGTCAGCCGCCTTCGATCGGTCGGGTCGCAGTCTGTCGGTCGCGTGCGGCGCAGCGTGGCGTCGCACGATGGGACATAATAGTCACCTATTTTAGCGCCGGCTCGATCCGACGCTCGGGGGACTCAGGGGAGCGATGTCACGGGGAGGGGGAGAGTGTCAGGGGGAGCGGTGTCGGGGAGCGAGCGGCGGAGCGACGGCGAGCGCTGACGGGATCGAGGCGTGGATCGCGGAGCACTGGGACCCTGACCTGACGCTGGGGCAGTGGTGGGACCTGCTCTGGGACGCGGGCTACGCGTTCCCGACCTGGCCGGTCGGTCTGGGCGGGCTGGGAGCCAGCGCCGCCGAGGCGCGGGTGCTCACCGGGGCCCTCGCTGCGGCGGGCACGATCGCTGCGCCCGCGGGCAACGGCCCGAACATGGGTGCTCCGACGCTGCTCGAACACGGCACCGACGACCAGCAACGCCGCTTCGTCGAGCCGCTCGGCAGGGGCCGCACGCAGTGGTGCCAGCTCTTCAGCGAACCGGGTGCCGGATCGGACCTGGCCAGCCTGTCGACCCGGGCCGAACCCGACGGCGACGACTTCATCGTGTCGGGCCAGAAGGTCTGGAGCTCGAAGGCCGACGTCAGCGAGTGGGGCATGCTCCTGTGCCGGACCGACCTGGACGTGCCCAAGCACCGGGGCATCACGTTCGTGATGCTCGACATGTCCCAGCCCGGTGTCGAGGTGCGACCCCTGGTCCAGATGAACGGCGCGGCCGAGTTCAGCGAGGTCTTCCTGACCGAGGCCCGCGTCCGCCGTGACGACGTGATCGGCGGGGTCGGCGCCGGGTGGTCCGTGGCGCGGACGACCCTCGCCCACGAACGTGCGTCCTCCGCAGGTGCGGTCGGCCGCGGCGCCGTGCTCGTCGAGGCGGGCAGCATCCCCGGACGCCTCGATCGACGCGTCGGTGACCTGGTCGACGCGTGGCGTGCCGCGGGCGGGGCTCCACGACGCCAGCCACCCCTGCTCAGCGCACGCCGGGTCATCGAGCTGGCACGCGACGCAGGCATCGCCGAACGCCCGGCGCTCCGGGACCGGGTCGTGCGCTACTACATCCACAGCGAGGTCTACCGCCGCAACGGGCAACGACTGCGTGACCTGGCCCGGGCGAAGTCCCCGACGGCGCTCGACGGTCCGGCGATGAAGCTCGACCTGGCGGCGCTGTCGCACGAGTCGAGAGACCTCTCCCTCGAACTGCTCGGTCCCGCAGCCATGTTGGCCGACGACGCCCCCGACGGTGGGCGAGTGCTGCGCACTGGCCTCTCCGCGTTCGTGCCGTCGCTCGGCGGTGGCACCAACGAGATCCAACGCAACATCATCGGCGAACGCTCCCTGGGCCTGCCCCGGGAGCCGTCGCCCGACGCGGAGCTGTCGTTCCGACAGACCAGGAGGTCGACATGACGGACACCCGCCCCGACGGCGCCACCCCGGAATGGGGCATGCGCTGGCCCGGCCCCGAGATCGGTCGCGCCGCGGAGCTCGCCGGCTGTGCGGCGTTCTGCACCGGCGAGTTCGTCGACGGCAACGCCTACGTGACCCTCGCAGAGATGGCGGCGAACACGACCACCGCACGCGTCGGCACCGGCGTCGCCTACGCCTTCGCCCGCTCGCCGTTCATCCATGCGTCCGCCATGCGCCATGCCGACCGCTTGGCCGGCGGCCGCACCTTCATGGGACTGGGAGCGGGCACCCGCCGCATGAACGAGGACTGGTTCGCCGTCCCGGCGGATCGACCCCTGGCGCGCATGACCGACATGGTCGGCGCCGTACGGGCCTACCTGTCGGCGCCCAACCGCACGCCGGTGCGACCACGACGGCGAGTTCTATCCGATCGACGCGACGATCATGGCGCCCGTGCTCGGCACGATCGACGTGCCGATCCTGCGTCGGCGCGTTCAACCAGGGCATGTTGCGGGTGGCAGGTCGGGTGGCCGACGGCATCATCGGCCACGGGCTGTTCACCGACCGGTGGTGGGACGAGGTCGTCGATCCGGTGCTGGCCGACGGTGCCGCATCCACCGGGCGCGATGCCAGCGGCGCTCAGCCGTTGGGGCTGGGTGATCACGTCGGTCGACGACGCCGATCCGGCACGGGCCGAACGCGACGCCCGACTCATGGTGGGCTTCTACGTGACGGTGAAGACCTACGACTCGCTGACGACCCTGCACGGCTGGGACGGCGCCGTCGCCGAGATCCGCAACTCGTTCCGGGCCGGTGACATGGACGCCATGGCCGCCGCGGTGCCCGCCGACATGCTCGACGCCATCGCGGTGTTCGGCACCACCGCCGAGGCACGCGACCGACTCGCCGCTCGACGCCGACTGCCCGAGCTGCGGTTCCACTCGGTGCCGTCGTTCCTGGTGTCGCCGCGGCGCTCACAGGCCTACGCCGAGTCGATCGTCGATCTGCTCGGCGACCACCAGCACCGCGGGCGCACCACCACGAGCGCCACCACCACGAGCGCCACCACCACGACGCCACCACCACGACCGACGGAGCCACACGATGACCGCGACCGACGATCCGACCTACGGCCTGCTCACCGACGAGAGCTTCGAGCGGTCCCGGGCACGGGTGGGCGTACCGGTGCGGTTGCCCAACATGCCCCACAACCTCGAGGTGTCACGTGACGGCCTGCGCCACTTCGCGTTCGGCTACGGCGACGACAACCCGCTCTACTGCGACGAGGACCACGCGGCGGGCAGCCGGTGGGGCGGGCTGATCGCGCCGCCGGCGTTCCTCTACACGATGGGCGAGGACGCCTCGCCGAACCCGATGCCGCCCGAGAACAAGGCGGTGCTGCGGGGCGATCCCTTCGCCGGACTGGGTTCGTACCAGGCGGTGATGGCCTTCGAGTGGTGGCGTCCGCTCGCGCTCGGTGATCGGCTCAGCTGCCTGCGCGCCCAGGTCGGTGTGCAGGACAAGCGCAGCGACTTCGGCGGACGCAGCGCGCACGTCACCCACGACTTCATCTACGCGGACCAGCACGATCGTCTGCACGCGATCCGCCGCGGCACCTGGGTCAACGCCGAGCGTGGCGCGACCAAGGAGCGCAAGAAGGAACACGAGGTCCCCGAGCCCTACGAACCGGAGCAGCTCGCCGAGATCGACGCCGCCTACGCCGCCGAGGAGCGCCGGGGCGCCGAGCCTCGGTGGTTCGAGGACGTGGAGGTCGGCGACACGCTGTCGCCCAAGGTGAAGGGTCCGCTGACCACCACCGACATCGTCGTGTGGCACCTCGGCTGGGGCATGCAGCTCACCCCGCCGGGCAGCTTCCGGCTCGCCTGGAAGGTGCGCCAGAAGGCCCCCGGTCTCTACCCGCCGAACACGCTCAACGTTCCCGACACGGTCCAGCGTCTGCACTGGGACCCCCAGCGTGCCCAGGAGCTGGGCCTGCCGACCTCGTACGACTACGGCGCGCTGCGCGAGACGTGGCTGTGCCACCTGGTCACCGACTGGATGGGCGACGACGCGTGGCTGTGGCAGCTGGAGTGCCAGCACCGCCGCTTCAACTTCATCGGCGACACGTCGTGGCTGAGCGGCGAGGTGGTCGACACCCGCACGGTCGACACCGACGAGGGCGTGCGATGCGAGGTGCACCTACAGATCCGAGTGACCAACCAGCGTGGCGTGGTCACCAGCCCCGGCACCGCCGTGGTGCTGCTCCCCAGCCGTGAGCACGGTCCGGTGGTGCTGCCCTCACCGCCCGCCGACACCGTCGACGAGTTGCTCGCCCACGAGATCGCCCGCCTGCCGCGACTGACGGAGCGCGGCCGGCTCGTCCGACGCGTGTCGTCGGCACCGGATCGCTCACCGCATGAACGGGGGTCGCTCGCTGCGTGGCTGCACGAGGCGTTCGCCGGGTGGACGGTTGCCGATGTGGGTGTAGAGCAGTCCGTTCTGCTTGGCCATCGCCGGCGGCATCTCGGTCGCCTCCCAGATGGCGCGAACCGTGCCCTGGACCGCGATCGGGTCACGTCGGGCGATCTGCGCGGCGATGTCGTCGGCGCGGTCGCGCAGCTCGCCGTCGGCCACGACCTCGGTGACCAGGCCGATCTCCTTGGCGGTCTGCGCGGTCAGGCGTTCGTCGGAGCCCATGAGCGCCCAGCGCAGCACCTCGCCGAGGGGTACCCCGCGGTGCAGCATGCCGATGGGCTCGACCGCCGAGACGATCGACCCGTTGGCGTGGGGGTCGAAGAAGGTCGCGGACTCCGCGGCGATCACGATGTCGCTCTCGTTGACCATGTACTGCCCGCCTCCGGCGCACATGCCCTGGACCGCGCACACGACCGGCTTCCAGACGCGGTTCGAACGCGGACCCAGGTGCACGCCGGGGTCGACGTGGTTCCAGATGTTCTGGTCACGCCACCAGACCCCTGCCTTGACGTCCATGCCGGTGCAGAACGCCCGGTCACCGTTCGCCCGCAGGATCGCGACGTGCACGTCGTCGGTGTCGCGCACGATCGCCCAGGCCTCGGTGAGCTCCTCGCACATCGTGCGGTCGAACGCGTTCATGCGGTCGGGTCGGTCGAGGGTGATCGTCGCGACGTGGTCACGAACCTCGAACTCGATCGTGGTGAAGTCGCCCGGGTGGTCGTCAGCAGGGGAGATGTCGTCGGTCACGGCGCAAAATCGTAGACTGATTTCCGATGGAGCACGACGGGTCGAACGCAGCGGGCACAGGCACGAAGAAGAAGGCCCCATCGAAGCGGGCAGCCACGAAGAAGAAGGCCCCGTCGAAGGGGGCACGACCAAGAAGAAGTCCCTGCCGAAGCGGGCAGCCACGAAGAAGAAGGCCGCGAAGAAGTCCGCGGCCGCGGCCGCGGTCACCTCGGCGAGACGTGGCCCGTCCGCCACGCCGGATGACGTGGAGTCACCTCGGCGCAAGACGCACGCCGTCGTCGTCGAGGAGCTCCGCGGTCGCATCCTCCGGGGCGAACTGGCCGAGGGGGAGCGTCTGCCCGTCGAGGAGGAGCTGACGACCCACTTCGGCATCGCCCGCACGACGTTGCGCGAAGCGCTGCGTGTGCTCGAGTCACAGGGGCTGATCACGATCCGCCGTGGACGCGGTGGCGGTCCGATCGTGACGCACCCGGACCTGGCGCCCATCTCGATGACCCTTGCTGCGTCGCTGCAGCTGCAGGGGACCACGGTGGGGGACCTCGACGAAGCACGACGGATGATCGAGCCCAGGATCGCCGGTCGACTGGCCCGGTCGCACCGTCCCGAGGACCTCGCGGCGCTCGAAGCGGCGATCGACGCGGCCTCCGAGGCGGCCGAGGCCGACGATGCCATGGCGTTCGGTCTGGCCGCTGCCGGAGTGCACGACGCACTGATCGAGAGCTCCGGCAACCAGACGATGTCGACGCTGTCGAAGCTGCTGCAGCACATCTTGCGCGCCTACTACACGCGCAACACCGAGCGGATCGACCAGCAGCTGATGCGCAGGGCGGTGCGTGGCTACCGCAAGCTGCTCGAGCACATCACCGCCGGTGACGAGGCAGCTGCCGTCGCGCACTGGGACACCACGATGCTCTACACGATCAACACGCGTGACCCCGACGAGCTGGTGACGATCCTCGCCGTCGAGTGATCGCTCAGCGCGGTTCGCGGAGCTCCCGGGGTGCAGTCAGCGGGGTTCGCGGGGGAGTCCGAGGACCCGCTCGCCGAGCAAGTTGTGCTGGATCTCGTGGGTGCCCCCGGCGATGCGGGCCTGCCGGGTGGCGTTGAGGTCGTGGGCGACGATGTCGCCGTCGCGGTCGTCGCGGCTCCAGGCCTGACCGGCCGCGCCCGCGACGTCAGCGATCAGCTCCGCGCAGTCCTGTTCCAGGCTGCCGCCGATCAACTTCATCAGCGATCCCGCGGCCGGGTGGCCGCCGCACAACGACCCGCCGACGTACCGGTCGCGCACCCACTCGAGGATCCGCTCCGAGGTCACGATCCCTGCGATCCGCTGACGCACCACCGGGTCGTCGAGCCGACCGGCGCTCGTCGCGACGCCGACCACCTGGCGCCGACGTCGGCCGCCACCGGAACCGCCCATGTAGCCGGATCGCTCGCCGCCGAGCGTGCCCTGCGAGACCGTCCACCCGTCGTTCACCGCGCCGAGCACCTGGTCGTCGCCGACCCGCACGTCGTCGAGGAACACCTCGTTGAAGTGCTCACCACCAGCGATGTCGACCAGTGACCGGACCGTCACGCCCTCTGCCCGCATGGGCAGGATGAACATCGTGATGGCCGCCTGCGGCTTCGGGGCGTCGGGGTCGGTGCGGGCGAGCAGCAGTCCGAAGTCCGCCCGCGCTGCGTAGGACGACCAGACCTTCTGTCCGTCGAGTCGCCACTTCGTGCCCTCACGTGCACCCCGGGTGCGCAGCGACACCAGATCCGAGCCTGCGTCGGGCTCGGAGAAGAGCTGGCACCACTGCTCCTCGGCTCGGATCAGGGGAGGGATGTAGCGCGCCTTCTGCTCCTCGGAGGCGGAGCGCAGCAGTGTGGCGAGCGCCAGGTGCATGCCGATCCGGAGGGGTCGCAGCGACGGGGTGTCGTAGCGGCGGAGCTCGGCCTCGAGCACCTTGTGGTGTGCGACGTCGAGGCCGCGGCCGCCGTACTCGACGGGCATGTGCACCCCGGCCAGGCCGGCGGCGGCGAGGTCGTGCTGCAGCGCGACCGCGGCGTCGACGAACGCCTTCTCGCCGTCGGGCGTCCTCGAGATGATGTCGTCCCGTCGGTCGTCGGCCAGGGGATCGAGCAGCTCGAACCGGGAGTCGAGGAACTCCCGGACCTCTGCGCGGAACGTTTCGAGGTCGACCATTCCCGGACCCTAGTCCCGCCGAGAAAATGGGTTACTATTTTCTCCATGAACGGCGCAGCCCGCACCGACACGTGGGACCGGCGACTCGGATTCTGGTGGATCGCCGAGGACGAACCCGATGCGCCGGCGATCCTGGCGGGTCCCGACGGGGCGCTCACCTACGGCGAGCTCGCGGCTCGCGCGCACCAGCTGGTGCACCTGTTCCGCCATCTCGGTGCGGCACCCGGCGCGCCCGTCGCCGTGATGGCCGACAACGGCACGACGCTCGTCGAGGCGTCCCTGGCGTGCCACGAGTCCGGCCTGCACATGATCCCGCTCAACACCCACTTGAGCGCCCGCGAGCTGGACGCGATCCTGCGCCACTCCGGTGCCAGGGTGCTGGTGATCGGCGCACGCTTCGCCGAGCTCGCCGCCGAGGTCGACCTGGCGTCGCTGAAGGTCGAGGTGTGCACGATCGGTCCCGTCGAGGGTCTCACCGACCTCGACTCGGCTCGCTCGGTGCATCCGACGACGATGCCCGACGGTCGCAGCCAGGGCGGTCTGTTCGTCTACACCTCGGGCACCACCGGGCACCCGAAGGGCATCCGCCGTCCGCTGGCTGCGGGTGACGTCGGCCAGCTCGCGAACGACGCCGCGGTGTTCGGCCGGGCGTTCGACTTCCGTCCCTTCGACGGGCCGATGCTCGTGTCGACGGGGATGTTCCACGGTGGCTCACACGCCTACTACATGGGTGGCCTGCACGTCGGACACGCCCTGGTGATCATGGAGCGCTTCGACCCCGAGGCGACCCTCGCCGCGATCGAGACACACCGCGTGCGCTCCGGCTACATGGTGCCGACGCAGTTCCACCGGTTGCTGCAGCTGCCCGAACAGGTTCGCTCCCGCTACGACGTCTCGAGCCTGCACTCGATCGTGCACTCCGCGGCGCCGTGTCCCCGCGCGGTGAAGGAGCAGATGATGCAGTGGTGGGGTCCTGTCATCTGGGAGACCTACGGCGGGGTCGAGGGCGCAGCGACGATCGCCAAGCCGCACGCCTGGCTCGAACACCCGGGCACGGTCGGTCGAGCGGTGCGAGGTGTCCGGCTGGCGATCCTCGACGACGACGGCGTGGAGCTGCCGGCGGGTGAGGTCGGCCACATCTACGTCGACAACGGAGTCGGGTTCACCTACCACGACGATCCGGAGCAGACCTCGGCGGCGTTCCGGGGCAGGCGCTTCAGCCTGGGTGATGTCGGCTACCTGGACGACGACGGCTACCTCTTCATCGCGGACCGGGCGAAGGACATGATCATCACCGGCGGCACGAACGTGTACCCGGCCGAGATCGAGAGCGTGCTGCTCGATCATCCCGCGGTGCGCGACGTCGGCGTGATCGGGCTGCCCGACGCCGACTGGGGAGAGACCGTGGCGGCGGTGGTCGAGCCGGTGGCCGGGTCTGCCGGTGATCCCGACCTCGAAGCACTGCTGACGGCGCACTGCAAGGAGCAGCTGGCGAGCTACAAGGTGCCGCGGCGCTGGTTCTTCGCGCAGGACCTGCCCCGCACCGAGGCGGGGAAGCTCGCCAAGCGCGCCCTGCGCGAGCAGTTCGCACGGGGCTGACGCACCCTCCAGCGGAAGCGTCCGGTCGACGTCGGTAGAGGGCAGCTGGGGGGTGCTCCAGCACCGAGTTGCGACGAAACCGAACGGGCCGCTCAGGCGGTGGGCCAGAGCACGGTGACGGTGCCCTCCTGATCGAGGGCGAGCACCTGCGCATCGGTGGCGAACACGCTGCCGACCGTTCCGGTGTCCTCCCAGGTACCGGGGCCCACGCGTCGCACGACCGGCCCGGAGTTGGCGAGGAACAGCGTCGACCGATCCGGTGGCACGGCGACCCGCCCCGAGATCGGGCTCATCATGAGGGCGAACGTCCCGAAGTTGGACGGCGACCGCTCCCACGTGCGGGAGTCCGTGTGGAACACCGACTCGCTCCCGTCGTGGTCGATGATCATCAGATCGCCGGCGCACAGGTAGTGGTACGCGCTCGACCGTGCCCGGCAGGACCGGAGCGACCGGCACAGGCGGGTCGTAGCCGCCGACCGGCTGGACGTACACGTCGCCGGTCATCTCCTGGACGTATCCCAGGCTGACCGCGTCGTTCAGGTCGATCGACCTCACCGCCATGCTGAAGTAGGAGTCGTCGACGCGGCACCCGAACTCGTGGGAGCTGGCGCCGACGCCGGGAATCGGTCGCGGTCGCCAGTCGGCGAGCTCTCCGTGCTCGTCGATGGAGTACAGGCTGCTGCCGACGAAGAACTCGGCGGTGTCGGAGGGGGCGAAGGAGCTCGTCAGCTCCGTCTCGGTCACCCGGAGGTCGACCGGCGGCGCGTCGAGCCGGGTCCACCCGCCGAGGTCCTCGTCCAGCATGGCGAAGGCGAGCTCGCCGTCGTCGCAGCCTCCGTCGGTGCAGGCCACTCCGCCAGCGACCGCTCGATCTCCTGCCGTCGCGAGGTGGATGAATCCGCTGAACGGCAGCGGCGGGAGCTCCCACCAGCTGCCGTCGGCGCGTCGGAGCGCGGCGTCGATGCGGTCTCCTGGTGGCCATGCTCCCGAGATCAGCACCAGATCGTCGCCAGCAGCGGTCGCAACTCCCCGGTCGATCGGGAACGGTGCGCGATCGACGCCGGGCTCGCCGATCCGGGTGAGCTCCTGCCTCGGATCGCCGTCGACGTCGACCGCCTGGCCACGGTCGCTGCAGCCGACGGCGAGCAGCATCACGATCGCCAACCCTGTGCGCCAGCGCCGGCCATCGCCTCGCATCCAACGTCCTCCCACCGGCTCCCGAGACGCGAACGGTAGCTCGGCAGAGTCCGACCGAGTCGTCAGGTGTTCCGTCCGCCGTTCACGCCGATGATCTGCCCGGTGATGTACGACGACTCGTCCTGGCACAGGAACACACACGCGTTCGCGATGTCCTCGGGTGTGCCGATGCGACGCACCGGCGTGCGGGCCACCGCGTCGTCGACGCCGCCGGGGCCGAGCCGGCCACGGGCCGCGTCGGCCTGCAGCATCGGCGTGTCGATGAACCCCGGTGGAATCGTGTTCACCGTGACGCCGTCGGGGCCGTGCTCGAGCGCGAGGGACTTCGTGAGCCCCACGACCGCGGACTTGGCCGCCACGTAGCCCGACAGGTACGGCTGACCGCCGTGCGTGCTCGACGACGAGATGTTCACGATGCGTCCCCAGCCCGCCTCGATCATCGACGGCAGCACCGACTGGCACAGGTGGAACGTTCCGGTCAGGTTCACGTCGATGACCTGGTGCCACTCCTCGAGCGTGATGCTGAGGAACGGCCGGAAGAGCGGTCGCCCGGCGTTGTTCACCAGGATCAGCGGCGCGCCCAGCTCGCCCGCGACCTGGGCGACCGTGGCGTCCACCACCGGCCGGTCCGTGACGTCGCAGACGTAGCCGCTCACCGTCAGGTCATCGGCACGCAGCCGCTGGACCTGTTCGTCGAGCAGCTCCTTCTGCAGGTCGAGCATGGCGACCGAGCAACCGCGGGACGCGAGCGCCTCGGCGATCGCCAGGCCGATGCCCGACGCAGCGCCGGTCACGATCGCGGTGGTGCCGTCGAAGGGCATGTGTGCTCCCGACTCGGGTGATCGACCCGGTCACTCAGCGGCGATCGAGATCGCCTGGGTGGGACATTCCAGCGCAGCTTGCTCGACGTCGCCCGCGAGGTCGCCCGGCACGTCGTCCACGAGCACCTCGGCGTAGCCATCGGCACCGATGCGGAACACGCTCGGACAGGTCACGACACACGCACCGTGCCCGGCACAGTCATCCGGATCGACCCTGACCTTCACGAGAAGTCCTTCATGATGGAGCCTTCACGACGCCGGCTCGAACCGCACGTGCAGCTTGGTGAGCCCTCGCAGGATGAACGTCGGCACGTAGTGGTAGTCACGGGCCTCCGGCGGCCCGTGGTGCTCCTCGTCGATCGTGATGTCCGCGGTGCGATCGAGCAGGCGGTTGATGCTGATGATCGCCTCGGTGCGAGCCAGCGGCGCACCCGGGCAGGTGTGCACGCCACGCCCGAAGCTCACGTGGCTGCGGGCGTTCTCACGAGTGGGGTCGAACACGTCGGGGTCCGGGAACTTCTCCGGGTCCCGGTTGGCTGCGGCGTTGACCAGCATGACCGTCGTGCCCGCATCGAGGGCGACGTCGCCGACGGTGACGGGCACCTTCGACAGCCTGAAGTCGCCGCGCACGGGTGACTCGAAGCGAAGGCACTCCTCGATGAAGTTGGGCACCAGGTCGCGGTCCGACCGGATCTGCTGCTGCAGCGTCGGGTCCTCGGCCAGGAGCATGACCGCGGTGCTCAGCAACCGCACGGTCGTCTCGCCGCCAGCAGCGAACAGGTTCGCAGCGACCCGCACCGCGTCCATCACCTCGGGTGTGCTCCCGTCGGGGAAGGTCGCCTGCGCCACGCCGGTGAGCACGTCGCCACGAGGCTCGGCCCGACGGTCGGCGATGTAGTCGCTGAAGCGCTCGTAGAGGTACTCCAGCGGCGTGCTCTTCATCTCCTCGCCCTTGCTGCTGCCGACGGTGCCGGCCTTGTTGAGCATGGCGTGGCGGAACTCGGGGTGATCCTCCTCGGGCACGCCGAGCAGGTCGGCGACCACGAGCATCGCGACCGGTGCGGCGAAGTCGCGGATGAACTCGCTGCGCCCGTCGTCGGCCAGCGTCGGCGTCGAGCTGCTCGTCGACGATGCGGTCGATGAACGCCTCGTTCTCCTTGAGGCGCTTCGGCGTGATCATCCGCGACAGCAGCGCCCGGTGGTCGGTGTGCACCGGCGGGTCGAACGTCGGCAACTGGTCGTAGAAGGGCAACTCGTCGCGGTGCTGCTCGATCAGCTCGGTGATGTCGTCGTGGCCGTCGAGCGGCACCGGGAACCCGGGGAACGGGACCCGACACCGACGTGCACGACGAGAAGTGCTCGGTGTCGTTGTAGATCGACACGACCTCGTCGTAGCCGGTCACCATCACGACGTCGTGGTGCACCTCGCGGCGCAGTGGGCACTCGCCGCGGAAGGCGTGCAACCACGCGTACGGATCGCGCAGCAGCGCGCCGTCGGTGAAGAAGTCCGGCCTGTCGATGTCGTCGGTCACCACGCGGTCGTCGGTCACCCTCGGGAATCTAGCCGAGGTGAGAACGACGTTCTCTGCAATGTGCAACACTGATCCCGCTCAGCGGCATGAGGGCGGCGCCGTGCCCGGATCTGCCTGACGTCGAGCCGAGATGGTGTGCTAGGCACATGCACAGCACGCGAGTCGACCGGGGGGTCCAGATGGCGATGACGAGCGATGCGCTGCACTACGACCCGTACACGATCGAGCAGCAGTCCGACCCGAACGAGGTGTACCGGCGACTGCGCGACGAGATGCCGGTGTACCACGACGCCGAGCGTGGCTTCTGGGCGCTGTCGCGCTTCGACGACGTCGAAGCCGCCTTCCGCGACACGACGCGGTTCAGCTCGGCTCGCGGCAACATCCTCGAGGTCGTCCGGGCCGCTCCTCGCATCCCGCCCGGCATGTTCATCAACGAGGACCCGCCCGATCACACGATCCACCGAGCGCTCGTGGCACGGACGTTCACACCGCGACGCATGCGACAGGTCGAGGACCGAATCCGGAGCTTCTGCGTCGAGTGCCTGGAACCCTTCGAGGGGGCCGACCGCTTCGACTTCGTCGCCGACCTCGGTGACGAGCTGCCCATGAGGGCGATCGGGATGCTGCTCGGCATGCCCGAGTCCATGCAGCCCGCAGAGCGTGACCGCACCGATCGTCGACTGCACTCCGAGCCGGGGCGACCCATGTCGGTGCGTCGCGAGCGGTACTTCTCCGCCGACACCTTCTCCGAGTACGTCGACTGGCGCGCCCGAGCACCCCTCGGACGACCTGGTCACGGAGCTGCTCGAGGTCGAGTTCACCGACCCCGCGGGCGTCACCCGTCGGTTGACGCGTGAGGAGCTGCTGATCTTCGTCGGGGTCATCGCAGGAGCCGGCTTCGAGACGACCGGTCGCCTGATCGGTTGGCTCGGCCGCATGCTCGGCGACCACCCCGACATCCGCCACGAGGTCACCGCGCACCCCGAACTGCTCCCGAAGGTCGTCGACGAGGTGCTGCGCCTGGAGCCCACCGGCGCGAGCATCGCCCGCTACGTCACCACCGACGTCGAGCTGCACGGCACCACCATCCCCGCCGGCAGCGCGGTGCTGCTGCTCGTCGCCGCGGCCAATCGGGACCCCCGGCACTGCTCCGAACCGGACCGCTTCGACATCCACCGCTCCGACGGCGGACACCTCACCTTCGGCCATGGCGCGCACTACTGCCTGGGCGCGTCACTCGCCCGTCTCGAGGGTCGCATCGCCCTCGAAGAGGTGCTCGCCCGCTTTCCGGACTGGTCGGTCGACGACGAGGCCGCGACCCGCATCTACACCTCGACCATGCGGGGTTGGGCCTCGCTGCCGGTGACGATCGGATGACCTCACTCCTGATGACCTCACCACCGACGACCGCACCCCAGCACGACTGCACACGAGAAGGACTGCGCTCATGACCGACTCACCCACGACCGAGTACGAGTACCTGCTCTACGAGCCGCTCGACGACGGGCGGATCGTCCGGATCATGTTGAACCGGCCGGAGGCCCGCAACGCGCAGAACCGCGGCATGCTCATGGAGCTGCACGAGGCCTTCCTGCGCGCCGAACGCGACGACGAGGTGCGCGTCGTCATCCTCGGCGGCGCCGGGCCGATGTTCACCTCGGGCCACGACCTCGGCTCCGAGGTCGCCATGCGCGAGTACTCCGAGCACCCGTCCTGGAAGGAGAACGGCGGTACCCGCAACGGGGCCGAGCGCCTCATGCTCCAGGAGTGGCACCACTACTTCGAGAACACCCGTCGCTGGCGCAACCTGCGCAAGATCACGATCGCCCAGGTGCACGGCCCGGTCTACGCGGCAGGGCTCATGTTGATGTGGGCGTGCGACCTGATCGTCGCCGCCGAGGACACCGTGTTCGCCGACGTCGTCGGCACCCGCCTCGGCATGTGCGGCGTCGAGTACTTCGCCCACCCCTGGGAGCTCGGACCGCGGCGTGCCAAGGAGCTGCTGCTCACCGGCGACTCGCTCTCGGTCGACGAGGCGCACCAGATCGGGATGGTGTCGAAGGTCTTCCCGCTCGACGAGCTGTCGGACCGGACCCTCGAGTACGCCCGCCGCATCGCCGGCACGCCGACCATGGCGGCGCTGCTGATCAAGGAAGCCGTCAACCAGAGCGTCGACAACATGGGCTTCTACAACGCGCTGAACGCCTGCTTCACGCTGCACGAGTTGAACCACTCGCACTGGGCACAGGTGCACGACGACGGCTTCCCCGCCGCACTCGAGTCCGACGGCGTGCCGAACTGGAAGCAGGCCCCGCCGATCGTGCCCGCCAGGAAGGACCAGGTACGTGCCGAAGGATGATCTCGAACAGTCGGATGATCGGAACCAGCCGACGAGGTGTTGCTCGTCGACATCGACGACGGCGTCGCGGTCGTCACGCTGCACCGACCGGACTCGCTGAACGCGACCGACGAGGCACTGCACGGCGCGCTCGCCGAGGTCTGGCCGAGGCTGTCGGCCGACGAAGAGGTCCGGTCGATCGTCCTGACCGGCAGCGGGCGAGCGTTCTCCGGCGGTGGCGACCTCGACCTGCTGAACCGGATGACGAACGACACCGAGCTGCGCCAGCGGATCATGGACGAGGCGATCGTGATCGTCGAGGCGATGACCACGGTGCCGGTGCCGATCGTCGCCGCGGTGAACGGTCCGGCGGTCGGTCTCGGCTGCAGCCTCGCGGCGATGAGCGACCTGGTGGTGATGGAGGAGCAGGCCTACTACGCCGATCCGCACGTCGCCCTGGGCCTGGTCGCCGCCGACGGGGGTGCGCTCACCTGGCCGTTGCTGACGAGCCTGCTGCGGGCCAAGGAGTTCCTGCTGCTCGGCGACCGTCTGCCCGCGGCGCAGGCGCTCGAGCTGGGTCTGGCCAATCGGGTGGTCCCGACCGGTCGTTCGCTCGAGGTCGCCCACGAGCTCGCCACCAGGCTCGCGGCGCTGCCGCCGCAGTCGGTGCGTGAGACCAAGGCGGCGCTCAACACGACGCTGCGAGGTCTCGTCGGCGGCGCGCTGCGCGCCGCGGTCGATGCGGAGTCCGAGTCGTTCGACCAGCCGGAGTTCCGGGCGAACCTCGCCCGGATGCTCGCCCGCACCAAGTGACCGACAGGGAGCAGTAGATGCAACTCGAAGGACGTTCCGCGATCGTCACCGGCGGCGCCGGGGGCCTGGGCGCCGCCACGGTCCGTCGACTGGCCGGACTCGGTGTGGGGGTCGCCGTGTTCGACCGCGACGCAGAGGGCGCCTCGTCGCTGGCGAAGGAGTTCTCCAAGGAGCACGGGGGCAACGTCGTCGGTGTCGGCGGCGACGTCACCGACGACGATGACGTCGCGGCGGCCATCGCCGCGGCAGAGGGTGTCGGCACGTTGTCGATCGTCGTGAACGTCGCCGGCGGCGGCACCGGCGCCTGGCGCACGGTCGGTCGCGACGGCACACCGCACGACAAGCAGGGCTTCCTCGACACCCTGTCGATGAACACGATCGGCACCTTCAACGTGACCCGACTGGCGGCGGCGGCCATGTCGACCCACGACGCGGACGACGACGGCCAGCGGGGCGTGGTGGTGAACACCGCGTCGATCGCCGGGCTCGAGGGCCAGACCGGACAGCTCGCCTACGCCGCGGCGAAGGCGGCCATCCTGGGCATGACGCTGCCGATGGCGCGGGACATGGCACCGATCGGGGTGCGCGTCTGTGCGATCGCCCCCGGCACGATGGGTACGCCGATGATGATGGGCGCGCCCGCGGCGATGCAGGAGGCCCTGGTCGCCAACATCGTCAACCCCAAGCGGATGGGACGCCCGGAGGAGTTCGCGCAGCTGGTCGAGTCCATCGTGCGCAACGACTACCTCAACGGCGAGAACATCCGCCTCGACGGCGCGCTGCGCTTCCCGCCGAAGTGATGGCCGGCACCCACGCACCGGCCGACACGGCCGACGCCCGGCGCTCGATCTCGTCGCCTACCGCGACGGGCTCGAAGCGTGGCTCGCGACGTCACCCGAGACGTTGCGCGCGGCATGTCGCCCCGAGCCCGTCTTCGAACGACGCGTCCAGGTCATGCGCGACGCTCATGGCCGAGCTGTACGACGCGGGCTGGGCCCGGGTCGGCTGGCCGGTCGAGCTCGGCGGGGCCGGCGGCACGATCCGACACCGTGCGGTCATGTGGGAGGCCCTGGCCCGCCACGGCGTGCAGGGCATGGCGCTCTTCGAGCACCTCGAGGTGCTCGCACCGACTCTGGCGGCACTCGGTCCGACCGACCTGGTCGCCGAGCTGCTGCCGGAGTTCCTCTCCGGACGACAGCTCTGGGCGCAGGGCTTCTCCGAGCCCGACGCAGGCTCCGACCTGGCGAGCCTGCGGACCGTCGCAGTCCTCGACGGCGACGACTACCTGATCTCGGGCGCCAAGATCTGGACGAGCTGGGCACGGTACGGGACGTGGTGCCTGCTGCTCGCCCGCACCGGCGACGCCGCTTCGCGGCACCGTGGACTGACGGCGTTCATCGTCGACCTGGCGGCACCCGGGGTCGACGTCCGGGCGATCGAGCAGGCGAACGGCACCGACGAACTGGCCGAGGTGCACTTCGACGAGGTGCGCGTGTCGGCGGACCGCATCGTCGGCGAGCTGCACGGCGGTTGGACCGTCGCCATGCACATCCTGAGCCACGAGCGTGGCACGTTCGCCTGGTTCCGACACTGCTTCCAGTACCAGCAACTGCTCGACTGCGCCGCGCAGCTCGTCGGGACGCGACGACACAGCGCTCGGCGACGCGTTCCTCGATCTCTGCTCGGCGACCGCGGCCGGGGCCGACGGCATCACGGCCCACTCGTCGGGCACGACGCTCGGGCCCCGCGCGGCGTTCAACAAGCTGCTGCTCTGCGAGGCCGAACGCTCCGTGCACGACCGGGTGCTCGCCGAGGACCCCGACATCGCCGTCGGCGTGCAGACGCCCGACGTCGGCGATCCGCCGCCAGGAGTTCCTGTTCTCACGCATCGTCACCGTCTACGGAGGCTCCCAGCAGATGCAGCTCGACACCATCGCCAAGCAAGTCCTGGGTCTCCCGTGAGCGCCCAGGCCGCGGATGACGAGTTCCTGTCCGTCTCGGTCCGGGCGATGGCGTCGGGCGTCGGGGTCGGCCCCGCTCGACGACCTCACCTGGTGGGACCTGCTCACCGAGCTCGACGACGACGAGGCCGCAGGCGCCGTGTTCGGTGCGCTGCGAGCCCAGGGTCGGACACTCGCCGACACTCCCGCCGTCGGTGGACTCCTGGCCCAGCCGTTCCTCGAGGCCGTCGGTCGGGACACCGGGGGAGTGCGTCGCGGCGATCCCGCGTCGCTCACCCAACGGTGAGCGCCGGTGGGTCGTGCTCGGCGACGTGGCGGGTCGGTCGCTGCTGTTCGACGAGCCGGGCACCGGGGTGTTCGTCGTCGACGCCGACTCGGTCACCGCCGAGACGATCGGCGTCGCAGGTCGCTTGACCGTCACCCAGGTCGACGTCGACCTGGATGCTCGCGCTCCGGTTCTCGTCGAGGCCGACGCTGCGCCGCTCGCGGGAGCGCGCCGACGTACCTGGGACGGATCGCGTCTGGCGGCCGAGATCCTCGGCGCCGCCGAGCAGGTCGTCGCGAACGCCGTGGAGTACGCCGGGCTGCGCGAGCAGTTCGGTCGTCCGATCGGCACCTTCCAGGCCCTGCGCCACGTGCTCGCCTGGGGGACGACCGACTGCGTCGCCATCGACGCGACCGTGCGCCGCGCGGTCGAGCTGCGCCGGGACCCACCCGCCAGGTTCGACGCCGCGGCCAAGGCGATCGCCGGACGCAACGGCCGGCGAGCCTGTGACCGCGCGCTGCAGGCCTTCGGTGGCATCGGCTTCACCGCCGAGCACGACCACCACCACTTCCACGGCCGGGTGCTGGTGCTCGACGCGTTGCTCGGCAGCTCTGCCGAGCTCACCCACGAGCTCGGCGCCTGGCTGCGCAGCTCCGGCGAGGACCCCGAGTACCCCGCTGCGGTGCTCTCGGTGGGCATGGTTCCGGCGGGGAGCGCCTGATCATGTCGGCGGGTGGCAGCGCCGCCGATGTCCGCCTGGACGCCCTGCTCGCCGCTGCGGCACGCCGATACGGCGAGCGGGTCGCGATCCGTGACGACGAGCGCGACCACACCTTCGCCGGCCTCGCCCGCGACGTCGACCACGTCGCGGCACGACTCGACTCCCTCGGGGTCCGCACCGGTGACCGGGTCGCGGTGCGCATGTCGAACCGGGTCGAGCTCCCGGTGACGGTGCTCGCACTCGCCCGGCTCGGCGCGGTGGCGGTGATGGTGAGCCCGGCGTGGAAGCAGCGTGAGGTGCGTCACGCCCTCGAACTGACCGGTGCGCACCGGGCGCTCGTCGACCGCGACGACGACGGCGTGCTCACGGAGCACCTGGGTGGGGACGCGGTGCACGACGTCACGGGCTGGAGCGACCCCGGTGAGGGCGGGACGGAGTCTCCGCCTGCGCCGGCGGTGGCCGCCGGCGACGACGTCGTGCTGGTGTTCAGCTCGGGCACGACGGGGCTGCCCAAGGCGGTGCGCCACACCCATGCGTCGCTCACCGCCGCGACGCAGCACTGGGTCGACGCGCTCGGTCTGACCGACGAGGACCGCTTCCAGATCTCGACACCGCCGTCGCACATCCTCGGGCTGCTCAACCTGCTCGCAGCGTTCCACGCGGGTGCCACGGTGCGGCTGCACCGACGCTTCGACATCGACCGGGAGCTCGCCGCGATCGAGGCGGACCGCCTGACGCTCGAGATGGCCGTGGCGCCGATCGTGCTGGCGATCGCGCAGCACCCGGAGCTGCAGCGGTTCGACCTGTCGTCGCTGCGCTACATCATGTGGGGCGCCACACCGGTCACGCCGTCGGTCGCCGAGGCGGTCACCGCGCGCACCGGAGTGCCGGTCCTCGCTGCGTACGGCGCGAGCGAGGTGCCGGTGCTCGCGGTCAACCCTGTGCGCAGTCCCGCCGAGTGGCGGCTCGACAGCCCCGGTGTGCCCCCGGCCGGCGTCGAGCTGCGGGTCGTCGAGCCTGCGACCGGGGTGACGGTGCCCCACGGAGCGACCGGCGAGATCGAGGCTCGTGGCCCGTCGACGATGGCCGGGTACCTGCCCGCCGCGGCCGACGCCGAGGCGTTCCACGACGGCTGGTACCGCACCGGTGACGTCGGCACACTCGACGAGGGTGGGTGGGTGCGTCTCACCGACCGTGCCAAGGACATGATCAAGGTGAACGGCCACCAGGTCGCGCCCGCCGAGATCGAGGCGGTGCTGCTCGGCCACGACGGGGTGCAGGACTGCGCGGTGTTCGGCGTGCCCGATGCACGCACCGGCGAGGCGCCGGTCGCCGCGGTCGCGCTCGATCCGGCTGTCGTGGTCGACGACGCCACGCTCCGAGCGCTCGTCGAGCAGCAGCTCGCCGGCTACAAGCGCCTGCGGAGCATCGAGCGCGTCGCCGCGATCCCGAGGCTGCCGTCGGGCAAGGCGCTGCGCCGCGAGCTCAGGGATCGGTGGATCGCCCAGCATCCGATCGAGGGCCAGCACCCAACTCAGGGCCAGCACCCAGCAGAGAGACAGGACCCGACATGACCGAGGCAGGCGCTGCGTCCGCACCGATGACCATCCCCGCTGCGTTCGCCGCGACCGTCGCCGCGCACGGCGACACCGTCGCGGTCGTCGCGGATGGTGTCACGCTCACCTACTCGGAGCTCGGCGACCTGGTCCGTGACGTCGGCGCCGCGCTCGTGCACGCCGGTATCGGCGCCGGTGACCGGGTGGCGATCTGGGCGCCGAACTCGCTGCGATGGATCGCCGCGGTCCTCGGGCTGAGCGCGGCGGGGGCGACGCTGGTCCCGGTCAACACGCGCTTCAAGGGCGACGAGGCCGCGGTCGTGCTCTCGCGCAGTGGGGCCCGGATGCTGATCACGACGACCGACTTCCTCGGCGCCGACCACGTCGCGATGCTGCGGTCCGCCTCGATCGACCTGCCCGACCTGGACACGATCGTGGTCGTCGACGGTCCGGCCGCAGGTGGCACCGTCGCCTGGGAGGACCTGTTGGGTGCCGTCACCGACGACGATCGCGCCGGGCTCGACCTGCGGGCGGCTGCGGTCACGCCCGAGGATCCGAGCGACATCCTGTTCACCTCGGGCACGACCGGCGTGCCCAAGGGCGTCGTGCAGACCCACCGCGGGACGATGGGCGTCGCACGCGACTGGGTCGCCATGACCGGCATCCGCCACGGCGACCGCTACCTGATGGTCAACCCGTACTTCCACATGTTCGGGCTCAAGGCGGGCATCCTTCCGTCGATCACGACGGGCCTGACGATGTACCCGGTGCCGGTCTTCGACGCGGACACGGTGCTCGACCTGGTCGAGCAGGAGGCCATCACCGTGCTGCCCGGCGCGCCGACGCTGTACCAGTCGATCCTCGACGGCGCGCCAGGGGCAGGAGCGACAGCAGACGGCGGTCGCGATCTGTCGAGCCTGCGGATCGCCGTCACCGGCGCGGCGGACATCCCGGTGCCGCTCATCCGGCGGATCATGGACGAGCTGCCCTTCGAAGTGGTGCTCGTCGGCTACGGCTTGTCCGAGGCCGGCACGGCGACCGCGACCGGTCCCGGTGACCCGCCCGAGGCGGTGGCGACCACCGTCGGGCGACCGCGGCCCGGGGTGCAGCTGCGCATCGTCGACGGTGACGGCGCCGAGGTCACCGACGGCGAGGCCGGCGAGATCCTCGTGAAGGGCCCGACGGTGATGTCGCACTACCTCGACGATCCCGGAGGCCACCGCCGTGACCCTGTCGGCCGACGGTTGGCTGCGCACCGGCGACATCGGTCGGGTCGACGACGACGGGCGGCTCCGCATCGTGGGACGGGCCAAGGACATGTTCATCGTCGGCGGCTTCAACGCCTACCCCGCCGAGATCGAGAACGCGCTGCGTGCGCCACCCGCGATCGCCCAGGCCGCGGTGATCGGCATCCCCGACGAACGCCTCGGCGAGGTCGGCATGGCCTTCGTCGTGCGTCACGCCGGGTGCGACCACGACGGCCGACGAGATCGTCGCCTGGTCCCGCGACCAGATGGCCAACTACAAGGCGCCTCGTCGGGTCGAAGTCGTCGCGGAGCTGCCCGTCAACGCCGCCGGGAAGGTCGAGAAGGAGCTGCGCGTTGCCGGGAGCCGGACCGGGATCGACGCTTGATCAACGCGACAGGATCGACACGCCGGCGGTGCCCGGTGCGCCGTAGAGCTGGGCGTAGCCGACCTTCGGCTCGCCCGGGCACCTGACGGTCGCCCGCGGTGCCGCGCAGCTGGTGCACCAACTCGTGCACCTGACGGAGGCCCGAGGCCCCGATCGGTTCGCCGTTCGCGATGAGCCCGCCGTCGGTGTTCACCGGGAGCGGGCCGCCGATCTCGGTGGCTCCCTCGGCGATCAGACGCTCCTGGTCACCGTCGGCACAGAAGCCGTTCTCGGCCATGTGGATGACCTCGGCACCGGCGTCGGTGTCCTGCAGCTGGACGACGTCGACGTCCTCCGGTCCGAGACCGGCCATCTCGTAGGCGGCGCGTCGAGGCGTAGACCGTCGGTGCGTCGTCCTGGTCGACCGCGGCCCACGAGGCATGCACCTCGAAGGCCCCGTAGCGGCGAGTCCGCAGCGTCGTCGCCCGCAGCTGGATCGGCGTCGAGGTGTACTGCTTGGCCAGGTCGGCCCGGCACAGGATCACCGCCGCGGCGCCCTCGTCGGGCGAGCAGAACATGTACTGGGTGAGCGGGTAGTTCAACATCCGCGACGCGAGGATGTCCTCGACCGGGATCTCCTTGCGGCGCAGCGCGTTCGGGTTCAGGACGCCGTTGCGGTAGCCCTTGTTGGCGACCCGGGCGAGGGTCTCGTGCGAGATGCCGTGGTCGTGCATGTAGCGGTTGATCTTCATGGCGAAGAACTTCGTCGTCAGGAAGTGGCCGACCTCGCCGTACCAGGGCGGTGCCGCGTAGTCGACGGGGTCCGAGGTGAACGCGCCGTGGCCGTGCTTGTCCATGCCGACCGCGACGCCGATGTCGTACTGGCCGGAGCGGATCGCGTCGGCGGCGAGCTGCAGCGCGGTCGCTGCGGTCGCGCAGCCGTTGTAGACGTCCATGAACGGGATGCCGGTGAGGCCCAGGCGACTGGTGACCGCGTCGGGGTTGTCGACCTCGAAGCTGCCCCCGAAGCCGAACTGGATCTGGGGCCAGGTCGACGCCGGCGTCGGTGAGGGCGGCACGCACCGCCTCGGCACCCATGTCGATCGCGGACTTGTCGCCGAAGCGTCCGAACGGGATGCATCCCGACCCCGATGATCGCGACGTCGGTCATGTCAGTGCTCCTCCTGCGCCACGGGCGCGAACGCGAACGTCATGATCTCGGTGCCGTCCGCCTCTGTCCGGAACGGGACGACCACCAACTCGAGCTCCATCCCGATCCGCAGGTGCTCCGGATCGCTCTCGGTCAGGCGGGACTCGACCCGCACCTCGTCGCCCAGCTGCACCAGCCCGACGCCGAAGGGCTCGAAGGTCTCGCTGCGTCTCTCCGCCGGCGTAGGGCTCCTTGGGCAGGAAGCCCTGGGTGGTGAAGGTCCACAGCGAACCCCGGCGGGGGAGCAGGTGCTCGTCGACCTCGGTCGATCCGCAGCGTGCGCACGACACGGGTCGGGGGAAGGTGATCGACGCACACGCCGAGCACCGCCCGCCGATGAGCTGTGGGTCCTCGGCGGGCCAGGTGAAGACGTCCGGCGGTGAACGGGATCTGGGTGGTCGGGGCCTGGGTCATGGCGCTCCCTCTTCCGGATGCAGTGGGTGTGGACGGTGTCGAGCGATGATGGTCGGGTTCACGATGCACCGACCCCGAGTCGGAGTGCGCCGTCGAGGCGGATGTTCTCGCCGTTGAGGTACGGGTTGGCGACGATGTCGCCGACGAGATGCGGCGAACTCGCTGGGGTGGCCCATGCGTGCGGGGTGCACGACACCGGCGGCGGGGTCCTCGAGCAGTCGGTCGCGCAGGCGCAGCATCGCCGGGGTGCCCATCGGGCCGGGCGCCACCGCGCACACCCTGATGCCGACCGGCGCCAGGTCGCGTGCCATCGGCAGGGTCATGCCCAGGATCGCGGCCTTCGCCGTCGCGTAGGCGACCTGACCGCGCTGGCCCTCGTAGCCGGCGATCGACGCGGTGTTCACGATGACGCCGCGCTGGCCGTCGTCGTCCGCCGTGGTGGTCGCCATCGCCGCGGCGACCAGGCGAGCGGCGTTGAAGGTGCCCACGACGTTCGACCACAGCGTGCGTTCGAAGGTGCCGAGGTCGTGCGGCGCGCCGTCGGCGTCGACCGTCGCCGCCCCTGCCGCGCTGCCGCCGGCCACGTTGACCAGCACCGACAGCGCACCTGCCGCGGTGGCGGCATCGATCGCGGCGGCGACGGTGGCGTCGTCGTTGACGTCGCCGTCGACGGTCGCGACCACGCCGTCGGGCGCCGGGGCGTCGCTGCGGTCCACGACCACGACGGCGTAGCCGTCGGCCACCAGGCGATCGACGGTGGGGGAGCCGAGCCCGCCGGCGCCACCGGTGACGACGGCGCTGCGACCCTCGCCCCGACGCCGTCCGCGAGCCCCGAACCGTTCCCCATGACGGCGAGTGTAGGCCGACGAGAACAGTGCATGCAGGATGGAGAATGCTCCTCTCATTCGCGGTAACGACACTGTTCGTTCTGCTATGGTGAGCGACGACGGCGATCGGCAGATCGCCCAGATCGGGGGATCGAGAGTGACCGACGTGATGCGTGGCGTGCGGGTCCTCGAAGTGGCCGAGCACACGTTCGTGCCGTCCGCGTCGGCGCTGCTCGCCGACCTGGGCGCCGAGGTGATCAAGATCGAGCACGTCGAGCGCGGCGACGCCATGCGCGGTCTCATGTCGAGCGGTCTCGCGCTCATGAGCACCAAGGTCCACGTCCTGCTCGAGCACTCCAACCGTGGCAAGCGCAGCCTGGGTCTCGACCTGTCGTCGCCCGAGGGCGTCGAGGTGCTGGGTCGCATCGCCGCCACGTGCGACGTGTTCCTGACCAACAAGTTGCCGAGCGTCCGGAAGAAGCTCGGCATCGACCTCGAGGAGATCCGGGCCTACAACCCGGACATCATCTACGTCAGGGGCAGCGGTCAGGGCGATCGTGGCCCCGACGCCGACAAGGGTTCCTACGACGTCCTGTCGTACTGGCACCGCTCCGGCATGGCCGTCGGCGAGCAGCAGCCCGGCGCGGACACCGTGCCGACCCCACCGGCTCCGGCCTTCGGCGACTCGATCGGCGGCATGACGATCGCCGGCGCCGTCATGGGTGCGCTGTTCCACCGGGAACGCACCGGCGAGGCCACCGTCGTCGACGTCTCGCTGCTCGGCGTCGGCCTGTGGTCGATGGGCGCCGGTCTGGCGCTCTCGCTGCAGATGGGCGAGCCGTGGGTGCAGCCGCCCCGCTCCAAGCCTCCGCAACCCGCTGTCGGCGACGTATCCCGCGAAGGACGGCACCGCAGTCGCGCTGTCGTGCCTGCAGGCCGCCCGCTACTGGGCCGAGCTCGTCACGCTGCTGGGCCGACCCGAGCTGGCCACCGACGAGCGCTTCGCAGATCACCAGTCGCTCGCCGATCACGCCGGCGCGGCCGCCGACGAGATCGCCGCAGCGATCGCCGAGCTGCCGACGCCGAGGAGTGGCGCACGCGCCTCGAGGGGTTCAGCGGCCAGTGGACGATCGTGCAGGACACGCTCGCCGCCGCCGCCGACCCGCAGACCGTCGCCAACGGCTACATCGTCGACTGCGAGACCGCCGGGGGCGTGCCCTACCAGCTGGTCGGTGCGCCCATGCAGTACGACGAGTCACCGCCGCAGTCACGGCGTGCGCCCGAGTTCAACGAGCACGGCGACGACATCCTCCAAGAGGTCGGTCTCGACTGGGACGCGATCGTCGAACTGAAGACCCGTGGCGTCGTCGCCTGAGCCACAGGCCGCCGACGACCGGATGGGAGAGGACCACACATGCGCATCGGCGTGATGATCGGGCCCGAGCGGGGCCGCTACTCGACCAAGGTCGACCGTCTGCGTCGCGACGCCCGCTGGGCCGAGGAGGCCGGCTTCTCGACGATCTGGATCCCGCAGATCCCCGACGAGTTCGACGCCCTGACCGCGGCGGCGGTCATCGGCGCCGAGACCGAACGGATCGAGATCGGCACCGCGGTCGTGCCGGTGCAGCCGCGCCACCCGATCGCCCTGGCCCAGCAGGCGCTGTCGGTCCAGGCGGTGTGCGGAGGGCGGCTCGCGCCTCGGCCTCGGCGTCTCGCACCACTGGATCATCGACGAGATGCTCGGCCTGCCCTACGAACGCCCGGTCGCCACCATGCGCGACCACCTCGACGTGCTCGACGCGGCGCTCGCCGGCCCTGGCACCGTCGACGTCGACAACGAGTCGTTCGACGTGCACAACCCGCTCGACGTCACCGACGTCACGCCGACCCCGGTGCTGATCGCCGCCCTCGGCCCGCTGATGCTGCGGCTGGCCGGTGAGCGCACCGACGGCACGATCCTCTGGATGGCCGACGAACGCGCGATCGAGACCCACATCGCCCCCCGCATCAACCGAGCCGCGCCGACGCCGGTCGGGCCGCGCCACGGATCGTCGCCGGGGTCCCGGTGTGCGTGTGCGACGACGACGAGGTCGACGAGGCCGTCGAGCCGCACCAACCGCCTCCTGTCCGAGGCCGAGATGTCGCCCAACTACCAGCAGCTGCTCGACCACGGCGACGCCCGCGAGGTCGGCGACATCCTCGCCGCCGGGAGCGAGCAGGCCGTCGAGAAGCGACTGCGCTCCTTCGCCGACGCCGGCGTCACCGACGTCTCGATCCGCGTCGTGCCGATCGGCGACGACCGCGACGAGCTCATCGCCTCTCGCCAACGGACCCGCGACTTCCTCACGTCGCTCCAGGGCGAGCTCTGACCCCCGACAGCTGCCACACCTGGAGGTGCTGACATGCCACCCACACGCTTCCTCGACATCCCGGTCTTCGACGCCGACAACCACCTGTACGAGACCACGGAGGCGCTGACGAAGTTCCTCCCCGACCGCTACAAGGGCGCCATCGACTACGTCGAGGTCCGCGGCCGCACCAAGATCGTCGTCCGGGGCCAGATCAGCGAGTACATCCCGAACCCGACCTTCGACGTCGTCGCCCGCCCCGGCGCCCAGGAGGAGTACTTCCGCAAGGGCAACCCCGAGGGCAAGAGCCGCCGCGAGATCTTCGGCGAGCCGATGCGCGCCATCCCGGCCTTCCGCGAGCCGGCGGCCCGCGCTCGAGCTGATGGACGAGCAGGGCATCGACCGGACGCTCATGTTCCCGACGCTCGCCAGCCTCGTCGAGGAGCGCATGCGCGACGACCCCGAGCTGATCCACGCCGTCATCCACGCGCTCAACGAGTGGATGTACGAGACGTGGAGTTCAACTACGAGGACCGCATCTTCACCACGCCGGTCATCACGCTGCCGATCGTCGAGAAGGCCATCGAGGAGCTCGAGTGGGTGCGTCGAGCGCGGCGCCAAGGTCGTCCTGATCCGCCCCGCGCCCGTGCCCGGGTTCCGCGGGCCCGCGGTCGTTCGGCCTGCCCGAGTTCGACCCGTTCTGGGAGAAGGTCGTCGAGCACGACATCCTCGTCGCGCATGCACTCCTCCGACAGCGGCTACGAGCGCTACACGAACGACTGGATGGGCAACGACAGCGAGATGCTGCCGTTCCAGCCGCAGGCGTTCCGCATGCTGTCGCAGTGGCGCCCGATCGAGGACGCCGTCGCCGCGCTCATCTGCCACGGCGCGCTGTCCCGCTTCCCGACGCTCAAGGTCGCGGTCGATCGAGAACGGCAGCAGCTGGGTCGAGCCGCTGCTCGACGAACCTGGCCGACATCTACAAGAAGATGCCGCAGGACTTCGTCGAGGACCCGGTCGAGGTCTTCAAGCGCAACATCTACATCAGCCCGTTCTGGGAGGAGGACCTCGGCGCGCTGGCCGAGCTGATCGGCGCCGACCACGTGCTGTTCGGCTCCGACTACCCGCACCCCGAGGGCCTCGCCGACCCGGCGAGCTACGTCGACGAGCTGGCCGGCCTGCCGCGAGGAGTCGATCCGCAAGATCATGGGCGGCAACCTCGCCCGGCTCATGGGCGTCGCCGACACCGTCGTCGCCTGACCGGGCGTGCCCCGGATAGAGGGGTCGTCATCGACATCCGTTGTCGATGACGACCCCACTCCCAGAGCGGTTGCGTGGGAGTGGGGTCCTCCTCGACACACCTTGTCGACGACGACCCCTCTATCTCAGCGGGGCTCAGCTCGACTCGGTGGCGCGGGCGAGCAGACCGCGGGCGATGACGAGTCGTTGGATCTCGTTGGTGCCCTCACCGATCACCATGAGCGGTGCGTCGCGGTAGTAGCGCTCGACGGGCAGGTCGGTGGTGTAGCCGACGCCGCCGTGGATCCGCATGCACTCGGTCGCCAACTCCATCGCGGTCTCGCTCGCGAAGAGCTTCGCCATCCCCGCCTCGACGTCGCAGCGCAGGCCCGCGGCCTTGCGCTCGGCGGCGTTGCGGGTGAGCAGCCGGGCGGCCTCGAGCCGCGTCGCCATGTCGGCCAGCTTCATCTGGATCGCCTGGTGCTCGGCGATGGGCTTGCCGAACGTCCGGCGCTCCTGCGCGTAGGCCATGGCCGCGTCGAACGCCGCTCGGGCCACGCCGACGGCCCGTGAGGCGATGTTGATCCGGCCGATCTCGAGCACGCCCAGGATCTGCGGGAGTCCACGGCCGGGCTCGCCGACCAGGTTCGTCGCCGGCACCCGGTGGCCGGCGTAGGCCATCTCGACGGTCTCGGTGCCGCGGTAGCCGAGCTTGCCGACGTGCGGTCCGACGGTGATGCCGCCGTGGGAGCGGCCCGGTTCCTTCTCGACGACGAACGTCGAGATGCCCTCGTCGGTCCGGGCGACGAGCGCGACGATGCCCGCTCGTTCACCGTTGGTGACCCAGGCCTTGGTGCCGTCGACGACGTACTCGTCGCCGTCGCGCACCGCGCGGCACGAGATGTTGCGCGTGTCGCTGCCCGCATCGGGCTCGGAGAGCGACATGGCGCCGCGCACCTGGCCGGTCGCCATGGTCGGCAGCAGGCGTTCGCACTGCTCCTCGGTCCCGTGGCGCATCAGCAGCGTCGCCGCCATGGTGTGGGTGTTGATGATGCCCGTCAGGCTCATCCACCCGTAGGCGAGCTCCTCGATCACCCCGACGTAGGTGAGCAGGTCCAGGCCGAGCCCGCCGAAGCGCTCCGGGATGGTGACGCCGAACAGGCCCATCTCACGCATGGTCTCGACGAGATCCTCGGGGAACTCGTCACGGTGCTCGAGCTCGGTCGCGACCGGGATGACGTCGCGTGCGACGAAGCGCCGCACCGTGTCGATGATCTCGGCGCGCAGCTCGGGGTCGGTCGGGGCCGTCGTGATCCGGGCCGTCATGATCGGGTCGCTCATGAGGTCACCCACCCGCGGGGGTGCGCCTGGACCATGTCCGCGTAGGTCAGGATGCCCGGCGGCGCCGCGACGACGACGGGCACGGCGTTGAGCGCCGGGACCGCGGTGATGATGTGGCCGATCGCCATGAAGTCCTCGAGTGTCTCGCCGACGAAGTCGGGTGGTGGCAGGAAGTCGAGGGCGGCGGTGACGGTGGGCAGTCCTTCGACGACGATCTCCCAGCCGTCGCGTTCGATCACCCAGTCGGGCTCGAGCGTCGCACCCTTCTTCCAGCGGACGCTGAGCTCGACGACGGTCCGGTCCCCGACGCGTCCCTGCCAGCTGGCGGCAACGCCGGCGACGTGACCCGCCGGGATCGTCCACGACGCCATCTCGACGTCCTCGGTGGTCTGCGCGAACTCGGTCTCGCAGACGATGGCGTCGAGGGTCACCCCGAGCACGTCGGCGACCATCGCGACCGCCTCGCCGAACACCGCGGTGCCGTTGCGGGCCATGGCGTCGAGCTCGGGGTCGTCGATCGGCCGACCGAAGCCGGCGGGTCGCTCGGTGTCGGGGGAGTCGTAGAACGTGGTGTCGGCGGTCTCGGCGACCACGACCTTGTCGATCCGGCTGCAGATGCCGGCGACGGTCACCGCGACGAGCTCGGCGAAACCGGGGCTGACCCCGGTGCCGAACAGGGTCGATCCGCCCCGCTCGCAGGCGGCGACGAGCCGGTCGCGGTCCGCGCCGAGGCGGTTGCCGTTGATGAAGGCAGCGGTGCTGACCACGTCGACGCCGGCAGCCAGGATCCTCTCGAGCTCGTCGACCGACGGCCACATGGGGTTGTAGACGACGCAGTCGGGCTCGAGCGCGAGCAGCGCGTCGACGTCGTCGGTCGCGCCGATGCCGAGGGCGTCGATGCCGACCAGCTCGCCGACGTCGACGCCGACCTTGGCATCGGACCAGGCGTAGCAGCCGACGAGCTCGAGTCCGGGGTTGTCGACGATCGCCCGCACCGACTGGGTGCCGACGTTGCCGGTCGTCCACTGCACGACCCGCAGCGGGGTGACACGTTCGTTCATGGGAGCCTGCCGTTCAGGGTCGCATCAGATGTACATGCCGCCGTTGACGCCGATGACCTGGCCGGTCACGTACTCGCCGCCGTCGCTGCAGAGCCACGAACACGCGGCCGCGATGTCGTCGGGCGTCCCGGCCCGACCGAGCGGGATGAACCCGGCGAGCGTCTCGATCGGCGGCACCGCGCCGGCCGCCTCGGCGCCACGCGCCATGGGCGTGTCGACCACCGTCGGCGGGATCGTGTTCACGGTGATCCGGTGCGGCGCGAGCTCCTTGGCGAGCCCCTTGGTCAGCGAGATCACGCCGCCCTTGGCCGCCACGTAGTGCGCCATGCGCCCCGCGCCGGACTGGGCGCTCGACGACGAGATGGTGACCATGCGTCCCCATCCGGCCTCGACCATGTCGGGGATCGCGAGCTGCAGGCAGGTGAACGTGCCGGTCAGGTTGACCGCGATCATGCGGTCCCAGAGCTCGCCGGAGATGTCGGTGACCGCGTCGAAGGACTCGATGCCGGCGCTGGTGACGACGATGCCGATGGGTCCGAGCTGTTCGCGCACCGTGTCGTAGGCGGCGGCCACCGCGGCCCGGTCCGCGACGTCGGCCGCCACGCCGATCGCCCGGCCGCCGTCGTCGGTGATCTGCTTCGCCGCGGCGTCGGCGGCTCCCTGGTCGAGGTCGAGCACGGCGACCTGGTTGCCGTCCGCAGCGAGCTGCCGCGAGACGCCGAGCCCGATGCCGGAGGCTCCGCCGGTGACCACTGCGACGTGGCCGCTCATGACGCCTCGACCGGGGTGAACTCGATGTTGATGTTCGTGAGACCACGCAGGATCCACGTGGCCTCGAAGTCGAGGCGGCGGTCGCCCTTCGTGCCGTGGTGCTCCTCGGAGAGGCGCAGGTCACGGGTCCGGTCGAGGATGCGCTCGAGGCTCACCCGGGCCTCGACCCGAGCGAGCGGCCCTCCCGGGCACGAGTGGTGGCCACGGCCGAACGCCACGTGCTCACGTGAGTTCGGCCGGCGGATGCGGAACTCCTCTGGGCACTCGAAGCGCCGCGGGTCGCGGTTGGCCGCGCCGTTGAGCAGCATCACCGGGGTCCCGGCCTTGATCTCGACACCGCCGACGGTCGTGGTGCGTCGAGCCAGTCGGAAGTCGGCCTTGACGGGGCTCTCGAGGCGCAGGGCCTCCTCGACGAACTCGGGGATGAGCTCTCGCTCGGCGCGCAGCTCGTCCTGGACCTCGGGGTTCTCGCAGAGCTCGAGGATGCAGGTCGCGAGCAGCTTGGCGGTCGTCTCCTGCCCGGCGGCGAAGAGGAACGTGGCGCTGCGCACCACGTTGACGACGTCCGGGATCGATCCGTCCGGGTACGTGCCGAGCGCCAGGTCGGTGAGCACGTCCTTGCGGGGGTTGGCCCGTCGGTCCTCGATGTAGGCCGCGAACCAGTCGTCGAGGGAGTCGAGCGCGTTCAGCGGGGCGTCGTCGCGCACCTCTTCCTTGTTGACCATGCCGGGCGGCTGGCTCATGCCGAAGAAGCGGCGGAACTCGCCGTGGTCCTCCTCGGGCACGCCGAGCACGTCGGCCACGGCGAACATCGCGAAGGGCTGGGCGTACTCGCGGATGAACTCGCAGCGGCCGTTCGACAGGAACTCGTCGAGCTGACGGTCCGCGAGGCGCCACATGAAGTCCTCGTTCTCCTTGAGGCGACGAGGCGTGAGCAGTCGCATGAGCAGCGCTCGCTCGTTGGTGTGCATCGGCGGGTCCATCGTGACCATGTGCTCGTTCATGGGGAGCTGATCGCGGTGCTCGTCGATGATGGCGCTCACGTCGTCGCCCTCGAGCGGGACGGGGAACTCGGCGAACGGACCGATCACCGCGTTGCACGACGAGAACGTCTCGACGTCACGGTAGATCTCCGAGGCCTCGTCCCAGCCGGTCACCGCGAGCACCCCGTAGTCGGATGTCGGCGTGATCGGGCACTTGGCGCGCAGATGCTCGAAGAACGGATACGGGTCTTCGAGCAGCGAGGCGTCGGTGAAGAAGTCGACCTCGTCGTAGTCGGGCACGTTCGGTTCCCCCTGTTGGTCCGGTCCCGCGGGCGGTGGCACATCCGGGCGGTAGTGCCACGTGTGGACCTGCCACACGCGGTGCTGCCGCTCCCCCCGGTGCTGTGCGGTCGCCCAACGAGTGCTGTGCGACTGCTTAGCATGGTGAGCGACGGCGTGGCAACGTGTTCGCCATGGCGAAGACCCGACGGATCGGCACCACGGACTCGGCCTCGCGGACACATCTGCTCGACGTCGCCGAGCAGATGCTCCTGGAGGAGGGCTACGCCGCGGTCACGTCCCGGCGGCTGGGGACGCGGGCGGAGGTGAGCCCGCAGCTCGTGCACTACTACTTCCGCACGATGGACGACCTGTTCGCCGAGCTGTTCCGTCGTCGTGCCGAGCAGGGACTCGAACGGGTGGAGCGGGCACTCCAGGCGGACTCGTCGCTGACAGCGATCTGGGAGCTCACGTCGAACCCGCTCGGCGCCCGGTTCAACCTTGAGTTCGCGGCGTTGGCCAACCACCGCAAGGAGATCCAGGTCGAGATCGCCGAGTACGGCGAGCGCTACCGCCGGCTGCAGAGCGACGCCGTCGCAGCGCGCTTCGACGCGCTGGGGATCGACGTCGATCTGTTGCCACCGACCGTCGCGCTGCTGACCATGACCGGTCTGGCACAGATCATGTCGATCGAGCGGTCCTTCGGGTTCACGTCGGGCCACGACGAGGCGGACGCCGCGGTGCGTGACCTGCTCGCACGTCTCGAGGGCGGCGAGACACTCACCTGGGCGTGAGGCGCGTGTGAGCCGACGTGCGCCGGGCCTGAGGGATCGGCACCGGCCGGCGCTCAGAGCCCCGGCGGCGACGGGAAGGTGCCGTGCTCGAGCGCGGCGGCGCCCAGTCCTGTGGTGAGCGTGCGTGCATCACCGAGCAGCCCGTCGAGCACCATCGAGCGGCGTACGAAGTGGTGGAGGTCGTGCTCGGTGGTGAAGCCGATGCCGGCGAGCACCTGCTGGCAGTGCCGACGCACCGTCCGTGCACCGTGGCCGCACGCTGACTTCGCGATCGTCGCGGCGACGGGCGAGTCCTCCTCCCAGGCCCCGTCGAGTGCTGCGGCAGCGCCCTCGATCGCGACGAGTGACTCGGCGAGCCGGTGGCGTACCGCCTGGAACCCGGCGATCGGGCGATCGAACTGCACCCGACCGAGTGCGTGCTCGCAGGCCATCGACAACATGGTCCGCATGGTGCCGACCAGCTCGTGACCCAGCGCCAATCGGCACCGCGCCACGGCGTGCTCCCACGGCAGCGCCAGGGGCTCCCAGCCGGCCGCGTCGACGGTGCCGTGCACCTCGACCAGGCCGAGGCGCGGGTCCAGCCCCGCGACGTCGCGCTGCGAGAGCGTCGTCGTCGGCACGCTCGTCCAGCACGGTGTGCCGCCGACCGTGCCGATGACGAGGACGTGATCGGCACGGTGCAGCGACGAGTCGCCGAGTCCGTGGATCGTGGCCAGGTCCCCGGAGCGGTCACCCATTGTGCGATCACCCTCGGAGCGGTCACCCTCGGAGTCTGGGGACTCGACTGCCGGCAGCGACCAGGTCCCGAAACGTGGCAGCACGACGGCAGCCGCGGCGTCGACCGGCAGGCCGAGTGACGACCGCAGCAGCAGTCCGAGCGCGCCCGAGGTCGACCCCGCTGCGCCCTGTGCCTCGAACAGCGACGAGACCGTGCCTCGCGGCGCCAACGGGACGGCGTCGATCCAACCGATCTCGCCGAGTGCGCGGTCGAGTGCCTCGCCGGTGGACGTCGTCGCGGCACGCCGCAGCGCGGTCGCCAGGATGTCGAGCTCGCCAGGATCGAGTGCGCCAGCATCGAGTGCGCCAGAACCGAGTGCGCCAGAACCGGTGTGGTCGTCGAGCGCTCGGGCGGTCGTGTCGCTCATCGGTCGGCCCCCAGGTCGAGCAGTCGGCGGGCGACGATGTTGCGCTGGATCTCGGCGCTGCCGCCGTAGATCGTGGCGGCACGGGAGTACAGGTACTCGGCTCGCCAGTGCTCGGCGGCAGGGTCGTCACCGACGGCGATGCCCTCGGCGAGCGCATCGGCGGCCAGGTCGAACACCTGCTGCTCACAGGTGGCCAGCATGATCTTGTCGATCGACGTCTCGGCGCCCAATCGCCCTCCGGCGTCGAGGCGACGCAGCGTGGCGCGGGACCGAGAACGCAGCGCGAACAGGTCGACGATCGCACGGCCAACCTCGTCGGCTCGCAGGCCGTCGGGTCGATCGCCGAGTCGAGCATCGTCGACCAGGTCCTCGAGCCGACGCTGCAGGAACGCTCCGCGGTGCCACAGCGCGGTGCTGCGTTCGAACGGCAGCAGGTCCATCGCGACGGCCCAACCCTGCCCGGGTTCGCCGAGGCGTCGGTCGTCGGGCACCTCGACGCCGTCGAAGAACACCTCGCTGAACTCGGGACGTCCGTGCATCGTCTCGATCGGTCGCACGGTGATGCCGGGGGTGTCCATGTCGACGAAGAGCGCGGTGATGCCGCGATGAGCGTCGTCGACGGTGCCGGTGCGGACCAGGAGCACGCACCGCTGGGCGTACTGCGCCAGGCTCGTCCAGACCTTCTGCCCGTCGACGCGCCACACCACGTCGTCGTCACGCTCGAGCCGGGTCGCTCGGCAGGTGAGGGCCGCCAGGTTCGATCCGGTGCCGGGCTCGGAGAAGCCCTGGCACCACGTCTCGTCGCCGCGCAGCAGCCGAGGCACCATCTCCCGTGCCAGCTCCGGCGAGGCGTAGTCGATCATCGTCGGCGCCAACACCTCGGTCATCGAGTAGATCCCCGGTTCGACGAGTCCCCGTGAGGTCAGCGCTTCCCCGAGACGTGCCCGCAGCAGGGGAGAGCCACCGAGACCGCCGACCTCTTCGGGCCACCCCCAGCGCATCCAACCGGCGTCGAAGAGCAGCCGCTTGACCGTGGACAGCTGTGCCATCTCCCCGTCCATCGTCGTGGACGACGCCGGTGACCCGGCCAGCGCTGACTCGTGCTCGTCGAGCCAGGCGTCGAGCGAGGTGCGGAACTCGTCGAGCTGCATCAGGCGCTCGGGGCGGGTCGCGTCGGGTCGTGCGGACGTCCGCTGTCGCGCACGCCGCTGCGGCGCAGGAAGGTCATCGACCGGGTCCGGATGCGCCACCCCTCGTCGGTGCGTCGATAGGTGTCGGTGTACCACCCGATGCGCATGTCGTGGCTCGTCTGGTCCACGAAGCACAGCGGCTGCTCGCCGGTGCCCTCGTCGCCCCGGAGCGTGAGCGCGGGCGGTCCGACCATGAACAGCCCCGACGGTGCAGCGGCGACCAGGGTGGGGAAGTCGGCCAGGGCATAGGTGTCGCCGAAGGCGCTGTAGGTGCCGTCCGGCGTGAAGGTGTCGACCACGGCGTCGACGTCGCCCTTGGTCATGCCCACGGCGTAGCGCGCCAGGGTCTGGGTGAGCTCGATGACGTCGATCGCGTCCTGGGTGGTCGGTGGTGCGGTCACGATGGCTCCTGAGATCAGTCGAATCCGTAGACGACGTGCACGGTCGACGAGGTAGGGACCGACTGGCACGTCAGCACCCACCCCTCGTCGACCTCGGCGTCGGTCAGTGCGTCGTTCACGTGCATGGTCACGGTGCCCTCGACCAGCTTCGCCATGCAGGTGGCACAGCTGCCCGATTCGCACGAGTACGGCGGGTCGAGACCGAGCTGGCGCGCCGTCTGCAGCACGGTCGTTCCCGGACGGTGCTCGGCGCTGCCGGAGCGGCCGTCGATCTCGATCACGACCGTGCGGCTGTCGCCCTGAGCGGTCGCTTCGTCGGCGGTCGCTTCGCCAGAGGCTGGGTCGTCGGACGCTGGGTCCCCCGCGCCGCCGGCGGGACTGAACCGCTCGATGTGCAGGCGGGTCGGGTCGATCCCGCTCCCCAGGACCGCGGACTCCACCAGGTCCATGAACGGGGTCGGTCCGCACACGTAGACCTCGGCCTCGGCGAGGCCGCTCGCCCCGAGGGCACGGCCACCGACCTCGTCGAGCAGTTCCTCCACCGTCGCGGCATCGAGGAACCCGTGATCGACGTCCCAGCGGTGCAGGACCCGCAGCCGCCCACCCGATCCCGCCTCGAGCCGGTCGAGCTCGTCGCGGAAGATGGTCGACGCCGGATCACGGTTGGCGTACACGACGTGCACGTCACGATCGGTGGTCGTCAGGGCCGAACGCACGAGCGAGATGATCGGCGTGATCCCACTGCCCGCGGCGAACGCGACGAGTGGCCCGGTCGCCCCGGTCAGCACGTAGACCCCTGCGGGCGGAGTGACCTCGACCGCGTCGCCCGCCGCGACGTGGTCGATCAGCCAGTTGGAGACGATCCCGCCGGGCACGCGCTTCACGGTGACGGTCAGCGGTTCGTCGCCCTCGGGCGCGGATGACATCGAGTAGCAGCGCATCCGCGCGACCCCGTCGACGACCACACGGAACGTGCAGAACTGGCCGGCCCGGTAGGTGAACCTCGTCCGGAGCGACTCGGGCACGTCGAGCACGAACGACCGGGAGTCGACGGTCTCCTCGACCACTCGGGCGACCGACACGCGGTGGAAGCCGTGGTCCCGCGGCTGGCGCTCCGGGGTGGTCCGGGGTTCCGGGGCAGGGGGAGTGGCAGCCACGCAGCGGACGATAATGGCGTTCTCGCAAGCGGGCAATGCCATTGGCGTGGACGGTCCCGGGCACTAGCCTCGGCGTCGATCCGGGCGCCGGACAGGGGGTCCGTGCGTCGACCGGTGACATCGAGGAGGGGCACTGTGGTGGCGCAGTCGAACGTGGCACAGCACGACGATCGCGGGTGGGGTCTGCGTCGGGTCCCCGACGAGCTGGCCGAGCGCTACCGGGCCGAGGGTCACTGGCAGGGGCGTTCGCTCGGCCAGGTCGTGGCCGACGGACTCGGGTCCATGGCCGAGGTCGACTTCAACGTGCACTCCGCGGTGCGACCATGGGCCGGCACGTTCGGCGACATCGACAGGGCCGCCCGATCCTTCGCCGCGTCGCTGCGCGCCCGTGGCGTCGGCCCCGGCGACGTGGTGGTGGTGCAGTTGCCGAACTGGGCCGAGGCCGGCATCGCCTTCTGGGCGGCGATCTACCTGGGTGCGGTGGTGGTGCCGGTCGTGCACTTCTACGGCGCGAAGGAGGTCGACCACATCCTCTCGGTGACGCGCCCCGCCGCGGTGGTGTCGGCCACGAGCTTCGGGCACGTCGACCACCTCTCGCTGTACGGCGAGCTGGTGGTCCGTCACCAGGTACCCACGTGGGTCGTCGTCGGCGACGAACCCTCCTCGGCGTTGCCGGGCTCCGCGATCCGCTTCGCGGACCTGCTCGACGCCACGTCGATCGGAGGGCCGATCGATGGACCCGCCGAGGTCGATCCGTCGGAACCGGCACTCATCGGCTTCACCTCCGGCACGACCCGAGACCCGAAGGGCGTCGTGCACTCCCACGACACGCTCGGCTTCGAGGCGCGTCAGCTCGACTGGATGTTCCCCGTCGGCGGCCCGGCGCAGATCACCGCCGCGCCGGTCGGCCACTTCATCGGCATGCTGAACGCGCTGATCGTGCCGCTGCTGCGCTGGCGTCCGGTGAACCTCGTCGACGCCTGGGACCCCGAAGCCGTCCTTCGCCTGATGCTCGACCGCCAGCTCGGCATGACCGGCGGTTCGACCTACTTCCTCACCAGCCTGCTCGACCACCCGGACTTCACCGAGGAGCACCTGCGTCTCATGCCGTTCGCGGGCTTGGGCGGGTCGCCGGTGCCCGAGGCGGTCACGGAGCGCGGCACGGGACCTGGGCATCGCGGTGTTCCGCTCGTACGGCAGCACCGAGCACCCCTCGATCACCGGGTGCACCATCGACGAGCCCGAGGACAAGCGGCTACGCACCGACGGACACGCCCTACCGGCGGTGGAGCTGCGTCTCGACGACGACGGACAGATCCTGAGCCGCGGCCCGGACCTGTTCATCGGCTACACCGACCCCGAGCTGACCGCCCAGGCGGTCGACGAGGACGGCTGGTACCACACGGGCGACATCGGCGTGCTCGACGACGACGGCTTCCTCACGATCACCGATCGAGTCTCGGACGTGATCATCCGCGGCGGAGAGAACATCAGCGCTCGAGAGGTCGAGGAGCTGGTGGCCACGCTCGACGGAGTCGCCGAGGTCAGCGTCGTCGCGAGACCCGACGATCGCTTCGGTGAACGAGCGGCCGCAGTGCTCCTGCTGCGTCCGGGTCAGGGTGCGCCGTCGCTGGAGCAGATGCGCCAGCACCTCGACAGCGCGGGCCTCGCCCGGCAGAAGTGGCCCGAATCGATCCACGTCGTGGCCGAGCTCCCGCGGACACCGTCGGGCAAGGTGCAGAAGTTCGTGCTCCGGAACCGCCTCCGCGACGGCGCACTCGACGAGATGGGCTGACCATGGCACGACTGGAACCGATCCCACCTGCGGACTGGCCGCCGAGCATGCGTGACGCGCTCGCCGCGTTGCATCCCGCCGCACCGAGACACCCGTTCCCCGAACGGCGCGACGACCGGCCGAAGGGCCTGCACGTGCTCGGCACGCTCGCGCACCACCCTGCGCTGACGACGGCGTACCACACGTTCAACGGTCAGGTGCAGTTCGGCACGACGCTGTCGCAGCGACAGCGGGAGCTGCTGATCCTGCGGGTCGCCGCCGTGCGTGACTGCGCGTACGAGTGGGCCCAGCACGTGGTGATCGCCGGCGACGTGGGTGTCGAGCCCGATGACGTCGCTCGCTGTGCCGAGGGCCCCGACGCGCCCGGTTGGGAGGCGCTCGACGCTGCGCTGCTGCACGCCGTCGACGAGCTCATCTCGTCGGCCGCGATCGCCGAGGCGACCTGGACGACGCTGTCCGAGCACCTCGACGCGCAGCAGCTGATGGACGTGATCTTCACCGTCGGGGCCTACGACACGCTCGCGATGTTCATCCGATCCGTCGACATGGAGCTCGACGAGGACCTGCGGCCGCCCGTCTGAACCGCTGAGGACTGCGCGGCCGGGGCGCCCGGCGTCGGCGGGAGACGCCGGTGCGAGCGATCGCGGAAATGGGATTCTCCTGAGGCGGAACTTCTGCTATCGTGCGCAGCGCACGACGATCTGCCCTTCACCGCCACAGGAGCGATGCACATGGCACACTTCCCGAAGCCCGCCGAGGGGAGCTGGACCCAGCACTACCCCGAGCTCGGAACGGCCCCGGTCTCGTACGAGGACTCGATCTCTCCGGAGCACTACGAGCTCGAGCGCGACGCGATCTTCCGGCGCACGTGGTTGAACGTCGGTCGGGCCGAGCAGCTGCCCCGGAACGGCAGCTACTTCACCCGTGAGATCGACGCCGCTCGCACCTCGGTCGTGATCGTCCGAGGCGCCGACGGCGAGGTGCGGGCGTTCCACAACATCTGTCGCCATCGCGGCAACAAGCTGGTGTGGAACGACTTCCCCCGCGAAGAGACCGAGGGGACCTGCCGCCAGTTCACCTGCAAGTACCACGGATGGCGCTACGGCACCGACGGCGACCTCACCTTCGTCCAGCAGGAGGAGGAGTTCTTCGACTTCGACAAGGCCGACTACGGGTTGGTACCCGTGCAGTGCGAGGTGTGGGAGGGGTTCGTGTTCGTGAACCTCGACCCCGACAACACCACGTCGGCGTCCGAGTACCTGGGCGACATGGGCGCCGGTCTGGTCGGCTACCCGTTCGAGCGGATGACCCAGGTCCACAAGTACCGCGCCGAGGTGGGCAGCAACTGGAAGCTCTTCATCGACGCGTTCGCGGAGTTCTACCACGCACCGGTCCTGCACGCGAAGCAGGCCGTCGCGGACGAGTCGCGCAAGCTCGCCGGCTACGGCTTCGAGGCCTTGGCGTACGACATCGACGGCCCTCACGGCATGGTCTCGTCCTGGGGCGGCATGGCACCGCCGAAGGACCCGAGCATGGTCAAGCCGATCGAGCGGGTGCTGCGCAGCGGCCTCTTCGGACCGTGGGACCGTCCCGACATCGGCATCGATGACCTGCCGCCCGGGCTCAACCCGGCTCGCAGCCCGTCGTGGGGCATCGACAGCTTCGTGTTCTTCCCGAACTTCATGCTGCTGGTGTGGGCGCCCAACTGGTACCTCACGTACCACTACTGGCCGACGTCCCACAACACGCACATCTTCGAGGGCACGCTGTACTTCGTGCCGCCGACGTCGACCCGTGAGCGGCTCGCACAGGAGCTCGCCGCGGTCACGTTCAAGGAGTACGCGCTCCAGGACGGCAACACCCTCGAGGCGACGCAGACCATGTTGGAGTCGGGTGCGGTGACGCAGTTCCCGCTCAACGACCAGGAGATCCTGCTCCGCCATCTCCACAAGACGGCACGCGACCACGTCGCCGACTTCGAGGACCGCCGGGGCGGCGCGAGTCCCGTGCGCATCTCGGCCGCGTCGTAGGACGAGCCGTGACCGGAGCAACCGACACACGAGGAAGAGCATGTCGAGCTTCCCACCCGAGTTCGCCGACCTGGAGCCGTTCGCCGACTGGGCGCTGCGGACCGAGGCCGAGCGCTACGACCGTCGACTGGGCAGCTCGATGGATGAGCTCCAGGCGTTCTACGACGTGGCGTTCCCGCGGCTCGAGGACGCGATCACCCACTGCGACCAGTTCGGTCTGGACGCCCTGCCCGCCGACGCCGAGCGACTGCTGTGGCTCTGCTACTCGCTGGTCAACGTGTCGTTCCCCATCGAGGTGTGGCGACAGGCCCGTGTGCCCGACAGCGGCGCCGCGGTGATCGACGTGGTGGTCGAACCGGCCGTCTGACCCAGGGCCCGGATCATCACCATGTGACCCAGGACCACGACGCTCCCGCGCGATGAGAACAGCGCTCTCGGCGGGCGTGGGTAGCCTTGTCGCCATGGCCAACGACAGCTCGACGGATGCGACCACCCTGCGGGAGATGGCCGTCGCCCGGTCGCTCGACCCTGCGCGGCTGCGCGCCGAGCAGCGCGTCCAGCGCTTCCTCGACGCTGCCATGGAGCTCATGCGCAACTCGCCCGAGCGTGAGTTCACCGTGCAAGAGGTGGTCGAGCGGTCGGGGCAGTCGCTGCGGAGCTTCTACCAGTACTTCGCCGGCAAGCACGAGCTGCTGCTCGCCCTCTTCGAGGAATCCGTGCGCAGCTCCGCCGAGCAGGCCCTCGCGCAGATCGAGCCGCTCTCCGATCCCCTGGAGCGACTGCACGTCTTCACCGGCGAGTACTACCGGATGTGCCGTCCGAGTCGACCGGGCAAGGACGACTCGGCGAACGCCGCGTCGGTCATGGCCGACTTCGCCCAGCAGCTGCTCACCCGCCATCCCGCCGAAGCCGCCCGTGCGTTCTCGCCGCTGGTGACCATCTACGAAGGGCTGCTCGACGACGCTGCCGCGGCGGGCGCGATCCGCACCGGGCTCGACCACCGTCGGATCACCGGCGTGGTCCTGCAGGCGGTCATGTTCAACACCTTCGCCGACACCATCTCGGCCTCGCCGATCGGCGCACCCGAGCCCTCGGCCGAGGGACTCTGGAGCCTGCTGCTCGACGGCCTCGCCGGCTGAGGCTGCTCGAACGCGTCGACGCGACGGACGCCCGGACGCCCGGACGGGGCGGCGTTCAGCCGGCACCGGCGCCGATCGTGCCCCGGCGTCCGACCCACGCTGTCGAGAACACGGTTTCCGCGGCCGACGTGGTCGATCGCGCATCAGAACACGGCACGACAGCGCTGGAACGCTGGAGCGCGAACAAGTTCGTGCGCCGTGCTGCTCGCTGCTGCTACGGTCCTTCTACCAGGACGGAAACGTCGTTCTCGCCCCCCTGCGCCTGACGCAGCGGTCGCGGCCGACGGAGGGGAGCGACAATGACCGACCGGAGCGGCACAGCCCGGAGCACGATGTCGCTGGTCGGCTTCATGCAGGCCGGCAACGTCACCGTCTACTCGGGTTCGTGGCGTCACCCCGCCACCGAGCACGGCTTCCTCGACCAGCGCTACTACAAGAAGCTCGGGCGCACCCTCGAAGAGGGCTGCTTCGACATGATGTTCTTCGACGACCGGCTGGCCATGCCCGGCATCCACGGCGGCTCGGTGGCGGACGCGGTGCGCCTCGGTGCTCGTCCGGTGAAGCTCGACCTGAGCGTCATCCTCGGTCTGATCGCAGGCGCGACGGAGCACATCGGTCTCGGTGCCACGTACTCGACCACCTACTTCTCGCCGTTCCACGTCGCCAGGACCTTCGCGACGCTCGACCACCTGAGCGGCGGCCGTGCCGCCTGGAACGTCGTCACCTCGGTCAACGACGGCGAGGCCCAGAACTTCGGGGTCGACACGATCCTCGATCACAACGCGCGCTACGACCGAGCAGACGAGTTCCTCGAGGCAACCACCGGCCTGTGGGACACCTGGGACGACGACGCACTGGTGCTCGACCGCGTCGGTGGCACCTTCGCCGATCCCGACAAGGTCCGCGAGCTCGATCACCACGGCGAGTGGTTCGACGTGCGAGGACCGCTGACCGTGCCGCGCTCACCCCAGGGGCGACCGGTCCTGCTGCAGGCAGGGTCCTCTGGTCGCGGTCGGGACTTCGCGGCCAAGTGGGCCGAGCTGATCTTCACCGGCGATCCAGATGTCGAGATCGCCCGCAATCACTACAAGGACCAGAAGGATCGCATCGCCGAGCTCGGCCGTGACCCCGACTCCGTGAAGATGCTGCCGATGGCCTACACGGTGGTCGGCGAGTCACGGGCCCATGCCGAAGAGCGCGAGGAGCTCTTCCTCAACGACCTGGTCGATCCGAGGGCGTCGCTGACGTTGCTGTCCGAGCTGATGAACCACGACTTCTCGTCGCTCGACCTCGACACCGAGATCACCGACGAGCTCGTCGAGTCGGTGAACGGCATCAGGGGGCTCGTGCAGAACCTCCGCCAACACATCGGCGAGCGAGTGACCCTGGGCGACCTGGCCGGTCACCGCGCCACCCTCCTGCAGGGTCCACGCTTCGTCGGCACCGGCACCGAGGTGGCCGAGCAGATGGAGGAGTGGTTCACCACCGACGCCTGCGACGGCTTCGTCATCGCCGCGACGCACACACCCGGCGCCTACGAGGACGTCGTGCGCATGGTCGTTCCCGAGCTGCAACGCCGCGGGTTGTTCCGCGAGCGCTACGAGGGCACCACGCTGCGGGACAACCTCGGGCTGGAACGCCCCGACGTCGCCAGCCCGGCGACCGCACAGAACTGAGCGGCTCGTGGTGCCGCCGCCCCCGACGACGCTCCCGCTGACCGGCATCCGGGTGATCGAGGCGGCGACGCTCGCTGCGGGCCCGATGGTGGGCACGCAACTCGGGGAGTACGGCGCCGAGGTGATCAAGGTGGAGCCACCGGGCACCGGTGATCCGATGCGCACCTGGGGTGTGCGCAAGGGCGACATCGGCCTGATGTGGAAGAGCGTGTCGCGCAACAAGCGCTGCGTCACGCTCGACCTGCGGGTGCCCGAAGGACAGGCGCTGTTCCAACGACTCGTCGCGTTGAGCGACGTGCTCGTGGTCGGTAACCGTCCGAGTGCGCTGCGCCGTTGGGGCATCGACTGGGAGTCCGTGCACGCGGCGCACCCGAGCGTCGTGATGTGCCACGTGACGGGGTACGGCGGCGGTGGACCGGCGGCGGATCGGCCGGGCTACGGGACCCTGGCCGAGGCGATGAGCGGGTTCGCCCACCTGACCGGTCAGCCCGACGGACCCCCGACGTTGCCGCCGTTCATGCTGGCCGACGGGGTGGCGTCGATGGCTGCGGCGCTCGCCGTGATGGCGGCGCTGTACCACCGCGACATCGGTGCCGCCCGTGGTGACGCAACGGGCGGTCAGGGCCAGCTCGTCGACGTGAACCTGATCGAACCGCTCGCCCGACTGATGGAGTGGAACACCCTGTCGGTCGACCAGCTCGACGTCGTTCCCCAGCGGGTGGGCAACCGCCTCGACGCGAGTGCGCCGCGCAACGCCTACCTGACCGCCGATGACCGGTGGCTCGCGATCTCGAGCGCGTCGCCCAGCGTCGCCTCCCGGCTGTTCCGCTCGATCGGGCGGGACGACCTGGCGACCGACCCCGAGATCGCGGACCCGCTCCGGCGACACGGCCGCGCCGGCGAGATCGATCGGGTGGTCGCCGACTGGGTCCGTGCGCACACCCTCGATGCGGCCATGGCGGTGTTCCTCGCTGCCGACGTGGCGGCGGCTCCGGTGTACGACGGTCGACAGCTGCTCGACGACGCACATCTGCGGGCGAGGGGCACGTTCGTGCAGATCGAGGATCCACATCTGGGACAGGTCAGGGTGCAGGGGCCGGTCGCGCGGCTGCAGCGCGACACCTGCGGTGGTGGGCCGCCTCGGTCCCGAGCTCGGTGCCGACAACGACGAGGTGTACGGCGACCTGCTCGGAGTGCGCAGCAGCGAGCGCACGGCGCTCGCCGACCGGGGTGTCATCTGAGCAGCACCGAGGAGACGACCTGGCCCGATCGAGGCCACTGGGCGGACCGCCGCGACGATTGAGGAGCACGACGATGAGACCACTGCGACGCCGAAGGGCCGAGCTCGCCACACCCGCGAGCAGCGAGGCGATGTGCGAGAAGGCGGCGCGCTCCGGTGCCGACCTGGTGTTCCTCGATCTCGAGGATGCGTGCGCACCCTCGGCCAAGGAGTCGGCTCGGTCGACCGCCGTCGCGGCGCTCCGTGAGCTCGACTGGGGCGCCACGACGAGGGCCGTGCGGATCAACGGTCTCGACACCACCTGGTGCCACGACGACGTGATCGAGTTGGTCACCGGGGCAGGGGAGCACCTCGACGTGCTCATCGTCCCCAAGGCGCGGCGCGCCCGCGACGTCTGGTGGGTCGACGTGCTGCTGACCCAGCTCGAGGCGAAGCTGCGGCTGTCGCGACCCATCGGGCTCGAGGTCCTGATCGAGGAGTCGGCGGGCCTGGCCGAGGCGGTCGCGATCGCACGGTCGAGTCCACGGCTCGAGGCGATCATCTTCGGCGCGGGCGACCTGTCGGCCTCGCAGCAGGCGCGGGTCGACGGCAACTTCGATCCGCTCGGCGACTACCCCGGGGACTTCTGGCACTTCGCCAGGGTGCAGGTCCTGACCGCGGCGCGTGCTGCGGGCATCCACGCGATCGACGCGCCGTACCCCGCGTACAAGGACGCCGAGGGCTACCGCCGAAGTGCCGAGCAGGCGAGCCTGCTGGGCTTCGACGGCAAGTGGGCCATCCACCCGGGCCAGGTGCCGATCGCGCACGACGTCTTCGCCCCGACCGCCGACGAGATCGCCGCGGCGACCGCGGCGATCGAGGACTACCGGGCATCCGAGGCGACCGGCGTGGGGGCGATCGGACGCGACGGTCGGCTGGTCGACGCGGCGCACATGCGGTTGGCGCAGAACGTCCTGGCCCGGGCCGGGACGGCCCCCGCGGAGAGCCGGTATCCGGACGAACGGGACACGACATGACAAAGAAGTCCGAAATATTGACCTGTTTAACTCGGCGGTGCTCTACAGTGCCTCTCGGGGCAAGGGGACATGCTCCGAGGCGTTTCACGGATCGAAGGACCCAGGGGGAACCAACCATGTGGAAGACGTTCGGCAGACTGCTGATCGTGGTGCTGTCGGTGACCATGGTCGCCGCGGCGTGCAGCAGCGACGAAGGCGGGGGCGAGAACGGCTCCGGGTCGGGCTCGGGCGACGATCCCGCGCCGGTCGACATCGACTACGAGGCGATCGGCCTGTGGGACGACGGCCCGTGCGACGAGGCCGCCGAGCCGCTCCAGATCGGCCTGATGACGACTTTCGAGTCACCGGTCATCTCGCTCGAGGACCAGGCACTCGCACTCGAGGCGTCCGCCACGGCGTTCAACGCCCGCGGCGGGGCGAACGGCTCCTGCATCGAGGTCACCACCTGCGACGACAAGGCCAACCCCGAGGCGGCGGTCGGCTGCGTCCGGACGATCGCCGATGCCGGCGTCGTCGTGACGGTGAACGACCAGGGCCTCGCGGCCCAGGGCGACGTCGCCGAGGCGATGGCGGCGGCGGGCATCCCCCGCATGGCCGGCAACGTGGCCCCGCAGGACTGGAACGACCCCAACTCGTACCCCATCGATGCTTCCGGCACCGGAGTGACCTTCCTCCTGCCGCAGGCCCTCATCGACGCCGGCAAGACCGAGATCGCTGCGATCCGGGTCGGTCAGGCCGAGGCATCGGCCCTCATCGGGATCCTCGAGGACATCTACGAGGGTGAGGCGACCTTCACCGAGGACATCCCCGTGCCCGCCGGCACCACCGACTTCAGCCAGTTCATCCTCAGTGCCCAGGAGTCCGGCGCCACGGGTGCGACCCTCGCGGTCGGTGAGCAGGAAGCCGTGCAGATCGTGAAGGCCGGCGAGCAGCTGGGCAGCGACCTGACGCTCGGCTCGAGCCTCGGAACCTTCTCCCACAACAACATCGCCGAGCTCGGCGACTACGCCGAGCAGATGGTCTTCGCCTGGTCCTTCGCTCCGCCGACGACCGACCTGCCCGTCTATGACGCCATGCGCGCCGACCTGGCCGCCTCCGGCGAGGAGAGCCTCGAAGCGGTCAACCTGAAGGCCAGCCCCGTGCGGTCGTGGATCGGGCTCTATGCGCTGCTGAAGATGATCCGAGACGCCGACATGACCGAGTTCACCAGCGACGGCATCCGCTCCATGCTCGACTCCGCGACGGACGTGCCGATGCTCGACATGTTCGGTGGCGAGAACTGGACCCCGAACGCGAGCCATCCCGGCCTGTTCTCTCGTGCCGGCATCGACCGGTGGGCGACCTACAACTGGGACCCCGATGCCGAGGGCGAGTTCGACGGCAACTTCGTCGAGGCGAGCGAGCTCAGCTTCGACGAGGTGTTGTGCGGCTCGCCGTTCGGCGCCCCGGCGGATTCGTGCTGAGGCGCTGTCGCCCAGCATCGGCACGGTTCTGAGCAGTGCAGGCCTTCGTCCAGTTCCTCATCATCGGCCTCGGCGCCGGAGCGACCTATGCCCTGTTCGCCCAGGGCGCGGTCCTGATCTACCGCGGGTCGGGTCTGGTCAACTTCGCGCAGGGTGCGATCGGGACCTTCGCCGCCTACATCGCGTTCGTCGAGTTCGTCGACGATCGCGGGTGGGCGGCGTTCCCCGCGATCGTCGTTGCGGTCGTCGCCGGTGGAGCTGTCTCGTTCGCGTTCCAGGCGACCGTGCTGCGCGCGTTGCGCAAGGCCGCGCCGATCATCCGGGTCATCGCGACGATCGGCCTGCTGGGGCTGCTCCAGGCGATCGTCCTGAAGCGCTGGGGCGCGGCGAACCGGCCGGTGGACGCCTACCTGCCCGATGACGTGTTCCGAGTCGGCGACTTCGTGCTCCAGGAGGCGCGGATCTACCTCGTCGCCATCACACTCCTGATCACCTTCGGGCTGTGGGCCTGGACGCGCTACACACGGGTCGGTCTGGCCATCAGCGCGAGTGCGCAGAACGAGCGGGCGGTGCAGACGCTCGGGTGGTCGCCCGGATTCCTGGCCGGTCTCACCTGGACCATGGGCGGCGTGCTCGGCGGACTCGCCGCGGTGCTCGCCGCGCCGCTGACGGGGTTGTCGGCGGTGACCTTCACCATCGTCGTGACCGTCGCGGGTCTGGGAGCAGCGCTGCTCGGCGGCTTCCAGTCGTTCCCCTTGACGCTCCTCGGCGGACTGATCATCGGTGTCGGCGAGTCCATGGCCACGCTGTACGGCGGCGACCTGACCGACCTGCTCGGCCAGGACGTGATCACCGGGCTGAATCGACTGCCGGCGTTCCTCGTGATCTTCGTGGTCGTGGTGGTCCGCGGACGCGGTCTTCCGCTGCGCTCGCACGTCGCGGCGCGCCTCCCCAAGCTCGGTACCGGTCAGATCAACGTCCGTGGTGTGTTGCTCGGAGCGGCCGCGGTGGCGGTGCTGCTGTTCGGGGTGATGGACGCTTCGTGGGCCCAGGCCACCTACATCTCGCTGGCGACCGGGGTCATGGTGCTCTCCATCGTGGTCCTGACGGGCTACGCCGGGCAGATCTCGCTGGCGCAGTGGGCGCTGGCAGGGATCGGTGCGTTGATCGCCGGCCGCTTCGTGCGGGCAGGTCTGCCGGCCGAGCTGGCCATCGTCGCAGGTGTGGCCCTCGCCATCCCCGTCGGGCTCATCGTCGCGGTGCCCGCGCTGCGGACGCGGGGCGTGAACCTGGCGGTGGTCACGCTCGGTCTCGGCTTCCTCGTCTCCGAGGTGGTGTTCGCCAATCCGAACTACCTGGGCGATCCGCTCGACGGCGGTACCCGCATCGGCGCGATCGAGCTGTTCGGGCTGCAGGTCGACGCGTTCAACCACCCCCACGCCTGGGCGGCGGTGAGCCTGGTGTGCTTCGTGCTGCTCTCGCTGCTGGTGGCCAATCTCCGTCGGTCGCGCACCGGCCACCGTCTCATCGCAGTGCGGACCAACGAACGAGCGGCGTCGTCGCTCGGCATCTCGGTGTTCGGTGTGAAGCTGTACGCGTTCGCCGTGTCGGCCGGGCTGGCAGCCGTCGCCGGCATCCTGGTCGGCTTCAGGGGCCAGGTCGTCACCTACACCGACTTCAACGTCTTCTCGTCGATCAACAGCCTGGGCTACGCCGTGATCGGTGGTCTCGGATTCGTGGTCGGCGCCGTGTTCGCCGGGATCAACGCCATCGGTGGTCTCGGCACGCGGATGATCGAGGACTGGATCGGCCTCGGCGAGCAGTGGGATCTCATCCTCGGGTCGTTGCTCGTCTTCGTGATCCTGATCGTCCACCAGAACGGCGTCGCGGACGTGCTGGCCCATCCCCGCGGCATGTGGGAGAAGCTCCGACTCGTCGCTCGACGCCCCGAACGCCCGCCGCTGCCTGTCCCCGAGGTCGAGCCGGTGGCTGGCGCGACGCTGTCGATCTCCGGTCTCACCGTGCGATTCGGCTCGGTGGTCGCGGTGCACGACGTCTCGCTCGAGGTCCGACCCGGCGAGGTCGTCGGACTGATCGGCCCGAACGGCGCCGGCAAGACCACGCTGATCGACGCGGTCACCGGCTTCGTGCCGAGCGAGGGCACCATCCAACTCGACGACCACCGCATCGACGGCCTGAGCCCCACCAAGCGAGCCCGTCGCGGGCTGCGACGGTCGTTCCAGTCGCTCGAGCTCTTCGATGACGTGAGCGTCGAGGAGAACCTGCGGGCGGGCAGCGACTCCGACGCGTCGCGCCTGTCGTGGCTCACCGATCTGATCTGGCCCGGACGTCACGAGCTGTCGACCACCGCGCTCGCCGCGATCCACGGCTTCGACCTCGAGGCTGACCTCGACAAGACGCCAGAGGAGCTGCCCTACGGGCGGCGCCGCCTGGTGGGCATCGCCCGGACGGTGGCGTCGGGCCCCTCGGTGGCGATGCTCGACGAACCTGCTGCAGGACTCGACGAGAACGAGAGTGCCGAGCTGGCGCAGCTCATCCGCCGGCTCGCCGATGAACGGAACATGGGCGTCCTGCTCGTCGAGCACGACGTGCCCCTGGTGATGTCGACCTGTGACCGCATCGTGGTGATCGACTTCGGCAGCGTGATCGCATCCGGCACACCCGACGAGATCCGCCGCAGCGACGCGGTGCGCGACGCGTACCTCGGGCACTCCGAGGACGACACCGGGACCGGCGCGGACGTCACCGAGCAGGCCGACCCCTCGGACCGCGCCGACTCCGAGGTGGTGAGCTCATGAGCGAGACGCTGATCGAAGCGGCCGGGCTGTCGGTCGGGTACGGCAAGATGGCCGTCGTCCGGGACGTCGATCTGCGGGTCGACGCGGGGGAGGTCGTCGCGCTGCTCGGCGCGAACGGCGCGGGCAAGACCACGACGTTGCTCAGTCTGGCGGGAGAGCTGACGCCGTTGGCGGGTGAGGTGAAGTTCCTCGGCACACCCACCACGTCGCCGATGCACGTCCGCTGTCGCCAAGGACTCGGGTTCCTCACCGAGGAGCGCTCGGTGATCATGGACATGTCCGTCGGCGAGAACCTGAAGCTGGCCCGCGTCACTCCGGCGGCGGCGTTCGAGAACTTCCCGCAGCTCGAGCGGCTCATGGGTCGACGAGCGGGGCTCTGCTCCGGCGGTGAGCAGCAGATGTTGGCGCTGGCGAGGGCGCTCGGGCGCAACCCCAAGGTGCTCCTGGCCGACGAGCTGTCGCTCGGCCTCGCGCCGCTGGTGGTGGCGAACCTGCTCGAGGCGGTGCGGGACGCCGCGGACTCCAAGGGCGTCGGTGTGCTGCTCGTCGAGCAGCACGTGCGCAAGGCACTGACGATCGCCGATCGTGTCTACGTGATGGAGCGGGGCCAGATCGTGCTGTCGGGAACGCGGGACGAGGTCGCTGGCCAGCTCGATCGCATCGAGGATGCCTACCTCGCCACCAGCGTCTGACGGTCCTCATCAGGACGCTCGTCGGCCTGGTGGTCACCACGAACCAACGTACGACCCCAGGTGAGCAGGCCGCGGGTCGAACCGACCCCCTCTGGTCTTCCGCTGTGATGATGCCTTGGTCGGTTCTCCCGCCGGGTGTGACTCCGCTTCCGCTGGCCGGTCGAACGTGACGTGAGAGGAGCCTGGACAGAGGCCCCATCACAGTGCTGTCCGCCGATCAGCTGGCGCCTGCCACCCCTCCACTTTCTGGTATCGGCGCCGACCGGATCTGAAGTGTGAGGACCCCTAGCGCTGGGGGCGTGTCGTGGTTATGGTCGTTTCCGCTGGGGTGGGTCGCCATTCCACCCTCAAGCCGGACATGGTCACGTCGCATTCATCGCACCCGAGGTGTACATGAGCGCTCACCAGCCGCCAGCCGAACGCCGACGTCGGTCGCCGCACCGAAGGCTCAAGACCCTCGCTGCGACGGTGCTCCTGCCGTTGCTCCTGCTCATGTTCCTGCCGCTGGCGCGCCCTGCGGCCGCCGACCCCGATCTGCCGGACCTCCTGGAGGAGAATCCGACCTACCGCCAGTCGACCGACATCGTGATCACCTCCCTGGGTGCTGGCGCATCGGTCCGAGGCGCCCTGCCTCCCGTGGGACAGACCTGGCCCATCACGTCATATCCCACGAGGACCCCGGCGGGTTACGAGACGAACAACGTGGGCTTTGCCGGCATCATCAATACACAGGACCTCTCCGGGACCAACTCGGCGCAGATGTACTGCATCGACCTTCGGACAGAGACCCAGGTCGGGCTGGGCTACGTGAATGGCACCTGGAGCGAAGCCAACGTGCCCAACATCGGCTATGTGGAGTCGATCCTGAATTCCTACTTCCCGTCCACCCCGCTCCCCGCAGGCGTGAACGACAACCGGCGTGCGGCCGCGGTCCAGGCCGCCATCTGGTACTTCACCGACGGTTTCGTCGTCAACCGAACTGACCCCGCGTACTCACTGGTGGCCGAGATCGTGAACGCCACCATCGCTGCAGGGCCGCGACCCGAGCCTGCTGCACCCGACATCTCGATCACACCCGCATCGGCCCAGTCCGCAATAGATGAACCAGCAGGTCCCTTCACCGTCGAGGCCGAGGCAGGAGCGGAGATCACGGTCGGAGTCGACGATGGCTTCAGCCTCTTTGCCGACGCCGCCGGAACAGTGCCGCTGAACAACCCCGTCGCCAGCGGAACGCAGGTGTGGGTGGGCAGCGATGACGGCGGAACCGGCCCTGTCGCCATCACTGCAGCTGCCGTCGTGACCGTGCCGACTGGGAACGTCTATCTGTACGACGGGTCGACCGCCGGGACGACCGCGGCCCAGAAGCTGATCCTGGCGGCAACTCGACAGCTCACCTCCGGTGCGACCGCGCAAGCGTCCTTCTTCGAGTTCGGCTCCTTGAACGTGACGAAGGCAATCGCTGGTGAGGCGGCCGGTAGTCAAGGTGCGGTGGTCATCAGCATCGACTGCGGTGCGGGCAACCAGTTCACCTTCGACGTCGCGGCTGGGACCACGGGTTCGCCCAGCCAGACCTTCACCAATATTCCGGTCGGCTCCACGTGCACCATCGCCGAACCAACCGACGGCTCCAGCACCAGCGTCTCGGTCACCGCTGATCTGCCGGGGCCGGTGACCATCGTCCCGGGCGCGTCGACGGCGACCGTCACCGACACCTACGCCTTCACCCCTGGCACGCTGGTGGTTCGAAAGGTGATCGCCGGGGAGGCGGCCGGCGCGCAGGGGGAGGTCCAGATCTCCGTGGTCTGCACTTCGGGCGGGGCGACGGTGCTCGACACGACGGTCACCGTGGCCGCGGGAGACACCGATCCAGCGCCGTTCGAGTTCCCGGACCTCGCGTCGGGCGCGAGCTGCGAGGTCACCGAGACGGTGGACGGCGGGTCCACTGCCGTGAGTGTCACCGTCGCGGGCGGCGGCACCGTGACCATTCCCGCAGGAGATAGCGCCGAGTCCACCCTCACCGACACCTACGAGTTCACGCCTGGAACCATCGCGGTCCGCAAGGACATTGCGGGGGAGGGCGCGGGGCTCCAAGGTGACGTGGTGCTGCAGGTTGTCTGCACCTCCGGCGGCGACACCGTTCTCGACGAGTCCGTCATCGTTCCTGCCGGGACCACCGAGCCGACCTCCACGGAGTACACGGGGGTGGCATCGGGTGCCGCCTGCACGGTGACCGAGACGGCATCGGGCGCCAACACCCAGGTGAGCGTCACGACGGTGGTGGATCCGGAGGGCGGAACAGTCACGGTTCCGGCGGGTGACGGCGTGGAAGTCACAGTGACCAACACGTACGCCCTCAGTCCGGGCTCCCTGACCGTCAACAAGGAGATCACGGGTTTCGCTGCCGGTCAGCAGGCCGAAGTGGTCCTGCAGGTCACCTGCACACGTGGCGGCGCGTCAACCCTGGACCGGACCATCACCATCCCTGCGGGGACCACGGGGGTCACCGGGACCACGATCACGGACATTCCGGCCAACAGCGCATGTGAAGTCACCGAGCCGACGACGGGTGAGACGGCGGAGCTGGCTGTGGGAACGGACCTGCCGGACACCGTCACCATCCCGGCAGGTGGCGCGCTCAGCGCCACGGTGACGAACACGTATTCGCTGAGGCCCGGCACCATCCTGTTCACGAAGTTCTTCTCGGGCGAGGCGGCCGGGACCCAAGGTGACGTCCAGGTAGAGGTGACGTGCATCGTGGCACAACTGGTTGTCCTCCAGGAGATATTCCAGGCCCCTGCGGGGGCCACCGATGCGGTGGTCGGGCGTTACCCGAACATCCCGGCCGGCTCCTCCTGCTCGATCACGGAGCCGGTCACCGGTGCCACACAGACCGTGGACGTCGACTACACCCTGCCGGATCCCGTCACGATCAACCCGGGGGCCCTGAGCTCCGCAGAGTTCACCAACACCTACACCTTCGCTCCGGGGACCGTGACGGTGACCAAGGTGATCGCCGGTGCGGCGGCCGGGAAGCAGGACGCCGTCGTACTGGACCTCTCCTGCACCCTCGGCGAGGACGCCGTCCTGGATACGTCGATCACCGTCGCCGCCCGAGCCACCGGCGAGGTCTCGTCGTCGTTCGGCGGGCTCGCCGCAGGGACGCAGTGCTCGGTGGTCGAGCGCGACACGGGGGCGACCAGCGGCCTCGAGGTCAGCACCGCGGTGCCTGAACCGGTGGTCGTCGAATCCGGCGCGACCTCGGACCTGCGGGTGGTCAACACATATACCGCGACCGAGACAGCCACCTCCACGTCGATGCCGTCGTCGACGGAGTCGGCGAGTTCGGCGCCGGATGATGCACAGCTGCTGCGGGGGCCGGCCGCCTTCTCGCGAGGGCTGGGGCTGGCGGTCACCGGCGGTGGACACGTCGCCGTCATGCTCGCGCTGGGAGCAGCGCTGCTCGCCGTCGGCAGCACCTGCCTCGCTGCGGGCAATCGGCGGAGGCGCACACGGCCCTGACGCCGGTAGCGATGGCGCCCGGTCGAGCCGCGCGTTGTAGGGCAGGTGTCGGCCGTCAACATGTGTTGACGTTCGGCGGTCGTGCGGATAGCGTCGCAAGCGGTGGACATCGAAGCGAGCGCCCGCAAACACGGTGTCGCCGACGACGACATGCTGCATGCGGTGCGGAACCCATTGGAGAGCGTTCGAGACGGACGACCCGGCCGTCACCATGTTCATCGGCCCTGCGACCTCTGCAGAGCCGCTCGAGATCGGTGTCGTCGATGACGACCAAGGAATCGCCGTGATCCACGCAATGCCAGCACGACCCAAGTTTCTGAAGGGATGGTGGACATCATGACCAAGAGGCGAGCAGAACGGGCCGCAGCCCTTGAGTCCTGGGCCGACACCGTCGACCCAGCCGACCTTCGCCAGGCCGACACGGACTCGCTGCGCCACATCGCCGAACTTGCCCAGCAGAGAGACCAGGTCGACTCCGAGCTCATCGAGTCAGTGCGGGCGGCCCGAGCCGCCCACCGGTCCTGGTCCGAGATCGGCGCCATGCTCGGTGTCTCGAAGCAGGCAGCGCAGCGCAAGTACGGAACGAAGACGCCTGCCTGAACATCAGAGCCGACAGCTGACACGGTGCCGGCGTTCTGGGGCACCGTTCCGGCGGGAGGGGCACGCGATGCTGGGGTCGTACGTCGGTTCGGTGAGCAGGCCGCGGGTCGAACCGGCCCCCTCTGCTCGGTCGCGCGACGTCACTCCGAGTCGACGCTTCCGCGGGAGCGTCGAGCGTCAGCGCGTGCCGGTCCGCGGGGTGTGTCCTGAAGCCGAGTTGCGACGAAACGAGAGTGGTTCGACCGCCCGCTTTCGTTCCAAGTCGGCGCGGGAGTGCACCCGCCGCTCGTGGTCGTCGGCGGTCGCGCTTCCGCGGGAGCGCCCTCTGAGCGGGCCGTCTGCCAATCGGCGAAACGCGACAGTCGACCCGCTCGGCGGGCGACGGCCGCTTCCACGGAACGCGGCTGTGCAGGTGTGGCCGAAGTGCCGCTATGGGACACCTGGTACGTCGACGGAACGGGTTCAGAAGACCCCGACGCCGGCGGCCTCGTTGCGCTCCCGCCACTCGGCGCGGGGCATGCGGGTCACGTCGACGTCGGTGGCCCGGGCGCGTAGTGCACCGACGGTCGCGTCCTCCTTGGCGGTGTGTGCGAACGGGTCCCAGTCGAAGAAGCGGCAGGAGTTCTCCCACGTCATCTTGTGGATCTCGTCCTCGCGGCAGCCGGCATCCTGGAACTCCTTCCAGGTGAACTCCGGCGACTCCGGCCACGTCGTATCGGTGTGGGGGTAGTCGCACTCCCAGGCGATCACGTCGATGCCGATGCGGTCACGCAGCAGCAGGCCGGACGGGTCGGTGATGAAGCAGGCGAGGAAGTGCTCACGGAAGACCTCGGAGGGCAGCTTGCCGCCGAACTCGGTCCCGTCGTGCAGCCAGGACTGGTTGGTCCAGTGACGATCGATGCGGTCGAGGTAGAAGGGCACCCAGCCGATCCCGCCTTCGGAGAGTGCGATGCGCAGCTCCGGGAACGTGCGCAGGGTCGGGCCGAAGAGCAGGTCCTGCGCCGTGATCGCGGCGATCTGCGTGGCGAGCACCATCAGGTGGTCGACCGGCGCCTCCGCCGGCCGACGGATGACCTCGAAGCCGGCGCCGATGTGCAGCGACAGCACCATGTTCGTGTCGCAGATGGCCTTGAGCATCGGGTCCCAGTGGCCCGACATGAAGCTCGGCAGGCCGTACACGTGCGGTGTCTCGAGGAAGCTGATCGAGCGGCAGCCCTTCTTCGCGAGGCGGTGCACTTCTTCCGCCGCGAGCAACGGGTCCCAGTTCGGGACCATGCCCAACGGGATGAACCGGCCCGGGTAGGCGGCGCACCACTCGTCGATCGCCCAGTCGTTGTAGGCCTGCATCATGATGAGGGCGACGTCCTTGTCCTCGCCCTCGTTGAAGGTGCGGGCGCTGAAGCCGGCCATGGTCGGGAAGTTCAGCGACGCGAGCACGCCGTTGGCGTCCATGTCACGGACACGCTGGTGCACGTCGAAGCAGCCCGGACGCAGCTCGGAGTACGCGCCCGGGTTGAAGCCCCACTCCTCACGCGGCCAACCGACGGTCGCGGCCATGCCGAAGGGCGTCGACGTGGCCGAGCCCTGGAAGTGCCACTCGTCGACGCCGTTGTCGTTGCGCACGACCTTCGGCGCCTGGTCCCGCCACTTCGCGGGCACGTGCCGCTCGAACAGGTCCGGCGGTTCGATCATGTGGTCGTCGATGCTGACGAGGATCATGTCGTCCATCTGCATGGTCTGCCTCCACTGTCCGACGCCCAGAACCCCCCGGTGCGTCGAGTCCGATGTTAGTAGGTCAATATTTTCGGGGACCGTTGCGTCCCTCTCGGTGGGACATCGTTCGGATCGCTCCCGAGCAGGAGCGCGCTGTCGGACGTCGTCACGACAGGAACGTCTGCTCGAAGAGGTGCAGGTGCCGCCAGGCGAGCGCCGGAGGGATGCCACCGACCATCGGGTGCATGATCACCGCGGCCTCGTCGCCGAGCGGCTCGAGCTCGCAGCGGTACTGCTCCGGCGTCAGGATCCGGTACTGGTCGCGTGTCCGCAGCTCGGCGACGTCGTCGGTCGAGCGGTAGGGCGACGGCAGCCCGGACTCCTCCTGCCAGCGTCCGTAGGCATTGGTCTCGTGCAGGAAGTACGCGCCCAGCTCGTCCCATGCCGACTCCGGGTCCTCGGCGAGCACGACGATCTCACCGCCGGCCTCGGCCCTGCCCGGCCCGGGGTCGGGACGTCCCAGCGTCATGCACTCGTCGCGGTAGTGCTCCCAACAGGCGAGGTCGGACGGCACGAAGCCGTCCGCGATCCTCGCGGCCCGGCGGGCGGCGCCCTCGGACGTGCCGCCGAGCAGGAGCATCGGTCCGGTCTCGGTGCTGGGCGTCGGGCGCACGGTGACCGTGCGGTCGTGGTGCTCGAAGGGCTCGCCGGTCCAGGCGGCCCGCAGCGTCGCGACCGCGTCGGTGACCCGGCGTGGTCGTTCCGACATGGGCACGTCGAACATCTCGAACTCGCTGGGCACGTACCCGCCACCGATGATCAGCGCGAGCCGACCTCCGCTGATCAGGTCGACCACGGCGACGTCCTCGGCGAGGCGGATCGGATCGTGGAACGGCGCGACGAGCGCGCCGATGGTGATCATCACGTTCCGTGTCCGGGCGGCGATCGCTGCGGCGAGCGGCAGCGGTGACGGCAGGTAGCCGTCGGCGGAGCCGTGGTGCTCGCTCAGCCCGACGAAGAAGGCGCCCCGCTCGTCGGCCCACTCGCACATGTCCACGCACGCCTGGTAGCGCTCGCTCTGCGTCACGGGGCTGAACTCCGGGTGGCGCAGGTCGAAGCGCAGGCCGAACATCATGACGATGCACCTCCCGCTGCGTCATCGGCCCCGGGCCCCGTGCTGCGACCCGGCTCGCGGTCGGCCGGCGGACGTGCGCCGGTCATGTCGTCCACCACGAGCCCGATGCCCCAACGCACCGCCTCGACGGCGGCGTCGCCGTCGAGCTGCCAGCCGTTGAGCAGGCGCTCGTACGCGTGGATGCTCCAGATCAGGTCGATCGTCGCCGCGGCCCGGAGGTGTTCCTCGGGCGAGCGCTCCGGTGCACTCTCGGCGACCGCTCGCAGCAGCGCCGCGCGGCGACGGGCGTCGGTCTCGTGCAGCGTCGGATCGAGCGGCGGTTCGGGCGACGGTGGGTACTCGGAGACGAACTGCGAGGACCCTGGCCGCGACATCGGCGAGGTCGTCGATCCCGACCGTCGTCAGATCGATGCCCGCCTGGCGCTCGTGGCGCTCCATGATGGCGTCGCGCAGGCCCTTCTCGGAGCCGAAGTGCCGGTAGATCGTGCGTTCGCTGGTGCCCTGCGCGCTCGGCGACGGACCGCACGGTGACGCTGCGCCAGTCGCGCACCGACGACTCCCGGAGCAGGTCGGCGCCGGCGGACACGATGCGGTCCTTCGTCGCTGCGGCCTGCTCGCGCCGTCCGCTGTTGTCGTAGCTGCGCAGCACCACGGCCGCTCCTCGTCTCCGAGTCGTCCGACACTTTCGTGGCAGATATCTGACATCAACATATCGTCGGGGTCGAGTCCGACCGCGGGGAGCGCTGGTCCGACGGACCGCCGCCGTCTGCACCGTGGTGCGGCCGGAGCCGCCTCACCCCGTCGTGCGCGGCACGCGGGGCAGCACCGCCATCGTCGGGACGACCGCCGACGCGCCGAGCCCGATGACGCCCTCGACGGCGTCCACCAGGTCCTGCACGTCGAGCAGGGCCCCGGCGATGTAGCCCTTCTCGTACCAGGTCCGGCCGATCTCGACGGCGAGATCCATGTTCCAGCCCTGGGTGAATCCGATCGCCGAGTCGCCGTCGCCGCCGCCGCAGTCGCCGACGATCAACCGGGTGAAGCCGACCTCGGGGTGCTCGATGCGCCACGCCTCGACCATCTTGTCGAGTGCCGCCTTGCTGGAGATGTAGGCGCCCAGGCCGGGCCACGCCGGCGTCATCGACGCCGACACCGACGAGAAGTAGATCGCCCGTCCGTCCGAGGCCTGGAGGTGGGGGAGCGCCGCCCGGGTCGCGGTCGCTGCGCCCACCACGTTCGTCAGGAACGTCGAGGTCCACGTCGCCGCGTCCATGTCGGCCAGCCGGCCGAGCACGCCGACCCCCGTGGCGTAGACGAGTGCGTCGATCCCGCCGAGCGACGTCCGCTGCCTCGGTGATCGCCGCTCGACAGCGGTCCTCGTCGACGACGTCGCACGCGATCGCGGTCGCACTGCGCGACGTACCACTGGCGGCGATCTCCGCGACGGTGCCGTCCAGGCGGTCCTTGCGTCGGGCGAGCAGGGCGACGTCGTGGCCCGCGGCACCCAGGCCCACGGCGACGCAGCGCCCCAGACCGCTCGACGCTCCGACGATGACGACTCTCATGGTTCCCCCTTGGTGGACGGTTCGTTCCCCGTGCGGGCTCGGAGCCCCGACGGGCCCGGCAGGTGTGGATGCGGAGGAGGGCTGGTGTGGATGCAGGATTGGTGTGGATGCAGAACCGGTGCGGCCTCAGGACTGGGACGAGCCCCTGGGGACGTCGCGGAACGGACGGTCGCGGTCAAGGCTCAGCTCCCTGGGCATGCCCAGGACACGTTCGCTGATGACGTTCGCTGCCATCTCGATGGTTCCCCCTCCGATGCAGGCCGCCTGGCGCATCAGGAAGTCCTCGCCACGGCCGACGAGCTCGCCGTCGTCGTCGTCCCACGCGACGCCTGCGCTCATCGCCAGATCGAACGCGATGGTGTGTCGCCGTGCGACGCTCAGACCGCCGAACAGGCGAGCGATCGCCGAGGACTGGTCCGACATCGCTCCGATCGCGACGCCGTGGCCGACACGCCGGCGCAGCGCGTCCCCGACCAGGTCGAGCATCTCGGCTTCGCCGACCAGCTCCTGCGCCGACGGGTCGTCGCCGCGGCCGGCGTCGAGCGCGATCCGCCGGATGGCCTGGCTGTCGACCGAGGTGGTCGAGTGCTCGGCCGGCAAGGTCACGTACGGCGAGTTCGAGGCCATCCGCTCGTGGAACATCCATCGCAGCCCGACGGTCCAACCGTCGTCGACGGCACCGATCCGGTCGCTGTCGGGCACCCGCACGTCGGTCAGGTACTCCTGGCAGAAGTCCATGTTGCCGTTGAGCATCTCGATCCGCTGGACCTCGATGCCCTCGGCGTCGATCGGGAAGATGAACACCGACAGGCCGCGGTGTTTCGGCACGTCCCAGTTCGTGCGGGCCAGGCACAGTCCCCAGTCGGACCACCACGCACCGGTCGTCCAGACCTTCGAGCCGTTCAGGATCCATTCGTCGCCGTCGCGCACCGCGGTCGTCAGCGCGCCGGCGACATCGGAGCCGCCGCTGGGCTCGGAGAGGAACTGCATCCACAGTTCCTCGCCCCGCAGGATGGCGGGGATGTGGCGGCGCTTCTGCTCCTCGGTGCCGAAGTCCAACAGGACCGCCATGCACGGCGTCATGTTCGGCACCTGGATCCGCCCCGGGAAGTCGAAGCCCGACAGCTCGTGGTTGAGGATCTGCTGGTGCTCGACGGTCAGGCCCTGGCCGCCGTACTCGACCGGCACGACGAGGCCGGCGAGCCCGGCATCGAAGAACATGCGCTGCAGCGCTCGGTCACGCTCGACGTCGCGCAGCTCGTCGTCGGTGCTTGCGTTGCGCAGGCTCATCGCCGCATTCGGTCGGGCCGGGCCGACCTCGGCGCGCAGGAAGGTGCGCACCCGTGCCCGGAAGTCGTCGAGCGGCTCGTCACTCATGCTGCACGACCGTCGCCGAGCACGGCTCCACCCTGGACGGCGGGTCCGCTCGAGGGCCGCTCGGACCGTCCGGCCTCGGCGTCGAGCGAGGCAGCGATGCGACGTCGATGCTCCGACGGCGTACCCCACAGAGCCCGATTGAGCGTGTGGCGCCGCAGGAACAGGTGCAGGTCGTGTTCGAAGGTGACCCCGATGCCGCCGTGGAACTGCACGCACTCCTGCAGCAGCTCGCTGCCCTGCTCGCCGATGTAGGCAGCCGCGGCACTCGCCAGCTTCTCGGCGTGGTCGGACAGCCGGGCGGTCTCGCCAGGCAGGCCCGCGGCCTCGTCCGCTGTCGCGCGGGCGGCCTCGTCCGCGATCGCATGGCTCGCCTCGAGCCAGCTCGCCATGTGCGCCATGCGGTGCTTGATCGCCTGGTACGCGGCGAGCGGTCGCCCGAAGGAGTAGCGGTCGAGGGTCCACTCCAGGGTCATGTCGAACGCCGTCTGCATCGATCCCACCGACTCGGCCGCAGCGACGACGACCGCCCGCCGCAGCTGGCGTGCGATGTCGGGCCCCGCGCCGCCGATCGCTCCGACGAGCGCGTCGGTGCCGACACGGACGCCGTCGAAGGTCAGCCGATCGAAGCGCCGGGTGAGGTCGACGTTCGCCATCGGGGTGATCGAGAGACCCTCGGAGCCGGTCGGCACGAGCACCTGCGTCGGGCCATGCTCGGAGCTGCCCGTCACCAGCACGTGGGTGGCGCGAACCGCGGACTCGACCGGGCGCTTGACGCCGTCGAGCACCAGCTCGTCGCCCTCGACCCGGATCGTGAGCTCGCTCGGGCCGAGCTCGTCGCGACGCGGGCGGTCGAGGAGTGCCCAGGTGGCGAGGTGCCGACCGTCGAGCAGGCCGGCGACCACGTCGTCGTGAGCCCCTCCGTCGCGAGCGGCGGAATCGCTCAGCGCTCCCGCCACGATCGCGTTCACAAGGAGCGGACCGGGGGCCACACGCCGCCCGAACTCGTACGACAGCAACGTCAGGTCGACGATGCCGTCACCCGACGCCGAGCCGCCACCGAGCCGTTCGTCGACCAGGAGGTGCGCCCAGCCGAGGTCGAGGCCCTGGCGCCAGTAGTCGTCGGTGAAGCCCTGCGGGTCGGTCCGCAGCGTCCGCAGGGTCTCGGAGGGCATCCTGTCGGACAGGAACCGGGCCGTCGTCTCCCGGAGGGACTCCTGGTCCGTCGTGGGCTGGAGCAGCATGGGCCGTTCAGACCCGGACCACGACCGCGGTCGACATGCCACCGCCGGCGCACATGGCAGCGACGCCGTGGCCGCCGCCGCGTCGGCGCAGCTCGTGGACCAGCGACATGACCATTCGTGCACCGGTCATGGCGACGGGATGTCCGAGGCTGCAGCCGCTGCCGAGCACGTTGACGTACTCGTCGTCGATGCCCAGGATGCGGGTGGTCGCCACGCACATCGACGCGAACGCCTCGTTGATCTCCCAGAGCGCGATGTCGTCGATCGTCAGCCCCGCTCGTTCGAGCGCCTTCGGGATGGCCACGGTGGGGGCGAGACCGGTCCGTGCGGGTTCGACACCGGCGGAGGCCCAGGCGCTGACGTAGCCGAGCGGCTCGAGGCCGTGCTCGGTCGCGAGTGCGTCGTCGACCACGACGAGGGCCGCGCCGCCGTCGTTCACTCCGCAGGCGTTGCCGGCGGTGATGCTGAAGCCCTCGATCTCGGGATGGAGGGGCTTCAGCTCGGCCAGCTTCTCGAGCGTCGTCGAACGGCGAGGGTTCTCGTCCACGGCGAAGAGCGTGGTCGTGCCGTCCGGCAGCGTCACCTCGATCGGAGCGATCTCGTCCACGAAGCTCCCACCGTCGATCGCCGCAGCGGCTCGTTGCTGGGAGCGGAATGCCCAGGCGTCCATCTCCTCGCGGGTGACGCCCGCCTCGACCGCGGCGTTCCAGCCGACGGTGATCGACATGTCCATGTTCGGAGCGTCGGGCGTCGAGACGTGGCTCGGCGGCGACCACGCGTCCCACTCGTCGGTGCCGGGCACCCGTCGTGTGAACCGCGGCGAGGTCGACGTCGACTCGACACCCCCTGCGATCACCGCTCGCTCCATCCCGGCGCGGATGTTCGCCGCGGCAGTGGTGACGGCTGCGAGTCCCGACGCGCAGTGCCGGTTCAGTGCCAGGCCGGCGACGTCGACCAGGCCTGACTCGATCGCGGCATAGCGGGCGATGTCGCCGCCGCCGTAGCGCGACTCGCCGAGCACGACGTCGTCGTAGAGCTCGACGGGCAGTCCGGCGCGATCGACGACGCTGCTGACCGTGTGGATCGCGAGGTCATAGGGGTCGATGTCGCGCAGCGTCCCCTTGAACGCCGTGCCGATCGGCGTGCGCGCCGTGGCGACGATCGTTGCTTCTCCCATGGGAGCTCCCCCTGTAGGTGTGTCGGTGCCCGAACACGTCGGACCATCGGATCGTAGGCGAGTGAGCGTTCACTTCGCCGGAGTAAGTGAACGATTGCTCACGGCCGGCGCAGGACTCGTAGCATGTCGGCCGGCTGCACCACGTCCGTGCTCCGTGTGGCCCGGAGGCAGGTGTGCGATGGCCGAGACCGCTGTATCGAAGGGAACCGGTGGGTCGGACGATCCGGCGCCGAAGCAGCGGCGACTGACGGCGCCCGACCGCCGGCGGACGATCCTCGAGGCCGCTCGCCGCTGTTTCGAGGACGTCGGCGACCTCAACGGCACCACCATGCGGACGATCGCGAAGCAGGCCGGCATCAGCGAGGGAGTCATCTACCGACACTTCGACGGCAAGGAGCAGCTGTTCTACGAGGCGGTCGTCGAGCCGCTCCGCGAGGCGGTCGACTCGCTGGTGGAGCAGACCGACGCAGTCGATTCCGACGTGGTGGTGACCCCCGAGGTGCAGCTCGAGGCGCTGACCGAGCTGTACGCGCGACTGACCTCGACGCTCGCCGACGTCCTGCCGCTGCTCGGCCTGGTGCTCTTCGGCGATCCCGCCGTCGCGCGACGGTTCTACCGCGAGCACTTCTCGGTGGCCATGGACCGCCTCGCCCAGGCGTGGGCGAACGCCGAGGAGCGCCACGGCCTCGACGACGAGCTCGCCGCCATCTCCGCGCGAGCGGTCATGGGTGGAGCGCTGGTGCTCGCCCTCGAGTCGACCCACGCCCGACGGCCGGTCTCGCGTGACACCTTCGAGCGGCTGGCGCTCGGTGCCGCCCGGGGCTACTTCCCCTCGATCGAGCCGGGCTGACACCTGCACGCCCTCCAGGGGTAGAGGGCGTGCAGGAGTCGGCCCGACCATGCCGGAACCGACCCGCCCGTCAGACCCGGACCGGCAGCGACGACCAGCCGCGCACGGTCGAGGTGCGACCCCGGACGGCACGGTCCTCGTCGACCTCCCAGTCCGGGAACCGGGTGAGCATCTCGTCGAGCACGACCCGACCCTCGATGCGCGCGAGCGCTGCGCCGAGGCAGAAGTGGATGCCGTGGCCGAAGGCGAGGTGGTGGGTGATGTCTCGACGGACGTCGAAGCGGTCCGGCTCGTCGAAGACCCGCTCGTCGCGGTTGCCCGACCCGTTGAGCAGCAGGATCGTCGAGCCCTCCGGCACCGTCGTGCCCTGCAGCTCCACGTCGGTGGTCACGTAGCGCGCCTGGACCGGCGACGGCGACTCGAACCGCAGCACCTCTTCGATCGTGTTGTTCACCAGCGACCGGTCGTCGCGGACCGCCCGTCGCTCGTCGGGGTGCTGCGACAGCAGTCGGGTGGTCCAACCGATGAGTCGGTTCGTGGTCTCGTTGCCCGCCGCCGCGACCAGGTTGATGTAGCCCAGTGCCTCTTCACGGGTGAGGCGTCGCTGCACGCCGTCGACGTCGGTGTACTCCGCCGTGATGAGGTCGGTCATCACGTCGTCGCCGGGATGGCGGTAGCGGTAGTCGATGTACTCCTCGAAGAGCGCGCTCTGACCGAGGTCGTCGAGTCCCTCCGCCAGCGACGGCATCTCGGAGTCGTCCGCGAGCGCGATCCCGTCGTCGATCTCGTCGCGGAGCTTCGCCTGGTCGGACTCGGGGATCCCGAGCAGCATGCCGATGGTCCGCATCGGCACCTGGGCGCCCAGGTCGCCGATCACGTCGAAGCCGTCCGAGCCGACGAGCGGATCGAGGCTGCGTGCGCAGAACGCTCGGATGTCGGGTTCGATCGCCGCCATGCGTCGTGGCGTGAAGACCCGCGAGAGCATGCCGCGGTGCAGCGCGTGCGCGGGCGGGTCCTCGAAGATGAAGACTCCCGGGGGCAATTCGATGTCGGCCTTGATCAGCTCGAGCAGCGTGCCCTTCGCGGAGCTGAAGGTCTTCCAGTCCTTCAGCGCCTCCTCGACGTCGAGGAACCGGCTCACCGCGAAGAAGTCGTACTTCTCGTTGTAGTAGAGCGGTGCCTCGTCGCGCAGCCGCTTCCAGATCGGATACGGGTCGTCGTCGATCGTGAAGTCGAACGGGTCGTAGTAGACCTCGGCCGAGGTGGCCGAGCTCATGACGCCGGCCAGGCGTAGGACTTGAGCTCGAGGTACTGGTCGAAGCCGGCGGTGCCGTTCTGGCGACCGACGCCCGAGTACTTGAACCCGCCGAAGGGGAGATCGGCGCCGTAGGGAGCGCCGCCGTTGATGCTGAGCATCCCCGTGCGGATGCGGTCAGCGACCGCCATGGCCCGCTCGTGGGAGCCCGCCATCACGCCGCCGCCGAGCCCGTAGCGGCTCTCGTTCGCGATCCGGACGGCGTCGTCGTCGTCGTCGAAGGGGATGACCACCAGGACCGGCCCGAAGATCTCCTCCTGGGCGATGGTCATGGAGTTGTCGACGTCCGCGAACAGCGTGGGTTCGACGAAGAAGCCGTCGTCGAACTCCGGTCCGGTCGGGACACCGCCGCCGAGCACGAGGCGAGCGCCCTCTTCCTGACCCTTCTCGATGTAGCCGAGCACCCGTTGGCGCTGCTTCTCGGAGATCTGCGGGCCCTGCAGGACGTCGGGACGCTGTGGGTCGCCGTACGGGGCGTTCTTCATCATGTCGACGAGCAGCTCGACGCCCTCGTCGTAGCGGCTGCGCGGCAGGAGCATCCGTGTGGGGATGGCGCAGCCCTGGCCGGCATGGGTGCACACCGCGAGACCCATGAACGACGCGACGACCAGATCGGCGTCGTCGAGCACGACCGTCGCCGACTTGCCGCCGAGCTCGAGGAAGAGTCGCTTGAGCGTCGCGGAGCCCTTCTCCATGATGCGCTGGCCGACGGCCGTGGATCCCGTGAACGAGATCAGGTCGACCTCGGGCGAGAGCGTGAGCTCTTCGCCGCGGAGGTGGTCCGAGGACGTCACGACGTTGACCACGCCCGCGGGGATGTCGGTCTGCTCGGCGATCAGTCGTCCGAGCAGGGTGGCGTTCAGCGGGGTGTCGGGCGCCGGCTTCAGGACCAGGGTGTTGCCGGTCGCCAGTGCTTGGGCGAGCTTGTTGATCGCGACCTCGAAGGGGAAGTTCCACGGGGTGATCGCGCCGACGACGCCGGCCGCCATGGCGACGACCTTGCGGTGGTCGACGTTGCCCTGGATGTTGACCGCCTCACCCAGGTCGGTCTCCCATGCGTACTCGTCGATCATCTTGATCGGGTAGCGGATCGCACTCTCGAGCGGCGCATCGAGCTGCGCGCTGTGGGTGAGCATGCGGGGTGCGCCGGCCTCCTGGATGAGCTGCTCGCGCATCTCCTCGGCCTCGGCCTCGAGCGCGTCCTGGAGCTGCTGGAGGCAGCGCGCCCGGAACGCCCGGTCGGTCGACCAGGAGGTCTCGTCGAAGGCCCGCCGTGCCGCGGCGATCGCATCGGCCATGTCGGCGGCGCCGGCGTCGGCGACAGAGGCGACGACCGCCTGGTTCGACGGATTGATCACGTCGAAGGTCTCACCCCCGCTCGACTCGACCAACTTGCCGTCGATCAACATCCTGGATTCCGGCCTGATGGTCGGCAGATCCGTCATCGTTCCCCCTTGTCGCTGTCGTGACGATGCCGCGCCGCTCGACCAGCGTCGACCGGCTCGTTCCGTCCGGCGGGACGAAGGGCCCCGACCGTCCGCAGATCACCCCCCGGCGACCTGCGATGCGGTGCACGATAGTGGAGCGAGCGTTCACTCCAGGCCGATCCCGGCCCGCCATCCCGGACGAACTGGTCGACCTCGTGAGTTGCTGTCAGTACTCTGACATGAAAATCCACCGACGGCAGGGGACGCCGTCACGAGGGGCACCGTGGGGAACGGTGCCCGAACGAGGGGGACTCCGTGTCCATCGAGCTCCGACCAGGTGACCGATTCCGATCAGCGGTGTGCAGCACAGAGGTCGTCGTGGTGAAGGCGCCCTCCGGCGCGGTCGATCTGCGCTGCGGCGGGGTCGCCGTGCTCGGCGCCGACGACGATGCCCCGGCGGGGGTGTCCCTGGCACCCGAGCACTCGTCGGGATCGGCGATCGGCAAGCGGTACACCGACGGCGCTGAGCTCGAACTGCTCTGCTCCAAGGCCGGCGACGGCTCGCTGTCCGTCGGTGACGCCGATCTGGAGATCAAGGGCGCCAAGCCGCTCCCGTCCTCCGACTGACCGAACTCCTTCCCTCCACCTCCACTGCTCTCGAGATCCAGGAGTCCCGCCGACGTGCACCTCGACCTGATCCTCACGATGGCTGCCGACGTGCACGGCGACCGGGTCGCCGTCGGCACTCTCGACGACGGGCTCACCGTCGCGGAGCTGGCCGCCGGAGCCCGGCGCGTCGGGGCGGCCCTCGCCCGGCGGGGTGTCGACCACGTCGCGCTGATCGACCTGAACTCCGCGGCGGTGCCGCTGACGTTGTTCGGAGCGGCGGTGGCGGGACGGCCCTTCGTCCCCATCAACTACCGAGTGCCCGACGAGCAGCTCCGACGACTGGTGGAGCGGATCTCGCCGGCCGTCGTCGTGGTCGGCGAGGGCGTCGCAGCACGCCTCGGCGACATCGACGGCGTCGAACTGATCGACCGGGCCGAGTTGCTCGCGTGGGCAGCGGCCGAGGGCGCCGACGACGCGCCCGAGGTCGACATCGATCCCGACGCGATCGCCGTGCTGCTCTACACCAGCGGGACCACCGGCGAGCCGAAGGCCGCGGTGCTCCGCCACCTGCACCTGGGTTCGTACATCGTGACGACCGTCGAGCTCGGCGGCGCCGACCCCGACGACGCGGCGCTGGTCAGCGTGCCGCCGTACCACATCGCCGGCATCTCGGCGTCGTTGTCGTCGCTGTACGGGGGGCGGCGGGTGGTCTACCTGGAGTCGTTCGAGCCCTTGGAGTGGGTGCGCCTGGCCCGCGAGGAGTCGATCACCCACGCGATGGTCGTGCCGACCATGCTGAACCGGATCCTCGACGTGATCGCCGCCGACGGTGGCGGTCTGCCCGCCCTGCGGACGCTGTCCTACGGCGGTGGCCCGATGCCGTTGCCGGTGATCGAGCGGGCGATGACGCTGCTGCCCGACACCGACTTCGTCAACGCATACGGCCTGACCGAGACGTCGAGCACGGTCGCCCTGCTCGGCCCGGAGGACCACCGCGCCGCGTTCTCGTCGTCGGACCCGGCGGTGCGTGCACGACTCGGCTCGGTGGGCCGCCCGCTGCCGACCCTCGAGGTGTCGGTCCGGGACGCACTCGGCGACGAGGTCCCGGTCGGCACGGTCGGCGAGCTGTGGGTGCGCGGCGAGCAGGTCTCGGGCGAGTACCGCGGCGCAGAGGGCCCGGTGCCCGGCGACTGGTTCCGGACCCGTGACTCGGTGCACCTCGACGACGAGGGCTACCTGTTCGTGCACGGCCGCCTCGACGACGTGATCGTCCGTGGCGGAGAGAACTTGTCACCGGGCGAGATCGAGGCCGTGCTGCTGCAGCACGAGGCCGTCGAGGACGCTGCGGTCGTCGGCATCCCGGACACCGAATGGGGTGAGCGGGTCGTCGCCGCGGTGGTGACCGCGCACGGTGCGTCGGTGACCGAGGACGACCTGCGCGAGCACGTGCGGGGCCAGCTCCGGTCGACGAGGACACCGGAGCGCATCGCCGTGCTCGCCGCACTGCCGTACAACGAGACCGGCAAGCTGCTGCGCAGGACGTTGCGGACCGAGCTCGCCGAGGCGTTCACGTGAGGCGGCGACCGCCGCGACGCACAGGTAGGGTCGCGAAGTGAGCGTTCGCTCACCGACCGGGGGGTTGGCGCAGGTGGGAACCGGGGGAGAGGGCACGCGGGACGTCGTCGGCGTCCTCGAGCTGCAGGCGGACGGGCCAGGGCGGTTCGTGGCTGCTCCGCACGTGGTCGAGGGCCGGAGGGTCGTCGAGGGCAGCCAGATGCTGGCGCAGGCGCTGGTGGCGGCGTCCCGCGTGGTCCCCGACCGGCGACCGGTCTCGGCCTGGATGGGCTTCCTCCGCGTGGCCGATGCCGCCGAGCCGCTCGATCTCGAGCTGTCCGAGCTCAGCAACGGCCGCACGTTCTCGGCCTTCCGGGTCGACGTGCGTCAGGGTGACCGCTGCTGTGCGAGCGGGAACCTGCTGCTCGACGCGACCGCCCCCGACGTGATCCGCCACGGCGTCGAGCCCGCGCAGGTCCCCGCGCCCCAGGACTGCCCCGCGGTCGACCTCGGCGTGGCCGGCCAGGAGGTCCGCGTCGTCGACGGCGCCTACTCGGGCGATCCGGACGCACCGGTCGGACCGGCCGAGATCGACGCCTGGGTGCGCGTGCCCGACGCCCCGTCGGACCCGGCGATCGGGGCCGCTCTGCTCGCCCACTTCTGCGGATCGATGTCGATCGCCGCCGCGCTCCGACCGCACCCCGGCCACGGCCAGGACGACGCCCACCACGGCCTGTCGACCGCCGTCAACGCGATCTCGTTGTCGTTGCACGCGCCCGTCCACCCCGAGCGCTGGATGCTCTACCAGCACCGATCCACCTTCGCCGGCGACGGCATGACGCATTCGGAGTGCCGGGTGCACGACGACACCGGAACGCTGCTCGCCTCGTTCAGCGTCGACGCGATGGTCCGCAGCGCGGCACCGAGCGGAGTCGAGAGCGCCCGGGTCCTCTGACCCGCTCGCACACGAACAGCCCTCCACACGAACAGCCCTGCACACGAACAGCCCTGCACACGAACAGCTCTGCACATCCAATCCCGCAATGAACAAGGAGTTCACCATGTCGATCTTCGATGCCTTCCGCTACGACGGGAAGCGCGTGCTGGTGGTCGGAGGCGCCACCGGGATGGGGGCCGCCGCCGCCGAACTTGCCCTGGACGCAGGTGCCGAGGTCGTGGTCATGGACTACGCCCCGGTGACGCTCGACGGAGCGAAGGGCATCTCGGTCAACCTGGCCGAGCAGGCGTCGATCGACGCCGCCATCGAGGAGTGCGGTGGACCGGTCGACGCGATCATGGCCTGCGCCGGAGTCGCCGACGGCACACCGGGCATCGAGCGCATCAACTTCGTCGGCCACCGTCACCTGATCGAGCGCATGATCGAGCTCGGACACCTCGGAGCGGGCGGTTCGGTCGCGTTCATCTCGTCGGCCGCCGGGCTCGGTTGGGAGGCGAACATGGAGGCCATCAAGGGCGCCCTCGAGACCACTGACTTCGACAGCGGTGCCGCGTGGTTCCAGGCCAACGAGAAGGCGGACTACTACCACACCAAGCAGGTGGTCTGCGCGTACGTCGCGAGCCAGGCGTTCCCGATGCTGCAGAAGGGCATCCGCATCAACGCCGTCTGCCCCGGCCCGACCGAGACACCCCTGGCACTCGCCAACGAGGACACCTGGCTGGCCTTCGGTGCCGACTACCGCGAGGCCCTCGACATCGAGGCGTCCACGCCACAGGAGCAGGCGTACCCGCTCGTGTTCCTGTGCAGCGACGCCGCACGGGCGATCAACGGCATCACGATGATCACCGACGCGGGTTACATGAGCTCGGGCATCACCGAGTCGTTCCCGGAAGCGACGTTCCTGGCCAAGCTGCTGATGGGGCGGAGCTGAGCGCCACCGTGCAGCGGCCGCTCCCGGAGCTCACTCCGGCGAACGAGTGGTTCTGGACCTCGGGCGCCGACGGCCGACTGCGCATCCAGGGTTGTGACGACTGCGGGACGCTCGTGCACCCGCCGACACCGATCTGCCCGTCGTGTCGCAGTCGTTCGTCGACGCCGACGGTGGTGTCGGGCAGGGCGACCATCGCCGGCTACACGGTCAACCGACAGCAGTGGCTGCCCGGGTTCGAGCCGCCGTACGTGATCGCCGTCGTCGCGCTCGAGGAGGACCCGTCGGTCCGCCTGACCACCGACCTCCCCTCGGTCGACGCCACGGCGATCGAGGACGGAACCGTCGGGATCGGCTCCGAGGTCGAGGTCTTCTTCGAGCAGCACGGTGCGCTGTCGATCCCACTGTTCGCCCCGACGGGACGGACCCTGGACAACCCCGTCGCGGAGCCCGTGCTGCCGGCGCCGCGGCGCCCGCTCACCTCGGACCGCTTCGAGGACCGATCGGTCATCTCGGGGATCGGACGTTCCGACATCGGACGACGTCTGCTGCGCGACCCGTTGTCGCTCACGATCGACGCCTGCCTGGCCGCCCTCGACGACGCCGGGCTCGCCATCGAGGACATCGACGGGCTCTCCACCTATCCGGGCGCGGCCGGCATGGGGATGAGCGAGGGCGGCGTGACCGCGGTCGAGGAGGCGCTGCGCATCCACCCGACCTGGATCAACGGAGGCGGCGACATCCCGGGCCCCGGGGGTGCGGTCATCGCCGCGATGATGGCGGTGGCGAGCGGGATGTGTCGCCACGTCCTGTGCTTCCGGACCGTGTGGGAGTCGACGTTCTCGACGCTCGGACTGGCACCGCCGGGTGGTGGGCTGTCGGGCTGGATGCAGTGGCGCGCGCCCTACGGCGCCATGTCGGCGGCGAACTGGATCGGCATGAACGCGAACCAGTACCTGCACCGCTACGGCGCGACTCGGGAGCTCTTCGGGCACATCGCGGTGACCTCGCGGCGCAACGCCGGGTTGAACCCGCGGGCGATCTACCGCGAGCCCATGACGATGGACGACTACTTCGCAGCGCGTCCGATCACCTCGCCGTTCGGGTTGTACGACTGCGACGTGCCCTGCGACGCGTCGATCGCGCTGGTCGTGTCGGACGCATCGGTCGCCGGTGATCTGCGGTCACCCGCGATCCGCATCGACGCGGTCGGCACCCAGATCCTCGAGCGGGTGTCGTGGGACCAGGACGTGCTCACCCACGAGCCCCAGGTGCTGGGCCAGGCGCGGCACCTGTGGAGTCGGACGGACCTGCGTCCCGACGACGTCGACGTCGCGCTCGTCTACGACGGCTTCACCTTCAACGCCGTGTCGTGGTTGGAAGCGCTCGGCTTCTGTGAGCTGGGTGGGGCGTCGGACTGGATCGACGGGGGCCGGACCATCGCGCTGGACGGCGCGTTGCCGATCAACCCGCACGGGGGACAGCTGTCCGAAGGGCGGACCCACGGCTTCGGCTTCCTGCACGAGGCGGTACTGCAGTTGCGCCACGACGCAGGCGAGCGGCAGGTGGCCGATGCCCGCACGGCGGTCGTCACCACCGGCGGCGGGACGCCCTCGGGCGTGCTGCTGCTGCGCAGCGACTGAGCAGTGGTGGGAGTCGGCTCCCCGGGGGTCAGATCCGACGACCTGCGCGGTACGTCGCCCGGACGTCGTCGGCGTCGGGGAGTCGCTCGCCGTCGATCGGTCGGGCGAGGAGCACCAGGTCGGCCGGTGCGCCCGCCTCGATCCGCCGGTGCCTGCGGCCTGGGTCGAGGGGGTCACCGGTGAACAGCTCGTGGGCCCGCTCGAACGTCAGCCGCTCGTCCGGACCGAGGAGCGCTCCATCGGGCGTGCGCCGGTGCACGGCCGCCTGGATCGCCCGCCACGGGTCCGGTGAGGCGTACGGCGAGTCCGAGCTCCCCGCGACCGCGACGCCGCGATCGAGCAGCGTCGCGCACCGGTAGAGGTCGTCGTGCTCGACGGCGTCGATCTCGGCGCGGTAGCGGTCGCCACGTTCGGACACGAACGCGGGTTGGGTGACCACGGTCAGCCCCAGCTGCGCGATCGGTTCGATCGCCGACGCTGCGATCACCGAGCCGTGCTCGATCCGGTCGCCTCGACGCGGGCCCGCCTCGCGCCACGCGGCGATGGCGAACGCGAGTGTCGCCGCGGTCACCAGGTGCAACGCGACGGTGCGCCCGGCGTCGTGGGCCGACCCGATGGCCGCTACCAGCTCCGACAGCTCGGGCAGACGCGGCTCGTCGAGCACGATCTTGACGGGACCTCGGTGCACGCCGGAGGGAAGCTCCTGACCGAGAAGACCGAGGCCACCCGTCAGGTAGACCTGCTGGGGCAGGGCGCCGCCCAGGGCGGCCGCCGCGATCGCCGAGGGGCCGGAGCCGTCGTCGTAGGGGGTGCAGTCGGTGACGCCGGTGACCCCCAGCGAGGCGAGGGCCCGACCGACGGGCGCCAGGTCCGGGAACTCGCCGCCGGTGACGCTCCGGATCCAGTCGTCGGCACGGTCGAGCACACCGGTCGGCCGCCCTCTCTCGTCGCGCTCGATGCCGGGATGCGCAGCGTGATCCGCGCCGATCAGGTCGAGCCCGGCGGAGTTCAGCGTCCAGCGAAGACCGGTGCGGTCCTGGATCCTGATCGGCCGGTGCGGCACCAGTCGGTCGAGCAGGTCACGATCCAGCGGGCCGGCGACGGACTCGTGGTAGCCCACGGCCCGGAGCCATCGCTGCGGCGCCAGCGTCACGTCCGCATGCGCGAGCGCCGAGGCGAACCCGTCCGCGGAGGTCACCGCCGACGGTCCCACGTCGACGGAGCCGAGCGACGACGCGAGCGCAGCCAGGTGGATGTGGTGGTCGTGGATGCCCGGCAGCAGCGCCCCGCCGTCGCCGTCGACGACCACGTCGGGGTCGAGTCGGTGGCCGGCGGTCATCGCCGTGCGCGTCGGGGTCGACCAGCTCGATCCGGCCCCCGACCACGAGCACGTCGCAGGTGCTGCCGTCGACCCGGACGGAGCGGAACAGGACACGGTCGTCCGCGCTCATCTCGGCGTGTGGGCTCATCGGTCCGCCTGCGATCCGGCGAAGTGTGCAGCGACACGCGACATGGCGACGTCGAGCAGGCCGGTCCGCTCCTCCGCGAGCGCCTCCAGGGCGACGGTGGCTGCCCAGAGCCCGGTCAGCGGATCGGCGACGGCGTCCGCGCAGAAGAGGGGCCGGTCCTCCCACCAGGAGACGAGTCCTCCGCTGACCGCGGCATCGTCGCCGAACGCGACGCGCCGGGCGTTCGTGCCGTCGCGGCCGTGGCCGGTGATCGAGATCCACAGCGCCGGACCCGACGGGGCCTCCAGCAGCCCCTCGGCGTCGATGCCGAACTGCAGGAGCGCTCGGGGGCGTGCGGACTCGATCACCACGTCGACCGACGCCAGGATCGCCCGGAGCTCGTCGACGCCCTCCGGCACGGCCAGGTCGACGACGAGCGGGCGCTTCGCGCCGTTCAGCAGCTCATGGTGTGCAGGGGACCCCCGTCGTGTGCCGTCGGGCCGCTGCAGCGACTCGACCTTGACCACCTCGGCGCCCGCAGCCGCGAGGATCGAGCCGCACAGGGGGCCGGCCCACATGCTGCTCAGATCGGCGACTCGCAGCGGGCCGGACCGACGGGACCGACCACGAGGCGTGGAGGCCACCAGCCGGTCCGGCGGCGTGCTCGACGACTCGGCGAGCGCTCCGATCGGCAGTCCGAGCTCCACGCCCTGCCCGATCAACTCTGCGACGGGAAGGTGACGACTGCGGCCGTGCACGTCGCTCCATGTGGTCGCCGCGGCGGGGGTGACGCCGAGCCACGCGGGCAGCAGCTCCCAGTCGTCGGGGCGCGCGAGCGACACGGCGAACCAGGCGTCCGATGCCCGGACCAGGTGGCACGAGCCGCCGCAGCTGACCTCGCCCCGACGTCGGTGTCCCGACAGCTCGGCGCGCACCGCCAGTTCGGCGAGGCCGTCCACGTCGATCTCGGTCCCCGCAGCGCGGCTCGCCGTGCGCAGGCGGTCGGTGACCCCGTCGACCCGCCCGACGAACCCGGGCGGAGGTCCCAGACCCGGTCCGTGCGCTGGGCCGGTGAGTCGATCGAGCCCGGCGTGCGCCCACCGGAGCCGGTCCTGCTCGTCGGCATCGAGGGCGGCGGTCGTCGGGGGCATCGTGGGAACATTGTGCCCTCGCCCTGCCCACGAGTCCGATCGTCGGCGGCTCTGCGTGCTCGGGCGAGGGTGTCGAGGCAGGATCCGGCGCTCCGTCCGGTCCGACCCGGTACGCTCGTCGTGTGACGCCCGTCTCACCTCGGTGGAGGGGTGCTCCGGGGGAAGGGGAACGCCGTGAGGGACGCACGACGGGGGAACAGGCACAGGGCTCCACGCGACGGTGGCGACGAGCGCGCCGAGTGCGAGGTCGAGCAGTTCGACGCCGTCGTGGGCCAGCTGCTCGACGACGTCTCGTGGCAGCGACGGGTCCGGGCGGTCCGGCGGCGTCACCGGGCGAGACTCGTCGGCAGTTGGGCGCTGCGCTACCTCGCCGAGGTCGGCTGCTGGTTCACCGGGGTACCGCCGCAGCGCTGCGCCCGACGGCCGTCCTTCGAGGCCTGAACCGCGGGCCCGATCCCGGCGTCGGTCCAGGCTCGCTGCAGAGAGTTCTCCAGCTCGGTGCCGTCCGCGTCGACAGGTAGTCAGCGGCAACGCCGCCGATGAGCCGACGACACAGGAGCACGACATGAGCCGCTGGGGCGACAGCCGGAAGCTGACGAAGATCACCTACGGCCTGGTGAAGGACACACCGGGAATGAGCCGTTGGACCGTGAAGGCGGCGATCCACGGAGCCGTCGTGGGTGGTATCGGGGTGCTCCTCGGTCTGGGCATCGTGGTCGGCGGCAGCCTCAACGAACCCGGTGACGACCTGAACCTGGCCGCACTGGTCGCCGGATCGGTCGTCGTGCTGCTCGGCCTGCTCGGCGGTCTCACCGCGGCCAACACGCAGCTCGCCGGCCTCGTGCAGGTCACCGACGACGTGCTGCACGGCCGTCCCGTCGACGACGACGCGGCGCGAGCCGCCGCCCGTTCACGCCGCGGCGCCCTGCTGCAGTGGTCCGCGATCTCGATGGTCATGGGTGCGCTGGTCTCGTTCATCCGTGGTGACGGCGAGAGCGGGATCGTCACGTCGATCGTCCGTGCACTGCTCGCCGGGCTGGTGGCGACCGCCTGGGCGGTCGTGACGACGCTCGTGATGCCCGTCATCGTGCTGGAACGGGTGGGGGCCGTCGCGAGCGGTCAAGCGCTCCGCAGGCATCATCCGCACCACCTGGGGCCAGGCGGTGCTCGGCAGCGTGCGCATCGGCGCCCGCGTCGGCCTGCGCTTCACCCTGCCGGGCCTGCTGCTGCTCGTCGGTGGCATCGCGCTCGCCGTCGGCGTCGGCGGCACTGCCCTGATCGCTCTCGGTGCGGTCATCGGACTCGTCGGTGCGGTGCTGATCCTGCTCGGCGCGATCCGTGCGGCGACGTGTCGCACCGTGTTCGGCGTGGCGCTCTACCGCTGGGCCACCGGCGACGGAGCGCTCGGTCCGTTCAGCGACGAGGACCTGCGCGGCGCCGTCGAGGCTCGCAGCACCCCCGTCGCCGCCTGACCGAGCGACGCCCGTCGCCGAACGGGCGTACTCAGTCCGCCTGTTCGGGCTCGAGCAGATGCACGACCGGCACGCCCACCTCCGCAGCGAGGTGGGCGTGCCGTCGTCGCGCCTGTCGTCGAATCCGCGTCCCGACCTCGGGATGAGGCCAGCGGAGCGAGCCCCCGGCTCAGCCGTGCAGCTGCTCGAGCGCCGCTGCCATCATCTCGCGGACCGCTTCGAGGCCCTTGAGCGGACGCACCATCACCTTGAAGTCGACGATCAGGCCGTCGTCGTCGCAGGTGATCATGTCGACGCCGTTGACGAACTTGCCGGCCATCGTGGTCTCGAACTCGAGCACCGCGTCGCGATCGCCGGTGAGCAGCCGCACGTAGCGGAACGAGCCGTCCCACTCGTCGACACCCGAGTTCGATCTCGGCCCACCCGCTGCGGAGCCCTCGACGAAGGTCATCGCCGCGCCGGTCAGGTAGAGGGCGACCATGTCCTTGCCCCGGACCGGCGAGAAGAGCACGGGGGAGTGCAACACCACGTCGTCGGCCAGGACCGCGGCGAGCGCGTCCGGCTCGCCGAGGAACAGTCGGTGCCACGCGGCGAGGCATGCTCCGATCGGGGTCGAGGCGTCGATGTCGTCGAGCAGGTGCGTGTCGGTCATGTCGAGTCGATCCTCCGTGGCGTGGACGAAGTGCCCGCGCACGCGTCGTGCGCCGCACCGACGGTAGGCGTCGAGCACTAGACCGCGCGGTCAAGTTCTGTGTCAGACTGGCGGCGAGCCGGTCCACGAGGGGTGACCGGCGAGTCGAGGGGGATCATGTCGACCGCAACGCTCAGGGAACGGGTCCGGCACCAGCGTGACGAGCTGCCGGGCATGTACGGCGACATCGATTTCGATCTCGTGCCCGAGCGGCTCGCACTCGGACCCGACGACGAGACCGACCTGCCCCCCGGCATGAAGGTGTCGCGTGAGGAGCTGCTCGCCGACACCGAGCTGATGGACGTCATCACCACCGCCACCATGCTCGGCGACGTCGTCTGCGACGCCTACGTCGCCCGGATGCCCGACTTCGGCATGCAGCGCTTGATCGAGATGGTGCGCGTCGCCTGTCGCGACGGTCTGGACGCCGTCGAGGATCCGCCCGACGAGCTGGTCGAGTTCATCGCAGCGATGGAAGCGGTGCCGGACTGGATCGACCTCGACATGGTCGAGCGGGGCGCACGCAGCGAGCGGATCTCGGCCGCGCTCGCCGCGCCCTTCGGCATCCGCGGGGCGTTCCTCGCGACGTTCCTCAACGAGTACGCCGCGTTGCCCATGGCGATCACCGGCTCACTGTCCGACAAGCGCGCCGCACGACGGGTGAACGAGACGGCGAGCTTCTTCGCCACCACCGTGCTGCCCGGCGGCATGCGCCGCAACGGGCCGGGCTTCGAGGCGGCGGCCATGGTGCGGCTCATGCACTCGATGGTCCGTTACAACGCGCTGCGTCGGACCGACCGCTGGGACCACGCGAAGTTCGGCATCCCGATCCCCCAGGTCGACCAGATGCCTGCCGGGCTCATCTCGTCGTTCATGCTCGCCGCAGCGGCCGTGAGGGCCCACCGCACGGAGTTCTCCGAGGACGACCGCTGCCAGATCGAGATGGCGCGCTACCGCTGCCACCTGCTCGGCCTTCCCGAAGAGCTCCTGCCGACCGAGCCGCAGGCGATGGTGCGGGTCTTCCTCGCTCGGGCGGCCACCCTGCGCAAGGGGTTCGACGACGAGACCTGCGGCGAGCTCGTCCGGGCGACGATGGGTGCGTATCTGCGCCCGGACCACTCCCTGCCCAACCGGATCGCCGAGTCGTTCGAGAAGAGCTTCAGCACGGCGTTCTTCATCAAGGTCTTCCTGCAGGGCGACGCCGAGCGGGCCGCGCAGATGGGCGTCACCATGGACACCGGCGACAAGCTCAAGGTGGCAGCAGCGGCGCCACTGATCTTCGGGCGTCTGAAGGCGGTGCAGATGCTCGACCGGGTTCCGCCGCTGCGGCCCATCACCGATGCCGCGGTCACGTGGACGCTCAAGCAGCGGCTGCGCAGCTACGGACACCCCGAGTTCCGCACCGACGCGAGCACCTACACGCACGCCGCCGGCGGCTGAACGGCGGACGACGCGGTCGGCCCTCGGCCGGCGTGACATCTGTCGAGGATTGGCCTGCGGCGGGTCCAGGGAACGAGAAGGCCCATTCGTGCCGAGGTCGCCGACCTCGAAGGAGGCCGGATGCCCGAGTCCCACCCCAGCGCCGTGTCGCGCGCCCGTCACCGCGCAGGACGGACCCACCAGATGGTCGTCGCCGCGCTCACGACGCTCGTGGTGGTGATCGTCGGCGGAGTGGCCACCGCACAACCCGACGCTCCGCCCGAGACGACGACCAGCACGGCTGCACCGACCACGACGGCCAGCACCTCGACCACCGTCACGACGACCACCGCTGCTGTGTCGACCACCGCGCCGACGACGACCGAGGCGAGTGCGGAGCGCGGCACGGTGCCCGGACCGACCACGACCGTCGCGCCGGCGCCGCCGATGACGGCTGCTCCGACCACGACAGCGTCCCGCCCAGCGGAGGAGCCAGGCATCGCGACGACCGTCCCCAGCGGCCCGCCGGAGGGGTTCACCGACGAGCAGTTCCGCACGTTCGTCACCGTGGTCGAAGCGTGCGGCAGCGATCCCGGGGCGGTGTGCCGCCAGGTGCTCGCATGGACCGGCAACCGGGCGGTGGCCGAGGCCGCGCAATGGGTCGCCTCGGTGCCGCTCGCCGTGGCCGTCGGTCCTGCTCGTGGCACTCGCCGCGAACTGGCTCGTCCGCCGCGGCATCAGCCGCTACCTGCGACGCCTGGACAGCCGGGCGTCCCGACACGAGGTCGGCGACGCTCCCGCCCGGCTGGTGGCCGAACGACGTGCGCTGCGCATGGCGACGGTGTCGTCGACGCTCGGCAGCGCGGCGTCGGTGGTGATCTTCGTGGTCGCGGTGTTCGTCGCGCTGGCGCAGCTCGACATCAGCCTCGGCCCGCTGCTCGCCGGCGCAGGCATCATCGGCGCGGCGCTGGGCTTCGGCGCGCAGAACATCGTCCGTGACTTCCTCGCGGGACTGTTCGTGACGATCGAGGACCAGTACGGCGTCGGCGACATCATCGACGTCGGCCGCGCCTCGGGCGTGGTCGAAGGCATCACGTTGCGCATGACCAAGCTTCGCGACGTCGAGGGCACGCTCTGGTTCGTGCCGAACGGCGAGGTCAAGGAGGTCGGCAACATGACCCAGCGTTGGTCGCGGGTGATCCTCGACATCGCCGTGGCCTATGACTCCGACCACCACGAGGCCGGCCGCCTCATCAAGGCGGCGGCCGACGAGATGTGGCGCGACCCCGACTCCGGCGCTCGGCTGCTCGAGGAGCCGGAGCTGTGGGGCGTCGAGTCGCTCGGCGAGACGTCGGTGGTCATCCGGGTGGCCGTGAAGAGCTATCCGGCCGACCAGTGGGTCGCTGCGCGGGAGCTTCGCAGTCGCATCAAGGACTCCTTCGACGCCGCCGGCATCGAGTTCCCGCTGCTGCAGCCGGCGCTCTGGGGGCGATCGACGCGCGAGCCCGCCGACGCATGACCTCGGGCGCGTCGCACTGATCAGCGCTCTGCCCGGGTAGCCGATCCGTCGCCCGTCGTGACGACCCGAGGTGGGGCGGTCGTGGTGGACGCCGAGCTCCGTCCGGTCGGTCCGACCGGCACGCTCGCCGTGCTCCGGGTGACCGGCGGACGGTCGCCCGTGGGAGCACCACGGATCGGTCAGGATCGAAGAAGCAGCGAGCCCCCGCAGTCCCTACCGTCGTCGGAGCCCGCTCGTCGCGTCGACGTGGCGGTACGACCGACGGAAGGGTTCGACGAACATGAAGACGATGACCTGCAAGCAGCTCGGAGGGCCGTGCGACGTCGCACTGACCGGTGAGAATGCCGACGATGTGATCCAACAGCAGGACCAACACCTCAAGGACGCCGTCGCTGCGGGCGATGTCGCCCACGAGCCGGCGCTGAGCGACATGAAGAAGCGCTGGAAGCGACCGGTGTCGGGACTGAAGTGGTACAAGCAGACCAAGCGCGACTTCGCCGCCCTGCCCGAGGACTGACTGCCCGAGGACCGACCGGCAGCGGCCGATAGTGTGCGTGACAGGTCGTGGCCCACAGGAGGAGTCGAACGTGGCAGTAGGACTCGCGGCACTGCTCGACGACATCGCCGCGCTGGCGAAGCTCGCCGCAGCCTCGGTCGACGACATCGGTGCCGCCGCGGGCAAGGCCACGTTCAAAGCCGCGGGTGTCGTGGTGGACGACGCGGCGGTCACCCCTGCCTACGTGCAGGGCCTGGCGGCCGATCGCGAGCTGCCGATCATCCGCCGCATCGCCACCGGCTCGCTGCGCAACAAGCTGCTCTTCATCCTGCCCGTCGCACTCCTGTTGAGTGCGGTCGCCCCGACGCTGGTCGAGGTCATCCTCATGTTCGGCGGTGCGTACCTCGCCTACGAGGGCGCCCACAAGGTGTGGCACAAGCTCAAGGGCGACGACCACTCCCACGACGTGCCGACGGTGCTGCAGGGCCCCGAGGCCGAGAAGGCCACCATCTCGAGCGCGATCCGCACCGACTTCATCCTGTCGGCCGAGATCATGGTGATCGCGCTCAAGGAGGTCATCGAGGAGCCGCTCGTCCGGCGAGGGCTCGTGCTGGTCGTGGTCGGCATCCTGATCACCGCGGTGGTGTACGGCGCGGTCGCACTGATCGTGAAGATGGACGACGTCGGACTGCGCCTCGCGCAGCGCGACTCGCCGTCCCAGCAGCGCCTCGGCCGCAGCCTGGTGGCCGCGATGCCGAAGGTGCTCGCCTTCCTGTCGGTGATCGGGACCGCGGCGATGCTGTGGGTCGGCGGCCACATCCTCCTGGTGGGTGCCGATGAACTGGGTTGGCACGGACCGTACGAGGTGGTCCACCACCTCGAAGAGGGAGTGCGCGACCTCGCCGGTGTCGGCGGCGTGCTGGCGTGGACGGTCAACACCGCGCTGTCGGCGGTGGTCGGCATGGTGGTGGGCGGCATCATCGTCGCCGTGGTCACGCTCGTGCAGCAGCGCCGGAGCGGGTCGGCCGCCCGGCCTGCCCACTGATCCGACGCACACGCCGGCAGGACCTGTCAGGCCGATCGGCGACGTCGCCCGCGCCGAGGGGGAGCGGGCGTACGGGGGAGGACCGTGAGCTCGACCCGATGGACGTGGCGGACCGGACGTTGATGCTCGAGGCGTTCGACCAGGTCGACCCGGGACCGGGTCGGTACGTCCGCATGGTGCCCGGTGACGCTGGCTCGGTGCTGGAGATGTGCGACTCGGCAGCGCCCGATGCCGAGTGCGAGCAGATCCCCGACAGCGACGGCTTCACCCAGCCGGCCTTCTCGCCGGACGGCTCGATGGTGGTCGCGTGGGGCATCGACCCCGTGGAGCAGCTGACGACACTTCGTCTGATCGACTCGACGACAATGCGCTGTTCGTGCAGTCGGTGGCGTTCGCCGATCAGGTCGGCGCCACTCCGGAGGCGCTGGCGACCCCGTGGATCGAGGTCGTGGGGGGCAGCGTCTTCGCCGGGCAGGTGTCGGTGCTCGGGTTCGTGGACGCGCCCGGCTGACGCGCGCCGCCGCTCAGTCCGCGGCGGTGCCGAGGCGCGACATCTCGGCATCGCTCAGGGCGAGCGTCGCCGCGGCCACGTTCTCGCGGAGGTGGTCGATCGACCCGGTCCCGGGGATCGGGAGCACGACCGGGCTGCGCTGCAGCAACCACGCCAGGGCCACCTGACCGGGTGTCGCACCGTGTTCGGCGGCGATCTCGGCCACGGGTCCACCCGGCTCGGCGAGTCGACCGGCGGCGAGCGGGTACCACGGGATGAAGCCGATGCCGTGGTCCTCGCAGTGCTCGAGCACGTCCTCGGACGTGCGGTGGCCGAGGTTGTACAGGTTCTGCACCGTCGCGATCGGGACCACGGCGCGTGCGGCTTCGATCTCGTCGACCGAGACCTGCGACAGCCCGACGTGGCGGACCAGCCCCTCGTCGCGCAGCTCGGCGAGCAGTCCGAACTGCTCGTCGGCCGGGACGGCAGGGTCGATGCGGTGCAGCTGGAACAGAGGGATCTGCTCGAGTCCGAGGCGACGCAGGCTCATCAGGCAGCCCTGGCGGAGGTACTCGGGGCGGCCGACCGGCGCCCAGATGTCGGGACCATGGCGTGTGAGACCGCTCTTCGTCGCCACGACGACGTCGGCGTACGGTGCGAGGGCGTCGTGGATGAGCCGTTCGGAGACCTCGGGACCGTAGGAGTCGGCGGTGTCGATGAAGTCGACGCCGAGCTCCGGGAGCGCCCGGAGGACGGCGAGCGCACGGTCCGGGTCCGCCGGCTCGCCCCAGACGCCTGGGCCGGTGATCCGCATCGCGCCGAAGCCGAGTCGGGTGACGGGGAGGTCACCGCCGATCGCGAAGGTCGATGGCGAGGGATTGGACCAGGTCATGTCGGTCATGTCGTGATCCCAGCACATCACGACGCTCGGGGTGCATCGCCCCCCGGGGCCAGGTCAGTCGATGCGCAGGTCGATCACGGTCTGGCGTACCGGTCCCCAGCCCAGCGGCGGGAGCCAGTCGGGCGCCGCACCACGTCGCTGGGCGGTCTCGGTGGCAGCCGCCCACCCTGGAGCGGCCGCGACGGTCCGCTCGGGACGTGCACCCGGGAGACGACCTGGTGCGCCGAGGTCCGCCCAGGTGGGGGCGCTCGGGGCGAGCCTCGCCGCGAGCTCCTCGGTGCCCCGGGCGGGTCCTGCTGTCGGTCCTGCGGCGCGGATCTCGGAGCACAGGTGGTCCCAGCCCCGGGTGCTGCCGCCGGTCGCGTGGACTGCTGTCCGCAACATGGCGTGGCAGTGGTCGAACGCGTCGTGGGAGGTGGTGGCGGCGACGGTGAGCGAGATCTCGACGCTCCGGCGGCCGTTGCGACGGAACCTCGTGGAGTCGATGCGGCCGTCGCGGCGTGCGAGTCGCCGCAGTTCGGCATGGGCGCGCTTCGCTGTCCGGTGTCCGACCCGTGCGTCGTCGAAGCTCCCCAGGTCGAGCTCGCAGACCACCTCGTAGCGCGACGTCGCCATCGGTGCGCTCACGTGGCCGGCCGCACAGCGGTCAGGGCCACGTCGAAGTCCTCGGCGTAGTCGCCGGAGCTGCCGCTGAGCGACGCGTCCACGGTGAAGCGGAGCGGGAGCCCGGTGGTCGCGTCGAACCACCACTCGCCGACCTCGGTCCCGGTCTGGGCCTCGGAGAACTCGTCGGTGGTCCGGACGCGGACGACGTCGATCGACTCGCCGTCGACCTCGATGACGTCGGTGCCCAGCACCTCGACGCCCGCACGGTCGGCGGTGACGGCGTCGTCGAGGTCCGACACGCCGGTGCACGAACCGGTGCGGGTCTCGCCGACGCTGCGGCTCGGTCCACACGACATCGAGCGGGGTGGAGCAGGTGTAGGTCGACAGGGTGGTCAGGTCCAGCCCCGGCGCCTTGCGCTGCGTCCAGCTCTCGAGGCCGACCAGCGCGAAGGTCGCGGTGTCGCTGGGGCAGTAGGTCCAGGACCGCCAGTGGTGGCTGTTGAAGTCGACCCGCGAGGTGAAGCACCCGCCGTCGCCGTAGGTGAGCGTCAGGGGTGCGTTGGGGCCGAGCTCCTCGTCGAAGCCGGGCAGGCCGATCGACTCGCTCCCGGAGGCGCTGGCTGCGTACACACCGGCGGCCGGACGGCCCTCGGCTTCGGTCGGACCGCTGTTGGTGGCACGGAACTCCGTGAGCGCCTGGTCGTCGCTGAGCTCCTCGGCCTGCTCCCGTCCGAACACGAACCACGCTGCACCCGCCGCCACGACGACGGCGACCGCCAGCGCGACGGCGATCAGGACCGTGCGCCACCGACGTCGCGGACGATCCGGCGCCGAGTGTGCCGACCCGGTGTCGGTGTCTGGGTCGGACCCGCTCTGTTGCACCTCTTGGACGTCGTGGGAGGCCATGTGGCACCCATCGGCCGCAGCGGCCCGAGTTGAAGGATCCGGTGGGCGCCGGTACGCGCCGGGTTCAGCTCGAGCGCGGTGGACGATGCCACGTCGTGCTGCACGACCTGGGCACCGACGATCATCGACTGCTGGCCGTCGTCGGGTCCGCTGCCACGGAAGGCCTCGACCGCGGCGGCGGAGTCCCACTGCTCGAAGACGTTGATGCGTCCGGGGTCGATCAGATCAGCGGAGACGCAGAAGTCGACGCAACCCGGCGCGCGGCGCGCCGCCGCGACGACGTCGCGACACGACGCCAGGTAGGCGTCGCGGTCGCCGGGTTCCACACGGAGCCATCCGCCCACGATGATCATGCCGCTGACTCTATGTCGGCGGGTACGGTCCGGTGATGTCCGAGCCCGAACCGAACCCGTCGCCGACACCGCGCCCGAAGGTCCGGCCTCCGTTCGTCGTCGCCCTGCTGGTCGTCATCGTGGTCGGAGTCCTCGGGGGCGCCTACGCGCTCGGTCGACGGCAGGCCTCGCCGAGCTTCGGTGCCGCCGAGTCGGCGGCACTCCAGGAGTTGCTCGACCTGGGCGAGTCCGGCCACGACGCGTCCATCGCAGGGGTCGTGCAGACCGACGACGACCGGCTCCGGCTCGCCATGGTGATGCAACAGACGCTCGCGGCACAGGTGTCGACCATCTCGTTCGCCCTGCTGCTGCAGACGGACGAGGCGACGATCGAGGCCGATCCGCCCAGGATCTTCGACGAGTCGACGTGGAGCGACCGCTCGCAACCGGAGCGCGACGCCGCCTTCCGGCGCGAGTGCACCGAGTGGGCCGATCGGATCTCGACGTCGTCGACCGCGGCGATGGACGACGTCGACGAGCGACTCCGGGAGCTGCTCGCCCAGTTCGCTCGTGAGGCCGATGACCTCGTGGAGCTCTGCCGCTCGTGACCACGGCCGATCCCCGCCGCACGGATCAGCCGGCGCGCACCACTCGAGCGCCCGGGAACCCGCCGGCGTCGCGCCAGCGCTCCAGGTACCCCGCGTAGTCGAGCAGGCTCCCGGTGTAGACCAGGTTCCTGGCGGCCTTGGGATTGTGGCCCTGCTCGCCGTTGTAGTAGCCGGGTGTGCAGTTCGTGGAGTACTCCGCGATACCCATCGCGACCCCGAGCAGCAGCGAGTGCCATTCCTCCTCGGCCTCGACGGTCGCCTCGATGGTCGCGACGCCTTCGTCGATGCACTCGGCGATCAGCCACGCCACATGCTTCGCCGACTCCGAGAGGAAGTGCAGGAAGTTCGTGCCGAAGCCCGCCTGGACCAGGCTGATCATCATCAGGTTGGGGAACTCGGCGGACAGCACCCCGTGCAGGGTGTGTGCGCCGTCGTGCCAACGCTCGCTCATCGCGACGCCCCCGCGACCCCGCGGATCGAAGCCGAGACGCTGCTCCAGGTCGGTGGTGACCTCGAAGCCCGAGGCGAACACGAGCAGGTCGACGGGATACTCCTCGCCGGCGACCACGACGCCCTTCGCGGTGATCGCCTCGACGCCGCGACCGTCGGTGTCGACCAGGTGGACGTTCGGGCGGTTGAACGACGGGCAGGTAGCCGTCGTGGAAGCAGACCCGCTTGCAGTGCTTGCCGTACCAGGGCTTGAGCGCCGCGGCGGTCTCGGGGTCCTCGACGATCTCGTCGACCCGGTCGACGCAGCCCCTCCATGGTCTCGAAGTCCGAGCGCTCCATCTCGGCGGCTCGCTCCGGGTCGTCGGTCGCGCTCTGGGTGTCCTCCCACATGACCTCGGTCCAGCCGTCGCCGACCAGGTCTCGCTCGGGCTTGGTCGCCGGTCACGGCCTGGGTGAAGTTGCGGATCCGCTCGGACTGCCAGCCGGGCTCCTGGCTCGTGAACCACTCGACGTCGGTCGGGCCGTTGTCGCGCTGACCGACAGGTGACGGCGTGCGCTGGAAGACGAAGAGCTCCTTCGCCGCCGCGGCGAGCTGCGGCACCGCCTGGATCGCCGTGGCGCCGGTGCCGATGATGCCGACCCGCTTGTCGCGCCAGACGCGTCCATCGGCACTCCCGGCGCTGCCGCCGGTGTAGCCGTAGTCCCAGCGGCTCGTGTGGAACGAGTGGCCCTCGAAGTCCTCGATGCCGGAGATGCCGGGCAGCTTCGCCTTGTGCAGGATGCCGCCGGCGGTGACCAGGAACCGTGGCGAGAGCTGGTCGCCGCGAGAGGTCCGGACCTGCCAGCGCTGCTCGTCGTCGTCCCACTCCGCGGTGTCCATCTCGGTCTGGAAGAGGGCGAGCGGATACAGGTCGAAGTGACGTGCCAGCAGCTGGCAGTACGCGAAGATCTCGGTCGCGCTCGTGTACTTCTCGGTCGGGACGTAGCCCGTCTCCTCGAGCAGCGGCAGGTAGGTGTAGCGACTCGACGTCGCACATGCAGCCCGGGTAGCGGTTCCAGTACCAGGTGCCGCCGAAGTCGCCGGCCTTCTCGACGATGCGGATGTCGCTCGACGCCCGCGGCGCGCAGGTTGATGGCGGTGAGCATGCCGGCGAACCCGCCGCCGACGATGACGACGTCGGGCGACTCGACCAGGGCGTCGCGGGTGAAGCCCGGTTCGACGAACGGGTCGCGGTCGAAGTCCGCGTAGTCGCCCTTCATCTCCTGGTACTGCTGGAGCCCGTCACCACGCAGCCGCTTGGCCCGCTCTGCCTCGTACCGACGCCTGGCCTCCTGGAGCGCCACGGTGTCGTCGGGTTCGTGATCGGTCATCGCTGGGGTCCTCTGCTCACGGGTCTGCTCATGGGTTGCAGCGCGTCCTCACGCACTCACCGGAGCACAACCTAGGGCCGCTCGGGACCCCGAACTGACGGGGCGTCAGATCCGGAGGAACGACCGATAGCCTGCGGCCCGCCGTCTCGAGAATGGAGCGCACGGCCGTGGAGGTTCTGATCGTCGCAGTCGCCGGACTGCTCGCTGTGGCCGGCGCCGCGGCGATCGCGCCGAGGTTGCGCATCGCCGCCCCGTTGATCCTGGTCGTGGTGGGCACCGCGATCAGCTTCCTGCCGTTCGTGCCCGACATCGAGGTCGATCCGGAGTGGATCATCGCCGGCGTGCTGCCGCCGCTGCTCTACGCCGCCGCGGTCGCGATGCCCGCGATGAACTTCCGCCGTGAGTTCACCGCGATCCGCGGCCTCGCCGTCGGCCTGGTCGTGCTCTCCGCCGTCGTGCTCGGCCTGTTCTTCTCCTGGATCATCCCTGGTCTGGGCATCTGGTGGGGCATCGCGCTGGGAGCGATCGTCAGCCCGACCGACGCGGTCGCGACGTCGATCGTGCGTCGGGTGGGCGTGTCGGGTCGTCTCTCGTCGGTGCTCGGGGGAGAGAGCCTCCTGAACGACGCCACGGCGCTCGTGCTCCTGCGCTCGGCGGTCGCCGGCACCGTCGCCACCATGACGCTGCGCCACATCGCGCTCGACTTCGCCTGGGCGGTGGCCGTTGCGCTGCTGTTCGGGTTCCTCGTCGGTCGCCTGAACCTGTGGGTCCGCTCGAAGGTCGCCGACTCCACGGTCAACACGATCATCTCGTTCACGGTGCCGTTCCTGGCATCGATCCCCGCCGAGCTGCTCGACGCCTCAGGACTGGTCGCCGCGGTGGTGGCCGGTCTGGTGACGGGCCACGGGGCCCCACGGGTGCTGCCCGCGCGCCACCGCCAGTCGGACTCCCAGAACTGGCACACCGTGGAGCTCGTCCTCGAGGGCACGATCTTCCTGTTGATGGGCCTGGAGCTCTCGGCGATCGTCGGCGACGTGCGCGACGAGCACATCGGGCTGGGGGCTGCAGCGGGGGTCGCCGCGGCGGCGCTCGTGCTGGTGCTGGCCGTTCGGGCGGCCTATGTCGCGCCGCTGCTCGCCGGCCTCGCCCGTGGGGCGCGCCGCCGCTCCGAGCGGGCGGAGCGGTCCGCAGCGCCGCACCGCCGGTCGGTCGCGGACGTCGACTACTTCCGCGCCGCGCCGCTCGGATGGCGCGACGGCGCCGTCCTGGTGTGGGCGGGCATGCGGGGCGCGGTGACGCTCGCCGCTGCGCAGACGCTGCCCTCAGATGCACCCGAGCGATCCTTCCTGGTGCTCGTCGCGTTCCTGGTCGCCGCAGCGTCGCTGCTGATCCAGGGCGGCACCCTGGGCGCCTTCGTGCGGTGGATCCGTCCGACGGAACCGGAGCGCGATCCCGCGCGGGCCGAGGAGCTGACCGCACTGCTGGTCCGAGTGGGCGAGGACGTCATCGCCGGGAGCGCACCCGAGGAGCGCGTGCCGGTCGAGCCGTCGGCGCTGGTCGCGGGTCACGTGGCGCTGTCGCCGACGCTGTCGCTGCGGGTGATGAACGCCCAGCGCGACGCCCTGCTCGATGCCCGCGACGACGGGCTCTACGACGCGGAGCTGCTCGAGACCGCGCTGGAACGGCTGGACGCGGCGCAGATCAGCATCGAGCTCCGCGAGCAGGAGGACTGAGCTCCGCGAGCAGGAGGACTGAGCTCCGCGAGCAGGAGGACTGAGCTGGACGACACCTGAGCGCCGCCCGCGACGCGCCATACTCGGACGATGTCCCATCCCAGTGACGATCCCCGGTCCCAGCGTGAGCGGATGCTGGCCGGAGCGCTCTACCTGGCCGACGACCCAGAGATCGACGCAGAGTCCCGGCGGGCGCGCCGCCTGCAGGACGACTTCAACCGTTGCACGCCCGAGGAGCACCACCGCCAGCACCAGATCCTCGGGGAGCTGCTCGGCAGCCTCGGCGCCGGCACCGTGATCCGGGCGCCGTTCCACTGCGACCTCGGGTACCGGACGCACATCGGTCAGCGGACGTTCGCCAACTTCGGCCTCGTCGCCCTCGACGTCGCCGAGATCCGCATCGGCGACGACGTGCAGATCGGTCCGAACGTGCAGCTGCTCACACCGACCCACCCGCTCGACGCGGACCTCCGTCGCGACAAGTGGGAGGCGGCCGAACCGATCACGATCGGCGACAACGTGTGGTTGGGCGGCGGCGTGATCGTGCTGCCCGGGGTCACGATCGGGGCCGACACCGTCGTCGGCGCGGGGTCGGTGGTCACCAAGGACCTGCCCGAGCGTGTGCTGGCGGTGGGCAACCCGGCTCGGGTCGTCCGCGAGCTCTGAGCTACGGGCGCCCGGTCGCCTGCGAGCACCGGGCGGGCGACGCCAGGCCGATCAGCGTTCGCGCTCGAGCAGCGCACGCTTGCGTTCGACTCCCCAGCGGTAGCCGGACAGCGATCCGTCGCGCCGGACGACCCGGTGGCAGGGCACCGCGACGGCGAGCGGGTTCGCGCCACAGGCCGTCCCGACGGCACGTGCCGCGCCCGGCACGCCGATCCGCTCGGCGAGCTCGCCGTAGGTGAGCGTCGTCCCGGCGGGGATGTCCTGCAGCGCCTGCCAGACACGCTCCTGGAACGCGGTGCCACGGATGTCGACGGGCAGGGTGGACGGCCGCCCCGGGTGCTCGACCAGCGCGACCACCTGTGCGACCAGAGCTGCGAAGTCGGGGTCGTCGCCACTCAGTCGTGCGGTGTGGAAGCGGTCCTGGAGTCCGCGCACGAGCGCATCGGGGTCGTCGCCGAACTCGATCGCGCACACGCCCCGGGGTGAGGCCGCGACGAGCAGCGCGCCGAGGGACGTCGCCGCGACGGCGAAGCGGATCTCGACACCCGCGCCGCCTGCGCGCAGCTCGGTCGGGCGCATGCCCAGGCGTGCACCGGCGGTCTCGTAGAAGCGACCGCTCGAGCCGTAACCCGCTGCGTAGATGGCGTCGGTCACCGAGGCGGCACTCCCGCTCAACGCCGCGCCCGCCCGTCGGGCACGCGCGCTGCGTGCGTACGCCGCAGGTGTCACCCCGGTCACGGCGGTGAAGGCCCGCCGGAAGGTCGACGGGCTCATCGACGACATCTCGGCGAGCGTGTCGAGGGTCGGGGTGGGGTCGGCCTGCTCGAGGAGCCTGCACGATCGTTCGACGATCGCAGCGCGGCGGGCATCGGGACCGGGGCCGTCGGGCTCGCAGCGGCGGCACGGGCGCAGTCCGGCAGCAGCCGCCTCGTTCGCCGTGTCGAAGAACCGGACGTGCTCGCGCGTCGGTCGACGTGCCGGGCAGGACGGGCGGCAGAAGATGCCGGTGGTCATGACGCCGTAGACGAACGCTCCGTCGCCGGTCGTGGCACGTTCCAGGACCTCGGTCCAGCGTCGTGCGTCGTCCGCCGTCCCGGCGTGCTGGGTGTCCATGGGTCGAGTCTCGTCGTGCACGTCGGAACGCGCACTCCGGATCCTGTCATCGAAGTGGGATCAACTGGCCGCGGCGCCGAGCGCGGGGCGGATCATCTCGATGCCGTAGGGGATCGACAGCGGTGTCGGTGTGTTCAGGGCCACGGCGGTGGCGTAGTCGAGCACCGCCACCGCGCCGCTCTCCACGGCGGGCAGCGAGTCGTACGAGGGGATCGTGGAGGGGTCCTCGCCGTTGGTGAGCAGGGCGAGCAGGTCGGCGTCGAGCAGGTCGATCCGCTCGAAGCCCACCTCGACACGACCGGACTCACCGGCGCCCACCTCGAGGATCGCGGGTGAGATCTCCATGCCGAGTCGTTCGAAGAACCCGACCGCGCCGTCGAGCGGATCCGACACCACGTAGATCGCGTCGCCCTTCACGTAGTTCGCGAATGCGAACGTCCTCCCGGCGAGCCCCGGCAGCTCCTCGGCGACGGCGTCGATCTGTCCCTCGACGTCGGCCACCACCGTCTCGGCGGCGTCGGTCTCACCGACCACCTCGCCGGCCGCCGTCGTGATCTCCTGCCACGTGTCGACCTCGTTGTCGCTGAGCGTGGCGATCGTCGGGGCGATCGAGGCGAGCGTGTCGTAGTCGGACTGGTCCTGGGCGAAGTACGTGACCACGATCAGGTCGGGCTCGAGGGCGGCGACCTGCTCCAGCGGGAGCGCGTCGGTCGCCGTCATCTCGGTCGACCCGGCGAGGCGGTCGTCCCGCCACGGGAAGCCCTCCGGGACGTTGTAGTCCGCGAGATGACCGACCGGTGGGGCGTCGAGCGAGAGGAGCGCGTCGGTCCACTGGGTGTCGAGCGACACGATCCGTTGCGGTCGCTCGGTGAGCTCGGTGCTGCCGTAGCGGTGCTCGATGGTGACGGGCTCGAAGTCGTCCGAGCCACCCGCCGGGGCGCTGGTGGTCGACGCGCCGTCGCTGCCACCACACGCCGCCGCGAGCAACACGGCCAGGACAGGGGCGACGAGGTGGCGGGCAGCCTGTGGCATGGGAACTCCTACGTGTCGTGTCAACGATCGGCGTCATGGAGAGTAAGCGAACCTCACACCCGGCATTCGGCATGCACTGGTCCTGCGGCGGCGGTCCTCCAACGGTGAGATGCGGGTTCGTCAGAGCTCGTCGAAGGTGAGGCACCACAGGAGCGCGTTCAACGACAGCCCGTCGTGGACACGCCCGGCACGGATCTCTGGGCGGAGGGACTCGATCGGCACCCACTCGATGCGCTCGGCCTCGGAGGGGTCGGTCGGCGCTCCGACGTGGACGGCGTCGCGGGCTCGGAACAGATCGAAACGGTGGTCGCCCGCGCCGTTCACCGGGTGCACGTCGAAGAGGTGGACGAGTGGACCGGGCCGCCAGCCCGTCTCCTCGAGCACCTCACGGGCTGCGGCCTCCTCGGACGTCTCGTCGGCCTCGACCCCGCCGGCGGGGATCTCCCACCCCCAGGTGTCGGTGATGAACCGGTGGCGCCAGAGCAGCAGGACCTCGTCCCCGCGGGTCACGACGACGCCCGCGGCAGGGCCCCGGCTGCGCACGACGTGGTGATCGAAGCGCCGGCCCGGGTGTCCCGGCGTGCTCGGTATCTCGACGTCGACCAGCGAGAGCCCGACCCACTCGCTGCGATAGATCGGTCGTTCGCCGTGCACGGTCCACTTCACCGCTCGGAGGCTACCGGCGCGGGAACGCCGTCGACCGAGCGGGGGATCCGGTGCAGGCGACCGAGCTGCTCACTAGCTTCTCGTCAATGGGATCTGCCTCGGACAACCTCAAGATGCTCGGCGACTACAGCACCCGGATGCTCGCCGGTGACACCGCCGCCGTCTTCGACTTCTGGTCGCCGGACTTCACGAGCCACGTCACCGACCGAGTGACTCCCTCGGCGGTGGGCAGCGACGTGCGTGGCAGCGAGCAGGAGTGGTGGGACCAGGCCCGCTCGGCGTTCCCCGACATGTCCTTCGACGTGAACCTGCTGATCGAGTCCGACGACATGATCGTGTCGAACTGGTCGCTGACCGGCACCCACACCGGGACGGCCTTCTTCGACGTCCCGCCCAGCGGCGAGCGCGTGCACATCAACGGCACTGCTGTGCTGCGGATCGAGGATGGCCAGATCGTCGAGCACTGGGGCGGCCCGCACTGCCAGAAGGGCCTGGGCCTGATCGTGTGACGGCCGCGGCCGGCGGCGGCCGGTAGCGTCGTCCCGGGTATGGGAACGACACTGCGAGGCACGTCATGAACCTGGTCGACCACTTCGGCGACGGATCGGGCCTGGTCCAGGCGCTCGAGCACCTGCTGCGCACCGACGGCCTGCAGGACCTGCTCGCCGGCTTCGACGACGCCGGCGAGGAGGCCGCGGTCCAGAGCTGGGTCGGCAACGGGGCCAACCGGGCGACCGAGGTCGGTGGCGTCGAACGCGCCGTCGGGCGCACTCGTCTCACGGCCATCGCGGAACAGTTGGGTGTGGCGCCCGAGGTGGCCGCCGAGGGTCTGGCGCGCATCATCCCGGCGGCGGTCGACGCGCTCACCCCCGGGGGGCGGTTGCCGACGGGGGCGCAGCTCGACCAGCTCGACCTCGGCGCCGTGCTGTCGTCGGCCGACGTGCCCGGGCTCCTGCGCTGATGGGACGCCTCGACGACCTGGGCGACGCGGACGGGTGGAGGTGCTGGCTCTGCGACCAGCCGGTCGATCCCGCCATGTCGGTGAACGATCCCCGCGGGCCGAGCGCCGATGCGATCACGACCGCGGCGAAGGCCAAGGGCGCCAAGAACAAGGGACGCGCCCCGGTCGTCGGCAGCGAACGGCTGGCGCACCGGGCGTGCAACACCAAGAAGGGTGCGGTCGCGCCCGAGGTGCCCTGGTCCGACGAGCTCTTCGTCGTCGATCCGGCGCCGATCCTCGCCTGCGTCGAGCGGCTCGACCGCAAGGGCGGTCGCGAGATCATGGCCCGCTGCCCGACCGAGGCCGATGCCGACGACGCCGCCACCTGGCTGGTCGACCGGCTGTCGCGCCTGACACCCGACCTGGCGGTGCGCGCGTCGGTCGAGCAGGGCGGGGGTCAGTTCCTGGTGGTGCTCTCGGCCTGAGCACCCGCTGCGGTGCCCGACAGGTGTGCGTGCTGCCCATCGCGGTCGAAGATCGTGATCAGCTCCGCCGGACCGCCGATCGACACGAACGCATGTGGGGTCATCGTCGAGAACTCGGCGGCCTCACCGGCGTGCACCTCGATGCGTCGATCGCCGAGCAGCAGCAACACGGTGCCTGACAGCACGAAGAACCAGTCGTGGCCGGGGTGCACATTGCGTTCGTCCAGGTCGATGTCCTCGGGCCGCGTGTCGATGCGGAACTTGGCCGCGACGACGCCGTTCGGTCCGTGGTTCCTGGTCAGCGGCCAGGACGTCAGTCCCGGCGCGCTCGTCTCGACCGGGCGGATCACGACGTCGTCGTCGTCCGAGGTGACGTCGAGCAGCGTCGACAGGTCGACCTGCAGCGCGGTGCAGAGGGGTTGCAGCAGATCGAGGCTGAGCGTCCGCTTGCCCGTCTCGAGCCGGCTGATCGTCGACGCGCTGAGGTGGGTGCGGGCGGCCAGCTGGTCGAGCGACCAGCCGTACGAGACGCGCAGCCCTCGCAGCCGAGCGCGCACGACCGATTCCAGGTCGGCGTGGGTGTGCGGTCCGGAATCGTGCGCCGGTGCGGTGTCCATCGGACCAGTGTGTCGCCGCCTTGCGAATGCCGCAAGGGGTGATGCGGAAACCGACGGACAGGTCTACCGTCGTCGGCATGACGGATGCAGCGACCCAGGACACGTGTCGACACGCGGGGCACGGTCCCGGCGGAGGTGACCACGACCCGGATCAGGTCGACGTCGCGGTGATCGGCGGCAGCGCTGCAGGACTGGCGGCGGCGCTCATGTTGGCCAGGTCGCTGCGCTCGGTGGTCGTGATCGACGCCGGTGACCCACGCAACGCACCCTCCGCGCACATGCACGGCTACCTCAGCCGCGACGGCATGTCCCCGGCCGAGTTCGTCGCCGTGGGGCGCGACGAGGTCCGGTCCTACGGCGTGCGCATCGTCGAGGACCGGGCGCTGGTCGTCGACGGTGACGTCGGAGCGGGCTTCACCGTCACGCTCGAACGTGGCGAGCCCATTCGTGCGCGCCGACTGCTGGTGGCCAGCGGATTGACCGACGTGCTGCCCGAGGTCGACGGACTGTCGTCACGTTGGGGGCGCGACGTGTTGCACTGCCCGTACTGCCACGGCTTCGAGGTCCGTGACTCGGCCGTCGTGGTCCTGGCGACCGGGCCGATGGCCGCCCACTCCGCCGGCCTGTTCCGCCAGCTGACCGACGACGTCACCGTCGTGGTCCACGAGGGCGACGGGCCGGGCCCGGTCGACGCCGAGCGGCTGTCCGCGCGGGGTGTCACGATCGTGCGGGGCCCTGCTGCCTCACTCGAGATCGCCGACGACCGCGTCACCGGTGTTCGACTGGTGAGCGGCGACGTCGTGCCGGCTGACGCCGTGGTGGTGGGCCCACGGTTCGAGACCAGGGCGTCGTTCCTCGAGCCCCTCGGACTGCTGCCCGCCGAGCACCCGATGGGACTCGGCACCTTCGTGCCGTCGGACCCCGTCGGGGTCTCCTCGGTCCCGGGTGTCTGGCTGGCCGGCAACGTGACCGATCCGATGCTGCAGGTGAGCCACGCCGCTGCCGCTGGCTCGATGGCCGGCGCGCACATCAACGCGGACCTGGTGGCCGAGGAGACCGACCGTGCCGTCGCGGCGGCACGGCACGAGGGTGGCGTCCCCGTCATGGACCGCGACTTCTGGGAGGAGCGCTACTCGGCGAGCGATCGGGTGTGGAGCGGCGAGCCGAACCCACAGCTCGTCGCCGAGGCCGAGGGGCTGTCGCCGGGTGTCGCGATCGACGTCGGCGCGGGTGAAGGCGCCGATGCCATCTGGTTGGCCCGACACGGCTGGCACGTCACGGCCTTCGACATCTCACAGGTCGCACTCGACAAGGGCCGCGACCGAGCCTGCGAGCTCGGCGGCGACGTCGCCGAGCGGATCGAGTGGCGTCAGTGCGACCTGGTCGAGGGGTGGGACGTCGCACCACGGAGCATCGACCTCGTCTCCGCGCAGTTCATGCACCTGCCGCCCGAGCAGCGCATCCCGCTGTACCGCCGTCTCGCCGAGGCCGTGGCCCCCGGCGGGCACCTGCTCGTGGTCGGCCACCACCCGAGCGACATGGAGTCGGGCCTGCACCGGCCCAGGGTGCCCGCGATGTACTTCACCGCGGAGCAGGTCGCCGCCGAGCTCGGCAGCGGCTGGACGATCGAGGTCGCCGAGGCTCGCGCCCGAGCGACGGTGGACGGAGAGGGCCGCGACGCCCTCATCCACGACGCCGTGCTGCTGGCCAGGCGGTCCGCCGATGCGTGACAGGCTCTCGGGATGCGATCCATCGACGTCGCCGAACGGCGCGCCCGACTCGCGGTGCGCCATCGGCTCGCCCCCGGTCACGCGGCATCGGACGCCGTCGACGGCACCGTCGGGTACCTGCTGCCCGACGACGTGGTTCGCCGGCCGGCGGGTGATGCCCCGCTTCCCGGCGCCGCTCGCCAACGCCCGGCGCTGAGCCACCGTCCCGGAGCAGGGGACAGGCGGACGCAGCCGAGAACCACCACACGGATTGCGCACGTCGTGGCAGGTGTCACAGCTAGCGTCGGTCCATGGCCGCATCCGGAATCACGACCGTCCTGGAACCCTCCGACGAGTACCCCCACGAGCCCGACGACGCCTCCAACTACAACGAGTCGATGTACCTCAACGTGTTCGACGCGGAGCAGGAGATCGGCGGTTGGTTCCGCCTCGGCAACCGCGTGAACGAGGGCTACGCCGAGATGTCGGTGTGCATCTACCTGACCGGCGGACGTGTGGGCTTCATCTACGGCCGTCCGACCATCACCACGAACGACGCGATGGACGCCGGCGGGCTGCGCATCGACGTGGTCACCCCGTTCGAGGAGCTGACCATCTCCTACGAGGGGAAGGTGTGCCTGCTCGACGATCCGCTGCAGATGGCCGATCCCCGCACCGCGTTCGCGGAGAACCCGATGGTCGACTGCTCCGTGCGCCTCGACGTGCTCGGCATCTCGCCGATGTACGGGGGGCGCCCCGTGAACCCCGACGGATCCGACATCGAACAGGACGCCGAGAAGTCGTTCGCCAAGGCGCACTACGAACAGCACGTGGCGATGACGGGCACGATCGTCGTCGGCGACGAGGTGCTCGAGATCGACGGGCTCGGCCTGCGCGACAAGTCGTGGGGGCCGAGGTTCTGGCAGGCCGTGCACTGGTACCGCTGGCTGCCCATGGTCTTCGGACCCGACTTCGCGATGATGCTGTCGGTCATCGGTGGCGACGACCCCGAGCGACCTCCACGACAGGGCGGCATGGTGCTCGAGGGCGGCGAGTACCACCTGATCCGTGAGTGCACCATCGAGTCGGACTGGGACGACAACGGCTACCAGACCGCGATGCGCGCCACGGTTCGCACCGACGACGACGAGTACCGGGTCGAGGGCGAGGTCATCTCGCTCATCCCGCTGCGGAACCGTCGCACGACGCCCGACGGCGAGCAGCTCGTCACCCGCATCACCGAGGCGATGACCCGCTACCGCTGCGGCGACCGCACCGGGATCGGCATGAGCGAGTACCTCGACCAGATCGTCGACGGACGGCCCGTCGGTCCCGACGTCCGATGACCGCCCGGCCCGACGGCGACGAGCTCCGGGCGAGGTACCGGGCGGAGCGCGACAAGCGGCTGCGCCCGGACGGCAACGACCAGTACCTGCAGCCGGTCGGGCGCTTCGCCGACCTGCTCGACGACCCCTACACCGACCGCGTGGAACGGGACCCGATCGAGGGCGACGTCGACGTCGTGGTCGTCGGCGGCGGGTTCGCCGGACTCGTCACCGGGGCGCGTCTGCACCAGGCGGGCGTCGAGGACGTGCACATCATCGAGGGCGGCGGCGACGTCGGTGGCGCGTGGTACTGGAACCGCTACCCGGGGGCCATGTGCGACACCGCGGCGATGATCTACCTGCCGCTGCTCGAGGAGACCGGCCACGTCCCGAGCGCCAAGTACGTCCCTGCTGCCGAGATCTTCGCCCACGCCCAACGCATCGCGACCCACTTCGACCTGTACGACGATGCGCTGCTCTCGACCCAGGTCCGCTCCCTGCGATGGCTCGACGACGCACACCGCTGGGAGGTCCTCACCGACCGTGGCGACCGCCTGCTCGCCCGCTTCGTCACGATGGGCACCGGCCCGCTGCACCGGCCGAAGCTGCCCGGCGTGCCCGGGATCGACACGTTCGCCGGGGAGATGTTCCACACCAGCCGCTGGGACTACGACTACACCGGCGGCGACAGCTCCGGCGCGCCGATGGACCGGCTGGCCGACCGACGCGTCGGCATCATCGGCACCGGCGCGACCGCGGTGCAGTGCATCCCGCACCTGGCGCGCGATGCAGGGGAGCTGTTCGTGTTCCAGCGGACGCCGTCGGCGATCGACGTGCGCGCCAACCGGCCGATCGACCCCGACGAGTTCGCCGCGCTCGGCCCCGGCTGGCAGCGCGAGTGGCAGCTGAACTTCGCGACCCTGCAGACGGGCGGCTTCACCGACGTCGACCTGGTGCAGGACGGCTGGACCGACATCTCCCAACGGATCCGTGATCGCGTGGTCGCCGAGCTGGCCGAGCCGGGTGCCGAGTTCACCCCCGAGACCGTGCAGCGCGCCTTCGAGGACAGCGACGACGAGAAGATGACCGAGATCCGGGCGCGGGTCGACTCGATCGTGGACGACCAGCTCACCGCCGACGCGCTGAAGCCCTGGTACCGGCAGCTCTGCAAGCGTCCCTGCTTCCACGACGAGTACCTCGACGCGTACAACCGGCCGAACGTCCACCTGGTCGACACCGACGGACGTGGTGTCGAGTGCATCGACGAAACCGGCGTGGTCGTCGCCGGCGTGCACCACGAGCTCGACTGCCTGATCGTCGCGTCCGGCTTCGAGGTCGGCACGGAGTTCGCGCGGCGCTCCGGCTTCGAGACGACCGGCCGTGGCGGTGTCACCCTGACCAAGGCCTGGAGCGACGGCATGAGGACGCTGCACGGCATCCACGTCCGCGGCTTCCCGAACCTGTTCGTCACCGGCTTCGCCCAGGGCGCCAACCTGGTCTCGAACGTCACGCACAACCTGGTCGAGGCGGGCACGACCATCGCGACGGTGATCGCCCACACGATGGCGCTCGGCGTCGACGAGGTCGAGGTCACCGAGACGGCCGAAGCCGCGTGGGTCGACATGATCGAGGGCAGTCCGAGCCCCTTCGTCGGGAACCTGGACTGCACCCCGGGCTACTACAACAACGAAGGCCGACCGGCTGGTCGTCGCGAGCTCCTGAACCTGAGCGGCTATCCGGCCGGCCCCGTCGCGTACTTCGACCACATCGACCGCTGGCGGAGCTCCGGCGACTTCGACGGCCTCGAATTCGCCTGACCGGCCCGGCCGCGACCGAGAAGATCTCACCCGAACTGCGTTCGGGTCGATGGAACCGCACCCGACACCATTGGAGCCCACTGTGCGCACCCTCGTCACCACGTCCCGGATGCCCTTCGCCGTCGACGAGATCCGCAAGCTCGGAGAAGCCGGCAACGAGGTCACCGCCGTCGACACGTTCGCCCAGTCGCCCGGCAGCCACTCGAAGTTCGCCGCGCGACACATCGAGGTGCCCGCGCCGACCCAGGAGACCGAGGCGTTCATCGACGCGATCGTGAGGATCATCGACGAGCACCAGATCGAGTGGCTGCTGCCGATGTTCGAGGAGGTCTTCTTCCTCGCGGCGCACCGGGATCGCCTCGAGGGGCGATGCGAGCTCTTCTTCCCCGACTTCGAGACGCTCCACTCGGTGCACGACAAGGTCAGCTTCACCCAGCTCTGCGAACGACTCGACCTGCCCGTGGCCCGCATGGTCACCGCGACCTCGCAGGACGAGTTCGAGACCGCGATCAAGGGCTTCGACAAGTGGTTCGCCCGCGCCGCGTACGGCCGAGGTGGGCTGAACGTCCTGACGAACGCGGGTCCGCTCGCGAACGAGTCCCCGGTGTCCTCCGCCCAGCCGACCCCGGACGACCCATGGCTGATCCAGGACTACCTCGAGGGCGTCGACATGTGCAGCTGGTCGGTCGTGCACGACGGACAGGTCGTGTTGCACTCGACCTACGAGCACGCGCTCGAGATCGACGACCGCGGCGGCATCGTCTTCCAGGCCGTCGAGGCACCCGAGACGCTCGCGACCGTCCAGAAGCTCGTCGCGGAACTCGGCTGGAACGGTCAGATCAGCTTCGACTTCCTGCGCACTGCGGACGGTGTGCACCACCTCGTCGAGTGCAACCCTCGCCCGACCGCCGGCTGCACGCTCGCCACCACCGAGGAGTTCCAGGCAGCGCTGTTCGGACCTCGGCCGAGCGCACCCGTCGTCGTGCCCGACGATCGCAAGCGTGAGATCAAGGTCGCGGTCATCCGCGACATGGTGGAACATCCCTCGAAGTTCATGGCCGACCTGAAGGCGGCCAAGGGTGGCGCCGGGGTCTATGCCGACAAGCACGACCTGATGCCGCTGCTCTACGCGGCGATGTCGCTCAAGCACGTGCACGAGTACCGCAAGGTCATGGGCATCGACCACCACTCGCACCTGGACCTCACCGCGGCGCAGTTCTACGACGTGTCGTGGGACGGCACTCCGATCACGTGAGCGCGGTCGGTCAGGTGAGCGCGGGAGCCCCTCTCGAGCACGTCGGACCTGCGGTCGTCCTGTCGCTCGTCGCCGCGCTGCTCTTCGCCGTGGCCTCGGTGCTGCAGCAGCGGGGCACCTCCACGGTCAGCGACGACGACGCACTCGGTGCCGGGATGTTGGCGTCGCTGGTGAAGCGCCCGGTGTGGTTGCTCGGCATCGGTGCCGACATCGCCGGCTTCGCGGTCCAGGCCTGGGCGCTCGCGGTGGGCAGCCTGTTGCTGGTGCAGCCGTTGCTCGTGTCGACGTTGCTGTTCGCGCTGCCGCTCGCCGCGTGGACCCAGAAGCGGCACCTCACCGCCAAGGAGTGGGCGTGGGCCGGGGTGCTCGTGGTGTCCCTCGTCGCCTTCGTCGTGCTCGGCGAGCCGACCGCCGGCATCGAGCAGCCGACGTTCCGTTCATGGATCCCGACGCTGCTGTTGGTCACGCTGCTCATCTCGAGTTGCCTCTTCGCAGCGAAGGGCCTGGCCCACGGCACCCGCCGCTCGCTGGTGCTCGCCGTCGTCGCGGGTGTGCTGTTGGGCCTCTCCGCGCCGCTGACCAAGACCGCCGTGCACGCGTTCGACCACGGCCTCGGCGGCGGGCTGAAGGCCTGGGAGCTCTGGCTCATGGCGATCACGGCGTCGCTCGGCACGTTCTGGCAACAGTCGAGCTACCAGGCCGGCGACGTCCAGACGAGCCTCCCGGCGGTGACCGTGCTGAAGCCGATCATCGCGATGGCGCTGGGGCTCACGATCTACCAGGAGCATCTCAGGGTCGGCGGCCCCGGTGACCTCGTGCTGCTGGCGGCGATCCTGGCCATGGGTGTGTCGACCATCGCGCTCGGGCGCCTCTCGGCACCGCCGGAGAGCGATCCCGCTCCGGCACCCTCGACGAGATCGTCGTGATCAGCTGCCGCTCGTGAGCGCCGCCGAGAGCTTCGGCACGACGCTCTCGAGCAGGTACGGCAGGCTCGAGCGCGCTCGTGAACTGCAGCGCGGCGTAGTCGTCGCCCTCGATGAAGAGCGAGCGCCCCTCACGGACCACCGGCAACGCGGCGAGCACGGGGTCCGCCTCGATCTCGGCACGTTCGGCGTCCGAGCCCGACTGCCAGACGAGGACGTCGGTGTCGAGCAGCGAAGCCTGCTCGCGACTGAGCCCGCCGTAGAACCGCTCGCCGGCGATCTCGTCGAGCTCGGCGGGTACGACCAGGCCCAGGTCGGTGAAGAACCGCGTCCGGGTGTCGTCGGACGAGTTGAAGGGATACTGACCCTCGTAGCTGGGGCCGGACAGCGCCAGGGTCGCACCCTCGAGCTCGGGGTGTGCTGCGGCCGCTGCTGCGAACTCCGCCTCGACCTCGGCGACGATCTCCGCGGCCTTCTCCTCCTGGCCGAACACCTCGCCCGTCACCGTCGTCTGGACCTGCCACGGCGTCCCGTAGTCGACGTACTCGGCAGGCTGCACGACCGTCGGTGCGATGGCCGACAGGGTCCGGTAGTCGACGTCGGACAGACCGGCGGTGATGCCCATGATCAGGTCGGGTTCGAGCGACGCGATCTGCTCGAAGTTGATCTCCTCGCGCGGCAGGATCACCGGATCGGCGTCGCCGGCGGCCTCGTCGGCCCACGGGAAGAACACGTCGTCCTCGGGTCCGAAGGCGTAGCGGACGGCGATCGGCTCCACACCGAACAGGACGAGCGCGTCCTGTTCGGTGTAGCCGAGCGACACGACCCGCTCGGGGGAGTCGGGCACGACGGTCGATCCGAACTTGTGCTCGATCGTGACTCCGGAGGAGCCGGCGGTGCCCGAGGTTCCTGGGTCCTCGGCCGGCGACGCGTCGTCGGAGCCGCACCCGGCGAGTGTCAGCGCCGCCAGTGCGACGAGGGCGAGCAGCGAACGAGCGGGAACCGAGGGACGGGGTGTCATGGGTCCTTGCTACTCGATGTTAACCACCCTTGTCATCCGGGGTGCCGACTCGCCGATGGCAAGGGAACTGCCCGCCGGTCCGTCTCAGGGCAACTCGACGGTCCCCATGGAGCGCTCCACGTCGGACAATGGCTCGTCGAAGCTGGCCGGGTCACTGGTGTAGGTGACCAGGAAGGCCGAGCCGTCCTTCACGGTCGCCACCGTCAGGACCTCGACCTCCACACCGGAGCTGGTCATCGTGTAGCGCCACTGGTGGGCTGGTTCGTCGTCGAGGGTCGTGCTGCCGGAGTCGGACACCTCGGTGGCGGAGGTCTCGAGCTGCCCGTCGGACAGCTCGACGTACTCGGCGAGCGTCCCGGCTCCCGGCTGCACGATGATGTTGATGTTGCGCCGGAACTCCCGTCCCTCGGGGTCGAGCATCAACACGATGGCGGCCCGGGGATCCTCGGCGACGGTCCACGACTCCGGATGATCGATCGAGATGCCCTCGGATTCGTACTCGATCCAACCCGCGGGCGTGTCGCCCTCGTCGTCGGGCGCGGCATCGTCATCGGGCGCGGCTCGTCATGTCACCATCGGGCGAGCTGGTCGTCGCGGCCGCGGGATCGGTCGTGGCGCTTCCCCGCTCGTCGTCGTCGCCCCCGCTGCCGCATGCCCCGGCCAACGCGGCCAGCGCCACGGCGACCACTGCTGCGGTGCGTCGCGTCGCCGATCGGTTCGGGAGATGGCGGGGGAGTGTCGGATCGGTCATTCCGGTGAACCTATCGGCCCTGCGTTGTCGTGCCGTCGCGGGGTCTGGGATCCTCGTGCCATGACCGATGCGCGTCAGCCGACGACCGATGGACCGACCTGGACCCCCGGCCCTGGGGTGGTCCTGTTGCCCGACGGCCGGTCGTTGCGTTGCCGCGGTCTGCGACACCCGTCGCCCACCCAGGCCCCCGACGTCGGGTACTACCTGCTGGGTGAGGCACCGTCGTTCGACTGGCCCTCGAACTGGATCGAGTGGCCCGACTTCCGCCTGCCGGCGGATCCCGACCGGGCGATCGAACAGCTGCGTGACGCACATCGTCGCTGTGCCGGGGAGCGGGTCGAGCTCGCCTGCGCCGGCGGCATCGGCCGGACCGGGACCGCGCTCGCGGTGCTCGCGATCCTGAGCGGCGTGCAGCCGCGCGACGCGGTGAAGTGGGTCCGGAGCCACTACGAGCCGCGCGCGTCGGAGACCCCCTGGCAGCGGCGCTGGGTGCGCCGCCTGGCGCTGTGATGTCCCGGCAGGGACGTGCCTCGCAGGGGTGCCCGTGCGGGTCGGGCGACGCCTACTCGCGGTGCTGTCGACCGCTCCATCTGCGCACCGCACCGGCCGAACGGGCCGAGGACCTGATGCGCTCCCGCTACAGCGCCTTCGTCAAACGCCTCGACGGCTACCTGGCCCATTCCTGGGACCCGAGCACGGCTCCGGCCACGGTGTCCTTCCGCGAGGGCCAACGCTGGACGGGACTCGACATCGTGTCGAGCGAGCGGGGTGGTCCGGCCGACGACACCGGCACGGTCGAGTTCGTCGCCTCCTACGAGCTCGACGGTCGCCCGGCTCGACTGCACGAGCGGAGCAGGTTCGTCCGACACGACGGCCGCTGGGTCTACCTCGACGGTGCACAGGACGGCTGACGGATGCGCTGGTGAGGGGGCCGGCCTCACCAGGTGTCGATGTTCGGCCGCCTCGGCCGTGACGGCTCGTGCCCGTCGCCCGGGCGGCGGGCGGTCAGCAGCGTGGTGATCCATCGGCGGGAGTCGGCCGGGTCGATCACGTCGTCGAGCTCGAACATGGTCGCCGCGTGCAGCGCACGACCTCGTTCGTAGGCGACCTCGACCATGTGCTGGTAGGTGCGTTCCCGTTCGTCGTCGTCCTCGATCGCGGCGAGGTCGTCGCGGAACCCGAGGCGCACGGCGCCCTCGAGGCCCATGCCGCCGATCTCACCGGTCGGCCAGGCGACGCAGAACAGCGGTGCACGGAAGCTGCCTCCGGCCATGGCCATCGCACCGAGCCCGTAGCCCTTCCGCAGGATGATCGTCCCGATCGGCACCTGCAGGTTGGCGCCGGTGACGAACATGCGGCTCACGTGGCGCACCGCGCCCTGCTGCTCGGCGTCGGGCCCGACCATGAAGCCGGGGGTGTCGCACAGGAAGAGGATCGGCACCGCATGGGCGTCGCAGAGCTGCATGAAGCGGGCGGCCTTGTCGGCGCCGTCGGCGTCGATCGCTCCCGCCAGGTGCATCGGGTCGTTCGCGACGATGCCGAGTGCCGTGCCCTCGACGCGGGCGAAGGCCGTGACCATGCCCGGCGCCCAGCCGGCGCGCACCTCGAGCACCGAGTCGACGTCGGCCAGCAGCGGCAGCACCGTGCGCACGTCGTAGACCTCCCGACGCTGCTCGGGGACCACGTCGCGAAGGGCGAGTTGGTCCGGCGCGGACCACGAAGCGACCCGACGCGTGGTGAAGAACGACAGGTAGCGCCGTGCGACCTCGACCGCCTCGGCCTCGTCGCTCACCGCGATGTCGACGACGCCGTTCGAGACCTGCACGTCGAGCGGTCCGATCTGCTCGGGGGTGAAGGCACCCAGCCCGCCGCCCTCGATCATCGCCGGACCGCCCATCGCGATGTTCGAGCCCTCGGTCGCGATGATCACGTCGCAGCAGCCGAGCAGCGCCGCGTTGCCGGCGAAGCAGCGACCGCTCGCCACGCCGACGAGTGGGACGAGCGCGCTCAGTCGCGCGAACAACCGGAACGCCTCGACGTCGAGTCCCGAGACCGTCGGGACGTCGGTGTCACCCGGTCGCCCACCGCCACCCTCGGTGAAGAACACCACCGGCAGTCGTTCCCGCTCGATGACGTCGAAGAGCCGATCCTTCTTGTGGTGGTTGAAGTAGCCCTGGGTGCCGGCGAGCACCGTGGCGTCATAGGACAACACGGCGGTGCGCACGCCGTCGACGGTCCCGATACCGGCGACGAGTCCGTCGGCGGGAGTCCGGTCGATCAGGTCCTCGGCGCTGCGGCGGGAGCGCTGGGCGGCGACCACCAACGGGCCGTACTCGACGAAGCTGCCCCGGTCGACCAGGTCCGCGATGTTCTCGCGCGCGGTGCGCTGCCCCCGACCCCTGCGTCGTTCGACGGCTGCCGGTCGTCGTTCGTCGAGCACGCGGAGGTGACGGTCGACGACCTCGGCGACGTCGGCACGTTCGAGGATCCCTGCACGCTCGTGCACCGCTCCATCGGCGGGAACGGCGGTGACCGCCGGGGCCGGTGACGACCCGAGCTGCTCGGTCCGCACGAGCGGCTGACCTGCGACGACGCTCGCACCGGGAGCGACGAGCGCCGCCACGATCCGCACGTCCTGGTCGGCGGCGACCGGGTACTCCATCTTCATGGACTCGAGCACCGCCAGGGGTTCGCCGGCGGCGACGGTCTCGCCGACGGACGCGACGGACAGGACCGTGCCGTTGATGGGTGCATCGGTCTGCATCAGTCGTCGAGGAATCCGAGGTCGTCGGGAACGTCCACCGCATAGCGCTGCAGCACCTCGAGGGGCACGATGTCGAGGCACCGGACGTGCGTCGACGCCAGGACCACCGGGGCCGCCGCGCCGTCGTCGTGGGCACGCAACCAGTTCGCGGCGGTGACGCACCAGCGGTCCCCGGGGACCAGGCCCGGGAACCGGAACTGCGGCATCGGGGTGGACAGGTCGTTGCCGATGCTGCGTTGGTGCTCCAGGAACTCGGCGCTCACGACCGCACAGATCGTGTGACTGCCCAGGTCCTCCGGGCCGGTGCTGCAGCAGCCGTCGCGGTAGAAGCCGGTCATCGGCTCGGTGCCGCACGGCTGCAGCGCTGCGCCGAGGACGTTCGACTCGTGCTGGTCGGGGAGGGACATCACCCGAGTATTGCCGTCCGACGCCGCGGACCGAGGCCGGCGCAGAACAGAGTCGACCGCACACCGGGACCGGGGCACTCGGCGGTGAGCTCAGCGGGCGTCAGCTCCGTCGGGCGTTGTCGAGTCGAGCGAGCGCCTCGTGGTGGACCGCACCACCGCCGGTGCTGAGCGCGACGGCCCGTTCGAGCACCTGGACGTCGTAGGGGTGCAGGGCAGCGAAGTCGAGCAGCTCCCGTGCACCGCCGCCGTCGAGCAGCGATTCGCGGAGGCACACGTCGATCACGTGGCGGAGGTCCGTCGCGAACGGGGCGTCGCTCTCGGGCAGCAACGAGCCCCGGTACGCCCCCGTCGCGGACCGCAGGTCGCCGGCCTCGAGGTGGTGACGGACCTGCAGCACGTCGATCTCGACGGGCACCGTGAGGCGGTAGGGCCGGGAGGCGATCGCCCCGCCGAGCAGCTTGCGCAGCTGCGACAGGTCGGCCTTGGTGGTCGCGGGGCTCACGGGACGATCGCCGTAGACGAGGCCCTGGAGCCGGTCGAGCGAGCAGGGGCCCTCGACCGCGAGCGCCACGAGCAGCTCGATCTGTCGATGCCCGATGCGCAGCGGTCGCCCGCCGAACGTGGCCACCGCCCCACCCAGCACCGACAGGTGCAGTGTGGGTGACGTGGTCGGGGTCTCCGCGCCGAACGCCGGGGCCCGGCCGTTGCTCGCAGCGCGGCCCGTGTCGATCGTGGGACGCCCACCGTTCGTGTCGGCAGGACTGCCGAACGGTGTGGTGGCGGCGAGCTCACCCGGCAGGTGTTCGGCGACGAGCCGACCGAGGGTTGCGACGGTGATCTCCGCCAGCGGCGACGCGGTGTCCCAGCGACCCGACAGGTCGATGACCCCGTGGCAGTGCCCGCCGCGGTCGATGACGGGAGCCGACCAGCACGACCAGTCACGGACCGCGTCGCACCAGTGCTCGGCCGAGAAGACGGTCGACACCGCGCCGGTGCGCAACGCCAGGCCGAGTGCGTTCGTGCCGGCGGAGGCCTCGTCCCAGCGTCCGCCGGGCACGAACCCGACCCGTTCCGCGGAGCGGCGCATCGATGGTCCCCCGGCACTCCAGAGGATCCGGCCCTGGTCGTCGGTGACCGCGGCGACCATGTCGCCGGCGGACGCGGCGCGTGTGAGCTGCTCCTCGAGATCGACTCCGGAGCGTCGGATCGGCGAGGCGTCCCAGCGTTCCCGGGCCTCGGGCGGCTCCAGGTCGACCGGGGCGGCGTCGGTCCTGGCGCTCAGCACGGGAGCGCAGCGCGACCAGGAGTCGCCGATCGGGCCGACGGGCGACCCGCCGTGTGCCCGCGTCGACTCGATGAGATCTCGTCGTCGCCGGAGCTGGTTGTCGACCACGGCGCCCCCCGGGCTCCTCGTGGACTGCTGGGTCGTCCTCGACGACCAACCTTCTCCCAACCTTAGGTCCCCGATGATGCAGGGGAGCGGTCGCGCAGGGGGTGCGGTCGACGGACGAGGAGACACGACATGTTGTTCCCACAGCCCGGGGGTGAGGGCAGCCCGATCACGATCAGGAGCCGCTACGACAACTACATCGGAGGCACCTGGGTGCCACCGGTGAACGGCCAGTACTTCGAGAACAGGTCGCCGGTGAACGGCAAGGTGTTCTGCGAGGTCGCGAGGGGCACCGCCGCCGACGTGGAGCTGGCGCTCGATGCCGCGCACGAGGCCCGACGTGCCTGGGCCGCCGCGAGTCCCGCCGAACGGTCCGGTGTGCTGCTCGAGATCGCTCGGATCATGGAGGAGCATCTCGAGGACCTGGCGGTCGTCGAGTGCTGGGAGAACGGCAAGGCCGTGCGCGAAACGCTCGCCGCCGATCTGCCGCTGGCCATCGACCACTTCCGCTACTTCGCCGGCGTGCTACGCGCCGACGAGGGATCGATCACACAGATCGACGACACCACCGTCGCCTACCACTTCCACGAGCCGCTCGGTGTGGTCGGTCAGATCATCCCGTGGAACTTCCCCATCCTCATGGCGACATGGAAGCTGGCGCCCGCGCTGGCGGCCGGGAACTGCGTGGTGTTGAAGCCGGCCGAGCAGACGCCGATGTCGATCCTCTACCTGATGGAGTTGATCGGCGACGTGGTGCCGCCCGGCGTCCTCAACGTGGTGAACGGCTTCGGCGTGGAGGCGGGCAAGCCGCTCGCGTCGAGTCCCACGGGTCGCGAAGGTGGCGTTCACCGGCGAGACCACCACCGGTCGGCTCATCATGCAGTACGCGTCCGAGAACCTGAACCCGGTGACGCTGGAGCTCGGCGGCAAGAGCGCCAACATCTTCATGGCCGACGTGATGGACGCGGACGACGCCTTCTTCGACAAGACGCTCGAGGGCTTCACGATGTTCGCCCTCAACCAGGGCGAGGTCTGCACCTGCCCGTCGAGGGCGCTGGTGCAGGCGTCGATCTACGACGAGTTCATGGAACGCGCCCTCGCCCGGGTCCAGGCGATCGTCGAGGGCGACCCGCTCGACACGGACACGATGATCGGTGCGCAGGCCAGCAACGACCAGCTGGAGAAGATCCTGAGCTACCTCGACATCGGTCGGGCCGAGGGCGCCGAGGTGCTCACCGGAGGTCACCAGCGTGAGGTCGCCGGTCACGAGGGCGGCTACTACGTGGAGCCGACCATCTTCCGCGGCGACAACTCGATGCGGATCTTCCAGGAGGAGATCTTCGGGCCCGTGCTCGCCGTGACCACCTTCGAGGACGAGGCCGAGGCGCTCGAGATCGCCAACGACACCCTCTACGGCCTGGGAGCGGGCGTGTGGACCCGCGACGCGGGCGCCGCCTACCGACTCGGTCGGGGCATCGAGGCCGGCCGGGTGTGGACGAACTGCTACCACCTGTATCCCGCCGGTGCGGCGTTCGGCGGCTACAAGTCCTCGGGCATCGGCCGCGAGAACCACAAGATGATGCTCGACCACTACCAGCAGACGAAGAACCTGCTGGTCAGCTACAGCCCCGACAAGTTGGGCTTCTTCTGACCATGGACCGGGTCGTCAGCCGGGTCGACGCCACCGACGAGGCGATCGCGCTGATCGACTCGTTGGTGGAGCGGCACGGGCCGGTGATGTTCCATCAGTCCGGCGGCTGCTGTGACGGCAGCAGCCCGATGTGCTTCCCGCAGGGTGAGTTCCGCGTGGGCGCCGCCGACGTGCTGCTCGGCCAGGTGGGCGGCGCGCCGTTCCACATGAGCGCCGCGCAATTCGAGCTCTGGGAGCACACCCATCTCACCCTCGACGTCGTGCCCGGGCGCGGCGCAGGGTTCTCCCTCGAAGCGCCCGACGGTGTGCGCTTCCTGATCCGGTCGCGGCTCTTCAACGACGAGGAGCTCGCCGACCTGCCGGCGGTCACCCACGGGTGACCACCGGAGCGAGCGGGCAACGTCCCGCAACTCCGCCTCCGGGCGAGCCCTGACGTCCCATCGCGTGGCCCATCCTTCCCTCCTCTCCCTCCGGGTCGCGCGATGGGGCATGGGGCGCTCCGGCGCAGTCGAGCGCGAGTCGGCTCGGAACGCGATCGACGGCGCGAGTGGCCCGGAACGCGATCGACGGCGCGTGCCGGCCCGGGAACGCGATTGACGGCCCGGGCGCCGACGGCGAGCGTGGGCCCCGTGGGGAGCTTCTTCGAAGAGAGCACGCAGGTCGCCAGGGCAGAGGACGGGACCTACGTCGGGTCGATCGACGAGGGCTGGAACCTCCGCCCGCTGCCGCAGGGCGGCATCGTCACCGCACTCGCGTTGCGGGCGATGGAGGCCGAGCTCGACGACGCCGGCCAGCGGCTGCGCACCCTGCACACCACCTTCGTGGCCCAGGTGCCGCACGGACCGGTCGACATCGACGTCGAGGCGCTGCGTCGGGGTCGGTCGATGTCGCATCTGCGGGCCGAGGTCCGTCCGGCGGGGGCGGCACGCGGCCACGTGACGACGGCTGTGTTCGGTTCGCCGCGGCGGGGCTTCGAGTTCACCGACGCGGTGTGCCCATCGGACCTGCCGGGGCCCGACGACTGCCCGTCCTTCCGCGACCCGCTGCCCGACGAGGTCGAGGCGTTCGAGCCGATGCCGTTCTGGGACCACGTCGACGGCCGCCCTGCGCTGGGTCATCCGTTCTGGGAGCACTACGTCCCGGAGCGTGCCGAGCGGGCGGGCTGGTACCGCTTCGACGAGGCACCGGTGCGCGACGACGGTACGGTCGACCCGCTGTCGCTGGTCGTGCTGGCCGACTTCATGCCCGGGGCGGTCGGTGAGCGCACCGGCGGCAGCGGTCCGTCCGCACAGCCGTGGTTCGGTCCGAGCGTCGACCTGACGGTGCACCTGCTGGCGCCGTGCCGGTCGGAGTGGGTGCTGTGCCACAACACCGCCCGACATGCGGGTGACGGCTACGCCTCGGCGGACATGGCGATCTGGGACTGCGGCCCCACGGGCGCGGCTGAGCCCGACGCTGGTCGCCCACGCGACCCAGCTGTTCTTCTTCTCGTTCCTGGACTGAGCGGCAGCCGGCACGAGCACGAGCGTCCTCGGCCAGGACCGGGATCGTCGGCCTCGAGCTCGGTTCGTCGCGTCCTCAGGGCGGTCTCGAGAGTCGGTCCGAGATCGGCCGGTCCCGAACACTCGGCAGTCGGTCGTGGGTTCAGCCGTCGAGGCCGAGGGTGAGCGGGCGGGCCACGCCGTGGCGTTGTGAGTGGAGCACGTCGCCGTCGGGGTTGGTGATGATGAACCCCTGGTCCAGGTGATGGGTGTCGGGATCCGGTTGCACGGACCAGCCGTCGGAGTGCCACAGGTCGTGGTGGAAGCTGCAGGCCGGCAACCCGTTGACCAGGTCGGTCGGTCCGTCGTGTTCCCAGTGCTCGACGTGATGGATCTCACACCACTCCCAGGGGAGCGGACACCCGGGATGACCACAGCCGCCATCGCGGACCATGATCGCCCGCTTCTGGCCGGGCGTGTACAAGCGCTTGCCCAGCCCCATGTCGAGGGGCACGCCGAGGTTGTCGACCACCACCGGCGTGAAGATCGCAGTGCACAAGAGACGCCGGATGGTGCCGTCCTGCAACCGCACCCCGTCCGGAGTCCACGCTTCCAGCGGCCCGGACGCCGGGACGATCAAGGTCACGTCGGTGACCGGCATCTTCGGGTTCGCGCGAGCGACCATCCCCTTGCCGATCAACTCAACCATCGCGTCGGCGAGCAGCAGGCTGCGCTGCGGGTACTCGGCGAAGGTCTGATCGTGCTCACACGCCGACCCGCCGTCAGCGCCTGCGTCGCCGTCGGTGGCGCCGTCGGCTGAGCCGTGCTCGGTGCCGCTGCCCTCGGCGTCGGGGTGTGGTCGGCGGGTCTGGTGACGCCACTGACGCTCACCCTCACGCAGCAGCGACGCCCGCACCTTCGCCGCGGAGGCTCCGTAGAGGTCGATGTCCAAGTGCAGGGCGCCGTCGAGGCCGTCGGTCATCCGCAACCGGTTCTGCGGCTCACCCAAGGGCCCAGGCCCGGGGCCGTCCTGATCGGCGAGCGAGATCAGGCCGCGCACCGTGTGTGCCCACGCCTCGAAACGCTCGACCAGCGCGAGCTCGATGAAGCGTGGCTGCAGCTCGACCATGATCGATTCGACCCGAGGCACACACAGCCGAACCAACAACGCCGCGTGATCGAAGGAGATCACCCCCAACTCGAGTGCCTCGGCGATCTCGGGCAGGACACGTAGCTTCTTCGCCGTCGCGACCTGTTCGGCCGCCGTCGCAGCAGCGACGTGATGCGTGTGGCCGAGGTAGGCCTTCAACCGGAGCCCGGCCTTGCGTTCGGTGACCGCCCGATGATGCGTTTCGGCGAGCAACGCCATGCGCGTGCGTCGAGCGCCGTTGGGATGCTTCGAGGTACGTCCAGAGCGGACAACAACTCGTCGTCGGACGCCAACAGCGGGTCGAGCGGCGGTGCACCCGACAGTGCGTGCACCCGAGTGCGGTGACCCGGGTGGACCGGGTGGTGGATGATCGAGCAGCGACACGAGCGCGCCTCCCCCAGGAGATGACCAATCAGCAGTGTCACGGCGAGTCGGTGACACGACGACCGGACGCTCAACACCACCGAACGAGTCGGCGGTCTGGAGAAGTGAACGACCTGGAGCCCACCCTACGAAGGGGGTGTGACAACGTGAGTGGGTGGGTCGGGGAGCGGGACGCCCGTTTCGGTGACACTCGAATCGGACCTGTTGCCGGATGCTGCTTCCGGGCACAGTTGTCGCATGGCACGGCTCGGACATCCCGTCTTCGAACAGATCGTCGACTCGCTCGATGTCGCAGCGGGAGCGACGATCGCTGACCTCGGTTGCGGTGACGGGTCGGCGCTTCACGCACTGCGGCGTCGTGAGCCCGACCTGAGGCTCATCGGTCTCGATGTCAGCGTCGACGCCGCTCTCTGTTCGGGCGTCGGCGATCTCTCGTCCGATGAGTCGCAGGCACCCCGGTACGGCCGGACCAGCGTCCCGGATCAGGAGAGCGGTCGACGTTGCACGTCGTGGTCGCCGTCGCCGTAGCGGAACATCACGAACCGTGCGGCCTCGTCCTCGACCTCGGACTGGTCCGACGACGACAGCGGCAAGTGCTCGACCACGATCCGGGTCGGGCCCTTCGGTCCGCCGATCGGCTCGGGGTGCCACACCGCCTGCACCGTGCCGTCGACCAGCACGGTGCCCTTCACCGGTCCGACCGCGTCGGCGAAGCGTCGTGACTCGTCGCTGCCGAACCTGGTGCGCACGGCGTGGGAGAGCAGCAGGTTGTCGTACTCCGGCAGGAACCGCACCGGGGCAGGGGTGTCGGCCGGCGGACGGGGCGCGTCGGGAAGATCGATCAGCTCGACGCCGGTCGCGCTGGCGAACACGCGGAGCTGGTCGCGGTTGCGCTCGACCACCTCACGGAGTCCCGTGAGCCGTGTGAACGTGGAGAAGTCGGCCACGGACGCCGGCCCGTAGGCCGCGAGATAGCGGAACAGCAGATCGTCGATGCTGCGGGAGGTGTCGAGCGCCCGGCCGGTCCACGCGTCGAGGGGCGTCGAGGTGACCTGCAGGGTCTTGCCCCACACACCGCGGGGCGGGATCTGCACCAACGGGAGGTGGCAGCGACACGCATAGGCGAGCGCGGCTGCGTCGTGTTCGGGGAACCGTTCGGCGAGCACCGCCCGCAGCGCGCGGGCCGCCATGGGTCTCGAGGCGAGCTCGGTGCGGGCGAACGAGAGCACCGGTGCCAGATCGACACCGACGAGCAGGGGAGCGAACTCGCTGTGTCGCAGGATCTCCTGGTCCATGACCGGCTGTGTCACCGGGCGCATCCAGGCACGCGTCGCGTGTGCTGAGCAGGTGGATCGTGCCGCGCATGACCACGATCCGGACCGCCTCCCTCGCCTCGATCAGTCGTCCGACCACGTCGGGGTCGAAGTCGTCCAGTCGTGACCACAGCGCGGTGTACGGATCGAGCGGGACCTGTGCCTGGAGACCGACGAGGTGTTCGATCGCGTCGATCGGTTCCACCGTCGGCGCGGGCCAGGAGGAACTGGCGGGCGAGCGTCGCACGATTCGCCGAACGGTCGTCGAGGACCTCGGTCACGCCACCTGTTCTAGCAACGGTGCTGGAGCAAGGCGGCTACTCAGTGCATGATAGGTGCGCTTACCAGCCGCTATCCCCCTGATGGAGTCCCCCGTGCCACCCACCGCTGTTCGTCGACGTGGACCAGACCCGTCGACCGGGTCGTGAAGGAGCGGGGCCCGAGCGCTGCCGGACGAGGTCGGCGCAGGTGAGCACCGTCGACCGGGTCGACGCAACACCCGCGACGACCGCACCCGAGCGTCCGCAGCGGCGCGGCTGGCTGCACGGCGGGTGGAGCCGCGCCGGGGGTCTGCTCGCCATGATCGGACTCGTCGTGCTCGCGGCCCTGGCGTCGATCGCGATCGGCACGAAGTCGATCTCTCCCTCGGTGTCGCTCGACGCGCTGCTCTCCTTCGACGGTTCGATCGACGACCACCTGATCATCCGCGAGCTGCGCATCCCGCGGACCGTGCTCGGCCTGATGGTCGGCGCGGCGCTCGGCCTGGCCGGCGCGGTCATGCAGGGCGTCACCCGCAACCCGCTCGCCGACCCCGGCCTGCTCGGCGTGAACTCCGGCGCGGCGCTCGGCGTGGTCACCGGCATCTTCCTCTTCGACGTCTCGTCGCTGTTCGGCAACCTCTGGTTCGCGTTCGCCGGCGCAGCGGTCGCGGGCATCGCCGTCTACGTGCTCGGCGCCATGGGTCGCGGCGGCGCGACGCCCGTGAAGCTCGCGATCGCCGGTGCGGCGCTCGCCGCGCTGCTCGGGTCCTTCACCGCCGCGTTCCTGCTGCTCGACTCGGCCACGCTCGACCAGTATCGGTTCTGGGCGGTCGGGTCGACCGCCGGCCGTGACCTGGCGGTCGCAGGTCAGGTCCTCCCGTTCATCCTCGTCGGGTCCGTCCTGGCCATCGGATCGGCGAACTCGCTCAACGGACTGGCGCTCGGCGAGGACGTGTCCCGGTCCCTCGGCCAGCGCGTCGGCTGGGTCCGCGCCGCGTCCGCGGCGTCGGTGGTGCTGCTCTGCGGCGCAGCGACCGCGGCGGTCGGTCCGATCGCGTTCGTCGGGCTCACCGTGCCCCACGTCGCCCGGGCGGTCACCGGACCCGACCACCGTTGGCTGCTGCCGTTCTCGATGTGCATGGGGTCGATCCTGCTGCTGGTCGCCGACGTCGTCGGCCGGGTGGTCGCCCGGCCCGGCGAGCTCGAGGTCGGCATCGTGACCGCGTTCGTCGGTGCGCCGGTGTTCATCGCGTTCGTCCGCCGCCGCAAGATCGCCGAGCTCTGAGATGGCCGTCGTGACCTCGACCCGATCGGCGTTCGCCGCTCGACCGACTGCGCTCGTTGCGCCGTCATCTCCAGGCCGGCGCGTCGCTGGGCCTTCGGCTGGGCCCGCTCTCGACCAGGGTCGACGTCCGGGCGGTCGGCGTCTCGAGTCGTGCTGCTCGCGGTCGTCGTCGTCGGTCTGGCCTGGAGCGTCAGCGTGGGCGACTTCCCGATCCCGCTGGGCGACGTCGTGAAGGAGCTGACCGGCATCGGCGGCAGCACCGACAGCGAGTTCATCATCCGCGGACTGCGGCTCCCGCGGTCGCTGACGGCGGTGCTCGTGGGCGCCGCCTTCGGCATCTCCGGTCAGATCTTCCAGCGGATGGTGCACAACCCGCTGGCCAGCCCCGACATCCTCGGCGTGTCCTCCGGCGCAGCGGTCATGGCGGTCTTCGCGATCGTCACCTGGACGGCACCCAGTTCGGTGGTCACCCTCTGGGCGCTCGGTGGTGCGGTCGCCGCGGTCGCCGCGATCTACCTGCTGGCCATCAAGCAGGGCCTGTCCAGCTACCGACTGGTGCTCGTCGGCATCGGCATCACGGCGATGCTCGACGCCGTCGTCGCCTACCTGCTGACCCGGGCGAAGCTGTTCGACGCCCAGCGCGCCACGGTCTGGCTGACCGGCAGCATCAACGGACGCGGCTGGGAGTACGTCCGGCCGCTCACGATCGCACTCGTCGTGCTCGTCCCGCTCGCGCTGATCAGCGCCCGGGGGCTCAAGGTGCTCGAGCTCGGCGACGACGCCGCGACGGGCCTCGGCGTCGGGGTCCGTCGCTCGAAGCTCGGGCTGTCGCTCGCCGCTGCGGGGCTCGCCGCGGTCGCGCACCGCGGCGGCCGGCCCGGTCGGGTTCGTGGCGCTGGTGGCGCCGCAGATCGCGCGCCGCCTCATCGGCGGGCGCTCGCTCGGCCTGATCCCGGCGGGGCTGATCGGCGCCGCGATCATGATCTTCGCCGACACGCTCGCCCGCCGGGCGTTCGCGCCCATCGAACTGCCCGTCGGTGTCGTCACCGCCATCGTCGGCGCGCCCTACCTGCTGTGGCTGCTCGCCCGGGCCAACAAGATCGGAAGTGGTGGTTGACATGGCCGAGCTACTCGACGACGGCGAGGTGACGGCGGCGGCGACGACTGCGGAGGCACCCGCCGACGCCCCGGCGCCACGCCTGGTGGCCGAGCACGTGCGACTGGCCTACGACGACCGGATCATCGTCGAGGACCTGTCGGTCGAGATCCCGACCGGACAGGTCACGGTGATCGTCGGGGCCAACGCGTGCGGCAAGTCGACGCTGCTGCGGGCGCTGGCGCGGCTGTTGACGCCCCGCGCGGGCACGGTCCTGCTCGACGGCGAGGCGATCCGTTCGACGCCGACGCGGGACGTCGCGCAGAAGCTCGGCATCCTGCCCCAGCAGCCGATCTCACCCGACGGCATCGTCGTGTCGGACCTCGTGGCCCGCGGCCGCCACCCGCACCAGCGCTGGTTCCGGCAGTGGTCGACCGAGGACCAGGAGGCCGTCGACCGGGCCCTCGCCGACACCAGGACCGCGGAGCTGGCCGACCGCTCGGTGGACGAGCTCTCGGGCGGGCAGCGCCAGCGGGTGTGGATCGCGATGGCGCTCGCCCAGGGCACCGACATCCTGCTGCTCGACGAGCCGACGACGTTCCTCGACCTGGCCCACCAGGTCGAGGTGTTGGACCTGCTCGCCGAGCTCAACGTCGAGCGAGGGCCGCACGATCGTGTGCGTGCTGCACGACCTGAACCTGGCGAGCCGCTACGCGCATCACCTGGTCGCCATGCGCGACGGCGAGATCGTCGCGCAGGGCGCACCGGCGGAGATCGTCACCGAGGCGACCGTGCGAGAGGTGTTCGGGCTGGAGTCGCGGATCATCACCGACCCCGTCGCCGGCTCCCCGATGGTCGTCCCGATCGGCCGCGTGCACCGACCCGACTGAGTCGACCGCCGACCTCGGCCCAGGGGCGGGAGCAGGGGAGCCATCGCCGGGCGGCGTGTCGAACATGCCGTTGATGGTGCTTGCCCACCCCCTGCTAATGGCCTACATTAGAACGTGTTCTAGTTTCTCGACCTGAAGGTGGTTGGCATGGAGTTCGGACTCTTCTTCAACGGATACCTGCCCGGGCCCGCGGCGCACGACGCTGCGTCCGAGCACGAGATGATCCGACGGGAGATGGACTACGCCATCCACGCGGACGGCTTCCACTGGAAGTACGTCTGGTTCGGCGAGCACCACGCGCTCACCGAGTACTCGCACATGTCCGCACCCGAGGTCGTCTTCGGCTACGTCGCCGCCAAGACCGACCGCATCCACATGGGCTCGGCGATCATGAACCTGTCGCGGCCGGTCAACCACCCGGTCCGCAACGCCGAGCGGGTGGCCATGCTCGACCACGTCACCGAGGGACGCTACGAGTGGGGCACCGGGCGAGGCGCCGGCTCCCACGAGATGGCGACGTTCGACCTGCTGACCTCCGAGACCAAGGCGATGTGGGACGAGGCCGCACCCGAGATCCTGCGCATGTGGGAGCAGCGGGATTACACCTTCGACGGCGAGTTCTTCAAGGTCGAGACGCCCCACAACATCCTGCCGAAGCCCTACGGCACGGGTCACCCGCCGCTGTGGGTCGGCTGCGGCAACCCGGGCACGTTCACCAAGGCGGGCGAGCTCGGCATCGGCGCCATCGCGTTCAACTTCGAGCCGATCTACAACCTGAAGGGTCGCATCGAGGCCTACAAGGAGGGCATCGCGAACTGCGTGCAGCCCCTGGGTCAGTTCATGAACGACAACGTCATGATGACCAACGCGGTGATCTGCCTGGCCGACCGGACCCGTGCCCGTGAGATCGCCATGTCGGCGGGTCGCGGCTACCTGAACACGATGGTCAACATGTACCACGACACGATGCCGCCCCAGAAGGGTGCCGTGAAGTGGCCGGGTGCGCCGTTCCAGATCCCGGATGAGGCGACCCTGGACCATCTGATCGAGGCGGGGTACCTGCTCTGCGGCAACCCCGACGAGGTCAACGAGCAGATCACGAAGTACCAGGAGGTCGGCTGCGACCAGCTGGTCTTCGGCATCCCGAACGAGGGCTTCGAGCACGAAGAGGTGCTCGAGATGATCGAGCTGTTCGGCGACAAGGTCATCCCGAACTTCGACCCCGATCCGGTGCACTCGACCACCCGCTACCGCGAGCAGGCAGAGCGTCGCCACCCGGACTTCGCCCACCCGCTGCCCGAAGGCCTCGACGTGACGGTCATCCCGACCAACGCGCTGCTGCCGCTGGCGGACTGAGCGCTGCTCCACCACAGCACCTCGCAACGACACACGGTGGCGTCGTGACCACCCGCGACCGACTGCTCGACGAGGCGGAGTTCCTCTTCGCCCGCAGCAGCGTCGCGGGGGTCACGTCCCGCCAGATCACCGAGGCCGCCGAGCAGCGGAACACCTCGGCGATCAGCTACCACTTCGGTTCGCGCGAGGGACTGCTGCTCGAGATCCTCGCCCGACGCGGCGGACCGATCGACGCGGCCCGCGGCCGTCGCCGCGACGCGCTCGGCCCCGACCCGACGACACGCGACCTGGTGGCGTGCCTGGTCGAGCCGTACTGCGCCGTGCTCGCGACGAGCGAGGGGCGTTCGTACCTGCGCATCGTCGCCCAGCTGCGCGGCAGGTTCGCCGCGTGGAAGGTCGAGAGCGACACCTCGACCACCGCGCACCTGGCGCGGATCCTCGACGAGGTGGCCGCCGGCTGCGACGCCGGAGCGGACGTCTCCCAGGAGCGGGTGCTCGCCATGATCATGGTCATCACCGGCACGACCGCCGAACGGGCACGCCGACTCGACGAGGATGCCGAGGTGACCCTGACCCACGACGAGTTCGTCGACCACCTCACGGGGATCTGCACGGCGATCATCAGGGGCTGAGCCCGGCTCGGTGCGAGCCGGGTCCGACGATGTCGTTCGTGCGGCCTCCGGAGGACGGCGGTGGACCTACAGTCCGATCGTGACCGAGCTGATGAGCGCCGTGTCCGGCGAGCTGCCTCCCGACGACGGGCGATGGGCGTTCGAGCCGAAGTGGGACGGCATGCGGGTCTCGGTCCGGCTGGACCACGGCGAGGTCAACGCACGAAGCCGTACCGACAAGGACGTGCTCGTCGCCTTCCCGGAGTTGCTGCCCCTGGCCGGGATCGCGGACGACGCGGTGCTCGACGGCGAGCTCGTCGCCCCCGACGAGTCGGGGCATGAGAGCTTCGGGCGCCTGCAGCGGCGCTTCGGCATCGGGGACCCTCGTCGAGCGGCGCGGTTGGCGATCGAGGTGCCGGTCCGCTGCGTGCTGTTCGACCTGCTGGAGCTCGACGGCCTCGAGGCGTGGCGGCTGCCCTTCGAGCAACGACGCGGCCCTGCTCGAGGGCCTGGTCGAGCCGGGGCCGACGTGGATGGTCACGCCGTCACAGCGCGGCGGAGGCGCAGCGCTGTTGGAGCTCGCCCGCGAGCAGGGCCGCGAGGGCATCATGGCCAAGCGGCTCGACGCGCCCGTACCGGCCGGGGCGACGCTCGGACTCGTGGCGCAAGGTGAAGATCCGCCACGCCCAGGAGTTCGCGGTGTGCGGATGGACCCACGGCGAGGGGCACCGCTCCAGCGGCGTCGGTTCGCTGGTGCTCGGCTGCCACGGCGAGGACGGCTGGCGTTGGGTCGGCAACGTCGGCACCGGGCTGACCTCGGCGGACTCCGACCGCTGGCGCGCCGAGCTCGAGGCCGACGAGGTCCAGGAACCTCCCTTCGAGGTGTCACGTGCTCGCAACGCAGCGTTGCGGACCGCTCGTTGGGTCGTGCCGAGCGTCGTCGTGCAGGTCGCGCTACGCGGAGTGGACCAGCGACGGTCGGCTCCGTCAGCCGTCGCTGCTCGGCCGGCGACCCGACGTCGACGCGACGACGGTGCGCTGCGAGGAGTGACTCAGATCGTCGGGCGGTGTCGGGCGACGATCGCAGTGGTGTCGACTCCGGACGGCAGCGTGCCGAACACCGCGGCGCCAGCCGCTGCACCGTCGAACCGCGAGGCGCAGAACGCGTCGGCGACGGCGACGGGCGAGTGCTGCAGCACCAGCGAGCCCTGGAACAGCAGCGCCATCGACTCGACCAGGCGCCGTGCCCGGTGCTCGATCGCGTCGAGGTCGGTCAGCTCCCGGTCGAAGCGGTCGAGGGCGTCGTCGTAGCGGCGGTCGACACCGCGGGCGAGCTCGAGCTCGCTGCGGAACGCGTCGATGCGACGCCGGTTCGCGGCCCATCGCCCGCAGCACGTCGAGGCAGATGACGTTGCCCGAACCCTCCCAGATGCCGTTGACGGGGCTCTGGCGGAACAGCCGGGGCATGTCGGACTCCTCGACGTAACCGACGCCGCCGAAGCACTCGAGGGACTCGACCGCGTGCTGTGGTGCACGCTTGCACGTCCAGTACTTGACCACCGGTGCCCAGCCAGACGTGCGAGCAGCTGCTCGTGATGGTCGTCCGGACGGTCGAACGTGGCGGCGAGCCGCATGGCCGCGAGGGTCGCGGCCTCGGACTCGACGCACAGATCGGCGAGCACGTTCGCCATGAGCGGCTGCTCGTCGAGCGGCGCGTCGAACGCCCGGCGATGGTGCGTGTGCCAGGTCGCCTGCGCGACACCGCTGCGCATGATCGACGTCGGAGCCGAGCACGCAGTCGAGACGCGTGTGGTTGACCATCTCGATGATGGTGCGCACGCCACGCCCTTCCTCGCCGACCATGACGCGCCCACGTGTCGAGCATCTCGATCTCGCTCGACGCGTTCGAGCGGTCGCCGAGCTTGTCCTTCAGCCGCTGGATGCGGATCGGGTTGCGCGTGCCGTCGGGGCACCACCGGGGCATCCAGAAGCAGCTGAGCCCGCCCGGAGCCTGCGCGAGGGTCAGGAATCCGTCGGACATCGGTGCCGAGCAGAACCACTTGTGACCGGTGAGGCGGTACTCACCGGCAGGTCCACCTGCGCCGATGGGCGTGGCGCTGGTGCGGTTCGAACGGACATCGGAGCCACCCTGCTTCTCGGTCATCGCCATGCCGAAGGTGATGCCCGGCTTCTCGGAGCCGGGCACGTTGCGAGGGTCGTAGCCGGCGCTCGTCAGCAGCGGTTCGAGCACCTCGGCGACCGACGGCTCGTGTCGCAGCGCCGGCACCGCCGAGTAGGTCATCGAGATCGGACAGGTGTGGCCCGCGTCGCCCTGGTACCACGTGGTGAACGCCGCGGCCCGACGGGTGTGGGCGTAGGGCTCCGGATCGGCCCACGGCGCGGCGTGCAGCCCCTGCTCGACCGCCGCGGTCATCAGCTCGTGGTAGGCCGGGTGGTAGTCGACGACGTCGATCCGGTTGCCGTAGCGATCATGGGTGCGCAGCTGCGGCGGGTTGGCGTTCGCGGTTCGGGCCCACTCGAGCACCTGCTCCGAGCCGGTCCGTCGGCCCACCGCGGAGAGGGCGCTGTCCGGGCCGATGGCGTGGGCGCCGCAGATCCGTTCGACCGCGTCGACCAGCGGCAGGTTCGTCGAGAAGGCGTCGTACCCCACGAGCGGCGGGGGTTGGTTGGTGACCTCGTGCGTGTCGAACCAGCTGGTCATGGACCGAGCGTAGGTGGGGGCTGATCCGGAGCGCCGTCGTCGGTCGGAGCCGGCACCGCGGGCAGCGGACCCGTGGGCGCATCGACGAACACCAGACCGGCGGCCGACTCGGTGGGGGTCCGACGGGTCGCCAGCGCGTCGAGCGCCGGGCCGTCGCCGACGTCGTAACCGGCGGCCTCGGAGAGCAACCAGCGCACCTCGAGCAGGTCGCAGTAGGCCTGGATCGGGTCGCCGACTCCGCCGAGCGCCTCGTGCGCCCGGCGTCGGCCGGGTTCGAGCACGTCGTGCAGCCAGAGTCGGGCGGCGTCCTCCTCGGGGATCTCGACGCCGCTCTCCTGTTGCATCGTCGCGTGGAACGACCGCAGGTCGTTGAGCAGCACGGTCGCCTGGCCCTCGCTGACCTGCAACCCGGTCAGCGCGGCGAGCCGCTCGGAGTGGAAGCTGCGACCAGCGACGGTGAGGCTCATGCGCACCTGCTCGCCACGCGGGTCGGTGGCAGCGAAGCGGACCTCGTCGAGTGCGAAGCCGAGCTCGTTGATGCGCCGCAGCCGGGCGTCGATCTCGTAGTGGTCCTCGAGCCCGATGATCGGCTCGTCGTGCAGCACCGACCACAGCTGGTCGTAGCGCTCGGCGACGCCACGGGCCTCGTCGATGATCAAGGGGGTCAGCGACGCCGGCTCACCCCGGCTCGCGGCGACGTCGAGCAGGCCGCCGGCGATGTTCTCGACCATGATCTCGATGTCGTCGCGTCGCTGCCCATCGCTCAGCGTGGCGTGCAGCTCGGTGGTCTCGGCATCGACGAGCCAGGCGATCATCGTCTGACCGTCGCGCATGAACAGCGTGTTCGCGAGGGAGCAGTCGCCCCAGTACACCCCGTTGCGGTGCAGGTCGACGAGCAGCACCGCCATCGCGTCGAAGAGTCGTCCGCGCTGGACCTGCAGGGTCGAGGGGATGTTCATCAGCATGCGGCGGTACTGCCAGGACCGCTGCAGGTAGCGGGTGAGCAGGATCGCGTCATCGGCTCGTGGCTGCCGCACGACACCTGCGGCGCGCACCGCGGAGAGCTCCCGCTCCTCGATCGCGCGCAGCATGTCGTACTCGTGGAGCGCGATCGGGCCGGGCAGCGCCTTGAGCGCCCAGAGCGCGCCGTCGGCCTCGACGAAGCGGACGACGTGACGACTCGGTCCGACCGGGAGGTCGCGCAGCGCGACCCGGCGGTCGTCCCACTCGTCGAGCGGTGTGTCCCAGGGCAGCGCCAGCAGCCCCGTCGACGGTTGGCGGAGCCGGACCTCGAGCGTCCCCATGGTGACCTCCCCGGGTCCGCCGACGACCCGCGTCCACCTTCAGGCGGGAGCGGTCGCGCCGATCGCCGCGTCGCGGGTGAGGTTGTCGCCGCTGGAGGGATCGAACACGTGCAGGTGGCGTGGGTCGAACCAGATCCGGGCGGTGCTGTGGTCCGAGATGCGACTGCTCGGATCGAGGGCGATGACGAGCTGGTCGCGCAGCCGTTCGCTGTCGAGATCGCGCTCGAGCGCAGCCAGGCTCTCGGCCGCGTCCGAGGTGGCCGAGTACGGGATGTACGCGTACTGCTCGTTGCCGAGCCACTCCACGACGTCGATCTCGGCGTCGAACGCGGTGCCCGCAGCCGCCTTCGAGGGGTCGACCAGCGATTCGTCGTCGAAGCGCTCGGGCCGGATGCCGACCATGACCAGGTCCCGATCGCCGACCGCGGAGCGCATGTCCTCTGGAAGGTCGACGGTGACGAAGGGCAGCTCGAGCGAGGCGCCGTGCACGACGCCGGGCACGAAGTTCATCGGCGGTGAGCCGATGAACCCGGCGACGAACATGTTCACCGGATGCTCGTAGAGCTCGCGCGGTGTGCCGACCTGTTGCAGCTCGCCGCGACGCATCAGCGCGACGCGGTCGCCCAAGGTCATCGCCTCGGTCTGGTCGTGGGTGACGTAGACGGTGGTCGTGCCCATGCGGCGCTGCAGTCGCAGGATCTCGGTGCGCATCTGTCCGCGCAGCTTCGCATCGAGGTTCGACAGCGGCTCGTCGAAGAGGAAGACCTTCGCGTCGCGCACGATCGCCCGACCCATGGCGACGCGCTGACGTTGACCGCCCGAGAGGTTGCCCGGCTTGCGGTCCAGGTGCTCGGTCAGCTCGAGGGTCTCTGCGGCCTCGTGCACCTTGGCCTTGATCTCGTCCTCGGAGAGGCCCTTGCGCAGCCGCAGGGGGAAGGCGATGTTCTCGAAGACGCTCAGGTGCGGGTAGAGCGCGTAGTTCTGGAACACCATCGCCAGGTCACGGTCTCGTGGAGCGACGTCGTTGACACGCTCGCCACCGATCAGCATGTCGCCCGAGGTGATGTCCTCGAGCCCGACGATCATCCGCAGCAGCGTCGACTTCCCGCACCCGGACGGCCCGACGAGGATCATGAACTCGCCGTCCGCGATGTCGAGGCTGATGTCGTTCACGGCGGGGAAGCCGTCGCCGTACCGCTTGACGATGTTCCGCATGCTGATGTCGGCCATGTGGGATGCCTCTCTGTGGAAGGGGCGGGAACGGGCCTGCTCAGCCCTTGACCGCGCCGGAGGTCAGTCCGGCGACGATCCTGCGTTGGAACACGAGGACGAGGATGACCACCGGGATCGTCACGACCACCGAGGCCGCCATGACGGCGGTGACCGGCGATTCGAACTGCGACTGGCCCGTGAAGAACGACAGCGCCGCGGGCACGGTGCGAGCGCGGTCGGTCGAGGTGAGCGAGGCGGCCAGCAGGAACTCGTTCCAGCAGAAGAAGAACGTGAGGATCCCGGTGGTGAACACGCCCGGAGCGGCGAGCGGCACGATCACCTTCCGGAACGCCTGCCACGGCGTCGCGCCGTCGACCTGCGCAGCCTGCTCCATCTCCCAGGGGATCTGGCGGAAGAACGCCGACATCGTCCAGATCGACAGCGGCAGCGCGAAGGTCAGGTACGGGATGATCAGCCCGATCCACGTGTCGTAGATGCCGAGCCCTCGCCACATGTTGAACAGTGGTCCGACCAGGGCGGCCTGCGGGAACATGGCGATGCCGAGCGCCATCGACAACAGCAGCTTCTTCCCGGGGAACTCCAGGCGGGCGATCGCGTAGGCGGCGAACATGGCGACCACGACCGCCAGCGCCGTCGCGATGATCGAGATGCCGAACGAGTTGCGCAGCGCCGAGGTGAACAGCTCGTCGCTGAACACGGTCGAGAAGTTGTCCCAGGTCCACTCCTTCGGGAAGAACGACGGGGTGCCGCTGCGGAAGGTCGACGGGCTCTTGAACGCGAGCGAGACCATCCACAGCAGCGGGAACAGGGCCCACAGCAGGATCACCACGCCCCAGAACGTCCACCAGTTGCTGGTGCGGTTCCCGCTGCCGCTCATCGGCCCGCCCCGTTCGTCGTGTCCTCGCACATCACGCGTCGTCTCCCCGTACCTGGGACAGGTCGGTCCCGAAGCCCTTGATGAAGATGAAGGCGATCACCACGACGGTGAGGAAGAGCAGCACCGACACCGCGGAACCCGCACCCAGGTTCACCAAGGTCACGTTCTGTCGGTAGGCGAGGAACGAGAGCGTCTCGGTCTCGTTCGCTCCGCCGGTCATGATGAACGGGTTGTCGAAGATGCGCCACGCGTCGAGCGTGCGGAACAGCACGGCGACCAGGATCGCCGCCTTCATGTTCGGCAACACCACCTTCCAGAGGCGCTGCCACGAGGTCGCGCCATCGACCTTCGCTGCTTCGAGCATGTCCTCGGGGACCTGGACGAGCCCGGCGAGCAGCAGGAGCGAGATGAAGGGCGTGGTCTTCCAGATCTCGGACAGGGTGATGACGAACAGGCTCGACCAGCGCTCGCCGAACCAGTTGAAGTCCTCGAGGCCGAACCACTGGTTCACGAACCCCGAGTCGAGCTGGAAGGCGTAGCGCCACACGAACGCCGAGACCACGGTGATGATGCCGTAGGGCACGAGGATCCCGGTGCGGATGAACGAACGGCCCCGCACGATGCGGTACATCACCCAGGCGAAGCCGAAGCCGAGCACCAGCTCGACGATCACGCTGACGACCGTGATGATCGCGGTGGTCACGACCGCGCTCCACCACACCGGGTCGGTCAACACGGTCAGGTAGTTCTGGAGCCCGACGAACTCCCGCCCTTCCGGATCGGTCAGGCGGTACCGGTACAGCGACAGCACCAGGGCGTACCCGAGCGGGTAGGCGGTGACGAGGATCATGACGAAGAACGCTGGCGCGGCGAGCCGCAGGCCCAGTCGTCGCTCGTGGTGCAGGCGGTCCGATCCGCCGGATCGGGCGGCCGGTTGCTCGACCGGCGACGCCGCCTGCGCAGCCGGTTCCGCTGTGGTGCTCACAACAGCCGCTCCCCGTGCAGGACCTCGGACATGTAGGTGTCGGTCTTCTCCGGTGTCGACGGCGCCCTGACCGATGTCGCCGGATGCCACGTGCGCTGCACCGAGGTCGACACGTCGCCGTAGTAGGGGGTGATGGGGCGGGGCGCCGCCTCGTCGATCGACTCGCGGATCAGGTCGGCCATGGGGAACGTCTCGCGCACTTCGGGGTCGTCATAGGCGGCGCCGCGTGCCGCGGGGTTGCCCGACTCGACCATGTACTGCGCGTTGTTCTCGACCGACGTGATGCACTTGACCGCGTCGAGGGCCTCGTCGGGGTGCTCGCTGAACGCTCCGATGGCGAGGTTGATCCCACCGAGCGGGGGAGCGCTTGGCCTGCCGGCGTCGACCCTCGGGTAGCGGGCCCAGCCGATGTCCTCGAGCACCGAGGGGTCCAACGACCCGTCGGCGACGGCCGCGGTCGCGGCCCCGTAGACGTAGGGCCAGTTCACCATGAACGATCCCGAGTCGCCCTGGAACAGCGAGCGCGCCTCTTCCTCACCAGCGGTCGCCATGTCGCCCGGCGCCGCGCTCGAGCGTGCGAGACCACCGACGATGTCGGCGGCGGCATCCCCGGCGGGCGAGGCCATGGACGGCACCGCGTCGACGCCCGCCTCGGTGTCACGGATGATCTCACCACCGCCGGAAGCGACCAGTGCGTTGATCCACACCATGTAGCCCTCGTAGCGCCGGCCCTGCACCCCGATGCGCTTCTGCTGGGACTCGGCAGCGTCGATCATGTCGGCCCAGGTGAAGTCCTCGGCGGTCGGGTCGACGCCTGCGGCCGCGGCGACCGACTTGCGGAACCAGAGCAGCTGCGTGTTCGCCCAGAACGGTGTGGCGACCAGTTCACCGTCCCAGGTCGCGGTCTCCATCGGTCCGGCGAGCACGTCGTCGGTGAGCGCCGCGACGTCCTGTTCGTCGGTGATGGGCTCCAGGTAGCCGGCGTTCGCGAACTCGGCGACGAACGGCGGATCGAGGCTCATGAGGTCGACCGAGGAGTCGCCCGCCGCGAGACGTCGCACGAGCTGCTCACGCTGGGCGTCGGCCTCGTTCGGCAGGATCTGCGTGGTGATGCGGTACGCCCCGTCGGAGCCGTCGGAGCACTCCGCCGCCAGCGTGCGCTGACCGCCGTTGTCGGGGTTGATGTACCAGGTGAGCGCAGCGGCGCCCGCCGTCGTCGTCCGAGCTGCAGGCGCCGAGCGAGGACGACTGCCACGGCCAGAGCGGCGATGACCCACGGACGACGAACTGAGCGCAACGATCCGGACAACGAGACTCCCCTCGATGTGACACCCATCACATCGCGTGGGCGACGCTGTCAACGACCCCCGGCGAGGAACCAGACCGTGGTGTCGCTCGGCAGGGATGCACCCGGTCGCCACGACCGGTCGCTGCAGAGCACGTCGGCGGTCGTGGCGGCGGTCGGGGCGGCGGTCGCGATCTGTTCGGCAGGCACGGGCGCCTGGTCCGAGGTTCGTGACCGACACGAAGCCACCGGGCCGCTCGAACGCGAGCACGTGCTCGCCCAGGTCGAGCCAGCGCAGCTCCGAACCCGGCGCGTCCCGGCACACCGTCCGGCGTCGTGCGATCGCGTCGACGTACAACCGGAGCATCGACCCGGGATCGTCGCGCTGGCGCTCCCGGGTCAGCCGCGACCAGTCGGCAGGTTGGGGCAACCAGGCGCGGACATCCGGCGATGCTGCTGAAGCCGAACGGCGGTGCGTCACCGTCCCAGGGCAGCGGGACACGGCACCCGTCACGGCCCGGGTCGACGCCTCCGGTGCGGTGGTAGGTCGGATCCTGACGGAGGTCGCCCGGCAGGTCCTCGACCTCGGGCAGCCCGAGCTCCTCGCCCTGGTAGACGTACGCGGACCCGGGCAGCGCCAGCATGAGCAGCGCCGCAGCGCGCGCCCGTGCGGGTGCCGAGCGCGCCGCCGCCGTAGCGCGTCACCTCTCGGACGACGTCGTGGTTCGCCAGGACCCAGGTCGCCGGTGCGCCGACGGCATCGTGGGTGCGCAAGCGTCTCCTCGATCGCCTCGCGCAGGGCGGCGGGTTCCCACGGGGCCATGAGGAACCGGAAGTTGAAGGCGGTGTGCAGCTCGTCGGGGCGGACGTACCGGGCCAGGCGCTCGGGACTCTTCAGGTACGCCTCGGCGACGAACACCCGGTCGCCGTCGTAGTCGTCCGCGACCCTGCGCCAGTCCCGGTAGATCTCGTGCACCTCGTCCCGGTCCCAGTGCGGGTGACCGACCAGCGCCAGGCCGGCGGTCGCGAACTCGCCCTCGAGGTCCGGCAGCTCCGGGTCCTTCGCCAGGCCGTGGGCCACGTCGATGCGGAAGCCGTCGACACCGCGGTCGAGCCAGAAGCGCAGGATGCCGACGAACTCGTCGCGCACCTCGGGGTTGGTCCAGTCCAGGTCGGGCTGCTCGGCTGCGAACAGGTGCAGGTACCAGCTCGGCGGCCCGTCGGGCCCGTCGACGCGACCCCACGCCGGCCCGCCGAACAGGCTGTGCCAGTCGTTCGGCGGCAGCTCGCCGTCGTCGCCGCGACCGGGCCGGAACACGTAGCGGGCCCGCGCCGGTGACGACGGATCGGCGAGCTGCGTCGCGGAACCACGGGTGCTCCGACGACGTGTGGTTCGGGACCAGGTCGACGATCACGCGCAGCCCGAGCTCGTGTGCGTCGTCGAACAACGCCTCCGCGTCCTCGAGCGTGCCGAAGAGCGGATCGACGTCGCGGTGGTCCGACACGTCGTAGCCACCGTCGATCTGCGGCGACCGGTAGAAGGGGCTCAGCCAGATGGCGTCGACGCCGAGCTCGGCGATCGCACCCAGGCGGTCCCGCACACCGATCAGGTCGCCGACGCCGTCGCCCGTCGCCGTCCGCGAAGCTCCGCGGGTACACCTGGTAGATCACCGCGTTGCGCCACCAGGGCCGTGATCGGTCATCCCGCCATCGTCGCGCGAGCCGGCCGGTCTACCGTTCCTTCCATGTGCAGGAACATCACCGAGCTCAGGGGTCTCGAACCGCCGGCGACCGAGGACGAGGTGCTCGCTGCGGCGGTGCAGTACGTCCGCAAGGTCACCGGGCTGCGGGCATCGAAGAACCCCGACGTCATGGCGGCGATGGACACCGCCGCCCACGAGATCGCCCACATCACCCGACACCTGCTCGAAGAGGTCCCCGAGCGTCGGCAGCCGCCGAAGGTCGACCCGCCGTTGCGCCGCCCCGAGGTCAGGGCACGACTCGGGCTCGAGCCCTTCGAGGCGACCGCGGGGTGACCCCGGACTAGGTTCCAACCATGTCGATCGAACGTCCCGTCGCACCGGATCCCTACGAGCTGCTGCCGGCGCTGCCGTCGCTCAGCGTGACGAGCACCGACCTGACCGACGGCGCACCGCTGCCCGCCGCGCAGGTCGCGGCCGAGGGCAACACGTCGCCGCAGCTGAGCTGGTCCGGTGCCCCCGCCGAGACGAAGAGCTACGTCGTGTCGTGCTTCGACCCGGACGCGCCGACGCCCTCGGGCTTCTGGCACTGGACCCTCGTCGACATCCCTGCGGACGTCACCGAGCTCGCGGCCGGGGCCGGCAACGGCGGCACACTGCCCGGCGGTGCGTTCCACATCCGCAACGACGCGAGCTCCAAGGACTTCTACGGCGCTGCGCCGCCCGAGGGCGACCAGGTGCACCGCTACTACTTCGCCGTGCACGCCGTGCGTGACGAGACCCTGGGCGTCGACGACGAGGCCAGCGCCGCGGTCGGTCGCGTTCAACCTGGCGTTCAAGGCCGTCGCCCGCGGGCTGCTGGTGGCGACCTACCAGCACTGAGTTCGGCCAGCACTCGTTCGGCCAGTTGCCCGCTCAGGCCCAGGGCGGTTCGGCGTCGTCGCGACGAGCCAGCACCTCGGCGAGCGCCTCGTCGGTGTCGAGCAGACGACCCGCGCGGTTCTCCTCGAGCACCCATGCGCAGGATGCGGCCGAGCTCCGGGCCGGGCGCGATGCCGGCGGCCTGGAGCTGATCGCCGTTGACGGCCGGGCGCTCCGCTCGCCGCGCGTCCTCGGCGGCGACGTGCTCCTCGTGTGCGGTGAGTCCGTCGACCGAGCGGTGCACCCGACGGTGCACCTCGGCGTGGCGCGAGGTGACGTCGGAGTGCGCCAGGCGAATCGCGCGATCCCAGTTGTCACCGGCGTCGAGGCGCAGGCGACGCACGCTCGCGTCGGTCCAGTCGGTGTCGTAGGACTGCGCCCGTGCCGCAGCGGTGATCGTGACGACCACATCCTCGGTGAGCTGCTCGTCGAAGCCCAGCGCGGCGAAGCGTCGGCGCAGCAGGCGGATACCGGTCGCTTCGTGGTGGTGGAAGGTGACCCTTCCCGGCCTCGAACCTGCCGCGTCGCCGGCTTGCCGATGTCGTGGAACAGCGCGGCGAGGCGCGTCACCAGGTCCGCGTCGGGCCCGGTCTGGGCGATCACGGTGACGGTGTGCGCGAAGTTGTCCTTGTGGCGGTCCGCCGCATCGTCGGAGAGCGTCTTGAGCGCCCACACCTCGGGCAGCTGCTGCTGGCCCTCCTCGGACGCGAGGAGCTCGGTCAGCTGTTCGCTGTCGCCGGACTCCAGACGCCTCGACCAGGCGCTCCCTGAACTGCATCGATCTCCGTCTGTGTCCGTGTCCGCTGTGGCCGGGACGTCGGGGCATCGCCGCCCGCCGACTCGTGGCCCGCCATCGTAGAGTCCGTTGCGACGTCACATCGACGGGGCGCATCGACGTGCGCCACACGCCACACCCGGGGGATCACCGATGGCCAACTGCACCCACCTCGACACCATCGAGCGGTCGAGCCGTCCGACGACGGCTGCCACGAGTGCCTGCAGATCGACGGCAGATGGGTGCACCTGCGGATGTGCCAGCAGTGCGGTCACGTGGGCTGCTGCGACAACTCGCCGAACAAGCATGCGACGGGCCACTTCCACCAGACCGGCCACCCGATCATCCGGTCCTTCGAACCCGGTGAGGAGTGGTTCTGGTGCTACGTCGACGGGCGCGGCTTCGAGCTCGACGTGCCGTCCGGTCCGTCCCACTCCTGAGCGGGCTGGCTCAGGCGCCGTCGAAGAAGCGCCGGACCCTCTCGGTCGCGTAGGTCCGAGGTCCAGGTCGTGCGCGGCGACCCAGGTGTCGTCGCAGTACGTGTCGCGGTAGCGCTCACCGCCGTCGCAGATCAGGCTGACGACCGACCCGGCGACGCCGCGGCGACGCATCTCCTCGATCAGCACCATGGCGCCCCACAGGTTGGTGCCGGTCGAGCCGCCCACGTCGAGGCCGGTGCGTTCGCGCAGGACCCGCATCGCGGCGATCGACTCGGCGTCGTGCACCTGGATCATGCGATCCACCACGGAGGGCACGAACGAGGCCTCGACGCGCGGACGACCGATGCCCTCGATCAGCGAGCGGCCGTGGGCACGGACGCTCGGGTCGTCATCGACCCACGCCTCGAAGAAGGCGGACCCGACCGGATCGACCAGTGCGAGCCGGGTCGCGTGGCGGCGGTAGCGAAGGTACCGGCCGATCGTCGCGGAGGTGCCGCCGGTGCCCGCTCCCACGACGATCCACTCCGGGACCGAGTGGTGCTCGTGGTCGAGCTGACGGAAGATCGACTCGGCGATGTTGTTGTTGCCGCGCCAGTCCGTGGCCCGCTCGGCGTAGGTGAACTGGTCCATGAAGTGCCCACCGCACTCCTCGGCGATCTGCCTCGCGACGGCATCGACGTCCTCGGGACGATCGACGAAGCGGCAGGCGCCGCCCTGGCGCTCGATCAGCTCGACCTTCTCCGCGCTGGTGCCCTCCGGCATCACCGCGACGAACTCCAGGTCGAGCAGGCGGGCGAAATACGCCTCGGAGACCGCGGTCGACCCGGAGGAGGCCTCGACGCACGGTCGTCCCCGCGCCGATCCATCCGTTCGCGAGGGCGTACAGGAAGAGCGATCGTGCGAGGCGGTGCTTGAGCGAACCGGTCGGGTGTGCGGACTCGTCCTTCAGGTACAGCTGCACCGCCGGGCTGCCCGGAAGACGCACCAGGTGCAGGTGCGTGTCGGCGGAGCGCACGCCCTCGGCCTCGACACGGCGGATGGCCTCGTCGCTCCAGGCACGGCGTGCCGGGTCGGACCGGTCGACGTCGGTCGGCCGGGTGCGGTGGGCGAGGCCGCTCGGGGTGGCGCCGACCGGCGGGGTGTCGTGCACGTCACGGGATCGCACGAGCTCGCAGGCTACGGCGTGACGGGCACGAGCGATTCGAGCGCCTCGGCGAGCGCCGGGTGTCGTGTCCGCGCAGCGGTCCCCCCACGAGGCGTGCGATGCCGTCGCCGTGCACGATCGCGGCGTCGGCGAGGCGTGCGCGGCCTTCGTCGGACAACGCCACCCACACGGTGCGACGGTCCTCCGGGCCCTGGGACCGCACGATCAGGCCCTGGTCGACGAGCCGCCCGACGAGCCGGGTGACCGTCGGGCGGGTGATGAGGACCCGTTCGGCGAGCTCACCCATCGTCATGGGCCGCCCACCGCAGCGGAGGTGGTGGCTGTGCAGTTGGAACAGCACGTCGTAGTCGTCGAGATCCATGCCGGCCCGCTCGCGCAGGTCGCGGTCCATCTCGGTGGTGAGCCGACGGTGTGCGACGAGCAACGCCGACCAGGCACGAAGGGTGTCCTCGTCGGGCGAGGACATCAATCGGTCACCCAGACCAGGACCTCGGCGCCCTCGGGTCCGGCGGTCAGCCGCGGCGACCCTGCGCCGACCAGGCGAGCGGCGTCGCCCTCGAGCAGCGTCCCGGCCGCTTCGAGCTCGGCGGTGCCCCGAGCGACGAAGAGGTGGGCGTGGGCGCCGTCGGGAACCTCGACGGCCTCGTCGGCACCGAGTCGTCCGCCCCAGAGGACCGCGCCGCGCTGGCGGATCGAGATGGCGGCGTCGTGCCCCCGGCCCGAGGCGATCGGCTGCAGGCCACCGGCGTCGAGCTGCGCGTTGATGTCGAGCTGCTCGTAGCCCGGATCGATCGACTCGGTGTCGGGCAGCACCCACATCTGCACGAAGTGCACGTCCTCGGTGTCCGACGGGTTCATCTCGGAGTGCCAGATGCCCCGTCCGGCGCTCATGCGCTGCGCCAGGCCGGGGTAGAGCTCGCCGTGGTTGCCCTCGGAGTCCTTGTGCTCCAGGCGACCCGACAGCACCCAGGTGACGATCTCCATGTCGCGGTGCGGGTGCGTGTCGAAGCCGGAGCCCGCCGCGACGCGGTCGTCGTTCGAGACCAGCAGCAGGCCGTGGTGGGTGTTGTCGCGGTCGAAGTGCGGACCGAAGCTGAAGCTGTGGCTGCTGTCGAGCCAGCCGATCCGGGTCCGAGCCCGGTCCTGCGCCCGTCGGATGTCGATCACGTCGCTCATGGGTGGCTCCTCGGTGCTGGCGTTCACGGAGGGCAACATCTGTTCATCTGGAACTATTCCGTCGGGCACGTCCGGTCGTCGTGTCTCACCCGGTCGGGGTGGTTCTGGCTCACCTGCTCCGGCTCGGTGCCGACGGGGAGTAGACAGGATCCTGAGGGGTTTCGGCTCGCACGACCGATGCGGGCACAGATGGTGAGAGAGAGCCGACATGCAGGACGACGACGGAACTCCCGGCGATGCCGCCGACGAGGGGCCAGCAGCCGACACGACCGCTGAGCTCGCCCGGCTACGCGCCGAGAACGAGGCGTTGAAGGCACGTCTCGAGGCTGCGCCGCCCGACACCGAGGCGATCGCCGCGGTGCACGCCACACGCTCGGCCCGACGTCGGGCGATCACCTCGATCGTGTTCGTCGTGCTCGGCGCGCTGCTGTTGCCGATGGCCGCCGCGACCGTGTGGACGCGCAACCAACTGCTCGACACCGACCGCTACGTGCGGACCGTCGCGCCCCTCGCCGAGGACCCGGTGGTCACCTCGGCACTCGCCGGCACGCGTGAGCTCGGCGGTGAGCGACGAGCTCGACATCAAGTCGCTCGCCGCCGAGGCCCTGCCCGAGCGCGCCGCGTTCCTGGCCGCGCCGATCGCGTCGGGGGCCGAGAACCTCATCCACCAGGCGGCGACCCGCCTGGTCGAGAGCGAACGGTTCCGCCGGCTCTGGGTCGAGGCGAACCGCCGCGGCCACGACGCACTCGTCGCGGTCGTCACCGGAGAGGGCGGCAAGGCCGTCTCGACCAAGGACGGCCGGGTCGTCATCTCGCTCCGCCCGATCGTCGAAGAGGTCCTCCGCGCCGTCGACCAGCAGTTCGGGGTCGACATCTCCTCACGTGTGCCCACCGACCGCATCGACGTCGACTTCGAGATCGTCGACTCCCGTCAGCTGGCCGAGGTCCAGTCGTACGTGCGCATGCTGGACCGCGTCTCATGGCTCAGCGTGCTGCTCGCCCTCGGCCTGCTCGTGGCCGCCGTCGCCATCGCTCCGGATCGGCGCAAGGGAGTCCTGCGCGTCGGCATCGGGGTGACCGTCTCCATGTTCCTGACCTTGGTCGCACTGGCCTTCGCCCGCGACGTGTACCTGCAGAACCTGCCCGACGTCGTCCGGCGTGCGGACGCCGCGGCGGTCATCTACGACACGCTGCTGCGCTTCTTCGTGCAGGCCATCAGGGTGCTGCTCGCGATCGGCGTCGTGCTCCTGGCCGGCGCCTGGCTCGCAGGACCCTCGTCGCTCGCTCGTCGCCTGCGCGGCTGGTGGGACGCGCTGCTGGGCAGGGGCTCGACCGGGATCGGCCACACCGTCGACCTGGGCCCGGTGCCCGCGTTCGTCGCACGGCACCTCGGCGTGTTCCGCTCGGTCATCCTCGTCGCCGCGGCGTTCACACTGGTGGTGTGGAACCTCCCGACGGGCAAGGTCGTCCTGTTGATCGCGCTGGGCGCACTCGTGCCGCTCGCACTGGTGCAACTGCTCGCCGGCGCCGGACGCACCGAGCTCGACGCGGCGTCGGGCGTGACCGAGGCGGAGCCGGAACCCGTCGCGTGAGCAACCCGGCGCCACGATGATCACCGTGCTCGACCGGGTCGAGCTGACCCCACGCTGCACCGAGCTGCACGTGGCCAGCGACGAGTTGCAGACCGACACCCGTCTCCGGGTGCTGTCACCACCAGGCGCGCCCGACGCCGATGATCGTCCGGTGCTGTGGCTGCTGCACGGCGGTGACGACGACTTCCGGTCGTGGACCGACTCGGGCTCGGCCGAGACGCTCACCGCCGGGCTCGACGCCTGGGTCGTCATGCCGGACTGCGGTCCGGCTGGTTGGTACACCGACTGGTTCCGAGCGGCGCCGGCACCCGGCACGCAGCGCTGGGAGACCTACCACCTGGTCGAGCTGCGCGGCTGGTTCGAGTCGATGCATCGCACCCGGACCGATCGTGGCGGCCGTGCCGTCGTCGGCCTGTCGATGGGCGGCTTCGGAGCGTTGTCGTACGCCGCGCGTCACCCCGAGCTGTTCGGCTTCTGCGCGGCGTTCTCTCCTGCGGCCGACATCGTCGACCCTGACTTCGGGGTGTTCGTCGACGCACTCTCGGCGTTGAACGGCGGTGAGCCGGGCTGCCTCTGGGGTGACCGCTCGCTGCACCTCGACAACTGGCGAGCGCACAACCCGGTCGACCTGGCCGAGCGGCTCGCGTCGACGGAGCTGCACCTGCGCACCCGCGACGGCCGCGCCGGCGGCCCGCACGACACGCGGTGCCGACGACCGGCGCGTGCCGACACCGTGGCCGGCGCCGTCCCGGATGACGACCTGGTCGAGCGGGCGGTCTGGCACACGGCGTGCACGATGCATCGCCGCCTCGTCGAGGTGGGCATCGACCACCTGTGGCTCGACGAAGGCCCCGGCGCGCACGACTGGCCCTACTGGGCCGCTGACCTCGCGGCGACGGTCCCCGCCATCGGCGCCCATTTCGCCGACAGGTCCCGCCGGTGACCGACGTGATGCCGTCGAGATCGGAGCGCACCGTGGCCGTGGTCGGCGGTGGTCCGGCCGGGATGATCGCGGCCGAACGGCTCGCCGTCGGCCGGCGTACGGGTCGTGCTCTTCGAGCGGAACGCCGCGCTCGGCCGCAAGTTCCTCGTCGCCGGCCGCGGGGGACTGAACCTCACCCACAGCGAACCCTTCGAGCAGCTCGTGACCCGCTACGGCGACGCGACGACCGAGCTCGTACCGATGCTCGAGGCGTTCGATCCAGCTGCGCTGGTCGAGTGGTGCGAGGGTCTGGGGCAGTCGACGTTCGTCGGGTCGAGCGGTCGGGTGTTCCCCACGGCGTTCCGCGCCAACGCGCTGCTCGCCGCGTGGATCGGATCGGCTGAGGGAGCTCGGGGTCGACATCCGCACCGGGCACCGCTGGCTCGGCTGGGACGGCGACGGCGCGCTGCAGTTCGACGTCGGTTCGTTCCCCGCCGACGCCACCGTGCTGGCGCTGGGCGGTGCGAGCTGGCCGAACACCGGATCCGACGGTGCATGGGTCGAGGTGCTCGGCGCGCACGAGGTCGCCGTCGCACCGCTGCGTCCGGCGAACAGCGGCTTCGTCGTCGAGTGGTCCGAGATCATGGTGCGCGACTTCGCCGGGAGCCCGATCAAGAACGTCGGCGTGAGCGTCGGCGCCGCAACGGCTCGCGGCGAGCTGATGATCACCGACACCGGGCTCGAGGGCGGGGCGCTCTACGCCGTGTCCCGCGAACTGCGCGACGCAGTCGCTGCCTTCGGCTCGGCCGTGCTCCTGGTCGACCTGCTCCCGGACCTCGACGCCGACTCGGTGGCCGTCCGACTCGGGCGACGTCGCCCCAAGGATTCGACCGCGACGGTGCTGCGACGTCATCTCGGTCTCGACCCGGCGAAGGTCGCGCTGCTGCGCGACGCCACGTCGAACCAGATTCCGGGCGACGGCGCGGCGATGGTCGCCCTGGCGAAGGCGCTGCCGGTGCGAGTGCTCGCCCCGGAGGACATCGACCGGGCGATCTCGACCTCCGGCGGGGTCCGGCTCGACGAGGTCGACGAGCACCTCATGATGATCAGGCAGCCGGGAACGTTCCTGGCGGGGGAGATGCTCGACTGGGACGCCCCGACCGGTGGCTATCTGCTCCAGGCGAGCTTCAGCACCGGCGTCGCCGCCGCGCAGGGCGTGATCGACTGGCTCGATGCGACGACCGCCCGATGAGTCGTCCGACGGCGGAGGGAAGCACCTCGAGGCGGTAGAAGCACGCGAACGCGACGCCGAACAGGGGGAATGGGAACACCACGAACATGAGCGCCGCGATGGCGACGTGCATCGACCAGGTCAGCACGACCCAGACCGTGCGGGGTCGTCCGCCGAGGAGCGCGACCGGCGCCGCGAGCTCCAGTGCGATCGCCACGACGGCGAACGGGCGCAGCAGCCAGCCGTGGGCCACGACCGCTCCCCCGAGGGGCGAGGAGGCCTCCCCGAACAGCTCCAGGCGGGCCGCGGAGAAGGCGATGTGGTGGCGCAGGGTGTCACCCCACACCCAGTCGAGCCCGCCGATGCGGAGCTTGGCCAGTCCCGACAGCACGTAGGTGGTCACCGTGACCAGGGCTGCGAGCCGGAGTGGCCAGCCGTAGCGGGCGTCGGGTTCGTGGGGGTCGCGGGAACAGGGACCGATCGTCCACGCGTCACCACTGCGGGAGAACCCGACGATGAGCAGCTGCAGGACCATCAGGTTCTCGAGCCACAGGATCTGCCCCCACGAGCTGCGATAGGTGGTCGCCAGCAGCACGCCGACGGCGAAGCAGGGGCCCGTCACACGGGTCCTGAGCCCGAGGGTGAAGAGGACGCCGACCAGCAGCGTCACGACCATCCAGGCCACGACGGCAGGGGCGGGGAGAGGTTCTGCCAGCCACCACAGGGGACCGACCCCGTCGACGCGACCGCGTCGCGTCGCGAGCGACACGAAGACCGGGAAGCGCACGGCCAGGTAGACCACCGCGAACCCACCCACGAGCACACGCAGCACTGCCAGCCGCTCGGCGGGCGCCTCGGCGAACAACCAGTCGTCGATCCGGTCGGTCTGGGCGGGTCGTTCGAGCGGCGTCACGTCGTCGCCTCGCAGGTGGCGTGGAGGTTCCGGTCGAGGAGCGACTCCTCCCCGGTCACCAGCGAGACCAGGTCGTGGTGCTCGGTCACGACCTCGACCTGCGCGACGTCCTCCGGCACGCGTGCTGCCACCTCGGCGCACAACGCAGCGGCCTCCGCTCCGTCGATCCGTGCGACGACGTCGGCCTGGCCGACCAGCGCGTCGTCGGTGCGGGCGATCACCGGCAACGACAGGGGGACTCGAGCGCCGTCGGCATCGACGCCCACGACGGTCGAGAACGCGGCGGTGTCCGACCGGGATCCGGCGTACATCGGATACGTCGACAGCGGGAAGCTGTCGCGGTCGCGCACCGCTGGCGACACCACGACGAGCACGACGACCGCCGTCAGCAACCGGCGGCGACGGCGCAGGGACCGATCGGAGGTCGCACGACCCACGCACCGACGCTAGCGGTCGGGTCCTCCCAGGTCGTCGGCTCGGCTGACGGTCGGCCGTCGACCGCACGGCGGTTCGGTGGGGTCAGCCAGCGATTCGCAACGGACTCCGGTGATCGGTCGACACATCCGGTCGATGGATGACCGGAGTACGTCGCGGCGGGTCCTGCCGACGACGCCTCAGCGGCGGACGGCGCGGTAGACCACGAACTTCGGGTCGCTCGCGACGACGTCGCAGTTGCCGAAGAGTCGCTTGAGCTTGGCGTGGTAGGCGAGGTGTCGATTGCCGACCACCCACAGCTCGCCACCCACGCGCAGAGCGGCGCGTGCGTCGCGGAACATCTGCCAGGCGGTGGCATCGCCCAGCGCGTTGTCGGCGTGGAACGGGGGGTTGTTGAGGACCAGGTCGACGCTCGCGTTCGCGATCGGCGGGTCCTCGGCCAGGTGCGCGATGCCGTCGCCGACGACGAATCGGGCGTCGTCCTCGTCGGAACGGCTCGACACGTTCGCCCGGTACGTGGCCCGCGCCGAGTCCACCGACAGGTACGACTCGTCGATGAAGGTGACCGCGGCGTCGGGGTTGTCGAGCGCCACGACCGTACCGACGATGCCGTTGCCGCAACCGAGGTCGACGACGCGCTCTCCGTCGGCCACCTCGGGCAGGTGCGCGAGCAGCAGCGCGGTGCCGGGGTCGAGCTTGTTCGGCGAGAAGCCGGACGGCTGGTTCACGACGGTGATCGGGCCCGGCTCGACGGTGTAGCGACGGGGCCAGTCCTCGGGTTCGGGCTCACGGTCCGCCGAGGGCCGACAGTGGATGAGCCGCGCCTTGCGAGTCGCACGCGAGGTCGTCGTCGGACCGAGGATGCGGTCGAACGCCTCGAGGGTCGAGGTGTGGATGTGCTTCGCCATCGCAGCGCCGACCACGACGGTCTCGGGCGTGACGACCCGGGCGAGGCGGCGCAGCTCGAACTCGAGCATCGCGAGGGACCTGGGCACCCGGATGACCACGATCGCAGGGTGGCGGGGCAGCGCGGCGAACGGGTCGACGATCGTGACCGCATCGACGGGCAGGTCGTTCGCCGCCAGGTTCCGGCGGATCGCTCGCACCGACACGTAGGAGTCGGTCAGGACGGTGGGACGGCGGTCGGCGAGCGCGACGCTCAGCGCTCCGTGGGCGTCGTTGACCACCAGCACCGTGCCGGTGTCAGGGATGGGCGAGACGGCGGCGTCGACGGACGCAGCATCCGCGGAGGCGGCGTCGGGCGGGGCGGCTTCGGGCGGGGCGAGATGTCGCAGCACGAGCTCGTCCGCCGCGTCCCACGCCCGGAGCGGGTCCTTGGGACGCAGCGGCTCGCGGGTGAGCGTGAACGAGCCCTGCGGGACCTCGAAACGGCTCACGATCCGTCGCGGTCACGCCGGACCGTCACCTTGCGCCCCTTGAGCGTGGTCCGCTTGAGCGCCCAGGTCACCTCGTCGACGGCGTCCTCGGGCACCTCGACCAGCGAGAAGCGGGGAGCGATGTCGATCGCGCCGATCTGACGGCCCTCGAGCCGGGTCTCGTTCGCGATCGCACCGACGAGGTCCTGGGGCCGGATGCCTGCCTCTCGCCCGGCGCTGATGAACACCTTGGCCATGCCCGGCGACGGTCCCCGTCGAGGACGCCCCTTGCCCCGGTCGGGACGGTCGCCACCGTCGCGGTCGTCACGTCGAGGTCCCTTGCGGTCGTCGCGGTCGCGACGCACCGACACATCCGGGATCTCGACGTCGTCATCCGCCGCAGCGCCGGTCGCCTCATGCGCCATCTTCACCGCTGCCAGGGCGATCTCGACGATGTCGTGGTCGTCGGACAAGGAGTCGACGACGACGCGGTACTGGTCCAGGTCGTCGCCGTCGAGCATCTCGGACAGGTTGGCCATCGTCAGCTCGAGGCGGCGGCTCCGGAGGTCCGCGACCGTCGGCACCTTCTTCATCTCGATGTGCTGGCCCGTCACCCGCTCGATGTTCTTGAGCAGCCGGTGCTCACGCGGACCGGCCAGCGTGATGGCAGTGCCCTCACGACCGGCGCGACCCACTCGGCCGATGCGATGCACGTACGCCTCGGGCGCCGAGGGCACGTCGTAGTTCACGACGTGGGTCAGCGTGTCGACGTCGAGTCCACGTGCTGCCACATCGGTCGCGATCAGCAGGTCGGCGGTGCCGTTGCGCAGGCGCCCCATCACCCGGTCGCGCTGCTCCTGGCTCATGCCGCCGTGCAGCCCCTCGGCTCGGTAGCCGCGACCGTTCAGGGTCTCCGCGAGCTGGTCGACCTCGTTGCGCGTCCGGCAGAAGACGATCGCCGCGGTGGGCATCTCGACGTCGAGGATGCGCCCGATCGCCGCTGCCTTGTGCGAGCGGGGGACGACGTACGCGGTCTGGCTGACCTTCGGCGCATCGCCGGGTGCCGGCGCGGCACGTTCGATCTCGATGCGCACCGGATCGTGCAGGTGCCGGTTCACCAGCCCGTTGAGTCGCGACGGCATGGTCGCCGAGAACAGCACGGTCTGGCGCTGCGACGGCGCGGAGTCGAGGATGGTCTCGATGTCCTCAGCGAAGCCCATGTCGAGCATCTCGTCGGCCTCGTCGAGCACCACGACCTGGAGGGACTGCAGCCGCAGGGTGCCGCGCTGCAGGTGGTCGATCGCTCGGCCGGGTGTGGCGACGACGACGTCGACGCCCTGGTCGAGCGCCCGCAGCTGACGGAAGATCGGCTGACCGCCGTAGATCGGCACGACCCGCGTGCCGAGACGGCGGCCGTAGCGGTGCACGGCCTCGGACACCTGCATCGCCAGCTCCCTCGTGGGGACGAGGATGAGTGCGGCGGGATCCTTGGTCGGCGAGTCGGGAGTGCTGCGGTGCAGGATCGGCAGCGCGAACGCGGCGGTCTTGCCCGTGCCGGTGGCTGCCTTTCCGAGCAGGTCGTTGCCGGTGAGCATGGCCGGGATCGCAGCGCGCTGGATCGGCGTGGGCTCCTCGTAGCCCAGATCGTCGAGCACCGCGACCAGCTCGTCGCGCAACCCGAGGTCGGCGAAGCCTGTCTCGGTCACAGCGGTCGGGTCGTCGTCGTGGGAGTCCATCAGTGGCAACGGTGTCACGTTCCGGGACCGACTTCGAATCGGTCGCTGCAACGAGACCGTACGATGGTCGTCACAGCTCGCGCTGGGCACGGTCGGTCCCAGCGCCGGAACGATGGGTGTACGGAGATGCCACAGCAGGTGTGGAGGGGTTCGATCTCGTTCGGTCTGGTGAACATCGGCGTGAAGGCCTTCTCCGCGACGCGGGACCAGAAGGTCCACTTCCACCAGATCGACCGCAACAGCGGCTCGCGCATCGGCTACGACAAGGTCGCGAAGTCGACGGGGGAGAAGGTCTCCTCGGCAGACATCACCCTCGGCTACGAGATCGACTCGGGCCGCTACGTCACCTTCGATCCCGAGGAGATCGCGGCGATGCGTCCCCGGGCCACGAAGATGGTCGAGATCTCCGACTTCGTCGATCTGGAGTCGATCGACCCGGTCTTCTACGAGAAGACCTATTGGTTGGTCCCCACCGACGAGGGCGCCGAGAAGGCCTACGGGCTGCTCGCCACGGCGATGGAGGAGCAGCAGCGGGTCGGCATCGGCATGGTGGTCATGCGCAACAAGCAGCACCTGGCTGCCATCCGACCGCTCGACGGCGCACTCGCCATGTCGACGATGCGCTTCTCGGACGAGGTCGTCGCACGAGAGACCCTGCCCGGGATCCCCGACGAGATGTCCCCGTCGGCCAAGGAGCTCGCGCTCGCGACCGAGATCATCTCGAGCCTGGCATCGGAATGGGACCCGGAGCGCTACCACGACTCCTACACCGCCGAGCTGCGATCGCTCATCGAGCAGAAGGCCGCTGGGGACGACATCACCGAGGAGTCCGTCGGCGACGAGGCCCCCGACGCGGCGGTCGTCGACCTGATGGCTGCCCTCGAGGCGAGCGTGCGAGCAGCCAAGGGGACTCGTGCATCGGGCGACGACGGCCCCGACGAAGGTGCCGACGACGGCTCCGAGGACGCCGCCGAGCCGGCTGCCGAGAAGGCCGCCGAGAAGGCCCCGGCCAAGAAGCGCGCCGCCAAGAAGTCGGCCTGATCCACGTGGGGACGATGCCCCGCCCACCCGGGCGGATCCGTCGGCTGGCCGAGGAGCTCGACGAGACCGGCTTCCGGTTCCCCGGCGACGACGACGCCGTCGCCCTCGTGCTCGAGGAGCTCGAGTACGCCCTGCACCCCGCCGTGCACGAGCGCCGCGTCCCCACCTTCGGCAGCGTGGTCGCGCCGTCGATCGAGCCCGAGGCGTGGGAGGACCCGACCGACCTCGAGGTGCTGCGACGCAGCATCGGCACGTTCCCCCTGCCCCAGGCACGCCGCTTCGCGGACGGTCTGTCGAGCTGGCTCGTCCGGTGGTCCGACGGCAGGAACGACTCCGTGGTGTTCGACCGCGCCGCCGGATCGGAACGCGACCTGGTGGTGCTCGCCGAGGCGACCGGGGGCACGCTGCTGCAGCGGCACCCCATGGGCGTCGTCCGCGCGGTCGGCAGCTTCGGGGTGCTCCGCTACGACGGGCTGACGTGGCACCACGAACCGCCCGTGTCGGGCTGGATCGACACCATGGCGGCGTGCTCCGAGCTCGGTGACCGCCGGGTGCTGTCCACGCTGTTGACCTTCGCCGTGCACGACCTCGGCGCCCGCGGCATCGGCGCCATCCTCGTCTACCGTCCCGACATCGAGCGTGACGGGCCCTTCCAGCTGCGCCTGCCGGTGCCGCCACCGCTGCAGATCGGCCGTCCTGCCGACCTCGCCCCGCTCAGCCACGTGCTCGCGCAGGTCGACGGGGCCGCAGTCTTCGACATCGGCGGCACGCTCCGGGAGCTGGGCGTCCGACTGGTACCGACGCCGGCGGCCGAGATCGAGGTCGCCGGGTACCGAGGCATGCGACACACCGCAGGGCGCCGCTACAGCCGTGACGACTCCTACGCGCACGGTGGTGGTCGTCAGCGAGGACGGGCCCGTCACGGTGTTCCGCGACGGCGCGATCGTCGGCCGATCCGAAGAGGACTGAGACCCGCCGACTCGGTGCCGACCTTCCGGACGAAATAGCCTCGGTGGTGAGCAGCCGGGTCGTTCGCCCGCCGCTCACCTGCCGGGCGAGTGCACCACGCTCGCCCGACCCAGCTCGTGAGGAGAATCCCCCATGGTCGCAGTGTCCGCACGCCAGCGTGCGATCGAAGCCGTCAGCACCTACCGGCCGTCGGTCGAGCCGATCCCCGGCGACGAGGCACCGGGCGAGCTCTTCGGCTCCAACGTCTTCTCGCAGGCCGTCATGCAGAAGCGCCTGCCGAAGCAGGTCTACCAGTCCGTCGTCGCGACGATCGAGCACTCCGAACCGCTCGATCCGTCCGTGGCCGACATCGTCGCCTCGGCGATGAAGGACTGGGCCGTCGAGAAGGGCGCGACGCACTACGCACACGTCTTCTACCCGCTGACCGGCCTGACCGCCGAGAAGCACGACAGCTTCCTCGAGCCCGACGGCAACGGGGCGTCGATCGCGGAGTTCGCCGGCAAGACCCTGGTCCAGGGTGAGCCCGACGCGTCGAGCTTCCCCAACGGCGGCCTGCGCCAGACCTTCGAGGCCCGCGGCTACACCGGCTGGGACGTCACCAGCCCCGCGTACATCCTCGAGAACCCGAACGGGAACACGCTGTGCATCCCGACGGTGTTCGTGTCGTGGACCGGCGAGGCGCTCGACAAGAAGACCCCGCTGCTGCGCTCGCAGCAGGCGCATGAACGTGCAGGCGCAGCGGGTGCTGACGCTCTTCGGACACCAGGACATCGGCGCGGTGTCGTCGTTCGCCGGCGCCGAGCAGGAGTACTTCCTGATCGACCGCCACTTCTTCTTCGGGCGACCCGACCTGATGGCGAGTGGCCGCACCCTGTTCGGCGCGCCGCCGCCCAAGGGCCAGGAGTTCGACGACCACTACTTCGGCGCCATCCCCGAGCGGGTGCTGGCGTTCATGCTCGACGCCGAACGTGAGCTCTTCAAGCTGGGCATCCCGGCCAAGACCCGCCACAACGAGGTCGCGCCCGGCCAGTTCGAGATCGCGCCGGTGTTCGAGAAGGCGAACATCGCCACCGACCACCAGCAGCTGCTCATGGTCACGCTGCGGCGCGTCGCCGAGAAGTACGGCATGGAGTGCCTGCTGCACGAGAAGCCCTTCGCCGGCGTCAACGGCTCGGGCAAGCACGTGAACTTCTCGCTCGGCAACGCCACCCAGGGCAACCTGCTGAACCCCGGTGACACGCCGCACGAGAACGCCCAGTTCCTGGTGTTCTGCGCCGCGGTGATCCGGGCGGTGCACCTCTACGGCGGTGTGCTGCGCTCGGTCGTCGCGTCGGCCTCGAACGACCACCGACTCGGCGCGAACGAGGCCCCGCCGGCGATCATCTCGATCTTCCTCGGCGAGCAGCTCTCGGACGTGTTCGACCAGATCGCGAAGGGTGGTGCGACCAACTCCAAGGAGAAGGGCATGCTCACCATCGGCGTCGACACGCTCCCGGAGCTTCCGTCGGACCCGGGTGACCGCAACCGGACCAGCCCGTTCGCGTTCACGGGCAACCGCTTCGAGTTCCGGGCGCCGGGCTCGTCGCAGTCGATCGCCGGTCCGATGGTCGCGATCAACACGATCATGGCCGACTCGCTCGACTTCATCGCCACCGAGCTCGAGCGGCTCACGGGCGAGGGCGTCGAGTTCAACAGCGCGGTGCAGAAGGTGCTCGAGGGCATCATCACCGATCACGGCGCCGTGGTGTTCAACGGCGACGGCTACTCCGACGAGTGGCAGGTCGAGGCCGAGGCACGCGGGCTCAAGAACCTGCGCACCAGCGTCGAGGCGCTGCCCGAGCTCGCCTCTCCCGAGGCGATCGACCTGTTCGGCCGGTACGGCGTGCTCAACGAGCGTGAGCTGAACAGCCGCTACGAGGTGTACCTGGAGCAGTACGACCTGAGCATCGGCGTCGAGGCGCGTTCGACGCTCGAAGCAGCCAGGACGCTCGTGCTGCCCGCGGCCATGCGCTACCAGGGCGAGCTCGCGGCGACCGCGGCCAACCTGCGCGCCATCGGCTACGACGCCGACACGACGATCCTCGACTCGGTGACCGCGGCGACCAGCGAGCTCCTGGCCGGGATCGCGACGCTCGAGGAGGGCATCGCCCACGAGGGCGGCACCTCGACCCTCGAGGACGCCCGGTACGCACGCGACACGCTGCTGCCGGCGATGCTCGCCGTGCGCGCCGCCGCCGACCGGCTCGAGACCGTCGTCGCCGACGACCTGTGGCCGCTGCCGACCTACCAGGAGATGATGTTCATCCTCTGAGGCGCCGCCGCCGGTCGTCGCGCCACCCGCGGTGCGGGGTCGCCGGGAGTCGGGCAAGCTGTCGGCATGTCCACCGCCGACGTGTTCGACGAGCAGGGCCGACCGCAGCGGGTGACCATGCCCGCAGCGTTCATCGGACACGGCAACCCGATGAACGCGCTCGACACCAACCGCTGGACCGCCGAGTGGCGGGCGTTCGGCGAGCGGATCCCCGTGCCCAGAGCCGTGCTGTGCATCTCGGCACACTGGTTCATCGGCGCCACGGCGGTCACCGCGATGTCGAGGCCGCGGACGATCCACGACTTCTACGGATTCCCCGACGAGCTGTTCGCGATCGAGTACCCGGCGCCGGGACTGCCGGAGCTGGCCGGCGAGATCGCCGAGCTCGCGCAACCCACCTGGGTCGGCGCGGACGAGGACAGCTGGGGCCTGGACCACGGCACGTGGTCGGTCCTCACCCACATGTTCCCCGCGGCCGACGTCCCCGTGGTGCAGCTCTCGATCGACGCGACGCAGCCGCTCGAGTACCACCTCGGTCTGGCCGCGCGGCTGGCGCCGCTGCGCGACGCCGGCGTCCTCGTGCTCGGCAGCGGCAACGTCGTCCACAACCTGCGCCTGGTCGACTGGGGCTCGGTCGAGCACGGCACCGACTGGGCGCACCGCTTCGACGACGCCGCACGCGAGTTGCTCGTCCACCGTCCGGGCGACGTCCTGGAGCTGTCGCGACACCCGGACTTCGCGCTCGCCGTCCCGACCACCGACCACTTCATCCCGATGCTGTACCTTGCCGGACTCGCGGCGGCCGCCGGGGAGGGCTGCGCGACGCTGGTCGACGGCTGCACGATGGGGTCGATCTCGATGTCCGCCTACGCACACGGAGCGCCATGAGCAACGACGGTCCCAACTCGGGTCACATCCACCACTTGGCCCTGGCGCCGGAGTGGCACGCCGCGCTGAGCGGTGACCGCCTGTACCGACGCTCGTCGATCGACCGGACGCTCGAACAGGAGGGGTTCGTGCACTGCTCGTTCCGCGAGCAGGTCCAGGGCACCGCCGACAAGTACTACCGGGACCGAGCCGACGTCGTCCTGCTGACGATCGAGCCTGCGCTGATCGACGCCGAGATCCGACACGAGAACAGCAGCGGGGGCACCGAGCTCTTCCCACACGTGTACGGACCGATCCCCGTCGACGCGGTCGTCGCTGCTCGTCCCGTCACCCTGCTCGACGACGGCACACTCGACATCACCGACGCACTCGGCTGACGGGCGAGCGGCTCAGGCGAGCTCGACGAGCTCGAGCAGCGACTCGTCGAAGTGGTCGATCTGCCCCTCGGGCATGGTGAGCGCCCGATCGGGCTGCAGCGCTCGCACGAACTCGGGGTCGTGGCTCACCAGGATGATCGTGCCGGGCCACCGGCTGAACGCGTCACCCACGGCGGTCCGTGAGGCAGGGTCCAGGTTGTTGGTCGGCTCGTCGAGCAGCAGCAGGTTGTTGGCCCCCACGACGAGCTGAGCCAGCGCGAGACGGGTCTTCTCACCGCCCGACAGCGTCGCCGCGTCCTGGTGCGCCTTGTCGCCCGTCAGGCCGAACATGCCCATCACGCTGCGCGCCTCGCGGTCGCCGATCGGAGCGCTGGCGCGCATGTGGTCGAGCAGCGACTTCCCGTCCTCGATGCCCTCGTGCTCCTGCGCGTAGTAGCCGATCGTCGTGCGGTTCCCGCTGCGCACGGTGCCGTGGTTCGGCGTGCTGGTCCCTGCCAGGAGCTTGAGCAGCGAGGTCTTGCCCGCGCCGTTCAGACCCATGATGATCATCCGTTCGCCACGTCCCACGTCGAAGCTGACGTCGGAGAAGACCGACAGGGCGCCGTAGGACTTGGCCAACTCCTGGGCCTCGAGCACGGTGCGGTCCGAGGGGGGCGGGTCGGGCAACCGCACGGCGATGCTGCGCTTGTGCTCCGGGGCGTCGACGCGATCGGCCTCGAGACGAGCTGCACGAACGTCCAGGCCCTTGGCGACCCTGGCCCGCTTGCCGCTCTGACCGCGCATGCCGTCCGCACGGTCCGAGAGCCGCTTGATCTCCTTGGACTGCCGGGTGGCGAGCTTGCTGAGCCGCTCCTCCTCGAGCTCGCGGTTGGTGAGGTACTTCGAGTACGTCCCGCGGTACTCCACGAGCGTGCCGACAGCGTCCTCACCCTCACGGTCCAGGTGCATGACACGGGTGATCGACTCGTCGAGCAGGCCGAGGTCGTGGCTGATCACGATCAGCGCGCCCCGGAAGTCCGCCAGGAACTGGAGCAACCAGTCGCGGGCGTCCGCGTCGAGGTGGTTCGTCGGCTCGTCCAGGAGCAGCAGCTCGCTGCCTGCGAAGAGGATGCGGGCGAGCTCGAGGCGGCGGCGCTCCCCACCCGAGAGCGCGCCGATCGTCAGATCGAGTCGGTCCGCGGCGAGTCCCAGACCAGCGGTCAGCCGCCGTGCCTCGGACTCCGCGGCGTACCCGCCGAGCGCCTCGAAGTGCTCCATGGCGTCGGAGAACCGTGCGATGTTGCGGTCGGAGGCGTCCTCGGCCATCGCCACGGTCAACTTCTCGATCCGGGCCATCGCCTCGTCGAGACCACGGCCCGAGAGCACGTGCGCCAGGCAGCTCGTGTCCGGCGGCACGTGGTCGCTGCGCGGATCCTGGGAGAGGTAGCCGGTCGCTTCGGCCCGCGAGATGGTGCCGCGATGCGGATCGTTCGCGCCGCCCAGCACCCTGAACAGGGTCGTCTTGCCGGCGCCGTTGCGCCCGACGAGACCCACCTTGTCGCCGGCGCGCACGTCGAAGGAGACGCCGTCGACGATGGTCTTGGTGTCGATCTGGACCCGGAGGTCACGTGCGATGAGTGTCACGAGTGGCTCTCGGGTCGATCGGGGACGAAAGGACGAGGCTACTTCCACCCGGGGAAGGCGCCCGAGAGAGTTCCGTGTGACATCGGACGGCCCGGCTGTCGGGCCTGCCAGACTGGACCCGGACCGCTGAGCCACAGGAGCCGGATGGACGTCATCGAAGCGATCAGGAACCGGCACTCGGTGAAGCGCCTGATCGCCCCGGGGCCGACCCCGGCGCAGATCGAGACGTTGCTCGAGCTCGGTGGCACCGCCCCGGACCATGGCGGCCTCCGGCCGTGGCGACACGTCGTGCTCTCCGGCGCCGACCTCGCTGCGTTCCCACTCGACGCCGGCGACAGCCCGACCGTGATCGTGGTGGGCCTGGAGCCGAGCGGCGACAAGATCTCGGTCGACGACCAGGCGGCGGCGGTGGCTGCGTCGGCGCAGCTGATCCTGCTCGCCGCGTCGGCGATGGGACTCGGGGCGATGTGGCGGACCGGTTCCGCCGCCCGCGATCCCCGGGTGCGCGCCGCCGCGGGGCTCAGTCCCGCGGGGAGGATCGTGGCGTTCGTGCACGTCGGCACTCCGGCGGACGCGCGGATGGGCACGACGACGACGTCGGTGGAGCGGGCCCCCGAGCGCGCGGCGGTCTCCACGACGCCGCTGCCGGCTGCACCTGTCGCAGCGGCACCGTCCCGAGCGGACGGCGATCTGGGCATCGGGTCACTCCGCGGGCGTTGAGTCCCGCTGCGCACTGAGCCGCAGCGTCTCGCCCGACACGGGTGCCGCGAGCAGGGCGGTCACCAGATCGACCAGGTGGCTGGTGAAGAGCCGGTCGTCGGTGGGCACGCCCTCGGCGCGGCGGGGGTCGCGGGCACGTCGGGCGAGCTCACCCAGGGTGAACTGCACGGCGGTGAAGCGACGGTGGCGCCGCAGGCCCTCGTCGGAGAGCAGGGGTGCGACGAGGGCTCGCCATCGGTAGGTGCTGTCCGCGGGGTCCTCGAGGCTCTCGACGGACAGGACCGGCACCGGTCTCGTGGCCAGGTCGGCCATGACCTGCAGGTAGCCGGCGCCGCCGTCCACGTTGGCGAGCTCCGCGGCGAGCGGGCGCACGAGTGCGCCGCTCAGGGTCCGCAGCTCGTCGACGCTCCGCTCATCGGAGCGGTCGGCGTCGTACTGGTCGAGCAGCGCGTGGCGCCGGGCTTCGACCGCCGGGTGGTGCTTCGCCAGGATGGCGGCGATCAGCCCGGGTCGGCCGCCGTAGTGGTACTGCACGGCGCTCGCGTTCGCGACACCCGCCTCGGCGTTGACCTCGCGCAGCGACACCGCTTCCAGGCCGCGCTGTGCGATCAGCCGCTCGGCGGCGCTCACCAGCCGTGAGGGAACATCGGCATCGGCGGTGGCAGTCATCTATATTCCACTGTAATGCGCGTGCATCACGCCGCCACCGGAAGGACGCCTGCGATGTCGATCGACTTCACCCTGACCCCGGAGCTCGAGGAGCTGCGCCTGCGCGTGCGGGCCTTCATCGAGGAGGTCGTGAAGCCGGGCGAGGCCCGCATCGGCGACCCGGACCAGCTCGAGCGCGAGGAGTACATCAAGGTCCTCTTCGGCATGCGTGACCAGGCGAAGGCCGCCGGCCTCTGGTTGCCGCACATGCCCGAGGAATGGGGCGGCATGGGGCTCGGCCACGTCGAGCTCGCCATGGTGCAGGCCGAGGCGGCCAAGTCCTACTACGGCCCGTTCGTCATGAACTGCCAGGCGCCCGACGAGGGCAACATGCACACGCTGCTGCACTGGGCGACCGACGAGCAGAAGGAGAAGTACCTCAAGCCGCTCTGCGACGGCTACGCCATGAGCTGCTTCGCCATGACCGAGCCCGAGGTCGCCGGGTCCGACCCGACGCTCATCCGAACGACCGCCATCAAGGACGGCGAGGAGTGGGTGATCAACGGGCACAAGTGGTTCATCTCGAACGCACGCCGCGCGAAGTTCGCGATCCTCATCGCCCGCACCGAGGACGACCCCGACATGCCCCAGGCGGCGAACACCGCGTTCATCGTCGACATCCCGTCAGAGGGGTGGAACCGGGTCCGAGAGGTCGAGACCATGCACGGCGGATCGGGGCACTCCGAGATCGTCATCGAGGACCTGCGGGTATCCGACGCCAACATGCTGGGCGGGCGCGGACAGGGTCACCTGCTCGGGCAGTACCGGCTCGGGCCGGCCCGACTCGCACACTGCATGCGGTGGATCGCGCAGGCCGAGACGGCGCTCGACATGATGGTCGACCGGTCGCTCAACCGGTACGCCCACGGCTCGCTGCTCGCCGAGAAGCAGGGCATCCAGTGGATGATCGCGGATTCGACCATGGAGCTGTACCAGTCGAAGTTGATGGTGCTGCACGCCGCGTACCGCATCGACCACGGCCTCGACTTCAAGAGCGAGGTGTCGATGGCGAAGCACTTCGTCGCCAACATGCTCAACCGCGTGATCGACCGGTCCATCCAGGTGCACGGCGCCCTCGGCTACTCGACCGACACGCCGCTCGCGCACATGTACCAGCACGCCCGCTGGGCACGCTTCGCCGACGGCGCCGACGAAGTGCACCAGATGCGCATCGCGCAGCGCACCATCGCCGCGTACCGCGACTCGGGCAGCACCCGCCACCGCGACCGGCGACCTGCCCATCTGATCCGGCGACCCGCCTCCCACTGCGCAGATCCGACTCTATTTCGGGGTGATGACCCCGAAAACGCGTCGGATTTCGAGGGTGCGGGGAGCGAGGAGGGACTACTTCAGGTCGAGCCAGAGCCGCACCAGGTTGCGCAGCGTGTCGATGTTGACGTTCTTGGCCGAGCTCACCCAGACCACGTCGCCGGGCTCCAGGTCGCACGCCTCGGCGAGCTCCTTGCTGGCGCCGCTGACGCTTGGCGGACTTCACCTTGTCGTGCTTCGTCGCGATCACGGTGTGCGGCAACGCGTTCGAGCGCAGCCAGTCGAGCATCTGCAGGTCGAGCTTGGTGGGACCGATCTCGCCGTCGACGAGCACCATGATCATGGTGAGCTCCTCGCGTTCGAGCAGGTAGCGCTCGATCATCGGCCCCCACGACTGGCGCACCTGCTTCGACGTGGCGGCGTAGCCGTAACCCGGGCAGTCCATCAGCGTCGGACCGAGCGTGGCCCTCGTCCGGCTGCTGCTTGCGGCCCTGGAAGGTCACCTCGAACAGGTTGAGCAGCTGGGTACGGCCGGGTGTCTTCGAGACGTGTGCGAGGCCCTTGCGGTTGCCGAGCGCGTTGAGCAGCGACGACTTGCCGACGTTCGAGCGTCCGACGAACGCAACCTCGGCAGGTGATTCGGGAAGGCGATCCGCGTCCGTCTCGGACAGCACGAATCGCAGCGTCAGCGGGGGACTCATCGGGGCAGTCTCGCAGCCCCGGCTCGTCACCCGGTGCAGCGTGCGTTCACTCGCGGCCGCGGAGCCGGTCGATCTGACGGCGGTCGCGCTTCGTGGGACGACCCGCGCCCCGGTCGCGCACGGCGTCCTTCGGCGGCTGCGACGACGGCGCCGGCGGGGGAGCCAGGTCGATGTAGCAGGTCACCGCGATCGTCGCGCCGACCCGCTTGTCGACCGGGCGGACCACCTCGAGCTCGCGGCGCAGGGAGTTGGCGCGGGCCTCGACCCGGTCGCCGGGCACGATCCTCGTCGCCGCCTTGGCCGGTCGCCCGTTGATCGAGACCTGCCCACCCCGACAGGCGACGGACGCCGCGCTGCGGGTCTTGAACAGGCGGATGGCCCACAGCCAGCTGTCGACCCGCGCACCTCGTTCGTCCATCGGCCCAGTCTGGCGCGACGACGGGCGAGTCGGCGCCCTACGATCGAGCCATGGCGTCGCCCGTGTTGCAGACCGTGCCGATCGACATGCGCTGGCCGACGATCGACCCGTTCCTGTTCTGCGTCCACCACGTCGACGACTACCCGCAGGGCACCCTCGACCTGGGGCCCGACGCCTCGCTCGACGGTCGCCAGATGGGCTCCGACTTCGAGGGCCGCGACGGCTGGCGGATGTACCACGGCGAGGTGGTGCCGGGCTTCCCCCAGCACCCGCACCGGGGCTTCGAGACGGTGACCTACGTGCGCCGTGGGCTCATCGACCACTCCGACTCCCTCGGCGCTGCGGCACGGTTCGGGCGCGGCGACGTGCAGTGGCTCACCGCCGGACGCGGCATCGTGCACTCCGAGACCTTCCCGCTCGTCGAACGCGACCGGCCCAACCCGCTCGAGCTCTTCCAGATCTGGTTGAACCTGCCGCCCGAGGACAAGCTCGCGGAGCCGCACTTCTCGATGCTGTGGGACGGAGCGATCCCCCGGATCGACGCGGACGGGGCCCAGGTCACCGTGATCGCGGGCGAGATCGGCGACGCACGACCGCCCTCCCCACCGCCGGCCTCGTGGGCCACCCGCGACGACACCGACGTCGCGATCTGGCACGTGCACCTCGACCCGGGCGGCAGCTGGCACATGCCGGCCGCCCGCCACGACGACACGGTGCGCACCCTCTACTTCTTCGAGGGCGACGACCTCGACGTCGCGGACGAGACACTCGGCTCCTCGACCGCCGCGGTGGTCGCCGGCGACCAGCCCGTGACGCTCCACTCGACCGGTGGCGCCGAGGTGCTGGTCCTCCAGGGCCGACCGATCGGAGCGCCCGTCGCCCAGTACGGGCCCTTCGTCATGAACACCGAGGCCGAGATCGAGCAGGCGTTCGCCGACTACCGGGAGACCGGCTTCGGCGGCTGGCCCTGGCCGACCGACGAGCCCGTCAGCCCCGCCGACCAGCCCCGCTTCGCCCGTCGGCCGGACGGCTCCGTCGAATCCCCTGCCGCGGAGCAGCCCGATTCCTGACGCGAGCTCGATCCGGCTGGACGGGGTCTCGAAGCGATTCGGCGACGACGGCGTCGCCGCGGTCGGCTGCCTCGATCTCGAGATCGCCGCAGGGTCGATCGTCGCGCTGATCGGTCCGTCCGGCTGCGGCAAGACGACGACGCTGCGCATGATCAACCGGCTCGTCGAACCGAGCGCCGGCACGATCACGATCGGCGACGTCGACGTCACGTCGCTCGAACCGACCGAGCTGCGACGCGGCATCGGCTACGTCATCCAGCAGGTCGGGTTGTTCCCGCACCGCACGATCGCCCAGAACATCGCGACGGTCCCCAAGGCACTCGGCTGGGACCGGGCCCGCATCGGCGATCGTGTCGACGAGCTCGTCGAGCTGGTCGGCCTCGACCCGGCGTTGCTCGCTCGGTACCCCGACGAGCTCTCGGGTGGCCAGCAGCAACGCGTCGGCGTCGCACGGGCGCTCGCGGCCGACCCGCCGGTGCTGCTGATGGACGAACCCTTCGGCGCGGTCGATCCGATCGTGCGCACCCGTCTGCAGGACGAGCTGCTCTCGTTGCAGGACCAGCTCCGCAAGACCATCGTGCTGGTGACCCACGACATCGACGAGGCGGTGCGGATCGGCGACCGGGTCGCGCTGCTCAACACCGGCGGTGTGCTCGAGCAGTACGCCTCGCCCGACGAGATGCTCGCCGCCCCGGCGAACGCCTTCGTCGAGCAGTTCATCGGCGAGGACCGAGGGATCAAGCGCCTCCAGCTGCGCACCGTCGGTGAGCTGTCCTTCCACCAGGGACCCGTGCTCGACGCGCACTCGACGCCCGACCAGGCCCGAGCGCTGGCGGCGGCCACCCGCAGCGAGTGGATCGGCCTGCTCGACGGTGACCGCTTCACCGGCTGGATCCCCCTCGACGCGCTCGAGGCGAACCGTCCGCTGCGCGCACTGCGCCCCGAGCTCCCTGCGGCGCTGCTCGCACCCGAGAGCACGCTGCGCACCGCCATGGATCTGATCATGGCGACCGACACCTCGGTCGCGGTCGTCCAGGACCAGGGTCGTTTCGCCGGGGTCGTGACCCTCGAACAGATCAGGGCCGGACTGCGGGTTCCCGCAGGACGCGGCCAGCCCGTCGACGAGTCCGCGCCGACGGGTCAGCAGGTGGCGAGCGCGTGAGCGTTCCCGCTCAGGCGAGCAATCCCATCGTCCGATGGGAGTACTTCGTCGACGAGTGGGACCAGATCAGCGAGGCGCTCGTCCAGCACCTGCAGCTGACCCTCGTCGCCGTGTCGATCGGCGTGGTCATCTCGGCCGTGCTCACCGCGCTCGCGCTGAAGTTCCGATGGTCCGCCAGCCCGATCTCAGGTGTCACGGGCGTGCTCTACACCGTGCCGAGCGTGGCGCTCTTCGGCCTGCTCGTCCCGTACACCGGGCTCACCATCTGGACCGCGGTGATCCCGCTGGTCGCGTACACGCTGCTGATCCTGTTCACGAACTTCGTGGCGGGGTTCCGGGCGGTGCCGTCCGCGGTCCGCGACGCGGCCGAGGGCATGGGCATGTCACCCGTCCGGAGGATCCTCGGCGTCGAGCTCCCGATCGCGTCGCCGTACATCATCACGGGCCTGCGCATCGCCACGGTCTCGACCGTCGGGCTGGTCACGGTGGCGTCGATCATCGGACAGGGCGGCCTCGGACGACTCATCCTCGACGGGCTCCGTCGCACCTTCTGGACGCCGATGGTCATCGGCGCGGTGCTCTCGATCCTGCTGGCGCTGGTGCTGGACCTGATCATCCAGCTGCTCGGTCGCCTCGCCACACCCTGGCTGCGGAGGTCCCGCTCGTGAGCAGCGCCCTCCTCTCGCCGCAGGCTGTGCTGTCGCAGCAAGCTGTGCTGTCGCAGCAAGCTGTGCTGTCGCAGCAAGCTGTGCCCCGCGACATCGGGGTGCTCGAGTGGCTCTTCGACCCGGACAGCTGGCGCGGACCGGCGGGCATCTGGAGCTCGCTGATCGAGACGCTGCAGCTGTCGTTCCTCGTCGTCGCGCTCGCGGTGGTGCTCACCGTGCCGCTGGCCTCGGTGCTGTCGCACCTGCGTCGCGGCGAGTTCGCCGCGACCTGGGCGGTCACGCTGAGTCGGGCCATCCCGACCTTCGCGATCGCCGGGCTGCTCGTCCCGATCTCGCTGCGCCAGGGATGGGGGAGTGAGCCGTGGCCGATCCTGATCGCGCTGCTCCTGCTGGCGCTGCCGCCGGTGTACCTCAACACCTACACGGCGGTGCGCCAGGTCGACCCCTCGGCGGTCGACGCCGCCCGGGCCGTCGGCTTCACCGAGCGCAACATCCTCATGAAGATCGAGCTCGCTCTCGGCTCCGGGCTGATCATCAGCGGCATCCGCGTCGCCGCGGTGCAGGTGGTCGCGACCGAGCCGATCCGGGCGTTCCTCGGCGGTGACGGCCTCGGACGCTACCTGCGCGACGGACTCGGACAGAACAACAACAGCCTGGTCATCGCAGGGGCACTACTCATCGCCACCCTCGCGGCAGTGACCGGCCTAGCCTTCGGTGCGCTCGGCTGGTTCCTGCCGAAGGGTGTCCGCAGGCTCGGTCGCAACGACCGGCGATGACCACGGACGGCTCGGCCGCCGACCTGGCTGAACAGATCGACAACCACAGGGAGCGGAACATGCAGCACACGACGAACGGTGGACGACGCCGCCTCGGACGAAGGTGGTTCGGTCTGCTCGCACTGGTCGCGGTCATCGGGCTGCTCGCCGGTGCCTGCAGCAGCGACGACGACGCCGACTCGGACGACACCGAGACCATGGAGGGATCCACGATCCGCATCCGGGGCCAGGACTTCTCGGAGTCGGCGACGCTCGCCGAGGTGTACGGGCAGTACCTCGAGGCGAAGGGCTTCCCCGTCGAGGTCCTGACACCCGCCGGGTTCCGCACCGAGGCGATCACCGCACTCGAGAACGACGAGCTCGATCTGATCATCGACTACATCGGTGGCACCCAGACCGAGCTGCTGCCCGACACCGAGACCTCGCAGGACGCCGCCGAGGTGATCGCGGCGATCACCCCGGCGCTCGCCGAGAAGGGTCTGACGGTGCTCGAGCCGTCCGACGCCGTCGACGGTGACGCGCTCGTCGTGCGCGGCGACTCCGAGGCCGAGAACATCTCGGACCTGGCCGGACTCGACTACAGCTTCGGTGGCTCGGCCCAGTGCTTCGAGCGTCCGCAGTGCTACCTCGGGCTGACCGACCCGGCGATCTACGGCATCACGTTCTCGGGCACCAAGACGTTCGAGTTCGGTCCGCTCCTCGGCGAGAACCTCAAGGCCGAAGAGGTCGACGCGGTGATCTGGAACGACACCGCGCCCGAGATCGAGGCCAACGGCTTCAAGATCCTGACCGACGACAAGGGGCTCTTCCCGGCGCAGAACATCGCGCCGATCGTGCGCGACGACGTCCTCGAGGAGTACGCGCCCGAGCTGGCCGAGGCCCTCGACGAGCTCAGCGCGACCATCACGACCGAGGACCTCGTCGCCTGGAACACCAGCACCGACATCGACAAGGAAGAGCCCGACGACGTCGCCGAGGACTGGCTCAAGGCGAACAACCTGATCTGAGCTCGACGGGCTGGTCGGTCGGGGCGGTCACACCGCCCCGACCGGTCAGAGCGGCCGGGGGACCTGGAACGACCCCGACAGGCCTTCGCCCCACACCGCGAAGTCCGGCGTCGCGGGCAATCCGAGCGATGCGAGCTCCTCGGCGATGGTCGACGAGCCCAGCTCGATGACGATGTCGGCGGGGTCGATGACACCCGAACCGATCTCGATGGTGAGCGGCAGCTCGGTCGGCGCGCCGTCCAGGTAGGAGTAGGTGATCGCCTCGGTCGACGTCGCGGGAACATCGCTCGTCGGGCGCGGCAGCCGGACGACCAACGGTGCGTCGCCCGTCGACAGCGTGACGACGACCTCGTCGTCGGAGTAGTCGAAGCTCAGGTCCTCGACCGTCTTGGGCAGACCCAGCACCTGGTTGCCCGCCTTCATCGTGAACTCCTGGTCGACCGGCATGCGGTAGACGAACGACACCGGCCAGCTCCGGCCGGCCGACGGGCTGCGCCAGCAGGCCGAGGTTGATCTCGTTGTAGTCACCCCACGGGTTCTCGACGTAGTCGACCAGCGCGACGATGAACGTCGCGCTGCCCGGAGCGGTCTCGAGCACCTCGAAGGCATCGCCGGGAACCAGGGCGCGAGCCGGTTCGATCGGCACGGTGAACGTCAGCGTCGCCTGGTTCATCGACTCGACGACCATCGGGAAGTCGATCGACACGCCGTCGATCTCGCCCCAGTGCGTCGGCTCCTGCTCGGTGCTCGTCATGGCGGGGACGTTAGTGCCTGACCGTTCGTCAGCGCCCCGACCCCCTTGACCCCGGGGAACAGTGGTACGAAACTCGTCGACATGTACCGCGCCGAGCCGCTCGAACTCGGTCCGAGGTCACTGCTGTGGAGGTACGCCGGTGACAACCGGCTCTCGTTCACGGGATTGTCGGCGGGGATTCTCCAGCTGATGCACCCCGGTCTCGGCGCCGGGGTGACCGGCCACTCGGACTTCTTCAACGACCCCTGGGACCGCATCATCCGGTCGATGCCGGAGATCATCGGCGTCGTCTACGACGGCCCCGAGGCCGAGGCGACCGGACTGCGCGTGCGGGACTACCACAAGCGCATCAAGGGCGTCGACGAGCAGGGTCGTCGTTACAGCGCGCTGAAGCCCGAGACCTTCTGGTGGGCGCACGCGACGTTCCAGTTCTCGGTGGAGCAGGTCGTGGACCGCTTCGATCGACGCCGTCTCAGCCCACGACGGCGGGAGCAGCTCTACGTCGAGGGCATCGAGTGGTACCGGCGCTACGGGGTGAGCATGCGACCGGTCCCCGATGACCGCACGGCCTTCGAGGAGCGGTGGGACCACTACTGCGCCGAGGTGCTCGAGATGACGCCGGCCGCCGAGCGAGCGATCGACATGGCGCTGCACGACAAGATCGACGACCTGCCCGGTCTGCCGACGTGGACCGGGCCGATCCAGCGCGAGATCATCACGCCGCTGCTCAAGCTCACGGCCATCGGCGGTCTGCCGCCGATCGTGCGCGAGCGATTCGACCTGCCGTGGGGCATCGTCGAGGAGACCGAGCTGAAGCTGCTCGAACTGTGGGTGCGCGAGTCGTGGCGCTTCGTGCCCCGGCCCATCCGGTGGGCGCCCAGGGCGTCGGACGGCTGGCGGCGTGAGGCGCGCCGCGGTGAGCGCGAGCTCGTCGGCGCATGAGACGCACCGTCGACATCGACCTCGCCGACCTGCTGCGCTCCGCCACGACCCCCGACGACGGCGACGAGATCTCGGTCCGGATCCTGGATGCCGCGTCCGAGCTGTTCCTCACCCACGGCATCCGGCGATGCAGCGTCGAGGACATCGCCGAGCACAGCGGGCTCGGCCGCACGACCATCTATCGCCGCTTCGAGGGCCGCGGACAGATCATCGAGGCGGTCATCGCCCGTGAGTGCCACCGCTTCTTCACGTCGATCCTCGAGAGCACCTCGCACCTCGACCGATTCCAGGACATCGTCGTCGAAGGGTTCCTCACCGGCCTACGAGCGGTCGAGACGTCGATCCTCTCCAACCTGGTCCGCGACGAACCCGACCTGCTGCGGGTCCTCACCGTCGACGCGTCGCCCGTCATCGCAGCAGCGCGTTCGTTCCTGGTCACCGCGTTCGGACCGGTGGACTCCGCCGAGGACCGCGCCCGGGTCGCATCGGTCTCCGAGGTGCTGGTCCGCCTGGCCATCTCGATGGTGCTGTCGGAACGGACCGTGCTCCCGATCGAGGGCCCGCAGGCGAGCGACGAGATGCACCGACTGCTCGATCCGATGCTCGACCCCCTGGCAGCGCTGCGACGCCGCTGACGAGACCGCCCGACCGGTCGCTCAGCCCGCCAGGACGGCCTGGGTCTGGGTGGTCTTGGTGACCAACTTGCCGTCCTCGCTCCGCAGCTCGGTCTCGACCACGACCGTGGTGCGACCCGCGTGCAGCGGACGGGCCACCGCGTGGATCGTGCCGCCGCGCACCGCACCGACGAAGTTGGTCGTGGACTGGATCGTCGTGGTCCCGGCCGCACCCTCGGGCAGGTTGAGGAACGCCGCCATCGCGCCGGCGGAATCGGCGAGCGCCATCAGCGCGCCCCGTGCATCGCGCCGGCGACGGTGCAGGTCCCGGCGTCCCAGTCCATCGCCAGATGCACCTCGTCAGGACGCTGCTCGACGACCCGCATGCCGAGCAGCCCGCACAGGGGCATCGCGCCTCGCAGCTGTTCGGTCAGGTCGGTGCTCTGCTCCGTCATCCGGTGCCCCCGTCCTCCGCGATCTCGTCGACCGCGATCCCATCGATCGACCGGTGTCAATCGCGCGTGTGTCGCATCGCTACAGTGCCCGGCCTGAGCCGGTCCGATGCGGACCGACCGTAGCGGCGGTCACGGAGCGTCCGCCGCCGAGAGAGGGATGGTGGAACATGTCCGACGAATGGGGTCCGCTGGCAGGCCTGATCGGCGAGTGGGAGGGCACCGGTGGCATCGACGTCGCCTACTCCCACGCCCGGGGCGAGGTCATCGAGACGCCCTACCTCGAGCGCGTGTCGATGAAGCCGTTCGGTCCTGTCGACAACGGCCGTCAGCGGCTCTTCGGTCTGGACTACAAGACGGCGATGTGGCGCGGCTCCGAGGACAACCCGTTCCACACCGAGGTCGGCTACTGGCTCTGGGACGCAGCGACCGGTGAGGTCCTGCGCGGCTTCGTCGTCCCCCGCGGCATCACGGTGCTCGCCGGCGGCATCGCAGCAGCGGGCAGCACCGAGTTCACCATGAGCGCGGGCGAGCCGGGCTCGACGTACCGCATCGGTGAGAACACCTACCTGGCGGGCAACGCGAGCACCGTCGCCTACCGATCGACGATCACGGTCGAGGACGGCGCGTGGAGCTACGACGAGACCACGACCTTGCGCATGAAGGAGATCCCGGGCGATTTCGCGCACACCGACTCCAACCGCCTGATCCGCACCGCCTGACCTACACCGCCTGACCTACACCGCCTGGGCGGTCGTCGGTCCGAGCATCGCTCGGCCGACGGCCGCGGTCGGGCGCGGGCGCGGGAGCGGGAAGTGTCAGCCCTTCTCGAAGAACTTCGTGATCGCCGCGATGTTCTCGTCGCCGCCGGCGAGCTCGGCCATCAGGTCGTACTCGCGCTGCACTGCGTCGTCCCACGAGGAGCCGCGACGCTGACGGATCAGCTGCGTCGTCGAGCGGAGCGCCTTCGGTGGCTGTGCCGCCAGGCGCGTCGCAATGGCGGTGGCCTCGGCCAGCAGCTGGTCGTCCTCGACGATCCGCAGCGCCAGACCGTGGTCCACGGCTGCCTCGGCGGTGATCCACTCGCCGGTCAGCAGGTACCACGAGGCGGCCTGCGGGCCCATCGCCTCGACCAGCGAGACGCTCGCCGCCGCTTCGGTCACCACGCCCAGCTCGACGAACGGCGCCTTGAGCTTCGCCGAGGGCGCCATCAGCACGATGTCGCACCAGGGGAGCACGGTCAGACCGAATCCGACGCCGAGCCCGTTGACCGCTGCGACCAGCGGAAGGGGCACCTGCGCCAGCGCCCGCATGAGTCCACGGAAGCCGCTGTCCTCGGCGCCGTGTCGCGGGTCGGCGAACTCCGAGAGGTCCTGTCCGACGGTGAAGGCACGACCGGTGCCGGTGAGCACGATGCTGCGCACGCCGTCGCCCTCCGCGGAGTCGAGCGCGTCGCGGGTGCCGTCCCACATCTCGATCGACATCGCGTTCAGCGCGTCGGGTCGGGTCCAGGTGATGGTGCGGACGCCGTCGCGGTCCTCGACGCTCAACTGCTCGCTCATTGGGTGGTGGATCCTCCGGAGGTGGGGTGGTGGACGACGCCGTGCAGGAAGAGCCCGACGAGGTGCTCGACCGGCACCGGATCCGTCGACGTCTTCTCGCACAGGAACGTGTTGGAGATCAGCATGCCGATCAGCATGTTGGCCAGCTGCGCCGGCCCCATCGCACCGGCGGGGTCGGTGTGCTGCTCGAAGATCGGGGCGAGTGCGGCCACGAGCTGCTCGGCGATCTCGGATGCCGCGTCGGGTGCGTGCGTGGTGCCACCGTCGCTCACGACGTGGATCATCTGCAGGATCCGGTCGTTCAGCAGCCTGGACGCAGCGACCACCTGCTCGGGGAACGTCGGCAGCTCGGCGGCCTCGCGGAGCTGCGGCAGGAGCTCGTCGAGTCCCATCGCGCACCGGCGGCACTCGGCGACGAGGGTCGGCTTGTCGGTGAAGTAGCGGAAGATCGTGCCTTCGGAGACACCTGCCGCGGCCGCAAGGTCGGACGTCGTGAAGCTCTGACCCTGGGCGATGAACAGCTCGGTCGCGGCGTCGAGCAACGCGGCGCGACGCTGCTCGGGGGCGAGGCGTCGGGCCCGTTCCCGGGGCGGCTGATGAGTGTCCACTCAACAAGCATAGGGGAGCGTGCGACGAACGGATCAGGTGCGACCGCCGGAGCAGCCCGAGGAGCCCCGAGGACACACGCGCCCAGGCGTGTGGCTCCTGACACATCGTTTGCGTGCCACCGCAGGAAGTCCCGATACTGAGTGCACGCTCATTTGACCGCAACCCGGGTGTTCGCCCTCTGGATCGGTCGCGGGAGAGGTCGAGGAGAGCCCCCTGATGTTCAGTCGCCTAGGCGCGTGGTGTGTCCGTCGTCGCGGTCTCGTCGTGATCGCATGGCTCGTGGTCCTGGTCGGACTCGGCGCGGTCTCGGGAGCCGTCGGCTCCAACTTCTCGACCGAGTTCGGCATGCCCGACGTCGAGTCCAAGCGGGGCCTGGACGTGCTCGACGAGCACATGGGCGGCGAGGGCACCGGGCTCGAGGGAACGATCGTGTTCCAGTCCGAGGACGGCTTCGACGACCCGGCCCTGCAGGCCGAGATCGAGGCGTACCTCGACGGCTTCGTCACCGCTGGCGAGGAGTACGACCTCGACGTCACGGTGACGAGCCCGTTCGAGGAGCAGGCGCCGCCGTCGCCCGCGCTCATCTCCTGGTACACCGAGGGCACCGACGACCCCGCGGTGCTCGAGTCGCTGGCCGGAGGCGCCGGCGGGAACATCTCCGAGGACGGCACCATCGCCTTCGCCACCATCTCCGTGCCCGGCGACACCGACGTCGAGACCGCCGCTGAGTGGGCCGGCGGCCACGCCGAGTCGGCCCCCGAGATCGACGGACTGCGCGTCGAGTACGGCGGCGACGTCTTCATGGAGTTCGAGGCCCCGGCAGCCGAGCTCATCGGCCTGGCGTTCGCCATCGTGATCCTGATCCTCGCGTTCGGCTCGGTCCTGGCGATGGGCCTTCCCATCGGCACCGCCCTTGCGGGCATCGGCATCGGCTCGATCCTGCTGACCCTGCTGTCCAACCTGATCACGATGCCGGACTTCGCCACGATCCTCGGCGTCATGATCGGCCTCGGCGTGGGCATCGACTACGCCCTGTTCATCGTCACCCGCTACCGGGAGCAGCTCCGCACCCACACCGTCGAGGAGGCGGTCGCGATCGCGATCGACACCTCGGGCCGTGCGGTCACCTTCGCCGGGCTCACGGTCGTGATCTCACTGCTGGGCATGCTGCTCATGGGTGTCAGCTTCGTGACCGGCCTGGGCCTGGGCGCCGCGACGATGGTGCTGGTCACCATGGTCGGTTCGCTCACGCTGCTTCCGGCCCTGCTCGGCTTCGCCGGCACCCGGATCGAGGTCACCCGCTGGCGCGGGCTCGTCTCCGCCGGCTTCGTGGCCGTCGCGCTGCTCAGCATCGGCATCAAGGCCACCCCGTTGGTCACCATCGTCGCGGTCTCGATCGCGGTCCTCGTGCTGCTCTTCGGCCTCTTCGTGCCCGTGCTGCGCCGCGAGCTCCCGCGCCGTCCCGAGAAGCCGCTGCGCGAGACCTTTGCCTACCGCTGGAGCCGCTTCGTCCAGGCCCGCCCCTGGACCCTCGCCATCGGCTCGACCCTGCTGCTCGTCATCCTGGCGTTGCCGATGTTCGGCATCCGCCTCGGCTTCTCCGACGCCGGCAACCTTCCCGAGGACAGCTCCGGCCGCCAGGCCTACGAGCTGCTCTCCGACGGGTTCGGTGTCGGCTCCAACGGCCGCTTGCTGCTCGTCGCAGAGGTGCCCGACGATCTCGACGCCTCGACCGCCGAACCGTTCCTGGCGGTCACCGCGGCAGTCGCCGCCACCCCTGGTGTCGAGTCGGTCTCACCGCCGTTCCCGTCGAACCAGGAGAACCCCTCGGAGTCCGAGGCGGTGCTCTGGCAGGTCCAGCCCACCACGTCCCCCCAGGACGAGGCCACCGGTGAGCTGGTCAAGGAGATCCGGGAGAACGTGCTGCCCGAGGCGACCGCCGGTACCGGCATGGACGTGCTGGTGACCGGCTTCGTGAGCCTGATGGTCGACTTCTCCGACTACCTCGCCAGCCGGCTCTTCTTGTTCTTCGCGGTGGTCCTGACGGTGTCGTTCCTGCTGCTGATGGCCGTGTTCCGCTCACTCCTGGTGCCGCTCAAGGCCGTGATCATGAACCTGCTGTCGATCGGTGCCGCCTACGGCGTGATCGTCGCGATCTTCCAGTGGGGCTGGGCCAAGGACATCTTCGGCGTCGAGCCAGCTCCCATCGAGCCGTTCATGCCGATGATGCTGTTCGCCATCGTGTTCGGCCTCTCCATGGACTACGAGGTCTTCCTGCTCTCACGTGTGCGCGAGGAGTGGCTCAAGACCGGCGACAGCCACACCTCGGTGGCCGACGGGCTCGCGGCCACCGCCCGGGTGATCACCGCTGCGGCGGCGATCATGATCGTCGTGTTCGGCAGCTTCCTGCTCGAGACCGACCGCCTGGTCAAGCTGATGGGCTTCGGCCTGGCGCTCGCGGTCTTCCTGGATGCCACGATCGTCCGCATGTTGCTGGTGCCCGCCACGATGGAGCTGCTCGGCGACAAGAACTGGTGGCTGCCGAAGTGGCTGGACCGGATCCTCCCGACGCTCAACGTCGAGGGACACATCGACGACGAACAGGCCCCGGAACCGGACCGCGAGGACGTCCTCGTCTGACCGCCGTCCTGGTCTGACCGCCGTCCTGGTCTTCCCGCCGTCCCGGTCTTCCCGCCGTATCCCGAATTCCGTCTCGGAATCGGTGCTCTGGCCCCGATTCCGAGACGGATTTGCTGCGTGTGGGGGCCGGTCAGTCCTCGCCGAAGGGCGGGCGGCCCATCTGGTCGCGGATCGTGACCACGGGCGGGTTCGTGAGCGCCCGTCGCTGCCAGTTGGCGCCGTCGACGACGAGGGTGTGCCCCGAGATGAACCGGGCGAACGGCGATGCCAGGAACGTCGCCGCCCAGCCGAGCTCCTGACGCTGGCCGACGCGCATCGCGGGCTGGCACACGTCCTTGTCGCTGGTGGCGGCCAGGTTCCCCTGGATGTCGGCGGTCATGTCCTCGTGGGGCATCAGCCCGGGAACCAGGCTGTTCACCTGGATGCCGTAGGGGCCCCACTCGACCGCCAACGTCTCGGTCAGGTTCTTCACGCCGGCCTTCGCCGCCGCGGAGTGGGCGAATCCAGGTCCGCCGGTCCAGGCGTAGGTGGCGCCGACGTTGATGATCGACCCCGGTGCGCCCACCTCGAGCAGGCGACGGCCGTACTCACGACACATCAGGAACGTGCCGTTCAGCGTGATGTCGACGACGGTCCGCCAGGCGTTGGGGGAGAGGTCCTCGGCCGGTGAGGGGAAGTTGGCTGCGGCGTTGTTCACCAGCACGCCCGGCAGCCCGAAGTAGTCCTCGACGGCGTCGAACGCGGCCGAGATGCTGTCGCGCATCTCGGATGTCGCACTCGGCGGTGAGCACCGGCGCACCGAGCTCGGACAGCGCCTCGCCCGCGGCGGCGAGATGTTCGGGCTTGCGGCTGAGCACGGCCAGGTTCGCCCCCAGTCGAGCGAACTCCGAGGCGATCGCCTTGCCGAGTCCTGTGCCTCCGCCGGTGACCACGACGGTGACGCCGTCGAAGGTCCCGGGCATCAGCGCCGTGGCGCCGGGGGCGGGCGGATGGGGGAGTCCGGTGATCTCTGCCATGACGATTCCTCTCGTTCGCTCTCGCAGATCGTTCAGCTGCCGGTGTACCGGGGCTCGCGCTGCTCGGCGCGGGCGGCCTTGAACTCGGCGAAGTCGTCGCTCTTGTTGAGCGTCGTCTGGTACGTCAGCTCGTCGGCCATCGACGCGCGGAGCTCGGGCAGCGAGAGGTGGCGGATCACCTCACGAGCGAGCTTCACCGCGACCTTCGGTGTGCGAGCGACCTGCTCGGCCATCTCGCGGACCACGTCGTCGAGCTGTTCGCCCGGCACCACACGCGACACGATGCCGTGGGCGAAGGCCTCGTCGACCTCCATCACACGACCGGTCAGCACCAGGTCGCTGACGACGCCCGGTCCGCACATCTGGTGCAGCACGGCGACGCCGCCGGTGTCGGGGATGACGCCGTGGGTGAGCTCGGGCAGACGGAAGCGGGTGCCCTCGGCGGCGATGCGCACGTCGCAGAGCAGCGCCCGCTGGAACGAGCCGCCCATCACCCATCCCTTGCAGGCGACGAGCACCGGCTGGTCGAGCTCCCAGAGCTGCTGGATGCCGCGGTGGCCACGCCGCATGAGCTCGTGGTGGCTCAGCTCGGTCCTCGCCACGCCGATCGATCCCACGTCGCGGCCCGACGAGAACGACCGACCCTCGCCCCGCCAGATCACGACCCGGACGTCGTCGCGCGCTCGCAGCTCGGCGAGGATCTCGAACAGCACAGCGTCCATCTCGTCGTCGAACGCGTTGTGCTTGTCCGGGTTGTCGTTCGTGATGGTGGCGATCGCGCCGTCGACGTCGAGACGGATGCGTTCGGTCATTGGAGTCCCCCCGGGGTGCCGTGTCGTTCGAGCTCGCGGGCTGCTCAGCCCTCGTGGTGCGCCGTGTCGGCGGACAGGAATGCTGGCAGCTCGCGGGCAGGTCCGTCGTGGATGATCTCGCCGTTGTCGAGCACGATGCCCCGCTCGAACTGCTCGATCACCGCCGGATCGTGCGTGGCGACCATGATCGTCGCCCCCTCGGCCCGAGCCTGGGCGAGCAGCTCCAGCAGCGCAGCGCGTCCACTGGTGTCGAGACCGACGAACGGCTCGTCGACGAGCAGGATCGAGAACGGACGACAGAGCGCGATCGCCGCGGCGGTCTTCTGCCGCAGGCCACGGCTGAACTGCGAGGGCAGGTCGTCCTCACGCCCCGCCAGGCCGAGACGCTCGACGAGCTCGCCGAGCAGCGGTTCCTCGCCGTCGCCGCCGTGCATGCGACTGGTGTACTCCAGGTGCTCGCGCACGCTGAGGTCGTCGTAGAGCACGGGGTTGTCCGGGAGCCATGAGCGTCCGGCCCGGGCCACCAACGAGTCCGGAGGGTCGCCCTCGATGAGCACGGTGCCCTCGCTCGCCTCGAGCGTGCCGGCCAGGATGCTGAGCAGCGTCGACTTGCCGGAGCCGTTGTGTCCGACGAGCACGACCGACTGCCCCTGGGGCACCTCGAGGTGCTCGACCTCGAGGGCGACGACGTCGCCGTAGTGCTTGACCAGGTCCTCGACCTCGATCGCCGGGGTCTCGCGTGGTTGCGGACGGCCGCCCCCTCCGCTGCGTCGGCTCATCGTCGCCCTCCTCGCGTCGTCGCAGCTCGCACTGCGTCGTCCCGCGACGGCACTTCTCCACGCATGGCTTGTCCCATCGACTCGTGCAGCTCCGCTCGGTAGCGGACCCACGTGAACACGATCGCCGAGAGCGCCAGGGACGCGCCCGCGACCGCCATGGCGACCGGCTCCACCGCTCCACCGTCGCGGATGACCCGCTGTGCGGCGAGCACCGGAAGGGTCCCGATCACCGCGACGAGCGGAGGCCAGAGCGTGCGCACGACCACCCGTGGCCCGGCGACCTCGGGCGGCATCATCGCCTCGCCGGACTGGTCGAGCGTCGCCTCGGACACCACGCTGATCGAGGCGCCCGCGACCGCAGCGACGCTCGCGCTGACCAGGGTGATCGCGCCGACGGTGAGGACCTCGACCGCCGGACCGACCACCCAGGCGACCGCCAGTGCGACACCGCCCGAGACAAGGAGCACCAGCACCGGTGCGACCAGGTGACGCACCAGGATCATGCCCTGGGCGACGGGGTAGGAGCGGAGCACGGTCGGATGGTCGATCTCCTGTGCGAGCGGCTCGATCGCGTCGAGCGCGGCGACGTAGAGGGCGATGCCGGCCACCAGCACCAGCGGCGTGGTCCCGTCCCACACGCCGCGCAACGCGAGCGCTGCGCCGATGCAGAGCACCAGGACACGCACGATCCGGACCGTCGGCCAGCGCAGCAGGCTGTGCAGGTCACGAGCGACGACCGGGAAGCGGCGGACGAAGCGGGGCAGGCGCCGGATGCGGGGGCGGTTCCGAGGCCGCTCCGCGGCGAGCTGGCGCCGCAGCAGGAGCACGGAGCGCAGGTCCTGCTGGGTGACCGCGAAGCGCAGCTGGCCCACCAGCTGGGTCCGGCGGCGGGCGGCCTCGATCGACAGTCCGCCGATCACCACGGCGCCCACGACGACGAGGACGACGCCCAGGACCGTGCCGACCGTGGCGACCGGCGTCAGGTCGAGCGGCCAGAGCAGCATCGACCCCACGAACGACAGCGGTGCACCGGGCACGACGTCCACCACGTCGAGCAGCGACCACAGCCAGAGCCCGGCGAGCACCAGATCGAGGATCGGTCGACGGACCCGGCGTGACGCGGTCACCAGACCGGTACCGAGGGTCAGCGTGGCGCAGGTCAGACCGAACAGGGCACCGCTGAGCAACCACGAGGACGAGGATCCGGGCAGCCGTTGGGCGCAGAGGGCGCCGACGAGCGCGCCGAGCAGCGCGGCACCCGCGGCGCCGTAACCGACCATGCCGCCGACCGGGCGGCGCAGGACCGCGGATCGGTCGACCGGAGCGAGCAGCAGGTGGTGGACGTCCGCACCCTCGAGCGCGATCGGACCGCTGCGCAGCCCCGAGCGCAGGCCGAGCACCATCAGCGACGCGACGAACAACCCCACCCAGGCGGACCCGTCCGTGGTGACGGTCGCGACCGACCCCGCGGAGAGCTCCTGATCGCCCACGAAGCCGGAGGCGAAGATCACGAGCACCAGCGACGCGAGCGCCGTGGTGTACACCCGGTAGGCCAGGTCTCCCCAGACGACGTCGCCGAGTCGTCGCCGTCGTCGCCTGCCCCGCAGCGCGCTCATCGCCTCGAACGAGACCGCCGGATCGGGGGTGTCACACGCCGTCACCGCGCCCGTGGTGCGGGACGGTCGTACCACGTCGGAAGGGTCGTTCTCGGCCAGGCGACGATCGTACCGCCGCATGATCGACGCGACGCCAACCGGCCTAGGCTGGCCTGAACGAGCTTCAGGAGTTCGAACGGAGACAGGATGAGCGACACGCAGACGGGAGCGCCGCAGCGCTGCCCCGTCACCGATTGGCAGACCGACTTCGACCACACCGACCCTGCGTACGCGGCTGCGGCGCCGGCGATCTGGGAGGAGCTGCGCACCGACTGCCCGGTGGCCCGCTCGGAGCGCTTCGGCGGGGTCTGGCTGCCGACCCGCCACTCCGACGTCGCGTCGATCGCGCACGACACCGAGCACTTCAGCTCGCGCGGGGTCATCGTCTCGGTGTTCGAGCCCGACCAGAACGCACCGGTTGGCTATGCGCCGCCGATCACCTCCGACCCGCCGTTCCACGAGATCGCACGCCGTCTGCTGCTGCCGGCGTTCTCGCCGAAGGCGATCCGACCGCTGGAGCCAGCGACTCGCCAGCTCTGTCGCGAGCTGCTCGACGACATGCTCGCCGGCGTCGAGGGCGACGGCGGGGGCGCCGTCGTCGATGCCGCGACCCAGTACGCCCAGCACATCCCGGTCCGTGTGATCGCGCACATGCTCGGCGTGCCGCCCGAGGACGGCGACCGCTTCCGTACCTTCATCCACCGCATCATGGAGACCGGCGGGCAGAACGAGCCCGTCGACCCGGGCGACACACTGAGCGCCTACCTGCTCGAGTCGATCGAGCAGCACCGTGCCGAGCCCCGAGACGACCTGATCGGGTTCCTGCTCGACGCCGACATCGACGGGCAGCCCCTCGACGACCAGCACATCGTCGGCACCGTCGCACTGCTGCTCATCGCTGGGATCGACACCACCTGGTCGGCGATCGGAGCGAGCCTGTGGCACCTGGCCCAACACCCCGACGACCGCCGACGACTGCTCGAGGACCCCTCGTCGATCCCGATGGCGATCGAGGAGCTGCTGCGCGCCTACGCGCCGGTGACCATGGCCCGCAAGGTCGCCAAGGACGTCGAGGTCGGCGGTCGCACCATGCGTGAGAACGACTGGGTGCTGCTGCCGTTCCCCTCGGCCAACCGGGACCCCGAGTTCTTCGACCGCGCCGACGAGGTCCTGCTCGATCGGGAGAAGAACCGGCACGCCGCGTTCGGTCTCGGCATCCACCGGTGCCTCGGATCGAACCTGGCCCGCATGGAGCTCACCGTCGCCGTCGAGGAGTTCCTGCGGCGCATCCCGGAGTTCGAGCTCGACGATCCCGACGCCGTGCGGTGGTCGGCGGGGCAGGTCCGCGGTCCGCGGGCGCTGCCGGTGCGGCTGCTGCGGGTCGAGGACGCACCCGAGGCACTTGCCGGTGCGCCGGCCTTCTCGCGTACCGACCAGGGTGACGTCGACGCCGTCGGGGGTGCCGCGTGAGGATCCACTTCGAGCGTGACCTGTGCCAGGGGCACAACCGCTGCTACCTGCTGGCGCCCGAGCTCTTCGACGTCGACGACGACGGCTACGCGGTGCTGCGGATCGAGGGCGAGGTGCCCGCGGAGCTGCAGCGCAAGGCGCAGCTGAGCGTCGACAACTGCCCCGAGTACGCGATCACGCTGGTCGACGACTGACCGGCTCACCCACGTCGTCGCCCGTGGCCGGGCCAGCGGTGGAGCCCGCCGCGGGCCCGAGCGTCGAGGTCCACAGCGGCATGGTCGCGGTCCCCGGGTCGAAGTAGCGCAACCACGAGCTGAGCAGCACCGGATCGGTGAAGTCGTTCGGGTGGTGGCGCGGCAGCGCCGAGGACACCACATCGCCGAGCACCTCGAAGGCCAGTCCGATCGACCACTTCGTCAGTCGGAACCAGGTCACCGGCAGCCATGCCCGGCGGTCGCGGACCGCCATGACCGTCGTCGAGGCGATGGTGAACCCGGCCAGGAGCAGGGCGGACCACAGCGCGACGATCAGGTAGCGGATCCTCGACCCGCCGATCGCCCGGTACACGTCGAACGCGACGGTCTTGTGCTCGACCTCCTCGGCGAGGTGCCACAGGAAGAGCGTTGCGACCACGTCGTCGGCGCCGTCGAAGAGGACCCGGAAGTGCGACTCGGTCCAGCGGGCGATCGCGAAGGCGATGGTCTCGGAGCCTGCGGCGAACGCCAGGCTGAACCGGGTCGACCGCGTGCGTGACATCCAGCCGTAGACCGACCGGGCGAGGCGTTCGATGCGCTGCAGGGCCCGGCTGTCGCGGGTGACGGCGTCGTTGAAGCGTCGGTGCTGACGTTGGTGCTGCAGCTCCTGTCGGCAGAAGTCCTCCGCAGCGCCGCGCAGCGGCTCCGGCAGCTCGTCGGACACCGCGGACACCGAGCGGACGACGTACGGCTCGACGAACGGCATGAGCAGCGAGACGGAGTTCGCCGCCATCGCGCACTCCGGGTACCTGGGGTTCCAACGGGGTTCGAGGTCGTCGTCGAAGGCGAACGCCACCCGGCGCACCGTCAGGTTCGTCGGTGCATCGGTCGTCGTCCGGTCCCCGGTTCGCTCCAGCGCAGGTCGTCGGGCCACCCTCTCCCATCGGCCGGCCGGCCCCGGTACATGAGGTGCCCGCCGGACGATCGACCCGGCGTTCACCTCCGGGAGCACCGCGGGATCTCTGCGCACGGATATCGTCGTGGTCGTGCGCACCGACAGCTCCTCACCGGCCACCCGGGTCCACACCGTCGTGGTGCACGGCCACCGGCGCGCCTACCGGACGGCGGGATCCGGCCCGGTGCTGTTGCTGATCCACGGCATCGGCGACAGCTCCGAGACCTGGCTCCCCGTGATGGAACGACTCGCGGCACGTCACACCGTGATCGCCCCCGACCTGCTCGGCCACGGCGACTCCGCCAAGCCGAGGGCCGACTACTCCGTGGCGGCCTACGCCAACGGCATGCGGGACCTGCTCGACGTGCTCGACATCGACCGCGCCACGGTCGTCGGCCACTCCCTGGGCGGCGGAGTAGCGGCGCAGTTCGCCTACCAGTACCCGGAGCGCTGCGACCGGTTGGTGCTCATGGCGACCGGGGGAGTGGGTCACGAGGTGAACCCGGTGCTGCGCCTGGGCAGCCTTCCATGCTCCGAAGTCGCACTGCTGCCGTTGCAGCTGCCACCGGTGCGACTGCTCGGCCGGGTGCTCATCCGGTCCCTGCAGGCCGTCGGCGCCGACATCGCCCGCGACGCGGACGAGCTGATCCGACTGGCCGAGACCTTGACCGACGGCGAGTCCCGCGCCGCGTTCTCCCGCACCCTGCGCTCCGTCGTCGACTGGCGGGGGCAGGTCGTGACGATGCGCGACCGCGCCTATCTGACCAGCCACGTGCCGATCCTGCTGATCTGGGGCTCGCGTGACGCCGTGATCCCCGTCGAGCACGCGGCGCTCGCCGCCGAGGCGCTGCCCCACGCACGTGTCGAGATCTTCGACGACGCCGGCCACTGCCCGCACCACAGCGATCCCGCTCGCTTCACCGAGTTGATCGTCGACTTCGTCGAATCGACGGATCCGGCCGCGCACGACCCCCGGGTGCGTCGCGAGCTGCTGCGCGCCGGCGGCGACGGCGCCGCTGCGAGCGACGACCTGCTCGACGGGCCGCCGGTCGCGCTCGCCGGCTGACCTCGCCCGGGTCGGGAGGATCCGGTCCAGGGATCGGGTCCGGGACGGCGCAGTGCCCGTGGCTAGGGTGGACTGGTCCGACCGGGGGGTCGGCGCCCGGGAGGCACCAGCATGTCCGAGACCCAGCCGTCCGCCAGCGACCCGTCCGGCAACCAGCCATCCGCCAGCCAGCCGTTCGAGTTCGGCGGCATCAACCACCTCGCACTCGTGTGCAGCGACATGCAGCGCACGGTCGACTTCTACTCCGGTGTCCTCGGCATGCCGTTGGTGAAGACCATCGAACTGCCCGCCGGCATGGGTCAGCACTTCTTCTTCGACTGCGGCGGCGGCGACTGCCTGGCGTTCTTCTGGTTCCCGAACGCTCCCGAGGCCGTTCCCGGCATCTCGGCGCCCGCAGCCCGCCCCGACCGGGGTGACCTGACCAGCGCGATCGGCTCGATGAACCACGTCGCGTTCGCGGTGCCACCGGCGAAGATCGAGCAGTACCGCGACCGCCTGCTCGCCGCCGGCATCGACTGCACCGAGGTGGCGAACCACGACAACAGCGAGTGGGGCATCAGCGCCGAGGTCACCCCGGACGTCTACGTGCGCTCGATCTACTTCCAGGACCCCGACGGCGTCCTGCTCGAGTTCGCCTGCTGGCTGGGCGACTTCGACGACGGCGACGTGTCACACCGACCGGCGACCTCGCTCGACCGGGTGAGCTGAGGTCCCTGCCGACGCACCGCGTCACCCACTGGCAACACGGCGTTGACCCGCGGGCACCACGGCCACGCGAAGATCCTGGGGTGGACGGACCCGGCGAAGCTCAGGACCGGTTGCTGCGCGACGACATCAGACGTCTCGGCGCCCAGCTCGGCGACACCCTGCGCCGCCAGGAGGGCGAGGAGTTCTTCGCGCTCGTGGAGGACGTTCGGGCTGCGGCGAAACGGGTCCGCGCCGGCGAGGGCGGCTCGGACGAGCTCGTCGAGCTGATCTCGCCGCTCGACCCGCCGACGGCGATCAAGCTGGTCCGTGCCTTCTCGTCCTACTTCCACCTCGCGAACCTGGCCGAGCAGGTGCAGCGCGTCCCCTTCGGCGCCGACCTGGACGCCGACTGGTCGAGGTACCTGCCCCGGAGTCGCTTCGGCGAGCAGGTCGACGACGACGCCGCTCGGGCGCTCCTGGGCGAGCTCGACGTCCGACCGGTGTTCACCGCCCACCCGACCGAGTCGACCCGCCGTTCGGTGCGCCACAAGCGTCGCCAGATCGCGGAGCTGCTCGACGAACGTTCCGATCCCCGGTCGGGGCCCGGGGCACGGGCGCGCGTCGACCGTCACGTGACCGAGGTCGTCGACCTGCTCTGGCAGACCGACGAACTGCGCCTGCGCAGGCCGACACCGCTCGATGAGGCGCTGGTGGTGCTCGACCTGCTCGACGAGCTCCGGACGACCGTGGTGCCCCGTCTGCTCGAGGACCTCGCCGTCGGCGTGGCCGAGGCCCTCGGACTCGCCGGACCGGCACCGGTCGTCCCGCCCGTCGCACGCCCGCTGCGCTTCGGGACCTGGGTGGGTGGCGACCGTGACGGCAACCCGTTCGTCACCCCTGCGGTCACCGAGCAGGTGCTCGAGCTGCAGCGCCGCCGCGGTCTCGACCACGTGCGCCGGGGTCTCGAGCGGCTCGCCGTCGAGCTCTCGGTCTCGGCACGCATCGTCGGACGCTCGCCGGCCCTCGAAGCGCTCTGCGAGCGCTACGGCGAGTGGTTCCCGGAGCTGCGTGAACGGCGTGCAGCGGCGCTGGACGAGGAGGTCCATCGTCTGGCGTTGACCTATCTGCACGAGCGGGTGGTGCGCGCCGTCGAGGATCCGTCCTCGGAGCAGTCGTACCGACGACCGGCGGAGCTGATCGACGACCTGTCGACGATCCGGGCGTCGCTGTGCGAGCACGGTGGCGAGCGGATCGCCTCCGGACCGCTCGATCGTGTGCTGCGGGACATCGTGACGTTCGGCTTCACGATGGCGACACTCGACGTGCGCGAGGACGCCCGTCGACTGCACGCGCTCGTCGGGGTGCTCTACGACCGGATCGACGTTCCGGGTCGTCCGTACGCCTCGTTGTCACGTGCCGAGCGGCTGCGGTTCCTCGACCACGAGCTCGCCGCGGGTCGACCGGTGTCGACCGTCGGTCTCGAGCTCGGTGAGGTCGACGAACGGACCCACGGCGTGTTCCGGGTGATCCGCCGGGCGATCGAACGGGACGGGAACGACGCGATCGAGAGCTACATCGTGTCGATGACCGACGACGCGGATGACGTGCTCGCCGCCGCGGTGCTCGCGTCGGACGCAGGTCTGGTCGACCTGCACGGCGACGTCGCGTCGATCGGCTTCGTGCCGCTGCTCGAGACCGTGTCGTCGCTGCGGCGGGCCGGCACCGTCCTCGACCGGCTCCTGTCGGTCGAGCCCTACCGGCGGCTGGTCGCGCTGCGCGGCGACGTCCAGGAGGTCATGCTCGGCTACTCCGACTCCAACAAGGTGGGTGGGGCGACGACCTCCCGATGGGAGATCCACCGTGCCATGCGGGCGCTGCGTGACGTGGCGCTGCGCCACGGCGTCCGGCTGCGTCTGTTCCACGGTCGGGGCGGGACCGCCGGCCGCGGTGGTGGGCCGACCCAGGAGGCGATCCTGGCGGAACCGTTCGGTGTGCTGCAGGGCGCGATCAAGATCACCGAGCAGGGCGAGGTGATCTCCGACAAGTACGGCACGACGCGCCTGGCGGACGACAACCTGCGCCGGACCATCGGAGCGGTCATCGCCGCCAGCCTGTTCCACACCGAGTCGGCCGTCCCCGCCGAGCGGCTGCGCGGGTGGGATGCCGTCATGTCGACGGTGTCGGAGACGTCGCTGCAGCGCTACCGAGCGCTCGTCGAGCATCCCTCGCTCGTCGCGTACTTCCTCGCGTCCACGCCGGTCGAGGAGCTCGGCGAGCTCAACCTGGGCTCGAGACCCGCCCGACGTGGCGCCGGAGCGGGCGGAGAGGGCGACCTCGACGATCTGCGCGCCATCCCGTGGGTGTTCGGCTGGACCCAGAGCCGTCAGAACGTCCCGGGCTGGTTCGGGCTGGGCACCGGGCTCGCCGCGGTGCGCGCCGCGGGCCACGGCGAGGACCTGGCCGAGATGGCCCAGCACTGGCCGTTCTTCGCCGATCTGCTGTCGAACGTCGAGATGGTCCTGTACAAGACCGACCTGGCGGTCGCGCAGCACTACGTCGAGCGGCTCGTCCCACCCGAGCACCGCGCGCCGTTCGGGCTGATCGTCGAGGAGTACGAGCGCACCGTCGCCGAGGTGCTGCGCACCCTGGGCTGCAACGAACTGCTCGAACGCCAACCGTTGCTCGCCCGCACGCTGACCGTGCGCGAGACCTACCTCGATCCCTTGCACGCCCTCCAGGTCGAGCTGCTCGCACGCCAGCGCCGGGATCCACCCGACCAGACACGTCGACGTGCGCTGCTGCTCACCGTCAACGGCCTCGCCGCCGGGCTGCGCAACACGGGGTAGCGCTCAGGGACGCATGGACATGCCCTCGGCGGCGAGTGCGTCGCGGAGGATGCCGAGTGCCCGCGGTCCGAAGCCGTGCAGTTCGAGCAGCTCCTTCTCGCTCCGACCGTCGAGCCGGTCGAGCCGGGTCACGCCGATCGAGGCGAGCGCTCGTGTCGCGGGAGCACCGATCTCGGGGAGGTCGCTGTCGGACACTGCCGGATCACTCCTCTGTGTCGGGGTCGAGCAGATCGCCGATCGCTGCGAGCGCGATTGCGGTCTTCTGCGCACCGAGGATCACCTGCCCGAGCGTCATGAGGACTTCCTCACGTTGCTGGCCCGGCAGCGGCGGCGGACCCATCGACCGGAGGAGCGCCGTCGGATCCTTCGACGGCACGATGTCGGGCGGCTCCGGTGGTTCGGGCGCGGACCGCCAGAACTCGGCCGGCGGGGCGGTGCGGTTCTGCTTGTTGTTGCCGTTGTTGCCACCGCCGCCACGGCGCTGCTTGGACTTGCGACGTGGTGCGTTCACGACGCCACCTCCTCGAGGTCGGCCACCTTCGCAGCATGTGCTGCCGCCGCAGCGGTCGACGCCGCCACGTCGGCCGCGAGCTCGGCGGTGTTCTCGGTCAGCAGATCATCGGTGCGCAACCCGAGCGCGGTCCGCAGCTGACGGGCGTCGAGGTCCGCCAGCGAGCTCGACTTGGGCAGGACCAGATCCGCGATGTGGCGCTTGCCGGCGACGACCTCTTCGACGCGCTCGTCGACCGTGCCGGGGCACACGAGGCGGTGCGACACGACCGTCCGGGTCTGTCCGATGCGCCAGGCACGGTCCCTGGCCTGGTCCTCGACGGCGGGGTTCCACCAGCGGTCGTACAGCACGACGTGGCTCGCCGCGGTCAGGTTGAGGCCGGTGCCGCCCGCCTTGAGCGACAGCACGAGCGCGCCCGGACCGTCGCCCTGCTGGAACTCCTCGACGAGCTTGTCGCGGGCGCCTCGGGCGAGCCCACCGTGGTAGCAGGCGATCGGGATGCCGGTGTGCTCGGTGAGGTGCTCCGCGAGACGCACGCCCCACGATGCGAAGTGGGTGAAGATCAGGACGCGCTCGCCCGAGGCGAACACCGCGTCGACGATCTCCTCGAGACGGGTCAACTTGCCGGAACGGCCCGCCAACGGGCGGTCGTCGCCCTGGTACGCGGCGGGGTGGTTGCAGATCTGCTTGAGCGCCGTGATCGCCGCGAGGATCGCACCCTTGCGGGGCTCCTCGCCCACGGACTCGTCCTCGTTCTTCACCAGCCCGTCGAGCACGGCCTGGTACAGACCGATCTGCTCCGGGGTCATCGTGCAGTGATCGAGCTGGTCGATGCGTTCGGGCAGCTCGGCCGCCACGATCGGTTCGGACTTCGTGCGACGGAAGACGAGCACCCCGTTGAGCGCCCGCAACGCGGACTCCGCTCCCTGACGGGTGTGGCCGGTGCCGCCCGACAGCGCGGCGATGAAGCTCGACCGGGACCCGACCAGGCCGGGGTTGGTGAAGTCGAGGATCGCCCAGAGGTCGCCCAGACCGTTCTCGATCGGGGTGCCGGTGAGGGCGATCCGGACCCGTGCCGGGATCCGTCGCAGCTGTTGCGCGGTCTCGTTCGCAGGGTTCTTGATCGCCTGTGCCTCGTCGAGCACCACCCGGTCCCAGGTGACCTCGGCGAGCGCCTCGACGTCACGGACCGCGGTGCCGTAGGTCGTGATCACGACGTCGGCCCCGGCGATCTCGTTCGCGAGCTCCTCGGCGGAGGCACGGGAGGCTCCGTGGTGCACGACCACCGAGAGCCCGGGGGTGAAACGTGCCGCCTCTGCGGCCCAGTTGCCGACCACGGCCGGCGGGGCGATCACCAGTGCCGGACCCGAACCCGCGGTCCGGGCGATGTGGGCCAGCATCGTCGGGGTCTTGCCCAGACCCATGTCGAGGGCCAGGCAGCCGCCCAGCTCGACGGAGTCGAGGAAGCCGAGCCAGGCGACGGCTTCGCCCTGGTAGCCGCGCAGCTCGCCGTCGAAGCCCTCGGGTGAGGTGAGCGGCTCGGTCGAGGTGCTGTCGGCCCTGGCGAGCAGCTCGGCGGCCCATCCGGAACCCTCGACGCTGACACCGCCGGAGAGCGGCGAATCCTCGAGCCCGATCGCGAAGCGCAGCACCTCGGCACCGGTGAGCTGGGTCGTGCTGGCACGCTCGGCGAGCGCGGCCGCGGCCTCGGCCAGGTCGACGCGGTCGAGCTCGACCCACTTGCCGTGGGAGCGGACCAGAGGCCGTGCCTCGGTCGCGAGTCGGGCGATCTCTGCTGCGGTCAGCTCGACGTCGTCGAACACCGCCGACCAACGGACCTGCGAGAGCTGATGGGCGCCGACGACGGACTCGTCGGAGCTGATCGTCTCGAGCCGCAACGCCGGCGTGGGCTTCTTGCGCGACAGGGCGGGCACGCGGACGTCGAAGCCGGCGGCCGAGGCGAGCGGACCGGTGTCGGTCATCAACTCCCAGGCTTCGTCCTGGCTGAGCACGACCTGTCCGCGGCGGGCCTCGCCGGGGCGCTTCAGTACCGGCATGAGGCGCTCGAGTCGTGCGAGCTCATCCGCGAGGTGGCGCTTGGGCCGGCTCTCGATGAGCGCGACCTCGAGCGGGACGAGGTTGCCGTCGAGGTCGGGGCCCGAGACCGACAGGAACCAGGCGCCACCGTTGTCGGGCGGGTCGAGCTGCACCACCAGTCGGGAGTCGGTCGGCGTGGTCACCGGGGCGGTCCAGCGGTCCAGACGCTTGGCGATCTCGGTGGCCGGCCGTGCGGGTGCCTCGAACGAGGACCCGTCCAGGCGGGTCAGCACGGTCTCGGCGATCGTGACCGGGTCCTGGGGCGCAGGAGGCGGTGCGGGCAGCGTGAGGCGGCTCGCGGCGTCGGTCGCGATCGTGTTGACGATCGCACCGAGCACGGTGAGCGTGAGCGGTCGGGCGTCGGTGCGCTCCAGTGCGGTCACCGGCCCCGGCATCGCCGCGGCGAGCTCGTCGAGCTGCGAGGTGCCGAGCAGGGCGGGAGCCCAGCGCACCGACAGCTCGGTCGTCGCCTTCTCGGACTCCTGTTGCTGCCGACCCCGGCGACGGGTGCGCAGCGTCGGGACGATCGAACCGCTCGCCACGAGACGCACGGCCCAGACCGCCACACGGCCCAGCCAGGTGACACTCGACCCGAGGGCGTCGTCGTCGTGACCACCACCGACGGCCATCAGCCATCCGAGGGCGTCGCCGATCGGCAGCGCCAGCGCCGGGGCGCCGGTGCCGGAGGGCAGCTTGACCGGCGGGTGCGACGTCCAGCCGCTGGAACGCACGCCGGCGTTCTCGAGGCGCTGGGCGAGCTCCTCGGCCGACGCGGGCTCGGTGCCCGGACCGGCGGCCCACACGACGAGTCGACCGGCGGCCCACGAGGCCTGCAGCCGGACCTCTCCAGCGGACTCGAGCAGCAACGGCATGGCGGACTGGTCGTCGGCCGAGGTCAGCCTGGCGAGGGCGGCCTCGAGGCGGTCGCGCTCCTCCTCGAAGTCGGCGACGATCTGGTCGCGCTCAGGAGAGTTGATCGACCGGACGGACTCCAGGTCCTCGTCGGTGCGGTGGAGCAACCGCTCGAGCGTCCAACGCCACGCACTGCGGTGGGCATCGAGCATCTCGAGCTGTGCGGCGGTGGCCTCGGCAGCAGCGGCCGCCTCGACCGCGAACTCGAACCCGCGGGGCAGCGGCTCGGCCGGTGTCGCCCGTGGTGCAGGTGCCGTTGATGCATCCGCGGTTCGTGCAGTTGCCCCTGATGCCTCTTCTGCTTCGTGCATGTGCTCCTCAGCGCTTCTCACGAACACGGTGGTGCCCTCGGCACTCGCCATCCCGATCGCCTCACGCGGGGCCGGGACTGTTCGTGGTTTCCCCAGGGCACTCCGGCGTCCTGCCGGAGCCTGGCTGCAGATCCTCGGATCGCAGCACGTTCCTGCGCCGGCTCCCCCTCGAGGAGGCGGTCGCGATGAACGGGTATGTGCCGTCAATGGTACAGCAGCCCGCGCCCGGTGTCGTGTTGGGCCCTTTCGATCGGCATCGTCGCGGTGCCGGGCCCTCGGCGATAGGGTTCCCCACGTGGGAAGCAAAGGACAGAAGCCTCGCAAGCCCGAGCAGCATCACCTGCCGCCGGTCGGGTCGAAGGCCAACCGGGAGTACGAGTTCCAGCAGCGCCGCAAGGAGGCCTTCGGCGGATGGCCGATCTGGCTCGTCGGCGCCATCCTGGTGCTCGGCCTGCTCGGCTGGCTGTTCGTCACGATCTGAGCCGCAGGGAACGGGGCCGGGTCGGATCGGTCCTCGCTGCGACGAACCGGTCCCCGGCCGCTCAGCCGGCGTCCGGCGCAGCCTCCGGACCGTCGGCCGCATCCCCGTCGGGGGAGTCCCCATCGGCCTCGACCGCGTCCAGATAGGTCGACCGTCCGATCAGGCTGGCGGCGATCGGTGACGTCACGAGCTGGATGACCGCCGCGAGCAGCAGCGACGTCCAGTCGTTCGCCCGGTCCAGCGCGATTGCCGCGCCGATGAACACGAGCACGACCCCCAGGGTCGACGCCTTGGTCAACGCGTGCAGCCGCGACAACGAGTCGTCGAAGCGCAGCACGCCGATGCCGGCGATGGCCACCAGCGCCGCGCCGACCAGGGCGGACAGCTCGCGCGATCACGACGTGCCCTCGGGTCCGCCGTCGCCGCCGGCCTGCGGCGGTCCGAGGTCGATCGACTCGTCGTCGGGCAGCACCCGATCGCGGTTCGAGTGGCCCTCGATGAAGCGCGCGGATGCGGCGGTCCCGACGAACCCGACCAGGGTGACCACCACCAGCACCGGCAGGAACGAGCCGTCCCCGGTGCTCATGGCGCGCAGTGCCACGGTCGACACTCCCACGATCACCAGACCGTCGAGCGCCATCACGCGGTCCGACAGCCGCGGTCCGATCACGAGCCGGAGCGCGAAGCACACGGCGGCCACGCCGAGCAGGGCGAACGCTGCGGCGATCACGATGTCCCGTCCCCGGCGCTGGGATCGGGCCCGGGGAGGAGCTCGGGCTCGTCCGCGTCGCGCAGCGCGGCGCGCTGCGCCGGCGTGCCGACGGCCTCGATGCAGGATCGCTCCAGCGCGCACACCCGCCTGGCGACCGCTTCGGGGTCACCAGGGGTCAGGACGTGCACCCACAGCACCGCCACCGGCCCGTCCTGGTCGACCTGCACCACCATCGACCCCGGCGTCAGCGCGGTGATGTTCGTGACCATCGTGGCGATGCCGATGTCGGCGGTGGTCATCGGCACCCGGACCACGCCTGTCCGCAGGTGCGCCCGGGGGCTCAGGATCGCCCAGCTCAGGATCACGTTCGAGGTGATGAGGCTCACGACGAACGAGCCGACGAGGCGGACGAGCCCCAAGGGGCTCGGCAGGTGCGACGGCAGCTTCGGGCGCGAGCTCGGCACCACGACGAACAGCAGTCCGATCACAGCGAGGCCGCTGAGGATGTTCGCGGCGGAGGCGGACCCCCACAGGAGCAACCAGACGGCCAGCAGCACGACGGCGAGCGCGAGGCGGCTCATGGACCCATCACCGCCGAGATGTAGCGAGCCGGGTCGAGGACGTCGGTCGCGGCCCGTTCGCTCAGGCCGTAGAGCGGCCCGGCGGCGAGCGCGATCACGATGCTCAGGGCGGCGAGGGCGGCGGTCGGGGCGATCATCAGCACGGGTCCACCGAGGCGACCCACGCGGTGCGGTTCGACGTCGGGTTCCTCCTCGGCCGGGCTCCAGAACACACCGGACCAGATCTTCATCATCGAGAAGAGCGTGAACAGGCTGACCAGGATGCTCACCGCGACGATCCAGTAGCGATCCGACTCGGTACCGGCGCTGACGAGCGCGAACTTCGCGACGAAGCCGGACAGCGGGGGGATGCCCGCCAGGCTCAGCGCCGGCACCAGGAACAGCACCGCCACGAACGGCACCGTCCTCACCATGTTGCCGACCCTCGAGAGTCGACCGGATCCGCCGACGTGCTCGATGAGGCCGCCGGTCAGGAACAGGGTCGTCTTCACCACGATGTGATGGATGATGTAGAAGATCGCTCCGGCGATGCCGGCGACCGTGAACAGGCCGAGTCCCATGACCATGTAGCCGATCTGGCTGACGATGTGGAACGACAGGATGCGCTTCACGTCGGCCTGGGCGATGGCCCCGAGCACGCCGACGAGCATGGTCGCTCCGGCGATCCACAGGATGAGCTGTTGGGGTCGGATGTCGACGGGGAACAGCAGCGTCTGGGTCCGGATGATCGCGTAGACGCCCACCTTGGTGAGCAGCCCGGCGAACACGGCCGTCACCGCCGAGGGTGCCGTCGGGTACGAGTCCGGCAACCAGAAGAACAGCGGGAACAGCCCGGCCTTGATGCCGAAGATCGAACAGCAGGAACAGCGCGAACGCGGACCGCAGACCGGGGGACAGCCCCTCCATGCGCAGCGACAGGTCGGCCAGGTTGACCGTGCCGGTCGCCGAGTAGATCAGGGCGAGCGCGGTCAGCAGCAGCACCGAGGCGAGCAGGCTGATCACGACGTAGGTCATGCCGGCGCGGACCTGGTCACGTCGGGCGCCCAGGGTGATGAGCACGTAGCTCGCGGTGAGCATCATCTCGAAGGCGACGAACAGGTTGAACAGGTCGCCGGTGAGGAACGACGCGGCGACGCCCGCGGCGAGGATGAGGTACACCGACTGGAAGCCGACGTGGTTGCGCTCGGCGCCGGGCTGGCCGATCGCGTAGACGAGCACCGCGAGCAGCATCACGCTCGGCCAGCACGAGCATGATGGCGGACAGCCGGTCGGCGACCAGGGTGATGCCGATCGGCGCGGGCCAGCCGCCGGCCTGACTGCTGATCGTGCCGTCGCGGTCGACGATCACCAGCAACATGATCGACAGCACGGTCGTGATGGTCAGCACACCCAGCGCCACGACCCGCTGCGCCGCCTTCGAGCGTCCCGCGATCATCGACGCGCCGGCGCCGAGCAGCGGCAACAGGATGGGCAGCGTGAGCAGCGCGGCGTTCACGGATTCCTCCGCTCGGCGGAGGCATCCGACAGCGCCTCGAGCTCGGGGAAGTCCGAGGCTGTCCTCGCCCTCGTCGCTCGCGTCCTCGACCTCTTCGTCGGCGAACCCGCCACGGGCGACGAGGCGGTCCGTCACGTCGTCCTCGACCTCGTCGTCGTCGGTGAGGATCCAGCTGCGGTAGGCGAGGGCGAGCAGGAAGGCGGTCGACGCGAACGAGATCACGATGGCGGTGAGCGCCATGGCCTGCGGCAGCGGGTCGCTGTACCCGGATGCGGGTCCGTTGCCGATCAGCGGGGCCGTGCCCCGCCGTCCGGAGATGATGAACAGGATGTTCGTCCCGTGGCTGAGCAGGCCGATGCCGATGATGATCCGGCTGAGCTTGCGCTGGATCACCAGGTAGGTGCCGATCGCGAAGAGGTGGCCGCAGCCGCGGCGAGCAGGACGTTCACGCTCACCTCGGCCGCTCGCCTCGACCGCCACCTCGGACCGGTCGCTGCGAAGCGCTCGCCTCGAATCGGTCGCCGAAGGCCTCGAAGACCATGAGGATCAGACCCACGACGCAGAGGTAGACGCCGATGTCGAACACGAGCGCGGACGAGATCGAGACCTTGCCGAGCACCGGCACGTCGAAGGCCCGGTAGCCGCCGGTGAGCACGGCGTCACCGAAGGCGAGGGGGACCGCAGCGGTGAGCGCCGAGACGATCAGCCCTGCGCCCAGGATCGTCCAGGGGCGGAACGGACTGAGGCGCCGGACCTCGTCGATGCCGCCGGCGATGTAGCGCAGCGAGACCGCCGCGCCGGCGACGAGACCGCCGACGAACCCGCCACCGGGCTGGTTGTGGCCGGCGAAGAGCATGTACATCGAACCGACCATGACGACGTAGAAGATCACCGGCGCCGTGTGGTCGAGCACTCCGAGTCGTCTCACGGCGCGACCTCTGCGGTGCCCGTGCGCTCGCCGGCGTCGGGCTGCTGCTCGGGCGGGCGGCCGGGCCGCGTGACCGCCCGGGCGAGGGCGACCGCACCGATGGCGGCCGCGGCGAGCACGGTGATCTCGCCGAGGGTGTCGAAGCCGCGGAAGTCGACGAGGATCACGTTGACGACGTTGCGGCCGTGCCCGTCGGGCAGCGATCTGGCGACCATCTCCTCGGAGGTGGTCGCGGGGAGGCGCTCGTTGCCGGCGAGCAGCGCGAACCCGAACACGACGAATCCGACCACCGACGCGACGACGATGCGGAACACGGTGCCGAACCGGGGTGATCGCTGCTCGAAGCGGTCGGGCAGGCTGCGCAGCACCAGCACGAAGAGCACGGTGAAGAGCGATTCGACCGCGACGGTGGTGAGGGCCAGGTCGGGAGCACCCTGGATCACGAAGAGCGCCGCCATCGAGTAGCCCACACCGGCGAGCAGCAGGGCGGCCGCATACCGTCGGCGGATCGCCGCGGCACCGAACGCAGCGGCGACCATGATGGCCACGACCAGCACGGTGGCGACGAACACTCCCCGCGGGGCGTCGATGCCGCGTTCGAACGCGTCGCCGATGGGCAGGGTCGACAGCACCCCGACGGGCACGAGCGTCGTCGTGGCCAGGATGACCCCGGCGTAGACCGGCAGCGAGCCGCTCTGCACGATGCCGGTCACCCGGTCCGCGGCGGTGTTCATGGCCCGCAGCGTCCAGCGGTACGCCTGGCCGCCGCTCGGGATCCCGCCGCCGAGTGCCAGCACCGTCGCGACCTGGTGGCGGACGATGAACAGGACGGATCCGCCGACGATCGTCACCAGCGACAGGATCAAGGCCGGGTTGACGCCGTGCCAGATCGCCAGGTGCGTCGCCGGTGCCTCGGGGTCGAGCGCCGAGGAGGCGGCGGTCATGAGCGGATCCGCGAGCGCGGGCAGGAGCCCGAGCACCACGGTGACCAGCGTCAGCGCCCCGGGCACCGCCACGAACGCGATCGCCGGACGCTTCTCCGGTGCGGGCACTACCGGCGGTGTCGCGGCTCGCGGCGAACAGGCCGCCGTGCACCAGACGGGTGCTGTAGGCGAACGTGACGACCGCGGCCGACACCACGACGACCACGGCGACGACGCCGAAGCGGGTGTGTGAGTGCAGGAGCGACTCGTAGCCGGCCTCCTTCGCGATGAAGCCGAAGGTGAGCGGGATGCCGGCCATCGATGCCGCACTGATCGCGACGATCCAGGACAGCGCGGGCCAGGAGCCGACCAGGCGTGGGAGGTGGCGGATGTCGCGGGTGCCGAGCTGGTGGTCCATGACGCCGACCGACATGAACAGCGTCGCCTTGAACACGGCGTGGGCCAGGATCAGCACGCAGCCGGCGGTCACCGACTCGGCGGTGCCGATGCCGAACAGCACGAACATGAAGCCGAGCTGGCTGACCGTGCCGAACGCGAGGAGCAGCTTGAGGTCGTGCTGGCGCAGGGCTCGCAGGCCCACCGAGCAGCATCGACACCGCGCCGATCGTCACGACCGCCGGTCGCCACGGTCCGACCCCGACGAAGGCCGGCGTGAAGCGAGCGACCAGGTAGACGCCGGCCTTCACCATCGTCGCCGAGTGCAGGTAGGCGCTGACCGGCGTGGGCGCGACCATCGCGCCCGGCAGCCAGGAGTGGAACGGGTACTGGGCCGACTTGGTCACCGCGCCGAGCAGCACGAGCACCAGCGCCACGGCGGTCACGGTGCCGCCCGGGGGGTCGGCCAGGATCTCGGAGAGGCGGTAGGTCCCGGCCTGCTGGCCGATCAGGATGAAGCCCGACGAGCATCGCCAGCGCGCCGAGACCGGTGATGAGCAGCGCTTGCAGCGCAGCGGCTCTGGCCCGCGCCGAGGCGTGCTTGTTGCCGATCAGGAAGAACGACGTGATCGAGGTCAGCTCCCAGCAGCCGTAGAGCACGAGCAGGTTGTCGGCGAGCACCAGGCCGAGCATCGCCCCGCTGAACAGCGTCAGGAGTCCGATCAGCCGTCCCAGGGCCTCGCCGCGGGCGGGGAAGTACCAGTGGGCGTAGGCGAACACCAGCAGGCCGATCCCCGACACCAGGATCACCATCGAGCGCGGCGAAGCCGTCGAGTCGCAGGTCGAGCGTCGAGACCGAGCTGGGGGACCCATCGAGCGGACTCCTCGACCACGCCGCCGTCGAGCACCGAGGGGAGCTTCGTGGCCAGCCACACGACGCTGCAGAGCGACGGGAACGCCGCGATCGGCAGGGCTCGCCGACCCAGCTGCTCACCCGCAGCGATGACCGACATGCCCACCACGAGGTGCAGCAGCAGGAGGAGTCCCATCACTTCGCCGCACCGACGGACTGGTGCCGTTCCAAGCTGTTCGCGTGGGACGGAGGTGTCATGGGTGCCGGGAGTCTACCGCACCCATCGGCGGCGTTCTGACCGCCGGCAGCCACCGTGGGCCGGGAACGGGCCCTCGGTGGGGACGACCGACATGACCACGGAGCGCGCGCAAGAATGCTCGGCGGGACGAGGACAACGGTGCAGTCGAACGACTGCAATCGGCAGCCGACGGTCAGGAGTTCGTGATCACGCATGGCGAGGATCAGTCGACGACGGAGCCACGCACGGCGTGGTGGCGCCACACGGCGCTCCGCCTCCGCGCCGCGATGGCCTTCGGTCTGACCGCACTGGTGCTCTCGGTGGCGCTCGCGGGCACGACCTACGCGCTGCTGCGCTCCAGCCTGCTCGACGAGCGTGCGACGGTCGCGCAGCGTCAGGCCTACACGAACGCCCGGCTGCTGCGCTCCCGGGTCGAACCGCTGCCGCCGAACATGAGCCAGCTGTTGGCCGGCCTGCAGGTCGGACCCGACGGCGGTGCGCTGCTCGAGATCGACGGCCAATGGTTCTCGAGCTCGGTGGGCCTGACGCCCTCGGAGCTGCCCGAGCAGATCGGTGACAGCGTCGACGGCGGCGATGCCGCGGTGCAGCGGTTCCGCCTCGGCGACGAGCCGGTGCTGGGCGTCGGCGTGCCGATCAACGCGGTCGACGCGAGCTACTTCGAGGTCACGTCGCTCGAAGGGGTCGAGTCGTCCCTCGACCGACTGGCACGGACCTTGGCGACGGCAGCGCTGGTGGCCACCGTCGTCGGCGCCGCCATGGGCGCGGCGCTGAGCTCGATCGTGCTGCAGCCCCTGCGTCGCTTCGCTGCGGTCGCGACCCGGATCGCCGACGGTGAGACGGGCACTCGACTCGACGCCGCGGGTGACCCCGACCTGGAACCGCTCGCGGGGTCCTTCAACGAGATGCTCGACGAGCTCGACGAGCGGATCGAGCGCGAGCGTCGATTCGCGTCCGACGTGAGCCACGAGATCCGGGGTCCGGTCGCGGCGCTCGCCTCGGCGGTGTCGATCGTCGACCGTCGACGCGACCAGCTGCCGCCCGAGGTCGTGCCGGTGGTCGACGCGCTCGACGAGCAGGTGACCGCCTTCAACCAGCTGGTGCTCGACCTGCTCGAGATCTCGCGGTTCGACGCCCGCACCGCGGCGCTCGAGACCGAGGCGACCGACCTCACCGAGTTGTGCCACGACCTGGTGCGTGGCCGCGACGAGCAGATCGAGGTGCGCAGCGACCACGACGGGCCCGTCCGTGCCGAGGTCGACCGTCGTCGGCTCGAACAGGTGCTGACGAACCTGCTCGACAACGCCGGCCACTACGCCGGAGGTGCCACCGACGTCGTGGTGGGCCTCGGCACCCTCGACGGTTCGGGTGACCCGGCCGCGATCATCCGCGTCGAGGATCGGGGTCCCGGTGTCGACGACGCCGAGCGCGAGCAGATCTTCCACCGGTTCGGCCGGGGGAGTGCCGCCGACTCTCCCGGTGCTCCACGGGGCACCGGCCTCGGCCTGGCGTTGAGTGCACAGCACATCACCCTGCACGGCGGCCGGTTGTGGGTCGAGGACCGAGAGGGCGGCGGCGCCTCGTTCGTCGTCGAGCTGCCACGCACCCGGACCGGACACGACGGCCAGGAAGGGACCACGTCATGACGCATCGTCGTGCCGGGACGCTCGTGGCGCTCGTCGCCGCTGCACTGCTGGGTGGCTGCGGGGTGCCCGTCGACGAACGCGCGACGCCCGTACCGCCCGAAGAGGTGCCGTACGAGCTGTTGGAGTCGACGACCACCACCGGGGTGCCGAACAGCCCGCAGGGCGGCGACACCAGCATCTGCCTGACCCTCGACAGCACCGTGCTCGCCGTGGGGCGCAGTCGCGACGGCTCGTCGGACCTGGATTCGCTGCTCGGGATCGTCGCCGCCGGTCCGACCGAGGGAGAAGCACGCCTGGGGTTGCGCTCCGCGCTCACCGGCGACGAGCCGGTGACCGGCGTGCGGCGCTCCGACGGGGGAGCGGCGGTCGAGCTCGGCACCGACTTCGCCGACCTGCCCGCTGACCAGCAGCTGCTCGCCGTCGCGCAGATGACCTGCGCGCTGACCGCGCAACCGGGTGTTCGCCAGGTGACGTTCCTGCTCGACGACCGCCAGATCGAGGTGCCGGTCCAGGGTGGCTCGTTGGTCTCCCGGCCGGTGACCCGGGCGGACTATGCCCGCATCATCGCCAATTGAGGGCCGCTCCACCGGCGGCCGCGCCTCCCCCGTCCGAGGAACGGGTGCCGCTTCGTGACCGCATTTCAGTCACCCGTCGATACGCTCGCGACATGCACTCGAACCCACTTCGGCGTCTCGCCGTGTCACTCGCCCTCGTCGGACCGCTCGCGCTGTCGGCGGTCGCCTGCAGCAGCAGCGACTCCGAGGGTGCGTCCAAGGACACCACCTCGACCACCGTGGCGACCACGACCTCGGAATCCGTGCCCGAGGGGGACGTCGTGACCGCGTCCGGTCCGATCGACCTCGCCGTCGGAGAGACCGCCACCATCCGTCTCGCCGCCAACCCGACCACGGGCTACCAGTGGGAGCCCGCGGGCGCACCCGACGACGCCGTCATCCGTGTCGTGTCGGACCACTACGAGGCCGAGGCGACCGAGGTCGTCGGCAGCGGCGGCACCCAGGAGATCGTCATCGAGGGCACCGGTGCCGGCACCACGACCCTCGAGCTGCGCTACGTCCGGCCGTGGGAGGAGGGCGGCACCCCCGCCGAGACGGCCACCTTCGAGATCACGGTCAGCTGAGCCACCGTCAGCTGATCGCCGTCCGCTGTCCGCCAGCGGGGTGACGGGGCAGCGTCGCGGGGTGGGGACAACCCCACCCCGCTGACGCCGGGGTGCATCATGGGCGGGCACGACCGGGCTGTTTAGCCTGACCGGGTGACGACCTCGCTGCTGCGACCATGGACCCAGGTGACCACCTGGTGGAGCCTCGTCCACGTGCTGACCGGACTCGTCGTCGGCTACGTGACGACGGTGGTCATCGCGGTCGCGGTGATCGTCTCGGTGTCGACGATCGTCATCGTGCCGATCGCGATGATCGGCGTGTATCTGACCTTCGTCATCGGGCGCTGGTTGGCGCAGCTCGAACGGTCGCGCTTCGCCGCCTTCGAGGACGTCGACCTCACCGACACCACAGCGCTGCTCGCCGGACGCTCATGGTGGACCCGCTACTCGAAGCGGATGCGCTCGGCCGCGAGGTGGCGGGAGCTGCTCTACCTGCTGCTCCGCCTGCCGGTCTCGGTGGTGCAGGTCTTCGTGCTGACCCTCGTGTGGTCCGGTTCGGTGGCGCTCGCCTTCCTGCCGTTCTACGTCGGCCGTCTCCCCGACCGACGAGCGGAGCTGGCCGGGTTCACCATCGAGTCCGGCGCACCGGCCCTGCTCGCGTGCGTGGTGGGCATCGCGGCGTTCGTGCAGCTCGCGCCCTGGGTGACCGTCGGACTCGGCCAGCTCGACGTCGCCTTCGGTCGCTCGTTGCTCGCCCATGGCTCGAAGACCGAGATCGAGCAGCAGGTCACCCGACTCGAGTCCAGCCGGGTGGCCGCCGTCGACAGCGCCGAGGCCGAGCGGCGGCGCATCGAACGTGACCTGCACGACGGTGCCCAGCAACGGCTGATCGCTGCAGCGATGGACCTGGGCGTCGCCAGGGAACGACTCGTGACCGATCCACCGTCGGGCCGGGCGCTCGTCGCGAGCGCCCACGAAGAGGTCAAGTCCGCCCTGCGCGAGCTGCGGGACCTGGTTCGTGGCATCCACCCGGTGATCCTCGAGGACCGAGGTCTCGACGCCGCGCTCTCCGCGGTCGTCGCCCGCTCGACGGTCCCGGTCGACCTCGAGGTCGCGGTCGAGCCGCGCCCCTCGGCCGCGGTCGAGAGCGCCGCCTACTTCATCGTGTGCGAGGCCCTCGCCAACGTGGCCAGGCACTCGGGAGCGAACACGGCCTCGGTCACGATCAGCCGACAGGGAGAGGTGCTGCACCTCGAGGTGCGTGACGACGGTCGCGGCGGTGCCGACCCGTCGCACGGCACCGGTCTGCGCGGCCTCGCGGATCGTGTCGCGTCGCTCGGCGGCACCGTGTCGCTCGCCAGCCCGGTCGGAGGTCCGACCCGTCTCATCGTGGAGGTCCCGTGCGGATCGTGATCGCAGAGGACAGCGTGCTCCTGCAGGCCGGCCTCGTCCGTCTGATGTCCGACAGCGGCCACGAGGTGGTCGCCGCGGTCGGCGACGCCGTAGCGCTCGTCGACGCCGTCGAGCTCCACCGGCCCGAGCTGGCCGTGGTCGACGTGCGCATGCCACCGACCCACACCGACGACGGGCTGCGCGCCGCGCTGAACATCCGCGAGCGGTGGCCCGACGTGGCGATCCTGGTGCTGTCGCAGTACGTCGAGGAGCAGTACGCGACCGAGCTCATCGCCGGCGAGTCCGGCAGCATCGGCTACCTGCTCAAGGACCGCATCGCGGACGTCACCGAGTTCCTCGACGCCGTGCGTCGAGTGGGTGGCGGGGGCACCGTGCTCGACCCCGAGGTCGTCGCCCAGATCCTCGCGAGGTCCCGCCGCCAGGACCCGATCGCCCGCCTCTCACCTCGGGAGCGTGAGGTGCTCGCCCTCATGGGTGAGGGCCGCAGCAACTCCGCCATCGCCGCGGCGCTCGTGGTGAGCGACGGCGCGGTCGAGAAGCACGTGAGCAACATCTTCACCAAGCTCGATCTCCCGATCGCCGCCAACGACCACCGTCGTGTGCTCGCCGTGCTCAGGTGGTTGGAATCGTGAGCAGCGCCGGCACGCGACCCCGCTCGCGACGCCCCGGCTGGACGGGCCGCGGACCACGGATCCGTGGCGTCGCTTCCGCCCCTGGTGGCGCGTCATCGGCTCGCTGATCGCGGTGGTCATGCTGCTCGCCGGCGTGGCGCGGGTGGTCGGCGTACTCGCCGAGCGCCAGGACCCCGTCGACCGGACCCTGGACGCCTCCGGGATCGAGACGGTCCAGGTCGAGGTCCCCAACAGCGAGCTCGAGATCGTCGGCGCCGACGTCGACGACGTGACGATCACCGGGACCGTGACCAGCGGGATCCGCCGCACCGATCTGCGTGCGGAGCGCAGCGACGGCCGCATCGTGGTCGCCATGGACTGCGGCCGTCTGGCGTCGTTCCACGACTGCTCGGCCGACGTGCGCCTCGAGGTGCCCCACGGGCTCGCGGTGTCGGTCGACTCGTCCAACACCGAACTGACGCTGCGTGACCTGACCGGTCCCGTCGACGCCGCGACGACCAACTCGCCGATGCGCGCCGCGGGCCTCGCCGGCCCCGTGCGTCTGCGGGCCACGAACTCGTCGGTCGAGGCCACCGGGCTGCGCGCCGCGACGGTCGACGTCTCGACCAGCAACGACCACGTCCTCGTCGAGTTCCTCGAGGCACCCGAGTCCGTCGTGGTCCGCTCGACGAACGCCCGCGCCGCCGTCGTGGTGCCCGACACCCCGGACTTCTACGCGCTGCAGCTGTCGACGACGAACGCGGGGACGAGCGCAGAGGTGCGCTCCGATCCCGACAGCGATCGCTCGTTGCGGGTCACGACCTCGAACGACGACCTCGTCGTCCGCTACCCGGACTGAGCGTCCGATCGGCTCGGGGTGTCCACCGATGACAGGTGGGGCTGTCCCCACCCCCTTGACGCCGGGCCCCTCCATGGGCGCGCCCCGGCCCCTTCCGTACCGTCGACACAGAGCACTTCGAGGAGAGAGCACATGACCATCACCGACACCACCGCCGATCGAGACCCGGGCGCCGCACCGAACGGCGAGGTCGCCGCCCGGGCGATCGACGCGGTCAAGGTCTACGGCCAGGGCGGCACCGAGGTGAGGGCGCTCGACGGCGTCACCGTCGAGTTCCCCGCTCGTCGCTTCACCGCCATCATGGGTCCGTCGGGCTCCGGCAAGTCCACGCTGATGCACTGCGTCGCCGGGCTGGACACCCTGACCTCGGGACGCATCTTCGTCGGGGACGTCGACCTGGGCGGCCTCAGCGACCGCCAGCTGACGCTGCTGCGGCGCCAGCGGATCGGGTTCGTGTTCCAGGCGTTCAACCTGATCCCGACGCTCACCGCCCGGGAGAACATCGTGCTGCCGCTGACCCTCGGCGGGCAGACGCCCGACGAGGAGTGGGTCGACCGGGTGATCTCGACGGTCGGCCTGGGCGACCGGCTCGGCCACCGCCCCTCGGAGCTCTCCGGTGGCCAGCAGCAGCGGGTCGCCGTCGCACGCGCGCTCGCCAGTCGCCCCGAGGTGATCTTCGCCGATGAGCCCACCGGCAACCTGGACTCACGCTCCGGTGCCGAGGTCCTCTCGTTCCTGCGGTCCGCGGTGCGCGACCAGGGTCAGAGCATCGTGATGGTCACCCACGACCCCGTCGCGGCGGCCCACGCCGACTCGGTGCTGTTCCTGGCCGACGGTCGCATCGTCGACCGCATCGACGCGCCCACCGCCCAGCTCGTCCTCGACCGGATGAAGTCCTTCGGCTCCTGAGCCGGAGTCCCGACCGTTCCCGGCCAGACCGTTCCAGGAGACACGACCATGTGGAAGATCAGCCTCAAGAGCCTTCGGGCCCACAAGCGACGCCTGCTGCGGACCTGCTCCGCGGTCCTGCTGGGCGTCGCGTTCCTCGCCGGCACGCTCGTGCTCGGCGACACGATGCGCGCCGGGTTCGCCAACGTCTTCAGCGCGGCCTACGCCGGGACCGACGTCGTGGTGCAGGGCACCGAGACGATCGGCAGCGAGAGCGGCGAGCAGCGCCGCATCGTTCCCGACGAGGTCCTGACCGCCATCGAGGGCACCGACGGCGTCGGCGTCGTCGCGCCGGCCGTCGACGGTCTGGCACAGGTGTTGGGGCGCGACGGCGAGGCGATCGGCGGCAACGGACCGCCGACGGTCGGCGGCGCCTGGGACACGACGTCGATGAACCCCTACCAGGTGGTCGACGGGCGGGCCCCCGAGGCGTCGGGCGAGGTCGTCATCGACCGCGGCACGGCGCGCACCGGTGAGCTGTCCGTCGGCGACACGACCAAGGTCCGGACCCCGACACCCGTCGAGGTGACCGTGGTGGGCATCGCGGCGTTCGGCAGCCAGGACTCCATCGGCGGCTCGGGGTACACCGGCTTCACCGTCGACGACGCACGCCGGCACCTGCTCTTCGGCGCTCCGGGCTGGACGAGCGTCTCGGTCGCCGCCGAACCGGGCGTGACCCCGGAGGAGCTCTCGGCACGGATCGGCTCCACGCTGCCCGACGGCTTCGAGGCGCGGACCGGCGAACAGATGAGCGCGGCGGCGACCGAGAGCATCGGCGCGGACTTCCTGGACATGATGCAGACGTTCCTGCTGGCGTTCACCGCGATCGCGCTGCTCGTGTCCACGTTCAGCATCTACAACACGTTCTCGGTGATCCTCGCCCAGCGCACCCGCGAATCCGCGCTCTTCCGCGCGATCGGCGCGACACGGTCGCAGGTCCTCGGTTCGATCGGGGTCGAGGCGCTGGTCATCGGCCTGGTGGCGTCGGTCGGGGGAGTGCTCGCCGGCCTGGCGCTGGCACTGGGGCTCACCTCGGGCATGCGCAGCATCGGCATCGACCTGCCCGGCGGGCTCGACATCACCCCGACCAGCATCGTGGTCTCGGTCGTGGTCGGCCTCGTGGTGACGCTGCTCGCCAGCCTGGCGCCGGCCGTGCGGGCCTCGCGCGTCGCTCCGATGGCCGCGCTGCGCGACGCAGCCGTCGACCGCAGCGACACCTCGAGGGTCCGGGCCGCGCTCGGCGCCGTGGTCGCGCTCGTCGGCATCGCCCTGGTGCTCTACGGCGCGCTCGGCTCGGTGGACTCACCGATCGGCATCGTCGGCCCGGGGGCCCTGCTGTCCCTGGTCGGGCTGGTCGTGCTCGGTCCGGTGGTCGCCCGCCCGGCGAGCAGCGTGCTCGGCGCGCCGATCGCTGCCACCCGTGGCGCATCGGGCTCGCTCGCACGCGGCAACGCCATGCGCAACCCGCGACGGACCGCCGGCACGGCGAGCGCCTTGATGATCGGCGTCTCGGTCGTCGCGCTGTTCACCGTGGTGGCCGCGTCGCTGACGGTGAGCTTCCGCGACACGCTCACCGGCTCGCTCACCTCGGACCTGATCCTGGTCGAGAACGGCTTCAGCGGCAGCGGGATGAGCCCGGAGCTGTCGACGAGGCTCTCGGCGCTGCCGGAGGTCGAGGACTCGGTGGGGCTGGGCTTCGGCGCCGCCATGGTCGAGGGCGAGGAGCTCGAGTTCGCCGTCGCCGACCTGGCGCGCTTCGACCGGGTCGCGGATCTCGAGGTCACCTCGGGAGCACTCGCGGAGCTGGGCCGCAACGACATCGCGGTGTCGAGCGACACCGCGGAGGAGCGCGGTTGGCAACTCGGGTCCGAGGTGCCCGCCACCTTCATCGACGGCGCGGAGGAGCCACTGCGGGTCGGCGCGATCTTCGAGAAGCCCGAGATCACCGGCTCGCTGCTGATGTCCCAGGAGCTCTGGACGGCCCACAACACCGTCGCCCTCGACTTCCTGAACTTGATCACCCTGACGCCCGGCGTCGACATCGACGAGGGTCGTGCGGCGGTCGACGCCGTCGGCGAGGAGTTCGGCGCCCCCGAGGCGATGACCAGTGCCGAGTACGCGGATGACGTGGCGGGGCAGATCACCCAGCTGCTCAGCATCGTCTACGTGCTGCTGGCGCTGTCGATCATCATCGCCCTGATGGGGATCTCGAACACGCTGGCGCTGTCGATCCACGAGCGAACCCGTGAGCTCGGACTGCTCCGTGCGATCGGTCAGACCAGGGGCCAGCTGCGGTCGATGGTGCGGTGGGAGTCCGTGATCATCGCGGTGTTCGGCACCGTCGGCGGCATCGGCCTGGGCCTCTTCCTGGCCTGGGGGCTGGTCCGCGGCCTCTCGACGGACTTCGACGGTGCATCGTTCAGCGCGCCGGTCACCCAGCTCGTCGTGATCACCGCGGTCGGAGCCCTGGCCGGCGTGCTGGCCGGCATCCTCCCGGCGCGGCGTGCTGCCCGACTGGACGTGCTGGGCGCCATCTCCGAGGAGTGACGGGATCAGCTGATCAGTGCTCGCCGGCCTGGCGGGGTTCGACGCCGAGGGCGGCGCATGCCTCGTGGTACATCCGCACGACCTCGTGACGGAAGTCGACCCGCTCGGCCGGGACGCCCGCCCAGGGCACCTCGACGTCGACCGCACCGCCGTCGACCGTTGCGGTGAACACCGCGCCGGACGGGCTCATCGTGGTCATGCGGGCAGCCGTCGCGTCGGGCCGTCCACCGAGGGACCGCACGATCAGCAGGTTGTCCTCGACGTGGTCGGAGTTCATGTGATTGCACACCGCGCCGATCACGGCATCGGAGTACAGCTCACCGGTGTCGGTCGCGCGTCGGGGCTCATCGGGTCGGGCTCATCGGGATCGGGCTCATCGGTGTCCAGGTTGCCGGACAGGCGATCAGGACGCGGCACGGGCGGCGGCCACCTCCGCGTCGAGCTCGGCGAGCACGACGGTGTTCAGCCGGTACGCGACGGCGACCTCCTCGGTCATGCGCCGGGCGGTCTCGTCGTCGAACGGCGCACGGTCGAGCAGGTCGCGGTAGTGCGCCTTGAACGCCGGGATGTCGTCGATGTCGTCGAACTCGTAGAACGCGGCGCCGCTGCCGGCGGCGAGGTCGTAGGTGCTCCGCACGCTGCGGGCGATCATCTGGCCACCGGAGAGGTCACCCATGTAGCGGGTGTAGTGGTGGGCGATGAAGGCCTCGGGGCGGGTGAAGCACACCTCTCGCATGCGCTCGCAGTACTCCTTGGTCGCGGCGCTCGGGGCGACCTGCGACTCCCAGTCGGCGCCGTAGAGGTACTCGAGATCCGCGCGCAGCGCGGGGACCCGGGTCAGCGCGTCGATCACGAACGGGCCGGCGAGGACGTCGTCCCGCATGGCCTCGGCGGCCTCTTCGAGCACCACGTAGGCGAAGTAGTGCTGGACCACCATCTCGGCGTACTCGTCGCGGGAGAGCTTCCCCTCGAAGAGCTCGGTCATGTAGCTCGAGACCGCAGCGGCTTCGTGGTCGTCGGTGGTGGCGCTGCGGAGCGCGGCCGAGAATCGCTCGCTCGTGGATCGGGCGTCGTGCTCGGTGCTGGACATGGGAGAGCGCTCCTTGGAGAGGTGGTCGCCGCAGCGTAGGCGAGGGACGTAAGGGTCGCCATCTATCAGGTGTCATGAGACCTTCCCATCACACGAAGGCAGACCCGGCACGACCTGTCGGCACGTCGTCCACGACGTGTCCGGACGAGGTTTCCGCGTCGCGACCAGCAAATGTTCCGGAACCGCCCTAGTATGGATTCCGTTGAGAGAGTCACAAGGGCTTGCTCACAAGCAGAGAAGAGAAGAAGTTGGCAACAGGTACCGTGAAGTTCTTCAACTCCGAGAAGGGCTTCGGCTTCATCTCGCGTGAGCAAGGCGAGGACGTCTTCGTCCACTACTCCAACATCCAGGGCAGTGGTTACAAGTCGCTCGAAGAGGGTCAGCGCGTGGAGTTCGATGTGGCCCCCGGCCGCAAGGGTGAAGAGGCTCAGAACGTTCGAGTCGTCTGACACCCCGTAGTACTCGAGGGAACCGCCGGCCTCCTGGCCGGCGGTTCTTTCATGTACTCCCTCAAGTACTCTCGTTCGCCCTCAGGATCGGCCGTGGCTGTGGCTTGGTCACGAGGACGATCACCCGCGAGACTGGGGGAGCGACACGGTCAGACCGGACAGTTCCGCAACGACTGTCCGAGTGGGCGTCCACCGTCGATGACGGAGGGACGCGACGAGTTCGGTGCGCTCTCCGAGACACCGACGAGCAGAACGGATCGGATCCCGACCCGCGCGCCGAGACCAGGCGCCGGACGCACCGGGTCCGCACCGCAGGAAGGACCACCATGGGCGCAAGCCGTACGAGTTTCGAGAAGCTGCAGCGAGACCGGGCCAAGAAGGCCAAGGCCGCAGCCAAGCGCGACAAGCGCCTCGACAAGGGCACCGAGGACGAGACCGTCGACGAGACCGTCGACGTCACCTCGCTGAGCCCCGGCCAGGAGATCCCGCCGGATCAGCTCCTGAAGATGGTCGCCGACCTGCACCGTCAGTTCGAGGACGAAGAGATCACCTTCGAGGAGTTCGAGGACCGCAAGACCGAGCTCTTCGCGCTCCTCTCGGTCGACTGACCACCCGACGGTCGAGCCGACGCCGCAGGTGTCGGCTGCTCACGTCCTGATCCCACCCTTGGTCATCGCCAGCACGTCGAGCGCCTCGTCGAGCTGCGCCTCGGTCGCCAGACCCTCCGCCAGCACCACCTCACGAACCGTGCGGTGCTCCGCGAGGGCCTGCTTCGCGACGGCCGCTGCCGCCTCGTAGCCCACGACCGGCACCAACGCCGTCACCAACGACGGCGACGACTCGGCGTAACGACGGCACACCTCGACGTCCGCGACGATCCCTGCGATGCAGCGGTCGGCGAAGAGCCGCGACACGCTCGCCAGGATCCGGACGGACTCCAGCAGGTTGCGGGCCATGACGGGCAGCATCACGTTGAGCTCGAAGGTGCCCGCCGCCCCACCGAAGGCGACCGCGGCGTCGTTGCCGACGACCTGCGCGACCACCTGGTGCACCGCCTCGGGCAGGACCGGGTTCACCTTGCCGGGCATGATCGAGCTGCCCGGCTGCAGGTCGGGCAGCCGGATCTCACGGAGGCCCGTCGACGGCCCCGACGCCATCCACCGCACGTCGGTCGCGATCTTGTTGAGAGAGATCGCCACCACCCGACAGGCGCCGCTCACCTCGACCAGCGCGTCCTGCGCACCCTGGGCCTCGAAGTGGTTCTTCGCCTCGTGCAGGTCGAGGCCGAGCTCCGAGCGCAGCGAGTCGATCACCGCCCTGGCGAACCCGTCCGGCGCGTTGAGACCGGTGCCGACCGCCGTGCCGCCGAGCGGCAGCGAGCCGAGACGGGGCAACGTCGCCTCGAGACGTTCGACGCCGAGGGACACCGCAGCGGCATAGCCGCCGAACTCCTGGCCGAGCGTCACCGGCACCGCGTCCATCAGGTGGGTGCGCCCCGACTTCACCACCGTGTCGTTGGCCAGCTCCTGCTCGCTCAGCACCGCGGTGAGGTGCTCCAGCGCCGGCACGAGCTGGGTGACGATCGCCTCGTGCGCAGCGATACGGATCGCGGTCGGGAACACATCGTTCGAGGACTGCGACGCGTTCACGTGGTCGTTCGGGTGCACCGGCGAACCGAGCAGCTCCGTGGCGAGGGTGGACAACACCTCGTTGACGTTCATGTTCGTCGAGGTGCCCGAACCGGTCTGGAACACGTCGACGGGGAACTGGTCGTCATGCTCCCCGACGAGCACGGCATCGGCGGCGGCGACGATCGCCGAGGCGACCTCGTCGGGGATCACCCCGAGCCGGGCGTTGACCGGTGCCGCGGCCCGCTTGACCAGCACCATCGCACGGATCAGCTCGGGGTCGACGGTGCGACCGGAGACGGGGAAGTTCTCGACGGCCCGTTGGGTCTGGGCACGCCATCGAGCGTCGATCGGGACCTCGATCTCGCCGAGGGCGTCGTGTTCGATGCGGACGTCGCGCTGCTGGTCAGTCACTGGGCTGTCCTTCCGGGGGAGTCGTTTCCGAGGCCTTCCAGGGGACTCGTTCCGAGGTGGGGCCGATCAGATCTCGCGCGACACGCTCGCCCGAGCGCACCGCGCCCTCCATGTACCCGTTCCACACCGGCGCACACTCCGCCCCCGCCCAGTGGATGCGCCCGACGGGTTCGGTGAGCGCCTCGCCGAACCCGGTCCAGACACCCGGAGTGAAGTGCGCGCCGTAGCAGCCGCGGCTGAACTGCTCGGCCATCCAGTCCCGCTCGAGGTACTCCGTCGGCTCGGCCGCGGAGGGTCCGAAGTAGCGCACCATGCAGGCCACGACGGCAGCGCGTCGCTCGGCCTCGCTGCGGCGCGCCCAGCGACGACCGTCGTCCCCCTCGAGGAAGCCGACGAGGACACCCGGGTCACCCGACGGCGGCGAGTTGTCGAACGTGATCTTGACCGGACCCTCCTCGGACGCGGCCTGACCGGTCAGGCCGTCCTCACGCCAGAACGGCTCGGGGTAGACGACGTGCACCTTGATCACCGAGCCCGCGGGCAGGCGCTGGGTCAGCTGGTCACGCCAGCTCGGCATGGCGGGCGAGTACTCGATCCGACCGGCCAGGGTCGGTGGCAGCGTCACCACCACGTGGGACCCGATCACCACCTGACCGGTGTTCGACTCGACCCGCACCCCGTCCTCGTCCTGGCGGATGGAGCGGACGACGAACCCGGTACGGACCGGGCTCGACGACGCAGCGGCGAGCTCCTCGGCGACCCGGACCGCCCCACCGACGACACGGTCCTGCTGGGCGCCGCGGTCGACCGACAGCAGCGTCTCGAGGTCGGTGCCGGAACGCGCGTAGAAGAGGGCGTGCAGCAACGACAGGTCGCTCGACTGCGTCGAGAAGACCGCCTCGGTCACGACCCGGAAGTAGTCGCGGGCCACCGCGGTGCGCAGGTTGTCGCGGATCCAGCTCTCGAAGGTCTGTCCGTCGGCCCAGGCGGCGTCGGGCGAGGTCCACGGACGATCGAGCGGCACCCGCTCCGAGAGACGCTGGAAGCGGCGGAGCCCGGTGAACAGATCGGCGAGCACGAAGGGCCCGAGACGTGGCACCGCGCCGCGCTGCGACCCGAGCCGGCCGGTGCGTCCACCGAGCACGATGACGTGCTGGCCCTCGTTGTAGGTCGGGAAGGTCTCGAGGCCGAGCTCCTCGACGAGCTCGTACATGCGGTTCTGGCCGGGACCCAGCCACTGGCCGCCGAACTCGACCCGGGTCCCGTCCGCGGTGGTGCCCGACTCGGTGCGTCCCCCGACCCGGTCACGAGCCTCGACCACCGTCACGGCGACGCCGGCGCGTTCGAGCAACCGAGCGGCCGACAAGCCCGCCAGGCCGGCGCCGACGACCACCACGTGCTCGACGCGGTGGCTCATGACGCGGCGGGGATCCGGTGCTGCAGCGGCGACCACCCTGCCGCACGGTGCTGGCGACGCCAGTACTCCCGGGTCGCGAGGGGACGACGGTCGGGCGCGTCGGCGGCGACGACGTCCGCGGCCCACCGTTCCTCGAGCTCGTCGGCGAGCGCGAACGCGTGGGCGCTGGAGGGCGGCTCCTCGACCCACGCACGTTCGACGGCGTCGCGCTCGTGCGCGAAGCGGGCGGTCAGGGAGCCGAGGTCACGGGCAGCGACGCGATGCAGACCCTCGTGGCGCCACCACCGACTCCCGGCATCGGCACGATCGGTCGGCGAGGGCCCGACGTCGACGGGATCGTCGACCGTGACCGGCTTGAAGATCGACGTGCACGGCGCTGCCGTGGCGGTCGCCCAGTGCTGCGTCGGGGAGCCCAGTCGAGAGACCCACGAGGCGGTCGTCTGGCCGTTGGCGACCAGGCCGCCCGCGTGCATGCAGGGCGAGGCCATCGCACCGTTGAGCAACGAGTACGACGGGTCGGGCGTGTCGCCGTGTCGACGGAGCGCGGCGAACAGGTCGAGCTCCGAGGTCGCCTGCTGCGCCGCTGCGGTGGTCAGCGCTCCGCGGTGACGGGCGGACGCGACCCATGACCGCAGGTGGTCGGAGTGCGCCCGGGCGAAGTCGGGGATCGTGAGCTCGTTCGAGATGCTGCGGGACCGCCCGGTCACCCGCTCGGTGGCCCAGCTGCGCCCGGCGGTCTCGAGCACGATCGCACCGTCGCGGTCGGCCACGAGGAAGCTGTTGTCGTAGGAGAAGCTCGGATGGTCCCTGCTCGCTGCACCGCCCTGGCCGTGACGTTCGAGCAGCGACACGATCACCTGGACCGCGGCGTCCGCGTCATCGGCCCGTTCCAGCGCGAGGCGCAACAGGTCCATGCCGAGCAGGCCCGAGCCGTCCTCGTGGCGCCGGGTGAAGACCGCCTCGTTGCCGATCACGACGCCGCGCTCGTTGGTGCCCATCTCGGCGCCCCACATCCACCACGGACGCGACAGCAGCAACGCGTGGGTTCGACGGACCTGCGGGACCAGGGTCCAGGTGCAGCGGGCGAGCGCACCGGGTCGGTGCTCGGCGGCAGGCACCCACTCGAGCAGCTGTGCCTCGTTGGGGTCCCGGTCGCTGTTCTTGGCGAAGAACACGGCGTCGTCGCCGATCGTGACCATCGTGTCGCACACGTGGACGAATCTACGACCCTCGCAGCGGCTGGGCCGGGCGCACGGCCGAAGCCCCCGGGTCAGTCACCGGCCGCCGGGGCCGGCGCCTCGCCGATCTGTGCGCGCACGTCGTCCATGTCGAGTGCCTCGACCTGGGAGATCAGGTCGTCGAGGGTCGCCTTGGGCAGTGCGCCCGGCTGCGAGAACATGAGGATGCCGTCGCGGAAGATCATCAGCGTCGGGATCGACTGGATCTGGAGGGCGCCGGCGAGCTCCTGTTCGGCTTCGGTGTCGACCTTCGCGAACACCGCATCAGGGTGCTCCTCGGACGCCGCCTCGAAGACCGGGGCGAACGAGCGGCACGGGCCGCACCACGACGCCCAGAAGTCCACCAGGACGATCCCGTCACCGTTCACGGTGCGCTCGAAGTCGTTCACCTGCAGGTCGATGGTCGCCATCGTGTCGCTCTTTCTCTGGTCGGACACAGCGTCAACCACGTGGTGCACCGGTTCAGTCCCGGGACCGTCGCTCTCTGTGAACGCCGATCAGGTGGGACGCGCAGTAGATTCGCGCCACGTCCGGGGGGACGCGACCGACGGGGGTGCAGATGAGCGAGTTGGTGGGACTGGCACGACGGATCAGGTCGTGGTCGCAGGGCGGTGCCGCCGGCGACGACCAGGCCGAGCGTGTCGCTGCCGCGCTCGCCCGTGGCGCCCGAGCGCCGCGCGTGGGCATCCTGGGCGCCGGCGCCGCCGGGTTGTGCATGGCGATCCGCCTCCAGGACCTGGGACTGGACGACGTCACGATCTTCGAGAAGTCCGACGGCGTCGGGGGCACGTGGCGCGACAACACCTATCCCGGCGCCGCCTGCGACGTGCCGTCGCATCTGTACAGCTTCTCGTTCTCGCCCAAGACCGACTGGTCCCGCAAGTTCGCCGAGCAGCCCGAGATCCTCGAGTACTTCGAATCGCTCGTCGACCGCTTCGACCTGCGTCCGCACCTGCGTCTGGGGACCGAGATCGCGTCGGCGGTGTGGTCCGACGAGACGGCCACGTGGACCCTGACCACCTCGACGGGTGAGCAGCACGAGTTCGACGTCGTCGTCAGCGGGCTCGGGCAGCTGAACCGGCCGAACATCCCGGATCTGCCGGGCCTCGACAGCTTCGGCGGGACGTGGTTCCACTCGGCGCGCTGGGACCACGACCACGACCTGCGCGGCGAGCGGGTCGCGGTGGTCGGCATCGGGGCGAGCGCGATCCAGTTCGTGCCGCGAGTGGCGAAGCAGGCCCGCCAGCTCACCCTGTTCCAGCGGAGCGTCAACTACGTGGCGCCCAAGCCCGACCGGCGGTTCAAGCCGTGGGAGCACTGGCTGCTCGAACACGTGCGGCCGCTCCAGCGCGCCTACCGGGCGTCGATCTACTGGCGCTTCGAGATGCGCTTCAGCCTCATGCGGAAGAACAGCCGGCTCGGCGCCTGGCTCCAGGAGCGCTTCTCGAAGCAGCTGACGCCGATGGTGTCACCGGACCTGCCCGCCGAGGCCCTGATCCCGGACTACGCCCCGGGCTGTCGCCGACTGCTCATCGCGAACGACTGGTACCCGACGTTGCTGCGACCGAACGTCGAGGTGGTCTCCTCGTCGATCGAGAAGATCACGCCGTCGGGCATCGTCACCTCGGACGGTCGCCAGGTCGACGTCGACACGATCGTCTTCGGCACCGGCTTCCACAGCACCGAGTTCCTCTCACCGCTGCGCGTCACCGGGCGCGAGCAGCGCGACCTGAACGACGAGTGGCGCAGCGGCGCCCGGGCACACCTGGGCGTCGCCGTCCCGGGCTTCCCCAACCTGTTCATGCTCTACGGCCCGAACACGAATCTGGGCCACAACTCGATCCTCTTCATGATCGAGCAGCAGGTCGGCTACATCCGCCAGCTCGTCGCCGGCATGGTCGTCGACGGCGACACCTCGGTCGAGGTCACCGACGCGGCGATGGCCGCGTACGACCGCGAGATCGACGCGGCGACCGCGCAGACGGTGTGGGCCGGGGACTGCCAGAGCTGGTACAAGAACGACGCCGGACGCATCACGAACAACTGGCCCGACTACTCGATCAACTACGCGCGGCGGATGCGACGACCCGATCCGTCGGAGTGGACGACTCGCCATCGAGCGCCAACGACTCGATGAACCGGTCGACGAACGCACGGTTGCGGACCCGGCGCATCGGCGGCAGCAGCTGGAGCATCTGCTCGCGGTAGCGCGCCTCGGCCAGTCGCGGGTCACAGACCGCGACGACCCCTCGGTCGGTCGCGGTGCGGATGAGTCGCCCGACACCCTGCGCGAGCTGCATGCCCGCGGCGGGCACCGACACCGCCATGAACGCACGGTCGTCGCCGACGAGCTCGGAGCGGGCCTCGATGATCGGGTCGCTCGGCACGGGGAACGGGATCTTGTCGAGCACGACGGCGCTGCAGGTCGTACCGGGGCTGGACATGCCGGTCCAGAAGCTGGCCGTCGCGAACAGGCACGAGTGCTCCTCGGCGATGAAGCGCTCCTGCAGCACCGGGTTGGGCGCGTCGCCCTGGCACAGCAGCACGAACTCGTCGCCGAGGGCGTCGCGGCACCGTTCGACGGTGGCCCGCAGCATCGAGTTCGAGGTGAACAGCGCGAGCGTGCGTCCGTTGCAGGCACGGATCAGGTGCTCGATCTCGGCGGCGACCTGCTCGGGCCACGCCGGCTGGTTCGGCCGGGCCAGCTTCGGGACGTACAGCAGCGCGTGGTCCCTGAAGTTGAACGGCGAGTCCACCGACACGAACCTGGCGTCGAGGCCGAGGCGCTTCGCGGTGCCGGGGTCGAGGGTCGCCGAGCAGCACACGACGGTCAGCTCCTCGTCCTCCCACGCCCGCTTGCGCAGCGTCGCCGCCACGTCGATGCGCGTCAGACGCACCGCGTGGCGATCGCTGCGGGTGGTCTCGACCCAGCAGACCGTGCCGGGCTCGATCCGACCGAGCAGCGCCTGGCAGTCGTTGACGGCCGACTCGGCGGTTCGCACGGCGCGATCGATGCGGTGCCGCGCCGATGACTCACCGGCGTTCTTCGCGGCGACCCGCAGGCTGTTGAGCGCCCGGTCCGACGCCGACAGCGCCGAGGACAGCGCGCCACTGAGCGCGACCCCCGGCCCCTCGTGCAACCGCAACGATGTGGGCGTGCCACCGGTCGAGCCGCCGTGCTGGCGTTGTGCCGCGACGGCGACCAACTCGCCCTGGAGGGCTGCTTCGAGGGTGTCCGCCGCGCTGCGCAGCGACTTCGCGACGATCTCGTCGCCCGCGACGCAGCGCTCGTGCACCCGGGCGAGGTTCGAGAGCCGGCCGGCGGTCATCTCGATGCTCAACGAACCGACGATCGAGTCCTCGAACTCGTGCGCCTCGTCGATGACGAGCTGACGGTGCTCGGGCAGCAGCGTCCTGCCGGTCTGGATGTGCGCACCGTAGAGATGTGCGTTGACGACGACGATCTGTGCGGCCTCGGCCTGTTCGCGGGCCCGTTCGGACCAGCAGTCCTCCGCGTAGGAGCAACGGGCCGCACCGACGCACTCGCCCGGTCCGACCGACACCGCACCCCACGCCTTCCAGTGCGGGGTGAACGGCAGCTCGGCCAGGTCGCCGCTCCGGGTGGTCTCGGCCCAGTCGAGGATCGTCTCGACCTCTGCGACGAGCTCCTCGTCGGCGAGCTCGTCGCCGCTCGACACCGGTCCGTCCATCTCGAAGCTCTGCTGGGACGCACCGCGCAGCTGGACCCGCACCTCTGACGCGGCGGCCTCGCACAGGTAGTTGGAGCGGCCCTTGAGCACGGCGTAGCGCACCGGCACGTCGAGCACCTCTGCCAGGAACGGCAGCTCGACCTCGGCCAGCTGGTCCTGCAGGGCCCGTGACGACGTGACGACGACGGTCCGCTCGCCGGCGGCGGCCGCGGTGACCGCCGGCAGCAGGTAGGCGAGCGACTTGCCGACCCCCGTCGGCCCCTGGACCGCGAGGTGCGACTTCGTGGTGAACGCCTCGTGCACCGCCTCGACCATCTCGCGCTGCGACGGGCGGTCCTCGCCGCCGTCGATCGACGCGACGACCGTCGTGAGCAGGTCACCAGGCGCGACGGAACGGGGAGGGGACGGCGGCATCGTGGCCAAGACTACGGGTCCGGCACCCCCGGTCCGGGGAGGCCGACGGTGCATCCCGTCACCGTCGGCGCCCCTCGTCGCCACGGCGAGGCCGGAAGCCGGCGGCGAGCACCGCTGCGCCGGTTGCCAGCAGTCCACCCGCCACCGCGAGGGTGAGGGTGATGGGGGAGCCGGTGAACGGCAGCGTCCCTGGACGCCCGGGACCGCCGGAGCGTGGGGTGGACGCTCGCGGTGTGGACGATCGCGGTGTGGAGGGGGGCTCAGCGGTCGGGGGAGCGCCGGGCGACGGGGGAGCGCTGGGCGGCACGGTGACGGGGACGGCCGTGGGCGGACCCGGCGCGGTCGTCGGCGGACCCGGCGCGGTCGTCGGCGGACCCGGCGCGGTCGTGGGCGTGGCGGGGCCGCACTGCTGCTGCCACACCATCAACGATCGCACCGCACCGACGGCGCCCTGGAACTCGTTGCCGGTCGACAGGGGCAGCTCCGCGCTGAACAGTGCATGCGACGAGTCCCCGGGAGCGAGCGTCGGCAGGTCGACCTCGATGCCGTCGTCGAGCGTCGTCGCTGCCAGGACGAGCACCGCACCCGCCGGACAGCTGGGCGGACCTGTGCCGTTCGTGACCCACGGCGTCGAGCAGGTCCGGAGACCGATCCGCAGCACCGTCGAGAGCGCTCCGGTGCCGTCGAGCGAGGCACGCACGGCGACGGGGTCATCCGCCGCGTTGGTCACCGTGGTCGACCAGGTGTGGCGCCCACCCGGCACGACACCGGTGAAGTCGACCTGTTCCGAGGTGGCCTGCGGGGCGGTGGCGTCGTCGGGGCAGGTCTGGGCGCCGGCGTCGGAGGCCGACCACATCACCACCACCACGGCGCAGACCGTCGCGAACACGAATCGGGCCCTCATGGCGCCACCACCAGGATCGTGGTCGCGCTGCCGACGGCGATCGACGTCGCCGACGCAGCGGTCGGCAGCTCGGACCCCGGCTGGCGGACCAGGGCTCTGGGCACCACCTGGTGGGTGTTGCCACCGATACCGAGCTGTCCGGCGTCGTTGGCGCCCCAGCAGAGCGCGGAGCGCTCGGTGGCCGCTCCGGCGAGCAGGCAGAAGGTGCTGGCGGGGCCGCTGCCCCGGCCGGCGGCGAGCCCCGAGACGACGCCCACCGCGGGCAGCTCGGAGTCGCCGGTGCCGACGGTCGCGACGCTCGTCGCCCGCCGCACCACCGTGGTCCCGACCTCGGTGTCGTTGCTGATCCCGGCGCCGAGCTGACCGGCGACGTTGGTGCCCCAGCAGTACGCCGAACCGTCGTGCACGGCGCACGCCGAGCTCGCGCCGACCGCCACCTCGGTCACGTCCGCCGACGCCGGCAGATCCGACGACGGCGACGTCTCCACCGCCTTCGGAACCGTTTGCGCAACAGCCCGGCGAGTCCTTGCCCATCACCGAGCTGGCCAGTACGCCGGACCATCCCCAGCACCAGGCTCTTGCCCGCAGCGACAGCGCACAGCGTATCGCTCCAAGCGAGACGTCCGTGATCATGCCGGCGCCCCCAGATGCGGGATCACTGTCCACCGGGACTGCGATACCGCTACGTCGAGTCGTGTCCGTTGCCGAGCCTGCCGTGCAGGCGGCTGCCCCAGCAGTGGAGCTGCCCCGCGGCGATCGCGCAGGCGTACGCACCGGCGCCGCTGCCGCCCGTCTCGACGTCGGTCACGGTCCCGGCGGGCAGGGTCGACCCCGCGCTCCCGGCGACGGCCACGGCGAGCGGCACAGGGGACGGCGCCCACGATCCGTTGCCGAGTTGACCCGAGGTGTTGTCGCCCCAGCAGAACACCCGACCGTCGGCCACTGCGCAGGCGAAGCCGTCAGCGACCGACACGTCGGTGACGGTGGCGGCGAGGGGCAGCTGCGAGCCACCCGGGGCGGCGTCGTCGAGCACGGCTCCGGGCACGTCACGGGCGACCGACGTCGAGTCGCCGAGCTGGCCGACGTCGTTGGCGCCCCAGCACGACAGGTCACCCCGGTGCACCGCGCACGCAGAGGTCGTCCCGATGCTCAACGAGTCGATCCCGACGCCGTCGGCAACGGAGCTGTCCGTCGGCACCAGCACGCGGAACGGGAGCGCCCGGTCACCCACGCCGTCGGCACCGAACTGCCCGTGGCCGTCGGAGCCCTGGGCCCACCACAGCGTGGGGACGATCGCCGCGTCGCTCAGGGTCGCGGCACCATCGGCCAGCGCCGCATCGGTGCTCGGGATCCGTGCCGCAGCGGTGCCGGCGAGCAGCAGCGCCACCGCCGCTGCCCGCCACGCACCATCCCTCCAGCGGCTCACGGCGCTCCAGCGGCTCGGGATCGATCCGCCGCGCTCGGACCGCTCCGGTCGGTGTTCGAGGGTCCTCATGGCAGCACCTGGTAGGGCACGTCGTCGATCCAGAGCACCGCTCTCGTCGGTCGGGTCCTGCCCCGGCCGACGCTCCAGATCGCCACGCCCACCAGCGCGCCGAACACGAACATCGCCGTCGGGGAGCGGAGGGAGCGCAACACCCCACCCAGACCGGGCACCGTCCACACGACGCGGTCGACGGTCGTCTCGACGGGTCGCGTCGCGTCCGGTCCCGGGTTCGCGTCACCCTGCAGGGTCAGCTCGGCCGGCCCGACGATCGGCGCCACCGGACCCTGTGGTGCAGCGTCCGTCCCGGCCCCCGCAGCGACGAGGTCCTCGATCGGGTCGACCGCCACCAGGCGATGGGTGACCCTGGCCCCGTCGTCGCGCACGACGCTGACCACGTCGCCCACGACCAGCCGCTCGACCGGTGTCTCGACCGCCAGTGCCAGCGAACCGAGCGGCAGCGACGGCTCCATCGAGGAGCCGGCGACGATCAACGGGCGCACACCCAGGGCGTGCGACGCAGCGATCGACGCCAGGCACACGACACCGACGGCTGCGGCGAGATCGAGTGCCCAGCGGCGCCGCAGCCGACCGGGTCCGCGCTCAGACATCGGCCTGCTCGGCGAGGAAGGCGAACGTCACTTCGGCGGTGCCACCCCCGGTGCCGACGACGCTCGACGGCAGCGACACCGCGATGCACAGGTCGGTGCTCGCGCCGCCGGCGAGCTCGACGTCCGCGAACGTCGCGGCGTCGAGCGCGACATCGGTCGCGTACGGGGTCGTCGCCGCCGTCACGACGCCGGCGTCGCAGGCCGTGCCCGTGGTCGGCACCACCGTCAGGCGCAGCGCGTCGGGGGTGTCGGGGCCGAGCGGATCCCTGGTCGCGCTCGCCGCCATCGACAGGGTGGCGTCGACGTCGCCGACGTTGGCGATCTCGAGCGGCGAGTAGACGACCTCACCCGGAGCGATCGAGTCGGCGCCGGCGACGACCAGGTCGTAGGGGACCGGGTTGCCCTCGTCGCCGTCGACGGTGATGTCGAGGGTTCCCGCCGTGAACGCGGCCGTCACCTCTGCGGAGTCCGAGAACGCCGCCGAGGTGAGCACCGCTCCCAGCCCCACGACTCCACCGAGCGCGAGCAGCATGCGCGCCCGGTCCCGGAGCCTGCGCGGCGTTGCGCCACGCGGTCGTCTCGTCAGTGCCCCTCGGTGCTGTGTCATCCTCGAACTCCCTCTCCGCAGTCCTTGCGGTACGAGAGATGTCGAGTGGAACGAGGCAGCGCTTGAGAGCGTCGGTTCGTTCGGACCAAGCAAGTGGTTCGAACGAACCTGCGCAACCCCTCGATCGGTTCACCGCGTGGACCGGCCGGTCCGTGTCAGCGCCCCGATGGTTCGGCGAGCGCGCGGTTCGGCGAGCGCGCGGTTCGGCGAGCGCGCGGTTCGGTCAGAGCGTCGGGGGCAGGATCGCCTCGACCAGGTTCGGTCCGGGCGTGGCGAGGGCTCGCTCGAGCTGCTCGGTGAACTCCTCGGCAGTCGTCGCTCGGGTCGCCGACACGCCCATGCCCTGGGCGATCGACACGAAGTCGAGCCTCGGGTTGGTCAGGTCGAGCATCTCGAGCGCCTTGGGACCCGGATCGGCACCGACGCGGGTCAGCTCCAGGTTGAGGATCGCGTACGACTGGTTGTTGAGGATGATCGTCGTGACATCCAGGCCCTCGCGGACCTGGGTCCACAGCGACTGGATCGTGTACATCGCGCTGCCGTCGGCCTGGAGGTTCACGACCCGGCGACCGGGGCTGGCGATGGCTGCGCCGGTGGCGACGGGCATGCCGTAGCCGATCGCGCCGCCCGGCAGGCAGAGCCAGTCGTGACGAGGTGCCCCGGCGGTGAAGCCCGAGACGAAGAGGCCGGCGGTGTTGCCCTCGTCGACGACGACCGCTCCCTCGGGCAGCAGCGCACCGAGGGCGGTGGCGAACGTCTCGGCGTTCAGCGCGCCGGTCGGGCGGTCGGTCCGGAACGGCGCGGCGAGCTGCGCGCCGTCGGCCGGTGCGCCGATCGCGTCGGCGACGGCCTCGAGGGCCGCGGTCGAGTCCTCGCCCGGGACCGACAGCACGTGCACGCTGCAGCCGTCGGGCACCAGGTCCGAGGCCTTGTCGGGGTAGGCGAAGAACGAGACCGGCGACGCCGCCTCGACCAGGATCAGGTGGTCGAGGCCGTCGAGCTGGGCCTGGGCGAACTCGGCGAGGTAGCCGAGGCGCTCGACCGCCGGCAGTCCCGCGCCGCGCTCGAGGCGGGCGGGGAAGGTCTCGCAGATCAACTTCGCACCGGAGGTCGTGGCGACGCGCGACGCGGCGACCAGGCCGGCCTCACGGGTGACGGTGCCACCGATCAGGATGCCGACCGTCGCGTCGGAGCGGAGCAGCTCGGCGACCGACGAGATCACCTCTGCGCCGACCGCGGCGGGTGCCGCCGCAGGCCGTGGCGCGACGGGACCGGGCGCCTCGAGCCAGCAGACGTCCGCCGGCAGGATCAGGGTGGCGACCTGTCCGGGGGGACCCATGGCTGCGGCCACCGCGTCGGCTGCGTCATCCGCGACCTCGGACGGGTCCGTCGAGGAGCGGATCCAGGTCGAGACGCCCTTGGCGATGCTGTGGATGTCGCTCTGCAGAGGAGCGTCGTACTTGGCGTGGTACGTGGCGTGGTCACCGATGATGTTGACCACCGGGGTCCGGCCGCGACGGGCGTTGTGCAGGTTCGCGAGCCCGTTGCCGAGACCCGGCCCCAGGTGCAGCAGCACTGCGGCGGGCTTGTCGGCCATGCGGGCGTAGCCGTCGGCGGCACCGGTCGCGACACCCTCGAACAGGGCGAGCACCGAGTGCATCTCGGGCACGTCGTCGAGCGCGGCGACGAAGTGCATCTCGGAGGTGCCGGGGTTCATGAAGCAGGTGTCGACACCTGCGTCGACGAGGGTCCTGATGAGTGCGTGTGCACCGTTCATCTGCTGATCTCCGTGGGACGTGTCACCGGATGGCTCCGGAGCGTGAGGGATGGTTCGTGAGGAAGGCGGGGAGCTCGCGCTCAGTCGAAGAGCACGCCGGGGTTGAGGATCCCGTTGGGGTCGAACGCCGACTTGATGCGACGCATCAGGTCGATCTTGGCGGGGTCCTCGAGCTGGTTGAAGTAGTGCTTCTTCGCGTGGCCGATGCCGTGCTCACCCGAGATGGCACCGCCGAGCTCCATGCCCTTGGTGAACAACGCTCGCAGCAGCTCGGAGCGGCGTTCGTCGTCGGAGCAGAAGATGCCCATGTGCACGTTGCCGTCACCCGCGTGGCCGCACCCGGCGATCCAGGCCTCGTACTCGTCGGCGAGCGCGGGCACGGCGTCCATGAAGGCCGGGATCTGCGCCCTCGGCACGACGATGTCGATGATGTCGTCCGCGCCGTTCGCCTTGGCCATCCAGAACGCCTTCTCGCGGGCGTCGATCAGGCCGGCGGCCGAGGCTGCGGGCAACACGTAGACGTCCATCGCGCCGAGTCCGACGAGCAGCTCGGACAGGGCGACGGTGTCCTGCTCGAGTCGATCCTCGGAGGTGTCCTCGAGCATGACGACCAGGTAGGCGAGCGCGGTGTCCTTGACGTCCTGGGGGATGCCGAGCTCGAGCCCGGTGAAGGTCTGCACCGCCGACATCGTCAGCAGGTCGATGTACTCGAGGATCAGCGGGTCGAGCCCCGAGTCGATGATGCGGGGGACCGCGGCGGTCACCCCGTCGAGCAGCGCGAACGGTGCGAGCACGGTCGCCTGGTGGGCGGCCCTCGGGTAGAGCCGCAGGGTCGCCTCGGTCACGAGCGCCAGGGTGCCCTCGCTGCCGATCACCAGCTGGGTCAGGTCGTAGCCCGAGGAGGCCTTGACGAACTTGCCGCCCGAGCGCATGACCTGGCCGCCGGGCAGCACGGCCTCGATGCCGAGCACCTGGTGGCGGGTGACGCCGTACTTCACGGCGCGCATGCCGCCGGCGTTCGTGGCGATGTTGCCGCCCAGGCTGGCCGAGTACTCACCGGGGTAGACGGGGTACACCAGGCCGTGCTCGCGGGTGATCTCGTCGAGCTCGTTGAGCCGCACGCCGGGCTGGACCACCGCGGTGTGGTTGTCGCGGTCGATCTCGAGCACTGCGTTCATGCGCTCGAACGAGACGACGATGGCGTCCTGCCCGGGTCGTGCCGCACCGGAGAGCCCGGTGCCGGCGCCGCGTGCGGTCACCGGCACGCCGAGCTCGTCCGCGGTGCGCAGCACCGCAGCGACCTGCTCGGTGGTCTCCGGGCGCACCACCACCGCGGGCGTCACCGCGTCGACGGTCAGGCACTCGTCGTGCCCGTAGTCCTCGCCGCACTCCGCGCCGACCTGCACCAGGTCCGGGCCCAGCTCGCCGGAGAGTCGGTCGATCAGATCAGCCATGTTCGTCTCCACGGTCCCGGGACACGCACCCTGCCCCCTCGTCGTCGTCCCGCCCTCCCCGGGGCGCTTCACTGACCCCGAGTCTGTCAGACCCAGCGCCTCAGGCGAGCATGCGGACCAGCATGGTCGCGACGGTGCTCGCTGCCGCGGCGCGTGGCAGCGACCGGAAGACACGCAGCTGGTCCCAGGTCTCGAACCCGGCGATGACGTCGAGCGCGTGGACCGTACGGCGCCGCTCCTCGGGGTCGAGCGCTGACAGCTCGGGGGCGAAGCAGGCCTCGACCTGCGTGCACAGCGCCGAGGACAGCTCGTCGATCCGACTGCGCACCACCGTCGAGGTGTGCGCCCGTGAGCCGATCGCGTGGCGCACCGGGGTGATGAACTCGAAGAGCTCGGCACGTCGCTCGACCAGGTCGTCGATTCGCTCGTCGAGCGAACCCGTCGACTCCGGGGGATCGAGCAGGGGCAGCACCCGTCGCGCCTGCTCCGCCGCGAGCTCCAGGTGCAGCGCGTCGAGATCGTCGAAGTGCTGGAACACCGAGCGCACCGACACCCCGGCGCCCTCGGCGATCTGCGCCGCGGTCGGGGTCAGCACCCCCCGGTTCAGCAGGCCGAGCAGCGCGTCGACGATCGCGGCGCGGGTGCGCTCGCCCCGACGGACCCGCCCATCGGTCGCAGTGCTCGACGCCGGGCTGGCGGCGGTCGGGCTCTCCGCGGCCGCGTCAGGGGCGTCGCTCATGAACCCGGTGTCGCCGCGATGAAGTCGATGACGACGCGGGCGAGCTCCGGTCCGCGGTCCTCCTGCAGGAAGTGCCCGCCGCCCTCGATGAAGGTGTGCGGCTGGCCCGCAGCGCCGGGCACCTTCGCCTGGAAGATCCGCTCACCACCCTTGGTGATGGGGTCGCTGTCGGAGAACGCCGTCAGCACCGGCTTGTCCCAGGACTCGAGCACCGTCCACGCTGTCCGGTTCGCCTCGGCGGCCGGGTCGTCGGGTGAGGTCGGCACGAGGGCCGGAAAGCGCCGGGCACCGGCGGTCGAGGCGTCGTCGGGGAAGGGGGCGTTGTACGCGGCGACGACCTCGTCGGACAGGTTCGTGGTCGTGCCCATCTGGATGATCATGCCCGAGTCGAAGGTCTCGACCTCTTGGGAGAAGCGCTGCCAGTTCAGGAACGCCTCGGTCGGCGGTCGGTCGCCGGTGGGCAGCCCGGTGTTCGCCACCACGAGCCGGCTGAAGCGCTCCGGCATGGCAGTGGCCAGGCGCAGACCGACCAGGCCGCCCCAGTCCTGGCACACCAGCGTGATGTCGGTCAGGTCGAGCGCCTGCAGCCACTCGGTCATCCAGGCGACGTGTGCGGCGTAGGTGTAGTCGGACTGCTCGACGGGTTTGTCGGAGCGACCGAAGCCCACCAGGTCGGGTGCGACGACCCGGTGCCCTTCTGCGGCGAACACCGGGATCATGTGGCGGTACAGGTACGACCACGACGGCTCGCCGTGCATGCAGAGCACCGGCGCGGCGTCGACAGGACCCTCGTCGACGTGGTGGATGCGCAGCCGCGTCGCCGTCGTCGACCTCGGTGTAGTGGGGCGAGTAGGGCCAGTCGGGCAATCCCTCGAACCGGTCCTCGGGTGTCCGCAGCGTCTCCATGAACCTGCACACTAGCTGCAGGTTCTCCGCGTACTCCGGGAATCCCCGGCGCTCAGATCCGCTCGAAGTTGCGGCGCAGCTCCCACTCGGTGACGACGTTGTTGAACGCCTTCCACTCCTCCTCGGCGGAGTGCAGCAGGTGGAAGTGCACCTGCTCGCCGAGCGACTCCCGGGCGAACTCCGAGCCGCGGAACAGCTCGATCGCCTCGACGATGTTCCAGGGGATGCGCTCGACGTCGTCCGCCGTATAGGCGTTGCCGACGTACGGGTCGCCGCAGTCGAGGCCGCGGTCGATGCCGTCGAGCCCCGCGGCGATCAGCGCGGCGAAGGCGATGTAGGGGTTGCAGTCCGCGCCGGGGATGCGTGATTCGATGCGCATGCCGGCGCCGTGGCCGACCAGGCGCAGCCCGCAGGTGCGGTTGTCGGGCGACCACACCACCGCCGTCGGTGCCCACGAGTCGGGCTGGTAGCGCTTGTAGCTGTTCACGTAGGGCGCGAAGGCCAACGACAGCTCACGCGAGTGCGCCAGGATGCCACCCATCCACGACCGGAAGATCGCACTCATGCCGTGCTCGCCCTCGCCGGGGCACAGCGGCACGTCGTCCTCGAGGCTCCAGATCGACGAGTGGATGTGGCAGCTCGATCCGGGCTGGTCGATCGTCGGCTTCGCCATGAAGGTCAGCGCCTTGCCCTGCAGGTGGGCGATCTCCTTGGCACCGTTCTTGTAGACGGTGTGGTTGTCCGCCATCGTCAGCGCGTCGGAGTAGCGCAGGTTCAGCTCGTGCTGCCCGGGTGCGGCCTCGCCCTTGGAGAACTCGACCGGAAGACCCGCCGCGACCATGCCGTTGCGGATCGCCCGGATCAGCGGCTCGTCCTTGGTGGTCTGGAAGACGTGGTAGTCGAGGTTGTACCAGGAGGACGTGGCAGCCGGGAGCTCCCGGTAGTGACCGCGGGCGAGCTCGTCGAAGTGGCGGTCGTAGGCGAAGAACTCCAGCTCGGAGCCCATCTTCACCACGAGACCACGCTCGGCGGCGCGTTCGATCTGGCGTTGCAGCACCTGGCGGGGCGACACCGCGACGGGCGCGTCGTTCGAGCTGTCGACCACGTCGCAGAGCACCATGGCGGTCTTCTCGAGCCACGGGGTGACCCGCAGCGTGTCCAGGTCGGGGCGTCCGCGGAAGTCGCCGTAGCCGCCCTCCCACGTCGCGTAGTCGAAGCCCTCGATGACGTTCATGTCGACGTCGACGGTGAGCAGGTAGTTGCAGGCCTCGATGCCCTCGCCGTCGATCCCACCGGGCCCGGCGACGTGGTCGAGGAAGAACCGGCCCGTCACCCGCTTGCCCATCAGCCGGCCCTGCAGGTCGACGAACGCGACGACGACGGTGTCGATCTCGTCGTCGTCGACGAGTCGGGCGAGTGCGGGCAGGTCGATCAGACCGGTCGTGGTCACTGGGGTCTCCCTCGTGTGGCTCCGGTCGACGCTACCGGTGCCTCGCGCTCACCCGTGCCGAGGACCCGACTTCCACCGACGCGAGGTGGGAGTGGGGTCGTCATCGACAAGGGATGTCGATGACGACCCCTATATCTCGGCGTGAGTCACTCGGGGGTGGTGTAGGCGGCGGTGATGCCACCGTCGACGAGCAGCGACTGACCCGTCATGAACGACGACTCGTCCGAGGCCAGGAACAGCGCGCCGTTCGCGATCTCGATCGCCTCACCGAAGCGGCCCATCGGGATGTGCACCAGGCGACGCTGGCGCTTCTCCTCGTCGGAGAGGTACTTCGCCAGCAGCGGCGTCAGCACCGGGCCGGGGCACAGGGCGTTCGCGCGGATGCCCTGTCGGGCGTAGATCACCGCGATCTCACGGGTCATCGACAGCACCGCGCCCTTCGAGGCGGTGTAGGCGATCTGCGGGGTCGCGGCACCCAGGTGCGCCACGAAGCTCGCCACGTTGATGATCGACGCGCTCGGCGCTGCACCCGGGCCACCGGCTGCGGCGATCGTGTCACGCATGGCTGGGATGCCGTACCGGCAGCCCAGCGCCAGACCCGTGACGTTGATCTTCAGCGTCGTGTCCCACACCTCGACCGAGGTGTTCTCCGGGCCGTCGTCGTCGCCGAGGGAGACCCCGGCGTTGTTGTAGAGGACGTGCAGCCCACCGAAGGTGTCGACGGCGTGTGCGATCGCGTCACGCACGGAGCCCTCGTCACCGACGTCGCAGCGCACGTAGCTCGCCTCGCCACCGGCTGCCCGGATCGCGTCGACGGCCTCGCTGCCGTCGTTCAGGTCCGCGACCACGACCCGTGAGCCCTCTCGGGCGAACAGCTCCGCGGCCACTCTGCCGAGTCCTGCGGATGCGCCGGTGATGAGGCTCACCTTGCCGTCGAGTCGAGACATGTTCCTGACCTGTTCCTGTGATGGGGTGGGGGTGACCGTCGCCGAACCACGTGGTTCGGCGAGCGAGCACGGGCACAGTAGCCACGGTCGGCTGTCCCTACACTGCCCGCCATGCACCAACTCCCCGACAGCCGCCTGATCATCGGCGGTGAGCACCGCGCCGCCGCGGATGGCGCCACCTTCACGACGTACGACCCTTCGACCGGCGACGCCATCTGCGAGGTGTCCCAGGCGGGCCTCGAGGACCTGGACCTGGCGCTGCGGTCGGCGCGCGGCGCGTTCGACTCGGCGGTCTGGTCGTCGGTCAGCGCGACCGATCGGGGCCACGTCCTGCTGCAGGTCTCGACGCTGATCCGAGAGCGTGCAGAGGAGTTCGCCCGGCTCGAGGTGCTCGACGCCGGCCACACCATCGACGACGCCCGCTGGGAGGCGAACGCGATGGCCGACGTCTTCGAGTTCTACGCGGGCGCAGCGAACAAGCACCACGGCTCGGTGGTCCCCACCCAGGACACCGGCCTCGGTGTCGTGATGAAGGTGCCCGTCGGCGTGTGCGGCCTGATCGTGCCGTGGAACTTCCCGATGCTGATCGCCACCTGGAAGCTCGCCCCGGCGCTCGCCGCGGGCAACCCCGTCGTGCTCAAGCCGGCGTCGCTCACGCCGCTGTCCGCGCTGCTGCTGGGCTCGGTGCTGGTCGAGGCCGGCGTCCCGCCCGAGGTCGTCTCGGTCATCCCCGGTCCGGGTTCGACCACCGGCGACGCCCTCGTCGGCGACCCGCGGGTCGACAAGATCTCGTTCACCGGTGACTCCTCGACGGGCGCGGGCATCCTGCGACGGGTCGCCGACAACATGACCCGCGTCTCGCTCGAGCTCGGCGGCAAGTCCGCAGCGATCGTCTTCGCCGACGCGGACCTCGACGCGGCCATCGAGGCGATCCCGTACTCGGTGTTCGCGAACGCCGGACAGGACTGCTGCGCCCGCAGCCGCCTGCTCGTCGAACGCTCTGTCTACGACCGCGTCGTCGCCGGGGTCGCCGAGCGGACCGGCACGCTGCGTGTCGGGGACCCCTCCGACGACACGACCGAGATCGGCCCGATGATCTCCGAGGGCCAGCGGGCGACCAGCCTGGAGTACCTCGACATCGGCCGGGGTGAGGGTGCCGAGGTCGTCTGCGGCGGCGAGGCGAGCGGTCCGGGCTGGTTCCTGTCGCCCGCGGTCGTCGCTGACGTCGACAACACCATGCGCATCGCCCGTGAGGAGATCTTCGGGCCGGTGCTGTCGGTGATCCCCTTCGACGACGAGGCCGACGCGGTCCGCATCGCGAACGACAGCGACTACGGGCTGTCGGGCACGTTGTGGACGCGTGACCTGGGACGAGCGATGCGGGTCAGCGCGGCCGTGCGCACCGGGGTCATGTCGGTGAACACGAACCGCAGCGTGCGCTACGAGCTGCCCTTCGGCGGGTTCAAGCGGTCCGGCATCGGACGCGAGCTCGGCGTCGGGGCGCTCGACCACTACACCGAGTCCAAGACCGTCTTCTACAGCGCCGAATAGCGAGCGCATGGCCGACCCCGACCGCCATCACGACCCGGACCGAGGCGCTCGCTGGCAGGCAGCCCACGACCGCGCGGTGGCGGCGGGGGAGCCGACCTACCTCGATCCCGACACCGGCTACTCGGTGTTCACCGAGGCCCACCACCTGGCGCGCGGCTCCTGTTGCGACAGCGGCTGTCGACACTGTCCGTATCGCAGTCCGTGAACCTCAGCGACGCGACCAGGCACCGGGGTCCGACAGCAGCTCGGCGACGATCGCCGGCAGCGTGTCGTTCGCGACGTCGGCGAGCGAGACCTCTTCGAGCACGACCCGCAGCGTCGCTCGCGTGGCCAGCCAGACCTGCTCGAGCGGCTTCGCCGGGCCCGTGTACGACAGGTCCTCGGGCGCCTCGCCACGCACGTCGGCCATGGGACCCTCGACGGCTCGGATGACGTCCGCGATCGAGATCTCCTCGGGTGGACGGGCGAGCCAGTACCCGCCCTCGGAGCCCCGCTGGCTGCCGACCAGGCTGGAGCGTCGCAGCTCCGAGAGGATGTTCTCGAGGTACTTGGTGGGGATGTCCTGGGCGGTGCCGAGCAGTTCTCCCTTGGTCGCACCGGACGCGCGCGACGGCGAGCGCACGGCCAGCTCGACGCAGGCCCTCACCGCGTAGTCGACCTTCGACGAGATTCGCATGGAAGGAGTCTGGCACCCCACGGCGGTAGGGCACTCCACGGCGGTACGGCCCCCACGGCGGTACGGTCGGTCGATGCCCGAACCCCTGCCACTGCGACCGTCGCTCGCGCCGGGTCCCGGCTCCCCGTACCGCAGCCACCAGGTCCATGCCGGCGTCTTCACCGCTCGGCAGTGCCAGCGGATCATCGACCTGGGCGGGTCGCTCGACGTCGCGCCGGCGGATCTCGAGGGCACCGACGTCGACCCGGTCGACGAGGCGATCCGCGATTCGTCGGTGTCGTGGATACCGCCGGGACCCGACACCGACTGGATCTTCTCGAAGCTCGCCACGGTCGCGACCCGCGCCAACCGCGCCTACGGCTTCGACCTCTCGGGCTTCGACGAGGACCTGCAGTTCACCCGCTACGAACGCCCCGGCGCGTTCTACACGTGGCACCAGGACGGCTTGGACGCCGGCGTGCACCACCGCAAGCTCGCGCTCGTCGTGCAGCTCACCGACCCCGACCTCTACGAGGGAGCCGAGCTGGAGCTCTTCGACGTGGTCGAGGACAGCTCACCCGAGCAGCTCGCGGACTTCCGCGGGCGGGTGCGTCGTCGCGGCACCGTCGTGGTGTTCCCGACCTTCGAGTACCACCGGGTCACCCCGCTGCGCTCGGGTGGTCGTCAGTCGTTGGTGGCCTGGGTGAGCGGGTCGCCGTTCCGCTGAGCCGGGTCCTCGACCCCGACGGGAACGTCCTGCGTCGCTGCAGCGCCGCCCTCTTCGAGGGGCGGACCGAGCGTGGGGCGCGGTCCGGTCACCTGCGTCGCGGCGACGACCGCTGCGACGACGATCGCGACCGCCGCGATGGTCGTCCAGTGCGGGCGACGCACCCGTGAGCTGCGCCGCCGTGTGCCGGTCGGCCGGGCGCCGGTGAGCGCCGGGTCCCCGAGGTCCCGGTAGTCGACCCCCGGTGGCGGCGCGAGCACCGCGGCTGCGGCCGTGGCGTCATCGGGCGTCGCACCGAGCACCTCGGCGACGAACCCGACGGGGTAGCCGGCCAGGTGGACCAGCGCGCCGGCGACACGTTCGTCGGGGGTGGCGTTGATCAGTCGGCGTCGCAGCGCGGCGCGCAGCCCGGCGGAGGGGTCGTCGCGTGTCGCGAGCTCGGCGGCGGACCGGGACGGGTCGACGCCATGCAGCGCCGCCGGCGAGGCGACGGCCTCGGCGACCGCCAGATCGGTGAGCGGGTAGAGCCAGTGACGGCCCTGCAGCGCGGCGCCGTCGCGTTCCATCGCCCGGTGCAACGCAGCGACGGCCGCCTGCGCAGCGACGTGGGCGGCCGGGGCATCACCGAGCAGCCGGTAGGTGACGGCGTAGGCGTTCGCTTCGTATGGGGACTGGTCGGACAACGGTCGCTCGCGGAACGGGCGCGACGGGCATGATCCCGTCGGGCGTCGGGCCACGCTAGACGGGTGAGCCGGCGTCGGCGGCACGCATGCCGATCACCCCGGACGGGGCGCTCAGGCGCAAGAATGTGCGCATGCCGTCGCAGGTCCCACCTGAGTCGGGTGGCAGCCCTGCGTCGGGCGGCGGGAGAGGTCGTCCCCCCGGTTCGCCGCGGTCGGCCGGACCCGGAAAGCAGTACTACGTCCCCTCGCCCGATGCGCCGCGCCCGACGAAGCAGCCACGACCGGCCGCGCCCCGACCGGCCGCGCCCCGACCGGCGACACCACCACCGGCACGCCCGGCGCGGCCTCAGCAGCGTCCACCCCAGCAGCGGCCACCCCAGCAACCGCCACCCCAGCAACGCCAGGCGCCGCCCCCGCCTGCACAGCCCGCACGTCGAGCACCTGCGCCGGCGCCGCGCCGACGTGACGTCCCGCCTCCGACACCCCCGCGCGACCCGGCGGGCACCGGCGGCGGCGGGCGACGTCGTCGTTTCCGTGCACGGTGGTTGCTCGCCATCCCGGTCCTGCTGCTGGTGGCGCTGTTCGGCACGGTCTGGTGGGCGTACTCGGCGTACTCGAAGATCGAGCGCATCGACCTGAGCGACGTGCTCGACCCGGTCACCGGCGACACCACGAACTACCTGCTGGTCGGATCCGACTCGCGCGACGAGCTCGATCCTGAGGGCGACAGCGGTGTCACCGGCCGGCGCAGCGACACGATCATCGTGCTGCAGACCACCCCGGACGGCACCGCGATGATGTCGGTGCCACGCGACCTGTGGGTCGAGATCGCGGACACCGGTGAGAACGGACGCATCAACGGTGCGTACAACCGCGGTCCGGCGAACCTGGTCCTGACGGTGAAGAACAACCTGGACATCCCGATCAACCACTACATGGAGGTCGGGTTCGGCTCGTTCGCCGGGCTCGTCGACGCGCTCGGCGGGGTCACGATCGACCTGCCGCACCCTGCGTTCGACGCAGAGTCGGGCCTGAACCAGCCCGTCGCCGGGCCGGTCACGCTCGACGGCCAGCAGGCGCTCGCCTACGCACGGTCACGGCACTACACCGAGATCATCGACGGCCAGGAGGTCACCGAGCCGACGGCCGACCTGGGGCGTCAGCAGCGCCAGCAGCTGTTCCTGCGCACGGCGCTCAGCGAGGTCGGCTCGACGCGCAACCCCTTCACCCTGGTGCGGGTCGCCGATGCCATGTCCTCCGAGCTGATCATCGACTCAGGACTCGGCTTCGGCGAGGCCCTGTCGTTGGTGCGCACGCTCGGCGGCTCGAGCCCCGAGACGGTCATCCTTCCCGTCGAAGGCGTCCGGCGCGGCGACGCAGCGGTGCTCGTGCTGGTCGAACCCGACGCCCAGGCCGTGCTGCAGCGCTTTCGGTGAACGGGACGGCCGGTGAACCGGACCGCCGTTGAACGTGACCTCCGCCCGGGACAACCTCCCGAGCCTGTCCCGCACGGTCGGTAGGATCGTCGTCATGCCTACCGAACCAGCAGCAGCCGACGGATCCTCCGAGCGTCGGGAACAGTTCTCCGAGCCCTTCGCCCTCTCCATCGATCCCGAGAAGAGCTACCAGGCCGAGATCGTCACGAACCACGGCACGATGACCGCGTTCCTGCACGCCAAGGACGCGCCGAACACCGTCAACAACTTCGTGAACCTGGCGCGCTACCACTACTACGACGGCATCATCTTCCACCGCATCATCCGCGAGTTCATGATCCAGGGCGGCGATCCGACCGGCACCGGCCGTGGTGGCCCGGGCTACAAGTTCGCCGATGAGCTGCCGGCCCCCGGCAAGTACAAGGTCGGCTCGCTCGCCATGGCGAACGCCGGGCCCAACACCAACGGCAGCCAGTTCTTCATCGTCTCGGGCGCCCATGGCGTCACGCTGCCGCCGCAGTACTCGCTCTTCGGCCAGCTCATCGCCGGCGAGGACGTGCTCGACGCGATCCAGAAGGTGCCCACCGGTGCCCAGGACCGTCCGAAGGACGACGTCGTCATCGAGACCATCACCATCACCGAGTCCTGACACTCGTCCTGCGCTCGGTGTGATCGTGCCGGCGGACGTCGGCACGATCACACCGAGCAGGGATGTCGCAGGCAGCTGGAAGGGGACAGCCGCGTGGGCGGAGCACGTCGAAGCCGGGCCGTCGCGCTCGGGACCGTGACAGGAGTCGCGCTCGTCGCGGGAGCGATCGCAGTGCAGCGACGCAGCCGTGACGGCGGGGGAGCATCCGAGGGGCTGACCACCGACCGCGCCCGGCGTACGGCCCAGCTCGCCCGCATGGGTGCGCGGACCGGGACCGACTTCGTCGGCATGAAGGCCCGCGGCGTGCTCGCCTCCGACGAGCGTCGTGAGGAGCTGCGCGCCGAGTTCGAGCTGCGCTCCGCCGAGCAGGTCGCCGACGCGCTCGGCAACATGAAGGGCGCCATGATGAAGCTCGGCCAGATGGCGAGCTACCTGGACCAGGGTCTGCCCGAACCGGTCAGAGAGGCGCTGGCGCAGCTCCAGAGCGATGCGCCGCCCATGTCCTACGAGCTGGTCGAGCAGATGCTGCGCGACGAGCTCGGCGCCGGACCCGACGAGCTCTTCGCCCGCTTCGACCGGCTCCCGATCGCCTCGGCGTCGATCGGTCAGGTGCACCGGGCCCGGACACACGCGGGCCTCGAGGTCGCGGTGAAGATCCAGTACCCCGGCGTCGGTGACGCCATGGCGGCGGATCTCGAGAACACCGACCTGCTCTTCCAGATGATGGGCATGCTCTTCCCGGGCATGGACCCGGCGCCGATCGTCGAGGAGATCACGGTCCGGTTGGTCGAGGAGCTCGACTACTGCAGCGAGGCCGACAACCAGCGTCTCTTCGCCGACGCCTACCGCGGCCACCCGTACTTCCACGTGCCCGACGTCATCGACGAGTTGTCGACCGGGCGCGTGCTCACCACCGAGTTCGCCGAGGGCGTGCGCTTCGCCGAGGTGGTCGAGTGGAGCGACGAGGAACGCCAGCTCACCGCCGAGAGCCTGTACCGCTTCGCGTTCGGCGGCATCTACCGCCTGCACGCCTTCAACGGCGACCCGCACCCGGGCAACTACCTGTTCCGCCCCGGCGGACGCATCACGTTCCTCGACTTCGGGCTGTGCAAGCGCTTCACGCCCGACGAGGTGGTCGTCTTCGAGGAGATGATCCAGTCGATGGTGCTCGACGGCGACGTCGCCCGGTTCAAGGAGATCGTCGAGCGCATCGGCATCCTGCAGCCCGGCCTCGAGGTGCCCGACGAGGCGCTGCAGGAGTACTTCGGCCACTTCTACGAGTTCGTGATGGAGGACACCGAGATGGAGATCACCCCGGAGTACTCCTCGGAGTCCGTCCGGCGGTTCTTCGACCTGTCCGGTCCGCACGCCGAGATCATGAAGTCGGCGAACCTGCCGCCGTCGATGGTCATCGTGCAGCGCATCAACCTGGGGCTCTACGCGCTCTTCGGTGACCTGCAGGCGCGGGCGAACTGGCGTCGCATCGCCGAGGAGCTGTGGCCCTTCGTCGACGCCGGACCGTCGACGCCCATGGGCGAGCGCATCGCCGAGTGGGACGCGGCGCGCTCGGCCTGAGCTGCTACTCGACGAGCCTGACCGGGTTGCCGAGGATCGCTGCGGACCAGGTGGTCACGTCGCTCACGCCGTCGGGGAAGTTCGCCTTCACCTTGATCCAGCAACCGTTGGGCAGGTGGTCGTCGCACGTGTAGTCGTCGGGGATCGGGACGTCGACGGTCATGAGCTTCGCCTGGTAGTTGTTCTCCGAGACGCCGTTGAGCCGGCACACCGACGGGGTGCTGCTCACCGACCCGCCGCCGTCCAGGTCGAAGGAGCAGCCGGAGAACGTCGATGCGAACTCCGCCGGTGGCAGGATCTGCAGGGTGCCCGGGTCGGCACCGGCGCCGTCGCCCACGTCGAACAACGAGATCCTGAGGACTCGACCGGCGTCGTAGGGCAGCACACGTGCCAGGAAGAACTCGGCCTCGGTACCAGGGGCGTTGGTGAAGAGGGGCAGCCGTCCGCGAGCGGAGAGCGTCAGGTTGGCGCCGCTGACCGAGGTCACCCCTGCGTTGCCGAATCCGGCACGGAGCGAGAAGCGATTGTGACCAGCGGTGTCAACCGACGCGTTGTACACCGTCGGCGCCGCAGCGGTCGCGTTCGTCCGGATCTGGAGGATGTATGTGCCGACTTCGACGTTGGCGGCCGGGATCTCGCAGATGGTGACCCAGCGTCTGAACGACTCCGCCAGGGTCCACGGGGCCTGGTTGTCGACGATCGACTCCGGTCCGGTGCGGAGCGCGTTGTAGATCGCAGTGCCGATCGGGCTCGAGTAGTTGTACGGCTTGAAGGTCTGCGGGCGACAGGTGGTGGTGTTGATGATCGGGTTGTCGGTGTCGCTCCACGGGGTGTCGTTCGGTGCGCGAACGGTGAACGAGGTGTTCACGTTGGCACCCTCGTGATCGACGTCGCCGCTGCAGTAGTTCCCGGCTCCCGGGGCGTACCGGGTGACCGCGTCGGGATACTTCGTGCCACCGTTCAGGTTCCTGAGGTTCGTACGCTCGGTCGCATTCGGCAGCGAGGCCGTCGGACAGGCGCTGCCGATGTCGACGAACGCCGGGTCGTAGACCTGGATCCGCAGCGGCTGCCCCGCGACCTTCTGGGTGACCTCGACGGCATACATGTAGCCGTCGGTGGCATAGTCGTCGTTCTGCGGGGTGGCACTCGAGGTGCACTCGGACTCGATATGCGGGGAGGACAGCTTGCAACGCTTGGCCTGGTATCGATCGCCCCAGTGCTTGTAGGAGGTCGGGCCGCCGATCATGGACCACAGCTGCGGGTTGTAGCCGATCTCGGGGTCGTTGCCGAGACGGTTCTCGGGCGATCCCATCGGAACCGGCGAGATGTACTCGGCCACGGCCTCCCGGCTCAGCTCGACGCTCTCGACCCCGAGCAGACCGACGAAGTACGTCGGCACCTCGGTGGTGATCTTCACCCGCAGGCGGTTCGGATTCGGCTCCTGCGAGACGACCATCGTGGCGTTCGCGCCGGTGCCGGTGGTGGTGTAGCCGTTCTTCGCCGATTCGGCACGCGCGGTGGTCGTCGCACGCGACAGATCGGCGGGCAGGAAGACCACTCCGGCGTGCGCTCCCGAATCCGCGGCGCGCTGCAGACGTTCGGCCTGGAACCACCAGTTCGACATGTCGACCGCGAATCCGGCGAAGCCGAGCAGCACGATCAGCATCAGCGCGAACCAGACCACCACGACACCGCGTTCTCGACGAGTCTTGTCCGCCCACCGGGAGCGCTGCTCGGCTCGTCGCTCGAGTCGGACGGCGAGTCGGCCGAGCGGACCGCGTCGGCGAGGGGATCGCATCACGAGCACCCGTCGGTGGGCAGCGGCTCGAGGCGCATCACCGTGTGTGCGGTCACCCGCCGGGTCGCGCCGAAGAAGTTGGTGATGTGCTCGTGCCGGGTCTCGACGAAGACGCCGATCGAGTCGACGTCGACGCCGCAGGCATCGGGATTCGTCCACGTACCGGTGGTACGGACCATCTTCTGCTGGGCGGCGTTCCAGGTGAACCGGATGCAGTTCGACGTGCAACCGCCCGCCATGTTCGGGCCGGGGAAGCCGCCTGAGGGTGCGCCGGTGGCCGGGTTTCCGACCTTGTAGACCGCCATGCCGATCGGCGTCGCGTTGTTGAGGACCACGAGGTCGGCCGAGGTCGACAGCGCGATCTGCTCGGCCGCGCTGGCCGAGGCGCCGTTCGCTGCGTAGTTGGTGGCAGCGAGACGGGCCCCGCTGCGGGACGAGGCGGTGGTCGTCGAGTAGCTGGTGAAGACCAGACCGAACTCGAAGATGCCGAGCACCAGCAGCACCATCACGGGCAACACCAGTGCCGCCTCGACGATCACTGCACCCTGCTGGGAGCGTCGTCGCCGTGCTCGCGCCGCGAGGCGCCCGGTCACGCTGGGATCGGTTCGTCGGTACCTCGGTCGTGGCATCACCACGTACGGTGTCGGCGCGAGGATCCCGCGCCTTTAGTACCTCTGGCCCAGAGGTGGGGCGTGCGACCCAGACAAGGGGACCCATGCCGCTCGATGCCGAGCTCCAGCCGATCGTCGATCTGATCAACTCACTGGACGCGCCACCCGCCGGCGAGCAGTCCACCGAGGAGAACCGAGCGGCGTACGCCGGGCTCTCGATGATGTTCGGCACCGGCGACGACACGGTGGTCGCCGAGGACGAGTCGGTGCCCGGTCCGTGCGGTGACATCCCGATCCGCTGGTACCGGCCCGCCGACGGTGCTGCTCGAGGCGGAGCGGCCGAGACCGGCGTGATCGTCTACTTCCACGGCGGCGGCTGGGTGATCGGTTCGGTCGACACCCACGATCCGGTGTGCCGCGACCTCGCTCAGCGCTGCGGTGTCCCGGTGGTGTCGGTCGACTACCGCCTGGCGCCGGAGCACATCTTCCCCGCAGCGGTCGACGATTGCCGCGTCGTGACCGACTGGGTCTGGCAGCACGCATCGGAGCGCGGCGTCGATCCCACCCGCATCGTCGTGGCCGGTGATTCCGCCGGCGGGCAACTCGCCACGGTGGTGGCACGTCACTGGCCCTCGGAGCGCCCGCCGCTCGCCCTGCAGGTGCTGGTGTACCCGGTCACCGACCTGGCGGTCTTCCCGATCGACCCGGTCGCAGGCGCTGAGTCCTCGATGGTCCGCAACGGCGAGGGCTACGTGCTCACGCTCGACACGATGGAGTACTTCGTCGACAACTACGCCCCGGACCCGGCGATCCGGATCGACCCCGACGCCAGCCCGCTGCGTGCCGAGTCACTCGCCGGGCTGCCGCCGGCACTCGTGATCACCGCCGAGTACGACCCGTTGTGCGACGAGGGCGAGGCCTACGCCGCTCGGCTCGCCGATGCCGGGGTCCCCGTGGTCGCCACCCGCTACGACGGCGCCACCCACATGTTCCTGCAGATGTCGACGCTCGGGATCACCCGGCGCGCCCTCGACGAGATCGCCGGAGCGATCCGAGCCGCCGTCACCTGAGGGCCCGCCAACTCCTCCTTCGCGCCCCGCCTCGAACCGGGTGCACTGATGCCGGCCAGAACCGGCATGAACGCCCCCAGTTCACGCCTCCGCTCGAACCGGGTGCACTGATGCCGGCCAGCACCGGCGCGAGCGCCCCCAGTTCGCGCGCCGCCCCCAGTTCGGGCGCACGCTGCGGGTTCGCGCGCCTGCCCCGGGTCCAGGGACGAGCTCGTGAGTGCTCAGACGGGCGCGGTCGCGGGCAGCACGGTCTCGACGAGCAGCTCGACCAGCTCGCCGCCGATCACCGCGGTGTCGGTGGCCGGTTCGAAGATGTGGCGGATGAACCCGCTGAACACCTGTGCGACCACGACCTCGGTCACCCGATCGACGTCGCCGACCTCTGGCACGTACTGCTCGAGCAGCATCCGCACGCCGGTGCGGAACACCTCGAGCAGCGCCGAACCGGTCGGCAGGGCGACCGGCTCCCGGCGCAGCGCCTCGCCGAGCAGCAGACGCAGCACCGGCTCCTCGTCGAGCAGACCCGTCCAGAACGTGTCGAACACGGCTCGCAGCCGATCCTCGGCGCTGCCGCCGGCATCGATGGTCAGGAACTCGAGGCGGGTCGTGTACTGACGTTCCTCGAAGACGCTCTGCAGCAGCGCGTCCTTCGACGGGAAGTAGTGGTAGATCGCCGCGACCTGCACCCCGCACGCCTGCGCGAGCTGGCGCATGCTCATGCCCGCGGAGCCCTGCTCCGACATCAGCGTCAACGCTTCGTCGAGGATGTGCTCGCGTTGGTTGCCCGGTCGTGGGGCGTCGCTCGGCATGGGCTGAGTGTGGCAGGACTGAGAGGGGGAATGTCGGACCGGCTCGGTGGCCGGGCGACGCCCCCGCCGATCAGTGCGCCACGGGGCAGCCCGAACCGGGAGTGAAGCTCGCCGGCAGGTGGTTGAGGGCGAGCACCAACGTGGAGTCACCACGTGAGGGCAGCCCGTCCGAGGGCACGGTGATGTCGGGCAGACGGGTCAGCAGCTCCTGGAAGACCGTGGTGATCTCCATGCGGGCCAGGTTGGCGCCCAGGCAGAAGTGCGGGCCGATGCCGAAGGCCAGGTGCGGGTTCGGCGAGCGGCGCAGGTCGAGCTCGTCGGGGGACTCGAAGACCGTCTCGTCGCGGTTGGCGCTGCCGTAGAGCATCAGGACGCGGTCACCCTGCTTGAGCTCGGTCCCGCGGTAGGTGTGGTCGACGGTCACGGTGCGCACGAAGCCCAGCACCGGGGTGACGTAGCGGACGAGCTCGTCGACCGCGGTGGCCATGAACTCCTCGTCGTGCAGGTTGTCGAGCATCAGCTGCTTCTGCTCGGGGAAGCGGCTGAGCGCCAGCAGACCGCCGGTGATGGCGTTCCGGGTCGTCTCGTTGCCGGCGACCATGAGCACGGTGAGGAACGCGAGCAGCTCGTCGTCCTGGAGGCGGCCCTCCTCGGCCTGCAGCTGCGCCTTGAACTCCTCGTCGACGCCGACGTACTGCGCCTTCTCGGTCTGCCGCTCGAGCTCGCCGCCGTCGAAGGCCTGGGTCAGGATGCTGACCAGGTCGTCCTTGGGGTCCTGCCGGCGACGCTCGATGAGGTCCATCGCCAGGACGCAGAACTCGCCGAACGCCTCGGCGGCCGCGTGCAGCTGCGGCGAGTCGGCCTCGACGTGGCCGTCGCCGGCCATCATCGCGTCGGACCAGCCGTACATCGACAGGCGCTGCTCGGGGTCGAGACCCATGAGCTCGCAGATGATGATCAGCGGGATGTGGATCGCGAAGTCCGACACGAAGTCGACGCCCGAGCCGTCGGCCGCGGCCTTGGCCTCCATCTCGTCGACGATCTCGTTGGTCAGCTGACGGACGTGGGGGATGAGCTCGCGCACCCGGCGGGGCGTGAAGCCCTTGTTGATCAGGCGGCGCTGACGGACGTGCTCGTCGCCGTCGAGCGTGATGATCGACATGTCGCCGGCCACGGCCGGGCGCACGCCGAACTTGGAGCAGTAGGTCTCCTCGTCGCGGCTGAGGGTGAAGACGTCCTCGTGGCGTGCCGCGATGTAGAGGCCGTTGGCCGCATCGAAGTGGAGGGTCTCCTGGGCTCGCAGCCAGGCGAACAGCTCGGACGGGTCATCGAACACGCGCGGATCGGTGAAGTCGGTGGTGGCGAAGGCCTGTCCAGTGTCCACGATGGTCATCGACGCTCCTCGAGCAGGGGAAGGGTGAGCGACGCCCAAGGTACGGGTGATTGAACGTTCGTTCAAGAGCCGGACGCCGACTCAGGAAGATCTCCCCGTGTGAAAGGCGTCACGCCGCGCGACCCGCTGAGCGGGGACCGCGCCCCACGGAGGGACCGGGCCTCCGGGAGGCCGTCGGGAGCCGGTCGAGGTGTACCGTTCGGAACATGGCGCTGAGCACCGACCCTGCAGTCTCCGACGACCTCATCGGGTCCGCCTCGCTGATCGAGACGTACGACCCTCGCACCAACACCCTGCTGGCGGTCGTGCCCGACATGGACGCCGACGAGGTCCGCTCGGCGGTCGGTCGCGCCCGCTCCGCTGCCCCCGCGTGGGCGGCGCTCACCTTCCGCGAGCGCTCCGCCTACCTGTTGACGGTCCGTGACCGCCTGCTGGACCGCGCCGAGGAGCTCGTCGAGGTCATCTGCGCCGAGACCGGCAAGCAGCGGGCCGAGGCCGTCACCACCGAGCTGATGGCCGTCTGCGAGACGATCGCCTGGTACGCCAAGAACGGCGAGGCGGTGCTGCGGACCCGTTCGGTCGCGACCGGCACCATGGCCCACAAGAAGGCGTGGATCCGCCACGAGCCGCTCGGCGTCGTGGGCGTGATCAGCCCGTGGAACTACCCCTTCACGTTGTCCATGACCCCCCTGTTCAGTGCGTTGTTCGCCGGCAACGCCGTGGTGCTCAAGCCGTCCGAGGTCACGCCCACCGTGGGCCTCGCGATCGGCGAGCTGTTCGCGGACGACACGTGGGGCGAACTGGTCCACGTCGTGACCGGCGGAGGCGGCACCGGCGAGGCGCTCGTGCGCGGCGGCGTCGACAAGATCGTGTTCACCGGCTCGGTGCGCACCGGCAAGCGAGTCATGGCCGCGGCTGCCGACTCGCTCACGCCGGTGCTGCTCGAGCTCGGCGGCAAGGACCCGATGATCGTGTGCGCCGACGCCGACGTCGAACGTGCGGCCAAGGGCGCCGTGTGGGGCGCGTTCCAGAACTCCGGGCAGACCTGCATGTCGGTCGAGCGGGTCTACGTCGAGGCCTCGATCGCCGAGGAGTTCATCGACCGCGTGATCGTCGAGACCGGCAACATCCGCCAGGGCGTCAACGAGGGCGACATCGGCTCGATGACCTTCGGCCCGCAGCTCGAGATCGTCGAACGGCACCTCGCCGACGCGGTCGACAAGGGCGCCCGCATCATCGTGGGCGGCTCACGCATCGAGCGTGAGGGCCTGTGGTTCGAGCCCACCGTGGTCGTCGACGTCGATCACGACATGGCGATCATGACCGAGGAGACCTTCGGTCCGGTGCTGCCGATCATGGTCGTCGAGGACGCCGAGGCGGCCCTGCGACTGGCGAACGACTCGGTCTACGGCCTGAACAGCTCGGTGTGGACCAGCGACGAGGATCGCGGCGTGTCGATCGCCAACCGGCTCCAGGCGGGCAACGTCTGCATCAACGACTGCATCGTGTCGTACGCGGTGTGCGGCCTGCCCTTCGGCGGTGTGAAGCAGTCCGGCATCGGTCGTGTGCACGGCCCCCAGGGTCTGCGCGAGTTCGTGAACACCAAGTCGGTGCTCGCACCTCGGGTGGCGCCGTCACGTGAGGTCTGGTGGTTCCCGGTGCCCCGTGGCCTGGACACGCTCGGCATCTCGTCGCTCCGACTGCGCTTCGGGTCGAACATGCGGACCCGGCTCTCGGGCCTGCGTCGCCGCTGACCGCAGCCACCGAGGCCCAGCTGTGGGCACGCGTCCCGGTTGACGCCGTTCAGCGCTGCGGGTGCACCGGGCGCCGGTGGTGCGCGAGCGCCACGGTCTGCACCGTGTCGAGCACCAGCCGTGTCACGGCATCGACCGGCGGAGCCTCGCCGCCGCTGAGCGGTTCGACGCTGCAGAACACGTCGGTCACCCCGGTGGCCCGGCCCTGCAGGGTGAACACGACCGAGCTGGTCGGCGCCTCGACGAACTCGACCACGACCTCGAGCAGCCCGGCGGAGGGGTCCAGGTAGGTGATCTCGCCGAGCTCGTGCGCGGTCTCGCTGATCAGGAACAGCGTCTCGTCCGGGGGTGCGCCGAGCGCGATCGTCGTGTCGTCGACGAGCTCGATCGTGAGCTCCAACGCCGGTGCCGGTTCGCCACGGCGAGCGCGGGTCGGTCCAGCGGTCGACCACCCTGCGGCGGACGGCGCCCCTGTCGGTGGCGCGGCTGTCGGTGGCGCGGCTGTCGGTGGCGCGGCTGTCGGCGGCCCGGCTGTCGGCGGAGGCGCCTGCGCGAGCTCGACGAGCAGCCGGTAGGCACCGGTCAGCTCGATCGTCCGCTCGGTGGCGTCCGAGGCGGCGTTCCGGTCCGGGTGGTGGTGCAGCAGCTTGCGACGGTAGGCGGCTCGTAGGTCGTCGACGTCTGCGTCGGGAGCGACGCCGAGCAGCGCTCTGGCGTGCTCGGCCTGCATCACCCGAGCGTGGCGAGGAAGTCGACCACGGCGTCGGTGAAGGCGTCGTTGCGATCACCCGCGACCATGTGGCCGGCGTCGGAGACGTCGACGTAGTGGGCGTCGGGGCACAGGTCGAGGAAGTGGCGGGCCGTCTCCTCGCTGACCAGGTCGGACATGCGGCCCCGCACGAGCATGGTGGGCACACCCAGGTTGCGGGCGGCCTCGTCGAACTGGCCGACCCGGGCGCCGGTGCCGAGCGGCGCGGGCCCGAGGAAGATCGCGGGGTCCCAGTGCCAGCGCCAGCGGCCGTCGGGGTCGAGGCGCAGGTTCTTGGCGAGACCGGTGAGGTCCTTGGGCCGCGTCCGGTGTGGCTGGTACTCGGCGATGGCGTCGGCTGCCTCGTCGAGGGACTCGAAGCCCTCGACGACGCGGTCGAGCATGAACCCGACGATGCGGTCGACGCCGGCGCGTTCCATGCGGGGTGTGACGTCGACGAGCACGAGTGCCGAGACGCAGCCGGGCGACTGCTCGCCCTCGGCCAGCAGTCCCGACAGACCGCCGAGCGAGGCGCCGACGAGCACCGGCGGCACACCGGTGTACTCGGTCAGCGCCCGGCAGACGTCGACGCAGTCGGTGGCGAAGCAGTTGTTCGAGTAGTCCTCATCGGGGGCGCGGTCCGAGGTGCCGTGACCACGCTGGTCGTAGGCCACGGCGTACCAGCCCTGTGCGGCGAGCGAGGCGGCGGTGCCGCCCCAGCTGTGTCGGGTCTGGCCGCCGCCGTGCACGAGCACGACCGAGCGGTGCGACGGGTCGCCGTAGGCATCGGCCTGCAGCAGCATCCCGTTGCGCGCGGTGAAGTGGACCTGGTGGGGACCGTGAACCTGCTCGCTCACAGCGAGCCCACCAGCAGGTCCCAGGTGCGCTGGCGATCCTGGGGCGTGGGTGCGGCGATCACCGCCGAGAACTCGGTGACGCCGCCGTCGTCGAGGCGGGCCAGCGCGGCGGCGACCTCGGCCTCGGTGCCGACGATCGCGACGTCGGCGGGGCCCGCTGCGCCTTCGCGGTCGAGCATCGCCCGGTAGGACGGCAGCTCGCCGTACATGGCGAGCTGTTCGGCGATGAGTGCACGGGCGGCGTCGGGGTCGTCGGTGACACAGATCGGCAGGCCGGCCACGACGCGGGGTGCGGGCTGGCCGGCGGCCTCGGCGGCTCGGGTGATGCTGGGCACGACGTGGTCGAGCAGGGTGCGCTCACCGGTGCACCAGGTGATGGTGCCGCAGCCGGTCGAGCCAGCGAGCTCGAGCATCTTGGGGCCGAGGGCGGCGATGATCACGGGCGGCGCCGCGGCGCCGGGGATGTCGAGTGCTCCGAGCGAGGTGATGTCCTCGCCGGTGACCGCTGCGGACTCTCCGCGGAGCAGGGGGAGGAGTGCCTCGAGGTACTCGCGCATGTGGCGAAGCGGCTTCGCGTAGGAGTAGCCCCACATGCTCTCGACCACGATCTGGTGGGACAGGCCGATGCCCAGGGCGAGCCGGTCGCCGACGGCGAGCTGTGTGGTGAGTGCCTGACCGGCGAGCATCATCGGGTGGCGGGGGTAGGTCGGCACGACCGCGGTGCCGAGCTCGATGCGCCCGACGGTGCGACCGGCGACCGCCAAGGCGGTCAGAGCGTCGAGCCCGAAGATCTGTGCGATCCAGAACGAGTCGAAGCCCGCGGCCTCGGCGTCGGCAGCGGCGGCCACCAGCTCGTCGAGTGTCCGGACGGCGCCGGTGGCGTTGATCCCGATGCGCATGTACGTGCTCCCTCGTGGTGCGAGTGCTCAGTGGAGGCCCCGAAGCCGGGTGCCCGCTGCGATCGTCAGTGTGCCATCCCTGTCACCGTGGCGGGTAGCAACGCGCTTCCCGACCTCCCAGTCGTCGAACACCAGCAACGCTACGAACCCGCAGGGACACTCAACCCGGCCTCCGGACGCAGGCCGGAACGAGCCCACCGGTGTTTCGTCGCAACTCGGCGCGGAGCCACCCGGCACTCGGCGCACCCGGTTTCGTCGCCCAGGCGGCGCACCAGCAACGCCACCCCGGCCGGCCCCACGCGCAAGTGACCCACCCCGGCCGTGAATTCGTTCCAACTCGGCGCCGAGCACCACCCCAGACCCCCGAACCAGCCCCCAATTCGTTCCAAGTCGGCGCGGGACCACACCCCACACTCCGGCCCCAGGCCTCCCGGCAAGCACCCACCAGCCGGCCGCCCGCGCTTCCGCGGGAGCGCGCGCTTCCGCGGGAGCGGCGTTCAGGCGACGACGACCACCGTGGCGCCGACCGGCAGGAACTCCCAGGTGAACGCGGCATCCTCGGCGCTCTGGCGGATGCAGCCGTGCGACAGGGGCTGGCCCAACTGCTCGACGGTCTGCACGGGCACCCCGTCCATCGTCGGGATGCCGTGGAAGCCGATCGCCCAGCCGTTGGGCCCCTTGGTGAACCGCACGAAGTGGTCCATCTTCGACCCGTCCAACCCGGTCGCCTTCTCGGTCCGCGAGTACACGCTGAACGTGCCGACCTCGGGCGTCGCCTCGCGCCCCGACACCAAGCTCGTGCGGATCGCGGTGCCCGTCTCGTCGACCCACCACATGCGCTGACCGCTGATCGAGAACACGACCCTGCGTCCCTCGCCCGAGCCCTCGGGCAGCGCAGGGGGCGGTGGCACGGTCGTCGTCGGGGGCAGGGTCGTCGGGGGCAGGGTCGTCGGGGGCAGGGTCGTCGACGTCGCGGCAGCGAGCTCGGCGCGAGCGGCCTCCGAGTCACGAGCACCAGAGGCATCAACGCCCGCGGACGGGCGCAGCTCGGCCCACGCAGCGACACCGAACACCGCGACGACCACGGCCGCCATCGACATGAGCACCCGGCGTTGCACGACCGTCATGACGTCCCCCGTTCCGTGGTGAACCACGAGGTGAACGCGGCGACCATCCTCGCCACGTCCTCGGCAGCCATCATCTCCCGCACCGAGTGCATCGACAACTGCGGCATGCCCACATCGACGGTCGCGACACCGAGCTGCGCAGCGCTGATGGGCCCGATCGTCGAACCGCACGGCAGGTCCCCACGGTGCGAGTACTCCTGGACGGGCACACCGACCGCCTCGCAGGCCAGACGGAACGCGGCGGCACCCGTCGAGTCCGTGGCGTAGCGGGCGTTCACGTTGTGCTTGATGACCGGTCCACCACCCATGTGGACCCAGTGCTGGGGTTCGTGACGGTCCGGGTAGTTCGGGTGCGTGGCGTGGGCCATGTCGGCCGACAGCAGCATCGAGGCGTCCGCGGCGGCCAGTGCGGTCGCCCGGTCGATGCCCAGGCCAGCAGCACGCTGCTCCAGGATCCGTGCGAGCCAGACCGAGTCGGCCCCGGTCACCGCGGTCGAGCCGACCTCCTCGAAGTCGAACAGCACGATCATCGCCGGCCCTGCATCGGTCGCGCCCCAACGCACCGCCAGCAGCGCCTCGATCGCACCGAAGCTGGAGCAGAGGTTGTCGAGACGCGGCGCGACCAGGAACTCGTCGTCGACGCCGAGCAGCGTCGAGGGCTGCAGGTCGAAGCACGCCACGTCCCAACCCAGGACATCGCCGGGCGCCACGTCGACCTGCTCGGCGAGCCACTCGCGGAACTGCCCGTCGACCGCCGCGCCCAGTCCCCACACGGGGCTCATGTGCTGCTGCTTGTTGAGCTGCAGCCCCCGCTCGGAGATGTCGCGATCCAGGTGGATCGCCAGCTGCGGCACCCGCAGCAACGGCCGGTCGACGCGGAACAGCCGGTGCTCGACGATCGACTCGTCGCTGCCGCGGACCGCCACACGCCCCGCCAGACCCAGGTCGCGGTCGAGCCAGGAGTTGAGCAGCGCACCGCCGTAGACCTCGACGCCCAGCTGGCGCACGCCGGCCACACTGCGGTCGGGCTGCGGCCTGACGCGCAGGTTGGGGGAGTCGGTGTGCGCCCCGATCAGGCGCAGCGGCGCCCCGGGACGTGCCCCGTCGACCCAGGCGACGAGCGCGCCGTCACGGACGACGAACCGTGCCCCCGGGCCGGTCGAGGCCCCGACGACACCACCACCGGCGCCGCCGGCGGCTGCGGGCGAACCGTTGTCCGCGAGGTCGGGGGCGAACTGCTCGAACCCGGCGTCGAGCAGCCGCGCCGCCGCGTTGTGCACTGCGTGGAACGCGGTGGGGGAGGCGTCGATGAAACCTGCCAGGTCGTTCGCCGGCTGCACGTCAGCTCCCGACGCCCGGGCCGGTGGCCGTCGGCGTGAGCCCTGCGCAGGCCTGGAGCTCGTCCATCGCTGCCGACGCGGCGTCGGCGGCCGCGCCACTCAACGGCACGGGCACGAGGTTCTGGATGGTCGCCGGGCTCCACTCGTAGCCGTCGATGCGGCGACCGGTCGCGGTGACGGTGACCACCCCGCTGCGTCGCCCGGGCTCGGAGGGCGCCTTGAAGACGAAGTTCGACAGCCCGTAGGCCACGAACTGGTCGCCCTTGAAGCCCATGCCCTGCAGACGGTGGGCGTGGGATCCGACGACGATGTCGGCGCCGGCGTCGATCAGCAGCTCGACCAGCTCCTGCTGGCGACCGTGCGGGCAGGTGTCCTTCTCGGTGCCGTAGTGCAGGTAGACGGCCAGGGTGTCGACCTCTTCCCGTGTGGCGCGCACCTGCGCGGCGAGCTGCTCCTGGTGGTTCTCCTCGGCGCTCGCGATGCCCGGATGGCCCGGTCCGGCGGTCCACGCGGTGACCAGGTTCGAATCGAAGATGTCGTTCGCGGCGATCACGCCGATGCGCTGGCCGCGGACCTCGGTGATGTATGGGGCGTACGCCTCGGTGTCGTCCGCGCCGATGCCGATGATCGGGAAGCCCGTCTCGGCCTTGATCCGCAGCGTGTCGGCCAGACCGCCGGAGCCGTAGTCCATGCCGTGGTTGTTGGCCATGGTGACGACGTCGGTGCCCGCCGCGCGCAGCGCGTCGAGCGCCTGTTCGGGCACCTGGAACGCGAACTGCTTCGGGGCCCGTTCACCGCCGGACCCGAGGGCGGCCTCGAGGTTGACCACGGCGACGTCGGCGGCGCTCAGCACGGGAGTGATCGCGGAGAGCAGCCCCTGGGGGTTCGCGACCACGGCCTGTTCGAGGTCCTGGAAGCTCGCGTCGCCGGCGAACGCCAGCGTGACCGCCTCGCCGCTGCCGAGCGGTCCACGGGGAGCCTCGGTCGTGGTCGAGTCCGATGCGGGCTCGGCGCCGTCGACGGCCGTCGTGTCGCCGGTCGTGTCGCCGGTCGTGTCGCCGGATCCCTCCGGGCCCGCGTCGTCGGCGTTCTCGCTGTTCGAGCACGCAGCGACCAGGGACGCGGCGAGCAGGGTCGCGGCCAGCAGCCGCAGCGCAGTTCTCACGTCCGGATGGTACCCGGGCGCCCAACGCGCTTTGGGACCCACCCCGGGTGCGACTAGATTCTTCTGACCCCCGAGCCGCGCCGGCAACGTCGCCGCGGCTGTGCAACGTCGCACGCAGGAGGGTCACGCACAGCAACGACGCTGTCGCAGTCAACGACGACTGCAACGGATCCACCAACCGGATCCGAGAAGACCGACCGATGCCGCCCGTCCTTCGACGGGCGCACTGATCACAGAGGCGTCATGTCGCACCCAGCACCCTCAGCGCGCGGGCTGTACCGCCCCGACCAGGAACACGACGCCTGTGGCGTCTCGTTCGTCGTCGACCTGCACGGCCGACGGTCCCACGACCTGGTCGGCAAGGGCCTCACCTCGCTGTGCAACCTCGAACACCGTGGCGCCACCGGCGCCGAGCCCAACACCGGCGACGGTGCGGGCATCCTGACCCAGGTCCCGGACACGTTCCTCCGCGCCGTGGTCGACTTCGAGCTGCCCGACGCGGGCCGGTACGCGGCGGGCATCGTGTTCCTCCCGGCCGACCCGGCAGCGGCCGACGCCGCTGCTGCGGCCGCCGACAAGATCTGCGCCGAAGAGGGCCTGACCGTGCTCGGCTGGCGAGAGGTGCCCGTCGATCCGTCGTCGATCGGTGCGACGGCGCTCGCCGCGATGCCGGTCTTCCGCCAGCTCTTCGTGGCCGATGCCGAGGCCGTCGAGTCCGGCATCGCCCTCGACCGCCGGGCGTTCCTGGCCCGCAAGCGCATCGAGCACGAGATCCTCGACGAGTCCGGTGAGGCCAGCGTCTACGTGCCGTCGCTGTCGGCACGCACGATCGTCTACAAGGGCATGCTCACCACGCCGCAGCTCGGCGACTTCTTCCCCGACCTGCGTGACGAGCGCTACGACTCCGCCCTCGCGCTGGTGCACTCGCGCTTCTCTACCAACACCTTCCCGTCGTGGCCGCTCGCGCACCCGTACCGCTTCGTCGCCCACAACGGCGAGATCAACACCGTGCAGGGCAACCAGAACTGGATGCGTGCACGTGAGGCGATGATCTCGTCGGACCTGTTCCCCGGCGGCCGCGAAGCGCTGGAGCGGATCTTCCCGATCTGCACCCCGGGAGCGTCCGACACCGCCCGCCTCGACGAGGCGCTCGAGCTGCTGCACCTGGGCGGCTACTCGCTGCCCCACGCCATGCTGATGATGATCCCGGAGGCCTGGGAGAACCACCAGCACATGGACCCGGCGGTCCGCGACTTCTACCGCTACCACGCCTGCCTGATGGAGCCGTGGGACGGCCCGGCGTCGGTGTGCTTCACCGACGGCACCGTGGTCGGCGCCGTGCTCGACCGCAACGGTCTGCGTCCGTCGCGCTACTGGGTGACCGACGACGGTCTGGTCGTCATGGCCTCCGAGGTCGGCACGCTCGACATCGATGCGTCGACGGTCGTGCAGAAGGGTCGCCTGCGCCCCGGTCGCATGTTCCTGATCGACACCGAGCAGGGTCGCATCATCGAGGACTCCGAGATCAAGGCCGAGCTCGCCGCCGCACATCCCTACGGCGAGTGGCTCGACGCCGGGCTGCGTCACCTCGACGACCTGCCCGAGTCGTTCCACATCACCGAGTCACCCCGCGACGTGCTGCGCGAGCAGCAGACCTTCGGGTACACCCACGAAGAGATCAAGCTCATCATCGAGCCGATGGTGCGCAACGGCGTCGAGGCGCTCGGCTCGATGGGCACCGACACGCCCATCGCCGTGCTGTCGGACCGTTCGCGGCTGCTCTACGACTACTTCAAGCAGCTCTTCGCCCAGGTCACGAACCCGCCGCTCGACGCCATCCGCGAGGAGCTCGTCACCTCGGTCGGCCGCGTCATCGGCCCGGAGGGCAACGTGCTCGAGCCCAGCAGCGACAGCTGCCACCTGCTCGAGCTGCCGCACCCGATCGTCGACAACGTCAGCCTCGACAAGATCCGCCACATCGAAGAGGCCGACCCGCGCTTCAAGGCGCACACGGTCCGCACGCTGTTCCCGGCGTTCTCCGGTGGCGACGGCCTCCGTCGTGCACTCGAGCGCATCCGCCGCGAGGTGTCCGAGGCCATCGACGACGGGGTGAACCTGATCATCCTGTCGGACTGGCACTCCAACGAGGACCTCGCGCCGATCCCGATGCTGCTCGCCACCGCAGCGGTCCACCACCACCTGATCCGCGAGAAGACCCGCACCAAGGTGGGCCTGATCGTCGAGACCGGCGAGGCACGCGAGGTGCACCACTTCGCGCTGCTCATCGGATACGGCGCCGCGGCGATCAACCCGTACCTGGCCTTCGACACGATCGAGCAGCTGGTCCGTGAGCGTGGCACCACCGTCACCGACTTCGACCAGGCGGTGAAGAACTACTCGAAGGCCGTCGGCAAGGGCGTGCTCAAGGTCATGTCCAAGATGGGCATCTCGACGGTGGCGTCCTACACCGGCGCACAGATCTTCGAGGCGATCGGCCTGGGCTCCGAGCTGGTCGACGAGTACTTCACCGGCACCGTCAGCCGCCTCGGCGGCATCGGCCTCGACCAGGTCGCCGAAGAAGCACGTCGTCGCCACGCCACGGCGTACCCGCTGCGTCCCGAGGAGCACGCACACCGTGACCTCGACTACGGCGGCGAGTACCAGTGGCGCCGTGAGGGCGAGTACCACCTCTTCAACCCGACGACCGTGTTCAAGCTGCAGCACGCGACCCGCAGCGGCCAGTACGAGGTGTTCAAGGAGTACTCGGCGCTCGTCGACGACCAGTCGACCCGCCTCGCCACGCTGCGCGGCCTGTTCAAGCTGAACCCGGACCGCCCGTCGATCCCGATCGACGAGGTCGAACCGGCCAGCGAGATCGTCAAGCGCTTCTCGACCGGCGCGATGAGCTACGGCTCCATCTCGGCGGAGTCGCACGAGACGCTCGCGATCGCCATGAACCGCCTCGGCGCCAAGTCGAACACCGGTGAGGGTGGCGAGGACCCGGCGCGCTTCGTCCGGATGGCCGACGGCGACTCGAAGCGCTCCGCGATCAAGCAGGTCGCCTCGGGCCGCTTCGGCGTGACGTCGGACTACCTGACGAACGCGGACGACATCCAGATCAAGATGGCCCAGGGCGCCAAGCCCGGCGAGGGCGGCCAGCTGCCCGGCCACAAGGTGTACCCGTGGATCGCGTCGACCCGGCACTCCACACCCGGCGTGGGCCTGATCTCACCGCCGCCGCACCACGACATCTACTCGATCGAGGATCTGGCGCAGCTGATCCACGACCTGAAGAACGCCAACCCGTCGGCCCGTGTGCACGTGAAGCTGGTCGCCGAGGTCGGCGTCGGCACCGTCGCCGCGGGTGTGGCCAAGGCCAAGTCCGACGTGGTGCTCATCTCGGGCCACGACGGCGGCACGGGTGCGAGCCCGCTGACGTCGCTCAAGCACGCCGGTGCACCCTGGGAGCTCGGCCTGGCCGAGACCCAGCAGACGCTGGTGCTCAACGGGCTGCGCGACCGCATCGTCGTGCAGGCCGACGGTCAGATGAAGACCGGCCGTGACGTCGTCATCGCCGCGCTGCTCGGCGCCGAGGAGTTCGGCTTCGCCTCTGCGCCGCTGGTCGTCTCCGGCTGCATCATGATGCGGGTCTGCCACCTCGACACGTGCCCGGTCGGCATCGCGACCCAGAACCCGGAGCTGCGGGCCAAGTACTCCGGCAAGCCCGAGTTCGTCGAGAACTTCATGCTCTACGTCGCCGAGGAGGTGCGCGAGCTGCTCGCCGAGCTGGGCTTCGCCACCTTGCAGGAAGCCGTCGGGCACGCCGAGATCATCGACGCCCGCGAGGCCGTCGAGCACTGGAAGGCCTCGGGTCTCGACCTGAGCCCGATCCTGCACGTCGTCGAGCCCCGCGAGGACGACCACCTGTCGTGGCGCCGGGTGCAGGACCACGGCCTCGACCAGGCGCTCGACATGACGCTCATCGAGGAGTGCCGCGAGGCCATCGACACGGGCACGCCGGTGCACCTGCAGATCCCGATCCGCAACGTGAACCGCACCGTCGGCACCATGCTCGGTCACGAGCTGACCAAGGTGCACGGCGGCGCAGGACTGCCCGACGACTCGATCGTGATCGACTTCGAGGGCTCCGCCGGCAACAGCTTCGGCGCCTTCGTGCCGGCCGGCATCACCATGCGACTGCACGGCGACGCCAACGACTACGTCGGCAAGGGCCTCTCCGGTGGCCGCATCGTGGTGCGACCGCCCGAGACCAGCCACAGCGACTTCGTCGCCGAGGACAACATCATCGCCGGCAACGTGATCCTCTACGGCGCCACCAGGGGCCGAGTGTTCCTGCGGGGCGAGGTCGGGGAGCGCTTCTGCGTGCGCAACTCGGGGGCCATCGCGGTCGTCGAGGGCGTCGGTGACCACGGCTGCGAGTACATGACCGGCGGTCGTGTCGTCGTGCTCGGCCCGACGGGACGCAACTTCGGTGCGGGCATGTCGGGCGGCATCGCCTACGTGCACGATCCCGAGGGTGAGTTCCCCTCACGGGTGAACTACGAGATGGTCGAGTTCGACGAGCTCGACGACGTCGACGTCGAGTTCCTCCGCGGCGTGATCGGCGAGCACCTCGAGCAGACCGGTTCGCCGGTCGCGGCGGAGCTGCTCGGCGACTGGGACGAACGAACTGCGGAACTTCCGCAAGGTGATGCCCAAGGACTACAAGCGAGTGCTCGAAGCCACGAAGCGGGCCGAGGCCGAGGGACGAGACGTGATCGACGCAGTGATGGAGGCCAGCCGCTGATGGGTGATGTACGAGGCTTTCTGAAGCACGGACGGGAGCTCCCGTCGCGTCGCCCGGTCCCGGTGCGGATCCGCGACTGGAACGAGGTCTACGAGAAGTTCCCCGAGGACGTCGATCTCGCCACGCAGGCGAGCCGCTGCATGGACTGCGGCATCCCGTTCTGCAACAACGGCTGTCCGCTCGGGAACATCATCCCCGACTGGAACGACCTGGTGTACCGGGACCGCTGGCGCGAAGCGCTCGATCGTCTGCACGCCACCAACAACTTCCCGGAGTTCACCGGACGGCTCTGCCCTGCGCCGTGCGAGTCCGCGTGCGTGCTCGGCATCAACTCGGATCCGGTCACGATCAAGCAGGTCGAGGTGTCGATCATCGACCGCGGCTTCAAGGAGACCTGGGTCCACCCGATCCGTCCCAGTCGCCTGACCGACAAGTCCGTCGCGGTGATCGGCTCCGGGTCCGGCGGGCCTCGCCGCCGCGCAGCAGCTGACCCGTGCCGGGCACCGCGTCATCGTCTTCGAACGAGCGGACCGCATCGGTGGCCTGCTGCGCTACGGCATCCCCGAGTTCAAGATGGAGAAGAAGGTCCTCGACCGTCGGCTGTCGCAGATGCGCGCCGAGGGCACCGAGTTCCGCGTCAACGTGAACGTCGGCGTCGACATCACCATCGAGGAGCTCCGCGAGGAGTTCGACGCCGTGGTCATCGCCACCGGCGCGACCCAGGCCCGCGACCTGCCGATCCCCGGTCGTGAGCTCGACGGGATCCATCAGGCCATGGAGTTCCTGCCGATGGCGAACCGCGCCCAGGAGGGCGACTACGGGGTCGACGACGTGGCGATCTCGGCCAAGGGCCGCAAGGTCGTGATCATCGGCGGCGGCGACACCGGCGCCGACTGCCTGGGCACGTCGCACCGCCAGGGTGCCGAGGTCGTCTACCAGTTCGAGATCATGCCGCAGCCGCCGACGGAGCGCCCCGAGGCCAATCCGTGGCCGACGTGGCCGTTCGTCTACCGCACCTCCTCGGCCCACGAAGAGGGCGGCGAGCGGGTCTTCTCGGTCAACACCCTGGAGTTCCTGGGCGACGACGACGGACGTGTCCGTGCGCTGCGCTACGTCGAGGTCGAACAGCAGCTGGTCGACGGCCGCCCGAGCTTCGTGCCCGTCGAGGGCTCCGAGATCGAGCTCGAGGTCGACCTGGTCTTCCTCGCGATGGGCTTCACCGGCCCCGAGACCAACGGTCTGCTCGACTCGCTCGGCGTCGAGCTCGACCCGCGTGGCAACGTCGCACGCGACAACGCCTGGGCGAGCTCCGAGCCGGGTGTGTTCGTCTGCGGCGACGCCGGCCGTGGCCAGAGCCTGATCGTGTGGGCGATCGCCGAGGGCCGCTCGTGCGCCGCGTCGGTCGACGAGTTCCTCATGGGCGAGACGTCGCTGCCGGCGCCGGTGCGCCCCACCGACCGACCGCTCGTCTGACGGGCTCGCACCTGTTTCGTGCCGTCGGAACCCACCGTCAGCAGCGAGCTGACGTCACAGAACGGGCCGAACGGCCGCGTGCCGCGGAACGGTGGCGTGCCGCTCCGCGTCGTGATCGTGCACTGGAACCAGGTCGGGGCGTGCCTCGACACGGTGGCCCGCTTCACCGACCGTGAGGTCCCGGTGCGCGTCACGGTGGTCGACAACGGCTCCGAGGCCGGTCCGCTCGCCGAGCTGCGACGGGACTCGACGGGCTCGACGACGTCACGCTGATCGAGGTCGGCGCGAACGCCAGGCTTCGGTCCCGGGGCCAACGTCGGGCTGCGGTCGTTCCTCGACGACCCCGACGACGGCACGTGGGTGGCGCTCGCTCCCCACGACGTCGACCCGTTCCCCGGCACGCTCGCCGCGATGCTCGACGCCGCCGAGGGCGAACCGATGGCGGGGCTCATGTGCGCGGACGTCGGCGACGGCATGACGCCGGTGATCGACCCGTACTTCGGCGGCATGGTCGTCGCGGCCCAGGAACCCCCACCGCCCGAGGGCCGCGCACGCTGGGACGATGCCGCCTACCCCCACGGCACGCTGATGCTGCTGCGACGGGAGTGCCTCGACGAGGTCGGCCTGTTCGACGAGCGATTCTTCTCGTACTGCGAGGAGGCCGACCTGGCGCTGCCGGGCTCGCCGGGCCGGGCTGGCGTGTCGGACTGATCCGCGGGGCACGGGTGCAGAACATCCACATCGGCTCGGGCATGGCGATCGTCGACTACCTGCAGACCCGCAACACGCTGCTGCTGGTCCAGGAGATGAGCGGCTGGTACCACGCGTCCATCCGGGCGTGCATCACGCTGATCCAGACCTTCCGCGGTGTCCGCCGCCCGGAGACACGGGCGATGATCTTCGACGCGCCGGCTCGACTCGCCGGCCTGCGGGACTTCGTGCTCCGTCGCTTCGGTCCGCCGCCGGCGTCGTTGATGCGTCCGCCGAGCCAGTTCGACCGGGACGTCCACGGCGACCGCTGAGCGGCGCTCAGGCGGCGTGTGAGCGGTCCAGGAGAGCAGCTCGTCGGCGTCCCAGGTGTTGACGATGCGTGCGGGATCGACGCCGCAGCGCACGGCCTTGTCGCAGCCGTAGGGCTGCCACTCGAGCTGGCCCGGCGCGTGGGCGTCGGTGTCGATCGAGATCCAGCAGTTCCACTCGAGCGCCAGCGCGAGCAGCTCCTCGGGCGGGTCCTGGCGCTCCGGGCGGCAGTTGATCTCGACCGCGGTGTCGAACTGGGCGCACGCGGCGAACACCAGGTCGGCGTCGAAGCGGGACTGTGCCCTGCCCGTTCCGACGACCTTGCGGCCGGTGCAATGGCCGAGGATGTCGACGTGCGGGCTGGCGACGGCCATCACCATGCGACGGGTCATCTCCGGCGCCGGCATCGACAGCTTCGAGTGCACCGAGGCGACGACCACGTCGAGCCGACCGAGCAGCTCGTCGGGCAGGTCCAGGCTGCCGTCGACGAGGATGTCGACCTCCATCCCGGTCAGGATCCTGAACGGCGCCAGACGGGCGTTCACCTCGGCGATCTCGTCGAGCTGTGCAGCGAGGCGCTCCGGGCTGAGCCCGTGGGCGACGGTCAGGCGAGGGGAGTGATCGGTCACGACCAGGTACTCGTGACCGAGCGCCATGGCGGCACGGGCCATCTGCTCCACGCTCGCCCCGCCGTCGGACCACAGGGTGTGGGAGTGGCAGTCGCCCTTGAGCAGCTCACGGATCGGAGCCCCGACCCCGGGATCGACGATCGACGCTCGCCTCGAGCTTGGCGAGGTACGCGGAGGGCTTCCCGAGCACCGAGTCCGTGATCACCGAGCCGGTCGAGGGGCCGATGCCGTCGAGCTCGGTCAGCGTCGACGCTGCGACCCGGGCGGCGACCTCGTCGGGCTCGAGCGTGGCGACGACCTGTGCGGCACGGGTGAACGCCTGGACCTTCTGGCGGGGCGCCAGACCACGGTCGAGCAGGCGGACCGCTTCGGTGAGCCCAGCGAGGGCGAGGTGCTGCGCGTCGGAGGGGGTGTCGCCGGCCATCACCAGAGCGTAGGAGGCATCGCAGCGCGCCACCGCGCCGGACCGCACAGGCGCCAGACATCTACCCACGCGGCTCCGCACCCTTCCCGTCTCAACCGTCACCGCGGTCGACTACCGTCTCCGGCGGGAGATGCACGTCACGTCGGGCGGCGTTCGTGCAGAGGGGGAGCCAACATGAGATCGATCAAGCCTGCCGTCGCGGCGCTCATCGTCAGCGCCGTGCTCGCCGTCGGCACCGGTGTCGCCGCACCACAGGAGTCGCTCGACGGCGAGCAGTCCTACGTGCTGACCTTCGACGACGGCAGCGACGTCGACGCCGTGCTGGTCGATCTCGAGCAGCAGCTCGACGTCACCATCACGCACCGCTTCGGCACCGTGGTGCCGGGCGCCGTCGTGACGACCTCGGAGGTCCCCGAGGCGATGGTCATGCTGCCCGGCGTGGCCACGGTCGACCGCAACGCGATCGTGCAGCTCGATCCGATCGAGTCGACAGGACCTGACGATCCAGCAGATCCGACCGAAGGGTCCGACGACACCCCGAGCCAGCCGACCCCGATGCTGGCGACCCTGATGGCGGCCATCCGGATGCTGGCGACCCTGATGCTGGGCGACCCTGATGCTGGCGACCCTGATCGGCCGAGCCTGATCCGGCCGAGCCCGAGGACCCTGCGCCGTGGGGTCTGGACCGTGTCGATCAGCGAGCGCTGCCGCTCTCGGGCGACTACACCGCGCCGTCCACCGGCAAGGGCGTCACCGTCTACGTGGTCGACTCGGGGGTGTCGGCGCACAGCGAGCTCGACGGCCGGATCGCCGCGGGTGTCGACATGGTGAACGATGGCCGTGGCACGAGCGACTGCAGCGGCCACGGCACCCATGTCGCCGGCACGATCGCCGGCACCTCGGTCGGCATGGCGCACCGAGGCGACCGTGGTCCCGGTCCGTGTGCTCGACTGCGAGGGCCTCGGCACCCTGGGCCAGGTGATCGCCGGCTTCGAGTGGATCGCGGCGAACCATCCGGTCGGGCACCCCGGCGTCGTGAACTTCAGCGCCGGCGGCGAGAGCGCCGATGTGCTCTCGATCGTGCTCCAGCAGTTGCTGTCGCGGGGCCTCACCGTGGTCTCCTCCGCAGGCAACGACTCGACCTCGGCATGCGGCGCGGCAGGTGTCGCGCTCGATGGCGTCATCGTGGTGGGTGCCACCGATGCACACGACGGGCGGTCGTCGTTCTCGAACCACGGTCCCTGCGTCGACGTGTTCGCCCCCGGCACCGACGTCGAATCAGCCTCCATCGCCGCACCGACGGCGCTCACCACCGAATCCGGCACCTCGATGGCGGCGCCGCACGTGTCGGGCGCGGCCGCCGTGCTGTTGTCGCTCGACCCGTGGCGCACCGGCCCGGCCGTCGAGCAGGCGATCCTGGCCGATGCCACACCCGACGTCGTGACGGGCGCCGGCGACGGGTCGCCGAACCGGCTGCTCTTCTCCGATCCGGCGCGGGTCGCGTCGACACCGACGGGCGCCGCTCCGCCGCCCCCTCCTGCCGAGGTGGCACCGGCGGTCGAGGTCCGGGTCACGATCATCGAGATGCCGATCCGAGGCGGCCCGGACCGGGGTGCTGGCGTTCACCGGTGGTGATCCGTCGGGCCATGACCATCGGCGGCCTGCTGCTCCTGTTGAGCGGTGCGATGGCGCTGGCCTGGAGCCGGCGTCGCGAGTCGCTCGCCACCACCGTGGCGACGATCCGGGTCGGCGAGCATCGGCCGGACCCGTTCCTGCAGCTCCGCCCTCGCCGGGGTCGGTGAGCCACCGCAGCGGAGTCCCCACCCGCCGACAGGCGCGCGCTCGCCGGTCACAGGGCGGCTTCGCCCTGTTCGAGCTGCTGATCGTCGCGGCGGTGCTCGCGGTGCTCGCCGGAGCCGCCGTCGCCATGTACGCCCGCTCGCGCCAGCAGGCCAAGGACGCGATGTGCCAGCACGAGCTGCAGACGCTCGAGACCGCGGTCGACTCGTACCGGACCCTCACGGGGTACCTGCCGTCCAACCAAGGGATCCTCGTCCCGAGGCTGCTGCCGGCGCCGTCCTCGACGTGGACCTACGAACCGCCGTTCGACCTGCGCAACGGCGACGCCGCCTTCGTGGCGACCCCGGAGTGCGCCTGAGCGGGGCGCGCGTGCGTGGACCGGCGCTGCTCGGCGTGAAGGTGTGTTGACCGAGGAGCACCGCCCCGACGGTCCTCGACGTGACCACTACGGTCGCCGGATGGACGCCGACGCCGCGCTCGACCTGCTCGCCACCACTCGAGCGGTGCGGCGCTACCGCGACGAGCCGGTCGACGAGGCGGACCTGTCACGCATGCTGTTCGCCGCGACCCGGGCGCCCTCGGGCTCGAACCGCCAGCCGTTCCGGTTCTTGGTCCTGCGCGAGGACCCCGTCGCGCTCGAGGCGCGGGCGCTGCTGGGCGGGGCGGCACGAGCGATGTGGTCGGCGAAGCGGGCACGCGACGGCTACGACGCCGGCAGCGGCGCCGACCCCGGTTCGCCGAAGGCCCGCACGGCGGCGACGATGCAGCACTTCGTCGACCAGTTCGAGGAGATCCCCGTGGTCGTGCTCGCCGCGGCGGTGCGCCATCGGCCACCGCCCGAGGAGACCCTGGGCGCGTCGATCTACCCGGCGTGCCAGAACCTGCTGCTCGCCGCGCGGGCGCTCGGCTACGGCGGGGTGATGATGATGTGGCACGCCATGGTCGACGCCGAGCTGCGGGCGCTGCTGCAGATCCCCGACGACGTGTTCCTGGCCGCGACCATCACGCTCGGACGTCCGGTGGGCGGCACCGGCGCGGTGCGTCGCCGGCCGCTGCAGGAGTTCGTGTACGAGGGATCGTGGGGGAGCACCCCCGATTGGCTCGACTGAGCCGCCGGATGTCGACCACACCGGCACGTTCACCGCGGCGCCGTCCCCGACACCGGACCGCTAGGTGTTCTTGCGGCGGTCCAGGCGCTCGGCGCCGGCGTCGAGGCCGGGGAACTGGGTCGCGAACGACCCGCCACGCTCAGCGATCAGCTCGGCGACGATCGCCTCGACCTGGGTCCACGTCGAGGCCCTGGGACCCGGCAGATCGCGGTTGTAGGGCTGGTCGAAGACGATGACGGTGTTGCCGCCCGCCCGCAGCGCCTCGATGTTGTGCGGTGCGTCCTCGACGTAGGCGTCGGCCTGCACCTCTGGCTTGCGACCCAGGAAGCACAGGTCGCGGTAGGGGATCCGTCGCAGGTCGAGCCACTCGACGGTGTCGGACACGATCGTGGCGTGACCCCAGTTGGTCACCAGTCGGTGGGTGATGACCCGGATCCACACACCCGCGTCGGAGAGCCGCCACAGCGACTCCGAGGCACCGTCGATCGCCGGCATGTCGCGGAACATCCGGTGCTCCTGCACCGAGGCGCGGTGCAGCGCGAGGAAGCCCTCGCGGTCGAGTCCCCACTCGCCGAAGTCCCAGCTCACCTCGGTGGTGAGCGACGACTCGGGCACGTCCCACTCCTTGGACGCCACCGTGCGGAACCCCGCGGTGTAGTCGGCGCAGACCCCGTCCAGGTCGACACCGAGCACGAAGTCGCTCACGCGCGCCGGCCCTCTCCGCTCCGGCCCGCACCGCGCCGAGCCTCACCACGTCGAGACAGGGCGTCCTGGGCGAGGATCTCGAAGTTGGCGACCGCCGCGTGCTCCCAGGTGAGCTCGGCGGCGCGCGCCAGCGCGCCCTCCTGCAACCGGGTGCGCAGCGCCTGATCGGTCAGCACGTCGCCGAGCAGGCCGACGAGCTCGTCGTCGGAGGTGCCGAGCAGCCCGCTGCGGCCCGCTGCAACCGCGTCCGCGTGCCCGGAGATGTCGGTGGCGACCGTCGGAGTGCCGCACGCTGCGGCCTCGGTGAGCGTCATGCCCCAGCCCTCACGCGTCGACGCGGACGACACCGCCCACGCGCTGCGGTACAGGTCACGCAGCTCCTCGTCGCTGATGCGTCCGGCGAGCGTCACGTAGTCCGAGGCGCCGTGTGAGCGGATGGTCTCGACGATGCGCTCACGCTCGTAGCCCTCTCCGACGATGACCAGGACGGGCCTCGGGAACGCGCTGGTGCACGCCGGCCATGATCCGCACGAGTCGCGGGAAGTCCTTGACCGGCGTGAGCCGCCCGACGGCGACGACGAGCGGGGTGTCGCTGCGGCGGCCGCCCGGGGTGAAGAACGGGTCGACCCCCGGGGTGATCACGGTCACCTTGTCGTCGTCGAAGCCGAGGTCGCCGACGAGCTCGTCGCGCGAGGAGTCCGACAGGGTCACGATCGGCTGGTGGCGGTAGAGCTTCGGGGCGATGCGCTCCTCGATCGTCACACCCACCGCGGCGACGGGGGCCGGCAGGCTCTGTGCCCACATCGGTCCGTGCACGTGGTGCAGCCAGATCGCCCGGGGCCCCCGCCACCACAGCGGGGACCAGAAGGGCATGCCGTTCCAGATCTCGATGAGACCGTCACAGGGGCCGAGCCGTCCGGTGATCTCCGACAGCGGGGAACGCAGGAACACCCCGTAGCGGCTCGCCTTGCGCGACACCGTGTAGCCCTCACGCAACGCGGTCGACGGGCGCCCCTGGGAGTGTGATGTGCGCATGGTCACCCGGAGACCGCTCTGGGCCCAGATCGCGGCGATGTTGTGGGCATGCACCTCGGAGCCGCCCGCCTCGTCGTCGTCGAGGTCACGCCATCCCAGCATGTGGATGTGCGACAGGCCGGCTCGATCGGCCAGCTCCGCGATGGACTTGATCGTCGTGTCGCTGGCGACGGGGGTCTGCACGTGCGCGTTCTCCGCTGGGCTGGTCCGGCCGGACGGGCGTGCGCCGGCAGGTGGGGGGTCGGGGCTCGATGTCGGGGCGAGCCGTGTCCCCCAGGGCACGGGGCGACGCGCCCTATGCTACGCAGTCGCGGCCGAACCCCTGTGGACCGCCCCCCGAGCTGCGGACCGGCCGAGCCGTCGAATGGCGGAGCCGTCGAATGGAGTTGTGTTGAAGCTGACCGGCGAACGCCCGATCGAGGGACAGACCCCCGACTCCCTGCTCGCCCTGCACGCCGCGGGCTACCGAGAGGTGCGTGCGCGGGTCGGCAACGGGCGCATGCTCGACCTGGGCTGCGGGCTCGCGGACGGCACCGTGGGCTTCGCGGCGGACGACCGGATGCTCGTCGGCGTCGACTACGACCAGGAGACCGCCGCCACTGCCGTGCGACTGCACCCGGATGTCGACCTGCGCACCATCTGCAGCGACGGCGCGGTGCTGCCCATTCGCACCGGCGCGTTCGACGACGTGTGCTCGTCGCACCTGATCGAGCACTTCGTCGATCCGGAGTTCCACGTCGCCGAGGTCGCCCGCGTCCTCGCGGACGACGGCCGTGCGTTCTTCCTCACGCCGAACGAGCCGGCGGACTTCGAGAACCCGTACCACGTGTACCTGTTCGACCCGGAGGACCTGGCGGCCATGCTGGGCCGCCACTTCCGCTCCGTCACCGTGCTCGGACTGGACGCGACGCCAGAGGTCAAGGCCGACTTCGAGAAGCGTCGTGCCATGGCGAACAAGCTGCTGCGCCTCGACCCGCTCGGGCTGCGCCACAAGCTGCCCCGCTCCGCGTTCGTGTGGCTGCACGCCACCGGTCGCCGGGTGGCCTACCGGTTCACCAACACCGAGCAGGTCGGCGGCCAGTCGGGCATCACCGACGAGGAGTTCTTCATCACCGAGGACATCGACCCCTCGACGCTGGTGCTGCTCGCCGTCGCGGGCGATCCCATTCGCTGAGCACCGGCCGCCGAGGCGGCGGCCAGCGGTCCTCAGGAGGGGTCAGCCGTCCTCGCCCGACCGGATGCGGTCGACCACCACGGCGACGAGCAGCGCCAGGATGGCGAACATCGTCCAGCTGTGGGTGATCTCGAAGTTGCTCATCCAGTCGAAGTCGATCTCGTAGCGGTAGCGCAACTGCTTGGCGATGATGAACCCGAACGACGCGGCCGCCATCACCACGCAGCTGAGTCGGAGCCATCGCTGCCCGTCGCGCACGGCCAGGCCCACACCCGTCACCGCGGCGATCGCGAGACCGACCAACGGTCCTGCGGCGACCAGGGCGACGACCCCGGCGACCAGCGCGCCGATCAGCGCGCGGCGCAGCGGCCACGCGGCGCCGTCGGCGGCGCCGAGTCCCGCCCAACGCGGCTCCATGAGCCCACGGCCGGCCGGGTCCGGCGTGGCGCCGGACAATGGTGCGGATTCCAGCGCAGCGGCATCGCGGGTCGGCGCGTCGGCCGGAGCGTCGGCGGTGGCGGTGGCGCCGGCCGCTCGTCGGCGCCGCGCACCCACCACGATCAGGGCCAGGCAGGCCAGCACGCCGAGCGCGGAGAGGGCCAGGCCGATCCACACCATGCGCTGGGGGGTCCAGCGGATCTCGATCGTCGCGTCCGGGCCCACCTCGCCGGTATCCACGCGCCAGCCGTTGGCGTAGCCGTTCACCAGCGTCGGCTCGCCGAGGTCGACGCCGTCGCCCCCGTCGCCTGTGACGGTGTGTGCCGTCCAGCCGGGTCCGAAGCTCTGTCCGAGCACGACCCAGTAGGCCTGATCCGCGTCGCTGACGTCGACTCGGTAGGCATTGCGGCCCGTTCGCTCCGTCGCGGTCGTCGGCGGCGCGGGGCCGTCGTCGAGAGGGGTCTCGAGGGTGTCGGTGCCTGCCGCGCCGCCGGCGGCGGACGACAGGGCGACCACGTCGACGTCGACGTCGGGTGCGCCGTGGGTCTCGAGCAGGACCTGGCCCGACGGGACCGCCACACCGTCGGCGGTGTCGCAGGCCCGCAGGTCGAGCGGGTCACCGGCGGCAGCGGCGCCGACGGTGCCGTCGAGTCGCACGCCGACCGGCACGCCGTCGATCGTGACCAGATCGGTGCGACAACGGGAGTCGAGCGGGGTGTCGGCGGGCGGGGCCTCGACGGCCGGCAGGCCGATCTCGGCGATGCCGATCGGCATGACGGTGCGTGCGCCGCCGAACCAGTCCGACGAGTCGGCTTCGACCACCGAGTCGACCGTGATCGTGAACGTGGCGCCGGTGAGCTCCCCGGTCGGGACCGTGAGGGTCCGTGTGGTGTCGCGAGGCTCGCCGTCACCGAGGGAGACCCCCTCGAGCTGGTGTCGCACCGCGGGGGCGCCGTCGACCGAGACGCTCACCGCGTCGGGCACCGAGTGACGACCGTCCGCCAGGACGTCCATCTGCAGATCGTCGACGGTGACCGGCTCGGGATAGGTGAACTCGAGCACCGTGCCGACGCCACCGCCGAGCGGGCTCTGGAAGGCGGTGTCGGGGTCGCCGTCGACCGCCGAGGACGCCCGGGCAGCGGGCGCGCCGGGCAGTCGGGCCGAGGACGTCGCGGTGACCCCGCCGGCGGCAGCGTCACGGTGCCCGAACAGGGTGTCGAGCGCGGCATCGTCGAGGCGCACGTCGACCCGAGCCGTGCCGTAGAGGGTGAAGCGGCGGTCGACCGGGCCGATCACCCAGCGGCGCATCGTGGGCTCCTCGTCGATCGCGATGACATCGGTGGCCTTCGCGGCACGACGGGTGAAGAGGTACGTCAGCGGACGCTCGAGGGACGATTCGCCGACCGTGTCGAGCAGGTCGACCGGCGGACGGACGACCTCGACGACCGGTTCCAGGCCGTCGATGCCGATCTCGGCGAACCCGACGTCGGAGATGCCCTTCCAGCTGGCGCGATCGGCGGGATCGGTCCCGGTGATCGTGATCCGCAGACGGGAGAAGGTGCGCTCGCCGATGTCGATCCGCTGCCCCTCGCCACCGCGTGACGCCTCGGACAGATCGACGGACACCGGGTCGCCGTCGTCGAAGCTGAGCTCGACGGTGGTGATGTGGCGGTTCTTCGCGCCCTGCACCTGGAGCAGGTCCAGGTGGTCGGTGGTGAGGGGCTCGTCGACATCGAGCTCGATGAACTCGCCGACGGCGTCGTCGAACGCTGCGACGCGCCACGCCGTGGCCGGATCGCCGTCGACGGCGTTCGCGGCACGGTCCGAACCGGTGAAGGTCACGCCGTTGCCGTAGCGCGACGCGGCCGCGGTGGTGCCGCCGAGCTGCTCGACCACGGTGCGGTGGTCGTCGGTCTCGTCGGGGAACACCTCGAGGCGGTTGTCGGTGGCGTCGTCGACGAGCGGCTCCTCGCCGACGCGCTCGGTGTAGCCGTCGTTGTCGCGCACGGCGCCCCAGCGGCGACCCTGGCGGCGGTTGGTGTCGGTGACCACGAGCTCGGCGTCGGGTTCGTCGACCAGGGCGAGCAGGGCGTCGGCGTCGTCCGCGAACGACGCGCTGTAGAACACCGGTCGATCTGCGGGAAGCCGACCGATCGAGGCCAGGGCGACCAGGCCCGCGCCGTTGCCGGCGAGCACGGTCGGAGCGAGCGCCGAGGTCGTCCGCAGCACCGGGCGGGGGTCCTCGACACCGAAGAGCGTGACCGGCGCCGGATCCTGCGCCGTCGACGGGATCGAGAACGACATCTCGTCGTCGAGGGGCAGGTCCTCGCTCGCCTCGTTCGGCACCGGGTCGCCGAAGCCGACCGGCGCGGCCAGCCCCGGCGCGGCGAGCAGCTCTGCGAAGGTTTGGCGCGGACGAGGTGTCCGATACCGCTCGAACTGCAGATCCGCGCGGAGCACGATGTCGCCGACACCGAGGATGCGTGCGAGCGGGGCGATCGCCGCGGGATCGACGCGGCCTGACTGGAACGGCAGGTCGATGTCGTTGAGCAGGTTCGCAGAGGGCGGGGAGCCGTAGGGGATGAGCTCCCGCGCTGCGTACTCACGGTCGGTGAGCCCGGGGGTGATCGGGTCGACGCTGTTGCCCCAGCGGTAGGCGGCGAAGTCGATGCCCGGGATCTCGAGCACGCGGGTGTCTCGGTCACCCGCGTCCATGGCGGCCGCCGCCTCGCGCCAGTAGGCGGGGACCTCCTCGTCACGGAGCAGGTTCCGGTCGACCAGCTGTCCGCGGAACAGCGCCACCTGGTTGATGCAGATCAGCACGATCAGACCGCCGGCGAGCACGCGGTGCCAGTTCGGTCGGAGACGGCTCAGCGCGCCCACGCCGGCGCCCAGGAACACTGCGAGGCCCAGGGCGATCAGCGGCACCGCCCGAGGCGTCGAACGGAACGAGAGACCCAGGTCGCCCGAGGTGAACGCCTTGAACAGCGCCCCGTACGGCGACGGCGACTCGAAGGGGTGCGCACCCACCGCGACCACCAGCCCGACCACCACCATCGAGGCGAAGAACACCCGGTGACGCCAGCGCGTCAGCAGCCCCGACACGATCGCCAGACCGGGGATCAGGAACGACAGCACCAGCAGCGGCACGGTCTCGATCAGCCCGACCGACGACTCGGTCCAGGCGCCCAGCCCGTCGCTGCCGTAGAAGAACCAGTACCCCAGGCCGCGGACCAGTTCGGGCGCGAGCGACGCGTTGGCGACCGTCTCGTAGGTCTCGGTGTAGCGCAGGATCGAGATGCCGTGGGAGCCCTGGACCGCCAGGCCTGCGATCCACCACAACGACGTGACCAGGGTGAGCACCCCGATGCGCAGCGCGGTGCCGACGGCCTGGCCGAATCGGACCTCTCGCTCGACGAAGGTGGCGTACACGAACCACATCAGCGGCCCGATCATCACCAGTAGCAGCGAGGTCGCGTTGACGCCGCCGACGGTGAGGGTCACCAGCGCGAAGATCGCCGGGGTCGCCCAGTCACGTCGACGCAGTGCCCGGGCCGACAGCCCGATCAGCCACGGAAGCCCGGCGAAGGGCAACAGGATCACCGAGATGCGTGCCCCGTAGTCGAGCAGGTAGGGGCTGAGGGCGTACGCGAACGCCGCCACCGTGGCGCCCGAGGTGCTCCAGTGCAGCTCCTTGAGCATCCACCGCACGCCGAGTCCCGCCGCGAGGATGATCGAGCCGAGCCAGAGTCGCTGGGCGACCCAGTCGGGCACACCGATCGACTCCATCAACCAGTAGTAGGGGCCCATCGGCCAGAGGTAGCCGATGTTCTGGTGGGTGACGGTGCCGAGCCCCACGTTCGGGTCCCACATGTAGGGCGCTCGGGCCAGCAGTCGCGCCGGGTCGAGGTAGAGGTAGGTCTTGGTGTCGGCGCCGACCTGGCCGGGACGGGTCAGCAGCAGTGGGACGTAGCTGACCAGGACCAACAGCACCACGCCGGGATGTGGTCGACGGCGCCACCACGGCTTGGGATCCGGCTCGGTGGCCGTGTCGCTCGGGGGATCGGTCGCGGCCATCGGAAGCCACGACCATAGTGCCGCGGGTCGGGAGGCTCGGGGTCCGGAGGTGCGTCGCGCGCCGGCGCGGTCCCGTGCGGGTTCCGGCGCGTCCGGTACTCTCGCCGCCGTGGAGGCCGATCCGACGCCGTGGCGATCACGACCGATGGCGGCCCCCGCTCTCGTCGGGGCGTTCGCAGCGCTCCTGCGCCTGATCTGGGTGGTGTTCGCCTCGCGCGAACCGCTCGGTGTGACGGATCCGCTCATCTACCTGCACTCCGGCGAGGGCATCGCCACGGGGCAGGGCTACACGTCGCTGCTCGGCAATCCGACCGCCTACTACCCCCCGGGCTACCCGTTCTTCGTCGGCGCGGTGGAACGGGTGGCGACCCTGTTCGGACTGGCGGACCAGAGGGTCCTGATCATCGGCCTGGTGCAGGCGCTGCTCGGTGGCGTCGCCTGTGCTGCCCTCGTCGTCGCCGGCCGCCAGCTGGCCCCCACGGGTGCGACCTGGCGCAACGGGCGGGACCTTGGCACCGCGATCGGCGTCGGTGCCGGCATGGTGATGGCGCTGTGGCCGAACCTGGTGCTGCACACCGCGGTGATCCTGAGCGAGACGCTCTTCCTGGCGTTCCTGTGCACGCTGCTCGCCGCGCTGTTCACGTGGACCGCGGCGCGCACCTCCGGAGGGGCCACCACGGCCAGCACCGCGGTGGTCGTGGTCTGCACCGCCCTGTGCACCTGGATCCGCCCCCAATCCACACTCGTGATCGTGCCCGCCGTGGCACTCGCCTGGCTGCTCGCCGGGCGCGTACGTGACGCGCTGCGCGTCGGAGGACTGCTCGTGGTCGGGGTCCTCGTCGCGGTGGTCCCGTGGTCGATCCGCAACCTGGTGGTGATGGACGCGTTCGTCCCGTTCGGCACGAACACCGGCGACAACCTCTGCATCGGGTTCCACGACGGCGCACGGGGAGGGTTCGCGATCCCCGAGGACTGCGCCACCGAACAGCGCTACGTCGACGGCATCGACATCGAGGTCGAGCGCGACGGCGAGCTGCGCGGCCGGGCCGTCGAGTGGATCCTGGATCACCCGGGCAGCCTGCCCGCGCTGACGTGGGGCAAGCTCGCCGCCACCTTCGACGGCGACCACGACGGACTACGCGCCTGGGAGTCCTACGGGCAGGACCCGCACCTGTCCGACGGTGTCCGCACCACGCTGCGCTGGGCCAGCGACGTCTACTACTGGCTCGTCGCGCTCGCGGCGACCGTCGGGGCCGTGCTCGTGCTGCGCGACCGCTGGAGCAGCCGTCGTGTTCCTGCGGAGCGCTCCACGCTGGTCGGACTGTCGACCGTGGCGATCGCGCTGGGGTGCATCGCGGTCCCGGCGCTCTCGTTCGGGGACCAGCGCTTCAAGATCCCGATCGCCGCCTCGCTCGCGCTGCTGGCTGCGCTCGCGGCGGTTCGAGTGACCGGTGACCGGATCGACGACGACCGTGACGCCGCGGACCCCCTGCCCCGCAACCGGCCGCCCGACGACCCGCCGCCCGATGACCCGCAGAGCGCCGTCGGCGCCACCGACCAGAGGACTGCCCTGTGAACGACGTCCGCCGTCGATTCCTGTTCGCCGCGGGCCTGGGCGCCGCGCTGGCGACGATCGTGTTCGTCCTGGTCCTGCAGGCCGACCGCGATGGCCTGCTGGACCGCGACCTGCTCGGCAACTTCTACGACGGCCAGGCCCGGGCGCTCCTGGACGGCCACATCGACGTCGACCCGGACATCCCCGGGTTCGAGGGCTTCCGCATCGGCGAGAAGACCCACATCTACCAAGGCATCACACCGACGCTGGTGCGCCTGCCGTTGCTCGCGGTGACCGACCGCTTCGACGGCCGCCTCACCGGGGTCTCGATGATGCTCGGGTTCGTGGCGGCCATGGCCTCGGTGGTCGCCGCCGGATGGCTGCTGCGCCGCACGGTCCGCGGCGCCGCGCCGCTCGGCCGCCTCGAGGCGGTGTGCACCGCGGTCGCGACGTTCGGCATCGGAGGCGGCTCGCTGCTGTTCCTGGCCTCGAAGGCGTGGGTGTACCACGAGGCGCTCGTCTGGGGATCCGCGCTGTGCCTCGCGTCGCTCACCCTGCTCATGTACTGGCTCGACGGCACCCGGCGCGGTCGCGGGTTCGCGACGCTGGTGCCGGCGGTGGTGCTCGCGGGGCTGACGCTCAACACCCGCACCTCGATCGGACTGGCACCGATCGCCGCGCTCGGCCTCGCCTCGCTGTGCCTGCTGGTCGCCCTGGTCACCCGCCGGTCCGCCGCCACCGATGCACCCTCCGACGGCGAACCGACGCCGATCGAGCGGATCTCGGGGTGGTCACCCGCCCGCTCCACGACCGCGCCCGTCGCGTCGCTCGTGGTGATCGTCGTCGGCGTGCTGCTCTCGGTCGTGCTGTACGCCGGCGTGAACCAGGCCAGGTTCGGCTCGCCGTTCAGCGTGCCGCTCGACCGCCAGGCGCTCGTCGCCACCGACGTGGCCCGCCAGGAGGCGCTCGCCGCCAACGGCAACTCCCTGTTCGGGCTGCAGTACGCGCCGTCGGTCCTGGCCCAGGTCGTGCGACCCGACGCGATCGGGCTGCGCAGCGCCTTCCCGTTCCTCGGCTTCCCCTCGACCCGACCCGCGGTCCTCGGCAACGCGGTCTTCGCCGAGCTCGACTGGTCCGCCAGCGTCCCCTCGAGCCAGCCGATGCTGCTGCTCGCCGGGCTGTTCGGAGCCGTCGTGCTCGTGGCACCGCGCCGTGCACTCCGCAGGGCCGCCCGGCGCGCCACCACGACCGACGATGCCCCGGAGCGACTCGCGGCGATGCGGATCCCCGTGCTCGGCGCCGCGATCGGCGGCGCCGTCATCGTCGTGTTCGGCTACATCGCCCAGCGCTACCTGACCGACCTGTTCCCGGTCGCTGTGCTCACCGGCCTGGTCGGCCTCACCGCACTCGGCGCGATCGCTGCCCCGGAGGTCGGGCCTGGCGGTGCTCCGGACGATGGACCTGCGCAGCGACGGCGGCGTCCCGCGGTGATCGCGGGGGTGACCGTCCTGGTCGTCACCTCGTTGTGGACCGTCGCCGCCCACGTCGGCATGGCGCTCCAGTACGGCTTCGAGGTGTCGCCGGGAGTGACCGAGATCGACCGCGCCGCGTGGCTGCGCCTGCAGGAACGGCTCGGCGGCAGCTTCGAGATCGTCGAGGTCGCGTCGACCGACGAGCTGCCACCGGCCGAACGGGTCGGCCGGCTGGCGATCGTGGGGGACTGCGACGCCCTGTACCGCAGCAACGGCACCATCTGGTACCTGATCGAGAGCGGAGCGCCCGAGGATGGCCTGCACCTGGAGGTGACCCGCGACGGGTCGCTCGACGCCCCGGTGACGCTGCTCGGCACCGGCGGGGACGGTGCACGGCTCGTGCTCGAACCGCTCGGGGACGATCGGGTGCGTCTCGTCGTCGAGGTCGACCGCCCCGACGGCGTGCAGCGGTCGCTGGTCGGTGCCGAGTTCGAGCTGCCGGACAGCTCGACGACGCCCCTCGACGTCGCGTTCGACCGACGGACCGACAACGTGGTGGTCACAGGCCCGGACACCGAGCTGCTCCGGGTGCAGATCGACCTGCCCGAGGGTGCGCTCGAACCCGTGGGTGACGACGTGGTGTCGGTCGACGCCGAGGGGTCAGCGACCCCGTTGTGCGACCGGATCCGTGCCTGATCGGCGACGCTCCGCGGAGAGCCGCACACCCCAGGCCATGGCGGGGCGCTCGATCACGTACCAGCTGACCGCCGCGCAGATGAGCGTGGTGACCACGGTGAACACCATCATGCCGACGAAGCTCGAGTTCGAGCGCGGGCTGGTCGGTCCACCGCAGGTAGACGTCCTGCCAGGCCTCGTGCCAGATGTAGATGCCGTACGAGACCAGGCCGAGCCAGACCATCACCGGGTTGGCGAACGCCCAGCGCGACGGGCCGCGGTCGGAGCGGGCCAGCACGGCGGGCACGACGATCAGTGCGGCGACCACCACGTAGAGGATGCGCACCGCGAAGGCCTGCGCCGGGGTGAAGGTCGGGAACATGGGCAGATCGAGCTGCGTCGACACGAACCAGAACACCACGACCGCACCGGCCCAGCAGGCGAGGGTGAACGGGGCGCCGCGCAACCAGTCCGGAAGGCTGAGCCCGCGGTGGGAGATCCAGGCCGTGGCGACGGCGAGCAGCATGCCCGGCACGAAGTCGCCGATGCGGAAGGGCAGCCAGGTGCCGAGCTGGGCGAACGTCGAGTCCTGGACACCCATGCGCACCAGCATCAGGTTCGCGGCGGTCGAGGCGACCAGCAGTGCGACCAGGGCGATCACCTCGACGCGCAGCTGGTCCCGGGCGACGCGCGGGCGGCGCGACATCAGCCACGCCCAGCACGGGACGAACACGTAGAACGCGAGCTCGGTCGCCAGGGACCAGGACTGCTGGATGGGCCCACCGACGAGCTGCCGGGGGTCGTAGACCTGCAGCAGCAGGTAGTGCGACACGATGCTGTGCGGCTCGAAGAACGCCGGGGCGCGCATGACGAATGCGACGATCGTGAGTGCCACCCAGTAGGCCGGGAAGATCCGCAGCACACGGCGTCGGGCGTAGTCGCCGACACCCGCCATGCGACGCTGCTCGAAGCGTGCCGCGACCACCGGTCGGTACAGCAGGAAGCCGGACAGCACGAAGAAGATCGACACGCCGACGTCCATACGGGCCAGGTACGGGCCGATGCCCGGCGTACGCGTGATGTAGCCGCTCAGCAGCCCGACGTGGGTGACGAGCACGCCGATCGCGGCCAGTGCACGGCAGCCGTCGAGGGCCGGATAGTGCGCCCGACCGGCCACCAGCGGCCGCTCCGACTCGATCCGATCGCCGGCGCTGGGCGCCGCGACGTCGCCGCTCACAGGGCCGGAACCCCCTCGATCACAGGGCCGGGACCTGGTCGTTCGCGGAGCCGGGGCGGTACATGTCCGGATGGTAGACGCGCTGTAGCCTCGCCCCGTCGACGACGGAGGAAATGTGTGAGACCCAAGCGAATCGGCATCCTTGTCGTGGCGTACAACGCAGCGACGACGTTGGCCGAGGTGTTGGACCGCATCCCGGACGACTTCCGCCCGTCGATCACCAGCGTGATCGTCGGTGACGACCACAGCCAGGACCAGACCCACCTGGTCGCCGTCGGGTACCAGCAGCTCGATCCGGACCTGCCGATCGAGGTG